>NZ_BAAAGE010000002.1:0-1207006 GCF_039523995.1 Aquimarina litoralis
TTACCATTCCGAACAGAGAAGTTAAGCCCGTTAGCGCCAATGGTACTACAATCGTGGGAGAGTAGGTCGCCGCCTTCCTTGAAAACCCTTCATTATAACAATGAAGGGTTTTTTTATGAAGTAAACTCAAAATGTAGACTATGAAACTATAGTCAACAAAGCACTAAAAAGCACTCAGACAACAACCACGAATACACGCTACAGGGAAACCAGAAAGGATGGGTCTACATTGAGATGCAACACTACAACTCTGACCTGTAGCACCACTTCCATTAGATGGACAACTAGACTGATAACCACCATTTATAGTGGATTGCTCTTGCTTGTTTAATTGATTAATACCCTGAATGGATAACAGTTTTTTGTACATAATATTTAATTTATAGGTTAAAAATTCCCCTAAATTAATATTTTAGTTATTATGCGTGTCATCATAGACTGATAAATAAATATTAAGATTTAATATATACTTTTGATTTTGTAAAGCTTCTTGTTAATTTTAGATTATTATTAAATTAGAATCTATAGAATCAATTTTTTATTTGTGATGTCCTTTGGTTTGAATAAGTGGTTAGCAAAAGAACAAATTGTCACTCCAATCACATTAGGAGTTTCTGTTTTTTTTATATTATTATTATTTCAACCGTTTGGTTATAATAATTATTCATATAGTCGATTGTTGGGGGATTCATTCATATCATCAATAGTTGTATTATTAATAACTTTTACTTCGAGAAAAGTTACTTATAGTGTTTTTAGAAAAAGGTTTGTAAGCCAAATTTTATATATCCAAGTTTTATTGGATATAACTCTGTTTTTAGGAGTTACCTTTTTAATTAACCTAATTTCAGGTGGTTTTAGAAATATACGTTTTATAGATTGGTTAGGGGTATCTTTTCAAGACGTCTTGATTTTTGAATTGTTTTTTATACCACTTTCGTTGTTCATTAAACATTATTTTAATCTAGTTAATGGAGATCTAAATTCAAGCTTTAATAGCAGTGAAGATTTTAATTTATCATTGGGTAAAGTATGCTTATTATCAGATACCGAAAATGACATATTAGAAGTGTTTCCTCAGGAAATATTATTAATAAAAAGTAGTGGTAATTATATTGAAGTTTTTTATCTCAAAGAAGGAAAAATTTTTCGTAATATACTTAGGTGTACTTTAGAAAAAGTTACCAAGCAGTTTTATCTATATCCTTTTTTGTTTAGGTGTCATCGTTCTTATTTGATAAACACAGATAGAATCGAAAAAGTAAAAGGAAACAAAAGAGGGTACACAATAACTGTAACTGGATTACAAGAAGCAATACCCGTTTCTAGATCTAGAATAGATCTGTTTCATGAAGTTTATTCTGATAAAAAGTAACTTATTCTTTGTGTTTTGATTGCGATTAATTTTCCGACCTTCCTATTCATCCCTAATATATCCTATTGATCACATAATTTATTTTTTTACTCCTTAATGCTATTGATTTGTACGCTATAAAGCGAAGTTTATCAAATGAGGTTATTACAAAAGATTATAGTTTTGATCATTATGATTATGATCAATGGATGTAAATCGACTAAGATTGAAAATTTATTAGAAGCACCTAATACTTGGCGAAAAGAAGTATTAGAATTTCCATTGATTTTTGCGCGATCACTTCCTTACAAAGGAGAAGAGCATATCCGTTTTGCAGAAGGTTGGGGAGATGTAGATGATGAAGATTATTTTAGTTATGTTTTTATATGGATTTTAGAAGATGATCCAGATTTGACAAACTCAAGAGTGACCTCTGATATGGACACATATTTTACTGGCTTAATGAAAACAGGATTGCTTACCAAACTTAAGTTTTTTAAAAAACTGCCAAAAACAAAAGTTACTATTTATAAGTCTCAAGGACTAAATTCAATGTTTGAAGGGAAAATTGAAGTATACGATGCTTTTTTTAAACGGGAAAAAATAATACTCAATGCGAAGATAAATTCTTCATACTGCAATGTTCTAAAAAAGTATATTGTTTATTTTAGATTATCACCAAAAGAGTTTCACGAACCTATATGGGAGAATTTACAGACTGTAAAAATAAAGTATGACTGTGGTGGAACATAAATTAAACTAATTTGTTAAGCATATCGTGGATCTTGGATATAGTCTTGTTTTACAATTTTGATAATTTCGATACTTAAAAAACCAAATTCTTCAACCACTTTGCCATACATACGATAAATACCTTTGTGTCTTAATTTATATTTTTCTTGTACAGGTGGAAATAGTACAGTGTCAAATACATCACCAAATTGATCTAAAAAAGTACCAAAAGCCATTCTTTTACCATTGGAAGTACTTGTATTTTTCATAGCAATGAGATAGCCATAAATATCAATTTTTTTATTTAGATATGCTTTTAAGTCATTTGCTCTATTTTGATTAACAGGTTTAGTGGTTAATATCTCATAATACCCGCAAATTGGAAATCCAAAAGATTCAATTTGCTCAAAAGCATCTTCTAATTTAGAAGATGCGAACTCAGGTAATCTATATTCTGTGCGCTTTTCTTTAAATAAAAGGGGTTGGTCATAGTTTGACGAAATACTATGTAATTTGAAATGAGCTTCCCATAATAATTCATGTTTATTCTTTTGGGTAAAAGCAAAAGCATCTATTTTAATCAAAATACTTATCTGTTCTATACTTATAGGAACACGATCAATAAAGTCATTAAGCGAAACATAGTCTCCATGTATTTGACGCTCTGATAGTATGAGCTCAGCTGTTTTATGATCTAAGTTTCGTAAAATGTTTAGTCCGAGATAAATATGATTGTTTTTAAGAATATGTTCATAGTGACTAACATTAATACAAGGTGTATGAATTATGGCTCCTAGTAATTTAGCTTCATGTAAATATACTTCTGGTCGATAGAATCCTCCGCCGTTATTTAAAGTAGCTACTAAATATTCTAGAGGAAAATAAGCTTTTAAAAATAAGCTCTGATAACTTTCTACAGCGTAAGAGGCCGAATGTCCTTTTGGGAAGGCATAACCAGCAAAACTCGCTACCTGATCCCATATTTCGAATATAAGCTGTTCTTCATACCCTTCATTCCTACAATTCTGAATGAATTTTTGTTGTACTTCTTTAAATTCTTTACGAGATCTAAATTTACCACTCATTCCTCTTCGTAGTACATCAGCCTCATCTAAGGTAAGTTTAGCAAAAAGATGAGCTACTTTAATTACATCTTCTTGATATACCATAATGCCATAAGTATCTTTCATAAGATCTAGCATAATAGGGTGAGAGTTGTTACGCCTATTTTTATCGTGCTCTCTTAAAATATATTCTCTCATCATTCCACTTTTGGCTACTCCAGGTCGTATGATAGAACTTGCCGCCACTAATCCCAAATAATTATCTGTTTTTAGCTTACTTAGTAGCATACGCATAGCGGGAGATTCTACATAAAAACAAGCCAAACATTTAGCATCTCTAATCAGAGCATTTATGTTAGGGTCTTTCTTGAATTTTTCAATATCATGAATGTCGAAATTAGCTTTCTCTGGTTGATTATATTGAATTATGTTTATAGCTTCTTTGATTTTTGCTAAACCGCGCTGACCTAGGATATCGAACTTATAAAGTCCTAAATCTTCTGCAATGATCATATCAAATTGTACTGTCGGAAAACCTTTTGGAGGCAAATCTGTGGCGGCATAATTGTGGAGTGGTTGTTCACTGATTAAGATACCACTGGCATGGATACTAATGTAGTTAGGAATTCCTTGTAATAGCTGGCTATAAGTAATCACTAATTTGTGGATATGATCTAAAGAGTTATAATCATAATCGCCTCCACTAAGTTTATCGATTTCAAATTTAGGTAACCCAAATACTTTTCCTAATTCTCTTACGGCTCCTTTATAATGAAATGTAACATACGCTCCTAATAATGCTACATTATTGAATTCTGAAAAGATAAAACGTGTGATATCCTGTCGATCTCTCCAAGAGAAGTCAATATCAAAATCAGGAGGACTAGTGCGATGTGAGTTGATAAAACGTTCGAAATATAAATCTAACTCTATAGGATCCACATCTGTGATCTTAAGTAAATATGCAACAATACTATTGGCTCCACTACCGCGACCAACATAGTAATAGCCTTGTTCTTGTGCATATGAAATGATTCTCCAATTGAGAAGAAAATAGGATACAAAATTCATTTTGGTAATGAGATCTAGTTCTTTTTTTAGTCGATCTTTTACTTTTTTACCAGGATTTTTATATCGATAAGGCAACCCTTCTGTACATAGTTTTTGTAATAATTCGTTGTCTTTTTGAATATCTCCTGTATATGTTTTTTGATTTAAGGAGGGTTTGTTTTTAGAAAAGTCAAAGTCGATAGTACATTGACTGCCGATCTTTTTGGTATTTCTAATGATGAAGTCAAATTCCTGAAACTCTTTTGTAATTTGATCTTTGTGAATCATTTGTTCAGAAAAACAAGCTTGCTGATCTTCGGGTAATCGACTTAATAAAATATTATTATCTATAGCTCTTAGTAAACGATGAGTATTAAAATCTTTTTTAGATCTAAAAGTTACAGGCTGAAGAATAACAAGCTTATTTTCTAATAGTAAAGTTTTTGAAAGTCTAAGTTTTGGAATATCTTTTATGGTAACACCAATAAATTCATTTGTATTTAATGTTTTTTTTAGGGTTTCTATAATTTGCTTAAATGGATATATGACAAAAGCATTTTGGAATAGGGGAGCAGTTTCTGGAAATGCTATTTTATTGTGTAAATGATACGATAGAAAGTCATTCAATTCCTTATATCCTTTATTATTTTGGGCAAGCCCTACATATAATTGTTGATGATTATTTCTAAAATCAATACCTACAATTGGTTTAATGTTGTATTCTTTGGCTTTTCTGATAAAATTAAGGCATGCTGATGTATTATTGATATCCGTCAAAGCCAAAGAATCAACACAATTTTCTTTAGCTAATTCTAGTAGTTCAATTTCAGAAAAAGTTCCAAATCTTAGACTATAATATGAATGACAATTTAGATACATGAGATATAAAATCTATTTTATTGTTTTCTATGTGCTAATACAATAGGAGGTTGACCATTAAAAGGGTTTTGCATTCTGCCAATAGTTTTAGATCCCATAGCAACAGCTCTAATAACACTTCGGTCTCCATATTGATTTCTTATATGATCCAAAGCTTTATAAAGATTTAGCTGCTTTTCATTGTCTTCGAAAAGGTTAATCTGATAGTTTCCTGTTACTAAATGACTAAATCGAATTCCTATGAGACGTACTAACAATCTTTTTTGATATAGTTTTTCGAATAGTCCAAGTATTTTTGGAATTAATACATGATCAGCACTAGTGTAAGGTATTTTAAGCTGTTTAGAGTAGGTGTTGAAATCGGAGTATCTAATTTTTACAGCAACACACGCACACAATTTATTTCCTCTGCGTAGCTGATAAGATAAGTTCTCTGTCATTGCAACTAGAATATTTCGCAGTTTATGCACATCTATAGTGTCTCTATCAAATGTTCTCTCTGTAGAAATAGATTTTCGTTCAGAGAAACCAATCACAGGAGTATCATCAATTCCGTTTGCCCTTTTCCAAATCGTTAGTCCATTGGCCCCTAACACTCTTTGCATAACATCTACAGGCATGTCCTGTATTGTTTTTACCTGTCTAACTCCTAGATTACGAAGTGTCTGAAATGTTTTATCACCCACCATCGGAATTTTTTTAATGGATAGTGGAGCTAGAAAAGGTTTTTCTTTACCAAAATCAATCTTTAATTGGTTATTGGGTTTCGCTTCATTAGTAGCTACTTTAGAAACTACTTTGTTTTGAGCAAAACCTAAAGAGATCGGTAATCCAGTTTCGGATATAATTTTTTGCCTTAATTCTGATGCATATTTATAGGCACCAAAGAATTTATCCATCCCAGAAAGATCAGCATAAAACTCATCGATACTGGATTTTTCTAATACAGGAACTTTTTCTTTGATGATTTCTGTAACGATATCAGAATATTTACTGTAGGTACCTGCATTACCTTTTATAACAGTAGCTTCAGGACATAATTCTTTTGCTATTTTCATAGACATTCCTGAATGCACACCAAATGTTCTGGTCTCATAACTACAAGCCGCTACAACACCGCGATCGCTAATTCCCCCTACTAGCAAAGGTTTTTGTTGTAAAGAACTGTCTATGAGTCGCTCTACAGATACATAGAATGTATCTAAGTCTAAATGTAGTATAGTTCTCAATCTTACTTTTTTTTGGAATAATTCCAAATTTATGGAATAATTCCAAATTATTCAAGATTGATACTTTGTTTTGTTCGGATTAAAGCAAAAAAAAACGACACTTAGTTAAAAGTGCCGTCTCTGAAAAATTTTATTTTGGGGCTACAAAATAAAATTCAATTGTATTAATTTTCTGTGTAACCAGCGAATTGTTGCATAGCACTCTTGGTTAGTTCTTTTGCTCTATTTACATAGAAACTTTTTGTATCGTCAAGGGTTTCGTTCATTAAATCATTTTCACTTCTTACATAATCTTTTTGAGTTTCAAATGTAGAGTTGTCATCAAAAGCAATACTTAATTCTTGTAAAGCACTTTCTAATTTTTGTAATGCCTGCTCAGCTTTCGCTTTTACTGCAGTTTGTTGCTTTAATTCTGCTGCACGTTGTGCTTCAAATTCTGCTTGCGCTTTTTGTTGTGCTGCGATTTGCTCTTGTAGTTTTTGTTGTTCGATTTCTAATTGACGTCTTTGCGCTTCTAATTCTTTTTGCTTTTGAGCCACTTCTTCAGAAGCAGCAGCAATAGCTTCTTCTTCCTCACTTACATCAGCTATATCTTCAGAATAAGAATCACTACCATTATTTGCTTGACAATTTGTTAATTGCTCTAATAATTTAGGACCAAGCTCTTTCGCTTGTTTAGCATAGTATCTACTACGCTCATAAGTGTCCTGATCCATAGAACTTACCATTTTAGTTTTAGCCTCATAAGCCGTTTCATTAGCATCATCACATCCACATTTGTCGGCAAGAGCTTCTACTTTTTCGAAAGCTTCTATAGCTTTATCAGCATATTCTTGAGTGTGGAATACATTATTGGCACCATGAGCTTTCTTAGAGTGAGAGTATGCATAGCTAGCGGCTGTTAAGGCATCTTCATAAAGATCTTGGGCATTAATCTGGTTAACAAAACAAAGTAAAAATAAAATTGATGCTATCCTTTTCATTTGTATGGGGCTTTTTAATGAACAGTACAAGTATACAATATTTTCTAAGTAACATCCAAAAATAAATGTCATTAATCGATGAAATGCGCACTTTGTCTTAATTTTTATGGAAAACCCATAAGTAAAGTGATAGATATCCTACTGTTTAACAGCGGCGGTTATCATTCGATTTATCAATAACGATATTGGATATTGAGTAGTATATACTTCTCTGCGTTATTTATAATTTTAACGTTTTTCAAAAGTTATTATGTAAGTTTATTGTGTATCTTACGTCAATATTCCCTATGAAAGAACTTATAATATCCTCAATAAACCACAATCTCAATAATGCAATTGCATTATTAGACGCAATAGATTTAAAAACTTACTGTAATGCCTCTGTAGGACCTTATTACTCAAGTATTGGTTCTCATATAAGACATACTCTTGATTTTTTTGATTGTATTATAGACGGACTAGATACAAATGATATTGATCTTACCGCACGTAAGAGGGATGAAATTTTATCTACCAACATTGATGCAGCAAAAGATCATATATATATGCTGCAGAAAACATTACTTTCTTATATAGATGCCAATACAGACTATTTGATTCATGTTACTGATAATATGGGACAAGGTAAAGTAACTGTTAATTATACTTTAGAAAGTATCTTGGCACATGCCAATAGCCATGCGATTCATCATTATGCTACTATAGGATATATTCTAAATCAGTTGAATGTAGAATTAGAAGTTTCTGGGTTTGGATACAATCCTACTACTCCGATCAAAAAAAGAGAGGGGATCTAGTATCTTACAAAATTTAATCTTCGATAATTTGGATTTGGCATAAGGTTACTATCCAGATATGATTTTACTTCTTATTAATGTTTTAGTCATAATCAATCTAAAATAAATTTTAAGCGTTTATCTTTGATATACTAATATCCAAGTATGTATTGATTCATACTTTAATCATCACCAACTATGATCAAAGTAAAAGATATATTTATATTCATTTTTTGTCTTACCAATATCAATATATATACTCAGAGCTTAAAAGATCGTTGTGATTTATGGAGAAAGCAAAAGGATACGATTACAAGTTCAGACATGCAATTGAAGCATAATCATAATATGATTTCAAAAGTGGACGAACTTTGTAAAATGAAAATTTACTTGAGTTCTGCTTTTATAATGTATGAATCGAAAAGAAAAACAGATTCTTCGCTATATTTTTGTAATAAAGCTATTGAATTAGGAAATGATATAGATGAAAAAGAATTTCTAGCCGAAGCTTATATTAATAGAGCTGATACATACTTATTAAACAATAAGTATGAAAGTGCAGAAGAAGATTTATCTAATGCTCGGAGAATTTTAAATAATTTTTTTGATGATAAACGTTGGATCTTTTATTATCAAAGCTATGCAGAATTGCATGATAATAAGTCGGATTTTCATAATTCTTTAAAATATATAGATTCGGCAATTACTATCTCTAAGAGAATTAATAATGATATTGAACTTGCCGTTTGTTATCATAATCAAGGGCTATCTTATTTTAGGCTGTCGAAATACGAAAAAGCAATTCAGAGTTTATTATTAGCCATAGATTTAAAGGAAAATCAACAAAATCCTGATGGAATTGCTAGAACGTACTATCTTTTAGGGAATTGTTATGTTAAATGGGGACAATACAAAACAGCTTTGAAGTACTTAAAAAAAAGTATTCCTCTAGCAAAAAAAGAGGGTAATGATTTCCTATTAATATTAAATTACTCCTATCTGGTAGAAAGTTTTATAGAAACAGAAGAAATCGATAACGCTTTAGAATTTTCTAATAAAGCTTTTGAACTAGCGACTAAAATAAAGAATAATGAAAGGATTTTTCAGGCTTTAATACAAAAGGGATGGATATATTTTAATAATCTACAACAATATGATTTAGCAGAACAATATTTTGAAAAAGCTTATAGTACTACTAATTTAATTAATCAAGAGAAGAATCAATATCTATTTCGTTGTTTTCATGCGTTGATAAACGTATATCTTATCCAAGAAAAATATGATGATGCTAAAAAATTTCTAAAGCTATATGAAGAAACAGCAAAAAAGTTAGTTGTACTTGATGAAATACAACAGATGCATAAAACTCTTAGTACTTATTATGAGAAAACGGGTCAGACTGGTTTAGCGTTAAAACATTTGAAAAAGTATTATAAGATTAAAGACTCTGTTTCTAATCAACAGGTTCAGACTAAAGTAGCAGATTTAGACAAAAAATATGATACTAAAAAGAAAGAATTAGAAATTGTTACTCTTAATAAAGAGAAAGATGCTCAAAAATTATTAGCTCAACAAGCTCAAGCCAGACAGAACTGGTATCTTCTTGCTACTGGAGTTTTATTGTTATTTCTAGGTATTGGAACTTGGGCTTTCAGAAAACTTCAGAAACAACAAAAAGAATTGAAAGCTACGAATCAAGTAAAAAATAGATTATTTTCTATTATATCACATGATCTAAGAGGAATGATTATTCCTTTTCAACGGTCTGGTAAAATACTTACCTATCATATCGAGAAAGGAAATATAGAAAAAACCAAAGAGTTATCTCAGGCATTAGAACAAAATTCTGAACGCCTTTCTATAACCTTAGACAATTTACTCAATTGGTCTTTGGAGCAAATGAATGGTTATAAAATGAATCCAGAAACTATCGATGTAGCTACCGATATAAAAGAGATTGTAGCCGTGTATGAAGCACAGTCTGCTTATAAAAAAACCAATATCGAGTTACAATATCAGGAAGATATAATGATCTCAATGGATAAAGGTGCTTTTCATGTGATTTTCAGAAATTTAATAGGTAATGCACTAAAATACACGGAAGAAGGAAGCATTCGGATAACGTTTTCTCATAAAGATAGGTTATTTTTATGTTCAATTATAGATACTGGCGTTGGCATGTCTAAGGATCAGTTAGAACATCTCTTTAGTTTGGAAGAGAAGAAATCTACTATTGGTACACAAGGAGAAAAGGGTACAGGACTAGGACTAAATTTGGTGTATCGTTTTATACAGATGCATAATGGAACCATCGACGTCTCTTCTGAGAAAAGAATTGGCACACGTTTTGACTTAAGGATTCCCATAACGATGATATTGAGCACAGAAAAAAACAGTTCTGAATCTTTATCAGCATAATAAATTACACAAGTCATGAATATTTATATTGTTGAAGATGATATTTTTCATTTAGAAGATATTAAAATAACCTTGGATGAGTTGGGGTATGTATGCGTAGGAAGTTCTGATAAACCATTTGTAATACTAGAAGAAGTAGAAAAGTTAAAACCGGATGCAGTAATTTTAGATATTCATCTTCAGGGTGAAGAATCTGGTATTTCTTTGGGAAATAAAATTAAAACTTTATATAAAATTCCAGTTTTTTTTACCACTTCTGATACTGATAAAAATACTATGAATCTTGCAGCAGATATTGGTCCTGTAGCATATTTAACTAAACCAATTAATAAAGATGATTTACAAGCTGCATTAATTTTAGCTCAGAAACAGGATGTGACAAGTTTAACTGAAGATGTAATTAATAAAGAAGAGGAAGTTATTTTTATAAAAAGTGGGAATAAGCTGGTAAGGGTGCGTTTAGATACAATATTATTTGCACATACAGATTCTAAAAATTATTGTTCTATAGTTACTGAGGGTAATAAAAAGTTATCGGTCCGATATTCTATTTTGAAGTTACATGAGCAGTTAAAAAATGAAGAATTTATACAACCCCACAGATCCTATATTATTAATTGGAATAAAATTGATTCTCTACATGAATATGATCAAACTATAGAAATACAAGGACATCATGTTCCTATTGGCAGAACTTTTAAGGAATATATTTACAGACGTTTAAAAGTAATTTGAAACGTTTGTAAATATATCTATACTAGTATAATTCTCGTCTAATTTATAAACAAATACAAGTATGACCACTTATTGGAATTGTTTTTGTCGAAACACAGTCTCCAAAAGTATCGCAAATAGTTAGTTTAGTAAGATAAACCTCGAAATTAGCATTTGCTGTGTTTTCTTGTTGTCCTCCTTTAAAGTTATTAAGGTTATCAAGTTTAGCAATCTTTATTTTATCAAGGGTTAGCTTTTTTTTATTTTGTTTGTTCATAGTATACTTATAATTATTTATAGGCAAACACATGTTTGACCACTAATGGGAACAGTTTTTGTTGATATACTTTCCCAACAAAAGAATGGATGTGTCTCACAATGTTCTGGTGCAGAACCTGTAGGGAATTCATCATTGCCAGCACCACCAGAAATTAGTTGAGGGTTATGTAATCTTGCAATTTTTATCTTGTCTAAACTTAATTTCTTATATTTTTTCATGGTGATAATTGTTAAAAACAAAAATTTTAAAATCTAGATACAGTTTCTAGTGTTACTCACCGGAACAGTTTTAGTAGAAAGTGATGTAAGCTCGCAATTTTTAGAAGTTGTTGTATTATTATCAATTATAGTTGATATGTTGGTAGCAGTATTTGGATTAAATCCACCTTTGATATTTTGTATGTGATTCAATTGTGCTATCTTAATCTTATCCAAACTTAATCGCTTTGATTTTCCCTTTTTCATTTTCGATTTTTGTGTTTCTCACAATCTACGATTTTATACAGAAAAGTACAGGGCATAATAGTTGAAATTTATAAATTTCACGAGATAAAAAAGGTGCTATGCGTTTGTAAATTAATCTTTTATGTGTTTTATAAAATAGGATGGATAGATACCTGTTTTTTTATGAAAAGCTGAAGAAAATGATTGCGCATTTTTAAAACCAACTTCCTCTGCTATTGCTTGAATGGTATAAGATCGTAAGGCTTTGTTTGTGCTCAGTTGATCTACAGCAAAGTCAATTCTTAAATTATTAAGATAATTTGCAAAGTTTATATGTTTATAAACATTAATGATCTTAGAAAGATAAGCACTGTTCGTATTAAGTTCTTTAGCTAACGAATTCAGAGTGTAATGTTTTTTTGCGAATTGGTTTTTAGCTTCAAAATCTTGTAGTTTCTTTAAAATAGTTTGAACTACATCTTCCGGAATATCTAAATCCTCTTTTTTAGTTAGATTAGTTTTTATCTCTTTTTCAAATGCAACAGATTGATGTATTTTAGACTTTTCTTGCTGTTCTAATAATAATTTTTGAAACCTACTTTTATTCAAATAACTCCTCCTAAATCCGTAAATAGCTAGCAATACCAAAATTAGTGAAAGAACTATCAAGAAAGTAATGGTATTATTTTTTAAAAAGGTATCTCTTTCATGTTGCTCAATTAACCTCTCCTTTTCCGAAATTAATTCTGCAGCATCATATTTTCTAGTGATATTTCTTGTTAAATAAACCTGATTGGCATATCTAATACTATCCAATTCTAATTGGGTATTTAGATATGTTAATTGAAGTTGATAGTCATCGTTAGCTTTTGCATCTTCTTTTAAATATTCATAAACACCAATAACTTCAGGAATTACATCCTTGGTACTTCTTAGTGTAGTATCGACTTTTTTAAAATATGATAGACTTATTTCTTTATCTCCAAGATCATTATAGCTTTTTCCAATATAAAAATCGCAGGTTGCAATTCTGGTTTCTAAAGGATCATATTTGCGTATTAATTCTTTCCCTTTTTGTAAACTATCTATTGCATTCTGGTAGTTTTTTAATAGATATTGATGAATTCCGGAAGTTACAATGATATAGGAATAGGTAGTAGAATCTTTAGTTTTAAGTGTTTGTTCAATTCCTTTATTAATAACCTCTTCAGCAAGATCTAAATCTTTAGTGTGGATATAAGAATCTGCTAATGCAAATAATGCAGGGTTATAATTAAATGTGGTTTGATAATTAGTGTTTTGTTCTAAAAATGTAATATACTCTGCAAATATAGTTTGAGATTCCTCGTAGTCACCTGCCTGATTTTTTAACAGGCCAACGTTAAATTTAGCAACAGCATGTAAGTCATCATTTCCATTTTTTTTAGCAGCTTCAGAGGCCTGTACATAAGATTCTAGAGTACCACTATAATCTCCCAATTCATATCTAATATTTCCTTTTTCTAAATACGCACCGGCGGGGAACCTAGAATATCTTTTATTCTTAGTAATAAAAATGATGCTATCTATATATGCTGATTTGTCATTTGGTTTCAGGAAAGCTAAAAAGTGATACGCATTTGCCATCTTTAAAGTATCCGAAGATTCTTTATACTGATGTAGTGCGTCCTCCGTGATCTTTATCCTTTTAGAAGTTTCAGTTTCTTTTCTTAAAAGCTCCCGTAATTCCTCAAAATGATCTTGCGCTTTCGCTGGATAATTGCATAGCAAGAGGGAAATTGTAGAAAAGAAAAATAAATATTTCATGTTGTTAAAAGAAAACTTTGTTATCGCTATACTAGACGGCTTAAAACTGTTACGAATGTAAAAATTAAATATGTATATAGAAGGATTATGAAAAGAATTTATCAGTAGTTGAAATTTATAAATTTCAACTACTGATTTATAAATGCCAACAATAAGTCTTTGTAAAATAGAGTCCCTAGGTGCTAGATTTGAAATAATGAACATCAAAAATTCTAATGTATGAAGACGTATCAAATAGAAGCAAATGATTCATATTTCAAAGAGATGAATATTGATATCGATGATCTTAAAAATACATCGTTAAGTAATTTGGATACTTCACTAATAATCCAAAAACAAGTAATTAAACATACTACAGAAGGTATTATTATTGGATTTTATATTAAATCAAAGCATACGGGTTTAGGGTTATCAAAAAAGGTAAATTCATTATATCAGAATTCGAAATCATTTCAGGAGTTTTCAGATGTGAAAAAAACTCAAATTGAAGAATGTAAAAAGTCACATATCTTTGTGAAGTGTGGTAATAAATTGGTGAAATTAGCGATATCCTCTATCATTTTTGCTCATACAGATTCTAAAAATTATTGTTCGATCGTAACTAGTGATGGTAAAAAATTATCTGTACGCCATTCTATAAGTAGTTTGCTCAAGGCTTTAAATAGAGATTTTTTTATTCAGACACATCGATCGTATATCGTAAATTGGCATAAAATAGAATCCTTTTACGAATTAGATCAGACAATAAAAATCCAAGAACATCATATTCCTATAGGAAGAACTTTTAAAGAAAGGTTATATAATAAAATGACAATCATTTAAGATGGTAAAGTGGATTGACTAGAATGCTGACATCAATCTTATCAATCCACATTTCTGCTAATTTCGGACAAATAAGTAGTTTCTCTTTTTAATCCTTTTTTCCGTCAAATGAAACACGAAGGATTTTTCCATCGATTTCTAAATCATCAAATGACATATCAATTTCCATTGCTGAAGAGTAAGCGCCTTCTATAATTACAGAAGTATATTCATCAAAATCATTTTTTCTTCCAAATTGAATATTATGAATTGAAGGGATGCCATTGCTGAAATCTAATCGATATGTTTTACATCCAGTTTTTACAATAGTACAGATTCCTTTATTTATTTCTATTTCATAGGTTTTTAGTTTTCCACGGTAAATCCCAATAACATTTGATGGAGGCGTACTAATTTCTGTAGAATTGCAATGTATTAAACCTTCATAGATATAATCATTGTTTAAAAAGCAACTTCTTTTATGATTATTAGAAGCCGATGATTTGCCTCCTATGAGGACCTATCGTGTCCGATTATTTAATACAGATGATGCTGCTGTAACAACTACTATTGACCCTTATGAATTGATAACGATTAAACTGAATTTATAAATATACAATTCGGAAAAGTAATCTATTGCAATATAAAAAGCCCTCATCAAAACAAAAATTGATGAGGGTTTTACATTTCTAATTAAAAAAAATAATTCCTTTAGTCACAATTTCTATGCGGACAAAAGAATGGCATTTCTGTGTGTATTCCACAATCACACCCGTCATATCCTCCGTTTACTAATTTCTGTGCTTCTTTTCCTAGCACTTTTATGCCTTCTAGTTTTAAAAAGTCATTTTTCATTTTATAAAATTTTAATAATACTATATTCTAATAATTATCGTAAAACGCATAATCTACCAAATGGTGAACTAGGAACAGAAACACATTGATAATTATAGCTTGCCGTAAGGTCAACACAATCACGATTATTGTGGCATGGTAATAATCCTCCGGTAATTGTTTTTTGTTGTTTTTTCGTTAAAGCCGTTCCTAAGTTTGATAAGTTGTTTATCATAATGTAAAAATTAAGTTAGTGTATTACACGATGTAATAAGTTCTTATAAGGTAAAATTTAGAAACATGATATTGGTTGAATAGTGGGTTTTTGTGTCGGGAATGTGGATCAACTACAGTTTGATGTGGAGTTTTAGAAAATACATAGTAGTAGATATTTTATATTGATTAGATAATTCTACCATTATTGTAGACCAGATTAGCATCTCAAAAAATAAAATGGTCCTACTTATTTATTGAACTAATTGTTAAACGGCTATCTATATGCTAAATAGACTATTGTCATTATTAGTTGATTTATTTTCTTTTATTATAGTAGACTTTGTTTTTACTTTGGTTGGAGGAGGAGTTGAGGATTGTTTTTGACTATTACCTAGTTGTTCACCCATTTGTAAGGAAGCTTCACTACTTTTCTCAGCATTGGGATTTTGATTAGAGATGGTGGCATGCTGGGATATCTCTTGATGATCTGAATATTCGTCTGGATCTTCACCACGAAGCATCATCTCATCTTCTTTTTTAAACTGAAGCATTTCATCTAATGTGAAATGGGAGATAGGTACTTCTATAAAATCAGGTATTTCATCAATATTTCCCTTTTCATAAAGTTCTTTAATAATAGCAACGCACTGTTCTTTACTACCATAAGATTGTTTATGAACTTTTTTTAATTCTATAGGATAATCTATTTTCCATTTATTGATTCCAAACCAATTCAAGGACATAGTGTAATCATTAATGTCTGATTTGTAGAGTTTTAATTCAGAATCTTGGTGGTCTGAAAGACCACTAAAAAGCTGAATGGATTGACTCTCATTCACTTGATAGTGTTCTGCATGAATTCCATGGATAGAGTCTTCTATAAATAGGTTCATAACTTTAGTGTTAAATCAAATTATATAATGCTTAAAGGTGCTTCCAGTGTTTTTTTCTGCAGTTTTAAATCTAGCTTTATAGTTTTTTGATTTATGGGATTATAAAGCATTAAAATAGGAAATCCATTACGTCTTTTTAATCGTAATAGTTGATTGTTGGTTCCCATAAACTCCATTTCAATATCTTCAAAATTGAAAGGAACTACTTGTAATCCTGTTTCATTAAAGATATTTTCCAACTGTTGTTTTTCTCTTTTAATTTCTCTGGAACCATAATAATAAGCGATTTCTAAAAGTGTATTTTGTTCTTGTGTAATTTTTGAAAAAGAGACAATATCTTTTTGATCAATATAATTAATTACTTTTTTATAAAAATGATAGGTATCAGTTAGCAACTTTTGTCTGTTTAATGACGAAAAATCTATAGAATCCATCCATCCAGTTAATGAATATGGTAATATGCTTGCCGTAGCTCCAGCTTTTAGGATATAAAATGGTAAACCTTCCAGATCTATTTTTGGTTTTATTTCATCATTTTCTGTAGTCTGACTGGGCGTTTCAGTTGTAAATAATGCAGTATTAGTTTCATTGGGAGCAACATAATCTAACATAACAATCTGAATTTGAGCATAAGCTGATCTTTTTAAAGTATCCTTGCCATGCACTGGCAATACTTTTGCTGTGATTGTAAAAACATCATTTTTTAATAATAAATGATTAATAGGAACAGTGATTGACAATCCGTTTCCTTTTTGAGATGATTTGCTTTTGTACTCAAAAACATGAGTGTCATTACATTTTACTTCTAATTGACAACCTACAAGGCTCACTTGAATTGCATATGTAGGTTTAATGAAATTAAGTTTCATCTAATTGTTTCGTTTTATGATTTACCATCAATAATGGTTAGCTCACCAGTGGCGAATGGGCTATCCCATTTTCCTATTACACCTTGATATTTTGCTTCTATTTGTTCTTCAATAAACCATCCGGAAACGGAACCTCTAATAAGAATAGAAGCCTTAATTCCCGAAAAATCAACTTCAGGATTAAAAAACCATTTTTTTCTGTACCCAGCTTCTATAAAGAAATCAAAATTACCAGCAAGTTTTCCTTCCATCAATGCTTCATATTCAAAACCCAAAAAAGATCCTTCGATATGAAATCCCATTTTTATAGTTAAAGCCGCAGTGGCTGTAGTTTTACCAATTAACTCTGCCTCTCCGCTATTTGCACTAAGACTCGCTTTGAGCTTAATATTAAAAGAAACACCAATGGTAAAATAGAACACCTCTGAAATTTCTTTACTTGTTAATTTATCTATTACTTTATTCAGGAAAATAATTATTGGAACTCTCTTTTGACCAGTTCTTACCAGATCAACTTCGATATTGGCTCCTAGAAGTGGATCTACATTGATTTCAAATTTTACCTCCTTATTTTTAGAGTAAAAAGCATCGCTATCAATATATTTATGATATCCAGCAATAGAAATAGCCGTGGGTATGATAGCTATAGATACTGCTTTATCACTTCCGTCTACATGATCGCCTCTTAAATAGTCTGCAGTTTTATCTAATAATTCGGTAAGTCTTGATATACGCTTAAGCGGAGTATAGGCTTTGTCTAAGATTACAGAAGCACCTTTGTTAATAATTGTTTTCCCATTGTTATAATTTGCACCATAAAGGACTTTAACCTCAGCACTTCTTTTGCCTTTACCCATTCCTTTTTTAGAGGAGTTAGCTCTTCCAACTCTTATAGCTTTGTCTTGATGCTTTTTAAAAATATCACCTGGGGGTTGATTACCGTGTGTATATACCAATGGGTCTTTAGAACCAAAAGAAAATAGCAGTACCCATTCGGCATCAGGCAGCACTTCTACATCTATATTTGTACTATAGCTACAAAGTTCCAGAGGAATGTTATAAATCGTTTTTCTAGGTTCTGTTAACCCCATAAAACTATATAGAATCTTATCATGATCACCTTCAAACTGATAATTTATATCAAAAGGAATCTTAACTATACTACCAGATTTTAAAGGAGTTGTCTTTGTATCGTTATCTATTGAATAAAAAATTGCATCATCAAATTCATTAGGAGGTAATTTTAGGTTTTCAATAATTAATTCTAAATTTTTTTTATACTTTTCTCTAGTTCCAGCAACAAATTGAATTGGTTCTGGTAAACTTCTATTATGATGTTTATTAGTATTGCCATAATCTTTTTCATCTTTTCCATAGAGGACTTCATGAGTTTTATTGTTTTTAACTACTGTAATTTTAGTAAAACTACATTCATTCGTTTCTTCCTCAGTTTCTTCTGGTGGTTTTGTTTCTTCTGGTGGTGTAACAACAGGTGGAGGTGTTGTTTTTTCTTCCTCTTCTTCTTTTTTCTTTTCTTGTTTTGCTTTTACATTAGTTACTACATCTCCTTTTGGAAAGCCATCTACAGCGAAACTCATACCATCCATGGAGGTATTAGCCAGTGCCATGTTTTGGTTAATACTCGTAATAGATTTATTTAATTTAGCACTTACTTTCCCAGTATATTTTTCTTTTAAATTATCGATAAAACCATCAAAATTGTCCATTCTACCTAACCATTTTGAAGCCTTATCCATATCCTTTTGTACTTCTGCTGATTTTGCTTGAGCAGCATTGATTTTCTTTTGGGCTTTATTGTATCCTAATTTCTCTAACTCCTCATCTAATTCATCCTGAATTTTTTTATTGAGTTTATTCTTGGATCTTGCGGTTTTTTTATCAAGCTTTTTCTGGGCTTTTTTCTGAGCTTTTTCTTTTAATATTTTCGTGATTTCTCCTTTTTGAGGATTAGGAGGAATACTACTTTGTCCAGATGATACATATAACCCATATAAGGAAGCAATGGCTTTTTTACTAGATTCATCCTCCTCAAAAATGGCGTCCTTATTATAAGCTGTAACCTCTTCTGTCATTCGGTTATATTCATGCTCCGCTAATTGATCCAGTAATTTTTCATGTTCCTTTTTGTTATCTGACCACCGCTCTAACGGTGTACGATCGTCAAAGGTTGGAATTCTATTAGAGGGAGTACCATCCAGATTTACTAAACTGCTGGTGTTAATTTCTTGATTGTAATAGTTTTCTAATTCGTTTATAGAATTTTGAATTTCATTTTGAAAAAACTGTTCCTCTTTATCAGTAATCGCGTCGTTTTTTTCGATACCCAAATCATTAATTTGTGGTACCTCAATGTCATTAATGGTGGATGATATTTTGTTTTTAAGTTGCGGAATTTGATTTTCTAGGGATTCTAATTGTATATCGATCTGTTTCTTACTTAGATTGGCTTGGTTTAATGCTGCACTGGCACCATTAATTGTACTTTTTAGAGCTTTATTATCAAAGATTTTTCCAATCGGTTTTGCTCCATCTAAGACTCCAGAAATTTGTGAATTTATTTTATTGGTAGCATTTGTTGCTACTGACTTAGCTTTATTAGCGACACCATTAATTTTACCCTTAGCTTTATCAACCATATTAGGTTTTTTAGGACCCATAATCTCTGATTTGGCAACAGGTGGTTCGAAACCAACAAAGCCTCCACCAGCAGTACATATAAGTTCACTATGCTCTACCAAAGGGATAGCCTTTTCTATATTTACTGTGGGCTCAGCTGTATCTATCCATTTAGTGAATTTTGGATTGCAAATTTTTGTTGGAGTGGCTGTACAACTAGGAAACATTGGGATATTCGCACCGATAGTTTTGTCTGTAATATTTACCACAGGTTTTCCTCCAATAGTAACCATTTTGGTGGTAGAAATCATAGGAAGCAAAGTACCAGGACATTTATCACATTTTATTTTAAAACCTTCATAGGAAATTCTTTTTTCTTTCATAATACGGTGAGGTAATTTATGATTACATGGAAGTTAACTTGCTAATTTGTCTATAGCTATAGATCTCAGGGACTTCAATATTTAGAAAGAAAATACCTTCTTCTATATCTCCGTTTTCTTTTAAGTCTTGTGCCTCAAAATAATTAGCATCAATGTTAATGTTATAGGGGTGGACTTTAAAAAGATTACCAAGTAAAGAAGTTGCCATTTCGTTATCAAATAGTTGAGTGTCTAAACTTCCTGATCTTACTATTTGGTATCCTTTAGTAACTTCATGAATAGCAATAACTTTAGTATCTACTTTAAAAGGTAAATCTGTAGTGTCAAAAAAATCAGCAAATATCTTTCTTTGTGAAATAGATACTTCAGAAGTGATATGTTGTTGATAAATCGGAGGAAATAGTAATGTGATGATGTCGGATTTTTTTACAAGGCTTAAAAATTCATTTTCATCATGTATAATTTGATGAATGCCTTCTAGTATAACATGAATGTCTTCAATATCATTTTCAAATGTTTTTTGTAAAATCTTTTGTTGGTCATACCATGCTTCTGCAATTTCTCCTCTATTGACAATTGAAATAATTTCTCCTTTTTGATCTGTATATAGGACTAATTTATGTTGAATAATGTTCAATTTATCTTCTAAAGAAAAGATACCTTCTTTATTACTTTGTATTCTTTCAAGCACCTCTACAGAAAAAAGGTGTCCGATTTGATCTTTTTGAATAAAGGTTTTCCTTACAGTTGATTTTATGTTGTTTTCTATAGGTTCTTCGGAGGATTTTATAAATACACTAGTTGTTATGGAATATGTATTTGATCGCTCTTTTGTATCTATCGATAGATCTTCATGTAGTAATAATGTTGTCATGATTAATTGATATTAACTTTCCCTCCAAGAACTTTTACTCTTGCCGCCGTTAACAAACTACTAGCGGCACCAGTAAGGTTAAGTACTCCAGCGGTAATAATAGTAAGAATAGCTCCACTCTGTATGTTAGCCATTACAGCACCAGTTATGGATACCCTTTTCCCAAATACACTAACACTTT
The DNA here is from genome assembly GCF_039523995.1 of Aquimarina litoralis. Classification (NCBI taxonomy): domain Bacteria; kingdom Pseudomonadati; phylum Bacteroidota; class Flavobacteriia; order Flavobacteriales; family Flavobacteriaceae; genus Aquimarina; species Aquimarina litoralis. The sequence continues at coordinate 21,417 of NZ_BAAAGE010000002.1, forward strand.
TCGAACCGTTTATTGTCGCTTTGGCACCTGCTTTTGCTTTTAAATTACTTCCTGCATCCATAGTAAAGTTTGTTCCTGCACTGTAGCTTAAATCTTTTGAAGCTGTAGATGCTATACTATTTCCAGCATTTACGGTAACATCGTTACTAGCTTCTATAGCAATATCGGTAGAGGAGAAGGTGATTTTGTTTGGTGCGCTAATGGTAATTTCACCATTACCGGCCATCATGATAGTATTACCACTTGGATCTGCAATAGTAACACTACCATCATTATCATTTAACGTCACCTGATTGCCACTTCTCGTTTTAATGGCTTTCAAGTGATTATTACCACTTTTAAAACTTTCTGGAACAGATGATGAATTAGTAACACTTCCTTTTACTATAGGTAATTCAGCATTGTCACCCTCGTGGTCAACAATAACTTCATCACCTTTTTCTGGCACAAAATACATTCCTTGTCCTGGTCCTCCTGCTAGACTAGCTTGGCGGATCCATGGAGAGGTTTCTCCGGTCTCTTTTTGCCAAGCATATTGTATCTTCACTCTACCCATCCCTTCAGGATCTACATTATCTACGACCACTGCTGTCTGTGACTTACTTTTGGGGAATGCTTTTATAGAAGTTTTAGGATATACATCAGATTCTGCTGTAATAGCTTCAAATGTATTTTCGTACCTGCCATTTTCGCTACAATTATGAATTACCTTTGTAATTCTATATCCACCATAAGAAGTACTTTCTCCATCGATAAGTATTTTGCATCCGATCGTAATACTTGGGTTACTGCTTTTTCCGGTTACTTTTATTTGATTTACCTCATTGGCTCTTTTTTGATGGAGTATCTGATCGTCTATTCTGGACTTCATTCTTGGATCATCATGTGAGCTTACTAAAATCTGAGTTTCCTTTTGAAATAACTTGTCGCTTTTTTGATTGATTGTAGAAATAAAACCTTTAGAATGAGAGTGTAATTCTTTGGTTTTTACCTCATGGAAAGCATCGGTGAGATAATCGTTAGTGAAATATTTAAAATTATTCGGGATAGCTTCTAATTTCATGGATAATTCTAATAAGTCATATCCATATCTTAGCGTAACAGTATCTTTACTTTCTGGTTTTCCAAATATCAATTGGATACCATCATAATAAAACCATTCTCCATACTGTGCGGCAAGTCTGCTGGCGTATTGGAATGCACTTTCTTCCTGTTGTACACTATAATGAATGGGAGTGACCATATTTGGTGAAATGGAACATTGTAGAATACCTTTGTCATATCCTGTAAACGTCTTTTCGAGAATTTCAGAAATCGCTATATCTTGATGAGAAGCGTAATGCGGTCCATCATCTGCAATGATACTAGAACTTTTTCCCGAGATATGAATAAGGTCACCAGTTTTTTGATAGAAGCCTTTCACGGTTTTTACGGAAGTGACAATTCCTTTGAACTCTAAAATTTCGTTTTCTGAAAAACCATTAACTGATTGGATTCTAATTAAAAAAACACCACCTAAAAATTGGACGCTTTCTCCAGAAATATGATCATTGTTTTCTTCTAGAACATCTTTTCTACAGATGAGTTCAAAATTATGATGAGCATCTATTTCCTGATGTAGTGATAAGTTTTTAAATGCTGGGATGGGATTACCATCTATAAATAATTGTATATGTGTATCTGCTGCCATGGTTTATCTAATTGATAAATAAATTGGTGTTGATACACTTAAATTAGTGTATTAAAATATCTCAAATAACAAAATAGTGACGAATAGTAATTATTGTAGGATGTTTGTATTGAATTTTGTGGTTTTAGAGAATTCCTTAAAGAGCTAACCCATATGATATTTGTTTTTTAGAAGATTGAAAGGGTATTATCTAAAAAAAAGGATTAGTTCTATTTTCCTTTTATTTCTGCTAAACAGCACCACAATCTTACCGAACCTCCACATTGGTGAACTCTTAGTATAGAAGAACACTAAGTTTACCAAAGAATTTAAACTCATTTAAAAATTTTAAAGCAATGAAATTACAAAACAAATTATTTGGGAAATTAACTAAAGTTATGCTTGTTTTATCTGTATTGTTTATCTCATCTTGTGGAAGTGATGATGATGGAACAGTACCTGCAGAACCATTTGTAGCGCTTCCTTCTGAAGTTCTAACTACTTTTAGCGGAGAGTTGACGTACACCCCTGCGAGCGGTATGGGTATAGTAGCAGGAGTACAAGGCACCGCTACTATTTCGGTTTCAGGTACCAATCATACAATTAGTTTTAGTGATGGAGTTCCTTCCATTACTGGAATACGATTCTTAGGAAGTTCTAATGGGAACTATGCGTCTATAGGTACTGGTGGTTCAGTAGCGGGTATTGCCATAGAAGGTAACGAGTTAACTATTGGAGCAACAATAGATAGTAATGTTTGGGCTTTTGTTCCAAACTAATATGCAAAGTAATTTTATAAAGTTAAGAGTGATTTTTCTAAAGTCACTCTTTTTTGTATTAGGATATCCTATATAACAGCGATTATTAAGGATTTTGTTTTTTCCCAAAGATGGCATCCATAATGGTTTTTAATCCTCTAAACGCCATGAATATAGCAAAAGATGCTCCTAATAACCCTAGAACTAAAACCAAGTAATAATACGGATGATCCTGATTTTTAAAGGCTGAATGAATGATCACTGGACTAACAAACATAAAAATCAAAGAAATAGCCATACGTTGTATTCCTTTTCCTAATAACTCTTTATCTGTTCTTTTAGGTTCCATAATTATCAATTGCATTTCGTACACTACCATATTTCTCTAATAATTCTGCTGCGAGAGTTCGTTCGATTTCTAATTCTTCCATAATCATTCGTGTACCTCTATCAACCAGTTTATTATTACTAAGTTGCATATCTACCATTTTATTTCCTTTTACTTTGCCTAACTGAATCATAACAGAAGTTGATATCATGTTAAGCACGAGTTTTTGGGCAGTACCGGCTTTCATTCTAGAACTTCCTGTAACAAATTCTGGTCCTACAGTTACCACGATAGGATGTTGTGCAGTAATAGCTAACGGGCTACCTTCATTACAGGTTATGCACCCCGTAATGATATTAGATTGATTACATTTTTCTAATGCCGAAATTACATACGGAGTAGTACCAGAAGCTGCAATACCAATTACAACATCTTTGTCGGAAATTTGATAAGATTGTAGATCTTTCCATCCTTGTTCGGTACTATCTTCTGCAAATTCTACAGCCTTGCGTATAGCAGTATCACCACCAGCAATTAATCCTATAACAAGATCATGAGATACTCCAAAGGTGGGAGGACATTCGCTGGCATCTACAATACCTAATCTACCACTGGTACCTGCACCCATATAAAAAAGTCTTCCTCCAACTTTTAGCTTTTCGACAATTTTAGTAACTAAAACCTCTATCTGTGGAATTGATTTTTCTACCGCTTCGGGTACGGTTTGGTCTTCTTTATTGATATTACTAAGTAAATCAGAAATACTCATCTTTTCCAGATGATTATACTTAGAAGCCTGTTCTGTTGTTTTGGTAAAACTCATGCTTCAAAAATACAGCTTTTTCAGATCACTCTTCAATAGTAAATTGAAAACGATTTGCTTCAGAAAGGTTAAAATATCCTAAAGCATAATTGTCTGGATTCGTTGTATTTATAATATTACCTCTTATTTGAGCAGGTGGTGTTTGAAAAGGGTTTCCACCTTCTTGCTCACTTTGTTCAATTAAAATATTGGAGTAATTAAAATACCTTTCATCTATACCTAGAATTTTTATAGTTACTTCTTCACCACCAACCATATCTTCGTAGAAATAAGAGAAATTAAATGATTCTCCTTGATAAAATCTGTCTTCGCTTGGAAGATATAAGTTAAAGTCAAAATCAAATAGGTAAAAATCTTCTCGGTTGCCATCATCTGTAAAGAAAACAATTATTTCTGTTTCATCACCTTCAAACAAAGTTCCATCTCCTTGTTCTATATTATCAATAGATACTGTAGGGATTAATTGAGTGGTAGCTTTATAAGTTTCTTCATTATATATTACCGTAAGTTCATAATCAATATCAAACTCTGGAATTACATTTGGATCTTCAGGGACAAAAAAGCCAGGTTCTCCTAAAGATTCTACAAAATTAATGATAGAATTATCTGAAAGATTAGTAATAAAAACAGTAGCATCACTAACTGTAGGAACACTATCATCAAAGAAAGGAGCAGAAAGTGTAAGTCTTACGCCACCTAAAGCATCAATAGGTGTTTCATCTAAGTAAATTTCAAAAGAAGCATCAATAACCAGTCTAGGTTCCCCATTAGGTACATCAACATCAATAACATCCTCACAACTAGTGATGATTAAGAGTCCTATGATATAAAAGCATAATTTTTTCATAATGCTAAAATTTAAAATTATAAGTTACAGCGGGTACGATTCCGAATATGGAAGTACGTACCGCCTCATTCACACGAGTTTCCGTATTTTGACTAAAATTTATAGATGCAGCATTTCTACGATTATAAAGATTATATACACTAAAAACCCATTCGCCCTGCCATTTTCTATTTTTATTTTTTCGAGGTGTAAGTGTAGCCGAAATATCTAAACGGTGATACGATGGTAATCGTTGATCGTTACGCAAACCATCAAATACCGGAACTACTAAACCTTGAAATTCAAATTGTCCTGTTGGATAATTGGTAGGTTGTCCTGTTTGGAATAAGAAATTAGCATTGAATTTCCATTTATCATTTAGCTCATAACTTCCATTAAAGGATATATCATGAGTTTTGTCATACGGAGTATTATACCATTCACCATTATTGATTCCTGTTTCCGTAGGGGTTCTTCCCGGTGTACGTTGTTCAGATTTAGAAAGAGTATATGCAAGCCAACCTTTGAATTTTCCTTCATTTTTGCGGATTAATAATTCTAATCCATAAGCTCTGGCTTCTCCATTTAGAATTTCTCTTTCTATAGCATCATTAGCAATAAGTTCGGCACCATCTATATAATCAATTCTGTTTTCTATATCCTTATAAAATATTTCTGTTTCAATAGAATAAGCATCGTCCTTGATACTTTTAAAATATCCAATGGCATATTGATTAAGCATTTGGGGTTTTACGAACCTTCCACTAGGTGTCCAAACATCCAGTGGAGTGGGGGAGCTGGTATTAGAAAGAAGGTGTAAATATTGTGCCATTCTATTATAACTTGCTTTTATCGAAGTATTATCATTAAAAGCATATGCCAGGGCAACTCTAGGTTCTAGGTTTGTAAAGTTTGCTAATTGAGCACTTCTGCTTACGCTTTCAGTTCCAATTGGATCTGCAGACTCGTAAATTTGTAATTCTTCATTAAATAGAAGTGGATTGTTATTTTCGTAGATGTTTATTTCATCCTGGCCCAATCGTATGAAGTTACTTAATCGAATTCCATACTGCAATGATAAATTGTTAGATATCTTATGTTCTGCATCCACATATACTCCAAATTCATTAGCGTATTTGTCAATTAATTTATCTCTAATGATACCAGAATCATCACTATTTGGTTTAATCTCCCCCGGATTGAATCGATAATAAATGTTGTTAATTCCGTAGTTCAACTGAAAATTATCACTTAGATAGTGTTTCAGATCATATTTCAAATTAAAATTTCGAATACCAGAATCCCATTCAAATCCAACAAAGTCCAGTTCCAATCCGTAGAAATAATCCGAATAAATAAGTGATAAGTTAGAAAATAATTTGTCGGAGAATAGGTGATTCCATCGTAGATTTAAAACAGTATTACCATAGGTGTTTCTAAAGCTTTCACTAATCGCGAAAACGTCTCGACCAAAATACCCTGATAAGAAGATATTGTTGTTTTCGTTGATTTTGTAATTAAGTTTTGTGTTGAGGTCGTAGAAATAAGCAATGTTATCATTTCCATCATCCACAACAGGTAGGAACAGGTGCGCATAAGAAGCTCGACCACCTACCAAAAAGGCTCCCTTGTTTTTTACGATGGGCCCTTCGGCTAATAACCTACTTGCTACTAATCCCAATCCTCCATTGATATGATATTCTTTACTGTTTCCTTCTTTTTGATAAATGTCCAAAACTGATGATACACGACCACCATAGCGAGCTGGGATTCCTCCTTTATAAAGTTTTATATCTTTAATAGCATCTGGATTAAAAACGGAAAAAAATCCAAAAAGGTGGGACGAGTTAAAAATAGTGGCTTCATCTAATAAGATAAGATTCTGATCTGCTGCACCACCACGTACATTAAATCCAGAAGCTCCTTCACCACCACTGGTTACTCCTGGTAGTAATACGATAGATTTAATCACATCTGCCTCACCAAGTACTACAGGAATTTGTTTTATAGTTCCTGCTGTAAGTTTGTTAAGACTCATTTGAGGTGTTTTGATGTTTACTTTTTCTACATTTTCGGTGATGACTACCTCATCTAACATCTCTGAAGCTTCTACTAATTGAAAATTAAGTTTCTTATCTTCATTTAGATTAATTTCCTGAATAATATCCTTAAATCCTAAGTAGCTAACTTGTAACTTATAGATTCCTTCTGGTAAGGTAATAGAATAAAATCCATATTCATTAGTAACTACACCTTTGCCAATTTCTGGGAAAAGTACATTAACACCAATTAAAGTTTCGTTACTGGATTTTTCTGAAATCGTACCATTAATTGTAAATTTTTCTTGACCGTATATGGCAAACTGCAGAGTACAAATAGCCAAAAGGCTACATAAAATGTTCTTTTTCAAAAGCGGTATTTTTAATATTTGTACGGTTTTAAAAGTATTTGCAATACGTACTATTGTTTCAAAAGTACTAAATAATAGTACTTTAAAACCGTATACATTTCCTAAATATATGTTATTTATTGATAGCCTTACTAACTAATCTTCCTCTAAAATTAAGGACTTCTTTTATGTTATATGTACATAAGATACCAATAAGAAGATCGTATTGATGATTTGTTACATTATCGAATTGTAAATAAAAAGCTTATGGCCTTAAAAAGGTCAAACAGGCCTAAATATTGGTAACAAAAATTAATTGGATTTTAGTTCAGGTTTCCAGCAAAAAGCAATGGGCAGCCATTCTTCGGAGCATACAGAATTACTATTTGTGGAATTAGTATTTGATTTGCGTTTAAGATATACCTGGTTGTTTTCTGAAAATACATAGTTAGTCTCTATTTTTTTGGTTTCAACAATAACTTTAGTTTTCATTTGGGGCTTTTGTAACATTTTATAAATAACTAATATCAACATCTGTGCCTAAATTTAATTTGTTATTAAAATCTGTATCCAACTCCTATTTTAAGTAGCTGTATTTGCGTATTAAATGAAGTATCTGGAATACCATCTGGTGCACTGATACTGCTAAAATCATATTGTACTTGTGCAAAGATTTTTTTGGTGATATCGTATGCAATTCCAAGATTAAGATTTAAACCACCTTCGGTTGATGGTGTTTCTAAATTGGAATCTCCAGATACATTAAAACCTAATATAGTATATCCAATTCCTAAAGAAGGATGAATTTTATCAAAAACTACTAGTTCTCCAAATAATCTTGGTTGTAGTGTATATGCAATAGTGGTTACATCTTGAAATGAATTATTTATCAATACACCTCCATTTAAAGATGCTCCAACACTAAAAGCTGATTTAGTAAAAAACTTATAATCAATTCCGATATCAGCTATTCCATCATAAAATTTTCCAATAAAATTATCACCCAACGGTATAGGGTAATTCACCTCTAAATTTATTTTAGAATCTTGTGAGAATGAATGTAAACTGAAAATTAGAATAGTAAGAAGAAACAAAGAATTTTTCATGATAAATATTTTTTGAGTTATGTATGTAAAGTTTCTTTTCAACTAGTAAATAGCTGAATAAATTAAATTTTATGAATAGATTTTATTTGTTACTCTTTTGGTGGATTTTTCTTGTATCTGTTTTTACCTAAATTGAACACTCCTATTTTAGCTCCAAAGTTTATAGAAACACCATTGATATTATCAAGTGTATTGGGTATCGGATCAATAGGTGACGAAAACCTGTATTTAATGGCTCCTTCAAATTGTATATATTTAGTTAGATTATATAAAACACCGACACCTGGCTCTGCTATTAACGTAGCATCTTTATTAGTAATTGATGGACCAGAAATTTCCGTAAAACCTATACCAATTAAAAATGGAAAGGATAAATGAAAATTGGAGGAACGAATGATAATGTTTTCCGAATGAAGGCCTCCATAAATAACAAATAAATCATAATCTTCTCCAAAAGTACCATCAACAGACCTTAAATCTGAAGTTAATGCTTTTATGGCTATTCCTAGTTCCATTTTTTTATTATAAACATATGCCAATTTCATTCCCGCTGAGAATGTTTCATTCTTTTTAATTCGACCAAAACCAACATCTCCTCCTAGATAAACGCCATGTAGGATGTTATTTCTATCATTAAATTCTATATAATCTTTATCCTGTGCTTTTGCGTAAAAACAGTTAATGAAGATAAATATGAATAATACTATTTTCCTTTTTTTCATAATATTTAGTGCTATTAATGTCAATCAGTTTTATTGTAGAGAATTTTGTTTTGACCACATTTAGTATTTAGCGTTTCTCTCTTAGTTTTTTGGTGCTTTTTTCTTGTATCTATTTTTTCCGAGATTAAAGACTCCAATCTTTATTCCTAATCCAGCAGAAAACCCATTAATTCTATCAATTCCGCTAGGATGAATGTTAAACTTACTAGAGAATCTGTATTTTACCCCTGCTTCAAGTTGTATGAATCGCGAAATATTAAATAACACATTTACTCCAGGTTCTGCTACAAATATGGCATCCCATTCATAATCATCTTCATTAAACTCACCATCATTTAATTGACCATCTATATAGCCAACACCTCCAAAACCAACGAGTAATGGGAAAGAGAGGTTTACTCTGGATTTACTAAATAATATGGGTTCGAAATGCATTCCGGCATATCCTCCAATCAGATCTTCATCATTAGATGCCGATATTCCTGGTAAGTTTTGTTGTGAATAGAAACCTTTCATTCCAAAACCAACTTCAAACTTTCGATTAGCAACATATGCTAATTTAAGTCCGATTGATCCGGTTTCTTCTCCATCAATCTCGCCATAATTGGTGCTAAAACCAAGATATACTCCGTGAACGATATTTTTACGATCATTGAATTCTATATAATCACTGTCATTTTTATCTTGAGAATATATTTGGCTAGAGCTGACTATTAGCAGTGTGATTAGCAGTTGGATTGTTTTTTTCATTGATATTGATTTGTTTTGTTGAATTGATAAATGGTTGCGATTGTAATGTTGTTATTCCTTTAATATGATTACCCCTTTTCTTCCTGTAATTTTGAATATTCCTTTTTCTAGATTTGACCCGTAAGTACCCTGAATCTCACGTAGTCTTTTTTTATCATCAATCATTTTATTTTTGATATTCTTAAAAGTTTTAGGAATTCTTAATAAACCTTGCTCTAACGATGCTTCGAAATCAAAGTTGAGATCAGAAATATCAATGTTGATTTCAGAAGATTTTTGATTGATATCCACATTTGCGCTGGGATTCGTGATTTTATCTACTTTGAAATCTGCGACATCCATAATGAGGTCAATTTCATTAATAAGATTGTCTAGCCAAACTGTAGAAAATTTTAGTTCTCCTTTTATTTTTTCTATACTTCCTAAAAACACTTTGTCTTTATTTGAATATAACTGAAGCTGATTCACTTTTTCTATATTGATTGTTGATCCATTACTTAGTATTCTTAAGTTTTTAGAGGTTTGAAGGTCAAATTCGCTATTTTTTAATTCTACTTTTCCATAGGATATAGATTTGGTCTGTAGCTTACCAAATGTCATTTTTATATTGGCATTAATAATGTCATTATTAATCCACATATCACCATGTTGTGAATCTGAGGTCAGTTTACCATCCCATTCACTAATTATGATGTCCCCAAACTTATTTTTAAGCTGAATTTCAGCATTTATGGGTAAGCTGATTTTGTAGTCTATTTGGACATTTCCTTTATCAAAATCAAATGGGTTTACACTATTAAAGACTCTTGTAAAGAAGCTGTAATTTTTTTCTTCTATATCCGAAACAATTTTTATAAAACTATTGGTTTTACTAATGGACGGTCGAATTCTGTCTAACAATTCCTGAGCATCGTCTTTTTCCTTTTTTGAGACAGAGATATTAATTGTAATTGCTATTTTATTTTGATCCCATCCATCAATGATAATATTACCATATTTGTTTTCTAGTTGCAGTGTTCCTGAATTTGTAAAATCATATGTTTTCTCAATTGATTTTGATAGTTTTTCCTGAGCATTTAGATGATAACACTGGAAAATTATCAATAAGATGAGAGTTATTCTTTTATAATATATATCCTTCATTATCATCAGATTTTTTGGAATCTTTAATTTGTTCTAAAAGATTTTCTATTAGTTCAATTCTTTTTTTGTAGTTCTGTACAATGGCTTCTAAAATGTATTCGTTATTAAGATTAGCATTCATTTCTTCTTTCAGTATCATATATTCCTTATCTAGTTCATCCATAAAAGAGAGGAATTCTTCTTTATCACTTGCCGATAATTTTGAATGTTCTTTTACCAGCGCAACTTGAAATGATACTAGCCCTTTATAGTAATTATCAATATCATTTAATTCTCGATGAATCGCAGTATTTTTGTGAGTAGTATTGGTATCAATCTTTGTAACAAGTTTTAGCATTGCAAAACTTCCTAAAAGAACACATATAACGGCTGCAATTTTAATGAATGGAGATTTCCAAATAACAAATCTTACCGACTCTTTTTTGTTTTCGATATCAAGTTTTGATTCGATGTCTGCCCAGATTTTATCTTCATCAGCCTTATGTTCATCAAATAGTAATTTATTTTCTCTTATATATTTTTCAAAATCATCCATAATTTTATAATGTGTTTATGATTTGAATTAGTTTTTTTTTAGCTCTGTGGTATTGCGATTTAGATGTAGAATGGGTAATTCCTAATATTTCCGAAATTTCCTTATGATCATATCCTTCAATAAGATAGAGTACGATAATCTGTTTATATCCATCTGGTAATGCTGCAATTCCTTGTTTAATTTTTTTTATATCTGGTGTTATATTTGATTTATGAATCTCTTCACTGATATGATATTCATGATGATCTAATGGTATTACAGGGATTTTTTTTGCTTTTAGATGATTAATACTTTTATTAACAACTATTCTCTTTAACCAAGAACCAAAAGTGCTTTCATATCGAAATGAGTTTAGGTTTTTAAAAGCATCTACGAAACTATCCTGAATAATATCCTCAGCATCCTCCTTAATATTCAATATTCGCATACTCACGTTGTACATAGCATCTACGTATAACTTATATAGCTGATATTGCGAAACCCGATCACCAGATTTGCTTTTTTCTATAAGATCTTTATGCGTATAAAGAATATTTGTTTTCAATTATTTATGATTAGTTATCAGTCTTACTAGAGTAACTTTTTCTTTCTAACTATTATTATTGACAAACCAAAAAACAAAGGGTTGCATCTACTTATAAATTTTCGTAGATATTTATAAAAAAAAGCCTGAAAACGTAATGTTTTCAGGCTTTTATATAAGTTGTTTTTTGTTTAAAAACTTATGAAATGATTTTATTTAATGTTTCGCTTGGTCTCATTGCGTTTTCTATTTTGACTACATCAGGCCAGTAATAACCTCCCATATCCACAGCACTTCCTTGAGCACCATTCAGCTCTTCGATAATTTTAGCTTCATTATCACCTAAATCCTTAGCAATTGAAGAAAACTGTTGTTGCAGTTCAGTATCTTTTGTTTGTTCCGACAATGCTTGAGCCCAATATAAAGCAAGATAGTAGTGACTTCCTCTATTATCAAGTTCATTCACTTTTCTAGATGGAGATTTTTTATTTTCTAAAAACTCCTCTGTTGCTTTATCTAATGCTTCTGCTATTACAAGTGCTTTTTGGTTATCATTAACTTCTCCTAAATGTTCTAAGGAAACGGCTAGTGCTAAAAACTCTCCCAAAGAATCCCAACGTAAATGACCTTCTTGATTAAACTGCTGTACATGCTTTGGTGCTGATCCTCCAGCTCCTGTTTCAAACAATCCACCACCATTCATTAATGGTACAATAGAAAGCATTTTTGCACTTGTTCCTAATTCTAGAATAGGGAAGAGGTCTGTATTATAATCACGTAGTACATTTCCTGTAACGGATATGGTATCTTTACCTTCTTTAATTCTTTCTAATGAGAATCGAGTAGCTTCTACCGGAGACATGATTCTAATATCTAAACCATCAGTGTTGTGCTCAGGAAGATATTTTTCAACTTTCGTTATTAAGCTTGCATCATGAGCTCTATCTTTATTTAACCAAAAGATAGCAGGAGTATCTGTTGCTCTAGCTCTACTAACAGCTAATTTTACCCAATCTTTTACAGGAGCGTCTTTTGTTTGACACATTCTCCAAATATCTCCTTGCTCTACTTCATGCTCGATTAAAACAGTGCCAGTCGCATCTACAACACGAACAGTTCCATTTTCTTTAATTTCAAAAGTTTTGTCATGAGATCCATATTCTTCTGCTTTTTTAGCCATTAAACCTACATTAGGAACAGTTCCCATCGTAGTTGGATCAAAAGCACCATGCTTTTTACAAAAATCAATCGTTTCTTGATAAATACCTGCATAACTACTATCTGGAATTACAGCTTTAGTATCTTGAGTATTTCCATCAGCATCCCACATCTGACCAGAATTTCTAATCATAGCAGGCATTGAAGCATCAATAATTACATCACTAGGTACGTGAAGATTGGTAATTCCTTGATCAGAATTTACCATGGCTAGTTTAGGGCCATTTTCATAACATGTTTTGATATCTGCCTCTATCTCTGCTCTTTTAGCAGTGTCAGTAACTCTTTTTAGTTTGTTTACAAGATCACCGAATCCATTATTTACTTCTACACCGATTTCTTCTAAGGTTTCACCATGTTTTTCAAAAACATCTTTGAAAAATACTTCTACCGCATGACCAAAAATAATCGGATCGGATACTTTCATCATGGTTGCCTTCATGTGCAAAGAGAACAAAACGTTTTTCTCTTTGGCATCTGCAACTTGCTCTTCTAAGAAAGTTATTAATGCTTTTTTGCTCATTACCGTAGCATCGATAATTTCACCTTCTAGTAATGCTGTTTTTTCCTTTAATGTAGTAGTGTTTCCATCTGTACCAACTAACTCAATTTTTACATCTCCAGCATTAGCTATAGTTACAGATTTTTCATTAGATCTAAAATCTCCACTAGACATTGTGGCAACGTGTGTCTTAGAATCACTACTCCAAGCACCCATAGAGTGTGGATTTTTTCGAGCGTATTGTTTTACAGGTTTTGGTGCTCTTCTGTCGGAGTTTCCTTCTCGTAATACAGGATTCACGGCACTACCTTTTATTTTATCATATCTTCCTTTAATCTCTTTTTCGGAATCATTTTCCGGCTCTTCTGGGTAATTAGGAATATTAAAACCTTGTAACTGTAATTCTGCAATTGCAGCTTTTAACTGTGGAACAGAAGCACTAATATTAGGAAGCTTAATAATGTTAGCTTCTGGTTTTAATGCTAATTCACCAAGTTCTGCTAAAGCATTTGCTTGTTTTTGTTTATCAGAAAGGTTTTCTGGGAATACAGCTAAAATTCTTGCTGCTAGTGAAATATCTTTTGTTTCAACCTCTATATTGGCTGCTTTAGTAAATTTTTTTACAATTGGTAAAAAAGAGTATGTTGCTAATGCAGGTGCTTCATCAGTTTTAGTGTACACAATTTTTGAGGATTCAATTCCCATATTTTTTAATTTTTAGTAAGATATTCGGTTGCCTTTCGGTGTAATATCTTGTGTGTATTATACGATCTGTTTAGAAAACGATAGGTTGTTTAACCTTTCATACTTAATATTACAAGATTACCAGTGTAAGGCTATGGTAATTCACAGTAATATTTTCCGAGCGCGAAGATACAAATATAGCGAGGTAAATGCAACCTGATTACTGTTAGTTTTGCGTTAAAGAGCTTGAATTAAATATCTTTAAAAAAGATTGGGGTCAAAAAATGGGACTCGCAAAAAAAGAAGAGAATTTTAAGAATCGTTTTAAAAATTAAAAAGCCATATCATAATACGAATACCTTGATATGGCTTTTGTACAGAAATAAAATTTTGTCAGCTGTTTTACCCGCTATGAAATAATAACTTTCGTTTGTTATACCAAAAAGATACTTTCTGTAAGATAGGCAGCTTTAAACTGATAACAGTATATGAGATTTAAATACTACCTTTAGACTATTGCGAACGCTTTTGTGTATAAATTACTTATGTAATTTTGCGTTTTTTCATCCGAATAGTCTATTTCCACTTAAAATTAAAAAGGTGTCAAAACTTAATTTTTTCCTTTGGATTTCATGCTGAAAATGATTTTAAAGTAGATCTTTAAATTAATTTCAATGATGTATTCAAAAAAATAACTTTCGTTTTATATTTATCCTAATCTTAAGATGGTTTATGTAAAATGTTCAAAGAACGAGTTTAGAAAAATTATAAAATAGGAATCCTTGTGTCATCACTATCAGCTATTATAAAATTTCTTATTTAAAATTACTTAAAATTAATTTGCAATACAATTTTTTATATAAGTTTAGTTATCAACTGGTTATGAACTTAAGATATTAACTTTTGTTCATAAAAAAAGGCTGCCTGATGACAACCTTTTTGTATTGTGAAATAAAGAATAATTTAGTTTCTTTTTTCTTTGATTCGAGCTTTCTTACCCGTAAGTTCTCTAAAGTAAAAGATACGTGCTCTACGTACTTTTCCTCTCTTATTAACCTCGATTTTCTGAAGTGCAGGTAAATTCACTGGGAAAATACGCTCAACACCTACAGTACCAGACATTTTTCTAATTGTAAATGTTTCACTAGCACCAGAACCTCTTCTTTGGATTACAACACCTCTAAAAAACTGAGTACGTGTTTTGTTTCCTTCTTTAATTTCGTAATATACTGTGATTGTATCACCTGCAGAAAACTCAGGTAATTCTTTTTTTGTAACAAATTCGTTCTGTACGAATTTTACTAAATCTTCCATTTTTGAAGTAGTTTACTTATGTTTTATCAAAACAACATTCACGATTTTCGCCAGAGGTTATTTTAATTAGGGTGCAAAAATAAGTATTATTTAATGATTTGCAAGTATTTTTTAGTAAATGTTACTTGCTGTTTTTGAGTGGTCTATCTTTAATTTCTAATCTGTGATTTAATGATTTGGGAGTTTTTTTGATAAAAATAAATATGTCTGTTTATTCTTCTAATAAATCAGGTCTTCTTTCTTTGGTTCTTTGATAGGCTTGTTCTTCTCTCCAAGCTTCTATTTTAGGGAAATTACCTGACGTTAGAACTTCAGGTACTTTCCATCCGTTATAATCCGCTGGCCTTGTATAAATTGGTGGAGCCAATAAGTCGTCTTGAAAAGAATCCGTTAATGCAGAGGTCTCATTACCTAGAACTCCAGGAATTAACCTAATAACGGCATCACAAAGAATTAGTGCTCCTAATTCTCCGCCCGATAATACATAATCTCCTACAGAGATTTCTTTGGTGATAAAATGATCTCTTACTCTTTGATCAACACCTTTATAATGTCCACAAAGGATAATAAGATTCCCTTTTAGAGATAATTGATTTGCAATTCCTTGATTTAGAGTTTCTCCATCAGGAGTCATATAAATGACTTCATCATAATTGCGCTCAGATTTCAGTTTAGAGATACATTTATCTATAGGTTCTACCATCATAACCATACCTGCACCGCCACCAAATTGGTAGTCATCTACTTGTTTGTAGTTATTAGAAGTATAGTCTCTAAGATTGTGTAAGTGCACTTCTACCAGTCCTTTTTCTATCGAACGCTTCATAATTGAAGCTTCAAAAGGACTTTTTAAGATATCAGGAACTACAGTAATTATATCTATTCGCATTTCTTATTGTTAGAATATGCAAAGATGCAAAACTATCTGATAAAATCCAGAAAAATGATCTACTTAGCGCCAGCTTTGCGTTGCTTGTTGATCTCGTCCTGAAGTTTACGCATTACTTTTTGTTCTCTTTCTAATGCTCTACGTCGATGATCTTCAAATTCTGCTTCTGTCTCAGCTAAAGCCTTTTTAGCCTGAATTGTTACAGAATTACTATTCTTAAACTTGAATACAAAAAATGCTAACAAAGCGAGCAGAGCACCAACAATAGTCCACATCATCGTTTTATAACTTCCTTTGGTAAATGACATTCCTAAAAATGTCATGTTATCTTTTTCTTCGGTAACTGCGGATAAATCTTCGTTAGTTTTTGCTAAAGAGGCTTCTAGGTTTGTAATAGAAGTTTGCTGTGCTATAATTTTTTGATTAGAACTATTTAATTTCGACTCTAATGTTTTAAGCGAATCGATAGTATTTCCTTTAAGTTTATCTAACCATACTCGTTTTACTACCTTGTATTCTTGATATCTTCCAGATTTTTTAATTACGACATCAAATTGAGTTTTGATATTCTCTTTCTTGAGTGCTTGTTCTGCAGTTAGTTCTTCTTCTTGTGCCTGAATGGTTTCAAAGATGGGGAGAAAAGCTATGAAAACTAATAGGTACTTTGATAATTTCATGTGTGAGTTTTTGTAATTTTAATGGTCGATTGAAGTCTGAATTGTTTTGGATCAATTTATGTTACTTGCCAAATTATAGAATCCTTTGGGTAAACAGATTTCATTCTTTTACGTTAGTCTTTAATTTATTCTAACGATAATAAATATACGATATTGTAAGCGATTTAAAAGATTTAAATGCACGATATTTATGTATCAGTCTCTAAATTGAGGGTTTGAAAAAGCAATAACGAAGCCATTATGAATAGTATTATTGTATATTATATGCTGACATAAAGAGTTTTACGATTGTCATAATAATGACTAACAAAAAAAGTCGCTACACTATGATAACGACTTTTTAATATTATTTCTAACTAATTTTAATTGTTAGTAATATGTAAACCTTCTCACTTTAGCAATGTATTTAGAAAGTCTAATTACCTGATGGCTATATCCATATTCATTATCATACCAAACATATAAAACAGCATTTTTTCCTTTGGTATCAACGATGGTTGCATTACTGTCGTAGATAGAAGGAGCAGAAGAACCAACGATGTCACTTGATACTAGTTCATTATCAAGAGAGTATTTGATTTGCTCTACTAAATTTCCTTCTAGAGCATATTTTTTAATAATGGCATTCATACTTTCCTTAGTAGTACTTTTTTCCAAATTAAGATTAAGAATTGCCAAAGAACCATTAGGCACAGGAACTCTAATTGCGTTAGAAGTTAGTTTTCCTTCAAAACTAGGTAATGCTTTTGAAACAGCTTTTCCAGCACCAGTTTCAGTGATAACCATATTTAAGGCTGCCGCACGACCTCTTCGATATTTTTTATGCATATTATCTACTAAGTTCTGATCGTTAGTATATGCATGGATAGTTTCTAAATGTCCATTGATAACTCCGAAGCTTTCATCTACTGCCTGTAGTATTGGAGTGATCGCATTGGTGGTACAAGATGCTGCCGAAAAGATATTTACTTTATCTGGGTTATGCTCTTGGTGATTTACACCATGTACGATATTAGGGATTCCTTTTCCTGGAGCGGTTAGTAATACCTTGTCTATACCTTTAGCAATTAGGTGTCTGCTTAAAGCCTCTTTATCTCTAAAAGCACCTGTGTTGTCAATCAATAAAGCATTGTCAATTCCAAAAGAAGTATAATCTACATCTTCTGGGTTATTAGTACTAATTACTTTTACAGTAGTGCCATTAATAATTAGAGAGCTATTGGCAATATCAGTTTCTACTAAACCAGCAAACTCACCATGTACTGAATCATTCCTTAAAAGAGAAGCTCTTTTTTCTAAGATTTCTTCGGTAATAGCACCTCTGGTAACGATAGCTCTTAAACGCAGCTGACTCCCTTTGCCAGTAATGGTCATAAGTTCTCTTGCAACTAATCGTCCTATTCTTCCAAAACCGTAAAGAACTACATCTTTTGGAGAAATATTTTTAAATTTTTTAGCATCCTTAAGCTTGTTCATAACGAAGCTCGTTGCAGAGTCATATTCATTTCCTGCAAGGTGATATTCATACGTTAATTTACCGATATCTAATTTTGCTGGAGGTAAATCCATCAATTTTATCGCTTGAGCAATTTCAACCGAATCAAATATTGATATAGGCTTTTGAACAAATTCTCCTGCATACTCATGTAAATTAAGAATTTCACTTACATTTTTGTCGATTAGTTGGTTACGGAATAAAACTAATTCAATAGAATTATCGTACCATAAATCACTTACAGTTTTAATAAATGCTACCGTAGCACGGCGTCTATCTGCCTGAAAGGCAAGTTCTTTCTCATAAACTTCGTTAGAACTCATAGTTGTTGTGTTTTACTATCTTGAAATTTCGCGCAAAAGTATGAATTTCAAACGTTTTCGTAAAGCTTTTTTTAAATAAAAATCCCATTGCTTTTTATAAACAATGGGATTCTATATATAATGATCAATAATTCTTAATTCTGAAAAACAAATTCTCTTTTTTCTCCACTACGATCTATTAAACTGATCGTAATATCGTCTTCAGGATATTTGCTTTCTATGATCTGTTTTACTTGTAAAACGTTTTTAACTTTTTGGCCATCTATTTCACTTATAATTAAACCTTCTAAATTGTATCGTTGCATTCTGGAGCTGAGAGCCTTGCTTATAACGACTCCATGATCAATGTTGAATTTTTCGAGGTATTTTCCGTTTGGTGGATTTGCTACCTCCACACCAACGTCTTCAATTTCATAACGTTGTATCACATATTTAGATAAGGTAACTGGGACGTTAAATTCTTGATTGTTACGAGTTATTGTTACTTGTATTGTGTCGTCTGGACTTTTACTGTTTACATATCCGGTTAAATCAGAGAATTTTCTGATCTTAACCCCATCTATTTCTTTAATTACATCTCCTTCTTTTAGCCCAGCTTTCTTAGCACCACTATTTTCTTCAACACTTGCAATTAAAACACCTTCCGAAGTGGAAATGTTATATTGGCTCTTAGTTTCTTGGTTTAATGGTTTACTTCCTATTCCTATAATAGCTCTTTGTACATCTCCAAATTCCAAAATGTCTTCAACAATTTTTCTTGCATTATTAGAAGGAACGGCAAAAGCATACCCTACATAACTTCCTGTTTGCGAAGTAATAGCAGTGTTTATTCCGATTAATTCTCCTCTTGTATTTACCAAAGCACCTCCACTATTTCCTGGATTTATAGCAGCATCTGTTTGGATGAAAGATTGAAAATTACCATCATATTCATTTAAATCCCTAGATTTCGCACTAATAATACCAGCGGTTACAGTAGAGGTTAGGTTAAAAGGATTTCCAACGGCAAGTACCCATTCTCCAATTTTGGCAGTATTAGAATTTCCAAATGGGATATACGATAATTTTTCATCTGTATTAATTTTAATCAACGCAATATCCGATTGTGGAGCAGTACCAATGATTTCTGCTTTATATGATTTATTGTTATTTAAGGTAACTTCTAAATCTGTAGCTCCATCAATTACGTGGTTATTAGTAACAATATAACCATCTTCTGTAATAATTACTCCAGAACCTGCTCCTTGAATTCTTCTTTCTGTAGCACCACCGTTTCTGAAATATTCCATCAGATTTCTAGGAGTTTTCGTAATCCCGTATTGTTTTACGTGTACAACAGCATTTACTGTTTTTTCTGCTGCAACGGTAAAATCAATATTTGTTGGAACGGTACTTAAATTTGTAGCATTGTATGCTGTGGGTATTACATTTGTTTTTGGAGTAGTTTCGTTTTTGGTAATTACGATAGGTTCTGTTTCCAGAAATATTTTATACGCTCCTAACGTCATTACACCTGCTAAAATAGCGACAACCAATAAGCTCAAAAATCTTTTCATCTTCTTTTCTTTTTTCGTTTAATTTGACTAGTACTATATTATAGACTGTTGATAACAATTAAAATTACAATTATAGTATATTTTTTTTCGATATTTAACGCTCTATTAACAACGATTATATGGATACTTTCTTTGTACCTTTGTTGTTTACATTTGAATTAAAATAATGAACTTAACTTTTTATAAATACCAAGGTACAGGTAATGATTTTGTAATCATCGATAACAGAGATTCGATATTATCCAAAAATGATACCAAATTATTTGCAAGACTTTGTGACAGAAAATTTGGTATTGGAGCAGATGGTCTAATGTTATTAGAGCTTCCAGGAAATGAAGAGGATGATTTTACCATGGTTTATTTTAATGCCGATGGAAACGAAAGTACTATGTGTGGTAATGGTGGACGATGCCTTGTTGCTTTTGCGGCGTACTTAGGAGTTATCAAAGACAGAGCTGTTTTTACAGCAATAGATGGTAAGCACGTAGCTGAAATTAAAGAGGGTTTGGTGTATTTGCAAATGCAAAATGTTTCTGAGATAGAAAAGCATGATTCCCATCTGTTTTTGGATACTGGTTCTCCGCATCATGTTACTATGGTTGATGATATAGTAAATTATGATGTTGCTAATGTTGGACGTAAAATTAGAAATGGAGCACCTTATTTTGAAGCTGGAAGTAATGTGAATTTTGTTGAAAAACAAAATGATGATGTGTTTTCAGTAAGAACATACGAGCGAGGAGTAGAAGACGAAACATTGTCTTGTGGAACTGGAGTTACTGCGGTGGCACTTTCTATGCACGCTACCAAAAATACAAATAAAGAAGAGGTTACGGTCAAAACTCCAGGAGGAGAATTGAAAGTTACCTTCCGTGAAACTTATAATGGTTATGAAGATGTATTTCTTATTGGGCCAGCAGTACAAGTTTTCAAAGGTGAAATTGCATGTTAACGTTAAAAGGTGAACATATATATCTGCGAGCATTAGAGCCTGAAGATTTAGATTTTATATATATTATTGAGAATGATGAGCGGATTTGGGAAATGAGTACAACACAAACTCCTTATTCTCGCTTTTTAATCAAGCAATATCTAGAAAATGCACATCAGGATATATATGATGCTAAACAATTAAGACTTTTAATAAGTACTAATGATGGAGCTTCTATTGGATTAATTGATTTATTTGATTTTAATCCAACACATAATAGAGCAGGAGTAGGGATTCTCATTGCTGAACCAGAGCAACGTGGAAAAGGTTATGGTAAAGAAGCCTTAAGACTAATTAAAAAGTACGGCGATACTCATCTAAGATTACACCAACTATATGCGAATATTGCAGATGATAATTTAGCAAGCATAGGACTTTTTGAAGGAGAAGGATTTCAGAAAGTAGGAATAAAAAAAGAATGGAATCTTGTAAATGGTATTTACAAGAATGAATTATTATATCAATATATATATGTACATTAAAAGAATATTATTATTAATAGCACTTATCGGTTTATTAGCAGGAGGATGGTTTGCGTATTATGTATATAACGCTGTATTTTCTCCTAATACAAATTTTGAAGTAGAGACTAAGACCGTATTTATTCCTTCAGGAACTACTTTTCAGGAATTGAAAAAAGAAATACACCCTTTATTAAAGGATCCTTATGGTTTTGATAAAATTGCTGCAAAAAAAGGGTATGCTAATAAAGTGAAAGCAGGAAGATATATTATTAAAAAAGGGCTTAATAATAACGAACTTGTGGATCTGTTAAGAAGTAAAAATACTCCTATTCAATTGACATTTAATAATCAAGAGCGTTTAGAGAATTTAGCAGGTAGAGTAGCACAACAGATAGAGGCGGATAGTATTTCTCTTGTAAAAGCTTTTAAGGATGAAAGCTTTATTAACGAAAATGGATTTACTATCGATAATGCGTTATCCATGTATATACCTAACAAATATGAATTTTTTTGGAATACATCAGCAGAACAGTTTAGAAGTCGTATGCTAAAGGAGTATAATCGTTTTTGGAATGATAAAAGAAAAGCGAAAGCTAAAAAAATAGGTTTAACTGCTACTGAAGTTACTACTGTAGCCTCTATTGTTCAAAAAGAAACTGCTAAAGTAGATGAACGACCTCGAGTAGCTGGAGTTTACATGAATCGGTATAATAATGGATGGAAACTCGATGCAGATCCTACCGTTATATATGCACTTAAGAAGCATAGGAATGACTGGGATATAGTAATCAAAAGAGTTTTGTTTAAAGATTTAGAGTTAGATAGTCCTTATAATACTTATAAATACAATACATTGCCACCAGGTCCAATTACGATGCCTGATATCTCTTCAATTGACGCTGTTCTTAATTATGAAAAGCATGAGTACTATTTTTTCGTAGCGAATGTGGAAAACTTCGGTTATCACAAATTCGCTAAGAGTATTGAACAACATAATCGTAATAAAAAGCAATATATAAATTGGATTAATAAGCAAGGTGTAAGGCGATAAATCACTTAGCTTTTTTGTAGGAAAAAAATAAAGATTTTACAGAAGACTTATTGTTTTTCGATTTTATTTATTAACAAAATCGTTTGAGTTGTTGTGGATTTCTTTACGGTACTTTGATTTAATTTTTATCGACAAAAGTTACTTGTTAGACGTTTAAGTGTAATAATTAAGACTTTTTTTGACTTTTTCAGTGCTTTTTTAACTCTTTTTTTAGTGTAAAATACTGTTTTTCAGTGTTATAATAGATTTAACATAAACATCTATTTTGTTTAAAAAAAAGCTGTATATTTGCACCGCAAAAATTTAAGTAGAGGGGAACGCTTTTTTAGTGTCTACTTAGAAATTTTTTATATGATAAAAAGGATAATTGGACTTTTTGTAATTCTTACAATTGGGGGAGTTGTTTTAGTAAGTTTTACACCAAAAAAAAGAGTAGATCTAAGTTCTTATAGCACTGAGGGCTTGGATCTCTACTACATTACACCTAATTTCAACGAGATTGAAGATGATCTTAACAACATTATAATTTATCCAGAACTAGGTAATTCTTATGTAGGTTTTAAAGAAGCATTAGCCTTTAAGGAGTCTAGAGGTGATTATGGGGTAGTAAATCAATTTGGTTACATGGGTAAATATCAATTTGGTATAGGAACACTAGCGTTAATTGGTATTAAGAATAAAAACGATTTTCTAAATAACCCAGAATTACAGGAAAAAGCATTTTACGCAAATCTTTCCAGAAATAAATGGATTTTACGTAGAGATCTTAAATGGTTTACGGGTAGGAGGATGAATGGAGTAGTTGTTACCGAGTCTGGAGTGTTAGCTGCAGCACATCTTGCTGGTCCAGGCGCTGTTAAGAAATACCTTCGTAGTGGAGGAGTTGATGGTTTTTCGGATGCTTTTGGTACTACAATTCGTTATTACATGAAACGTTTTTCAGGATTTGATACTTCTTTTGTAGTTCCGAATAGAAAAGCTAAAGTTCAGTTTTAGTTTAAACTTCTATATTTCCTAAAAATCTCTTTGGATAATAAAAATTGTAGGCTTCTTATGAAGCTCAATTTGTTCTTTTCTCCATTCTTCTATGGTTTTGGTGCGTATGTATTCTGTAGTAAGTGTAATATCACTAGCAATGCATAATCTAGTGTTTGGATTTAGAATAGCGGTAAGATCAGCTAGCATTTTATCATTTCTATACGGAGTCTCTATAAAGATTTGAGCTTGATTCTTTTCTAAAGAATTTTTTTCAAGGGATTTGATAGTGGACTTTCTGTCAGCTTTATCTATTGGTAAATATCCATTAAAACAAAAGTTCTGGCCATTCATTCCGCTACTCATCATTGCTAAAAATATGGAAGATGGTCCTACCAACGGTGTTACTTGGATTCCTTTTTCATGTGCTAATCTCACAACTTCTGCTCCTGGATCTGCAATACCAGGGCATCCGGCGTCTGATAATAATCCAATAGATTCTCCATTTAAACAGGGAGCCAAATAATTTGGTATTTCCGTAGCATCTGTGTATTTATTCACTGAGTGAATGATTAGCGATCTCTGAGATTTACTTGGGCTTACCTTTTTTATAAATCTTCTTGCGGGCTTTTCATTTTCAACAATATAGTGGTTTACTTGTTCTAAAACCTTTTTTATTGATATCGGTAATACTTCTAAAGGAACATCATCGCCTAATCGAGTAGGTATTAGATATAGTTTTCCTTTGGGATCTAGGGGTTTTGATTCCATATTTATAAAATAATAGTTTTTTGATTAAATGAACTTGAACTAATGTGGTTGTTGTTAATATGATTAGATGTATGATGAATACATGTTAAATTATCATAAAACGTTGTAATGTTTTTCAAAGAATGTAATATTTTAAGTAGTTAATGCTTACTAAATATACAAAAACTTTGTTTTGTAAGATCTTTATTTGTTATAACTCTTGGATTAGTTGGTCACAAGCTTTATCTAACATCTCAAATACATTTTCAAATCCTTGATCTCCTCCGTAGTATGGATCTGGTACATCTAGATTTTCGTTAGGATGCAATTCGTTTAAAATCAGTTTTACTTTTTTTCTATCGCTAGAATGGCGAGACAATTTTATGATGTTTTGATAGTTTGAGTTGTCCATGGCATAGATGATGTCGTATAAATCAAAGTCACTAACAGTGAATTGTGCAGCTCTTTGATTACCAATGTCTATACCATGATTTCTAGCTGTTTGTATAGATCTCATATCTGGTTTTTCTCCGATATGATAATTACTTGTTCCAGCAGAATTGATTTGATAGAGATCAGGATCAAGTTTAGAAGCTAAAATACCTTCTGCCAATGGAGACCTGCAAATGTTTCCAAGGCAAACCATTAGAATTTTAGTCTTCATTAATTAAATGTTTTGTTTATAATGTAAGTTTTTTACCTAAGTCTTCTACGTATTTTCTAAACTGTTTGTCTGTAGAAGAAAGATTGTCCACAGTTTTGCAAGCGTGCAGTACTGTCGCGTGGTCTCTTTTTCCTATTTGAGTACCGATACTAGCCAATGAAGCTTTTGTTAGCTTTTTTGCAAAAAACATAGCTAATTGTCTTGCCTGTACGATATGGCGTTTACGAGTTTTGGACTGTAGAGTTTCTACATCCATTTGGAAATAGTCACTTACTACTTTTTGAATATAATCAATTGAAACTTCTCGTTTAGTGTTTTTAACGTAGTTGTCTACAATTGCTTTCGCTAAGTCGATTGTAATATCCTTTTTGTTAAAAGAAGAATGAGCTATTAAAGAGATAATGGCGCCTTCTAGTTCTCGGATATTTGTTTTTATATTATTAGCTAAAAACTCAACTATATCTTCTGGCATTTCTACACCGTCTCTATAAAGTTTGTTTTTAATTATAGATATACGGGTTTCAAAGTCTGGTTGATGTAATTCTGCTGATAATCCCCACTTGAAACGTGATAGTAATCGCTGCTCGATATCTTGCATATCTACAGGAGCCTTATCACTGGTAAGAATTACCTGTTTTCCATTTTGATGTAAATGATTAAAGATATGGAAGAAAACATCTTGAGTTCCAGCTTTTCCGGATAATAACTGTATGTCGTCTACAATAAGAACGTCTATAATTTGGTAGAAATGTATAAAATCATTTCTATTATTCTTTTTAACAGACTCTATATATTGCTGTGTAAATTTTTCTGCAGAAATATATAAAACTGTTTTTTCCGGATAGTTATCTTTTATGTTTACACCTATTGCATGTGCCAAATGTGTCTTACCTAATCCAACCCCTCCAAAAATCAACAAAGGATTAAAAGAAGTTCCTCCTGGTTTGTTAGCTACTGCCATACCTGCAGATCTTGCTAAACGGTTAGAGTCTCCTTCTAGGAAATTATCAAAATTATAGCTTGGATTTAGTTGAGATTCAATTTTTACATTTCGGATACCAGGAATTACAAAAGGATTCTTAAGTTCTGGATTTTTACTCTTAATAGGTACGTCTACTTCTTGAGAAGTTACAGGTGTTCTGTTAGAGCTAGGAATTTTTTCTGTAAATGGTTTTTTATTACCATAAGTATTTTCCATTTTTATAATGTAAACCAGCTTTGCTGTTTCTCCTAATTCTCTAGTAAGAGAAACCTTCAAAAGGTTTACATAATGCTCTTCGAGCCACTCGTAAAAAAACTTGCTAGGTACCTGGATGCTCAAAGCACTATCAGTAAGCTTTACAGCTTTAATAGGTTCAAACCAGGTTTTAAAAGCTTGTGGGGTAATGTTATCTTCTATAAACGACAGACAATTATCCCAAACTGATTGCGCAGTTAAATTCATTAGAGTGGTTAGATTACTTTAATATCGTTATTAACGGAAAATTGTTGAAAAAGTTCCTTCTTTTTTTGCTTGACAAATATGTGAACAAAAAATGTAAAAAAAAAACGAATTTGGGGTTGAATTTTAAATAATTTTTTCGCATACTTTAATGATTCTAATGCCGAATGGCTCATTTTTTTTATAATTAAATATATGTCAATCACTTCTGAAACTTTATTAAAAGTTAGATATTCTGAAACAGACCAAATGGGTGTTGTACACCACGGTAATTACGCACAATACCTAGAGTTAGCCCGTATTGATTGGTTGTCTCGTTTAGGTATTTCATATAAGAATATGGAGGAGAACGGTGTGATGCTTCCTGTTTTTACTTTAAACTTTAAATTTAAGAAATCTGCGTTCTTTGACGATGAATTAACTGTTAAAACTTTTCTTAAGAAAATTCCTACAGCTCGTATTGTTTTTGACTACGAAATATACAATCAGAATCAAGATTTATTAACAATTGCTTCTTCTACTTTGGTGTTTGTCGATACGAAAACACGAAAGCCGATTTTATGTCCTCCCTACTTATTAGAAATTATAGAAAATACCTTAACTAGTTAATCTTTCAATTTCTACTTCATACAACGTAGAGAAAAGATCATTTATTTCATTGGAGATAGTTTTTCTTACAGAAATATATATTTTGCAGTTTAATTCTAGTTTTTGGTCTAATATCTTGATCTTTTTTTCTTTGATGATTCGCATTACTTTATTCATGTTTTTATATTCAAAAGTGATGCAAAACTTAATATCAATTGTTTTTTCTAAAATATTTGAAGCTTCGAGTGATAATTTAGCAGACGTTTTATAGGCATTAATCAATCCGCCAACACCAAGCTTAACACCACCAAAATATCGTACAACTACCACAAGGATATTCGTAACTTCAAAAGATTGTATTTGGCCATAAATAGGTTGTCCGGCAGAATTGGAAGGTTCTCCATCATCATTGCTTCTATATTGAATAGTTCCTACACCTAATTGCCAAGCATAGCACCAATGCCTAGCAGCATGATGTTGTTTTTTTAAAGATTCAATTATAGGTTTAATATCTTCCTCCTTGGAAATAGGAAATGAATATCCAAAGAATTTACTGTTTTTATCTTTAAATAAGACTTCTTCTCCTGGAGAGTCTATGGTTTTATATAAATCGCTATTGTTCAATGTTATTAAATAGAGTAAGTAACTAACAGAATGCTAATTATTGCTAATATAATACCTAACCAGTTTTTTTGTATTAATTTTTCTTTGAAAAATAGCACTCCTACAATGGTAGATAATAATAATATAGCAACGTTATTAATGATAAAAACCGTTGAGCTATCTAAAGTATCGTTTCTTAATGCTTGAATCAAAAAATAAATTGAAAAATAATTCGGAATACCTAAGCAGATTCCTGCAATGATGTTTTTTGGAGCTATTTTTAAAGTTTTTTTAAATAATTTATAAGATAAGATACAAATTCCTATAACAGCAGCAGAACCAAATATGCAAGCCGAAAACAAAGCGGTTTCTTCTTCAGTTACATGATTTTTTTCCATAAACTTTAAACTCGTGTCAATAATTCCTCCACCAAGAAAAACTAATAATGGAAATATTAAGTTTTGTGTCTTTATAGAGATTCCACTGGTGTTTTTTACCGATGTTAGATAAACAGCAATCAGTGCAATTAAAATACCAGAGATTTTTAAAAACCCTGTACTTTCTTTATAAACTAGAATACCAAATACTACGGGGATTGCTACACTCATTTTGCTTGCCACTGCAGCTACAGAAAGCCCGTTTTTTTGTGTGGTTATTGCCATGAGATTAAAAACCAATATAAAAACTAAACCTAAAATAATGGTGGCATAAAACCAGCTGGATTCACCAATTTTACTAACCTCTATAGGCTTCTGGTATGCGATAAAACCAGAAGTAGAAGCAACAATGTAATTAACAACGATTGCTTGTAAA
The DNA here is from genome assembly GCF_039523995.1 of Aquimarina litoralis. Taxonomy (NCBI): domain Bacteria; kingdom Pseudomonadati; phylum Bacteroidota; class Flavobacteriia; order Flavobacteriales; family Flavobacteriaceae; genus Aquimarina; species Aquimarina litoralis. Next base: position 49,987 of record NZ_BAAAGE010000002.1, read on the forward strand.
GTATCTACTTTGTATTTACTAAACAATTTAAAAGTAATTAATATCCAGCTCGAGGAAAGTATGCTTAGTAATAGGTATATCAAAATAAATCAGATTTTATAGAAAATAATTCTGTGACATCCTCGGTTACTGGATTATTGTTCCATGTTTTTATTCCTAATCGTTGAGCAGCTAACGTATTTTCTTCAGTGTCATCGATAAATAGAGTATTTTCGGGAGTTAACTTGTGTTCTTCTAAAACATATTGAAAAATATCAGAATCAGGTTTTCTTAAGTTAATCTCATAAGATAGATAAAAGGAATCAAAGCAAGACTTGAAATCATGATAAAAAGAAATATTTTCTTGTATCCAATTAATATGCAATTCATTGGTATTGCTTAATAGTAATAATTTATATTTTTTTTCAATTGAAAGTTTTTTGATAAAGTCTAGTCGTTTCTCTGGAAATTCCTTCAAAATAGCATTCCATGCATAAACAATCTGTTCTTTTCTAGTGTTAGGGATGATTTTTTGATAATGATCAATAAAATCGGATGTAGTTATCTTACCAATTTCATATAACTTATTAAAATCTGATAGTTCTTTATTAATAGATGGCAAGCCTAATTTCTTAAGTTCTTTTTCGGTGGCTGGTTTATCCAGATTGATAAACACATCGCCAAAATCAAAAATGATTGTTGTGATCATTGATGTATATGCTTAGAGTGTCATTTAAAATTTTTTCAGAGGATGTTAGTTTTCCATGAATCTTAGGAGCTATTGTGCCTTTTGAAAAATCAGTGGTTCCTTTAAATATTCTTGCTTCGTCCCAAAGATTTTCATCAATAAAAGATTGTATGGTAAAACTGCCACCTTCTATTATTACAGATTGTATTTCATGTTTGTGGAGAATTTTACAAATATCTGTTGTAATTTGTTTGCCCGGCTCAATAGTTTCATAAATCAGATTGGAGCTATTTTTATTAATATTATTCTTAGAGGTAATCACAATTGTTTTTACTGTTTTATCTAAAATTGAAGAATCTATTGGAGTTTTATTATACAAATCAATAAGAACCCTTACCGGATGATGTCCAGACCAATCTCTAGTAGTAAGTTTTGCGTTATCTTCTATAACCGTTTTGTTACCAACTAAAATTGCTTGCTCCTCTGCGCGCCATTTATGTACCAACTGTCTAGAATTTGAATTTGTGATCCAAACAGGAGCGCGTTCAGAACTTTTTTCGGGAGCAATAAATCCATCTTGTGTTTGAGCCCATTTTAAAATAATGTAAGGCCGTTTCTTGTTGTGATAAGTGAAAAAACGTTTGTGATGTTTCCTGCACTCATCTTCTAATACACCTACCATTACTTCGCATCCAGCTTTCTTAAGCTTTTCGATGCCTCTGCCTGCTACTTTACTATGCGTGTCTATAGTACCGATAAATACTTTAGGAATCTGATTTCGAATAATCATGTCGCTACAGGGAGGAGTCTTTCCGAAATGGGAACAAGGTTCCAACGTTACATAAAGACTTGCTTCTTTTAATAAGGATTTATCTTTTACGGAATTCACTGCATTAACTTCTGCATGATTTCCTCCATAGGTACTAGTGAAGCCTTCTCCAATAATATGTTCATTATGCACTATTACACATCCGACCATTGGATTAGGTCTTGCGTATCCCAAGGCATTCTTTCCAATCTGAATGCATCGTTGCATATGTTTTTTGTGTATATCCAAAGTTTTATTTTAAACTAACTTTTTGTTCTTTGTCAATTTTATAGGGATAAGAAAAATTTCCAAAATGATATTTTATATTCCCTTTGTATTGAATATGAATAGAATCAGTTTGAACGATTTTAAGCACGCTATTTAAGAGATTACTCTTATTGTCTTCATATATTTTTGAAAGTGAAAATGTTCCTTCTAAAGGGATTTTAAATTCATTTTTCGATGGAACATCAAATTCTTTGGAGGATATCACACCAACATCAATGTTATCAACAAAAACGTGCATGTCTTCGATAGAAAGTGTTCCATCTACATTATTTGGATTGTTAAAAACAGCATCTGCGTGGATTGTTATATTACGCATACTTACGTTTTTAACATCTATTTTAGAGATACGCTCGAACTCAGGTTTCTTAGATAAAGAACAGCTTGCTAGTATAAGAAATATTGTTGATAAGAATAGAAACTTCTTCATTGATTACTGAGCAGATTTAATGTATATTTCAGTTCGTTTATGAAACAAAATAAAGTCACTTTTTGTAATCACAAAAGTAACATTTAATATTAGAATGGGTACTATAAAAATACGACCAGTTGCTCTGAAAGATAATAAAGCTTTAGCAGCTGTAATAAGAGAGGTTTTAATAGAAATGGGAGTTCCTAAAGTAGGTACTGCTTATGAGGATAAAGAGCTGGATATAATGTTTGAAACTTATGAAGGCGCAAGGAAAGAATATTTTGTAGTAGAAGAGGATGAGAAAATTATTGGAGGTGCAGGGATTGCTCAGTTAGAAAAAGGAAGTGATGAGATTTGTGAACTTCAAAAAATGTATTTTTTACCGGAGGCTAGAGGAAAAGGATTAGGGCATCAAATGATGAATACCTGTCTTGATTTTGCCAGAACACAAGGATTTACAAAATGTTATTTGGAGACAATGCCTTATATGAAAGACGCAAGGAAATTGTATGCTAAAGTTGGCTTTACTTATTTAGATGCTCCAATGGGAGATACAGGGCATTACAGTTGTCAGGCTTGGATGATTAAAGATTTATAGATTTGAAAATTAAAGATCTTAGAAAAGATTTTATTGATTCACTATCAGAATTGTATGGTTTAGAAGAAGCTAGATCGTTCTTTTATTTGCTTTCTGAGTATAAACTTGGTCTACAACGTGTGAATATAGCTTTAGAGTTGGATAGAATCATAAATGAAGAGGATGTCTTATATTTTCAAGAAGCAAAAATAAGATTGTTATATGAAGAGCCTATACAATACATTATCGGGGATACCGAATTTTATGGACTTTTATTCAAGGTGAATCAGCACGTATTAATTCCCAGACCAGAAACTGAAGAATTGGTAGATTGGATTGTGAAAGATTGGCAGTCTATCAACGATACTCGTAAACTTAAAATTTTGGATATAGGAACAGGTAGTGGTTGTATAGCTATTTCTTTAGCTAAAGCGCTTTCTGATGCTGATGTTTATGCTATAGACGTTTCAGAACAAGCTATCGAAGTAGCTAAATTCAACGCCAAATATCATGAGATAGATATTCGGTTTATACATTCGGATATTTTAGAAATGAATTCTTTACCTCAAAAGTTTGATATTATTGTTTCCAATCCCCCATATGTTAGAGAATTAGAAAAAGAAGAAATTCAGGCTAATGTATTAGAAAATGAGCCAAGTATCGCACTGTTCGTTTCTGATGAAAACCCTTTAATTTTTTATAAAAAAATAACTGCTCTTGCTAAAGAAGGTTTGGTGGAAACTGGTGCTTTGTATTTTGAAATTAATCAATACCTTGGTGTCGAAACTAAAAATATGATTCAGGAATACAAATATGAATTTATTGATCTTCGTAAAGATATAAATGGTAACGATCGAATGATCCGTGCCTGTAATACTAAAAATATAATTAATGAATAATCTAACTTCTATTTGTGTTTTTTGCGGAAGTAGCGAAGGTAATGATACTAAAACGGTAGGTGATGCATTATTGCTCGGAGAAAAATTAGCTAATCAGGGAATTACCTTGGTATATGGAGCAGCTAAAATCGGTATTATGGGGAAAGTAGCAGAAGGTGCTCTTAATCATAGAGGAAAAGTAATAGGAGTTATTCCTGATTTCCTAAAATTAAAAGAAGTTGTTCATCTTGGGTTAACTGAGCTGATAACAACTAAAAATATGCACGAACGTAAAATGAAAATGCATAATCTTAGCGATGGGTTTATTACTTTACCCGGTGGTTTTGGAACGCTAGAAGAACTATTTGAAATCATTACCTGGTCTCAGTTAGGGTTGCATCAAAAACCTATTGGTTTATTAAATGTCAATGGATTTTACGATCATTTATTACTTTTATTAGAGAATATGGTGAAAAGTGGCTTTCTAAAACAAGAAAACTATGATCTTCTAATTGTGGATGATCAAATCGATTCGTTATTAGAAAAAATGAAGTCATTTGAACCTGCACAAGTGCCGAAGTGGTTGCAACCAGATAGAACTTGATATGGATAAAACGGCAGACTCAGTTTGGAATAATTGTTTGTTATATATAGAGGACAAAATTACTCCACAAGCTTTTGAAACCTGGTTTGAACCTATTAAAGCTGTAAAACTTACTGATAGTGCTTTGAGCATCCAGGTACCTAGCAAGTTTTTTTACGAGTGGCTCGAAGAACATTATGTAGAACTTTTACGATTATCTTTGACTAGGGAATTAGGCGAACATTCTAAGTTAGTATATATTATTAAAATGGAGAATGTATTTGGAAAAAAAAAAGCGTTTTATGAGAAAATACCAAGTACTTCTCGTAAAACTATAAGTTCTCAAGAAGTAGATATTCCTATTAGAAGTAAAAACCCCGAACTTAAAAATCCATTTGTGATTCCAGGGATTAGAAGTTTAAAAATAGAATCTCAATTAAACCCTAATTATAATTTTGATAACTTTATAGAAGGGGATTCGAACCGTTTAGCAAGATCTGCTGGTATGGCAGTAGCTAACAAACCTGGAGAAACGTCTTTTAATCCTTTGTTAATTTTTGGAGGAGTAGGGCTAGGTAAGACACACTTGGCACATGCAATAGGTGTAAACATAAAAAACAATTATCCTGAAAAAACAGTTTTATATATTTCGGCAGAAAAATTTACACGAGAATATATTAACTCTATTAAGAATAAAGGGAGAGAAGATTTTATTCAATTGTACAAAATTCTTGATTTGTTAATTGTAGATGATGTCCAATTATTATTAGGAAAAAAAGATACACAGGATGTGTTTTTCTATATTATTAATTATTTAAGAAAAGAAGGTAAGCAGGTAATATTAACTTGTAACAAAGTTCCACTGAATTTATATGGAATAGATGAGGGTTTGAGTTCCGAAATTAAAAAAGGATTGTCTGCCGAGCTTCATCAACCAGATTATGAGACCAAAATATCTATTATCAAAAATAAACTTTATAGAGATGGCATAGAAATGCCAGAAGATGTTGTGGAGTTTTTGGCAAATAATATTAAAACTAACATAAATGTGTTGGAAGGAGCTCTGATCTCAATCATAGCACATTCTTCATTTAAAAAAGAGGATGTGACTATTGACCTTGCTAGGAAAATTATTCATAATTATTTTTTAAATAACAAAAAGAGTTATAGAGATAAAATTAAAATTCATGACCTTTTAAGAAATGCATTCATTAAATATTTAATAAGTTTTGACGAGTATGTTAAAGATACTAAGGGGATTCAAATAGAGTTTCAAATAAATAAAATATCTGAAGGTTTAGAGTTGGAAATTTTGGTTGATAAAGATGTGAATATTGAAGATATTCGGCTATATATTAATGAATATGTCAATTTGGTTCACAATTTAAACCTGTCTTTAAGAGATAAAGTAATTGTTGAAGAATTAACCAAGGAAATAGAGTTTTTAGAAATCAAATATAAAGCCCAAATTCAACAGTTTAAAACAAACCTTGATTTCGCTAATTATAAAATTAAATACTTAGAAGAAGATATTTCGAAGTTTCGTAATTTGTTTTTAAATAGGGAAAAAGAACCAATAAGGGTTAATTTAAATATAAATCAAAACCAAGAACAATCTCAACTTCAATATCAGTCTCAAGTTTTAGAATTTTCAAAAGAAGAGATCATTCATTTTCAAGATGCATTTGATTTTATTGTAAATAATTTAAGAAATACAGAACTATTTGACGATGCTGAGAAGCTTCAGGAAGACTTGGATGCTGTTAATCAAGAAAATATTGAATATTTGAAAAAAGGCGGTTTTAAAATTCGTTTTAGACGTTTTTTTGATAAAATTAAAGCTGGAATAGATGGGGTTAATTGGACAAGAAAAACAGCGGAAACTTTTATAAAAGGAAAAGAATCTCTACAAAAACTTGCAGAATATCTAGGGATTGAAATAAAAGATGTTATTAATCTTATAGAAGAAGTAATAAAATAATAGCGTAACGAACACCATAACAATGAATATAGAACAACAAATCAATCAGTTAAGAGAAGAATTAAGACAACATAATTATAGCTATTATGTCTTAGATGCAGCTACTATAAGTGATTATGAGTTCGATATGAAACTTAAAGAACTTCAAGCTTTAGAAGAAAAACACCCTGAGTTTTATGATCCTAATTCACCAACTTTGAGAGTAGGAGGGCAGGTTACTAAAAATTTTAATACAGTAGTTCATGAGCAACGAATGTACTCGTTGGATAATTCTTACTCTAAAGAAGATTTGTTGGATTGGGAAACTAGAATAAAGAAATTGGTTGATGGCGATGTAAGTTATACTTGCGAGCTTAAATATGACGGTGCTTCCATTAGTCTTACGTACGAAAATGGAGAATTATTACGTGCAGTAACTAGAGGTGATGGAATCCAGGGCGATGATGTTACGACCAATGTAAAAACAATTAAGTCTGTACCTTTAAAATTAAAAGGAGATTATCCCGCAAAGTTTGATATCCGAGGAGAAATTGTATTGCCTTATGAAGGCTTTGCTAAAATGAATCAGGAGCGAATAGCAGCAGGAGAAGAACCTTATGCAAATCCAAGAAATACTGCTTCTGGAAGTTTGAAGCTTCAGGATAGTAGTGAAACTGCAAAAAGACCATTAGATTGTTTGTTGTATAATTTGGCCGGAGATCGATTAGGTATTTTTTCACAATATGAAAGTTTAGAAAAAGCTAGAGAATGGGGATTTAAAGTTCCAGAAGAATCACGTTTAGTGCATTCTATAGATGAAGTGTTGGAGTTTGTGAATATTTGGGATGAAAGAAGAAGAGATTTACCTTATGAAACAGATGGTGTTGTTATAAAAGTAAATGATTTACAACAACAAGAAGAGCTTGGTTTTACTTCAAAAGCTCCGAGATGGGCAATGGCTTATAAATTTAAGGCAGAGCAAGCGATTACCAAGCTAAAGAAAATCACTTATCAAGTAGGGCGCACAGGAGCAATAACACCAGTTGCTAATTTAGAGCCTGTTCAGTTGGCAGGTACTACAGTAAAAAGAGCTTCATTGCATAACGCAGATCAAATTCAAAAGCTTGATATCCGAGAGAATGATACGGTTTTTGTAGAAAAAGGAGGCGAGATCATTCCAAAAATTGTGAGTGTAGATTTCACAAAAAGAGATCAAGACTCTATGCCCACTGTGTATATTTCTTCTTGTCCAGAATGTGGTACAGAATTAATAAGAAAAGAGGGAGAAGCACAGCATTATTGCCCGAATGTAGACGGATGTCCACCGCAGATTGTGGGTAGAATACAGCATTACATATCTCGTAAAGCACTGGATATAGAAGGTCTTGGAGGAGAAACCGTAGCGTTATTGGTAAATGAAGGCTTAATTAAAGATTATGCAGACTTGTATATGCTTAAAAAAGAACAAGTTATTCCACTGGAGCGTATGGCAGAAAAAAGTGCGGATAATCTCATCGAAGGAATTGCTAAATCTAAAGAGATTCCTTTCGAAAGAGTTTTGTTTGGTTTAGGAATTAGATATGTAGGAGAGACTGTAGCTAAAAAATTAGCAAAACATTACAAGACAATCGAAGCGATAATGCAAGCTTCAGAAGAGGATTTAGTAAGTGTTGATGAGATTGGAATCAAAATAGCGCAAAGTGTTAAAGAGTTTTTCAACGCAGAATCAAATAAAACACTTATTACAAGACTGTTGGATTATGGCGTGCAATTGCAGATTTCAGCGGAGAAATTAGCTAATCAAAAGGATACATTAAATGGCCAAACGTTTGTTGTTTCGGGAGTTTTTGAGAAGGTTTCTCGTAATGAGTTAAAGAAGCTTATTGAAGATAATGGAGGGAAAGTTTCTAGTTCAATTTCTTCTAAAACATCTTACGTAGTAGCTGGAGCTAATATGGGACCGAGTAAGTTGGAAAAAGCAAATAAGCTAGGGATAGCTATTATAACCGAAGATGATTTCCTAAATTTATTGGAATAAATAGAGTATTGTAATTGAATTTTGAATCATATGAGCATAATGGATTTCGTATGAATTCTAAATAAAGTAATTATTACTACGTGAAAATAAGAACACTTATTAAAATATTGTTATTACTAACTGGAAGTTTATGTGTTCTTAGTACAATCTTGCAGAATTCTACTTTGGAGTTGTACGTAAAACCAATGACCGTTCCCTTGTTTTTTATGTTATATTGGTTTAATGTAAAAAAGGTTGATTCGCTATTTGCGGTTGTTTTACTCCTCTGTTTTTTGGGTGATATTTTTTTACTTACAGGGATAGAAGATGGGTTTAGATATGTTTTGTTAAGCTATACCTTATGTTACTTTATCTTATTCTATTTTCTATATCGAAATCATAAAAAACTAGATTACAATAATATAGATATTGTATATCTGACAGGTTTTTTAGTTTTGTGGACGGTAATTGTCTATGAGATTTATGCTGTTACGAATCAGAATGTGGGTGCCATAAGACCATTTGGTATTATCTATATAATCATTCTTTATCTGCTTTTAATAGGTGCTGTCTTTCAGTATGTAAATATTAGGTCTCCTAGATCTCTTTGGTTTGTAATCGCGATACTTAATTTTGTAATTAGTGATGCTTGTTTTGCGTTAGACCGATTTTATGTTCCTTCATTAGAATTAAAAATTATTAATTCCATCTACCAATTGTTAGCAGTATACTTTCTGGTGAAATTTAAAATTTCAAGTCCTGACTCTCTTAAAATAAAAAATTAATTGAAGTTTAATTTCTGTGTTAGGTATTTGGTTGAAATTTAGTATCTTAACCAAAGGAAAAATTGTTAACGGAGTAAGAAGTGAAGAATATTTGCACTTTTTTACATTAAATCATAATGGATGGAGGAAAACTACTAAGATTTTTAATTTCTTATTTGATTGTTTTACAGGTAATAGGTTTTGTGTTTCAGTTTCCGCTGTTATACACTTTTAGCAAACCTTTGCTGTTTATGATTATTTTGATATTTTATTTTTGGAGTAGTAAAAAAAGTAAACTACTTAATTTTATTGTTCTTTCAATATTTTTTTTCGCAGAATTAATAGGATTATTAAGTAATCAAATAACAATTAGAGATGTTATGTTCATCAGAATTATTGGATATCTGATATTGTTTTATTTTTTGTATTACAATCATAAATCTTTTAAATACAATCAAAGAGATGTTTTTACTTTGGTATTAGGTAGCTCCTTATATACGGCTATATTTTTTATGACTTATTATGTGCTTAGAGAACCTATGGGAAGTCTAAGTTTAATAGGTTTTCTTCATCTGTTGTTGCTATATGTTTTGCTGATTGTAGCTGCAATGCACTACATTAATATTAGATCTGAAAAGTCATTATGGTTTTTTTTAACCATGTTGAATTTTTCCTTTAGTGATTTTATCTTACTTATAGATCATTTTTATTTGGAATCCAATGAGCTAAAAGTGATTCGTATAATATGTGAATCATTAGCCCTAGTGTTTTTGGTAAACTATATGATTACAAAATATAAGTATCTTAAATCAGAGGAGTTTGAAGGATTTTGAAATATAAATTAAAGTAATTTTGGATAGAACTAAACTTCCATACTGGCTATTGTATATCTCTGGGGTTTTACTTCTAATAACAGCCATTTTTAACGAAAATTGGTTAGTTTATACTAAAACTTTAGTGGTTTTTTCCGTGTTTTTTATCTATATAACGAAGGTGGGTAAAATACAGTACTTAGTTATTTTGGGGTTGTTGTTCGTTTTGATTTCAGAAATTTTAGCGGTCATAGATTTTAAAAATTACTTTAGGATAATTAATATATTGATGTCTTTGTATTATTGTTTTAATATATTACTTCTAGGTAAAAGCTTGAAAAGAATTAAAATACAATTTAAAAAGATCTTCACAGTTCAGTTATTAATTACCATGGGATTGATAACTTATGTTATTTATTCTGTAGCTGATATGATTTCAGGGAGTATATCGCAGGATCAATTGTATCTCAATGTTTTTATTGTTTTATTTATATTATTCATAGGGCTTTGTTATTATATTTATTTGAATAGCAGAACAATAATTAGTTATTCGCTTATGGTGGCTGCCTCAAGTTTTCTGATTGTGAATATTATTACGGTATTAAATAAGTTATATATTCATTTAGATGTATTTGTTATTCTGAGCAATGTTCTGCAAGTTTTTGGTCACTACTTTTTAATTAAATTTTTTATTGAACAAAATGACCTGAAACCTAATACTGTTGAGTTTTTTTGATACCATAATTGAAATGATTATTTTGAAAGCGTAATTAAAGTTACCAAGATTGAGTTAGGTGGAGAAGAATAGTAGATTAGCATATTTATTTTTTGGTTTTTCCTTTATTGTGGTTGTGTTTACTGCAGTGCTTTGTGAAAATATACATTTGGTATATGTTAAACCATTAATTCCAGTAGCGCTTATTTTTATATCCATCTCGGATAAAAAATCTATTTGGTTTTGTTATTCGTTAAGTATGTTAATACTTATGGTTAGTGATACTTTGATTTATTTGGATTTTTATAAGTATTTTAATCATGTAGCGTTTACGATAATTTTATTCTATCTGGTGAATATTTTTTTATTAAGGAAATATATAGCTTTAAAGGATATCAAAATTACTAGGTTCACATCATTGCCTATAATTATAAGTTTTTTTCTAGTTGCGTATTTGGTTTTTTCTGTTTCTCAAATGGTATTACCAACGCTTATAAATGTTGTTTTTTCATTCTTTGCAATAATGTTTATACTCTTTGTATTTGTAGGAGCATGTTTTGTGATTTATCTCGTGGATAAATATGAAGGTAATTTTAAGCTATTTGTCTCTGCTAGCTGTTGTCTTTTTGTAAATGCTTTGGTTTTAATCAATCATTTTTATTACTACAGTAAGGTTTTTACTGTTTTGGCAAATGTTGCGGAGATTATCGGCTTATATTGTTTCTTGAAATTTCTTATGGATGTAAAGCTGAAAGAGAATAATGAAGTAAGCCATAGATATCTTTAATCTGATCGATATAATCTACATCAAACAGATTAAATTTATTTGTTATATATATAACTTTTTGTGTTAAATATTATTTAGTTTTTAATTTATATTAGGCTTTGTAGTGTTATTTAAAATTGAAAATACCTACATTTGCTATTTAATCTTTAATTGTAAATGATTTTAAAAGGTCTAAAGCGAAATGCTTTAAAAAAGAGTGTTGAATCTCATATTAAATCAAGAAAATCAAGAGCTAAAGAGGTTTCTAATATTAGAAATTTAGCAGTTTTGATTGATGCTTCGCAATCTGTTAATATTTTGTCGGTGGTTAAGTTGGCAAATGAACTAGGTGTGAAGTCTGATAACTTGAAAGTAATGGGGTATAAGGAAGACCAGAAAGAAATTTCAGATGATAAAGATGCCGATTATTACAACGATAAAAGTTTTGGTGTTGGTGGTTCTGTAAAGAGTAATTCTTTAAATGATTTTATAAAAAAGGATTATGATATTTTAATCAATTTTTACTCCGAAAGTAAATTGGAGTTAGATTATGTTGCTGCCGCTTCCAAAGCAAAGTTTAAAGTTGGTTTTGCAGAGATTGATAATAGAATTAATGATCTCGTAATAGGTTCTGCAGATCAAGATACCAACCTTTTTATTTCCGAATTAAAAAAATATTTAAAAATTTTACAGATAATATAATATGAGTGCTTTTCTGAAAGGAACTGGTGTTGCATTAGCAACGCCTTTTAATAGTAATGGTTCAATTGATTATAAAGGAGTAGAATCATTAGTAGAATATTGTATAAATGGTGGTGTAGAATACATGGTTGTCCTTGGAACTACAGCAGAGTCAGTTACACTTTCAAAGGAAGAAAAAAAGGAGTTAGTACAGTATATTGTAAAAATAAATAACAAAAGATTACCTTTAGTTATAGGTATTGGTGGTAATAATACCGCCGCGATTCTAGAAGAAATGAAAGATACGGATACTTCAGATTTTGATGCTATCTTATCAGTTGTACCAATGTATAACAAACCAAGTCAAGAAGGAATTTATCAGCATTACAAAATGATAAATGATCAGTCTCCGTTACCTGTGTTGTTATATAATGTCCCTTCACGTACGGGAACAAATATGAGTGCAGAAACAACATTAAGATTATCCAAATTAGATAAAATTGTTGGAATTAAAGAAGCGACAGATGATTTTACACAAGTACTTAGAATTTTAAAAGATAAGCCTAAAGATTTCTTAGTGATTTCTGGAGATGATGCGCTAGCACTTCCTTTGGTAGCAGCTGGTGGTGATGGGGTAATTAGTGTAATTGGTCAAGGATTTCCAGAAGAATTTTCCAACATGATTAGGTTAGGACTTTCTGGTGATACTAAAGAAGGATTTGAAATTTTGTATAAATTGTTACCTGTTTTAGATTATGCTTTTGAAGAAGGTAATCCAGCTGGGATAAAGAATATTTTAAAGAAAAAAGGTGTTTGTGATGATTATTTACGATTACCTTTAGTGCCTGTATCAAACGATTTAGCTGATAAAATAGGAGAGTTCGTAAAAAGTAATTAACAAGCTTTTATGGCAAAAAAAATAAAAGATCCAGGGATTGGTTTATCATCAGATAAATTAGCGAAACGATTTATCAGTTCTGATGGTTCTTTTAATATAAAACATATCAATAGGCGTACTTCAATTTCAAGGAGTTACGATTATTTGATTAGTATCAGCTGGTTAAAGTTTTTTTGCTGGGTATTTCTTGGGTATGTTTTTGTAAATTCAGTTTTTGCCATAATCTATGTATCTATAGGTATTTCTGCAATTACAGTTCCGACAGGTAGTTTATTTGGTGATTTTCTAAAAGCATTCTTTTTTTCTGCTCAAACAGTAACTACCGTAGGGTATGGAGCAATGGCTCCGAAGGGAGTTGTTTTTGGGGTAATTTCTTCTATCGAAGCATTGGTAGGTCTTTTAAGCTTTTCTTTTATTACAGGATTGTTATACGGAAGATTTTCTAAACCAAAATCGAGTATAAAATTTAGCAAAAAAATGGTGCTCAGAGAACATAATGGAAATGATTGTATTATGTTCCGGTTAATGAGCCGAAGTACCAATGTAATGATACGTCCAAAAGCTGAAGTTACCTTAGCGCTGTCTCAACAAACAGAAGGTGCTAAATATGTAAATAATTTTTACAATCTTAAGTTAGAGAGAAGTCAAATTACTTATTTGCCGACTACCTGGACCATTGTCCATCCAATTACAGAAACCAGTCCATTGGCAGAGTTTAAGCGCGAAGACTTTTCTAAATTACACGGAGAAGTCCTGATCTTGATAAGTTATTATGATGAGTCTTTTACTCAAGAAGTACATCAGGTGCACTCTTATGTTCTTAATGATATAAAAATTGATGAAGCTTTCGTTCCTGCATTTCATTATGATGATGAAGGGTTTACAGTACTGGACCATGATAAAATAAGTGAAACCAAAGTGTATAATTCAGAGAAATAGAGCGGCTGTTTTTTTATGTTACATTTTTGCAACAATGACCTCTTCTTTTAGTTATTTAATAGATCAATTAAAGTTTTTGTAATACGGTAGAAATATCTATTTTTGCCAGATGTTTTTTAAGATATGAAGAAATTATTGTTTTTGTTAACCTTGGTATTGGTATTAGGTTCTTGTAGCGAGTATCAAAAAGTACTTAAAGAAGAAGAAGTAGGGCCTAAATATAAGTTAGCAGAAGAATTGTATAAAGAAGGAAAGTATAAAAAAGCTTTACGTCTCTTTGAGCAAATCGTGCCGCAGTTTCGTGGAAAGCCTCAGGCAGAAAGGGTAATGTATTATTACTCTGACACGTACTACAATTTGGAGGATTATTACCTTGCTGGATATCAGTTTGAAAGATTTGCTAAATCATATCCGAATAGTGAGAAAAGGGAAGAAGCTGCCTATAAAGGAGCGAAAAGTTACTATTACTTATCTCCTAGATATAGTTTGGATCAAGAAGAAACTGATGAAGCGATTCAAAAGCTTCAAGCCTATATTAATGCATATCCAGATAGTGAAAATCTGGAAGAAGCCAATAAATTGGTTGCAGAATTAAGAAACAAAAAAGAAAAAAAGGCTTTCGAAATAGCAAAACAATATCATCATAGAGAGAATTATAAAGTGGCTATAAAAGCTTTTGATAACTATTTAATAGATTATCCGGGTTCTTCTTTTAGAGAAAAAGCATTATATTACAAACTAGAATCACAATATTTATTAGCTATCGGTAGCTACGAAGTTTTTGTTAAAGAACGTTTAGAAACTGCCGAAAGTTTTTATAATAATTACAAAAAGTATTACAAAGAAGGTGAGTTTACTGCCGATGCTGAAGAAATTTCAGAAGATATTAAGACACGTTTAGAAAAATATAAATAGAAAATTAGGAGAAGATGGATTTGAAAAAAAGTAATGCGCCTGTAAATACCACTACTATCGATAAGAATTTAGTAGACCAACCAACAGGTAATATATACGAAGCAATCTCTGTGATATCTAAAAGAGCAAACCAGATTAATACAGATATTAAAAAGGAGCTTTTAGAAAAACTAGATGAGTTTGCTACCTATAATGATAGTTTAGAAGAAATCTTTGAGAATAAAGAACAAATAGAAGTTTCTAAATTCTACGAAAGACTACCAAAACCTCATTCACTAGCAGCACAGGAGTGGTTAGAAGGTAAAATTTACTTCAGAAATACAAAAACAGATTCTGAATCTTTATAAATAATTTATGGCATCAATATTAGGCGGTAAAAAAATTCTTTTAGGTGTTACCGCTGGTATCGCTGCGTATAAAACAGCTTCCTTAGTGCGCTTGTTTATTAAATCGGGCGCACAGGTTAAGGTAGTTATGACTCCTGCAGCAAAGGATTTTGTAACTCCACTTACACTTTCTACATTATCGAAAAATCCAGTAAATTCTTCTTTTTATGATGAGGAAGATGAAAACGCCGAATGGAATAATCACGTAGAGCTTGGATTATGGGCAGATCTTATGATCATAGCACCCGCTACAGCTAATACCTTGTCTAAAATGTCCACAGGTAATAGTGATAATCTTCTGTTAGCTACATATTTGTCTGCAAAATGTCCTGTATATTTTGCTCCAGCTATGGATTTGGATATGTATAATCATCCTTCTACTCACGAAACTTTCAAAAAACTGCAAGAGTTTGGTAATATTATGATTCCTGCCGAATCTGGAGAACTAGCAAGCGGCCTTGTAGGACAGGGAAGGATGGCGGAACCTGAAAATATTGTCAGTTTTATCGAAGCTGATATCTTAGAAAAATTACCACTTAAAGGACAAAAGGTTTTAATTACTGCAGGTCCGACGTATGAAGCAATAGATCCAGTACGTTTTATAGGGAATCATTCTACAGGAAGAATGGGAATCGAACTGGCTTCTCAGGCAGCATCACTTGGTGCGGAAGTAACGTTGGTTTTGGGTCCTTCTTCTTTAACAGTAGATCATGGATTAATTAATGTAGTTCCTGTAGTAAATGCTGAATCGATGTATGAGGCGGTTGAAAAGGAATTTGAGAGTTGTGATATAGCTATAGCTTCTGCTGCTGTAGCTGATTATAGACCTAAAAATGTTTCCGATCAAAAAATTAAAAAATCCGACAGTAGCTTTGCAATCGAATTAGAACGTACTACAGATATCCTTAAATGGATGGGATCGGTAAAGAAAGAACAGTTTTTAGTTGGTTTTGCTTTAGAAACTCAAAATGAGGAGGAGAATGCGAAAGCAAAATTGAAAAAGAAGAATTTGGACTTAATAGTTTTAAATTCTTTAAATGATAAGGGAGCTGGCTTTAAAGGGAAGACTAATAAAGTGACGCTTATTAATCATAAAATGGAAATTAAAGCGTTTGATTTAAAGACCAAAGCTGAAGTTGCACAGGATATTTTTAACGAAATCAATACACAACGTAATGCGTAATTTTTTTCTTCTTACACTACTTTTATCTTGCATTTTAGTAAATGCTCAAGAGTTTAATGCTACCGTTGTAGTAAATGCTGAACAGACTGGAAATCCAAACTTGCAAGTTTTTAAAACCTTGGAGAGGTCTGTGGCAGAATTTATAAATAATACAAAGTGGACTGAAACGGATTATAGAAATGAAGAAAGAATTGATTGTAGTTTTTTTATAACCATTACGGGGAACGATAATGATAGTTTCAATGCTACCTTGCAGGTTCAAGCTTCTAGACCTGTATATGGATCTAATTATAAAACTACCATTCTTAATATAAATGACAAACAGTTTAATTTTAGGTATTTAGAGTTTCAGCCATTAAATTACAATCCTAATAATTTCGAATCTAATCTAATATCAGTAGTTGCTTTTTATCTATATACGATTTTAGGTGTTGATGCGGATTCTTTTGAATTAAATTCAGGTACAAATTATTTTCAGGAGGCAAAAAATATTGTGGGTAATGCACAAGGCAGTAATACTTTGGGATGGAATGGACAAGACGGGCCACAAACCAGATTTAGATTAAATGATGATTTATTGTCTGGTACCTTTGATGGATACAGAACCGCATTGTATACTTATCATAGAGAAGGTCTTGATATTATGAATAATGACCTGAAAAAAGGAAAGGAATCTATTTTAGAGTCTATGAAAACTTTAGAAGGTTTGCATAGAACCCGACCAAACTCATATATCATGAGGGTTTTCTTTGATGCAAAAGCAGATGAAGTAGCTAAAATTCTTTCAGGTGGACCAGCGCTAAACGTTGCAGAAACTATTTCTATTTTAGGAAGAATAGCCCCAACATACGCTACCAATTGGGCTGAGATAAAGTTATAAGTTTTTCTCTTTTGTCATTGAAATCTTTTTAAAACTATAGTATCTTTACTTCCTTTAATAAATCACAAAATAGTATTATCCTTTGCTTAGAAGTCTTTCAATAAAAAACTTCGCTTTAATAGAACAGTTACAAGTTTCATTTGATACTGGTTTGACAACCATAACCGGAGAAACTGGTGCTGGTAAATCTTTGTTATTAGGAGCTTTAGGTCTCTTGCTTGGTAAACGTGCAGATCTGTCTAGTATAAAAGATAGCGCCAATAAATGTACTATAGAAGGTGTTTTTGATATAGAAAAGTATGATTTAGCTTCTCTTTTCGAAGAAGAAGATTTGGATTATGAAATCGAAACAATAATCAGAAGAGAAATATTACCATCAGGTAAATCCAGAGCTTTTATTAATGATACTCCAGTAACGCTAAGTTCGTTGAACAAGTTAGGACTTCGATTGATTGATATTCATAGTCAACATCAGACATTAGAAGTAACGACAAATGACTTTCAATTTGAAGTACTCGATGCATTGTCAGATGCAGGAAGAGAAATAGAATCTTATAAAAGGGGATTGTCTCTCCTAAAAATAAAAGAAAAAGAGCAAAGAACATTGCTAGAAAGTCAGCATGAGTTAACGAGGGAACATGATTATAATTCTTTTTTGCTAAACGAGTTGGTAGAAGCAAAGCTGCAATCTGGAGAATTAGCACAATTAGAAGAACGTCATGAAACGTTGATTAATATTGAAGAAATACAAGAACGATTATCTAACGCTGTGTCTTTGGTTTCTTCTGAGGAAATCGGGATTTCAGATCTTTTGAACACCGTAAAAAATAATCTTTCTAAAATCGCATCGTATTCAAGTAGTCTAAAAGAATTATCTGATAGAGTTGAAAGTGTATCTATAGAGCTGGAGGATGTAAATGATTCATTGCAAAATGAATTAGAAAAACTGGATGCCGATCCAGAACAATTAGAAGAAGTTAGTAATCGATTACAGATTATACATAACCTTCAGACAAAGCATACAGTTTCTTCGATAGAAGAGTTACTAACGATCCAAGAAGAATTACAAGAAAAAGTTTCTAAAACCGAATCACTTTCTGATGATATAGAGGGTATCCAAAAAGAAATAGGAACTATTAAAAAGCAGTTGGATGAGGTTGCAGAGAGGATACATGTAAAAAGAACGAAAGCACTACCAAAATTAGTGACTGAGCTGGAAGGTATTTTAAAAGGTTTAGGAATGCCTAATGCAACTTTCAAAACGTCTTTATCGCTACAAGAGAAATATCTTTCTAATGGGAAAGAAGCATTGGAGTTTTTGTTTTCTGCTAATAAAGGAGGTACTTATGGAGAGCTGAAGAAAGTAGCATCAGGAGGAGAATTATCCAGGATTATGTTAGGTATTAAAGTTATTCTTTCTAGATATACTCAATTGCCCACAATAATTTTTGATGAAATTGATACGGGTGTTTCTGGAGAAATAGCTCATAAAATGGCTGATTTGATGATGGTGATGAGTAAGAATCTTCAGGTTTTTAGTATCACGCATTTACCACAAATAGCTGCTAACGGTAATAAACAGTATAAAGTTTTTAAAGAGGATGTAAATAATGTTACCGTAACAAGATTGAAATTGTTAAGCGAAGAGGATAGAATACGAGAAATTGCTGAAATGATAGGAGGTAAGCAAGTTTCTGATTCTGCTTTAACACACGCAAAATCATTATTACATAATTAATACGAAAATAGGTAGAGTGTCATTTTGATTACAGTCGTTTTGTTATCTTTACCACTCATAAATCATTTTATAATTTAGGATTAAATGTCATACAATTTATTAAAAGGCAAAAAAGGAATTATATTCGGTGCATTGGATGAGAATTCAATCGCTTGGAAGACAGCAGAACGTGTTTATGAAGAAGGAGGGAGTTTTGTGCTTACTAATGCTCCAGTTGCTATGAGAATGGGCGCAATTAAGCAATTAGCAGAAAAAACAAATTCTGAGATTATACCTGCAGACGCTACTTCCATAGAAGATTTAGAAAATTTAGTGGAGAAATCAATGGAGATTTTAGGCGGAAAGCTAGATTTTGTTTTACACTCAATTGGAATGTCCGTAAATGTTAGAAAGGGACGTCATTATACAGATTTAAATTATGATTGGAGTGGAAAAGGATGGGATGTATCTGCCTTATCTTTTCATAAAACCATGCAGACGCTTTACAAAAAAGAAGCAATGAATGAATGGGGAAGTATTGTGGCATTAACCTATATGGCGGCACAACGTGTTTTTCCTGATTATAATGATATGGCTGATAATAAAGCATATCTAGAATCGATCGCAAGAAGTTTTGGATATTTCTTCGGAAGAGATAAAAAAGTAAGAGTAAATACTATTTCGCAATCTCCAACTCCTACAACAGCAGGTAAAGGAGTAAAAGGGTTTGATGGATTTATAGAGTATGCTGATAAGATGTCACCGTTAGGGAATGCATCTGCTGATGACTGTGCAGATTATACCATTACCTTATTTTCTGATCTTACCAAAAAAGTAACACTACAAAATCTATATCACGATGGAGGTTTCTCTAATATGGGGGTAAGCCAAATGGTGATGGAGAAATTTGTAGATGAAGAATAAAACTATCATCTAATCCATGATGGATTATGAAAGCTTAATTCGACTAGAATTAAGCTTTTTTAGTTTTGAACCACAACCTAAACGTATCAAACAAACCTATTTATTTACCTTTGTCTAATGAGTGTTTCTTTTTCTTTCATCATACCTGTATTTAATAGGCCCAATGAAATAGATGAATTATTGGATAGCATGACAATGTTAGATTATTCGAAATCTTATGAAATTGTTATTGTAGAAGATGGTTCATCAGAAACTTCTGAAAATGTTATAGCATCATACACGGATAAATTACAGATAAGTTATTATCAAAAACCAAATACTGGCCCCGGTGATTCTAGAAATTTTGGGATGCAAAAGGCAAAAGGGAACTATTTCCTGATATTAGATAGTGATGTTATTTTACCAGCTGACTATTTAAAGAAAGTAGATGAATTTCTTTCTCACAAATTTGTCCATTGTTTTGGAGGACCTGATGATGCTCATAAAGATTTCTCGGATCTTCAGAAGGCTATCAGCTTTAGCATGACTTCATACCTTACTACTGGTGGAATACGAGGAAGAAAGAAAAATGTAGGTAAGTTTCAGCCTAGGAGCTTTAATATGGGAATCTCCAAAGAGGCATTTGAGTCTTCAAAAGGTTTTGGAAATATTCATCCAGGAGAAGATCCTGATCTTACCATTAGATTGTGGAAGTTGGGGTATGAAACCGCTTTGATTCCAGAAGCAAAAGTATTTCACAAAAGAAGAATTTCTTGGAATAAATTTTATATTCAAGTTAATAAATTTGGGAAAGTTCGTCCTATTCTTAATTTATGGCATCCCGAAACAGCTAAAATTACCTATTGGTTTCCGACCTTATTTTTGGGCTACACGATATTCTCTTTGTTGTCTTTATTAGTAGGGTATTGGTATTTTATAGCTTTATTGGGAGTGTATTTTGGGATCATTTTGATCAATGCGACCCTAAGTTATAGAAGCTTTTCTATTGGAATACAAGCAGTAATAGCAGTATTTGTTCAGTTTTATGGGTATGGAAAAGGATTCCTAAAATCTTATTATTATATTCATCTATTGAAAAAGAATCCAGAGCAAAAGTTTAAAAAGCTGTTTTTTTCAAAGTAACAAAATATGTCCAAAAATAAATTAAGTCGATTTTCTTTAAAAAGAAATAATGTAAAAACATTTCTTTTCTTTTTGGTTTTTACTTCTATTCTTTGGTTGTTTATACAGTTTTCTAAAAATTATACAGAAGAAGTAGAAGTTGATATTCAATATATAAATCTTCCTAAAGACAGAATTTTACATGAAGGAAGTGATCAGGCATTAAAATTAACGCTTAATGGCAATGGATTTAGACTGATCAATCATACTTGGAGCAAGCCTAAACTACAACTTGATATTTCAAAAGCGATTGAAACCTCTGAAAATGAATATTATTTTTATGTAAACAAAGCCGATCAATCATTAAAGGAAAAATTAAATTTTAAAGGAAGGATTCTTTCTTCGGAAAAGGATACATTGCGAATCAAGCTAGATGTAAATTTAGAAAAAAAGATTCCAGTAAAGGTGTCTAAAGAATTACAGTATGCAGCAGGTTACGGAAGTGATAAAGGTGTGGTTCTTATGCCGGATTCGGTAAAAATAAATGGCCCAAAAAATACTATTGATACCATAAGTTATGTTACTACGGAAGACCTAAAGTTAGAAGGGTTAAATACAGATTATAAAACCACTTTGGCAATAAAAACAGACAGTCTACCATCGAGAGTTGTAGTTATTCCAGATGAAGTGGAGGCAAGTATTGGTGTAAGTAAGTTTACCGAAGGTAGTCAGGAAATCCCGATTACTCTGATGAATGTACCTGAAGGAAAAGAAATTAAAATTTTTCCAAAAGAAGTTAAAGTAGTATACCGGGTAGGACTCGACAAGTATAACGAGATTAGCTTAAGGGATTTTAAAGTACTCGCAGATTACAATAAAGTATCTGCTGACAGCCCTTTTCTAATTTTGGAATTGGTAGATATGCCAGAATCCATACATGACGTAAGATTACAAGATAAACAAGTGCAATTTGTAATTCTTAATTAGTACATAGCACATTTTGTATTTTCTGAATATACATTGATGAAACATAAAAAAGTAAAGGTAGTCGGATTAACAGGTGGTATTGGTAGTGGCAAGTCGACAGTTGCAAAAATGTTTACTAAACTTGAAGTTCCAATCTATATAGCAGATGATGAAGCGAAAAAATTGATGCATGAGGATGTAGAAGTCAAAAATCAGATTATAGCACTATTAGGAGAAGATGCATATTTGAATGATCAATTGAATAGAACTTATATAGCTGATATTGTTTTTAATGATAAAAAATTATTAGAAAAATTGAATGCTATCGTACATCCTGCAGTTGCAAATCATTTTTTATCTTGGAAAAATAAGCAGAAATCAAATTATGTGATTAAAGAAGCAGCTATTCTATTTGAGAATGGTGGTTATAAGAAATGTGATTTTACAATTCTGGTTACAGCTCCAGAAGAAATAAGAATAAATCGAGTAATAAAACGAGATCGTACGACGAAATCCAAGGTTCTAGAGAGACTAAAAAATCAATGGGCAGATACTGAGAAGATTCCGTTAGCAGATTTTGTAATAAAAAATACAGATTTAGAGAAAACTTGGCTTCAAGTTAATAAAATCCATAATAAACTCATTCTATAATTGGGTAATTTTCACAATCTTTCATTTTGTTAACATTTGGTTAAACCCTAAAGTAGCTAAATGTTAAA
Source organism: Aquimarina litoralis (assembly GCF_039523995.1). Lineage (NCBI taxonomy): Bacteria > Pseudomonadati > Bacteroidota > Flavobacteriia > Flavobacteriales > Flavobacteriaceae > Aquimarina > Aquimarina litoralis. The sequence goes on from NZ_BAAAGE010000002.1 coordinate 72,540, forward strand.
GTCTTACTTTTGACCTATGAATAAAAGGTTATTCGCATTGCTGATCCTCTTAATGAGTTTATCATTAATCGGGATTATTTTTGTTCAGGGATATTGGATTCAGAATACGGTAGAGAACAATAGAGAACAGTTCTCTTTCAATGCAAAGCAAATTTTAATATCTGTTTCCAATAAAATTGAATATAGGGAATTCGAAGAAATGTACTATCCACTACAAGAGATTTTGGATAGTATAAAACAACCTGATAGCAAAACAATACAGCAGCTCTTAGACATAGGTTTTGATAAAGGATCATTCGCTTTTGGCGATGGTGTGCTGGAAGAAGATTCTAAGTTGTTTTCTTCCTTTATAGATTTTAATATTGATACCGTAAGGTTGAAGGATATTTTAAATCGAAATGCGGAAATCATCGATGATAAGAAAAAAGCTTATCAAACGAAGCAAAGATCCAAATCAAAACTAGATAGGCTAAGTACGCTTACTGATTTGCAAAGAAGAGATTATGAAATTGTAATAGATCAGCTGGCTAATTTTATTCCGATTCATAGGAGAGTAAAGAAGGAAGAGGTAGAAAGATTGCTCAAAAAAGAGTTAGCTGAGAGAGATATGAAAGTTGATTTTGAGTATGCTATATATAGTAATGCATTGGCTACTCGAGTACGTTCTGAAGATTTTAGTGCCACAGAAAGTGATGGAAATACGTTTGCCGTGCCTCTTTTTGTAAATAATGAGGATGGTTCTAGCTTGTATCAGTTATATGTAAACTTTACAGGTAAGAATAGATACATTTTATCGACAATAAAGGGAATGGCAATTTTGTCGATTATTTTTACGTTGGTAATTGTAGTTGCTTATTCGAGTGCATTGTCACAACTGTTACAGCAACGTCAGATATCGCAAATAAAAACGGATTTCATTAATAATATGACTCATGAGCTTAAAACACCAATTGCTACAATAAATTTGGCACTTGATGCTATTAAGAATCCGAAAATTTCGGATGATCCGGAAAAGCGAAAGCGTTATATGAGCATGATTAGAGAGGAAAACAAAAGGATGCTTACGCAAGTAGAGAATGTTTTAAGAATCTCTCAATTAGAGAAAAATGAATTAAACATTAAGAAAGAAAGGCTAGAGCTACATGATATTATAGAAGATGCTATAACTCATGTTTCTTTAATAGTGGAAAATAGAGAAGGGTATATAAAAACGCATCTAGGAGCGTTAAAATCTTCTATTTTGGCTAATGATAGCCATATGACGAATGTGGTGGTTAACATGTTAGATAATGCAATCAAATACTCAGAAGGAGCACCAAAGATTGATATCTACACAGAAAATATAAAAAATAGTATTGTCCTTAAAATACGTGATCAGGGAGTAGGAATGAGTAAAGTGGCGCAGAAGAAAATCTTCGAAAAGTTCTTTAGAGAGCATACAGGAGATTTACACAACGTGAAAGGACATGGACTTGGATTAACTTACGTAAAACGAATAATAGATGACCATCATGGTCAAATTTGGGTGGAGAGCGAAAGGGGAAAAGGCTCCACATTTATAACTAAATTACCGTTAATATCTTAAATTATGGAAACAGAAAACAAAAAGATTTTGCTTGTAGAAGATGATCCAAACTTTGGTACCGTACTAAAGGATTATCTTGTTATGAACGATTATGATGTTGTACATGCTAAAAATGGTATGGAAGGCTTCGAAAAATTTAAAAAGGATGACTATGATATGTGTATCCTTGATGTAATGATGCCTTATAAGGACGGATTTACTTTGGCAAAAGAGATAAGAGATAAGAATGAAGAAGTTCCTATTATCTTCTTAACAGCGAAAGCAATGAAAGAGGATGTTCTTAAGGGATACAAAGTAGGAGCAGACGATTATCTTAATAAGCCTTTTGATAGCGAAGTGCTTTTAATGAAAATACAAGCTATAATGCAACGTAAAACGACTGAGTCTGTTGCAGATAGTAAGCAATTTGAATTTAAAATCGGTGGTTTCCACTTAAATTCGAAATTAAGATTTTTAACTTTTAGAGAAGAAGATCCGATAAAGTTATCCCCTAAAGAAAATGAATTATTACGATTGTTAGCGTTACATCTAAATGACTTAATGCCTAGAGAATTGGCATTAACTAAAATATGGAGAGATGATAATTACTTTACTTCTCGAAGTATGGATGTATATATCGCTAAACTTAGAAAATACCTAAAGAAAGACGAAAACGTGGAAATTTTAAATATTCATGGAGAAGGATTTAGGTTAGTAGTTCGTAGTGATGAATCATAAAAACCGATCTTAATAACGGTAATAAAATTATTATCTATATACTAAAACCGCTTTAGATCCTACTCTAAAGCGGTTTTTATATATATCTACATGGAATAAGAAGTAATATTTAGAATAAACGAATGGTTTTATTTTAATAAAAACCAAGGGGTTTAATGTTTTTCTTTAGTTTTAGTTGTTTTTATTTTGACTAAAATTTTGAATTTTTTCTACAATATGCTCTCTGGATGTTACATAATCAAACCAATGTATTTCTTCATCTTTTCTAAACCAGGTGAGTTGTCTTTTAGCAAAACGTCTTGTATTTTTTTTGATTTCAGAAATAGCAAAATCTAAGTCCCAAACTCCATCCATGTAATTAAAAATCTCTTTGTAGCCTACGGTATTAAGAGCATTAAGCTCTTTATAAGGATATAGACTTTTTACTTCAGTTAGTAATCCTTCTTCTACCATAATATCAACTCTTTGATTAATTCTATCATAAATAGTAGGTCGTTCTGCAGTGATGCCGATTTTAATAATTTTAAAAGATCGTTTCTTTTTTGGTTGAGTAATAAAAGAAGAATATGGTTTATTAGTACTAATACATATTTCTAGAGCTCTCATTACTCTATGTGTATTATGAATGTCAACTTTATCGTAATAAACAGGATCAAGTTTTTTTAACTGATTTTGTAAATAAATAATTCCTTCTTTCTTGTGTACTTTTTGTAGTTGCTCTCTAACATCAGTTCGAACTTCCGGAAAGCTATCTAATCCTTTTGTAACTGCATCTACATATAATCCCGACCCTCCAACTAAAATAGCATAATTATTAGTAGCAAATAGTGAATCTAATTTGTTAATTGCGTCTTTTTCAAAATCTCCAACCGAGTAATTTTCATGAATACTTTTGTGTTGTATAAAATGATGTTTGGCTTGTAGCAATTCTTCAGAACTAGGTACAGCGGTACCAATTTGCATTTCTTTATAAAATTGTCTACTATCAGCGGATACTATTTCGCAATTAAAATGTTTGGCTAGTTTGATACTTAAACTAGTTTTTCCAATGGCGGTAGGACCAACTACTACAATAAGAGTATTATTAATCATTGAATAAGGTATGTCCACATTTATGGCAGAATTTTGCATTGTCTAAATGATTGCTCTCTAGACAGTTTGAGCAATGTTGGGTGTTTAAATTGATTGGATTTTTTTTTATTTGTTGTGTGTATTCTGCGCTAACAATGCCTGTAGGTACTGCTATGATACCATAACCCAAAACCATAACAATAGATGCGATGAATTGTCCTAGTGGTGTTTCTGGTGAGATATCTCCATATCCTACTGTAGTAAGTGTTACGATACACCAATAAACACTTCTTGGTATGCTGTTAAAACCATGCTCTGGACCTTCTACCAAATACATAACAGTTCCTAAAATTATGGCAACAATTAATACAGCAAATAAGAAAACGGATATTTTAGCTCTACTGGCTTTTAGCGCTTTTACAAGACTGTTAGACTCTCCTATAAAACGAGCTAATTTTAAAATTCTAAAAATCCTAAGCAAGCGAAGCGCTCTTAGTGCTACCAAGGCATGAGTACCAACAAATAGAATGGAAAGATATTTTGGAATTGTTGATAGTAAATCAATGATTCCATAAAAGCTAAAAATGTATTTTCTAGGCTTATTTATTGCAATAATTCTTAAAAAATATTCGATGGTAAATACAATCGTAATAATCCATTCTAAGATATTGAATAAAGAAGCATATTTATCATTTATATATGATACACTTTCCAACATTACCAGCACAATACTGGCAAGGATGATAATAAGAATGATCAGATCAAAAGTTTTACCAGCTCTTGTGTCTGCTTCATAAATTACCTCATGTAATTGATGTTTCCAGTTTTTATTTTTGGAAGTATCCTTCAAAATTGAATGTTTAAGCGAAAATACTAAAAAATTAACTTGTTTTTTTGATGGCTATTAAGGTGTTGGTCTCCATATCTACAATTGGATTATAAAATCTAGTAAAAAACTAATGATTATAAGTTATTTGTAACTTTAAATACAATTAATTTATGGATATTTTTTTCTTTTTATAGTTGCATGTTTTGACTAAATGATGCTCTTAAGAATCAATTTTATTTTTATCCAAAGGGACAACTTTCAGTCTTTTATGTTGTCTTATGTAACTCTGAATAATATGCTGAGCATCTTTATCATGCTCCATGGGAGTGATAATAGATTTTAGAATATTGATATTATTAATTTGATGATTAAGATTAAAATAGCCAACCCCCATGAACTTACCTTCTTCGATCAAAATAACGCTCTGTTCATCGATATCACGACCTCTATCAATAATCATCATGTTTTTATTTCTAAAAGTATGTTTGAATATTAGTTCTCGTACTCTGTCGTTGTAGGTGTCTATTGATTCTTCTTGGATGCAAGCTCCATTACATTTTTGCGTTGTATTTTTAAAACACTTTTCATTATTATTGTCAAGATCCAGATACAATAAGCATAAATTATATTCTTCTGCCCAGCGATACATAAATGATTTTGCCTGCTGTCTATTGGTAAAAGTGGTAATACTCTTTTTACGACGATCTACCTTTTTTACCTGAAGATTTAAATACCCATTTTCATCCGTAAATTCATAAAGCGCCTGATTGAATTTAGTTCGTTTAAACGTTCTATTGTATTTGGGTTTGTTACGTTTTATTTCCTCATTTTCTTTTAATAGGGCAACCAGTTCACTACCTGTAATTTCATAAGTTACATTGATAACTTCTTCCTGAATCTTTCTTGATTTCCTATTTTCATTGGTAAAATGTTGTGTAACACGCTTCTTTATATTCTTACTTTTACCAATATATATGATTCCTCCATCTTTGCGATGTATATAATATACACCAGTTGCAGACGGTAAGTTTTCTATAAGTCGAAGTAATTTATCATTTACCTTTTTTTTAGTATCTAGTTTTACCGTTTCTGTTAGTATTGTTTTTTCAATATCCTTAGAAAGTAATAATTTAAAGAGTTTTACGGTTGCTTGTGCATCTCCTGTGGCTCTATGTCGGTCAGAAATGGCTATGCCCAAACTTCTAACCAATTTACCCAAACTATATGATTTTTGATCGGGAATAAGTTTTTGAGATAGCTCTACAGTACATAAAGATTGACGTTCGTATTCATAACCAAGTCTATCAAATTCAGTTCTTAATACTCTATAATCAAAAGAGGCATTATGTGCTACGATAATACAATCTGTTGTAATCTCTACGATTCTTTTAGCAACTTCATAAAACTTTGGTGCATTACGTAGCATTTTATTGTTAATACCAGTAAGATTTACAACAAATGGTTGAATAGGTTTTTCTGGATTAATAAGGCTTATAAACTGATCAACAACTTTATGCCCGTCGAATTTATAAATCGCAATTTCTGTAATTCCTTCTTCATTATATTTTCCTCCTGTAGTTTCTATATCTAAAATCGCGTACATCATACGTTACTGAGTGGGGTAGTATAAGTTTATCTAATAATGACCTAAAATAGTGTTTTTAAATGGAATAGTTTCTTACTCCAAAAATAGAGCTTCCAATTCTTACCATAGTGCTGCCGCAATCCATAGCAATTTTATAATCACCACTCATACCGATTGATAAAGTTTCAAATTCGGTAAATGTAATTTTTAGTTTTTTAAAAAGTACTTGAATTCTATCGAACTCGTTTTTAATTTGATTAGAATCATTGGTAAAAGTTGCCATTCCCATAAGACCTTTAATTTTTACGTTTCTTAGTTTTTGTACTTCTTCAGATTTTAAGAGGTCTATCGCATCGTTTTCACTTAATCCAAATTTACTCTCTTCTTCAGCGATCTTAATTTGTAGTAAGCAATTGATTTTTCGATGATGTTTAAGCGCTTGTTTATTGATTTCTTTTAAAAGTTTTAAGCTATCTACTGCATGAATAGTATCTACATAAGGAGCCATGTATTTCACCTTATTAGTCTGAACATGACCAATCATATGCCACAAAATATCTTTTGGCATTTCTTCCCATTTTTGGGTCATTTCCTGAATTTTGTTTTCTCCAAAAACACGTTGCCCAGCATTGTAGGCCTCCATAAGATCAGGAATAGGTTTTGTCTTAGAGACTGCCACAAGAGTTACTCCATCAGCTAGTGTATTTTCAATGTACTTTAAGTTTTGCGCAATAGAATTCATAAGCCGTAAATATACCTAAATTTAGAGAAATTAGCAGGTGTATTTCGTTTTAGTAAATCATAAATAATAATTACAAATTAGAATTCATAAATAGTAATTCCGCTTCGTAATTTGGGTTCAATGTAAGTGCTTTTTGGGGGCATCTTCAACCCTTGATCCGCAATTTTTTTCATTTGATCTACGGTGGCAGGAAATAAACCAAAACCGACTTCAAACTCTCCTTGATCTACTTTACTTTTTACGTATACAATATCGTTTTTACCATGAGAATATTCTATTCGGGTATCGGTTCTAAGATCTTTAATACCCAATACCGGCTCTAATACGGTTTTAAATAGTACTTGTGCATCCAATTCTGCTAGAGCATCTGTAAATTCGTAAATAGTTTTTCTAAGATATAGAGAATAGAACTCTCCATCTAGGTACATGCTAAAGTGATGAGGTTTAGAAGGTTTGTATACTTCTATTCCTCTGTTTTCTATTCTAAACCATTCATCTAACCGTATCAGAAACTCTTCTTTAGATAGTCCGTTTAGATCTTTGACTAATCTATTAAACTCATAAATTTTTAAGTCAGATTCTGGAATTAAGTAACTCATAAAAAAGTTATAGGGTTCTGTACCTTTATGTTCTTGGTTTTCTTTGGAAAGATCTTTAGCCAGTAGGTAAGATGAGGCCGATCTATGATGTCCATCTGCGATATAGATGGTTTTCATACCCTCGAATGCAGATTTTAGTTGCTCGATGTTAGTTGGATCAGCCACTTTCCATAGGTAATGAGTATCTCTGTATGTAGTAGTAAACTCATATTCAGCTCTTTCTTTAATCACTTTTTCAATGATACTTGTAATAGCATCATTATCTGGATAGGTTAGTAATACGGGTTCTGCATTAAATCCTACCGTCTTTAGATACTGTTTAAATGTACTTTCTCTATCTGCTAAAGTGTCTTCATGCTTCTTAATGATATCATTTTCATAGTCTGTAGCACTAGCAGCTGCAATAATTCCTGAAAAAGACTCTTGTTCTCGGTTTACAATTTTATACACATAATAACATGGCGTATTATCTTGGATAAAAATCTCATCTTCTTTGAATTCTAAATATCTATTACGCACTAATTTATAACGTTCTTCTCCAGAAATCTCTTTATGATATTTGTAACCAGGATTTACAATATGCAGAAAAGAGTAGGGGTTGTAATCCATTCTCGAATCTCTTTCTTCTGGAGTATAACTTTGATAGGAACGAGAGGCAATTAGGCTTACCTTATCTCTAGTCGGTCTTACGGCTCTGAAAGGATGAATTTTTGCCATTGCTAAATTTTTAGTTGGATTTTTTCTAATGTTCGTTAATAAATTTGGTTGGATCTAAATATCCTTCTGTATTGTCAGAATATCCTGGACCGATGTCCATAAAGATATCATCTCTAATCTCTAAGTGCAAATGTGCTAAATAGGTGCCATCAGCATTACCAATGGTTCCAATTAGTTTTCCCTTTTTTACAAAATCTCCTTTATTAACTTTTATGGACTCGCAATGTGCATATACCGATTCGTAATATGCATCTTTATATTTATGAATAACTCGAATTACATTTCCCCATCCGCCACCAATATTTGCTGCAAATGATACATATCCATTACCAATTGAATATATCGGATCTCCAAGATCCGAATTACCACCGCCAACACCATTCCAGTCATCACCTAAATGATAATTTACTTGAAATCCTTGTGCATTATAATAACCTTTAGCACTAGGCTTCCCAATAGGAAAATCAAAGCTTTTGGCTATAAATTCTGGATGCTTTGCGAAAATAGAATCATATTTATGGAATTTGTTTTGCAATCCTTTGGTAGTATTTCTACAATCCGAAAATTCTCTTGTATGGAAAATATCTTTAAACAAAAAAATACTTGCCAAAATGAAAGTTGTGTATAAAATAGTTTTCATTGGCAAGTATTTTTATATGAATTGATACTATATCTTATGAGAATTGTTTAGCTACTTTTTCAGCTTTTCGGCTTTCTGAGTAATCATAAAAACCTTCTCCACTTTTCACTCCTAATTTACCAGCCATTACCATATTAACTAATAATGGGCAAGGTGCATATTTAGGATTTTTAAATCCATCATACATTACATTTAGAATGGATAAACATACATCTAATCCTATAAAATCTGCTAATTGTAACGGACCCATCGGGTGTGCCATACCTAATTTCATTACGGTATCAATTTCTGATACTCCGGCAACTCCATTGTATAATGTTTCTATAGACTCATTAATCATTGGCATTAGAATTCTATTAGCAACAAATCCTGGATAATCATTCACTTCTACAGGTACTTTACCTAAAGTTTTTGACATTTCCATAATAGTATTGGTCACTTCATCAGATGTATTGTAACCTCTAATGATTTCTACTAATTTCATTATTGGAACTGGATTCATAAAATGCATTCCGATTACCATATCGGGTCTATTGGTAACCGCAGCAATCTGAGTAATGGAAATTGAAGATGTATTGGTCGCTAATATTGTATCTTCTGGGCAAGCTTCACTTAATTCTCTGAAGATATTTAGTTTTAACTCTATATTTTCGGTAGCAGCTTCTACAACAAGTCCAGCATATTCAACTCCTTCTTTTATAGTAGTGTAAGTAGAAATGTTTCCAAGAGTGGCTTCTTTATCCGCTTCAGAAATTTTTTCTTTAGCGATCATTCTATCTAGATTCTTTGTGATTGTTGCCAATCCTTTATCTAACGATTGTTGGGAGATATCAATTAATTGAACTTTAAAACCTTTTTGTGCAAAAGTATGGGCAATTCCATTTCCCATTGTTCCCGCACCGATTACTGCTACGTTTTTCATGTATTATAGTTATAATTTTTCACTAATAACTAGTGAATGAGATGTTGTTTGTTTATGCTTTTTTATTTTGTGGTTTAGGTATTATTAGTCGGTTTTGTGTTAAAGCCTATTCTTAATCTTTTTGAAGTTGCTTCCCATGACCTATGAACTGTCAACTAATAACTAATTAAAACACTCAATTATTTTTAATGCTACTTCTAATGCTTTTTTACCTTGAGTAAGAGAAACAATAGGTGTTGTATCATTCTGTATAGCTTCTGCAAACGTGTCTAGTTCGTCTAATATGGCGTTATTAGAGGGAATTTCAGGGTTATCAAAGTAAATTTGCTTTTTAACACCTTCTGCATTTTGCAAAATCATATCAAAATCTCCAGGGTTTTCCGGAGCATCTTTCATTTTTACTACTTCACATTTCTTTTCAAAGAAGTCCACGGAGATATAAGCATCTTTCTGAAAGAATCTTGCTTTTCTCATATTCTTAAGAGAAATACGACTAGCCGTGAGGTTGGCTACACAACCGTTTTCAAATTCTATTCTAGCATTGGCAATATCTGGTGTTTCACTAATTACAGATACACCGCTCGCGCTAATATGTTTTACTTCAGAATGAACGACACTTAGAATTGCGTCAATATCATGAATCATAAGATCTAAAACTACAGGTACATCTGTTCCTCTAGGATTAAATTCCGCAAGTCTATGAGCTTCGATAAACATAGGATTAATTATTTTATCGGCAACGGCAGTATAGGCAGGATTAAAACGTTCTACATGTCCAACCTGTCCTTTGACATTATGAGCTTTTGCTAATGCGATAAGTTTTTCAGCTTCTGCTACAGTATTGGTTATTGGTTTTTCTATAAAAACATGTTTTCCTGCTTCAATAGCTTTTTTGGCTACCTCGAAATGAGCAAAAGTAGGTGTTACGATATCCACTACATCCACAGCATCTATCAATTCCTCTACAGAGTTAAAAAGTGTGTAACCAAATTCCTCGGAAATTGATTTTGCTTGTTTTTCACTGGAATCGTAGAAACCAGCGAGTTCGTAATTTTCGGATTGTTTTAGTAGACGTAAATGGATTTTACCTAAGTGTCCCGCACCAAGTACTCCGGCTTTGAGCATAATTAAAGATTTTACACAAAAATAGTATTATTTATAAATTCTAAATCTTAATTCTATCTAAAATAAAAAATATTCATTTTAATGATAAGTTTCTTCTTTATTCTTTAAAATCTTTATGTAATTTTAGCCTGTTAATCTACCCTAATGAAATCTAAAGATACGCTAAAACACGCTGGAAAAAGAAAGCAACTAGTTGATATATTAATTGGTAAAGGCATCAAAGACGCATCCGTTTTGGAAGCAATTAATACTATTCCTAGACATTTGTTTATGGATTCTAGTTTTGATGATCATGCTTATCAGGATAAAGCTTTTCCTATCGGAGCGGATCAAACGATATCGCAACCTTATACGGTTGCATTTCAATCAGAACTATTACGGGTAGAACGAGGAGATAAAGTATTGGAAATAGGAACTGGATCGGGTTACCAAACAGCGGTGTTATGTGAGCTAGGATGTAAAGTTTATAGTATAGAAAGACAGCAAGAATTGTTTAAAAAGACGAAGCTGTTTTTGCCTAAATTAGGATATAGACCGAAACATTTATCTTTTGGAGATGGTTATAAAGGATTGGAAGAATTTGCTCCTTACAAAGGGATTATAGTTACTGCTGGTGCTCCTTATGTTCCAAAAGCATTATTAGCTCAATTAGAAATAGGAGGTAGGTTAGTTATTCCTGTTGGTAACGATCCTCAAATAATGACTTTATTTATTCGAAAAAGCGATACCAAATTTGAGAAGCATGAGTTTGGAGAATTCCGCTTTGTGCCTTTGTTGGAGAACAAAAACTAAACACTTTTTAAAAAAAATAATAGGTTACAAGATTACTTGTAATTCTTTTTTATTCGGTCCAGTGCGCGTTTGTTGTCTCTATCTTTAATTGTTTCTCGCTTATCATATAGTTTTTTACCTCTAGCAAGTACAATATCAAGTTTGGCTAGTCCTCTCTCATTTATGAACAGTCGTGTGGGAATAATGGTAAGCCCAGAATTTTTAACTTCTTTTTCGAGCTTTTTTAATTCTTGTTTATTTAATAATAATTTGCGTTCACTTTTTGGATTGTGATTAAAATAAGTAGCATGAGAATACTCTTCTATATGCATGTTGATTACAAAAAGTTCTCCTCCGTTATGAAACTCACAGAAACTTTCAGCAATACCGGCTTTACCTTCTCGAATTGCTTTTATTTCTGTTCCTGCTAGTTTAATTCCAGCAGTATATTTATCCAAAAATTCATATTCGAATTTGGCCTTTCTGTTTAGTATATTGATTTTGTTTTTGTTCATATGGTAATGCAGAATGTTTGCAAAGAGTACAAAAATACAAAAGCTTTCTATATAGAAAGCTTTGTGAATTATAATATATAATTAGAATCTTTTTTTAAGGTTCTTGAAATTGTATCGTTGCTATTTTTCCGTCTGGATTTAATTTTAATTCCATAACCAAACTAATATTATCAAAAGCAGCTGTGTAACTATTAATACCTTCTGCAGATTCTATAAAAGTTACAGTGTTTAAATTTCCAAATTGCGAATGACATCCTTTAATAAACCGAGTAACTCCTTCTTTGGTCATTTCCTCTTGCATTTCGGTAGCGTACAAATCAAAAACAGCATCTATATTTTGGGCATTGAAATTTTCCTGAAAAGCCTTTGTAGCTTTTTCATAAGCAGCGGCATCTTGGGCTAATAGTGGTTGGATGGCAAATCCTACCAAAAAAAGTAATAAATATTTCATAATGTTCATAGAATTTAGGCATTGCAAATTAATTATCTTTTTGAAGATTTAAAAAAAAATAAACTTAAAATTAGGCATTATTATGAAAGTTTTCCTTTCAAGAATAGACTTAGGTGATATTAGTTTTGCAACTTACTAATCATATGTTAGTTTAACAAAACTCTTACAAATTTGAAACCGGTAAAAAGTATTTTAGCACAATAATAAATTAAGATTTTATGAAGAAGTTCATGTTGTTTACAATGGTATTGTTTTTAATGTCTTTTGACGTTTTAGTAGATCAATATTCTGCGCAAGAGATTATTGATAAAACAATAAATGCAGCTGGAGGAGCTAAATTTGATGCTGTTAAAATACGTTTCAATTTTAGAGATAAAGAATACATAAGTACAAGAGATCATGGGAATTATCTTTTAGAAAGAAAGATCTTTGGCAAAGAAGGAATAGTTCATGATATAGTTGCGAACGATGGTTTGACCAGATCTGTAGAAAACTGTGTGGTTAAAGTTGCAGATTCATTAATCACCAAAATTAGCGATGGGGTAAATTCGGTTCATTATTTTGCTAATTTGCCGTACGGATTAAATGCTCCGGCTGTGAATAAGGAGTTAGTTGGTGAATCAAAAATTAATGATGTCCCTTATTATAAAATTAAAGTAACCTTTGATCAAGAAGGAGGAGGAACAGATTTTGAAGATGAGTTTTTATATTGGATTCATAAAGAAAACTTCACAGTAGACTATTTAGCTTATAAATATGCGGTTGACGGAGGTGGAATACGTTTTAGAGAGGCATACAACGATAGGGTTATTAAAAATATTCGTTTTGTGGATTATAACAACTACAAAACCGATGACATGTCAACTCCTTTATCCAATTTAGATGTACTTTTTGAAAAGGGAGCGTTAAAACTATTATCCCAGATTGAACTCAAAGACATTTATGTATATGATGAAAGTAATTTGTTCTAATCGAAATTAAGCATCATATCTGTTATCACATCTTTTTGTAAAGAAATGATAAATAGTTTGTTATAATCTTTTTCATCAATACCGCTATATTTCTTCTGTCCAATGATTTTATTTACAAATGTTGGAGTTGAATTGCTATGTCCTACAATTACGGTTGTTTTTCCTAGCGTTTGTTCCTGAAAAGTTTTGTCATATGATTTCTTCGGATCGTACAATTCAATTTCTATATTTCTGTCCTTAGCTATAGGAGTAGCAGTCTGTAGTGTTCTTTTGTAATCAGTACTATACACCATATCGATATGGATATCTTTTAAGATTTTTACCAATCGATTAGCTCTTGAAATACCTTCTTCGGTTAAATCAGGGTTTTTGTTCTCTGGATTGCTTAGATCTTTTTCTGCATGCCTTACCAAGATATAAGTGGTAGTTGATGCTTCTTTATTGGTTTCTTGACTGTATCCGTAAAGAGAAAATAAACAAAAGATGAAGATCGTAATATTGAGTTTCATAAGATATACTGTTATGGTTTTACTAGCTCTAGTAAGATTAACTGATTTATTTGTTTTGAAACGGGACTAAAATTATTATCCGCCACTAAAATTAATGATTGATTTCCATTTTCTAAAATGGGTCCTAGTGTTATACCTTCGATATTATCCAAGATATTATTGGTTAATTGTTCCCTTACGGTTTCAAAATCAAAAAGTAATTCCTTTTTCGATACCTTATATTCCTTATTTTGTAGCGTATCATAAGGTAAAGTATTCGTGGCTTTTTCAATATTTGCAAGATATATTTTCACCGTATTTCCTTGTGTTCCATATCCTTCAGAATATGCTCTTTCTATTATAATAAATTCATTTTTGGATAATTGTAATAGACAAGTAACACCATTTACCCCAAAATTGCCCTTCGGATCTTTTGTTAATTTATCCAAAGGATATGTAAACTGAAAATCTGCTTGATTTGCCTTCGTATTAAAATGAGTAATTCTCACAGGAGCTCCAGAATGATTAAAAGTAGGTTCTTTACCATCTAATTCTAGAGGAAGTTCCATTGCTGCCCAATATCCATCATTTGTAATATCTATTGCCAGTCCCTCAAAAACCCCGTTATGTATAGGTTTATTTCTCGAATTTGTATCCGTTAAAAAGTATTTAGGTAATGGAAAACTTTCTGAGTAATTTCCATATGGGTCTGTAATAAAAATAGAAGGATTATAGTCGTTCTTAATAGAACCTTCACTAGCGAATATAAGCTTGTTTTCTTCAAAGGTTCGGATAGCTTCTAAATCGATTATGTTGTTATTTAAAAATTGATGTATAGTGTCTTTAAGTTCTACAACTTCATTTATTTCGACCGAACTAAATTGATTATTATCTAACAGAATAGAAGCCTTGTAATATCTAGGTTTTTTTGCATCATCACATACGAGGTAATAAAATTTATCATCTTTACTATAATCGATACCTGATAATCCCCCTATTTTGGATTCGGTGAAAATGGTATCATTATAAATTACATATTCATCTAAGTAATTAATTAAAATTTTATTTTTATTAGAATTCTTATTAGTGTTTTTGCAAGAAATTAGAAAAAAAAATATAGAAATAAATATGCTAAGTAATTTTAGTTTGGAGTGCATAATTGTAATGATATCGAAGGTATCCAAAAATACTATTTATATGTTTAGTTGTGATAGCATTTTTGATGAAATTGAATAGAGTTAAGAAAAATTGTTTTAGAGACACTTACAAGTAGGAGGAAACGAGATATTTGTATCATAACTTTAAAAAAACAATGATGAAAAAAACAATCTTTACCTTATTATTAGTTGGATCTTTTTGTATTTCTTGTGATGGAGATGATGTGGAAGACGCAGCTTGTGATGTAGCAGAAGACGCTTTACAACTATCTGTAGAAGCTGCTATCGAAGCATATGAAGCAGATCAGAATGAAACAACTTGTCAAGCTATAAAGGATACAGTAGAGGAGTATAGAGATTTAGAATGTACTAGTGAACTGGCATATGCAGATGAATTGGCACTTTTGCCTTTGGATTGTGCTAATGCTGGAAATTAGAGATTTTATTTTATTAGTGTGATAAAGTAAAAGACCTTTCAATAGTAAAACTGAAAGGTCTTTTTTTGCGTTATGGTACTCTTTAAATCTTTATAAATTTTGTAGTGGCACTGCTATTATTGCCATTCACTTGTAAAATATACTTACCTGTTGTTAAAGTGGTGATATCTATTTGTGGGTTGTCTTGATTAACATCTCTCGAGAGTACAGACCTTCCATTCATATCAAAAACTGTAATGTCGTCGATGATAGTAGAAGAATTAATAGATAGGATGTTTTTTACAGGATTTTGTTGCAATGATAGTTTTTCTGATCCAATTACAAAATCATCAGTACTTAATGTTTGTGCTCTAGAAAGAATATGATTTCTTATAAACGTTCCTGATGTAGTTAAACTACCATTAAGAAGTCCTTGTAATCCTTGGTTAGGACTTACTACACACGAATCTTCATTTTTATGTGACACCGTCCAGTTCACATAACTAATATTATTTTGAATCATAAAGTCGATCCATACTTGTGATTCTTGAGGGTTATATCCTCCATTTCCACTAGCATCAGTAGTTCCCCATTCAGTAACAAATATTGCGATACCACTATTCATTGCTGCTAAAGCTTTATTTCTTAATTCTTGTTTATGTGTATTAGCGTAGAAGTGCAGTGTATATGCAAGATTAGGATCTCCGGTTATTGGATTTGCTGCAGCTTGATCTACATCCTGAGACCAAGTTGGACTACCAACAATAATTAGGTTATCAGGATCTTTTGATCTAATACCAGCGATAACTTCTTGAGCATAATTTTTTACATCATTCCAAGATTGGTTAATTGGTTCATTGTAGATTTCATAAATCACATGATCATTAGATCCATATAATTCGGCCATTTCGGTAAAAAAGGCTACTGCTTCATCCTTGTATACTTCTGCAGCATGCGTATGCCAATCAATTATTACATATACACCTTTGGCAATAGCTGCATCTATAACCGTTCTTATTTTAGCTTTTTGAGCTGCGGTATTGTCTATATACCCATTACCTCCATCCCAAGCTTCTTTTACTCCTAAAGCAGCTCTGATAATTGGACTTTGCCAATCATCCGCAAGATGATTAACTGTTTGACTATTATAAAAATCTCCTCCATCTCCGGCATTACTCCAGAAAAGGCTCATACCGGCTAGACTTATTTTATCACCGTTTTCTGCAGTAACATGGCTTCCATTTACTTGCAGTCTCCCATATCTTTCTACGGGAGTTTGAGCGATAATAGTATAATTGAAAAAGGAAAATAAAAATAGAGTACTGGTAATTAAAAAAAGTGTTTTTTTGGATGTTTTAGATGTGTTTACGTGTGTAAAGTTTAGTTTCATGATGTGTGCTTGAGACGTTATTAAAACTGGTTAACAATATCTCAACATAACGCACTTAATCTTCATTTAGTATAGAATATACATGATTTAGTAAATAGGAATATGTTTTATGAATGTAAAACTAAATACATTAATTAAAATTGAAATCGGCCTGATTTAATTTCTTAAATAACAATAAGCAGTAAAAGTCGTATTTTCCCAAGTATAAAGAAATACGACTTTGATTTATATTGATATTTTCAAATTACTTTGAAAATATTATCCAAACACTCCTAATTTCCAGGCTACTACAGCCATGGATAAAATTGCAATTATAAAAAATGCAATAAAAAAATAAGAACTTCTCTTCTTGTGAGAGGAGCCAAGATTGTCAGAAGTTTTCATAAATGGTTAGATTTTGTTGATTGATGTATATTATAAGACTGCTCTCCAGAAGATATGTTACACTTTTTGTGGTTTTAATTGAGAAATTCTTTCATTAAACGAAAGCACTTTAATCGGGTTTACAATGGATGTAAATAATTCCATTAATTCATTCGTGTGATTCCATCGTTTTTGTTTTAGTAAATTAAAGTGAACAAAAGAACTCCACATTACTGCTTTTAATTCGGTTTTATCGTGATTCCACATACGTATTTCAACATTTAGTTCATTTTCTGTAAAGGATAAGAGCTGAGAGTCGATAATAATATCTTCCATAAGAAATGCAGGACGTAAATAAGCGATTTGGTTTGTACCTACTACCCAACTTATTCCTTGAGTTTGTGCCATTTTAAATAGATCTAAATTGTAATTATTTATAATCTGATCCTCTCTGGCATTGATCATATAGTTTATATATTCAGCATTATTGAGGTGGTTGAAGGGATCGCAGTGCTGAAATCTGATTTTTGCTTTACTTTCTAAGGTTTTTGGTAATGTTGTCATAACTTTTAAGTTTTATACCAATTGGTATATTAATGTTTAAAAAAAATATTTAGAGATTCAATTCGGATTGAATCATTGTGTCTATTTGGTCCATAGTTTGTAATAAGTAACTATTATCTTCCATAGTATGTGTCATAAATATGGCGCCAATAATCATAGTGTATAATCGTTTGGCATATAATTGAGAGTCTATATTGGGCTTTATTTCCTGTAATTCCTTTCCTTGATCAATTAGTAATGCAAGATTATTCTGAATTTTGTTTATGGTGTACTGAACATAATTAAAAAGCGCTGAGTTCTGGTGTTTAGCATCTACACCCATATTTAGTACTGGACATCCTCCTAATTCCTGACTAAAATTATAATAGTTTCTATAAAAATCAGAGATTAAAAAGAGTTTTTGGATTGGTGAGCTACTTAAAGATTGATGCTCTGTAATTCGTCTGAGCATACTTTTTACTGTCATGGTAAAAGCAGCTACGGCTAGTTCTTCTTTATTTTTGAAATTACCATAAATCGCTCCTTTTGTCAAGCCTGTTGCTTTTGTAATATCACTAAGGCTTGTGGCAGCATATCCATTTTTATTAAAAATAGGAGCAACTGTTTCTATAATAAATTCAGTGGTTTTTTCGGCTTTAGTATACATTAATAGTCAATTACAGAAACAAATATAACGAATAATATACCAATTGGTATATTATGTTTTTAATTTAACACATAAGCTTTTTTAGAATTCAAGTTCTTTTCTGATTTTTTAATAATAAGATAACCTAATAAACTACTTATTATACGTATCTTGTTTTGCTATTATTTTATGAATATAATGTATAGTAAACTGAAGTAATTTGGTAACTTATCATTAAAAAATTAAGTTTGTGAAGCACCTTTATGTTACAATTTTTGTCTTTTTACTATCTGAATTGTCGTTTGGGCAATTAGTAATTAATGAATTAGATTCGGATACGCCTAGTACGGATACACAAGAATTCATCGAGCTAAAATCTGATAATCCAAATTTCTCTTTAGATGGATTCGTATTAGTTCTTTTTAATGGTTCGACTAGCGGAGGAGATTCCAGTTATTTTAGTTTAGATTTGGATGGTTTTACTACAGATGTAAACGGTGTTTTTTTAATAGGTGGACCAGAAGTTTCACCTGTTCCAGGTTTTACATTATCTGAAAACACTATTCAAAATGGAGCAGATGCTGTGGCATTATACATAGGTAATGGTACTGATTTTCCAGAAGGTACCTTGGCGACTACTACTAATTTAATTGATGCCCTGATTCATGATACGGATGATGCCGATGACATGGGACTTATGACATTATTAGGAATCACAGAACAAATTAATGAAGATGAAAATAATAATAAAACTATCGAGTCTATTCAGCGTAATGCAGATGGTACCTATACGGTAACTACTCCTACACCAGGAGCTCTTAATGATGGAAGTGGTATTCAGTTTAATGGGATATCTATATCCACAATATCACAGAGTTATGAAGAAGGAGATATTATAGATATTATTTTTACTACCGAGACGAACGTTACTGACGATGTTACTTTTGATATTTCTATTACCAGTGGAAACTTTACAACAGAGGATTATTCCGGGAGTACCTCGGTAACGATTCTTAACGGAACAAATACAACAACTAACTCCATACAATTGATAGATGATGTAGATGATGAAGGAGATGAAGTAATGAAAATAACCTTTGGTGAAATTCCTGATGGTTTTGAACGTCTTAATGACAATAGAGAACTTAGGATAGTAGATAATGATTTTACTGTAGCTTCCTGGGGAACTCCTTTGAATCCGACTTATGGTAATGTTACTACAACAGCACCAGAAGATTATTATAATGCTATAGAAGGATTATCAGATGGAGTTTTGGTGCAGGGAATTCAGGATATTATAGCTGATCCTTCAGTGGTGAGAGCCCAAACGTACACGGACATTATTGATATTCTAAAGGAAGCTGATCAGAGTCCGTTAAATAGTAATCAAGTTTGGCTGTTGTATACAGAACAACAGCGGCCTAAATTAGATTTTCAGTCCAGTGGAGGGAGTAATGTAGGAAAATGGAATCGAGAACACACATATCCAAGATCTAGAGGTGGTTTTGATAGTATAGAAGAAGATGATATAGCCGATGGCATTGATGTTTTTACGGTAACCAGACCAGATTCATTAAGACATGCTAATTCAGATGCACATGGATTGAGAGCTACAGATGGTCCAGAGAATAGTTCTAGAGGAAATCAGGATTATGGAGAATATAGCGGTCCATCTGGAAATCAAGGAAGTTGGCAGGGAGATGTAGCACGTAGTATCTTTTTTCTTACCGTACGTTATAATGGGTTAGATGTGGTAAATGGTAATCCAGATAATTCTACGGTTGGTCAACTAGGTGATTTAGCAACCTTATTGGATTGGCATCGTAATGATCCACCTGACGATTTTGAGATGAATAGAAATAATGTTATTTACACCTGGCAATTTAATCGCAATCCGTTCATAGATCAACCAGATCTGGTAGAGTATATTTGGGGTAATAATGTCGGGCAACCATGGTCAAATACGTTATCAGTTTCAGAAAATATACAATCACAGTTTCTAATATATCCCAATCCCGCAACGGATTATATAATATTACAAACAAATGGAAGAGAAGGAAGGTTAGAGATTTTTGATACGCTTGGAAATATATTAATAGAGCAACCTCTTAGAGAGAATACAAGAATAGAGATTAACCTTTCTACAGGTGTTTATTTTGCTAAAATGCATTATGATCAACAATCAGAAACGAAAAGAATTATAATTCGTTAACAAATTAATTTCTACCAAGACTTCCATAAATAACATCATCTGATATTATTTTTGCGATGCTTCTTGGAAGATCGCAATTATCCACCATATCTATGTTTTGATATTCTAGCAGTAGTGTATATTTTTCAAGAATTCTACCAGCTTCCTCACAATCGGTACTCTTATTTCTTACGTAATTGGTCTTAGGATTCTTACTGCGATTACTCCTAGTTTCAAAATCTTTAAATTGACATTTAATAGGAAGTAAATTATAAAAGTAGAATCGTTCTTCTAAGTTGAGTATAACATCTATTTTTTTGATTTTTTTCTTTTTTATACGCTTGTAGTCTTCATATCTTACCTTGTGCTTAGAGAATTCAAAGAATAATTCATCATTCCAAACATAGTATTCATCTTCATAAGATACTCTTCCCTGTGAATATCGATGTACGATGAGCTTTAATTCCCTGCTATTATAATAGAACGTAATGGAGCCTTTTTCCAGAGATTCTTCACAGGTATAATCTGTATAAAATTGTCTAAGTGTATTATTATCTACTAATTCTCTAATTAATTCATACTTGTTTTTAATATCAGCAAAAATTTCTTTCTTACTTTGAGCGAAAGATAAAGTGCAAGAAAAGAGGTAGATATATACAATTAAAGTTGGTTTCATCGATGGCAAGTTACTTAAAAGTTCATCTCGTGTAAGAAAATTTTATCAACCATGTAAGAATGTATTTGTTAATAACTACGGTAAAACCGTAATATCAAGTGTTTTCATCTAGATAGAGATGATCAAAAGTTTTTTAATAAAACAAGAAAAGGGCAAATTTTAGTAAAATTTGCCCTTCATAAAGGTATATTTAAAACAATTACAGTTTATTACATCACAAGATCTGTTTGGTTTCGAAATACTAAATTATTATCAAATTCATCTAATAGTATAATACTATCAGTAGATACTTTTCCTGCAAGGATCTCTTTGGAAAGCGCATTCAACACTTCTTTTTGTATTGTTCTTTTTACAGGTCTAGCACCAAATTCTGGTTGGAACCCTTTTTCCGATAAAAAGTTAATTGCTTCTTCAGTAGCATCTAAAGTAATATTTTGTTGTGCCAACATTGCTGAAACATTTTTTAGTTGCAATCTCACGATTTCTTGGATGTTCACTTTAGTTAATGGAGTAAACATAATGATATCATCAATTCTGTTAAGAAATTCTGGACGTACAGCTTGTTTCAATAGCCCTAATACCTCGATTTTAGCATTTTCCATAGCAGTGTCTATATCTTTGACAGCTTCAAACTTTTCCTGAATAATATGGCTTCCCATATTGCTGGTCATAATAATAATTGTATTTCTAAAATCAGCAGTTCTTCCCTTATTATCCGTTAAACGACCTTCATCTAGTACTTGTAATAAGATATTAAAGGTATCTGGATGTGCTTTTTCAATTTCGTCTAAGAGTACAACAGAATATGGTTTTCTTCTTACCGCTTCTGTAAGTTGTCCTCCTTCTTCATATCCTACATATCCAGGAGGTGCACCAACTAATCTGCTCACTGAATGTCGCTCCTGATATTCGCTCATATCAATTCGAGTCATGGCACTTTCATCATTAAATAAGTATTCTGCTAATGCCTTAGCAAGTTCGGTTTTACCAATTCCTGTAGTTCCTAAGAATAAGAAAGAACCAATTGGCTTTTTCTGATCTTGTAATCCTGCACGGCTTCGTCTAACTGCATCACTTACTGCCTGAATTGCTTCTGACTGTCCAACAACTCGCTTTTGCAATTCTTTTTCTAAAACTAAAAGTTTTTCACGATCACTTTGTAGCATTTTAGTTACAGGAATTCCAGTCCATTTGGCAACAACCTCTGCAATATCATCATTAGTAACTTCTTCTTTAATCAAAGAAGATTTATGTTGTTGTTGACTCAATTGTTCTTGTAATATTTCTAAATTTTCCTGAGCATCCTTAATTTTTCCATAGCGTAATTCTGCTACTTTTCCATAATCACCATTACGTTCTGCACGTTCCGCTTCCAGTTTATATGCTTCTATAGCAGTTTTAGTATTTTGGATAGCGTCTACAACTTCTTTTTCGCTTTGCCATTTAGAGAAAATTTCATTGCGTTCTTCTTTGAAGTTTGCTAAATCTGCATTTAAAGATTTTAGTTTTGAAGCATCATTTTCCCGTTTAATCGCTTCAATTTCAATTTCTAATTGCATAATCTTTCGATCTAACACGTCTAGCTCTTCAGGTTTAGAATTGATTTCCATTCTAAGTTTAGAAGCAGCTTCATCCATCAGATCAATGGCCTTGTCTGGTAAAAAACGATTCGTTATATATCGTTGAGAAAGTTCTACCGCGGCAATAATTGCTTCATCTTTAATTCTTACTTTATGATGTGTTTCGTATTTTTCTTTGATTCCTCTAAGAATAGAGATAGCACTTTCTGTGTCGGGTTCATCAACTACAACTTTTTGGAAACGTCGTTCTAATGCTTTGTCTTTTTCAAAGTATTTCTGATACTCATCAAGAGTAGTTGCTCCGATCGCTCTTAGCTCTCCTCTTGCTAATGCAGGTTTTAGAATGTTGGCAGCATCCATAGCGCCTTGACCTCCGCCAGCACCCACCAATGTATGTATTTCATCAATGAACAATACGATATTTCCATCACTAGCCGTTACCTCTTTAACAACTGCTTTTAGTCGCTCTTCAAATTCTCCTTTGAATTTAGCACCAGCAATTAGTGCTCCCATGTCCAAAGAATATATTTGCTTATCTTTTAAGTTTTCTGGAATGTCTCCTGCTATAATCCTATGCGCTAATCCTTCTGCAATGGCTGTTTTTCCTGTTCCAGGTTCTCCGACAAGCATAGGGTTGTTTTTTGTTCTTCTCGATAAGATTTGGAGAATTCTACGAATCTCTTCATCTCTTCCAATAACAGGATCTAGTTTACCGTTTTCAGCTAATTCATTTAAGTTTTTAGCATATTTACTCAAGGATTGATAGGTTTCTTCTGCACTTTGCGAAGTAACTCGTTCTCCTTTTCTAATTTCATTAATAGCTTCTTTTAGATGCTTTTCAGTAACTCCTTGATCTTTTAAGATTTGACCAATCTTACTTTTAGATTTAAAAATAGCAATGATCAAATGTTCAATAGAAACGAATTCATCTTGCATCGATTTAGCAATAATACTAGCTTCATTAAGAGATTTTCCTGCTTCTCGAGATAATTGCATATCTCCTCCATTTACCTTTGGAAAACTTTCTAAAGTACTATCTAATACCTGTTGTAAAATAGTAATATTTACATTTAGTTTCTTTAACAAGAAAGGAAGCACATTTTCATCTACATTAAATATAGCTTTAAAGATGTGTTCGTTTTCTATTTGTTGATGACCATAACTCTGAGCAAGCTGTTGGGCTTGCTGTATAGCCTCTTGTGATTTTATAGTGAAATTATTGAAATTCATAGTATATTTCTTTGTTTTGAACTACCTAAAATCAAATAGTATTCCTTTGCTATGCAAATGTCAAAATGTCTTGAAACCTTCTGTTTCTTATGACGTTTTGTCTTTTTTTGTGTTCTGGATTTGATTCATTACAAGCAGTCTGAAGATAATTAATTTATGCTAATGCTATCGTAGTATCTAAGTATTTTATTTGTCATAGATAGATGATACTTTTTTAAATATTATTGATAAGTTGACATATTCTCAATCATTCCAAACGAATTCTAGTTTTACATAGTAACCCTTATCATAAGTGATATATTTTCGAGGAAAATTGGAAAAAAAGAGGTCATTAGCCTCTAAGAAAAAACAACTAATCACATGGACGCTTTTAAACAAACACTCATAGTATATATTGCTATGTTATTTTTATCTCATAGCACCGCTTTTTCAAGAGATATTTATGTAGCTATGGATGGGGATGATGCTAGTAATGGATCTATTGACAATCCTTACAAGACAATTACTAAAGCAGCATCTGTAGCTGTTGCTGGGGATATCGTATATATTAGAGAAGGTACTTATGAAGAGATACTCAAACCTTCGAATTCAGGTACTGCTGGAAATCCAATTATATTTACATCATATCCTGGTGAAAAAGTGATTATTTCTGCAATGGAATCACTTAGCGGATGGTCTAATGATTCTGGAACTATTTATAAAACAACGATAAATTTTGATTCGTTGGGGCAAGAAAATTTTGTGATGAACGGAAGCACAGCATTAGATCTTGCCAGATGGCCAAATAATATAGATGGAGAACCTTTTACACTAAATTCTTTGCGTAATGACGGTGGAAGTGGGCCAGATGTGGTAAATAATGCTTTTTTAACTTCATCACAAATCCCAAATATTGATTGGACTGGAGGTTCTGTATTTTTTTATGGCGATAAACCAGGATCTGGTTGGATTGCCTGGAAATCTTTTATTACATCAAGTTCAGCAGGAAGAGTAAATTTTAATCTAGACAAAAATCCAACTTGGATTAGAACTTTTCATGCTCCAGGTGATTTTGGTGACTTTTATTTAGAAGGTGTAAAGGCAGCTCTTGATTATCAAAATGAATGGTGGTTTAAAGAAAATACCAAAGAACTATTTGTACAATTACCAAATGGGAATGCTCCACAAGATGGGATGGTGCGAATGAGAAAACGAAGATTAACTATTGATCTTAATGGTAGAAGTTATATAGAAATCAGGAATTTGGCTGTTTTTGGTGGTGCTATAGAGTTAAAGAACAATTCGAATAATAATGTTTTATTTGGAATTTCTTCGTTTTATGGTAATCATACACAAGGAATTTTCAGAGGATTTAATGCAGGTAAGCCTAGCGTAGAGGTTAATGGTTCTAGAAATGTGATAGAAAAATGCGAGATAGCATTTAGCGCAGCTACTGGATTACGTCTGGGAGGACAGTTTAATGAAGTCCGTAACTCCTATATTCATGATTTTAATTATTTAGGATCCTATGACGCGCCTTTAGTAGCAAGAGGAGGAATTGATAATAAAATTTTGAATAATACTATTTTTAATGGAGGGCGTGATGGTATCAATTTTAATGGAAACCGATGCGAGATTGCTTATAACGATGTGTATAAAAGTAATTTAATAGCAGATGATTGTGCCACTTTTTATACCGTTGGCGGACCACAAAACACAGAAATACACCATAATTGGTTCCATGATACTGCTTCTCGCGGATCTAAAAATAAAGCAGCAGGGATTTATTTAGATAATGATGCAGAAGCTTTTTCTGTACATCATAATGTGGTTTGGAATACAGAATGGACAGGTGTTCAAATCAATTGGGATGGAAAAGATATAGATGTTTTTAATAATACCTTTTATAACAACTCTGATGAGATGGGAGCTTGGCATAAAGAAGGAACATCGTTTACCAATGTGAAGGTTTGGAATAATTTGGGCTTCAAAGGAGAATGGGAGCCCCAATCAGATAAGCAAAATAATATAGTTGTCAATTCGGATTCTTATGTAAGTATTGCCAATGGAAATTTCAATTTAAGTCAGGGATCTGCTGCCATAGATGCAGGAAGAGTGATCAATGGCATTACCGATGGATTTAATGGGGCTAATCCAGATGCCGGAGCATATGAATTTAATGGTGATAATTGGGTTGCAGGAATTGATTGGGATATCACTCTGGGGCCAAATGGTTTAGGGTGTTATGGTTTGCCGGGAGAAAATGAAAACTGTGTTCAAAATTGCACCAATCCTACTAATTGGTATGCGGATAATGATAATGATGGTTTAGGAGATAGTACTGATGTTGTTTCTGCATGTGCACAACCAACAGGATATGTATCTAATGCTGATGATGATTGTCCTGTAGATGAACTTAATACATGTACTATTTTACATATTATTCCTGGAATTATTGAAGTTGAAGAATATACAACAGCACAAGGTATACAAAGGGAAACCACAAGTGATACCGGAGGAGGAATGAATATTGGTTATATAGAAAATGGTGATTATACTACTTATCGATCTTCTATTGAAACTGCAGGTACTTATGATGTGTCTTTTAGAATAGCATCCAATTCTCAAGGAGGAACTATTAACATTTTGAGTGATCAAACCGTGATAGGTTCTGTAGATGTTTCTAATACTGGAGGGTGGCAAAGCTGGAACACAATTAATACTTCTGTTGATCTTACATCTGGTAATCAAAATATTCGATTTTCTTATAATGGAGGGAGTGGATTTTTATTTAATATTAATAGTGTAGAGTTTTCTTCTTCCGTTTTATCTGTTGATGACGTTAATTTACAAGACGTAATCATATTTCCTAACCCAGCAAAAACATCGATATCACTACTAGGTTTAAGAAAAGAACATGAGTTTAAAATTACAGACATCACTGGGCGAGTAGTGAAGAAAATAAAACTTTCTAATGAGATTACACAAGTAGACGTTACGGAGCTTAGCAATGGCTTATATATACTTACAGAAAATGAGACCAAAACAGTCTTAAAATTTATTAAATCATAGAATTTTTGATTGGATATTTGTTTTATTGGTGTAGCGAGTTCCTAGGAGCTCGCTATTTTTTTGAAATAGAAATCTAGCCGTAATTTTTAGTATTTTTGCACGACTTAATAAATAAAAATTGCATGGGATTATTCGGAAAAATATTTGGGTCGGAAGACAAAGAACCTAAAGAAGAAAAACAGGCTCTACCTTGGCAAGAACTGAAATCTTTGGAGCAATTAGATACAATTGCAGAAGCTTCAAAGGGTAAAACGCAAGCTATTTTTAAACATTCTACCCGTTGTGGAATTAGTAGAATGGTGATTAAAAATTTTGAAAGTAGTTTTGACGTTTCTGAAAATCAGGTAGATTTATATTATTTAGATTTATTAAATCACAGAGATATTTCATCCGAAATTGCAGCTAAATTTCAGGTGTATCATGAGTCTCCACAGTTTATCGTGATCAGAAATGGGGAAACAGTGCACCATGCTTCGCATAGCGCTATAGATGCTCAGGTATTGCATCAATTTATATAGTATATTAATTGTAATTTGAGGGCTATTATTAAATGAAAATGGAAGTTGATCATATATTTGTATTTTCTGATAATAATGGAAAAGAAGCAGATGATTTACGCAGTTTTGGTTTAATAGAAGGTAGTAGTAGAGTTCATCCAGGGCAAGGCACTACAAATCGTAAGTTTTATTTCGAAGATTTCTTCCTTGAGGTTTTATGGGTTATTAATGAAAAAGAAATTCAAAATAATATTACTTCGCCTACGAAACTTTGGGAGCGTTCTCAATTCAATAAAAATGGTTACTCACGATATGGATTATGCTTGGTAAATTCGGAAGCTACAGATCCACTTTTTGAAAATAGCGAGGTGTATCAACCAGATTATTTCCCGAAAGGGATGTCGATAGACATCATCACTAATAAAGAAAATCCAGTGTTACCATGGACTTTTAGGCTCCCTTACAGAAATGAAAAGAAGGTTAATAATGAACCTAAAATTCATTTGAATAGAATCAAATCCTTAACCAAAGTTGAGTTTGAAGTTAATACTACAGATAAAGAAAAAGAATTCACTAATTATTTTAGTGAATTCTCCAATATATCGTTCATAAAGAGTAATCGATCTCATCTAACTCTTGAATTTGATGATCAAAAACAAGAAAGTGAGGAAATTTTTTCCAAGTTAGGACTCACGATAAAGTATTAATAAAGTTATGCATGGATTATTTTTGAGATGCATGCATTTTAATTAATAAGTGTGTAGACATTTTTCTTGCCCTTCGTTTTGCAGTTTCTGCTTTTTCTCCACTGTATAACGCATCAATAGTTTGAAACCATATCTGTAGCCAAATCCCGAAGTGATATACCGTAATACTACTATTAAATGCTGTGTTTACTATTTTATGCTTTTTAATGGGATTTCCTTTATATTTTGATACACATAGCAGATTGGTTTCCCAGAAATCTGTTAGTGTGTTAATATGCTCATCCCAGTTTTTAATGATAGTATTGAAAATAGGACCTAAGGTTTTTTCTGTTTTTACCTTTTCGTAAAAGCAAGAAACGATAAGGTAAATATCATTTCTTGTTTCAATATCTTTTTTTGCAGAAGTATTCATGTCAAGAGATTACTAGTGTCCAAAGTTGATAATTACCAAAAGTGTATTTGTAATCAAACTTGTTATGAGTAAATTAAATACAATTTTAGGTTTCATTTGCGCTAAAATTGAAGCATTAAAAATCATGGATACAAGAACACAAAGTACTAGTTGAAAAATTTGCGAAACAGATCTATCCTACATTAAAATATACATCGCAGCTATTGATCCTAAGCAGCTTGATAGAATAATCATTAAAGGAATATAAGCCATATACATTTCTGTGAAATCTTTTAATAATTTGGAATACATAACATCGAAATTTAAAGTTATGTCCAAAGGTATTTCAGAAAGTAGGCTTCAGTTTATGATTTGAATCATAAAGGAAAATTATCGATATATTTTTCGTTCTTTAATCATCAATTTACCTTTTTGTTCTAGCTTTTTTACCGCACGAATTACAGTTTCTACACGTAAACCCGTTAAATCTGCTAGTTGTTGTCTAGTAAGCTTCATTTTATAAGGATCCGTATTATCTTCGTTATTTTTAGTATTATTTTTGAAATAATCTAAAATTCTTAGAATCCGATGTTCTGGTTCTTGAGTAGATATCTCAGAAACCATTATTGCTTTGTAATATAATCGAGATGCAAGGGTACTTGTAAACTTATAATGGATGTTTGGATTTTTCTCCAAGATTTCTAAAAACTTATCCTTAGGTAACTGCCAAACTTTTGAGTCTATAATCGCTTCAGCATTTGCAGGGTATTTGAAATCTGCAAAAAGAGGTGGCTCTCCAAAACTCTGCCCCTTATTAAAAATGCCTTGAATAAATTCTTTTCCTTCATCATTAAAATTATTCATTTTAATTTCTCCAGAATGAATTTGATAATAGTATTTAGCAAAATCTCCCTCCTTAAAAAGTTGTTCATTCCTTTTGTAATCTTTAAGGATTGTACCAGCTTTTATTAAGATATCCTCCTCAATCATAAATAAAGCAACGTTTAATTAAATCGATACCTAGTAATAATACTTTTTAGTTTATTCTTTAAGTCTTGACCAGAATCGTATACCATCTGTTCGTTAGTTGGAAATTGTACGGCTTGTAAACCTAAATATCTAATTAAGTCATCATCTAAAGCACGTTTATCGCCATTATAATTAGCATAAATATGTTCGAAAACATAGGTGCTAGATAAAGGAAAAGCATCTAGTAATTGTTTGGTGTTAAGATTACGATATTGAACGTTTCCGACCACTTGAGCTTCTTTAAACTGCATAAATTCATAATATTCGCATCTTACTGTCACCATTTTGTCCACCTTAATTTTCTTTCCATCTTCATCTAAAACAAAATCATCATTTTCATCTAATAGATATTCCCAACCATCTTTTATTAATTTTTCTCGTTCTAGTTGTCTTTCTCTAATTTGTTCTGGAGAGATATTAATTTCCCTAAAGGACACTTCCATTAAATAATCATAATTTATAGAGCGTTGTGGTTCGTTATGGTATACTGTCCATAAATCGTTTAATCCATATGTGCTGAAATTTAATAAATCACTTTCTAAACGCCTTGGGATGATTACATTGGTGTTGTTTTTTAAACTTACTTTTACAAAATCAGTTCCTTTAAAATGAGCTTCTTCAATTAAATCATTGGTGTTTTTATAGTTCGGATTAATTTTATTTAGATATACCAAATCATCATATACTTTGCGATAATCGCTTTTTCTTCTTGCTTTGGATAATAAGGATTTTGCACTATCATACAGATAGGTTGATAATTGTTCTTTTGTATTCAGAATTTCATCATCATAATTATCAAAAGTAAAATTAGCATTACGCCCTTGTTCTACGTGGAATAGAGGTAATAACGGTCTAATTCTTTCCTGTCTGTTTTTAAGAGTAGTATAAGAGTTATAAATACGTTCTAGGTTAGCAGGATTTCCTTCTTTTTGCATAAAAGCGATAGCGTTCATATCTCTATCTACAGCTTTAGCAAAAGCTTCTTCTAGGATAAGAATATAATCTTGCTTTCCTTTCTTATGTTTATTAGTTCTTAATTTACTAACAGAAGTATTAATGGCTTGATCATAGTTACCAGTATTTAATGCAGTAACGGTCTTTTTTTTACCACCACAGGAATACAAAACAATAGTGATTAAAAATAAAAGTAGTTTTCTTTTCATAATATCATGCGTTTGGGGGACACTTATTCAATTTTGATGCCAAAAGGTAACAAAAAAACCTCAAAGTCACTCTTTGAGGTTTTTATTTAAGAATTGTTGATCTTTATTTTTTAAATATGGGCAACAGTTTTGTTGATACTTCTCCAAATCCAATTCGTACGCCATCTTTTTCACAATGACCTCTCATAATTACGGTATCGTTATCTTCAATAAATTTACGACTTCCTCCTTCATCCAGTTGAACTGGTTTTTCTCCACGCCAACTAAGTTCTAACATAGATCCAAAAGAATCTGGAGTAGGACCGGAGATCGTTCCACTACCCATCATATCTCCAGAATTTACAGGACATCCATTAATTGTATGATGTGCTAACTGTTGAGACATGTTCCAATACATATGTTTGAAATTACTTCTACAAACGACAGTTTCTTTCGCTTTTTCTGGTTGTATGGCTACCTCTAGATGAATATCAAAACTTTTATCGCCTTCATATTGTAAATAAGGAAGCTGCTCTTTGATAGGCTTTGGACCTGCAACACGATAAGGTTCTAGTGCATCCAGCGTTACAATCCATGGGGAAATAGAGGAAGCAAAGTTTTTTGCTAAAAATGGCCCTAATGGAACATATTCCCATTTCTGAATATCTCTGGCACTCCAATCATTAAATAAAACTAAACCAAAAATATAATCTTCAGCTTCTTCAATAGGTATAGGTTCTCCTAATAAATTGGCATCTGTAGTGATAAAGGCCATCTCTAATTCAAAATCTACTAATCGAGAAGGTCCAAAAATTGGTTTTTCGGTCCCATTAATTAGTTTTTGTCCTTGTGGTCTATGCACAGGAATTCCCGATGGAATGATAGAGCTACTACGTCCATGATATCCTACTGGTATGTGAAGCCAATTAGGTAATAAAGCATTATCAGGATCCCTAAACATGGTTCCTACGTTAGTAGCATGCTCAATACTACTATAAAAATCTGTGTAATCACCAACGGTAACTGGCAACTGCATTTCAATTTCATCTAGTGTAAAGAGTACAATTTTACAATGTTCTTTATTCTTTTTTAGCGTATTATTTTTTGCATCAAAAATTTCAGCAATTCTATTGCGTACTAGTCTCCACGTTTTTTTACCATCGGATATAAAATCATTCAAAGAATCTTGTAAAAAAATATCATCGGTTAGAGGAATTCCTTCAAAATAACCTAGTTGATGCAAAGCACCAAGATCTATAGCAGTATCTCCAATTCTGGTTCCTATAGTAATGACGTCATCTCTGGTAAGGAATACGCCAAAAGGAATGTTTTGAATCGGAAAATCGGTATTTGTAGGAGTATCGATCCAGGTTTTTCTATTTGGGTTATTTGCTGTTATGGGCATTATTTTTCTTTTAATAAGTGTTGGTACTTCTTATGATCAAATATATAATAATAGAACGTTTTATATATTTTATTTCTGTGAAAGTTAACTAAAAAATGTGATATTTTTAATTGTGAAGAAAATGTTGAAATTTATTGTTATTCCATAGATTTATTTTATGGAATGTTCCTATTTTTGAAGATCTATTTTATAAACAATACAACATGCAACGCGACGAGCAGATTTTTGATTTAATTCAAGACGAAAAAGAGCGCCAGATCAACGGATTGGAATTGATCGCTTCAGAAAATTTTGTAAGTGAACAGGTTATGGAAGCAGCCGGTTCAGTTTTAACTAATAAATATGCAGAAGGATATCCCGGTAAGAGATATTACGGAGGATGTTCTGTGGTAGATGTGGTGGAGCAAATCGCTATCGATCGTGCTAAAGAATTGTTCGGAGCAGAATATGCTAACGTACAACCACATTCAGGATCACAAGCAAATACTGCAGTATACCATGCTTGCCTTAAGCCAGGAGATAAAATTTTAGGATTTGACCTTTCTCATGGAGGGCATTTAACTCATGGATCTCCGGTAAACTTTTCTGGTAAATTATACAATCCAGTTTTTTATGGTGTAGAGAAGGAGACAGGTAGATTGAATTATGATAAAATTCAGGAAATTGCTACAGCAGAAAAACCACAATTAATTATTGCAGGAGCATCTGCGTATTCTAGAGAGATCGATTACAAAAGATTTAGAGAGATTGCTGATAGTGTAGGAGCAATTTTGTTAGCAGATATAGCGCATCCTGCAGGTTTAATTGCTAAAGGGGTTATCGCAGATCCGGTACCTCATTGTCACGTTGTAACAACAACAACTCATAAAACATTAAGAGGACCAAGAGGAGGACTGATCATAATGGGTAAAGATTTTGAAAATCCATTCGGAATTACACTTAAAAGTGGTAAAAAGAGAATGATGTCTTCTTTATTAGATAGTGCTGTTTTTCCAGGAAATCAAGGAGGACCGTTAGAGCATATTATTGCTGCAAAGGCAATTGCCTTTGGAGAAGCATTAACAGATGAGTTTTTACATTACATTATTCAGGTAAAGAAAAATGCAGCTACCATGGCAGATGCATTTGTAAAGAAAGGATACGAAGTAATTTCTGAAGGTACAGATAACCACATGATGTTAATTGACCTTAGAAATAAAGGTGTTACTGGTAAAGAAGCAGAAGAAGCTTTAGGAGTAGCAGAAATTACGGTAAATAAAAACATGGTACCGTTTGATGATAAGTCACCGTTTGTAACCTCTGGTATTCGCATTGGAGTTGCTGCAGTAACAACACGTGGATTAAAAGAAGATGATATGTTGGAGATAGTAGAGTTAATAGATCGTGTGATTAACAACGTAGAAAATGAAGACGAGCTTCATAATATTGCAAATGATGTAAATGCAATGATGGCAGACAAACCTTTGTTTGTAGTATAATCATTGACATAAAATAAATGTATTCGAAAAGCGTAACCCAAGGTTACGCTTTTTTTTTTGTATCAACTTAAACCTAAAAAGTCAAATTGTTAGGTAACATTTAATCATTATTAGATACTAACTAAAGATGTTAAGATTAATAACAATATGTTTGAAATAATAGAATAGCATAATAAATAAACATGAAAATACTTAAATACATACTTTTAGTTTTATTTGGATTGTCTCTTTTTGGTTTAGTTTCTAGATTTTTATTTCTTTTTCCACAAACTAATGCACTTTTAATAATAGGAGTTTTGATTATTCTGTTATGTATCCCAATTTATACCATACTATCATTAATAAGGAAACAACATCGAATCGAAGCATTCATGATGTTGGTCTCTATTCCATTGATTATGGGTGTATTGTTTTGGCTAATGAGTTGGCCTTTTGGAAATGAAATGATCATTATTGGAAGTCAAATTGTATGCTTAAGCTCCATTATATTTTTTATCTATAGTAGTATTAAAAAACATAAAATAGGAGTGTCGATTTTATTTTTGGCTTTAGGGTTTTGTAGTTTAGCATTTTGTTTTAAAGTATTGTTTTGGCCAGGATCAACTGCACTTAAGTTTGCTGCTTTTTTGACCATTTTCATTGCTTTGGTCATTATGTTTGTAATGAAAGATAGGGTTACTTCGGGGCAATTAGTACTTGGAGTAATTTTGATAATCTCAGTGTTCTTTCTAGTGGTAAGAGAAAGTAGATTATATGGAATTTTATATATGGATTTGGCAAATCAAGAATTAAATCATCCAGAAGACTATTATTATTACGCTTGGAAACTTTATAATGAAGGACAAGTAGAAACGGCCAAAACTAATTTACAGTTGGCAATAGAGGAATTAAATAATCCAAACAATACATATCAAGATAGGATATCGCTAGAAAATAAAAAGGCTTACATAAAAGTTTATGAAGATGCTATAGAAAGGTTGAAGAATAATAATTGGATTATCTTAGAATCTCCTTACGCACCAATACCCGCAACTCCTTAGAATTAGAATTTATTTTCACTAATTTTATCATATAAATGTTTGATAAGTTTTTAATTGATATTTAGTTGGATTTATCAGAATTAAGACCAATCATTAATGAAAATACACATAGAAACAGACAGATTCTTTTTAAGAGAGTTGGAGACATATGATGATCAAGGAATGTTTGAACTTGATTCTGATCCAGATGTTCATGAGTTTTTAGGTAAACGACCTATAAAAACCATAGAAGAAGCACAAAAAGTTATTACGACCATCAGGGCTCAATATATAGACAATGGAATAGGTAGATTGGCAGTAATTGATAAGAAGACTCATGATTTTATAGGCTGGTCTGGCCTAAAATATGAGAAAGAATTACGAAAGGAATTTCATTATTATGATATAGGTTATCGACTTATTAAAAAATATTGGGGAAACGGAATCGCCACAGAAACGGCAATAGCTTCGCTAAAGTATGGGTTTGAAAAATTAAATCTTGAAGAAATTAGTGCAGCAGCAGAAATCGAACATATCGCATCGAATACAGTCCTAAAAAAAGTAGGATTACAATTTGTGGAGACTTTTGAATATGATAATGAAATACTCAACTTCTATACGCTAAAAAAATCTGACTGGTTGAAATCGCAATGACATTACTTGTTAATAATTGATTAAATCTATAATCAAAAAAAGGTGAATATTGTAATTTTAGGATACAACAAAAACCTTTTTTATAATGAGATTAAATGCTGGTATTTTAACAACTAAATTAAAAGAAACCAAGGAGTTTTACAGTAAAACATTAGGGTTTACAGTAAAATTTGAAAATGATTTTTATCTTCTTCTCAAAACACCTAATGCTAAGGATACTCTAAGTTTTCTTTTACCCAATCATCCGACACAGCAACCATTTTTTCATAAACCTTTTATGGGACAAGGTATGTATCTAACAATCGAAGTAGATGATGTGGATCAGTTGTACGAAGAGGTAAAAACAAAAGATATAGTTATTAAAGTTGAATTAAGAGATGAACCTTGGGGAGAAAGACACTTTGCTATCGAAGATCCAAATGGAATAGGAATCGATATTGTAAAATATACGGAACCTCTTGAGAACTGATATTTATCCAAAATCAGCCTAGTTGATGTTTTTTAAGAGTGTCCCCAGTTATCGGGATCGTTAGAATCATTTGGAGATAACCCTATGATATCTCCATCAGTATTTACTCCAAGTCCGACAACTGTTCGATTTACATAATTAAAATAACTTACCACTTGATTGATTTCTAAAATCTCACCATCAGTTAAATCTTGCTCTCTTAATACATCAATATCCATTTTTGTAATAGTATGATGGGATAAGGTCAATTTTTTAGCATACCGCATTCCTTCGAGGTATTTTGTATCAAAATAAGAAGCTGCCTCATCTTTCTGAATACAATTGATGATTTGTTCGAATTTCAGATCATCAGCAAGTAAACGCTTTAATCCTGCGCTATGATGTGCGACACAATAATCACATTGATTTAAAAAACTTACATAGACACCTAGCGTCTCTAAATACCATTTTGGTAATGTGTTATTAGAATTATGCAATATATTTTTATATAATCCCATATGACCTACTAAAGTATGAGGTCTTAGGCTATGAATGGATAAGACATTGTCGACATTATTATTTGGACCTTTTACTCGTTCATAAAGTCTTTTTAGCTGTCCTTTCGCATTTTCGAAAGTGATTTCCTGTATCCAAGCCATATTAATTTGTAGTTTCTCTAAAGAAAGTATCTTTTTTAGTAATCAAAGCTGTGACTAAAATAATGAAGGAACCCAGCATAATGGAAACATCAGCCATATTAAAAATCTCAGTTTTTATGATTCCTACATCCATGATCATAAAATCAGTAACCGAACCATGAACAATGCGATCATAAAGATTTCCAATTCCTCCACCTATAATGAAGGTAAAACCTACTATAGTTTCTTTAGAGTAATTAGTTTTTATAATCAGAAGTCTAAGTAAAAATAGTAGCACAAGAATTGGTAATATTTGCAACAAAATAATTTTAAGGACTGGAGCAAGATCTGATCCTAAACTATAAGCAGCACCAGTGTTTTCTACTTTGGTTAATACAAAGTTGTCATTAAAAACATGTATTCTTTCATCCTTTTCAATAGTGTGTCTTACTACAGTTTTTGAAATTTGATCACAACTAACGTTTAGTAATACTAGCGAAAAAATTACAAGAATTCGGATTTTATTGGTTAGGTTTTTCATATGAATAAATAACGATATAAAGTCCTAAATGTAGCAAAGAAATATGGGATATATTAGTTTCTAAGGTTTTTATGGTAAAGAGCACATGTTTTTAACCTTACATCACTTAATAATTTGGGGTGATCAAAAATTTTTAGATGTTTCATTCCGATTTTTTCCATCACAGCTATAGAATTTTTATTTATCTCTGGCGCTACAGAGTAAATGTCTTCTAATTCTAAATGCTCAGAGGCATATGCTAAACAAGCTTTTGCACCTTCTGTAGCTAATCCTTTTCTCCAAGTTGATTTTTTTAATCTCCATCCAATATCTATAAACGTTCCTAACTCTTCAAGATAGGATTGTTCACTAAGTCCAATAAAACCAACTAATTCATTGCTTTCTAATAAGTCTACTGCAAAATAACAAAAGCCAGTACGTTCATAATGTTGTTGCATGCGAAGAATAAAATCTTTGGTTTGATCCAATGTAGGTTTATATGGGAAAAACTCCATAACATCGTCGTCATTATTAACCTCGTTATGCATGATGTCTAAGTCCTCCATAAACCAATTACGGAAGCCAAGTCGTTCTGATGTAAACAAATAAGATTTCAAAAGTTTGAATTTTGATGATTTTTACTTCTCGTTTTGTAAAGATGGATAAAGAAGGGAAAGTTACATATATTTAAAAAACCTTAAAATAATTTTGATACCATTTCTAGAAAATCGTAAAACTATGGTTTATTAGAATTTGAAGCTCTTTAAATAAGACAAGGCTTTTATAAAGCATAAATAAAACGGAATAATAATTGATAAAAAGATTAGAAACTTATATCCATGATAAAATTAGAAAAAAGTGTTTGGATTTACCTTATTCTCGTAATGTTAGCGACGTATTTAGTACAAATATTTATCATTCTCAACGGAGGACAAGAGTATGAGTTTTTTCAGCCTTTTATGGTTTTAGCTATGTTCATTCCTAGTATTGGCGCCATCATTTATCTAGTGAAGAGTAAAATTGGTTTAAAATATATTAATTGGAAACCTCGTACATTTTGGTATCTTCTATTAAGTTTACTTGTTCCTATCATTATTACATTACTAGGTAGACTATTGTTTGAAAAGATTGGTTGGGGTATTAATCATGAATACTTAATTGTAGATAATAAGGTTGTTGATATAGATTTGTCGTTATTTTTAGGGAGTGAAGATCAAAGTATTTCTTTTTTCTTGGCTAATTTTTTCATAACAATGCTTGTTGTTAATTTAGTTTCAAGTCTACTAGCATTTGGAGAAGAGGTTGGTTGGAGAGGTTTTTTACAAAAGAAATTATTAGAGCAAAACAGTTTACTAAAATCAATAGTCTTTTTAGGATTGGTTTGGGGTTTTTGGCACTTACCAATAGTTTTAGATGGATTTAATTATCCAGAATATCCAATTTTAGGGGCTTTTATATTTCTTCCCATAAATACGGTGTTTGTATCAAGTTTCTTAGCTTTATTGACAATTAAGTCCAAAAGTGTTTGGCCAGCGGTTTTTGCTCATGGAGGTGTTAATGGCGTTATGACACTTTTATTTGAAATGGATTTTGGTGAATATAAATT
Organism: Aquimarina litoralis; assembly: GCF_039523995.1. Lineage (NCBI taxonomy): Bacteria > Pseudomonadati > Bacteroidota > Flavobacteriia > Flavobacteriales > Flavobacteriaceae > Aquimarina > Aquimarina litoralis. The sequence continues at coordinate 111,045 of NZ_BAAAGE010000002.1, forward strand.
ACAAGCCAATTTTGGAATATTATGTATTTGGATGGTTGTTGGAGTTATATCTTATATTATTCTTAGTAAAGGATATAGAAAGGAAAATGTATAGTTTATGTTGGTAAAGGATAACGCTATGAGAGTAATACTATTTTTTATTTGCTTGATATGTACAAATTGCTTTATGAGTGCACAAAACACTAAAAGTTCAAACTTAAAGAATGCAGTACAAGGAAATGAAAAGCTAACTAGCTTATCTCTGGATTGTGAAGAGTTAAATTTGTTTTCTGAATCTATTGATAAATTTATGATACTAGAATCATTATATCTTAAGGATTGTAACTTAAAACAGATTCCCAAAGAGGTACTAAGGTTGTCAAAATTGAAACTTCTTAATGTAGAAGGTAATAAATTAACTTCTTTACCACTAGAGTTTAATAAAATGAACCAATTAACAGTATTAAATGTTAGGGGTAATGACTTTAATGAAATACCGAACGTTTTGAGTGAATTGCTGAATCTAAGGGAGATTGATTTAGCTAAAAATCCTAACCTAGATATTTTACAAGCCAGCAAAGTATTAACCCAAATCAAGAAATTAGATTTTTTGTATTTAAGTAAAAATAATCTTAAGGAATTACCAGAAGAATTCTCTAAATGTAATGTATTGCAAGAGCTACATCTTAATAATAATCCAGAGCTTGACTTGGATCAAGTATTTTCTGTGATAGCACAAATAAAATCATTAAGGATTTTGGTTTTATCTAATAATGAAATTGCTGAAATCCCCAGAAACATTAGTAAACTAAATCAAATAGAAGGTTTGGTTTTGGATGCTAATCCAAAAATTCAGCTTTCCAATCTTATAGCTGCAGTAGATTCTTTACGAAGTTTAAAAGTACTACTATTACGAAACAACAACTTTCAATTTATGCCTCAAAATTTAAAAGGTTTTACTAAGTTAAAAGTTTTAGAACTTAGTAAAAATAACTTTTCCGAAAATGAAAAAGAAAGAATAAAAGAACAGTTGCCAGATACAAAAGTGATTTTTTAATATCCTTATTTTATGTAAGTATCCCACTTAGTAAGATACTTACTGTTGCAGTTATTCCAATGATAGAACCACCAAAGATACTAAGCATTATCTTTTTTGTTGATCTACTATTTTTGAGAAATACCTTGTAAATAAATAACTGACCTAAGAAAATCGGAATAGCGTAGATTCCAAATATTACCCAAACGAAAGGTTCCTCTAACCAATTAAAATTGTAATTACCTTCATCTATAAAAAATAGAAAAAGTGTTATTAAAATAGCGCTAGATCCTAAGATAAAAAGTTCTTTGTTTTTAGATATCTTCATAGTAAAAAGTAAGGTAATCAGTTAATTTTCTTCCATTTCGAAAATAATACTTTCATAAGCACCAATATCTGGTGCTGTCATATCTCTTGGTGTACCCAAAATATCAGTACCCATAGTTGGCGTAGATGCCTGTCCATTTGCAGCGGAGTTTTCTCCAATATTCAATTCATTTTCTGAAGGGTCTTTAAAATCAGGACCTTCGTTTAAAATGACGTTATTAAACAAACTATTATTAGTAAAGTCGTACAATGCATTATCAGAAAACTGGCCATTAAAATCATTAAAACGTATGAGAGAATTTCCAAAATTATAATTAAAGGTTGTCCCTTCGGCTCTAGTAATTCCAAGTTCTAGATTTTCGTTTCCATACACAATACAGTTATTAAAATTAGCTTCAACGAGATTCTCGGCTAATATCTCTGTAATATTTCCTCCTTCATCTCTCACTACAAATATATTATCAATTGCCAATGCAGGTGTATCTCTAAAACTTACATTCCAATAGTTAGCAAATGTACAGTGGTTAAAATTGTAAGTTCCTCCGAACGAAGCATACATTGCATGTATCCCTGCATTATTTATGACCAAGTTTTCTCCTCTGATATTTGCTGTTCTACCTAGAATCCCAAAAGCGGAGTGGTTATAAATTTGAGAATTAGTAATGGTTAATGTAGGATCAGGACCTCCATCATTAGAGTCCATAATAATTCCTGCAGCTCCATTTTTTATAGTAGCATGATTGATAACATGTCCTGTGCTACCTGCAGTAAGCCATATAAAAGCCCATTGACCAGGAACGTCACTAAATTCAGGTTCTAATCGATCACTTTCAAAGATCACTTCGTTTTCTAATAATTCTGGATCCGAACTTACTTCACCATTAACTAAAAGTGTAGCATTGTTGGCAGCGATGATTCCTGATTGATCATGAAAATGAATTCTTGCTCCCGCATCTATGGTTAACGTTCTATCAGGAGGAATGGCCGCAAAGCCATAGATTACATAGGGTTTCTCATTGGTGAAATTAAGTTGGTCATCTTCGAGAAAGAAACCTTCTACTCGAATTTCTTCCATATTATCATCTTCTCCTAATAATAAGGTTTCTACAACTCCATTTTCATCTCTAGAAGGGAATAAAAATACAGCGTCTTTCACCAGAGTTACTAAATCTACGTCTTGCTGACTACCTGTAGGGTCAAATAAAATTCGATCCGTATATAAAAATTCTAAATCACCTGTTTGCTGTGTAATATCAGTAGTAGTTTCTACAAATACAAAAATACTATCCTTAGCTAATACTTGAATATCTTGAAAAGATTTTCCTGGTATTCCATCTACATTTAATCGATAATTAGAACTTTCTCCTCTCTCTAATGCTATACTTGGAATTGTAAAATCATCATTAGTTCTATTGTATACCTTAAAACTATAGGTGCTCGAACCAATATTAGTAAAAACAGTATCTAAAAACAAAGTGTCTATGGAGAACTGTAGATTACCAGTACTCGGAGCAGATTCGAAATCTTTACGACAAGAACTCCATAAAACAATAAGAACAAGGAGGAGAAGAGAAGATAAATATCGCATTATTAACTAGCTATTTTGTTAAAATATATCCAAAAAGCCTTTTTAAAAATTGTATGATCATTAGAAAAGCTAATCGTCGTGTTAAATGTATAACTTTTTAACCACTACTAATATTGCTTTGGTAATAAAAATTTGATAAGATCTTCACTTCTGTAAGAAGCAAAACATTTGTACATTTGTTATTCTAAAATTTTATAAGACAATATAAAAATCTCTTTATGAGTACATATGATGTAGCCGTGATCGGCTCTGGACCTGGTGGATATGTAGCAGCAATACGTTGTGCACAACTGGGTATGAAAACTGCAATAATCGAAAAATATTCAACACTTGGTGGAACTTGTCTTAATGTAGGGTGTATTCCTAGTAAGGCATTATTAGATTCGTCACATCATTACGAGCACGCAATAAAGCATTTTGCGGATCACGGAATTGAAATTCCAGGAGATGTAAAGATCAACTTAGAAAAAATGATTGCCCGCAAGCAAGCAGTAGTTGATCAGACAACAGGAGGAGTTGATTTCTTAATGAAGAAAAATAAAATAGACGTTTATGAGGGTATAGGTTCTTTTAAAGATGCTACTCATATAAATGTTACAAAAAACGATAACTCAGTAGAAACTATAGAAGCAAAGCAGACTATTATTGCTACAGGATCAAAACCTTCTACTTTACCTTTTATTACTATTGATAAAAAGCGTGTAATCACTTCTACAGAAGCATTAAAACTCAAAGAAGTTCCGAAACACCTTGTCATTATTGGTGGAGGTGTTATAGGTTTAGAGCTAGGGCAGGTATATCGTCGTTTAGGAGCTGAGGTTTCTGTAGTAGAATATATGGATAGAATCATTCCAGGAATGGATAAGGCTTTATCTAGAGAATTACAGAAAGTTCTTAAAAAACAAGGAGTTAAATTTTATACTTCGCATAAGGTAACCGGAGTAAAGGCAACTGCCAAACAGGTGACTATTACTGCAGATGATAAAAAAGGAAATCCTGTGGAGTTTAAAGGAGACTATTGTTTAGTTTCTGTAGGAAGACGTCCATATACAGATGGATTAAATGCAGAAGCAGCTGGAGTTAAACTAAATGATAGAGGGCAAGTAGAAGTAAATGATCATTTACAAACATCAGCTAGTAATATTTATGCTATCGGAGATGTAATAAAAGGAGCAATGTTAGCACATAAAGCTGAAGAAGAAGGTGTCTTTGTTGCAGAAACATTAGCAGGTCAGAAACCACATATTGATTATAATCTTATCCCTGGTGTAGTATATACTTGGCCAGAGGTTGCTGCTGTAGGTAAAACAGAGGAAGAATTAAAAGAAGCAGGAATAGCTTATAAATCTGGTCAGTTTCCATTTAGAGCTTTAGGAAGAGCTCGTGCTAGTGCAGATCTTGATGGATTTGTAAAGATTTTGGCAGATGAGAAAACAGATGAGGTATTAGGTGTACATATGGTAGGAGCGCGTTGTGCGGATCTTATCGCAGAAGCAGTAACTGCTATGGAGTTTAGAGCGTCTGCAGAAGATATTTCTAGAATGTCTCATGCACATCCAACATTTACCGAAGCTATCAAAGAGGCTGCATTAGCTGCTACAGATAATAGAGCTTTACACGTGTAAAAGTTTAAGAATATAGATAAAAAAGCGAGCACTAAGCTCGCTTTTTTTATAATTGTATTTCTATTGAGCATTACTACCAATATTACATTGGGCAATAGGAGTAGATAAATCATTACTATTAAAAATTTTTATATGTCCATCAAAAGCAATTAAATCTTGATAATCAAAAACCTCATTTTCGATAACGATTTGATTAGAGGAATGAAAGCTAGTCCAGCTTGACATTACTTCTGCCTCATGTAAATTTAAGAAATCATCAAGTTCAGTTACTATTTCACCACCTTCTGATAATGAATTGCTATATAAATATGCAGTGTAAGGCACATCTATATCAACATCTATTAATTGTATAGCAATATTAAAGACTTCATCTGAAACTGATGATCCTACAAAAAAGGCATAACCGCTAACTCCAGAGTCATTGACTTCTAGTATTTTATATTCCTGTTGTGGAACACCATTATCATCATCATTACTACAGGATGAACAAAAGATGGAAAATGTGAATACGAGTAAAATTAGTTTTTTCATGAGAATAAGTTTTGAAATTTCCCCAAAAGACGATGCTCTTAATTTTATGTTGCAGAATAATAAATCACTCAATAAAACTAAAAAACTCTTATTGTAGCTTTAAATATTTTCTAACCTATTTAAAACTTGAGTTTTGTAATTTCTACTAATAGGAATTGATTTGTTATTGAGTACCAATTCTTCATTAGAAAAAGAATCAATTTTTTTTATGGCAATGATAAAAGATCTATGCGTTCTCATAAATTGTTGTACAGGTAATCGCGCTTCAATATTGCTGATGGTTTCTCTGGTTACAATAGTGGCATTATCACAATGAATTTTTAAATAATCATTATAACTTTCTACATAAATAATTTCCGAAAAATCTATTTTTTTCATCCTTCTATCTGACCTAACAAACATAAAATCATTTGATTGGATTTCTTCAGTGACTGCATTAGAAATTTTATAATGTATTTCGAAATAATTATCCACTGCATTTAGTAACCTTTCAAAAGAAATTGGCTTTAAAAGGTAATCTACAGCATGCAGATCAAAGCCTTCAATAGCATATTCTCGATATGCGGTTGTAAAAATGATTTTAATTTCTTTATTAATCGATTTTGCAAAGGAAATTCCTGATATCTCAGGCATATTGATATCTAAAAAAATTAAGTCTATTTTATTAGCGTTAATACAATTAAAAGCTTCTAAGGCACTAGCGCATACGGCTACAACATCTATTCGATCAATTTTTTCTAAATGACTAGCAATAATATCTCTTGCTGTAGGTTCGTCATCGACAATAATGCAAGATATTTTAGGATTCATAAGCGGTTGTATTTTTAGTATTTAGATATAATTTTACAATATGCCAATTCTCATTTTCAGCAATTTCTAACAAATGATGCTCTTTATATGCTAATGCTAATCGTTTTTTGATATTACTTAATCCTATTCCTTTATGGTCATTACTATTACCTGGAAGAATTGAGTTTTTTATAGAAAAATATATCTCATGATCCTTGCAGGTTAAACTCATATGGATTGATAGTTTTTGATCAATAATTTGTCCATGTTTAAAACTATTTTCTACAAAAGGAATAAATAGCATAGGCGCTACCTGAATGTTTTTGTTTATATTCTGAAAATCAATGGAAATATCTAATACATCTCTAAAACGCATCTTTTCCAATGTAACATAATCTTCTATATGGTTTATTTCATCCTGTAATTGTACTAGAGGTTTATCTGATTGATATAACAGATAATCCAAAAGGTTTGATAATTTTAAAATCATCTCTGGAGTATCTTCAGATTTTTTTAAAGCAAACCCATATAAGGTATTTAGCGTATTAAATAAAAAGTGTGGATGAATTTGCATTTTTAAATAATTCAGTTCCTGTTCTTTTAGTTTTAATTGAGCTTCTAAAATTTTGTTTTTTAGTGCCTGATTCGCTGTGGTTGATTTATAATTGTGTTGAGCTAGATTTAAAGCACTAGCAATGAAAACAACAAAATATACAGCCACAAATAGAAAAAATGGACTTCTTGTCATTGGAGCCATTCCTTCATATTTTAGTGAGGATAAAAAGATAAGACCATAAAAGAAGGAAATAACAATAAAAAAAGCCGATACGATTAACGTATAAATACAATAAAGAAGGAATAATGCATATCGCTCTTTTATTAAATATTTTGGAATTAATATGTCTGTTACTGTATACGTAGTTCCTATGGTAACAGGCATAAGAAATAAAGAAAAAGAAAATACATAATTGATATCTTCGGTATTGTAACCAAAAAAATAGGTATACCCAAACAGTACTACTGTCCAAAATATAGAATGTAGTAATAAGGTTGCTAGTTTTTTTAGAATGGTATCTTTAGAAATCATATTTAAGTACAATATCAGTATTTTTTACCTTTCAAGTAGTATTTTTGGATGAATAACCGAATTAGTACGCATTATAACAAAATTACCGAGTTGTTTTCTGAACACTATACGAATCGAGCTAAATACGAAACGAATTTGGTAGATAAGCGCAAAAAAAATATTCTTCTAACTTTTGAAACTAGTTTTGAATATGTTTAATTCAAAATTACTTACTATGATATCACTATTTCTTTTACAAGCAGAAAATAGATCTTTCTTCACTACATTCTTTGCGAGATTGCAAGAAGGAGGAATGTTTTTTATGTTCCCAATCTTATTAATGCTTTTGTTAGTATTGTTTCTTATCGTTAGAGGGCTTATTTCTTTAAGAAATGAACAGAAAGGATTTCAAAAAAATATTCAGTTATTAAATTCTATTGGACTTCTAACATTAGTGTGGGGTATGCTAGGACAGCTTATTGGTATTGTAGGAATGTTTGATCAATTAGAAGAAATTGGCAATATATCTACACCTATTTTCGCTGGTGGGCTAAAGGTTTCTGCATTACCTCCAATTTTTGGTTTTCTTGTCTTTATAATTTCAAGAGTGGCATCTATCATTTTTACTTGGATAGCTAAAGAATCTGAGTAACTCATTGTATTAATCAAACAACTATCTAATTGTTTGATTCTTTTCGCAATAATATTTCATTCAAATACATAATGAAGTAACTATCAAAGTAATCTTTTGAGAAGGATCTTGCTTACTTCATTTCTAAATAAAATACATATAATATGATAAAAAAAATAATCATTATACCTTTCCTTTTTATAGGTTTTGGTATAACCGCACAGAATTTCAATAAAACAAAATTAGACAGTTTGTTTACGGTCATCGATCAAAATAATAAAGGAATGGGTAGTATATCCATATTTCAAAATGGAAAAGAGGTATATGTCAATTCTATCGGATATGCTGACATAGAAAATGAAATAAAATCTAATAAAAATACGAAGTATCGTATCGGTTCCATTACAAAAACTTTTACAGCTACGTTAATTATGCAGTTAGTGGATGAAAAGAAATTAAGTTTAGATACATACTTGAGTACCTATTTTCCAGAAGTACCGAATGCAAGTAAGATCACCATAGAACATTTACTAAGGCATAGAAGTGGTTTATTTAATTTAACTGAAGATGAAGACTTTTTAACTTGGATGATTTTGCCCAATACAAGAGAACAAATGTTAGGCAGATTAGTGAAGAGAAAGGTGAATTTCGAACCAGGTGCAAAGACAAGATATTCTAACACCAATTATTTATTACTTTCTTATATAGCTGAAGAAATAGAAGACAAAACATATGCAGAGATTTTATATGCTAGAATTACCAAACCACTAGGCCTGAAAAGGACTGCCTACGGAAAAAAAATTAACTCTAAAAACAATGAAGCACTATCTTATGTGTTACAAGAAGATAATTGGAATGTGGTAAAAAATGAAACACACATGAGTGTTCCTATCGGAGCAGGAGCTATTGTTTCTACTCCTACAGAATTAAATGTATTCTATAAGAATCTTTTTTCTGGTAGATTGGTTACAAAAATTTCATTAGATAAAATGATAGATATTTCAAAAGGGATGGGGATGGGACTCAGTGGAGAAACTTTCTTTAATAAACAAGCTTATGGCCATAACGGTGGTATTGATGGTTTTCAGTCGCTTACGTTATATTTACCAGAAGAAAAGATTGCAGTTTCCTATATAGGAAATGGAGTAGTAATGTCTCCAAATAGCATCATTATTAATGTGCTGGATAGTTATTATAACAATAATTATCAACTTCCTAAGTTCGAGAAAGCATTAAAATTTACTACGGAAGATTTAGATCAATATTTAGGTGTTTATGTAAGCGAATCATTTCCTTTTCAGATAACCATCACTAAAGAAAATACAGTGCTAATAGCAGATGCAAAAGATGGTCCTACATTTCCATTAAAAGGATATAGTAATCATAAGTTCATTTCTGATAGAGCAGGAGCTGCTTTGTTTTTTCACCCTACTAAGAATGAAATGGTGTTGGAGTTGAATGGGAATAAAGTGAATTTCAAAAGAAAATAGACTTAAGAGATGGATAGTTTTAATCTCTTTATGAAAGCTAAATGATATTTGAACAAAGAACTCAAAAGTATACTCTTATAAGAAAGTAAGTATTGTATTTGGAAATTTAAAACCTTGACCGCTAACTCAGAAGTCAAGGTTTTATTCATTTGGTTTAGGTTCATAGAATAGCTAAATAATGATGTAAAATGCCTAGTTGTAAGTTTTTAGAATTTATACGACTATATCTCGTATGGGTAGATTCTTTCTTATAATGATTTCCTTCTTTTTATTAAGTTGCTCTACAGAAGAAGAAAGTTTGTTCGATCCTAACGCTGAAAGAATTCCTCCATTAATAACTAACAATGGTTCTTTTGCTGATAATGATTTATGCGATGAAGCCAAAGATTTATATAATAGACTTATAGAATTAACTCAAAGAGGAATTGCTTTTGGTCAACAAGCTCCTTTCGGTACTGGTAATAATTTTCCTATGCCAGATAAATTAGATGAGGATTTTTTAGAAGTAGCTCAAGATTATCCTGCCGTAGTAGGGTTTGATCTAGAGTTAATAAGCCTTCAGAATGAATTTATTATAGATGATTTTATTGAGAGATTTACAAATGCTGTTATAGAAGCTCATAATAATGGAAGTATTATTACTATGAGTTGGCATATGGTGAATCCTAACAACTCCGCAGGTGTTTTAACAACAGTAGTTCCTGATATGTTAGAAGGAGGAAAATACAGAAATAAATTTTTAGATAACCTAGCAAAAGCAGCAAGAGTTTTCAAAAATATTAAAGATTCAGAAGGAAATCCAATTCCTGTATTATTTAGACCTTGGCATGAAATGAATGGAGATTTTTTCTACTGGGGAGAAGGTTTTAGAACTACAGAAGAATACATACAATTATATAAAGATACAGTAAGGATTTTGTCTGAAGATCTAGATGTGCATAACTTGATTTATATCTATGCGCCAAATTGGGTTTCTAGTGCGGAAGAGTATATGAGAAACTATCCAGGAGATGAATATGTAGATATGTTGGGCGTAGATGTATATGATTTTAAAAATGGTAATTTCTTACAGAGCGCATTAAGAAATTTACAAATTGTAGAGAATATTGCCACCGAAAAAAATATGCTATTTGCACTTACTGAAACGGGATTGGAAAATGTTACACAAATAGATTGGTGGACAAACAGCCTTTATAAGGCCATTAGAAGTAGCAGTATAACCTATGCTATGATTTGGAGAAATGATACATCTTCTTTTTTCCATGCGCCTTTTGTAGGTCATCCCTCCGAAGATAATTTTAGGGAGTTTGTAGATACGGATCTAATACTACTAAGTGAAGATCTTAAGTAACCTATTTAATTAGGGTTACATTTGGAAAAGCAGCTTGATAACCAAACCAAAAGGCATTGTAGGCCGGGCAGCGTGCTAATTTTTGTTTAGTAGTTGTATGTATCAAAGCATCTTCTGTGAGTTGCCAAGTATTACCATTATTATCAGTCGCTTCAACACCTTTATCATAATCTGAGAATTCAATATCTTCAGTAAAGTATACTCTATGTGCTCCTGATTTGTCAGTGAAAATTGTAAAGTTATGATTATCAATCTTATGTTTAAATATTCTTTTTCTTCTTAAGTATTTGGAAGAGATTGCCAAGTTTTCTTCCGTTTGATCAGGAAGTCTAATGGCGAGTATTTGTTGTTTATTTTTAAGTCTTTTATCATTTTTAGGAATGTTAAACATTAAATTATCTGTAGCAAAATAATCTTTATACGCTACACCTTCATTATAATCTCTTTGATGTCCTGTTTGTAATGATAGTACAGATGTTTCTGGATGTCTCTTTTTCCATTCTCCCCAAGTGGTAGTAACCACACTTAGATATTCTAATTCAATATTTTTTCCTACCAGTGGACCTATTACCGGTTTTCCCCATAAGGTATTCCAAAGAGATTGAGTTTCCTTGTCGTACATCAGTTTGTTAGAACGATACAAAAATCCACTAGTTCCTAATTCGTATTGTACTCCGTCTTTATTTGTTTTATATACTATTACGGTTCCACATAGTGTACAATAAACTCCAGCTAATGGAATTCCTCCAACAGTATCTGTAAACATTTCATGCCAAGCTAAAATACGTTTAGGATATGCTCTAACATCACCATTGACAGCGATGCCAAAAACAATATGATCATCTTTTAAATACGTAGCTTGTTTTGCAGTAATCATTTGAGGATTTCTAAGAGGAGGAATACCGTCTTGTACAACACCTCCCCAACGAACTTCATCTAATCGAATCGTTGATTGTTGTTCTCTGTTTAAAAAATATCTTGAAAATTTGTAATCGATATAGTGATGTAATGTAGCTTTAAATTTATAATAATTAGAATTATATGCCGCAGTTTTGTTCCAAATATATTCATACCATGAGTTATAATTGTAACCGTAGTTTTTGTCTGTTTTTTTTTGAAGTAATGCTAGAATCTTGATAGAATCTTTCGGGTTTTTTATAAAATATAATGTCTCAACGGCCAAGATCTCGAAACTCTCATTCCAATTATTTTTTATATAGGAGTGTGCAATATTTCGGATATTTGGATCAGAAGAACTAAAAAAATCTAAGAAGTACTCATATGCTTCTTTTTGTACAACTTTCTGAGCACTTATTTCCTTAATACTAAAAAGTACAATACATAATATCAGAATATTTTTCATTCAACTTTTTTAAGTTGGTCGAATGATTACCTGATTTTTAACAGATTTAGGAAAGTTTTAATAATTTTAGATCCTTGCCTGATATGTATATAGATCAAAATATCTTCCTTCTGCAGCAATAAGTTCATCATGATTCCCTCTTTCTGCAATATTACCGGCTTCTATTACCAAAATTTGATCTGCTTTTTTGATAGTGCTTAATCGATGTGCAATTACAAAGGTAGTGCGACCTTTCATTAATTCATTAAGGCTCTTCTGAATTAATGCTTCACTTTCTGTATCGAGATTAGAAGTAGCTTCATCTAAAATAATGATTTTTGGATCTGCAAGAATAGCTCGGGCTATAGCAATCCGTTGTCGCTGACCACCAGATAGTTTTACTCCTCGTTCACCAATTAAGGTGTCTAAACCATCATCAAATCGATCGGTGAATTCATTTACATACGCTGCTTTTACGGCTTGCTGTAACTGATCTTCACTAGCATTGGGCCTCGGAAAAAGAATATTATCTCTAATAGTGCCTTCGAATAAAAACTCATCTTGTAATACTACTCCTAGGTTACGCCTGTAGCTTCCTAAATTCACTTTAGAGATATCATTACCGTCGATGGTGATCAGACCAGTTTCTGGATTTAAAAAGGTTGCGGATAAACCAGCTATAGTAGATTTCCCTGAACCAGAACTTCCTACTAATGCAGTTACGGATCCCGAAGGTGCCTTAAAACTAATATTATGTAATACTTCTTTACCTTTCTCATAAGAAAAGGATACATTATCAAAAATGATGTCTCCTTTTATAGACTCTAATTGTATTACACGTCTTTTAGGATCTTCTTCCGGATCCATATTCATTAGCTCTTCCGTTCTATCTAAACCAGCTAAAGCTTCTGTTAATTGAGAACCAATATTACTCATCTGAACAATAGGAGCGATCATAAATGCGAGATACATAGTAAAAGAAAGAAATTGTCCGGCTGTCATACTACCTTCCATCATATAATACCCACCAATTCCCATAATACCAGTGGAGGCAATACCTGCTAACAAAAATGTTGAGGAACTAGTCATTAAGGCAGTAGCGGTTAAGCTCTTTTTTACGTTTTGAAATAGGCGATCAACACCGTTTTCAAAAATTTTATGTTCTTGTTCTTCTGCACCAAATCCCTTAATTACTCTAACCCCAGAAAGTGTTTCTGTAAGTCTTCCTTTTACTTCGGCATTAATCTCTCCTCTTTTTCTAAAAATAGGGCGTATATATTTAAATGCTTTAAGGGCAACAATACCAAATAGAGTGATCGGAATCAAAACAAACAATGTCATCCATAAATTAATATCAATTAGCAACACCACAGATACAATAGCGGTGAATATTCCGCCTACAAGTTGTACGAGTCCTGTTCCAATAAGGTTTCTTACACCTTCTACATCGCTCATAATTCTAGATACTAATGCACCAGATTTTGTATTATCAAAGAAACTTATGGGTAGGGTAAGAACTTTTTTCTGTACTTGTGCTCTTAATTCAGAAATTAGATATTGAGCTTGCACACTTAATACTCTTGTCAAAAGAAAAGAGGTGGTGGCTTGCACCAATATGGCTGTTCCAACAACCAGTAATAATTCATATAATAATGACATATCTTTACTAGGGACAACATCGTCTAATAGTGTTTTACTTTTCCAAGGCAAGATTAAACCAGCAACCCGATTTAGAAAGATTAAGATTAATCCAATAAGAACCAAACCTCTTCTTGGCCAAATAATGGTTTTAAAGGCTTGAAACATGGTTACTTTTGGTTTTCGTTTGGATGTTTTGCTTGTTGTGGATTTCATCTGTTTGCTTTTATAGCTTATTTCAACGGGGTAATTATTTCTGAAATAAGGAAATAGTATAATCTAATAACGTAATGTCTCCAATTTTTCCATGACCAGGAATCACCGTTTGTACTTCTGGATACTTCGATTTTACCCTTTTTACAGTATGCGACCATTCATCGGTATTGGCATCTTCTAGATTTCCCTTAGAAGCTTTAAGGCTCTTAACCATACAACCTCCAAATAGAATTTGATCATCCGGGAAATAAGAGACAATATTATCTTCACTATGTGCTTCTCCAAAAAAAGTATTCACTATTTTTTTATTACCTAAATGTAATACTATAGAATCTTCAAATACTTGATCTGGACTTTCATATTCCTTTTGATTCATTAATTCGGATGTACGTTTAGAAGCAATAGAAGGAATATTATATTTTTTAAAGACGTCCATTCCTTCATGACAATCTCTATGAAAGTGATTAAAAACAACTCCCTTGATAGTAATATTCTTGTCGTCTTGAAGCCATTTGATCAAATGTTCGGTGGCAATATCATTGGCAGGTGTATCAAAAATAAAAGCTTTGTCATCATTTATATATACAAACCCATTACAATTATACTGTTTACCATTATCCAAGAAAATTTTAGAAATATGGACATAGCCATTATCATTTATTTTTGAAAGTTCTAGGTTTGGAGAAACCACTATATGTTTTCCTTCTTCTTTGGATTTACAACATAAAAAAAGAACGAATAAAATAGGTAAAATAAATCTTAGTCGCTGTTTAGTCATGAATTAGTAGGACTTTTTTCTTTTCAAAATATTCATAGCTAATATATAACAACCTGATGGAATACCGATCCATAAAAGTTCGCTTAACAATACTTTAATTCCCCAGATACTAAAAAATCTACTGGTACCTATGGGAGAAACTTGGATAGGTCGCCATGGAAAGAAGTAACGATTATTATCAAAAGGAGAAAAGAAAGCAATTCCTAGACCTCCTGAAGTCATGGCATCTAAAATTCCATGAGAGGCGGTACATAAACTAAAATAGAGAATAAGAAATAATCCTGTTTTAGAAGTTAGTTTTTTGCCATAGAAGATAACGGTAATTAAAAAACCAAATAGGATTGCAAAGATAAATGAATGGGTAAATCCTCGATGTCCCCAGAAATCTTCATAGGCAATACCGAATTTGAAACTTAGAACATCAGCATCTGGAAGTATAGAACAAAGTATTCCTAAGATCCAGAGTTTTTTTGTTCTTAATTCTTCACTGAAACTTGTTCCAAGTGCATAAGCCGTTAGCGCATGTCCAAAAACTGAAGCCATTTTAGTATTACTTCTTCTTTTTCTTATGTTTTAGGTTAAAAGTCTTATCTCCTTTGGTCTTTGGTTTCTTGTATTTCTTTTTAATTTCCCTTTTATATTTACCTCCTAGATTTATTTTTTTGTTTTTGTCTTTCTTTTCATGAAAAGCAGCTCCAACTTCATCATTAGGACGTTTATGAGGATTATATATTTCCTTTACTTTAGGTTGTTCTTCTGGAGTTAATTGGTCCGAAATTTCAATACTATCAGGAAGATCTAATTGTTCAATCTTCATATCCATTAGTGTTTCAATAGATTCTAGATATTCTTCCTCTTTTTCTGTAGTAAGCACAAAAGAAACTCCTTTTTTTTCGGCACGTCCAGTTCTTCCAATTCTGTGCATATAATTTTCTGGATATTCAGGAGTATCAAGATTTATTACTTGGCTTACATTTTCGATATCCAATCCTCTGGCCATTACATCTGTGGCAATCAGAATTCTATTTTTACCTTCCCTAAATTGTTCAATACTTCTTAATCGATAATTTTGTGTTTTATTAGAGTGAATGACACAAACTTCATCATGGAATTTTTGGTCTAATGCTTCAAATAGTCGATCGGCTATTTTCTTGTAACCCACAAAAATGATCGTTTTATGAAAAACTTCTGTATCCGATAGTAGATGTTCCAAGAGGTTTACTTTGGTGTAAAAATTAGGAACTTTATAACCATGTTGTTTTATATTTTCTAGTGGAGTACCGCTTTTAGCAATGGATACTTTTATAGGTTTTCTAAAGAAATCTGTAATCAATTTGTCTACATCCTCGGTCATGGTTGCAGAAAACATAATATTTTGACGTTGTTGCGGGAGTACATCAAAAATATTCATTAATTGATGTCTGAATCCTAAATCTAACATCACATCTACTTCATCAATAACTACTTTTTGAATAGATTTTAATTGTAATGCTCTACTCACCGCAAGATCATATAGACGTCCTGGTGTAGCAACAATAATATCTAGTCCTTCGGATACGATCTGTTTTTGAGTATTGATATTCGTTCCTCCGTAAACTCCAGCAATTCGTACATTGATATATTTAGATAGTTTTTCAATTTCGTCTACGACCTGTACTACCAACTCTCTAGTCGGAACCAAGACCAAAACTCTAGGGTTTTGCTGAACAGAATATTTTAGCATTCTTAGAATTGGTAACATATAAGCGTACGTTTTACCAGTTCCTGTCTGTGCAATACCAACCACATCTTTACCAGACATTACCACAGAGAATGCCTGTTCTTGAATAGGAGTAGGGGTTTCGAACCCTATGTCATCAAGAGCATTAAGGAGTTGTGTACTTAAGTTTAAATCTTTAAAAGTCACTGCTATATCATTTTTTGTGCGAAAGTAGTTTATTTGGTTCCAAAAAAATATGATTCCTTGATGAATATAGTATTTTAAATTCAAAAAAAAATAAAATTAGTAGCTATAATATTTTTGTGCATATCCCCAAAAAACCCCCAAAAAGATCATAAATACAGCAGTAATAGCTAATAAAGTTTACGATAAAGCACTATCTTTATCCCACTGAAAATAGGTATGGCAGAGCTAGTAAAACTATATAACGAAAATCCAAATCCACGAGAAATTAAAAAGGTAGTTGATTGTCTTAGGGATGGAGGTTTGGTAATTTACCCTACAGATACGGTATATGGGTTAGGATGTGATATTACCAATAATAGAGCTTTAGAAAAAGTGGCTAAAATTAAAGGTGTTAAACTAGCCAAAGCTAATTTTTCATTTATCTGTAGTGATCTTAGCAATTTATCAGATTATGTGAAACAAATAGACAACAGGACATTCAAACTTCTAAAAAGAACACTTCCTGGGCCTTATACTTTTATTCTTCCAGGTAGTAATAACTTACCCACCGTTTTTAAAAAGAAGAAGACCGTAGGAATTAGGGTGCCGGACAATAATATTTGTAAAGTTATTGTAGAAACGTTAGGTAATCCTATTGTATCTACTTCTATTTATGATGAGGATGAGGTTATAGAGTATACCACAGATCCAGAGCTCATATTAGAAAAATGGGATAATTCAGTGGATATGGTTATCGATGGTGGGTATGGTGGCAATATTGCTTCTACCATAATTGATCTTACTGGATTCGAGCCTGTTTTAGTTAGAGAAGGAAAAGGTACCATAGATATTATCTAAGTGATTTAAGAAATCACATATTTTAATTCATTCCTATAAGTACTTGGTGTTTTGCCCGTAAATTGTTTAAACAGTTTATTGAAGTGTGAAAAATTACTAAAACCACTTTCGAAACATATATCCGTAATACTCGTTTGTTTTTCATGAAGTAGCTTTGCTGCGTGTACTAGTCTATATTCATTCACAAACTGAATAAACGTTTTGCCTGTATTTTTTTTAAAATACCTACAGAAACCGGGAACACTCATACTTACTTTATCTGCTATCTCTTCTAACGGAATTTGTCTCGTAAATTCTTCTTGCACGAAGTTAAAGATCATATTGATACGGTTATTATCTTGTAATGAAGTTTCAATTATAAAGCCTTCCGCATTTAAAATGGAATAATCCTTTGTCTGTTGCATTTCTTTAAACACCTGAAGTATGCCTAATAATCTATCAAAAGGATCTAATAATCCTAAAGCCTCTATACGTGCACCTATTCTTCTTTTGGTATCACCATGAAAAACAATTCCTTTTTTCGCTTGTTCTAATAATTGACTAATTCCACTCATTTCTGGAATGTCGAAAAATGAATTTCCAAGAAAATCAGGTAACATTTGAATAATGGTTTCACTTTTATTCAGCGTTAATTTATCTGTAAAACCACAATGTGGTAGATTAGACCCTATAAGCATTAATGCGCCATTTCTATAATAGGACATATGACTACCAATTTGACGTTTACCGGCTCCACCATTTACATAAACAATTTCAATTTCAGGATGATAGTGCCAAATAGGTTCTTTATTCATTTTTTCCTGCGAGAAGTTTTCATAGAAGAAAGAACTACCAAATTCTGGAACTATTTTCTCTAAAGCAGGTTTTATATTCTTTTTCATGAATGGGGAATTTTCTCTTTATAATTATTTTGTAAAGATAAAAAATCTATTTTGTTAATTAAATGTAAAATATTATAAATCATATGTTAAATTAACTTTAAGGTGATTTTACAGTATATATACAGGTTAAAATAGAACATATATATGCAAATATAGATGTATTTATACACTTGTTTAGCGTTTTATATTTGCACTGTAAATTATTAACAACAACAAAAACCTAAAGTTATGAGAAGAGTAATTAATGTATGCCTGATTGCAGTAGTAATCATTACAAGCAATATTGCTAATGCTGCAGGAAGAGTTTCAGTTGAAATCACAAATTCGTCAATGGTTAACGTATCCTTGACTGAAGTAGAAAAAGGAGAAAAGTTATTTTTAAAAGATTATGACGGAGAAGTATTATTTAATGTTACGTTAGATGCTACTCCAAGCTATCAAAAGTATTTTAACCTTAGTAATGTTTCTGATGGAATCTATTTTGTAGAGACAGAGACTCCATATGAAATTAAGGTAACACCTTTATTAAAGAACCAAAAAGGAGTGTCTTTAGTAAACCAATCTGCGGTAACTGTTTTCAAACCGTTAGTAAAGACAGATAACAATATCATTAAGGTAATGTTTAATAATACTGAAAAATCACCATTAAATCTTACGATTTATGATAGCGATTTTAGATTATTAGAAGAAGTAACTGGTAATGAAGATTCATTATTTAAAAGAACATATGATTTTTCTAAAATGCCAAAAGGAGAGTACGAGTTCTACTTCTCTTTAAAAGACAGAACCTTTATAAAGAAAGTTAGTATTTAATTGTTTTATTAACTCAACCACTTGATAAAAAAGCAGCGCTAACCACGCTGCTTTTTTTATGCCATAGATGTTTATAGGTTAATATTGAATAGATATTGGTCAATTTAGAGCTTTTAAACAATTGATATTCAGTGTAAATTTAACCTGGATAATAATCTTTAAAATTACAATTATGAAAAAAATAGCAGAATTTTATCTAGTAGTAGTAGCAATTTTTGTGGTTTCTTTTTCTGATGGATTAAAAGAGATTTCCTTAGATATTAAAGATTTTTCATTAGATACGGACGAATTTTTAAACGCGTAATAATTTTAAAAGTATCCAAGAGTTTCTTTAACTATGGATTTATAGTTTCTACCAACAGGTATTTTTAGACCTCTAAGTTCTATTTCGCTAGTAGAGAAAGAGTTTATATGATCTATTGCGATTATAAAAGAACGGTGTACTCTAAGAAATTTGCTAACAGGAAGAATACTTTCCATATGACTAATGCTTTTGTACGCGATAATTTCTCTTTCTAGTGTTTTTACTTTTATATAGTTTTTCAGACTTTCTATATATAAAATATCTTTCAGGAAAATTTTTTGCATCTGCTTTTCAACCTTTAGATATATAAAAGTAGTATTGTAATCACTTAAGATATTCGCGTTATTCGTCTCGAAGGTATTAGTTTTAGTAGTATCTTTTTTAGAAAGTTTAAGTACTTTGTTAATGGCTTTTAAAAATCTAGAAAATTCGATAGGTTTTAACAGGTAATCGATCGCTTCTAGATTAAAGGCATCTACCGCATAATCACTATAGGCAGTTGTAAAAATCACGTTTGGTATAGGCTGGATGTCTTTTAAAAAATCGATCCCGGTTAGATTAGGCATTTGAATATCTAAGAAAATTAGATCTATATCGCTATTGGTAATACTATGAAATGCCTCCAAAGCATTTGCGCAAGATTTTACTAATTCTAGTTGATCTATTCTAGCAATATAATTCTCAATGATTTCTCGAGCTAGCGGTTCATCATCTACGATAAGACATTTAATTTTTGGATTCATCTAAGATTGATACGTAAAATTTAATTTTAAGACTACTTCAAAGGATTGATTATTATCTTCTATGTGCAAAGAATAGTTGTCAGCATATAGTAAATCTAATCTCTTTTTTACATTTTTGAAGCCAATCCCACCAATAAATTCTTCTTCGGTATTATGATCAGGGAATTTTGAATTCTCAATTTGCATAATCAACTCATTTTGTTTTGCATTTAGATGCATTACAATCCATGATTTTTCTGAAGAAGAAGTTCCATGTTTAAACGCGTTTTCTACAAAAGGAATTAATAAAAAAGGAACAATTTGATAATCGTTATCCATTTCAGAATGAAAACTAATTTCTACAAAATTACCAAACCTTAATTTTTCCAGATCCACGTAATTTTTTAAATAATCTATTTCTTTACTAAGAGAAACCTTTTGAGTATTAGCCTCATACAGCATATATCTCATTAGTTTAGATAGTTTTAAAACAGCGGTCTCCGCATCATTTGATTTCTTAAGTATCAGTGCATAGAGATTATTAAGTGTATTGAATAAAAAATGCGGATGTACTTGATTGCGTAGTTGTATAAGTTCGGCTTCGATTTTTTCTTTTTCTAATTCTAGTGTTTTTTGTTGTGCATTATAGTAAAATCTAAAAAAAACAATCCCTAACGGAACTAATACAGCAATATTTACATCTAAAATAGTATTTACCAGTTCAGTAATAGTAAAGTATCCTTCACTTTGCCATCCAGGAAGGTAGTTTGGTTGTACATAAAAGTAGATGATTGGTCTTTGAATACAGGTGCTAACAACTAATAAGGTGATAACATAGAATATAATAAATAGTACAAATCTTTTCGTTTTAAAAAACTTAGGTAGTAATACATAAATGGTGATATAAACCAATAACATTCTTGCGGGCAAGCTAAATGTTTGTATAGTGAATGATCTTGCGTAGTCATTATCGTAAGTACCCCAGGTAATACCAAAAAATATGATTAAACCAATCCAATAAAGAATATGTCTAAGAATCTTATTGGAAAATATTTTTTTTATCAGCATATGCCTCATATTTCATTTGAACTTATAAACTAAAATCTAAAAAAAATCAAAGATTTAATAAAAATCAGTACGGATAACCTTTAATCTTATACAAACAACAGCTCTTTCTCAAGATTCAACTAAAATAATATATGGTTTATAATACATATAGGATTCGTAGTTTTCTGTCTCTCTCATAAAATCATTCGTATAACAAAATTGATAATAGTTTATATAGCTCATTTATTGAAGATAAAATAATTAAAAACTTCGCTTGAAATGAATGATCATAACTGTTGTTTTGAAGCTGGACTGATCTATTTCTTTTGAGTACTAAAACAATTTATAAACGATGAAAACTTTTTCAAAGAAAACTCTTCTTTCGTTGAGTACACTATTATTGGTCTCTATAAGTATTTTATCCCAAAAGGTAAAACAACTGGATCATGTAGAACCTCCTTTTTGGTGGGTAGACATGGTAAATTCTGATGTACAACTATTGATACACGGGAAAAATATAGCTGATTTTGATGTTTTAATACCGAATAAAAATGTTGAATTAAAAAGTGTAAATAAGGTGGCTAATAAGAATTATCTTTTTTTAAACCTTACGATTTCAAAGAATGCTACACCAGGAAATGTAATTATAAAATTCACAAAAGGAAAAGAAAGTTTTAAATATGTATATGAACTAAAACCAAAACCTCAAAGAGCTCAAAATGGTCAGGCAGTTACATCAGAAGACGTTATATACCTTATTACTCCAGATCGTTTTGCAAATGGAGATATAACCAATGATTCTACAGATGATACCTTGGAAAAAGTAGATAGATATAATGAAAACGGAAGACATGGAGGAGATTTACAAGGTGTTTTAGACAACTTAGCATATATAGAAGAATTAGGAGCTACCACAATATGGTTGAATCCAGTTTTAGAAAATGATCAACCTGCTTATTCCTATCATGGATATGGAATCTCTGATTTTTATAAAACGGATACGCGTTTTGGAACTAATGAAGATTATAAAAAAATTGTAGATGTTTCTCATAAAAAAGGAATGAAAGTGATTATGGATCAGGTGTTTAATCATTGCGGTTCTGGACATTGGTGGATGAATGATTTGCCGTCTAAAGATTGGTTAAATCAATGGGATACTTTTACAAGGAGTAATTTTACCAATATTGCTTCTTCTGATCCATATGTATCTTCTGATGATTATGAACTATTAACTAGAGGTTGGTTTGATAAGAACCTACCAGACCTGAATCTAGAGAACACGTTTTTAGAAACCTATATGATACAAAATTCTATTTGGTGGGTTACTTATGCTGGTATTGATGGAATAAGATTAGATACTTATCCGTACCCAAATAAGCATGCTATGTCTAAGTGGATGAAAGCGTTGACTGCAGAATACCCAGGTTTTTATATGGTCGCGGAAACTTGGGCTGAAAGAGCTTCTTATTTGTCATATTGGAATAATGATAAGCCAAATAGAGATGGATATACTCCTCATGTTAGTAGCATTAGTGATTATGCTTTGTATTATTCTATAATCAGAGCTTTTGGGAAAGATGGTGACGTATCAGAGTTGTATAAGACCTTAGCAGAGGATTTCGTATACGGAAATGCTGCAAATAATAAAGTTTTCAATGGCAATCATGATGTTGATCGTTTATTAGCTCTATTGGATGAAAATGTAGACAAGCTAAAACTTAGTATGGTTTTCACTTTAACTACACGAGGAATACCTCAAATTTATTATGGAGATGAGATTTTAATGAAAAATAAACGTCCCGATGGAAAAGTAAGACAAGATTTTCCTGGTGGCTGGAAAAATGATAAAAGAAATGCTTTTACAAAAGAGGGCAGAACAGTTGAAGAAGAAGCAGTATTTAACTATATCAAAACAATTCTAAATTGGAGAAAAACAGCATCCTCCATACATAATGGAAAACTAACTCATTATCAACCTAGGGATAATGTGTATGTATATTTTAGATATACAGAAACCGAAAACACCATGATCATCATAAATAATAGCAACAAAAATTATAATGATTTTGATTTAAAACGTTTTGAAAAGTCCTTAAAGGGCTATAACGGTGGAAAGGATATCATAAATGATAAGTTGATTGATAATCTTGATCACATAGCAATATCCAAAAATTCTGCGTTGATTATAGAACTTACGAAATAGTAAATTCTATTAGAGAAGTATGTGAGAGTTTTAAAAACGAATCTTTATATGTATAAAGTCAGCTTCTGAAAATCCTAAACAAAATTTTCAGAAGTTGAATTCATATATGCAATCATTAAATAATTATAGATGATATAACAAAATATCTAGCATAAGAAGAGGTAATGCAAATGTATCTTCATTATCATGACGATGATTTATTCAGATTCTATTTCCTCGAGATCTCCTTCAATTTCTTCTAACTCGCTTTCAATTTCCTTGAGGTCTTCGATAGCCTCTTCTTTACTTTGTTCTTCCTTCTGTTGAAACTCAGTATCCACAGCAACTTCATCTTTTACCCAAAAGGATTTAGAACCACTAGCTACAGCTACTAATACTCCTATTGTTAGAAAGAGTATTGATAATTTTTGAGGCTTATCATTTTTTTTAGAGAAATAATAAGCTCCAAATCCAGCGATAAGAGCAACAACTCCTGGTAAAACTCCAATAGTTCCAAAAGGAAGTATTGCCATAATAATACCTAGAAAAGCTGCAATTGCTGCAACTGATAATAATATAATTCTCATGATTAATTTTTTAAACCAGAAGCCTGAGTTAAGGTTAGTTGACCTGTACCAGCCGGAATACTAAATTTAATTAGTACGGGAACCTTATTCGCATCTGCGGTAAGATATACAATATTTTTATTCGTTCCTTTAAGCGTGTTATTATTTACAGCTATTTTATAACATTCTTTACTACCCATTGTTTTGGTATTGATGGTTTCTTTACCAAGCAGTTTTAGATATGCAGTTTGAGGTTTTCTATCAAACAATATGGTTATTTTTTGATTCGTATCAACAGGAGCCTTTTCAATATCCATGTTACGGATATGATATAAAGTAGAAACCACATCATAGGTGTTAGAACCCATTTTTAGTGTTTTGGTATTAGGTTCCTTTTTCTTTTGCATGGTAGCTTTTATAGTTTTTTTCTTATAACTATAAACATATTTCTCTTTTTTGATGTAACCACCTTCATTGATATCCCTTTTGTATAAATAAGGTTTCAAGTTGCTTGGATTTACATAAGCTTCATATACATCTCTGATCTTAAAAAAAGAATCCCACTTAGAATATGTAGCAGCATTACATTTTAAACGCAGGTAATTACTCTTTCCAGTATTTACTCTCGTTGTTTGCATGGTTACCTGAGCTAAGTTGGTTAATAAGCCAGACATATTATAAGAAGCGGTATATACTAATTTTTCATTTTCTCCAATAGAAGTATTGGATTTATTTTGTGCATTTGCCGTAATAAAAGAAAGAAAAAGTACGAGGATAGATAATTTTCTCATTATATTTTATATATATGAATTGATCTCTAAATAATTAGATTTTTAGTTGATTTAGATTCAATTTTTATACCAATTTGTTTTCTACAAAATTAAAAAAAGGGTTAACGTAACGATTAACCCTTTTTCAAAAATATTTTATTATTTCTTAGTTACCACCTTCAGTAGCTTTTTTCATACCATCTTCTATCATATTGTAGAATTGATCAAGCTTAGGTAGTACAACTATTCTAGTACGTCTGTTTTTAGATCTGTTAGCAGCCGAAGAGTTATCAGCTACTGGAATGTAATAACTACGTCCTGCAGCAGTCATTCTCTTTGGATCTACACCAAATTCATTTTGTAAAACTCTTACAACAGATGTAGCTCTTTTTACACTTAGATCCCAGTTATCTAATAAAACTTTGTTTTTAATAGGTACATTATCAGTATGTCCTTCTACTAAAAATTCGATGTCTGGTTTGTCATTAACTACTTTAGCTACTTTTCCTAATACTTCTTTCGCTCTGGTAGAAACGTTGTAGCTTCCACTCTTAAATAAAAGTTTATCAGAAATAGAAACATATACTACACCTTTTTCTACATTTACCTCAATATCTTCATCTGCTAAATTTCCAAGTGCTCCTTTTAAACTTGTAACCAAGGCAAGTGTAACAGAATCTTTCTTATTTAAAGCGTCGTTCATAGTCTTGATCTGAAGATCTTTTTCTTTAATGCTTTCTAAAGATCTTTCTAAGTTTTCTGCTTCTTTCGTTGATAAAGTTGCAAGATTACCAACATTATTTAATAAAGCAGAATTTTGGTTTTTAAGATTGTTTACTTGATCTCTTAAAACCTTAAGTTCAGAACTCTCGCTAGCTTTTTCTTCTAAACAGCTATTTAATTTTACTGTGGCTGTATTTAATAAATCTTGTGTTTCTTTTTGTTTAGCCTCTAGATCTGCAAATTTCTTCTGTGATACACAAGAAGATAATAAAACAGCCATAGAAGCTCCGATAATCATTGCTTTTTTCATTAGAAAACGTGTTTTTAGTCTTATTCTGGTTATAGAGACTCAAAATTATTAAAATTGTGACGTAATGTCATTGTATTAACAATTATTTAATCAATATAACCTTACAAATGGTTAAATAGTTTTTTATTCAAGATATAATACTGCCATACAACGGAAGAAATAGTATAATATTTCCTTTTAGCCCCTGATTTTTTGCGTTTTTTAACAAAAGTTGGCAGTTTTTTGTAAAAGCTGAAATGTGCTTTAAGAATTGCTAGGCAATGAGAGGTTTTTCCTTCAAATACAAATTTTAAAGCTGCGATTCCATCTAACAAAAGTCTTGCAAATATAATGAACCAGCCATACATTCCAGAAGTATTTTTTAGAATCATTAATAAATTATTTCTGAAATTAAGAAATGTTTTTCGTGGATTCATGACATCGAGTGTAGCGCCACCTAAATGGAATACTTTAGACTGTCCTACATATTTGATCTGATAACCACTATTTTGTATTCGCCAACAGAGATCTATCTCTTCTTGATGTGCAAAAAAATCTTCATCTAAACCTTCCATTTCTTCGAAAACATTTCGCCTAATAAAAAGACAAGCTCCGCTAGCCCAAAATATTTCCAGATCATCATCATATTGTCCTTTATCTTCTTCTAGGGTGTCAAAAATTCTTCCGCGACAGTATGGATATCCAAATTGATCAATAAATCCACCAGCGGCCCCTGCATATTCAAAGTAATTTTTCTTCTTGTAATCAAGAATTTTAGGTTGAACTGCTGCAACCTTTTCAGAAGCTTTAAAGGTATTAATAACTGGAGTAAGCCAACCCTCGGAAACTTCTACATCACTATTTAATAAACAGTAGATATCTGCATCAATTTTTGTTAACGCGTCATTATAACCTTTAGCATAACCTCCATTTACTTCGTTTTGTACAACGGTGACTTCTGGAAAAGAAGTATGCAAGTAGTTTACTGAATCATCAGTAGATGCATTGTCAGCGACATAGACTTTTGCTTCTTTAGAATATTTTAAAACCGAAGGTAGAAATTGCTCTAATAAGGAGCGTCCATTCCAATTTAATATGACGATAGCTATTTTCACAGGTGCAAATTAAAAAGAAATAATACTAAATAACTATTTATAATCAGGAATATCCTTTAAGAAACTATACTGTTTTTCCGTATAATCCATCTGACAATAATAATGATTCATCCCATTCGTGATCATCAGATATTCTGCATTAAGCGCCAGATTGTAACGAGCGATTTGATCAAAAACTTGCTGTGTAATTTTTACAGTTGGGGATTTACATTCTATGATTAAATAAATACTACCATCTGGATTAAAAATGATAATATCATAACGCTTATTTAAATCATTTACCTTAATTAGTTTCTCTACATTAATCAAGCTTTCCGGGTATTTTTTGTTTTCTATTAGATACTGAATAGTATGCTGTCGAACCCATTCTTCAGGATTAAGAATGATGAATTTTTTGCGAATTCTGTCGAAAATAGAAATTTTATTTTCGCTACTTTTGAATCGAAATTGATATGCTGGAAAATTAAGCTTTTGCATACCACAAATTTGATGATTTTTTCTGAATGGATGAAGTAAAACAGATCGTAAGCGATATAAAAAGTGGAAACATTAAACCTATCTATTTTCTAATGGGAGAGGAACCTTATTACATAGATAAGATTTCTGAGTATATCGATAAAAATGTTTTAGCAGAAGAAGAGAAAGGATTTAATCAAATGGTTTTATATGGCCGCGATGTTACCATTGATGATATCGTTTCTAATGCAAAACGATATCCTATGATGGCAGAACGACAGGTAGTTATTGTAAAGGAAGCTCAAGATCTGTCAAGAACAATAGAAAAATTAGCAGACTATGCTGAGAATCCCCAAATGACAACGGTTTTAGTCGTTTGTTATAAGTACAAGAAGATAGATAAGAGAAAGAAGTTATATAAAATTGTTGCTAAAAATGGTGTGATCTACGAAAGCAAGAAATTGTACGAAAATCAGGTTGCAGATTGGATTAGAAGAGTGTTATCGGGATCTAAATATACCATAGACCCTAAAGCATCACAAATGTTAGTAGAGTTTTTAGGAACTGATCTCAACAAGATCAATAATGAATTAGAGAAGTTAAAATTAATCATCCCTAAAGGTCAACCCATTACGGCGGATCAAATAGAGGAGAATATTGGGATTAGTAAGGAGTTCAATAATTTCGAACTTCGAAAGGCGATAGGAACCCGAGATATTGTTAAAGCACATAGAATTATCAATTATTTTGCTCAGAACCCAAAGGATAATCCACTGGTAGTTACTATTTCGTTACTGTATAGTTTTTTCTCCCAGGTGCTACAATATCATGGTTTAGCAGATAAATCACAGCGTAGTGTAGCCAGTGCATTAAAAATAAACCCTTATTTTGTTAGTGACTATTCTGATGCTAGTAGAAATTATCCAATGAAAAAAGTGAGTCAGATTATCGCACTTCTTAGAGAAGCTGATGTAAAGAGTAAAGGAGTAGGGGCAGCAAGTCTTCCTCCAGGAGATATTCTAAAAGAACTTTTGGTAAAAATCATGGGATAGTTTCTTTTATGCTCTTAAAATCTGTATGCTACGTTAAATGTTCCATATCCATGATTTTCAGTATCATTTAATACTCCTGTTGACCATAAATAGATGAAGTTGATTGAGAATCTATTCAAAGAATAGAATAATCCACTACTAAGATGCCATGAAATATTGTTAAGCTCATCCACTCCATATGCTTTGTCGTCGAATATATTTCCTTGTATGGTTGCATTATAAGCTACAAAACGAGTTTCTACATTAAATTTGAAAAATAGTTCGGAATTTTTCTTCGGTAGTAATATAGAATTATGAAAACCGCTAGACTCTGTAATACTTCTGTATTTACCGATTCTAAAACCTGCAATAGGTGCAGCCCTTATGTATAAATTCCCTAGATGTGCTGTTCCTCCTGCATAGATATGAAACCATTTGGCAGAAGGATTGAAATCATATAGTAAAGAACTTTTAAAATTTAAGATAAATTGATTTTCTAATTGAAATTGCCAACCATCATAGATAGGATCTCCAGTGATATTTTCATGGAACCAATCTTGTATTGCTCCCACCTGCGATGAAGGTCCAATGATACCTGTTAAAACTTCTGATTTCACGAAAGATCTTTCAAAAACATAAGTAGCGCCAAGGGTTGCATATAATAATCCTGCAAATGGACGATCAAAATCATCTCGATCTTCAATTTCAGGTGTTAAAGCAAATTCGCGAACTCCAGAAGGTGTGTAACCTTCTATTTTTAAGCCTATTGAATAGAAAACGTTTTTTTTGGTTTTAAATAATTTTTGTAAGCCTAAGAATTTTTCCTTTTTGAAAGCGTATTCTAATCCAATTCCATAAGAATAATATCTGTCAGAATCTCTGAAAACTGCGAAGATATCATTGTCAATAACGACTTTTGTTTCGGAATGAAAAGTCATTTTTTGAGGTTCTGTATCATCTTGAGCAGATAAAATATTAATAAAAGTAAAAAGTAAAAGAAAAGGAACTTTTGAATTCATTGTAATAAAAGGTGTATCTAGCAAACAAAGGTATAAATCATTCTATTTTTGAGTTTGTATTTTAACGTTTATATAATAGTTTAAGGAATTGGGAGAAAAGAAAAGTCTTTTACCTCTGTCATTACGAAGGAGCTCTGTACCTTAGAAATATTCTCTAAAGATGCTAATTTGTTAGAAAGGAAGTGTTGGTAACTTTCCATATCCTTTGCATAGATTTTAATAAGGTAGTCAAACATTCCAGCAACATGATAACACTCTACAACTTCAGGAAATTGTTGAATATCCTTCTCAAATTTTTTAAGATAATCTGTTTGATGCAGGTTTAAGGTAACATTACAGAATACCATAAGTTGTAACCCTGCCTTTTTTCTATCGAGTATCGCTTTATACGATTTTATATAACCTTCTTTTTCTAGTTTTTTTACTCGTTCGAATATTGGAGTAGTAGTAAGGTTTAGTCGCTCAGCAATCTCCTTGATGGTAATTTTACCATTTTTCTGTAATAAGTTCAGGATTGATCGATCTATTTTATCCATATTTTTTTTCTAGTAAGAGATGTTTTTTGTGTTAAAAATAGAATATTATTCCTTTAAATTATATTTAATTTATTTTTAATTCTAAATATATGTGTATTTATGGGTTTTATTTCTTTATTTGATAATTTTATACAGCTAAGAAGTAGTAATATTTCTTTTTAATAGATGTATCAATAATAGAAAAGGTATCTACAGATGAACGAACATGATTTTAGTCCGGAAAGCTTAATGATGACATATGGTTATAAACCTGAATTATCTGAAGGAGCAATAAAGTGTCCAATTTTTCAAACGTCCACTTTTGTTTTTAAAACGGCAGAAGAGGGAAAAGCTTTTTTCGAATTAGCTTATGGCTTAAGAGAAAAATCTGAAAAAGAAGAATTGGGTTTAATTTATAGTCGAATTAATAATCCAAACTTAGAAATATTAGAAAATAGATTATGTCTTTGGGATAAAGCAGACGACTGTGCTGTTTTCGAAAGTGGTATGTCTGCGATAAGCACTGTTTTGTTAGAGTTTTTAAAACCTGGTGACTTATTAGTATATAGCAATCCAGTATATGGAGGAACAGATCATTTTATACATCATTTCTTAGATAAAATAGGAGTGCATACGATTGGTGTTATGCCCAATCAGAGTATTGAAGAAGTAGAAAAGATGATCGATGCATCTGGTAAGGCTGATAGGTTGGCGATGATTTATTTAGAAACACCTGCCAATCCTACAAATGATATTGTAGATATTAGTAAGTTTAGTCAAATCGCTTCTAAATATAGTTCAGAAGATAAAAAAGCATTAGTAGCTGTGGATAATACCTATATGGGACCGTTATGGCAGCATCCTTTGCAATGTGGTGCAGATTTAGTATTGTATTCAGCAACTAAATATATTGGAGGGCATAGTGATTTAATTGCAGGTGCGGTGTTGGGAAATGCTGAATTAATGGTTCGTGTAAAAACACTAAGAACGTTTTTAGGTAATATGGTTAGCCCTCATACAGCTTGGCTGATGCTAAGAAGTTTGGAGACTTTAAAAGTACGAATGGATCAACAGACTAAGAATGCACAAGTTGTAGCAAATTATCTAAACATGCATCCCAAAGTTAAGAAAGTTTATTATTTAGGTTTGTTAGAAGAAGGAACCGAAGCGCATGGTACTTATAAGAAACAATGTTCTGCTCCTGGTGCTATGGTATCTTTTGATATCGTAGGTGGAGAAAAAGAAGCTTTTATGTTCCTGAACAATCTGAAATTGATGAAACTTGCAGTAAGTTTAGGAAGTACAGAGAGCTTGGCAGAACATCCTAAAACAATGACACATGCAGGAGTGGATGAGCAACAACGACAACAAATGAATATTACAGATCAGTTGGTGCGATTATCTATTGGTGTAGAGAGCGCAGATGATTTAATCTGGGATCTTGAACAAGCATTAGAAAAAGTAGAAGAAAATACAGCATTAGCCGTAGAAACAGCATAACATATAATTCGATATTACTATATAGAGAATGCTCAGATGAATCATCTGAGCATTTTTAATTTAATTCAGATTTATTTTTCAGAAAATTTTTCTGCTATCAAATCCCACAATTCCTCGTATCCGTCATCATACCCCAAAGCCCAAATTCCAATACCAGAAATCTTTTTTTCTTTAATCCAATCATATTTTATGGATAAAGATTTTACATCCTCAAAAAAGAGCTGTCTGTATTCTTCATTATTAAAATCTTTCATAACGATATAACTAGAAGAGCTTTTAGGATCAAATTGTACAGGAATCTGTAATGAATCTATATAGGTACTTTTAATAGTATGATAGCGCGGATGCGATTTAAATGTATTAACTGGACTTCCTATTTTTTGTTTTTTCGTATACCATTCTGCACCATAATAAGGCAATCCTACAATGAGTTTGTCAAAACGTACCCCTTTGTTATGATAATAATCAATAGAAGATTGTAATCCTTTGCCAAATTTTTTAGTTTTTGTAAATGGAGTAACAGGACCCGTAATTTTGCTAAAACTGCCAAAGTAGTCATATCCCATTAAAGTATAAAAATCAATGGATTCATCTATTGTATTGATATCAAAAATATCATTCCAATCTTTTGCATAAAGACATAAAGAAACTTGGTAGTTTGGATCTACTTCTTTCAAATGTTTAGAAATATTGATAATAAATTGAGAGAATTGCTTTCTATTTTTTCTAGAAACGCCTTCAAAATCAATATTTATTCCATTTGCAGATCGTTGATTCAATAGAACCGCTAAACTGTCACCTAATACTTTTTGAGCTTTTTTGTTTTCTAAGAAAATACGATTGTTTCTAGCTCCAAAGTTCGAAACAGATAAAAAAACTTTACACCCTTTCGTTTTCGCACTATCTATAAGAGCAGTAGTTTTCCACTGATGAATGTTCTTATAACTTCCAGTTTTGGGTTGTATTTCATAAGAAAAATAGGAGACACCCCATAACAAGGAGAAATTATAATTTTTGTACACTGATCCATTTGGATAGATATGCCATCCAAAGGTTCGTACACCTGGAAGCAGTTTACTCTTGGGATGATTTTTCTTTTTAATTGATATATTCTGTAAACTATCCCACTGTTTTTCGGTTTTGAAATTATGTTTTGAGAATTCAGTGTTTAATAAATTACGATGACTTATATAGTTAGGGTTTTCTAAATCAGTTTTGGCTTCTTCTGATTTATTCTGATTACATCCGATTAATAACAATGCTAAAAGTAATAGAAGAAATAACTGCTTCATTTTTTAGATCTTAGTTTTAGTAGTTCACTTTGGTTGATATGATTGTTACTTTAAAGATAGTATTAAAGTTTAGATAATAAATCTTGTTTTTTTATAATCACAAAATATTTTTAACAGTTTGATTTTCAGTATTTTAATTTAGTTAGGGGGATTCTCACTATGAATTTCGGGTGTTTTCCCCCATTGTGCTGTGTGTTTTCCTGAAGTATATTTGTACCAGAAATATAAATAAAGAGATATTCACCATTTACACAGATAATATTATGAACTTATTAGGCATTAACTTTCGTTTTATTTTAGATTTTTTACAAGAACTTCCTAAAGCTAGCAGCCACGCTATTCATAGATAATAAGAGGCAAATTATAAGTAAAGACGAAATTCAAGTGTTTTCACGTATTTCGCAGGATCATTAGAGCAGTTAGTTTTACACCAATTAAAAATCCAAATTCTATTAAACAACTTTACACAAGATATTATGAAACCATTTCGTATTAATTTCAAGTTTTTAAAAAAATTTTTAAGAGAACTTCCTAAGGCTTGTAGCCACGCAATACACAGATAAATCTGGTATTTAAAAAAGGAAGAAACAATTTATTAGAATTTTGGGGGAAATTCTAATAGTTAGTTATAATAGTGGGGACAAAAAAACCGAATGTTTTTACATTCGGTTTTTTTAATTCTTTAGGATAAGAAATTAATTATTTCATAGCACCTACCATATCTTCAGGTTTTACCCATTCATCAAATTCAGTTTCGGTAACATATCCTAAAGCAATGGCTTCTTGTTTTAGTGTAGTTCCATTTTTATGTGCTGTATTGGCAATTTCTGCAGCTTTATAATATCCAATCTTGGTATTTAATGCTGTTACTAACATCAATGAATTATTTAATAATTCAGTAATTCTTGCCTGATTAGGCTCGATACCTTGAGCACAGTGTTCTTCAAAAGAAACGCAAGCATCTCCTATTAATTGAGCACTTTGTAACAAATTGGCAGCCATTACAGGTTTAAACACATTAAGTTCGAAATGACCTTGCATTCCTCCAACATTAATAGCAACATCGTTACCCATTACTTGTGCACATACCATTGTTAATGCTTCACATTGTGTAGGGTTTACTTTTCCTGGCATAATAGAACTTCCTGGTTCGTTGGCAGGAATAATTAGTTCTCCAATTCCACTTCTTGGTCCAGAAGCTAACATACGAATGTCGTTTCCTATTTTATTAAGTGATACTGCGATTTGTTTTAATGCACCATGAGTTTCTACAAAAGCGTCGTGAGCTGCAAGTGCTTCAAATTTATTTTCTGCAGTTACAAAAGGAAGACCAGTAAACTGAGCGATAAATTCTGATACTCTTTTTGCATATCCTTTTGGTGTATTTAAACCTGTACCAACAGCAGTTCCTCCTAAAGCAATTTCGGCTAAATGAGGTAAGGTATTTTCTAAAGCCTTAAGCCCGTGATCTAATTGAGAAACGTATCCAGATAATTCCTGACCAATAGTAAGAGGAGTAGCATCCATAAAATGTGTTCTACCGATTTTTACTACATCTTTAAAAGCTTCTGATTTCTTTTTTAAAGTATCTCTTAGTTGAGTAATCCCAGGAATAGTAACTTCCAATATCTTCTTGTAAGCGGCAATATGCATTCCAGTAGGGAAGGTGTCATTAGATGATTGCGATTTGTTTACATCATCATTAGGTTGAATAGTTTTTTCTCCTTCTCCGATTGTTTTTCCAGCTATTTGATGAGCACGATTCGCAATAACTTCATTTACATTCATGTTACTTTGCGTACCCGAACCAGTTTGCCAAATTACTAATGGAAATTGATCATCATGTTTTCCTTCTAAAATTTCATCACATACCTGTGCAATAAGATCTCTTTTTTCTATTGGTAATACTCCTAATTCACAGTTTGTAAATGCAGCGGCCTTTTTTAAATAGGCAAATCCATATACAATTTCTAATGGCATTGAACCTGGTGCTCCTATTCTAAAATTATTTCTGGAACGTTCTGTTTGTGCTCCCCATAGTTTATCAGCAGGCACCTTTACTTCGCCCATCGTATCTTTCTCTATTCTATATTCCATAGCTATGATGATTTGTTTTTCGAACGGCAAATTTAAGAATTTGAATAGCTTTTTGGGAATAATGGTTACCGAAATTGATCTAAAATTTCGATTTAAAAATAAATCATATTTATGCTATGAGATAAATATAAGAGTTAGTATCTTTGGCAAAAATTGAAATTACATTACTATTATGTTCGAATTTGATCAATACCTTGGTTTTTTAGCATTCCTAACAATCCTAACTATTGGATTTTGGTTAATGATATTTTTATTAACATTTGTTGTTCCTTATTGGATTTTTGGGGCTACTATTGAAAACTTCAAATTAAAACAGGAAGCGAAGCGTCAGGCTAGAGGAGAAGCATAATGAAAGTATTAGTTATATAGTAAAAAAGGAGGATCAATTGATCTTCCTTTTTTATTTAGTGTATATCTAGTTGTTAAATAAGACGCTATTTTTAACCTTCGAATTCTTCATCTCCACCGCCAAAATTATTTCTTGTACGTTGTCTTTTCTTTTTCTGATTAAACCTGTAGGTGAATGATAACGTAAAACTACGTTCTCTCCATTGAAATTCACTATCTGTAACAAAGGTTTCGGTTGTTGAAACACTTCTTCGTTTTCTACTGTTAAAAAGATCACTTACATTAAAGGTTAATGAAGCCTTTTCTTTAAACAAATCTTTACTAAAAGCTAAGTTCACACTTAACAAACCTTCACTTTTTGTTTGTGCATTTTCATTAGGACCTGCATAAAAAGCTGTAGTTTGCCAATCTATTTTGGCAGGTAACGTAATTTTATTGTTTAATCTTGCGAACCAACTAAAGTTATCTGCATCAAAATTTTGACCATCAAAATCTCCTCTTATACTATTTTGAAACGCATTGAAATTACCGTTGATTCTCCATTTTCTATTTGGGCTATAGGTCAATGTAAATTCAAAACCATAACGATCAGAGCTTGATAAATTAATGGGTCTCCTTCTAATCACTGATACTTCTGTTCCATCTCCGATAATTGCGGTATCTCCAGTATCTTCAGCAATGAATGTAAAAATTTGCGTAGATCTATTATAATAGATTGAAGAATTTAAAGTAAGTTTTCCTAGTCTATTGAGATATCCAAGATCAAAAACATTAGAATAACTTGGGTTTAAATCTGAATTTCCTTGAAATATGTTTGTGGCGCTAGATCTAGATGGAAAAGGATTAATGAATCTAGAACGTGGTCTTCTTATTCTTCTATTGTAACCAAGTGTTAAACTTTGTTTATCCGTTAATTGATATCCTAGATTGATCGTAGGAAATATATCTGTATAAATCTTTTTGTTAAAATCATTACTTGTTTTTTGGTCTATTGTTATTCTTGTGCCTTCTACTCGTAATCCTAAAAGATAAGATAATTTTCCGGTCTTACTTCCTAACTGAGTATAAGCTGCATTTACTTGTTCTTTAAATAAAAGGTTGTTTGATAAATCAGTGTCTGTAGTTATGTTTCCATTGTCATCAAATTCTACTAAGAAATTGGTGTCTAATTCATTAAAGGTTCCTCTATAACCAAGTTCAAATTGTGTTTTTTCTCCGATAGGTAGTACATAATCGGATTGTATTAAAATACGATCTTGCTTTTCCAAAGTATTTACTAGTTCTATAGTAGAAATATTTTCCTGAGTAATTCTCGAATCTTCTATTTCCTCACTATTCTCTATCTGAAAATCGAAAGTAAGCTTATGACCACTATCATTAAAATCTTTATTATAGTTAATGGAGTACTGTTTTGTTTCGTCATCTTCAACTTCGGGGTCAAAACGAAGATTACTGCTTAAAAGGTTTCCATTTTCGTCTGGTTCTGTTATTAAATTGGTGGTATTACTTTCGTTATCACTAGATCGGTAAAGAAAAGAAGTGGTAAGAGAAGACGAATCATTAATATACCATTCTACACCTACGTTTGTGTTTAATCCTTTTCTAATTCTGTCGAAATCTCTTTCTTCATTAAGAAAAGTATCAGGTTCATCTATGTTTGTGTCTCTATCGATATTAAAAAAACGTGTCTCTGATAAAGAATTACCTGGAACTTCCCTGTAATTATACCCTGAAGTAGTAAAAAAGTTTAGATCTCCTGTACGATAATTAATATTACCGGATACTCCTGCTTGTAATGGAAATCCAGTATTAACAGTAAGAGCTCCATTTAATCCTTGTAGTTTACTTCTTCTTAAGATAATGTTTAATATTCCGGCAGTTCCTTCGGCATCATAGCGAGCCGATGGAGAGGTGATTACTTCAACTCTTTCAATAGATTCAGCTGGTAATTGACGTAACGCATCCGTACTATTGAGTCCGACCAATCCGGATGGTTTACCATTAATTAATATTCTTACGTTATCATTTCCACGCAATGCAACATTTCCTTCTACATCCACAGAAACAGAAGGCACATTATCTAAAACATCACTAACAGTACCACCGCTAACAGTAAGATCTTTCCCAACGTTATAGATTTTTTTGTCAAGTTTTATCTCTACAGTTGTTTTTTCCGCAATAACAACAACATCATCTAAAGACTCTGTATCCAATCCTAATGATATAGTTCCTAAGTTCGTATTAGTAAAAAGTTTTCGTTTAGTAAGTGTTACGGTTTTGAATGAGATATATTCAATAGAAACATTGTATACACTTGCAGGAATTTCAATACTAAAATTTCCATTAGTTTCGGTAATTCCTCCAGTAATCACCTTATTTTCTGTGGGGTTTATAAAAGAAATAGTAGCATATTCTAAAGGATCATTTGTTTCTTTGTCAATTACCCTTCCTGTAACTTTTATTGTTTTTTGTTGTCCAAAAGATGCTAGTGCAATAAAAACTAATACTAACGAAATTATATACCTCA
Organism: Aquimarina litoralis; assembly: GCF_039523995.1. Lineage (NCBI taxonomy): Bacteria > Pseudomonadati > Bacteroidota > Flavobacteriia > Flavobacteriales > Flavobacteriaceae > Aquimarina > Aquimarina litoralis. The sequence goes on from NZ_BAAAGE010000002.1 coordinate 148,372, forward strand.
TGTTTTTGTGTTAGGTGACCAAAAATATGCTTAGGTCAGTTGGATATCGGTTAAAGCACTGTTAAATAATATAAGATGTTTAAAACCAATAGTTTAATTATTGATAACTGTTAAATAGAATTAACAAAAATGTAATAATTGTAAATTTTATTAGGATTTGAAAGAATTTAGTTACAATAATAATAGTGTAAAATCCGTTAGCGTTTTTTAGTTTTGCACATAATTTGGCGGAAAAAAGCTTTAAAAAAGTTTCACAAAATAGATAAAATAGGGTTTATGAAAAAACTTCTTACAAATAAATTACTTTTTATAATAATATTGTTTATCGGATCTTCAGTTTCTATGCATAGTCAAAGTCATAAAACAGCATTGTCAATCACTGGAGGTTATGTAGATGGTGGATTTGGTGGTTTGGCAACTTTGGATTATAAAGTAAATGAATTTGATTATTTACAGTTTGGTCTTCAAGGGAATTTTACAAAATTAGAAGTTGGTGAAATAAAGGTGCCTGTAAACTTATATTCATTTAATGCCGGATTCTTTTTTGATATTCTTAGAAATAATAAAAGAACTTTTGCGCTTTCTCTAGGTGCAGGAGGAACCGTTGGAAGTGAGGTTATAAATAGTGGAGATGAAAGACTTGAAAATGGTCAAACATTAGAGATAGAACCAAGTCAAATCGTTTTTGGAGCTTATGCAGGTTTGGATGCAGACATCTTTTTAATTCCTACCGTTGCTATTAATATAAAGGCACAAGAAATATATCATTTCAATAGCGAGATAGGAGAATTGACTCCTTATTTTGGTGTTGGGGTAAAACTGATATTAAAATAGATTAAGATATATTTTATTATCAAAATTTTATAATTATAAATAAAATCAATGAAAAAAACTTTTCAATACACAATAACAGCACTAGTATTTGTTTTCATACTAATTGCTTGTAACAAAGAAATTACAGAAGATTTACTAGTTTTTTTTAGGGTAGAGTTCAACGAAACAACTTTTGAAGCCTTTGTTGACACAGAAGAAGAAACTACATTTACCATTTCAGGTGTTGATGACATCGCGGCAGGAGATTATCAAATAAAATATGATGTTACAGAGGGGGCAGGCTCTTATTTCTTAAATGAAATAGAGATATCTGAAAATGAATTTGTTGATCTACCAGCCGGACCTGAATTTACCATAGAGTATGTTGGGACTTTAGTTGGTGTTAATAAAGTTACAGTAACATTAAGAGATGCGCAGGAAAGAGAAGAAGAATTTGTTTTAACATATAATGTGAATGATACAGATTTTACTTTCGATGTAGTGCCTAGCTCGGAAACGACTTATGTGAGTGGTGAGATTGATTTAGATTTGTCTATTGAAGAAATTAGCAGTGCGACTTATGAAATAGAGTATACATTCATTTCACCTACTGATATAACTACAGAAGGAACAGGTACGATTAGTGTTGATAACACGGATTTGGAGCCTGATACCCTGAGGGAGATTGCAGTTGGGGATTCTAGATGGCGCTTTACAGGAGTTACTTTAGGAACAGTAGATGTTGAATTCACGGTTACGAGTAGTTTAGGTGTATCTAAATCTAAATTATTAAATATCGTTGTCGGTGAAACTCCTGATTTTACATTTACAGCAACTTTAGTTGATATAAATGCTACTGTATTTACAACAAATTCAGATGCTGCTATTAATTTTAATATAACGGAAACAACCGGAATGTCTAACTATGTTATGAATTATAGTACTTCTAATACGGGAAGCTTAATGTATAATGGAGAAACTTTTGAACCTGGGGATAATATTCCTATTCAGGTAGGAGAAAGTATTGGTACTTATGTGGGTACTATTGAAGGGGAACATATTTTAGGTTTTCAGGTAGATAATTCAAATACAGTTACTGTATCAAGAGAAGCTTCTTTAACTTTGACATATAGAGATCCGGACGGAACTCCACCAATGATCGAATTAATAGGTGCAGCTGAAATTACTATAAACGTAGGAGAGACATTTGTTGATCCTGGTGCAACAGCTACAGATGATATAGACGGAGATATTTCAGCTAGTATTACAGTTGCTGGTTCTGTAGATGTTAATGTTCCTGGTACTTACACCTTGGTGTACAGTGTTCAAGATTCTTCAGGAAACACTTCAACGGTGAATCGTATTGTAATTGTTATTGATAATGTTGCCCCAGTAATTACAATAACAGGAGATAATCCATTGATTGTATTACAAGGAAACCCTTTTAATGATCCCGGTGCTACAGCTACAGATAATGTTGATGGAGATATTACTTCGCAGATTCAGGTAACCGGGTCGGTTGATACTAATACAGTTGGAACTTATGAATTAACTTACACGGTAAGTGATACTGCCGGTAATCAGGTTTCAGCCTCTAGAACGGTTAATGTTATTAATGATAACCCACCAGTTATTACCTTAGTAGGAGATAATCCTTTAGAGGTTAGTTTTGGTGCTACTTTTACTGATCCTGGTGCAACAGCTTCAGATGATCTTGATGGAGATTTAACTGATCAGATACAAGTAAGTGGGGCAGTGGATGTAACTATACTTGGTTCTTATACACTTGTGTATAGCGTTACCGACTCGTCTGGAAATAATGTAGAAGTGACTAGAACTGTTAACGTTATTGATAATACTAGTCCTGTTATTACCTTAGAGGGTGCCAATCCTTTTATTCTGAATATTGGAAATACTTTTACAGATCCTGGCGCTAATGCTAGTGATAATGTAGATGGTAATATAACAGCGGACATCACAGTATCAGGAAGTGTGGATGTAAATACACCAGGAGATTATATATTAACTTATAGTGTTACAGATTCTTCAAACAATACTGCTACAATAACAAGAACTGTTAGGGTAATAGATAATGTGCCACCGGTTATTACATTAATTGGTGCATCTACAATAACAGTACTGCAGGGTGCAAGCTATAATGATCCTGGAGCAACTGCATCGGATAATGTAGACGGTAATATTACAGCGTCTATTCAAACTACAGATAATGTAAATGTAAATGTACCTGGATCATATACAGTACAATATAATGTGCAGGATGCTGCCGGAAATAGTGCAGCAGAAGTTGTAAGATCCGTAATTGTAGAATCTAATATAAACTTTAATCTATCCACCGGAGTTCTTACAGCACCTTCTGGGGCTACAGTTGAGTTAACAATGACATCTGGAGGAGATACCAGTGGAAATGCTAATATTAGAGCTGAAAATTCTGCTGGAGCTAGTTTAGGTATTGGTATTACTTGTTGGGGATTACCAAATGGAACACAGTGTTTAGATGCTGATGGAGATGGCCAAGACGAAACTAGTGGTTTTACTTTCTCAATGCCTTCTGACGGTATAGCTAATTTTACAGGATCTCATAATCCAGATGCGGGCTCAACAGGTAACGGAACAAGTTTTACTATTACAGTAAACGGAAATTTGATTTTTCAGGATAATATGACCGCTGGAAATGGTATACCGCGTTAGTATAAAATTCTAAATAATCTTATAAAAAAACCTCGGAAATAATTTCCGAGGTTTTTTATTATAAAATATCCAGTACTTTTTCTGGTGGTCTTCCGATAATAGCTCTCTTGTTTTTTATTACAATAGGTCTTTCGATTAATTTAGGATGGCTTACCATAATTTGTATCAGTTCATCATCTAGGAGATCTTTCCCTTTAAATTCTTGCTTCCATATGGCTTCATTAGTTCTTACTAATTCCATTGGTTTTATACCTAATAAGTTAATAATACCTTCAAGCTTATCTTTAGTAAGAGGTGTTTCTAAATATTTTATAATTTCTAAATCTTCCTTTTTGTCTTCAAGAATTGCTAAGCACTGTCTAGATTTACTACATCTAGGATTGTGATATATTGTTGTCATAATTATCTTTTAGTCTTCATTTTTTTGTCCCATCATCATAAGGTATGCTTTCAGAAAAGCGTCAATATTACCATCCATAACAGCATCTACATTTCCAGTTTCTTCCGATGTTCTTACATCTTTAACTAATTTGTATGGGTGCATGACATAATTACGAATTTGAGATCCCCATTCAATTTTCATTTTGGAGGCTTCAATCTCATCTCTTTGGGCCTGTCTTTTTTTAAGTTCCAGTTCAAAAAGTTGAGATTTTAGCATTTGTAATGCTTTTTCTCTATTATCATGTTGAGATCTGGAGTCAGAACATGATATTTGAATTCCGGTAGGGAAATGAGTAAGTTGAACTTTAGTTTCTACTTTATTAACGTTTTGTCCACCAGCTCCACTGGATCTAGATGTAATGATTTCGTAGTCCGAAGAATTGATCTCTATTTCAATACTGTCATCCGCTAGAGGGTAAACGTATATTGAAGCAAATGAAGTATGTCTTTTTGCATTGCTATCAAATGGAGAAATACGTACTAAACGGTGTACACCATTTTCTCCTTTTAACCAACCAAAAGCATATTCTCCTTCGATTTCTAAAGTCACTGTTTTAATACCGGCAACATCACCTTCTTGATAGTTTAACTCTTTTACTTTAAAACCTTGTTTCTCTGCCCACATTAAATACATGCGCATGAGCATACTTGCCCAGTCACAACTCTCGGTTCCACCAGCACCCGCTGTAATTTGAAGAACAGCGCTCATGCTATCACCTTCATCACTAAGCATATTCTTAAACTCTAGATTCTCAATTAAATCAAGAGCTTTTTGATGATTGTTGTTTACTTCTTCTTCTGTAGCATCCCCTTCTTTATAAAACTCAAACAATATTTCGAGATCATCGATAAGGCTTGCACCTTTTTCATACTCAGAAACCCATTTCTTTTCAGAGTTTAAAGCACGCATTATTTTTTCTGCTTCTTGGGCATCATCCCAAAAATCTGGAGCATACGTTTTTTCTTCTTCGTTGGCTATTTGGATTAGTTTGGCATCAATGTCAAAGATACCTCCTTAACGCAACCAGGCGCTCTCTAAGATCTTGTAAAGTCTCAGTATTGATCATATTTTGATTATATTTTTGACAAAAATAGGATTTAACAATTCAGTAGGAAATAATTTTGCTATTATTTTATAGTTTTAATTCTTTTGTAATTCACATTAATCATTTTTAAATGAGACTATATTTTTCTTGCTTCTTCTTAATAGTTGCACAATCGCTTTCAGCTCAGTTTTTAGATTCACATAAAGATTTAAAGTTATACAAAGGTTTCTTTGATTTTCATTATAGCGAGGGTAAAGATGCTATATATTTAGAAGTAAATAAACTGGATAAAGAGTTTTTATATGTTCACTCGTTAGCTTCGGGGCTTGGCTCTAATGATATTGGATTGGATAGAGGGCAAATAGGTAATGGTGTTATTGTAAAATTTATTAAAGCAGGAAATAAACTACTCTTGGTTCAACCGAATCAAAGATATAGAGCAATAACAAATAATAAATTAGAAAAGAAAAGTGTTGAACAGGCCTTTGCGAAATCAGTCTTATACGGTTTTAAAATAGAAGAAAATAAAAATGGTTCTTATGTAATTAATTTAACTCCATTTTTGATGCAAGACACACATGGAGTAATTAATAGATTAAAAAATCAAAATGAAGGTAATTATAGTATAGACAAGAGCAAAAGTGCATTAAGTTTGGGAAGAACTAAGGCATTTCCAAAAAATGTAGAATTTGAAGCACTTTTGACCTATAAAGGAACTCCCAAAAGAGGTAATATTTGGTCAGTTGCTCCCGATGCTAAATTTCTTACGGTTACTCAACACCACTCTTTTGTGCAGTTACCAGATGATAATTATAGAAAACGTGAATTTGATCCTAGAAGTGGAGCACTTTCTATATCCTATTTGGATTATGCCACTCCGATACAAGCACCTATCGTTAAGAGATATATTAAAAGACATCGATTAGAAAAGAAAAATCCAGAACTAAAGATGAGTGAAGCTAAAGAGCCTATCATTTATTATTTAGATCCTGGGACACCAGAACCTGTAAGGTCTGCATTATTAGATGGTGCTAGATGGTGGAATCAGGCGTATGAAGCGATTGGTTTTAAAAATGCTTTTCAGGTAAAAATGCTTCCGTCGGATGCTGATCCGATGGATTTACGATATAACGTAATTCAATGGGTGCATCGTTCTACACGTGGTTGGAGTTATGGAGCAAGTGTGGTAGACCCAAGAACAGGAGAAATTTTAAAAGGGCATGTAAGCTTGGGAAGTTTAAGAATTCGTCAGGATTTCTTAATAGCGCAAGCATTATCTAATAAACCTTTTGCTAATAATGATGATAATTACAAGCCTATGTTAGAAATGGCTTTAGCAAGAATAAGACAGCTATCTGCTCACGAAGTGGGGCATACTATAGGTTTTGCTCATAATTTTGCAGCCAGTACTAGTGATAGAGCATCCGTTATGGATTATCCGCATCCTACCATTAGATTAAAAGATAATCAGATTGATTTTTCTGATGCTTACGATACTAAGATAGGAGTTTGGGATAAAGTAACTGTAGCTTATAGCTATGCTGAGTTTAATAAAGCCGACGAGAAAAAGGAATTAAATAAGATTTTAGATAAGGCATATGCTTCGGGTTTACGTTTTATATCTGATAGTGATGCAAGACCGCAAGGAGGAGCTCACGGCTTAGCTCATTTATGGGATAATGGGAGTAATGCTTCTGAAGAATTAAAGAGTGTTTTAGAAGTAAGAAATCATGCGATTAATAACTTTTCTGTTGATAACATTAGAACAGGAGAGCCATATTCTGTTTTGGAAGATGTGTTTGTCCCATTGTATTTTTTTCACAGATATCAAACGGAGGCTGCAGTAAAATTAATAGGAGGGCTTAATTATAATTATGCAACAAAAGGTGATGGACAAACGATTGTAGAAGTAATTCCTGCAAAAGAACAAAAGAAAGCACTAGATCAGATTTTGCGTACTATATCTCCTGAAGTTTTAGCAATTCCAGAAAGTAAACTAGGGTTATTTCCACCTCGCGCTTTTGGTTATAATCGTACTAGAGAGTCTTTTAAAAGTAAAACAGGAGTAGGGTTTGATGCCTTAAGCGCTGCATCTACAGCAAGTGATATGAGTTTATCTTTGTTGTTAAATAACCAAAGAGTGTCTAGACTAGTACAACAGAGAAGTTTAAATAAAAATGCATTGGGGGCATCTGAAGTGATTGATAGATTGATACAACAAGTATTTAATTCGGAATCAAAAAGTGATTATTATAATGAAATACAGAACGTAGTAAAAAATAATACGTTAAAACATTTAATGAAATTAAGTAATGATAAAAACGCATATCCACAAGTACAGGCTATCGCTTATAATTCGTTGCAAAAAATAAGTTCTCTATTAAAATCTCAAAATGCAAACGTATTAAATAGAGTTTATAATGCCTACTATGTGAAACAGATAGAGAATTTTATAGCTAATCCTAAAGATTTTAAACCAATGTCATCACCTAAGATTCCTGATGGTTCTCCTATAGGAAGTTTCCAATGTAATTTTTAATAGTATTCGCGTATTACCAAAATAAATCTAAGAACTAAATTACTTATTCTAAAATATGATTATTGATCTCAGAAGTGATACTGTCACTAAACCAACTTCTCAAATGCTTGAAGCAATAATGAATGCCAAAGTAGGAGATGATGTATATAAAGAGGACCCAACAGTAAATTTATTAGAAGAAAAAATAGCGACCATGTTCGGTATGGATATGGCTTTGTTCTTTCCTTCTGGTAGTATGGCTAACCAAGCGGCAATTAAATTACATACACAACCTGGTGAACAACTTATTGCAGATAAATATGCTCATGTATATAATTATGAAGGTGGAGGTGTTTCGTTTAATAGTGGTGTGTCCTGTAAGTTGATTGATGGGCATAGAGGAATGATTACTGCAGATCAAGTGGAATCATCTATCAACCCACCAGATTTTTACCATAGTCCACTAACAAGTTTGGTGTGTATAGAAAATACTACTAATAAAGGAGGAGGAGCGTGTTACGATTTTGATGAAATTTTAAGGATAAAAAGTGTTTGTAAAGAACATAACTTGGGATATCATTTGGATGGAGCAAGATTATGGAATGCGATTATTGCTAAAAATCAGCGTTTTCAACAGTATGGAGAAGTGTTTGATACGATATCTGTATGTTTAAGCAAAGGTTTAGGAGCTCCTATGGGTTCTGTACTAGTCGGGAAAAAAGAATATATGCAAAACGCTATAAGAGTTAGAAAGGTATTAGGTGGAGGAATGAGGCAAGTAGGGTACATGGCTGCAGCTGGGATTTATGCCTTAGATAATCATATGGATCGATTAATTGAAGATCATAAAAAAGCTACAGAAATAGGTGAAGTGTTGGAAAAGTTATCCTTTGTGAAAAGTGTGGAACCAATAGATACGAATATAATTATATTCACTATAGATAGAAATGAAGAAGAATTTATAGCACAGATGGCAGAAAAAAACATTCATTTTTATGGGATGGGGCAAGGAAAGCTTAGGTTCGTTACTCATTTAGATTACACTACCCAAATGCATGAATATTTTGTAAACGATGTGTTGACGAAAGTTTAAAATAAAAAAGGCTGTTTGATGATCTCAAACAGCCTTTTAATTCTAATTAAGAATTTTATATCTCTTTTGTGTCCGCTCCAGGAGCATTTTCTTTTACAGAATTTATTCCGTTTTCCATTCCTGATTCAGAAGTATACATTTGACTACTTCCAATTATTTGACCATTTCCTGCTTTTAGATTAAAATAAAACTTACCGTCTTTTGAAGTTTTTCTTTCATATCTACCATCTTCAGATGAGTTTTTCTGTACAGAAGCAATTCCATTAACAGCCGCCGCCTTGCTATTATATACTTCGCTGCTCAGAATTACCTGTCCGTTTTTAGCTTTAAGCGTAAAATGAAAATTAGATCCCTCTTTATTTTTGAGTTCAAACATATTATAGTTGTTTTTTAAAATGTTAACTGATTTCTATAAAAGTATAGAAATAAAAGGAAAAACAAAAATGATTAAAACTTCAAAAAAGTACCTTTTTGAGCATTTTATCGAGTAAAAAAACAATACGTCGAAAATGCTTTCTTTTTTTGGAATCTTAATTTTAACATTTCTTTTTGATGTGGATAAATTTGTACCTTTAAGTGTAACATAATAATAACCACAAAAATCATCAAACATGAAAAATCGTATTTTACTTATTTTCCTTGCATTCGTAGGTGTAGCTGCACAGGCTCAAGACCTTCCTGCAAATCCAGAACCTGGAAAATGTTATGTACGTTGTACCACTCCTGATATTTATGAAAATCAAACAGTACAAGTACAACTAACACCTGAGTACAGAAAATTAAAAACATTTCCTGCTACATTCGAAAAGGTAACTGAAAGAGTTCTAGTAAAAGAGGAAACTAAGAAGTTTACTTACGTGCCTGCAAAATATAAAAATGAAACAGTAACTTTTATTAAGAAGCAAAAAGCATCTAAGTTATCTGTGATTCCTGCAAAATTTGGAAAAGGTTCAGAAACTTTAGAAATTAAGCCTGCCTATGCTCAATGGGAACTTGGTTCTCCTGCACCTGATTGTGCATCTAGTAACCCAGATGATTGTCGTTACTGGTGTTATAAAGGGTATCCTGCAGAATTTACTACAGTTGCAGTACAAACATTGACTTCAGATGCATCTACAAGTAGTACTCCAATAGATGAACTAACAAGTACTTATACTAAAAGAGTAATTGCTGAGCCTGCAAAAGTGATTGAAGAAGTTATTCCTGCAGAGTATGCAACAATTACTAAAACAGTAATGGTAAAAGATGCATATAGCGAAGAAGTAGTAGTTCCAGCTACTTTTAAATCAGTAAGCAAAGAAGTACTTACTCAAAAAGGAGGTTTAACTACTTGGAAAGAAGTTGAGTGTTCATTAGTAGAATATTCTGCTTTACCAATCAACTGGAATTTAGGTAGTGCTACGCTTACTTCTCAGGCAAAAAGTATAATCGATACTAGATTAATGCCAGTATTAGCAAATAATCCAGGAGCTAAAATGGAGATTGCATCGCATACGGATGCTAGAGGATCAAAGTCTAGTAACAAAAGTCTTTCTGAAAGAAGAGCGCAAGCAGTTGTAACTTATTTATTGTCTAAAGGAATAAACGGAAGTAGATTAGTAGCTAACGGATATGGAGAAACAAGATTAAAGAACAGATGTTCTGATGGTGTTTCTTGTACTGAGCGTCAGCATGCGGCTAACCGTAGAACTGAATTTAGATTGATTAACAACTAATTTACGGTTAAAGGAATAAAAAAAGGAAGCAATTTGCTTCCTTTTTTTATTTGTATAGATTCAGTTTATTTAAAAAGATCTAACCCTGGTATATTAGGCATTCCTTCTTTAGCAACTGCAGCTAATTCTGTCTCATTAACAGATGTAGCTTTGGCTATTGCCTTATTCATTGTTAGAATTAGATAATCCTCTAATTGTTCTTTGTCATTTAACAGCTCATCTGCAATAGAAATGCTTTTAACTTCTCTATTTGCTGTAATAGTAATTTTAAGTAGATTATCAGAACTAGATTCATCTACCATAACAGTATCTAATCTTTTTTTAGTTTCTTCAACTTTTTTCTGGGTTTCCTTTAACTTACCCATCATTCCCATCATATCTCCAAACATCGATTTTATTTTTTTAGAATTTATTAAGAACAAAATTAGTATTTTACCTGTTAATAAACTAAGAGATTTATGCTAAAAGTCTAAGGGTTATATAAATGGTAACTCTTACTTTTGCATCTTCGTATAGTTCAAATAAATATCAAGAAATTGCAGATAAAAATTAAGAATCCCGTTGCAGAAAAGAAAGCTACTCATTTAGAAAAACATGGTGATGTTCGTATTGATAATTATTTTTGGTTAAATGATAAGGAAAATCCTGAAGTAATTAAGTATCTAGAGCAAGAGAATGAGTATAACGAAAAGATGATGGGGCATACCAATGATTTTCAAAAAAACCTTTTTGAAGAAATGAAAAGTCGTATCAAAGAAGATGATTCCTCGGTACCATACAAACTAAATGGTTATTGGTATATAACTCGTTATGAAACTGGAAAGGATTATCCTATTTATGCAAGAAAAAAAGGAAGTCTCGATGCAAAAGAAGAAATTTTATTTGATTGTAATAAAGAGGCTGAAGGACATTCCTATTTTAAAATGGTAGGTCTAAATGTAAGTCCAGATAATACTTTAATCGCATTTGGTGTAGATACTTTAAGTAGAAGGAAATATACTATTAGAATTAAAAATCTGATTACTGGAGAGATATATCCTGAAATAATTGAAACCACAACAGGGGGAAGTACTTGGGCTGCAGATAGTAAAACCTTATTCTATACAAAGAAAGACGATGAGACCTTAAGGTCACATAAAATATATAGGCATATTCTTAATACAGATTCATCTAAGGATATAGAAGTGTATCATGAGTCTGACGACACCTTTAATACTTTTGTGTACAAAACCAAATCTAAACAATATTTGGTAATCGGTTCCAGTAGCACTTTAACATCAGAATATCATATTCTCAAGGCAGATGACCCTACAGGTGATTTTAAGGTGTTTCAGGAGCGTATTAGAGGTTTAGAATATGGAATAGCACATTATGAAGGTAACTTTTATGTGCTTACGAATGCAGATGAAGCTAAGAATTTTAAATTGATGCAAGTTTCCGAAGAAAATACTTCAAAAAAGTATTGGAAGGATCTTATTCCTCATCGCAAAGATGTATTGCTAGAAGATGTAGATATTTTCAAGGAGTATTTGGTAATCAGTGAGCGACATAATGGTTTAAATAAGATAAATATTAAAAGATGGGATGGTAAAGAAGATTATTATCTTCCTTTTGATAATGAAACTTATACCGCTTACGTTAGCACAAATGTCGATTTTGATACTAAAATCCTTAGATACGCTTACAATTCTTTGACTACGCCAAATTCTGTAATTGATTTTGATATGGAATCAAAAGAAAAACATGTCAAAAAAGAACAAGAAGTTTTAGGTGGAAAATTTGATAAAGCTAATTATGTTTCCGAACGTGTATGGGCAAATGCCAAAGATGGAACTCGGATTCCGATTTCATTAGTTTATAAAAAAGGAATTAAAAAAGATGGGAGTAATCCTTTGTTACAATATGCTTATGGATCTTATGGCTCTACGATAGATCCGTATTTTTCTACAGTGAGATTAAGTTTATTAGATAGAGGATTTATCTATGCAATCGCTCATATTAGAGGCGGAGAGTATCTTGGTCGTTCGTGGTATGAAGATGGTAAACTATTTAAAAAGAAGAATACATTTACTGATTTTATAGATTGTTCGAGGTTTTTAATAGATGAAGGATATACTTCTACAAAACATCTCTATGCTATGGGAGGTTCTGCAGGAGGCCTATTAATGGGAGCTATCGTGAATATGGCTCCTGAGTTATATAATGGAGTTGTAGCAGCAGTTCCTTTTGTAGATGTAGTGACTACTATGCTAGATGATACAATTCCGTTAACTACTGGCGAGTACGATGAGTGGGGAAACCCTAATGAAAAAGAATATTATGAATATATGAAATCGTATTCTCCGTATGACAATGTTGTAGCTCAAAGTTATCCTAATATGCTGGTTACGACAGGTTTACATGATTCTCAGGTTCAATATTGGGAACCTGCAAAATGGGTTGCTAAACTTCGGGAATTAAAAATAGACGAAAACTTATTGTTATTACATACAAATATGGAAGCAGGTCATGGTGGAGCTTCGGGAAGATTTGAAGCTTTAAAAGAGGTAGCTGAGGAATATGCTTTTTTATTAGATTTAGAAGGTATAAATCATTAATTAAAAAAATTAACGTAACTTCGTAATGTTTTTCTAGCAGTATATAGACTCCCCTCACTAAGTTCTATTTACTTGTTAAAACACAACCCTTATGAAAGAAAATATACAAGCTTATAATAATGTTTTAGAGCTTATAGGTGACACACCACTTGTAAAATTAAACAGAGTTATGAAAGGCTATCCTGGGAATTTCTATGCGAAAATAGAATCATTTAATCCAGGGCATTCTACTAAAGACAGGATAGCATTATACATTATAGAACAAGCAGAAAGAAAAGGTATACTGAAACCAGGTGATACCATTATTGAAACTACAAGCGGTAATACTGGATTTAGTCTGGCAATGGTAAGCGTGATTAAAGGATATGATTGTATTCTTGCAGTTAGTTCCAAATCTTCAAAAGATAAAATCGCTATGCTTAAAAACATGGGAGCAAAGGTCTATGTTTGCCCAGCACATGTTAGCGCGGATGATCCTCGATCTTATTACCAAGTTGCAAAAAGGTTACATGAAGAAATAAAAGGTTCTGTTTATATCAATCAGTATTTTAATGAGTTAAATATTGATGCTCATTATAATTCTACGGGGCCTGAAATATGGAAACAAACTGGAGGTAATGTTACTCATTTTGTTGCTTGCTGTGGGACAGGAGGTACTATTTCTGGAACTGCAAGATATTTAAAAGAACAAAATAGTGACATACGTGTTCTAGGTATTGATGCTTATGGATCAGTATTAAAAAAATATCACGAAACTAAGGAGTTTGATGAAGACGAGATTTATCCTTATCGAATAGAAGGTTTAGGGAAAAACCTAATACCTACCGCTACGGATTTTGATATTATTGATAAATTCGAAAAGGTAAGTGATGAGGATAGTGCGCATACTGCCAGAGAATTGGTTAGAAAAGAGGGGATGTTTCTGGGATATACCAGTGGTGCGGCAATACAGGGTATAAAGCAATTAGCTAAACAAGGCGAGTTTGACGAAAATAGTAATGTAATTGTAATATTGCCTGATCATGGATCTCGTTATATGAGTAAAGTATTTAGCGATGATTGGATGATGGAACAAGGATTTTTTGATAGTGTACATGAAGAAGATGCTACGAAAGTCCAGTTTGTGAAATAAAATTTAATAAAAAATAAACTAGAGCATCTGATAGTTTACAGATGCTTTTTTTGTGAAAAATAGATATTGTAGTGAATTGGTATATTATTATGGTATCACGTCAATTTTCTGTATTTTCGCACACTTAAAGAAATCAAATTTACGGTAGATGAGAGATTTATTTGATAAAATATACAAAGACAAAGGGCCTCTAGGGAAATGGGCGGATCAAGCAGAGGGATATTTTGTATTTCCTAAATTAGAAGGTCCAATATCAAATAGAATGAAGTTTCAGGGTAGAGAAGTAGTTACCTGGAGTATCAATGACTATTTAGGACTGGCAAATATGGAGGAAGTCCGTAAAATTGATGCTGAGGCCGCTGCTGCTTATGGATCGGCATATCCAATGGGCGCTAGAATGATGAGTGGTCACACAGATCTTCATGAACAATTACAGAATGAACTTGCAGAATTTGTACATAAAGAGGCTGCTTATTTGTTAAATTTTGGATATCAGGGAATGGTGTCTACCATTGATGCATTGGTTAGTAAAGATGATATTATTGTTTATGATGTAGATGCTCATGCTTGTATTATTGATGGAGTTAGATTGCATCAAGGACAGCGATATACGTACAGGCATAACGATATAGAAAGTATCGAAAAAAACCTTATGAGAGCTACTAGAATGGCTCAGAAAACAGGAGGAGGGATATTATTAATCTCTGAAGGTGTTTTTGGAATGCGTGGTGAGCAAGGACGATTAAAAGAAATTGTAGCTCTAAAAGAGAAATATAACTTTAGATTATTTGTAGATGATGCTCATGGTTTTGGAACCTTAGGTGCTACAGGAGCCGGTACAGGTGAAGAACAAGGGGTACAAGACGATATCGATGTGTATTTTGCAACTTTCGCGAAATCTATGGCTAGTACAGGAGCATTCATCGCTGCAGATCAGGAAATTATAGATTATTTAAAGTATAATCTAAGATCTCAAATGTTTGCAAAATCATTACAGATGCAATTAGTTGTTGGTGCACTTAAGCGTTTAGATATGCTTAGAACTATGCCAGAACTAAAAGCAAAGTTATGGAGAAATGTAAACGCTTTACAAAACGGACTACGAGATAGAGGTTTTGATTTAGGAACTACACAAAGTTGCGTAACACCAGTATACTTGAAAGGTAGTATACCTGAAGCAATGGCATTGGTTAAAGATCTTAGAGAGAATCATGGAATCTTTTGCTCTATAGTTGTATATCCAGTGATCCCTAAAGGAATGATTTTATTAAGATTGATACCTACCGCTTCTCATACCTTAGAAGATGTAGAAGATACATTGAATGCTTTTTCGGCTATTCGAGAATCTTTAGAAAATGGAACCTATAAAAAGATGTCAGCTGCTCTTGCAGAAGCAATGGGAGAATAACGTATAACCAATTATATAACAAAAAAAAGCGCTATTTAATAAAATAGCGCTTTTTAGTTTCGTTATGGATAGCTTAAAATCACATACAATGTATCAATAAAACCTCCTCAATAACGAATATAAGTTCTAGAACATAACAAACTATTAGAGATGACTTCTCCATCTCCACATTTAATTTTTTGTAACTCCTATTTTTTTATTCTCGTATTTTCAATTTTTAAAATATTTTTTGAACATTATTAAAAGGTTTTCGAATCAATAATATTGATTTTAAAAAATGATTAAGAGTTATTTATAGAAAGTCTATCAAAATGTTTGTTTTCTGATAGCGATGCAAATGAAATTAACAGTTTGGTAATTCAAATGCGATCAAGGGATTAAAACAAACTCCAGTACAACAAATATGGTTTGTAATACAATCAGAGTCGTTATAACATAAGGAACGGCCTGTGTTTAGATGATCACCTCCTTTAATATTTTCTTGTACCGTTTTATTTAATTTTTGTACACCTTGAATTTTTAGAATGTTGAGTAACATAATTGAGAATTTTAAGTTTAAAAATGATTTGTAATGAAACAATAGTGATCTACCTATTTCTTATCGGCAGTGATATTCTGGACCTTGTACACATCTTCCATTAATACAAGTACAACGACCATCTGTATTAATAGAACAGTCTAAGGTTAAAGGTCCAAAATCACAATATGGACTGCTACCACCGTTAATAGATAATTGTTGTTGTTTTTGGAGTTCTTTAACTCCGTTTAAGTTTAAAATGTTTTTGATCATAACTATTTGGTTTAAAGAGATAATATTTCTTTCCAAAATAGTCTATAAATGGGGAAATTTTAAACTTTTTGTATTAAAAATCTATTAAAATAACTGAAGATTTGTTAAGAAAAATATTTTCTGTAAGTCCTTCTCATTTTATGCTGCTCATGTTCGTAGTCATTCCAAAGAGCCTGAATAGCCTTGTTTTCTTCTAATTCGGGATTGGTTTCTACCATTTCAATTCCGTTACGAATAAAGGTTTCGTTCATTTCCTTAAATATCAAAGCAGTAACACCTTTGTTTTGATATTCTGGATCAACCCCTATTAAGTAGAAAGCAGCGGTATCATTTCTGCGTTGCGCTTTAAGGATATGTAAAAACTTTAAGGGATAGATTTTACCATTCATTTTCTTTAAAGCTTTGGAAAAAGAAGGCATTACAATGGAGAAAGCGATGAGTTTTCCAGTGTTATCCGCAATACAGGTAATGTATTCTGGATTTAAGTAGGGTAGGTACTTTTTCTTGTACATTTCTACCTGATATTGTTGTATAGGCACAAAGGTCTGCAGACTGCTATATGTTTTATTAAGTAGATCAAACATATCATCAGCATATTTTAATAGCTCTTTACTCTTCCTGAACTTTAATAGTTGAAGTTGATAACGCTCCTTAATTATTTTCGCAAACTTAATAACCTTTTCTTTAGTTTCTTTTGGAACTTTAATTTTATATTCAACCCAAGTTGCAGCATCTTCAAAACCAAGTTGTTCCATATGTTCTTTATAATATGGATAATTATACCAAGTGATCATGGTATTAAGCTCTTCATACCCCTTAATAAGGATACCTGCTTTATCCATATTAGAAAAACCTACTGGCCCTTCCATATATTCTAAAGAATGTTGTTTTCCAAATTCAGTAACTTTTTCCAAAAGTGCTTTTGTAACTTCGATATCATCAATTACATCAAACCAACCAAAACGTACTTTTGCCTTTTTTTGTTCCTTTACCTCAATCCAATTGATAATAGCTGCTATTCTACCTACAATTTTATTGTCGCGATATGCTAAAAAGTATTTTGCTATTGCATTTTTAAAAACAGGATTCTTTTTTGGGTTCATTACATCCAATTCTTCCTTAATAATCGAAGGAACGTAATAAGGAGAGTCTTTATATAATTCAAAGGGAAACTTAACAAATGTGGTCAAATCTGCTTTGGAGGTAATTTCTTTTATGGTAATCATACAACTTCGCTAGTTCATAGCAAATATATAACGCTTTTGTCAAACATCTTAACGTATTTGTATCATTTTAATAAATTACAGAATAAGTTTATTGTATTTAGAAATTTAAATGTTTTTAAAAAAAAACTCCATTAATCAAATTAATGATTAATGGAGTATAGGATACTGAACAAACAATAATTTCACCTATTGTTTTTTAACACACACAACTTTAGTATCCAGGATTTTGAGTAATGATACCATTACTAGCAAGTATTTCGGAATCGGGAATTGGGAACACATAATAGTTAGGATTAACAGTTTCTCCCATTTCCACATCCACGGTACCTGTTCTAACAAGATCAAACCATCGTTGTCCTTCAAAGGCTAATTCTAATCTTCTTTCATCTGCGATAGCTTGTCTAACTTCTATTTGTGTATTTGCGGTACCGCTTAAACTGGCTAAACCAGCTCTAGTTCTAATATCATCTAGTAGACTTAAAATAGTTGCTGATTGAGATCCATCTCCATTATTATTTTCATTAAGTGCTTCTGCATACAATAAAATAACATCTGCTAATCTCAATTCGATCCAATCTTGATCTGGATTTTCGGATAGATACTTTATTCCTCTAACTGCATCTTCATCCACCGTGAGAGCTTTTCTATTAACATCACCTGCCGCATCAAATGCAGCGACTAAATCTAAGTCCAATGGTTCAAAAGATTTTGAATCATTACCAATATACCAACCTGTAAACTCTGTAAAACCATATTCATCTGGAATTGAGCTTGATACTTGAGTAGCAAAAAGAATCTCAGAGTTTAAATCATTGGCATCCCCAAAAATATCAGCAAAGTTAGCCTGTAAAGTTACGCCTGCATCTGCTGCACCATTTACCACAGCTGCGAGATGAGATTCTGCACTAGTAAAGTCGCCTATTTGCATGTAAACTTTCCCTAATAAACCTTGAGCAGCTATTTGGGTAGCTCTACCGTTTGATAAGCCAGAATTATTTAGAACTGATATGGCATCTTGTAAGTCTGGGATAATAATATTATTGTAAATGTCCGCAGCTGGCTGTCTTGTTAAATCTAAGCTAAGATCTCCAGAACTTAGATTTACAGTAACATCTCCAAAAACACGCACTAGCTTAAAGTATGATAAAGCTCTTAAAAACTTTGCTTCACCAACATCTGTTGTATTTGCTGAATTTTCAATAACATTGTTTGCACTTAAAATTGATCTATACAAGGCAATATAAAACGGTTCAAAGAACTGATCTTCCATAACAATGAGATCACTATTAAATCTATCAAAAGATGGGAAAGGTTCTTCTATCATTAATGCATTATCAGCTCTAAAATCTCCCATTACTGCCATTGGAGTTACTGAACCTAATTGATAAAAGTATGCTGCATTTAGGACACCTTCAAAATCAGTTAATGAGTCTGAATTTGCGATATTTGATGGCACCTGGTCTAAATCTTCACAAGCAGTGATGAATAAGGACATTGCCAATAATAAAATGATTTTTTTCATTTTTTTCTTTTTTAAAAATTAACATTCAAGCCAAACGTAAAACTTCTTATGATAGGGCTTGCACCAACCTGAACTCCATATGTCGTCGGACCTGCGTAACCGCTATTTCCGGTTTCAATACCTTCTGGATTATATGAAGTGTAATCATCTCCCCAGATGTATAATAGGTTGGTAGAGGCTGCATAAATTCTAAGAGAATTCAAACCTATTTTGCTTATTAATTCTCTATTTAAAGTATAGCCTATAGTTAAATTTCTTAACGCTATGTACGAAGCATCTTGAATACCATGATCGGTTTGCCTTCTATTACCTATATAGTGCTCTCCATTATGATCTGCGATCCCATCATCATTTGCATCAAAAGTATCTACCAACCTACCAGACCATTGTGATTCATAGTAAAGAGGATCAATATTATAGACTTCTGCTCCGTGGGATCCCTGCCATTGCATAGAGAAATCAAAAGCCTTATAGCTTATAGAGGAATTTAATCCCCAATAAAAATCGGGTGTTGCTTGACCTATTTTTACATAATCATCGCTATCGATAACTCCATCTCCATTTTGATCAACTACATAGGATTCTCCCGAAGTATTATTAGGGTGTCTTGTAGGATCTTCTAAAAACCTCATTTCTACTTCACCAATAGTTTCTAAGCCCCACATTTCACCAATTTCTCCACCTACATAATTTCTAAATATAGGACCTCTACCACTTTGACCATATTGAATTTGAGGTAGTTCATCAACATTGTCTAGATCAGTAATTTCTGTATTCACCGTAGCTAGGTTTGCATTAATATCCCATGTAAAATTTTCATTTTGAATAAGACTAGCTGAAAGTTCAAGCTCTAGTCCGGAGCTCGTCATATCACCGTTGTTTACTATTATAGAAGGTTGACCAACAGTAGTGTAGGACACAGTGCTCCCTATTAGCATGTCTTCGATGTCAGAATTATAATAGTCTACGCTTAGTCTAAAACGATTATTAACAAACCCTAAATCAATACCATAATTTGTTTCTGTATTCGTTTGCCAGGTTAAATCAGGGTTATTTACATTTCCAGAAATTCCAAATCCAGTACCGAAAACAGTAGGAATAGGATTTAAAAGACTTTGCGCATCAAAATCATT
This sequence comes from Aquimarina litoralis, assembly GCF_039523995.1. Taxonomy (NCBI): domain Bacteria; kingdom Pseudomonadati; phylum Bacteroidota; class Flavobacteriia; order Flavobacteriales; family Flavobacteriaceae; genus Aquimarina; species Aquimarina litoralis. Next base: position 168,515 of record NZ_BAAAGE010000002.1, read on the forward strand.
TAAGAATGAACTGGTTCCTAGAGAACCTGTGCTAAATCTTAATTTTAGAAGACTTAAAGCATTTGATTTCCAAAAGTTCTCGTTATGAACATTCCAACCTAAGGACATAGCAGGAAAAACTCCATACTGTTTATTGGCTCCGAAACGAGAATCTCCATCTCTTCTAAGTGAAGCGGATACTAAATAACGATTGTCATATGCATATTGTACTCTACCAAAAACACTTTTTCGTGCTCTCGTGATTTCAGTTTCCGTTGTAGTAATATCTTCTGGATTTAATAGATTGTAGTTGATAATATCACTATTGGGAACATTAGTACCTACAAGTGAAGTGCCAGTAATGTAGTTATTTAAAAATTCGTAACCAATCACTGCATCAATATCATGTTTGCCTATAAGTTTATTATAGTTTAATGTGGTGGTGCTTAAAATAGATGAGGCGTTTCTAGTACTTTCGTCTAAATCCGTTTGATCGGTACGAGCTCTGGAATCTGCTCCTAAACCTTGATAATAGTAGTTTTGGGTATTATTAAAATCTCCTCCTAAGGCGGTCTTTAAAAATAAACCATCCATGATTTCATACTGTATATAGGATGAAAGATTTGCGAAATAAACTTTTTGCCAAGCATCTGCATTATCTAATTTTTGAGCAGGTCCAGCATCACCTGAACCCCCAATTCCATTATTATCTCTACCGTAATGCCAATCATCAACTCTATCTCCTGGTTGTAATTCATAGATACTTGTTGGACCAATACCACCTCTATAGCCGTCATCAAAAGGTGATAAACCTAATCCTTGTGCCTCTGCATCTAATGCTTGCACGAATGCTATAGATTCTGCTGTATGATAAACAGGATGAACACCATACGCTCTTAATAGATCTCTCATATCGTGCGCTAAGATGTCTCTTCTAGATGCAAAACCGTTAAAGCTTAATCCAGCCTTAAATTTTTCACCAGATTGGGTGTCGATATTTAATCGTGCATTAAATCTTTCAAACCCTTGGGTTATTGCTACCCCTTCTGCATTTTGATATCCTACAGATCCGAAAAACTTCGAGTTTTCGGAACCACCGGACATACTAAAATCATGATTAGTGGTAACACCAGTTCTGAACAACCAGTCTTCTGGACTAATGGCTCCAGGAGAATTTTCATATGCTCTTAATCGGTATTCTACGAAAGCTGGGTCAATTTGTGATAAATCCCAATTACCAGCAGCAATTTCCTGTCTTGAAAATGCAGCCCATTCAGGTCCTGATTTTAAGATGTTTTTGCGGTATTTATTGGAAATACTAATAAATGAATTATAACTAAATTGTGGTCTTCCAGATTTACCCTTTTTTGTTGTTACCAAAATAACTCCGTTCGCACCATTTGCTCCGTAAATAGCAGCAGAAGCTGCATCTTTTAATACTTCCAAACTTTCAATGTCGCTAGGATTTACAGTAGCCAAATTTCCTGAGATTTGATAACCATCTACGATGATTAATGGTCCAGAATCTCCGGAAAGAGAAGAAGCCGCACGTACTTGAATTTTTGGATTGGCACCTGGCTCAGGATTTTGATTTTGTATAAGTACACCAGATAATTTACCCGCCAAGGCTTCATCCACACGGGTTGCTTGTATTGCTGCAACATCGCTCCCTTTAACTTGAGCAATAGCGCCTGTATTGTGCGATTTCTTTCTAGTTCCATATCCTACAACAACTATTTCTTCTAATGCTTCGGAATCTTCTTCCATTTTCACATTTAAAGTTGTTTGGTTGGATATTGTAATAGTTTGGGTGGTAAGTCCTATGTAGGTAAACTGAAGTACATCTCCTGAGGATACCTGAATTGTATATTTTCCATCAAAATCTGTAACTGTACCGTTAGAGGTCCCTTTAACCAGAACACTGACGCCCGGTATAGGCGTATTTGTTTCTACGGATGTTACAATACCAGTTAACTCATAACCTTGTTGAGCATAGGAGTTAAAATGATACAATAACAATAGCGTAAACATTAAAAAGCTTTTAAATTTTACAAGTAATCGTTTCATTGTTTAGTTTATTTTAGAAATAAGCACATAGCCATTACCGGCTATTTTTAATTTGTGTGTATTGCTATTACTTAACTAAACATTAACAAGAGTAAAGGTTTAACTCTATATTATTTGTTACCTTTGTCAATGCGTATTTGTTTAAGTAATAAAGCGTATTATTCATTTTAACAGACTTCTCTCTCGAAACTTGAAGTGATAAATAGAATAATTTAAGAGGATAGGTTTCACCTGTCCTTTTTTCATTTAATGTTTTAATTTACATAGGCAAGGATTATTAGGTTCTACAGTATTGGTATAAATCATTAAAATGTATTTTCAAGCTTTCTGTAGCTTGATCCGGATCATTATTTTTTATTGCATTTACGATATCTTGGTGTTCTTTAATTAGCGTAGAAAAGTTGGTTTTATCGCAAATTTTATTTGTAACGAAATTTGTTATTATTTCAGGTGTTATAACGAGCATTAATGAGTTAATGACACTATTACAACTAGCTTCTGCTAATTTTAGATGAAATAGTAGATCTTCATCGATAGCATTCTCTCCATTAATAGATTTATTTATGTAAGCTTCATGAGCAAGCTCTATTTGATAAAGTTGTTGCTCTGTTCTGCGAACAGCAGCTAGTTTAACAGCCTTTGTTTCTAAGATCAATCTGGTTTCTACTAATGATTTAAAATCAGGTGTTTGTAAATGTAGGATATTGGCCATCATAGAATTCAATGCACCTACACCTATTTTGGAAACAAAAGTTCCACTTTTAGGATATTTTTTTACAAGTCCGTAAAACTCTAATTTTTGAATTGCTAGTCTTAATTGACTTCTACTAACGCCAAATTTTTCCGATAAGGTTCTTTCTGAAGGTAATTTGTCTCCTGGTTCGAGTTGACGGTTTATAATTAATTCTCTTATTTTAGAAATAACCGTTTCTATTTCATCTCTAGGAGATAATGATTCTGGTTTCAAGTTAGTTTTCATAGTTTATAATTGGTCAACCAAATTGGTTAACCAAATATAAGGTAATTATTTTAACCTGCGTATTTTTTATGTTAAAAAATGATGGAAATACTAATTTAGTACATCATTTTATTAGGAATTATCATTTTGTTGCGTAAATGTTTTAATCATTAATTAAGGAAATTATGGAATTAAAAAAGGCTGAGTACAATAGCACTCAGCCTTTTTTATATGGTATACAAACTCGGATTTTATTTCTGGAATGTATTAATGATTAATTATCATTATTATCATTTTCCTCTTTTTCCTTTTCTTCTTTTTTTCTCTTCTTTTCTTCAGCTTTTTTACGCTTTTCTTCTTCCTTTTTTCTTTTCTTTTCTTCTTTCTTTCTTCTTTTTTCTTCTGCTTTTTTACGCTTCTCTTCTTCCTTTCTAGCCTTTTCCTGTTCTTTCTGTAATTTCTCGTAAGCAGCATCTATATCTTCTTCGTCCTCTGCGTCTTTTTTGTCATCTGCTTTATCTTCTTTAGCATCAGGTTTTGTATCAGAACCAAGCTCTTTTTCCATTTCTTCCAGCTTCTTGAGTTCTTCGTCTATCTGTTTCAGCTCATCATCCACACCTTCATCTTGCTCCATCTTATCCAATTCGGCATCGATGTCCTCAATCATTTTTTGCTTTTCTTTTTCTGCCTTTAATTTTGCCTTTTCGGCTTGTTTAGCAGCTTTAGCTTCACGTTTTAGACGTCTTCTTTCTTCTTTCTTAAATTTCTTTTCGTCTTTTTTATCCTGCTTCTCTTTTTCAATTCGTTCACGTTCTAAACGTTGCGCCGTTCTTCTTTCATCTAGATCTTTCTCCATCGCATCACGATGACTACCATCTTCAAAATCATTAATGAATGGAGTTTGCTCTTGTTTTAAACTGTCGTTTTCAATTTCTTCTATTTCTTCATCTAACTCCAGTCCATCTTTATCTTTTTCTTTATCTTCTTCCTCTTCTTCGTTTTCATCCTTTTTGATACCGCTTTCGAATCCTGGTTTTTCAATAATTTCATCTTTGCGATGCCAATCAAACCGGTAGGAAGCACCAAGACTTACTCTAAATATGGATGGAGTATCTTTAAAATTGGTGGCGATGTTAGCATCTATTTGCAAATCTTGGTTCCATAAATAGGCACCACCAAGTCTTATAATGTTATCACTATAGAAATCACTCTTTTGTCCTTGATATTCACCAAATATGGCCCATTTGTCATTTAGGGTATGGGTACTCGTGATAATCCACCCATAAGCAGGGTTATCCGTAGTAATTTTATCTACAATAAGATTTGTAACTAATACCCAACTACCGGCATTGCTCGTCCACCAGTTGTTTTGAGTCATTATTACAATTTTCGGACTTATAGTGGCATCCGTTGGAAAAGTAAAAGCGTTATCTGTATTTACATAATTCATACCTACGTAAGCAGAAACCGCTGGAATTAAACTTTTCCACTTAAATCGATAACGTTCTTTCCAGCTTTTTAACTCATCATAATTGATAGAGTCATTTTCTTTAGGTTTTTTATACGGATCATAAATAAGGTATTTAACTCCTATAGTATTGGATTCAAAATCAGTTTTTCTGATTTTTTGTTCGTTAGCACCAATAGTTTGTCTGATACCATCGCTTCTAAAACTCCCATCTAAGCTAATTTCTAATTGTTCTATCAGTAACCCGTACCTTATATTATAATCAAAATTGAATGTACTTGATTTTGTATCAAATATTTTATGTCTTTCTCTTCCGAAACCTAATCCACCTTCGAGTTGTAATACATTATTACCAACAGAAAAGGCACCTTGAGAAACTCCAGGTCTGTTTGTATTAATCTTTTCAGTGTATTGAGCAGTTGAAGTTAGACCAAGTAGCAATAGGCTAACTACCAGCAGCATCGATTTAGGGCTCATATTCCATAGATTTGGTTCAAATATAGCAGATTTTATCATTTTTTTAGGATTGACTGCCGGTAATTGTATAGAGAGTTCCCTATTTTTGAAAAAAAATAATATGCAAGAGGCTTCTTTCTTAGGGGTATTAAAGGTAATTCTCATTCTGTTATTGATATATTACGGATTAAAGATACTAACGCGATTATTTGGTCCTCTATTGCTTAGATATGTAACAAAGAAAGCTGGAGAAAGATTTCAACAACAGTTTCAGCAACAGTTTCAGCAATATAATCAGTCTCAATCTTCAGGAGATAATGATGTAACAATAGATAAAAAGCCAAAACAAAAATCTACTAATAAAGATGTGGGAGAGTACATCGATTTTGAGGAAATTGATTAATTTGGCGGCTCATACATAAATTGTCATTCGCATGATGCCTTATCTAAAAAGAATTATACCTCACATCTTAGTGATTTTAGGTTTTATTATCGTTTCACTAGTTTTTTTCAATCCTGTCCTTAGCGGAAAAATGATATATCAAAACGATATTAGATTGTATGAAGGTACTGCTAGGCAACAAAATGAGTTTCGAAAAAATACTGGAGAGGAAACTTTTTGGAATAATGCAGCCTTTGGAGGGATGCCCACATATGCTTTAGGAGCAAAATTTCCTCATGACTATATGGATAAATTGGATCGATTGATTCGGTTTTTACCAAGACCTGCAGATTATCTCTTTCTGTATTTAGCATGTTTCTATGTGTTGTTACTTGTGATGCGAATTCCCTGGAAAATGGCAATTGTTGGTGCCTTAGCCTTTGGGCTTTCCTCTTATTTGATTATTATCATAGGAGTAGGGCATAATGCGAAAGCACATGCCATAGCTTATTTTCCATTAGTCATTGCTGGTATACTTTTAGTATTTCAAAAACGGTATGTCTGGGGATTTCTGCTTACCGCAGTGGCGATGGGATTGGAAATACAGGCAAATCACTATCAAATGACTTATTATTTAGGTTTATTAGTAGTTGTTTTGGGAATAAGTTATTTCATAGATGCTTTCAAAAAGAAAGAATTACCACATTTTCTAAAATCATCTGCAATTCTCATTACTGCGGCACTTTTAGGGTTGGCAACTAATGCTACTACTTTATTATCTACCGCAGAATATGCAAAAACAAGTATACGTGGTAAAAACTTATTAGCTGATGCTACAACTAAAAGTTCTGAAAAAAATGGACTGGATTACGAATATATAACGGCGTATAGTTATGGAAAGTTAGAATCTTTAAACCTTTTCGTTCCTAAATTAATGGGACTAGGTAGAGCTTCTGATTTAGGAAAAGAATCAGCTTTCTATCAAAAGCTATTACAGTTGGGCGAGTCTCCTGAAACCGCAGATTATTATGCCAATGTTACGGGCTTATATTGGGGAGCTCAACCTTTTGTAGAAGCACCTCCGTATTTAGGTATTACAGTTGTTTTTCTTGCATTGTTGGGATTACTTTTAGTAAAAGGTAGATTACGTTGGTGGTTACTTGGAGGGATTATTGTGTCGCTAACTTTAAGTTGGGGTAAGAATCTAGATTTTCTTACACGCTTTTTTGTTGATTATGTTCCTTTATATAATAAATTTAGGGCTGTTTCCAGTATTCAGGTGATATTGGAATTTGTTGTACCTATTGCAGCGGTATTTGGACTCTACCAACTTTTTAATGAAAAAACTGAGTTTAAAGAAAGACAAAAGAAATTCTTAATTTCTTTGGGCGTGTTTGGAGGACTATGCTTGATATTTTGGTTGTTTGGCGGAAGCTTATTTAGTTTTAAATCTCCTAATGATGTACAGTTAGCTATAGAACAACCAGCTATATTCGATGCTATCAAAGAAGATCGTATTACGATTATGAAAAGTGATAGTCTTCGATCTTTGTTATTTATTCTTCTTGTAGCAGGATTACTTTGGTTTACCTTAAAGAAAAAGATTTCTGAAAATCTAATGCTGGTCGGAGTTGGTATTTTAGTGATTCTGGATTTAGGAGGTGTAGATCGACGCAGTGTAGATAGTGATTCCTTTATTTCTAAAAGAGAATATAAACAATATTTTCAACCAACTCCAGTAGATAAAGAAATTCAAAAAGATAAGTCATATTATCGTGTATTAGATCAGGCAAGAGGGTTTAGAAATTCTCATACCAATAACTTCTTCAATTCTATAAATGGATATTCTGCAGTAAGACCTAGGAAGATTGATGATATTTATAATCAGCACATTTTACAAGGAAATCTAGAGGTTGTGAATATGTTGAATGTTAAGTACGTAATACAACAAAATGAAGATAGAAAATTAACGGTACAAGAGAATCCATCCATAAATGGACCGGCATGGTTTGTTTCTGAACTAAAATTTGTAGATGGTTATAAATCTGAATTCAATGCTTTAAACGATATAGATACTAAGAACACAGCTGTTATTAGAAATGAGTTTAAAGATGAGTTAGAAAGTTACAAACCAGTAAAAGATAGTGTTTCTACCATATCAATTTCGAAAACAGATCCAAATCATTTAGCATACAATATGTATGCAAATAAACCTGGATTTGTTGTTTTTTCGGAAACCTATTATAAGGATGGATGGAATGCTTATATCGATGGAACTCCTGAGACTGTTTATCCTGTAAATTATATGCTTAGGGGTATAAAAGTTCCTGCAGGTAAGCATACTATTGAGTTTAAATTTGAACCACAAGTAGTAAAAACGGGAAGTTCTATTACTTTGGCAAGTTCTATTATCTTTGGGTTATTGTTTTTAGGAGCTTTGTTTTTTGAGTATAAAAAGAGGAAAACAGATGTTTCTGAATAGCACTCTTACAAGGTTTTGAAAGTATTATTAATAACATATTACTGGCCTCCTGCTGGAGGTCCTGGAGTACAAAGGTGGCTCAAGTTTGTTAAATACTTCAAGGAATTCGGAATTGAACCTATTGTATATATTCCCGAAAACCCTACGTATCCTTTGATCGATGAATCTCTGATCTCAGAAATCCCTTCGGATGTTACTATTATTAAGCAACCAATTTTTGAACCGTATCGTTTTGCGGAAATTTTTTCTAAAAAAGATTCTAAAACTATCAGTAAAGGAATTATTGCTGGAAGAGATAAACAATCTTTTGTCCAGAAACTTATGCTATTCATTAGAGGTAATTTTTTTATACCAGATGCACGGAAGTATTGGGTAAAACCTTCTGTGAAATTTTTAAATGACCTTATTTCCATAGAAGATATAGATATTATTATTACTACTGGACCACCTCATAGTATTCATCTAATAGGGAAGGAGCTTAAGAAAAAACTGGATATTAAATGGGTAGCTGATTTTAGAGATCCTTGGACAACTATTGGTTATCATAAAAAACTGAAGCTTATAAGAAGCGCAAGAAATAAACATATACAACTAGAGAAAGAGGTGTTGTCATCTGCAGATCACATAACTGTTACGAGTTATACAACTAAAGAAGAGTTTTCTAGTATTGCCAAACAATCTATCTCGGTGATTACGAATGGATATGATACTGAAGAGGTGGCTAATATTCAACTAGATACTACTTTTACAATTTCGCATATTGGATCTCTATTATCAGGACGAAATCCAAAGAAATTGTGGCGTGCGATATACGACATTGCACAGGAGAATGAGGATTTTGCGGAACACCTGAAACTACGATTAGTCGGAGCAGTGAGCGAAGATGTTTTATCATCTATTAAGGAAGCAGGTTTATCGGATTTTCTAGAAATTAAAGGATATGTATCTCATAAAGAAGCTATAGAGATTCAGCGTAGTTCTCAAGTATTATTATTAATAGAAATTGACTCAGAAGAAACAAAATGTATTATACCTGGGAAACTATTTGAATATATGATCTCGGAAAGACCTATTATCGCTGTTGGCCCAAGAGATGCAGATATTTCTAAATTAATAGAAGAAACTGGTTCTGGAAAATATTTTGATTACAATGCTTATGATGAAATGAAACGTTTACTTCTTGAATATTTTAGTAAGTTTAAAGAAGGAAAACTTAATTCTCAGGCGATAGGAATTGAAAAGTATAGCAGACGATCTTTGACCAAAGAGATGTCTATGTTACTAAAAAGTCTGGCTAACGGTAAGCTTTAAAATTAAATAATGGGAATAGTTGCTAATCAATCGATCAAAAATGTCATCATTACTTGTTTAGGTTTTGGGATTGGTGCTGTTAATACCTTGTTTCTTTTTACAAAATTTTTGGAAGAGGAGTACTATGGATTGGTTTCTTATTTGTTTTCTGCATCAAATATTATCTGGCCTTTAATGGCCTTTGGAGTGCATAATACTGTTGTAAAGTTTTATTCTTCTTATTCTGATAAAAAGGAACAAAATAGGTTTATGACGATAATGCTCATTTTGCCTATGTGCGTCGCTATTATCATTGGTGCCATAGGTACAGTTTTTTATGAACATGTCTTAAGTTATTTTGAAGAAGATAACACTATTGTACAGCCTTATGTTTGGACCATTTATGTGCTCGCTATTGCCTTATCTTATTTCGAGATATTTTTTGCTTGGGCTAAGGTTAAACTTAAAAGTGTTTTTGGTAATATTTTAAAAGAATTGTTTGTAAGAACTTGTCTTATGGTATTATTATTTTTAGTGTATTTAGAAGTAATTACCGTAGTACAATTTATTTATGCGATTGTATTTGTATATATAGCGAGATTGTGCATTATGGCTATTTATGTATATAGATTGCTAAATTTTTCATTCAGCTTTTCATTGCCTTCAAATTTCGCAAACGTCTTTAAGTATTCTTTGTTGATTTTGTTGGCAGGATCTGTTGCTACTCTTTTGATTGATTTGGATAAGACAATGATAGAGCGTTATCTACCTATCGAATATGTGGCTAAATATGGTATTTGTGCTTATATCGCAAGTGTAATCATTATTCCTTCAAGATCGATGCATCAAATTACGTATCCGTTAACGGCAAAATTTATTAATGAAAAGAATTTTGAACAACTTAGAGTATTATATAAAAAAAGTTCTTTAAATCTTTTTGCTATCAGTGGTTTATTGTTCGTGTTGATTATATGTAATGTAAATCAACTTTTTGAATTAATTCCTGATGAATATGAATTGTTTATCAGGGTGGTAGTTCTTATAGGAATAGCAAAGTTATTTGATAATGTACTAGGCAATAATAATTCGATTTTATTTAATTCAGATTACTATCGTTTGATTCTATATATAGGGATTGCCATGGCAATTATTGCTTTTGTTCTTAATTGGTTACTCATTCCGGTATATGGAGTGGTAGGGGCTGCTATAGCTACAAGTGTAGCAGTATTTTGCTACAATGCTACAAAAGTTTTTTTGGTGAATATAAAGTTTGAAATGCAACCATTTTCTAAAAAGACTTTTCTAATTGTGATCATGATTATAACTTTTGTATTCGGTTTTTACTTTTGGGATTTTAATTTTCATCCTATAGTTAATATAGGTTTGAAAAGTATACTTATAGGAATTGGTTACATAAGTATTTTATATTTTTTACGAGTATCGGATGATATTAATAATACAATAAAGAAAATCCCTCGAGGTGCCTAAGCATACTACTCTGAGGGATTTTCTAACTAACCAACCAAAAAAATAAATTCTTTATATTAACTTCTACTTCTTGCTGTACGAGATCTAGAATTATTGGATCTTGTAGCTCTATTCGTAGAATTACTTCTTCTAGTTTTTACTTGAGATCTATTAGAACTTCCTTTACTAGTATATCGACTGTTATTAGAACGTTTTGTTACATTCCCAGATCTATTATTTCCGTTAGACCTTGAAGTTCTGGCTTTTGAAGAACCTCTTCTAGAGCTATTATTAGTTACAGCACTTCTAGTTCTCTGAGATCTGTTATTAGATTGTACTCTATTTCTACTTTCGGTATTTCTAGGTGTAACATTTGTTCTAGTTCTATCTGATCTTCTTACCTGACTTCTTGTATCAGTACTTCTAGTACTTCTATTAGTCACGGTGTTTCTACTTCTATTCGTTCTTACATTATCTCTGCTATTAGAGTTTCTTGTAATTGCTCTGCTTCTTGTCGTATTTCTAGAAGAATTTCTATTTACAGCAGTTCTGTTTCTATTTACTGTTCTTGATCTAGAACGATTTACTGTATTATAGTTACGATCATTTCTTTTATACATTGCCGTTCTTCTATCTCGAGTTCTATAGTCAAGACTTCTAGCTCTATTTACTCTATATCCTCTGTTGTATGACGCAACTCTTTGATTAGGTCTATAATATGTACGACTTCTATATGGTCTTGCATAATATCCATCAAAGTAGTTTCTTCTGAATACATTATACGAACATCTATAAGGAGTATAAAATCTTCTATAAGGTCTATTGAAAACGATACATCTGCTAACTACTGGTACCGTAAAATAAGCGTGAAAAGGATTGTATACATAATACCTGTTAAAATCATTAATGAACCCAGTACAGTTTACAAAATTACCATAGCTGTTATAGTTTACATATAATCCACCAACTCTAGATACTCTACCAAAACGGTTGTAGTTGATGAATACATCTCCAGCTTGACTAATTCTACCATAATAATCATAAAAGATCGGTACATTTTCTACCTGTACTACAGCTCCATAATCATCATACTGTACGTAGGCATCATAATTATATCCAGAATTAAAACTAATGTTTACTCCAGGACGATTGATGTTTACACTAACTCCTCCTCTTGGTCTGTTTACATAGAAATCAAATTGTCCGTCTGCGTATACTGAAAACTCAACCCCATTTTCATGAAAGATGAATGATTTTCCGTAATTGTAATAACGAGATACGGTTTCTGTATTTGTTTCCAATGCATTAGCACTAAAAGTTGCTAACACTAAGCCTGTAAAAAGTAAAACAATATTTTTCATAATCTGTGATTTTATAAAGAGTGTAAAAATTAGTTTTTTGCACTCATTTATATAGTATCAAGCAGCGTGCCAAAAATTGCTTTTCCACTTATGTTGGACATAAAATTATTATTTATACTAGACCGTTTTTGTAGTTTAAGTATTTGAAAAACAGTTATTTGTTGTTGTTTTGAGTATTTGCAGGTACGAGATGGCTTATCATTCCTAAACACTATATAGGATATGTACTAATTTTAATTTTTAATAGGCTTGATCATAAATAATCAATATATAAAAAGAAAACCTGCTACCAAATGGATAACAGGCTTTCAAAAACTAACCAACTAACTAATTTATTCTAATCATCATCATCGTCGTCATCGTCTCCTCGATAATGCTTTTTATTTCTTTTTCTATTTTTATAATAGAAATCATCTTCCTGGTTCCAATTGTTTTCATTTGATCTTCTTTGATAACTATAATATTGATCCTGTGGTGTACTACATCCATTAATTCCATTGTAATAATGAACGTTACCTTCTATATATCTTATTTTGCCTCTTTTGCCGTAATAGATATGTAATCCACCTATTTTGGCAACTTTTCCTCTTCTGTTATAACGAATAAGAACAGAACCTATTCTTCTTACCTGGTCAAATCGATTATAGCCCATTGTGATAAGACCAACTCGTTTCAATCTTCCGTAATAATCATATTTTACAGTAAAACGATTGCTATGTCTACGATAGTTTCTGTTATGCCCTGGAGAATTATAATTAGAAGAATTCCAGTCCCAATTACTATAATTTCTTCTTCTTGGAGTTCTAAAATCAACTTCTCCATTAGGATACACAAGAAATTTCACACCATTTTCGACAAATACAATAGGTTTTGCATAACGATAGCGTTTTGTAACCCTATCTACTTGATCCGACTTTTTTTGATCGGCCGCTTGTGCAGCTGTTCCAACTAGTAACATTGCTGCAATAAAAAGTATTACTTTTTTCATAACTAAAATGTTTTTGGGTTTTATACCTACTCATTAGCTTTTCGGTTTCCGCTATTTGTGTAAAGTATATCCAAACGGCGTGCCAAAAATTATTTTACGTGTGCAAAACACTTTTAATTATTGTTGTGTATATGGGATAAAAAATGATAGGTAATTGGGGGAAATACTTTAATATTAATGTATTACTTGTTTAAAATCAATGAAATATAATTTTATCGATTAAATTGGTTATACGACGAAATTATGATTTAAAAAGACTTTAAGAATATATTTTTTGGATGGCTTAGATCTAATTTAGTAGAGTTAAAAAAGAATACTTTTAACAATAATTGGAGAAATAATATAATAATTGGGGCTATGAAAAATGTTATACTACTAACATGTTGTTTTATAATTGTTGGGTTATATGGACAGCAAAAAGAATATATTCTTAATACAGACTACACTAAAAAGATTATAGCAGAATCAAAGAATGTTTCAACCGTTTTTGGTATTGAAGAAAAGATTTTAAAACATAAAAAAAATGCACTCATTATTAAAGATACTTTACAACCAAATAATTTATCAGGAGTATTTATGAAAATGGGGAGGTATTTTATGATGAATGATACGCACAGTCAATATTCTAAATACGAATTGGTTTCCGAATGGCGTATTAAGGAATTAGGAATATCCGAAAGACATATAATTTTCAATAATTATAATACACTTATTGTCAATTTAGATGATATGAAGTTTTACTTTGTTACTGATGATTTTTTGGATAAACTAGATTATACGTCGCAAAAGAAAAAACTTGATAGACAAGCATATATAGACAATAATAGAAAATATAGTATATCTAAAACTACAAAAATTTTTTATCCCACGAAAGAATTTAAGTATTTATTAAGTGAATGTGCTTTGTATACGGATAAATTAAAAGAGCATGCGATAAGAGCTAATAAAGGAAATATGACCAAAGCTCAAATAAGGGAGTGGAAAAAGGATATTGTAGCTGCAAAATTATTGGATTATAGGATTAGTGACTTTCTTGAAGCTTATAAAATGGCGTCTTTAAAAAAGGATTCCAATTTTGTTAATCCAATTAATGAATATAAACTGTTTTCTAAGACGTTAACTGTTGCTTCTGAAGATTCTGGATTATAATCAAACATCCAAAGCATTTTGGATGTTTGATAAATAGGATCTCAATCAAAGTTTAGAATAATCTACTTAAGACTATTATAAATATCTTCGGGATCGGCTCTTTCTTTATAATCTTCTTTGATAAAATCATAAATGATCGTTCCATCTTGATCAATTACATAAGTTGCAGCTATTGGTAATTGTTGATCTTCATTACCATTGCTTTTTACCAAATCAATACCAAAACCTTTATACACTTCTGTAAGATCTTTAGGTAGTGTAAATACCAAGTTAAATTCATTAGCAACTTTATTATCGATATCGGAAAGTACTTCGAAGCTAAGATTGTTTTTTTCTGATGTGCTTAAGGAGTTATCAGGAGTTTCTGGGCTTATTGCTACGAGAGTAGCGCCAAGCTCTTCGAATTTATCTTGATATTGCTGTAGAGCTCTTAGTTCAAGATTACAATAAGGACACCAACCTCCGCGATAAAAAGACAATACCACTTTTTTGTTAAGTAATAACTCTTGTATAGAAATGGTTTTATTCGCTGCATTGGGTAATGAAATTTCTGGAATTTTATCTCCCGTTTTTAAAGCTCTCGCTGTAAGTTGACTATCACGCAGGTTATCAATTCCATTATTCATGATTTTCTGAATAGTTTCAGGGATTTTATTTGCTGATAGCGCTGCTTTTTCTTTTAATTGTGCTGTAAGTGACATTTTTTACGTTTTATTATTCCAGAACTTAGCCGAAATGGAACGCATGTCTTTACAGAATCAAATATTACAATTTTGTTAATTTTTTAAATTTTTTCAGCAAGATAATGCCCTGTATAAGATTTTTTGTTCACGCTTACTTCCTCAGGAGTTCCTTCTGCTATAATCATTCCGCCATTATTTCCGCCTTCTAATCCTAAATCAATAACATGATCTGCGCATTTTACTAAATCTAAATTATGTTCTATAACGAGTATGGAATGCCCTTTGTCAATGAGTTCGTTAAAGGATTTTAGTAATTTTTTGATA
This sequence comes from Aquimarina litoralis, assembly GCF_039523995.1. NCBI lineage: Bacteria > Pseudomonadati > Bacteroidota > Flavobacteriia > Flavobacteriales > Flavobacteriaceae > Aquimarina > Aquimarina litoralis. Next base: position 183,569 of record NZ_BAAAGE010000002.1, read on the forward strand.
TCATGAAAATGTAATCCTGTAGTAGGCTCATCGAAAATAAAAAGAGCTTTATCTTTCGTATTTCCTTTTACTAGGAAAGAAGCTAATTTGATACGCTGTGCTTCACCACCAGAAAGGGTAGAGGAGCTTTGCCCCAATTGTACATATCCAAGACCAACATCCTGCAAAGGTTGAAGCTTTCTGGTAATTTTTGTTTGATTATGTTTTGCAAAGAAATCGAGTGCATTATCAATGGTCATTGTTAAAATGTCGTCGATATTTTTATCCTCATAAGTTACCTCCAGTACATCTTTTTTAAATCTTTTTCCGCCACAAGTTTCACATTCTAAATGAACATCAGCCATGAATTGCATTTCGATCGTAACTTCACCTTCACCTTTACAGGTTTCACATCTTCCACCATCCACATTAAAAGAAAAATGCTTGGATTGGTAGTTTCTTATTTTTGATAATTTCTGACTAGCAAAAAGACTTCTTATGTCATCATAAGCCTTGATATAAGTTACAGGATTAGACCTAGAAGAACGACCAATTGGGTTTTGATCTACAAACTCTACATGTTTGATATTACTGTAATTTCCTTTAAGCTCTGTAAACTGACCTGCTTTTTCTCCATATCCTCCTAGTTTTTTTAATATCGAAGGATACACTATTTTTTTAATCAAAGTACTTTTTCCACTACCTGAAACTCCTGTAACTGCTGTAAACACTCCTAGTGGAATAGTAACATCAATATTTTTTAAATTGTTTTCTCTTGCACCTAGGATTTCTAAATAGTATTTAGAGGTTCTTCTGTTCTTCGGGACTTCAATTTGTAAATCTCCATTTAGGTATTTAGCGGTTAAGGAATCAGATTTTAGAATTTCTTCAAAAGTTCCTTCGGCTACCAAATTACCTCCATACGTACCTGCTTCTGGACCAATATCAAGAATAACATCTGCAGCCTTCATAATATCTTCATCATGCTCAACTACAATAACGGTGTTCCCTAAATCACGAAGGGATTGTAATACTTTAATAAGTTTCTCAGTATCTTTAGGATGTAGACCAATACTCGGTTCGTCTAAGATATACATAGATCCAACCAAGCTACTACCAAGAGACGTAGCAAGATTAATACGTTGGGATTCTCCACCAGATAAGGTATTTGATTTACGATTAAGAGTTAGGTATTGAAGACCTACATTATGTAAAAACTCTAACCTGCTATTAATTTCTTTTAAAAGTCTTTTTCCAATTTGGAGTTCATATTTATTTAGTTCAAGATTTTTAAAAAAAGTTGCCAGTTCATCAAGTGGCATTTCTACAAGATCCGTAATAGCTAATCCACCAACTTTTACATAACTAGCTTCAGGTCTTAAACGTTTTCCTTTACAGCTGGTACATTTCGTTTTTCCACGATAACGAGAAAGCATTACTCTATTCTGAATTTTATAAGCCTTTGCTTCTAGCTCTTTGAAAAATCCATCGATACCTTCAAAATACTCGTTACCACTCCATAATAATTCTTTTTGTTCTTCTGATAACTCAAAATAAGGCTTGTGTATAGGAAAATCGAATTTATAAGCACTATTGACAAGTTGATCTTTATACCAACTCATAGTATCGCCTTTCCAAGGAAAAACGGCTCCTTCGTACACGCTTAAGGATGTATTTGGAATTACTAAATCCTCATCAATACCAATAACATCTCCGTAACCTTCACATTCAGGACAAGCTCCATATGGATTATTAAAGCTAAACAAATGCACATTAGGCTCTAGAAAGGTTATTCCATCCAACTCAAACTTATTACTAAACTGACGTGTTTTTTGATCTTTTAATGTTTCTATATAACAAGTTCCTTTTCCTTCAAAAAAAGCTGAGCCTACAGCATCTGCTAGTCTATTATAAAAGTCTTCTTCATCTCGCTTAATAATACGATCAATTACCAAATGAACAGTATCTTTTTTATTAATGGTGGCATCTTCAATTCTAGATACCGTTTGATTAACTTTTACACGTGCATATCCTTGTTGTTGTAATACTTTTAGCTTTTCTTCAACAGTTCTGCCACTTTCCACATGTATTGGAGCTAACAACAATAGTTTTTCACCTTCTTCAAAGGTTTTTACATATTCGATAACATCTGTAACGGTATCTTTTTTTACCTGATTACCAGAAATAGGAGAGTAGGTTCTACCTATTCTTGCAAAAAGTAATTTTAGATAATCATATATCTCGGTAGTTGTTCCAACTGTGGATCTTGGATTTGTAGAATTTACTTTTTGCTCAATAGCAATGGCTGGAGCAATACCTTTTATATAATCAACTTTTGGTTTATTAAGTCGACCTAAAAATTGTCTTGCATAGGAAGATAAACTTTCTACGTACCTTCTCTGTCCTTCTGCATATAAGGTATCGAATGCAAGACTAGATTTTCCTGATCCTGATAATCCGGTAATTACCACTAATTTATTCCGGGGAATGGCTGCATCTAAGTTTTTGAGATTATGCAGTTTGGCTCCTTTAATTAATATATTTTGTTTGGGATCTAAGGTAGTAATATCTTGAATCATAGTCTATATGCGGTGTGAGCGCAAAGATAATGATAACTTAAGAAGTATAATAGTGTGCTTATATCGAAAGTTAAGTTAAAAAAATTAACACAAAATAGTTTGATTTTCAAGGATTGTTATTATATTAGCCCCTGTAAAAGTAACCAAATCTAAAAAAGAAGCGCCTATAGCACACCTTTACTTTAAAGTTTAACAAAGCCCGAGCCCCAAGCTTGTTGGTACTAAATAAAGTAATAGGTATGAAGGATTACACTATTTCAGACGCTGTGCTGGTTAATAATTACATCAAAGGTGACGAAAGCGCACTTTCTACACTAATCGAACGTCATAAACAACGTATTTACAGTTTTATTTATTCTAAAGTTTTTGATAGAGATGTATCAGAAGATATATTTCAGGATACTTTTATTAAAGTAATTCGTACGCTAAAACTTGGAAAGTATAACGAAGAGGGTAAATTTTTACCATGGGTAATGAGAATTGCACATAATTTAGTTATCGATCACTTTAGAAAAGGAAACAGAATGCCAAAATTCGAGGATAATGGAGAGTTTAGTATATTTTCTGTTATCAGTGATGGTGATTTAAATGCTGAAAAAAGAATTATTAAAGATCAGGTAGAGGAAGATTTAAGAAACCTTATACAAGAGCTTCCAGAAGATCAAAAAGAAGTTTTGGTAATGCGTATGTACCGTGATATGAGTTTTAAAGAGATTTCTGATAAAACAGGTGTAAGTATCAATACTGCTTTAGGAAGAATGCGTTATGCATTAATTAACTTAAGAAAAGTAATAGAGAAAAATAATATTGTTCTAACAAATTAACATTTCTTTATGCAATAAAGTAGAATTTGCCTCGTTATTTATAAAAAAATAACCCTTAATTTAAGATAAATTAATATGGCAAAATTTTACTTTAAGTCTTCTCATAAAGAGGAGCAACAACAATTAGTACCAAAGAAAATTACAGTAGATTTTCTTTTAAATTACTCAAAGGCTTTAAGTGTTATAGATTATAAGAAAATGAAGTTTGAAGCGCTTCTAAATTAAAACTAAACTTTGTAAAAGACCTGTTTCCAAAACAGGTCTTTTATTTTTTATAATACTCGTTAATTACAGATTTTCTTCCAATTGTCTTTGTAATAATATCGTTATCTAGATTCCATCCTCGCGCAGGAGAGTATTCTCGTCCATACCATATGATCTGAAGATGTAGATCATTCCACAATTCTCTTGGGAACAAACGTTTTGCATCTTTTTCGGTTTGAGTAACATTCTTACCATTACTAAAACCCCAACGATACATTAAACGATGTATGTGTGTGTCTATTGGAAATGCTGGTACTCCAAAGGCTTGAGACATTACTACACTGGCTGTTTTATGTCCAACTGCTGGCAATGCTTCCAGTGCTTCAAAACTTTGTGGAACTTCTCCATTGTGTTGGTCAATTAGTATTTGTGATAATCCATGGATACCTTTGGACTTCATTGGACTTAATCCTACAGGTTTGATAATTTCTCTAATTTCTTCCACAGATAACTTTACCATAGTGTAGGGGTTATCAGCACGTTCGAATAGGAGTGGAGTGATTTGGTTAACTCTCACATCAGTACTCTGAGCACTCATTAAAACGGCAATCAGTAAAGTATATGGGTCTTTATGATCTAAGGGAATAGGGATGGTTGGATATAACTCTTTAAGAGTATGTATGGTGAAATCTACTTTTTCCTTTTTAGTCATAACTTATTTTTGTGCTAAAATATGAATATTTGTATGTTTTTAAGAATCTAATAAAAACATAAATTTTTAATAAAATTGTTTCAGAAAAATAATTTTGTTCTAACTTTAACAAAAAAGTTTAAACAAAATTTAATTTTTATAATTAACCATAATAATATGACATCATTAAAAGCGGGAGATAAAGCTCCAAACTTCTCGGCACTAGATCAAGATGGTAATACCATTAGTTTAGAAGATTATAAAGGAAAAAAACTTGTCGTTTTTTTCTACCCTAAAGCGAGCACACCAGGTTGTACTGCCGAAGCTTGTAACTTGAAAGACAATTACCAAACGTTCCAATCTCAAGGGTATGAGATTCTTGGTGTGAGTGCCGATAGTGCAAAAAGACAACAAAATTTCAAAAATAAATATGAATTGCCTTATCCTCTATTAGCTGATGAGGATAAAAAGGTTATCGAAGCTTTTGGTGTTTGGGGACCAAAAAAATTCATGGGCAAAGAATATGATGGTATTCATCGTACTACTTTTGTTATTGATGAAAATGGAGTATTATCTGAAGTAATTACAAAAGTAAAAACCAAAGAACACGCTGCACAGATTTTATAAACTAGATTTAAACTAGACAATACATAATTTTTAAAAGCCATATGTTTCAGACATATGGCTTTTTTCTATTTTTAGATCGAAAAAAGCTACCAAATCATTAAAAAAACACTTACTAGTTAACTCATAACGAATTCTATTTCTTTTCTAACATTTTATTGTAGTAGAAATATTTTTGGATCATGATTTTATCAACCAAAGTTAATTATTGAGAAAAAAATTAAAACCTATGAAAAGAACTTCACTCACTCTAATTATTATTATTATTTATTGTATTAATATTTATGCACAAACATCTAATTCCTTAATAAATAAATCCACTGTATTATTTACACAAGAATCAGCAGCTACTCCTTTTAATTATGATCAATATAAAGCTGATGGTATTTTTTGGGGATTTATGCCAAATGCAAGTATTGAGTCTGATGCGGCAATGAATCAATGGGTTACAAAAGTAGAAAATCGTACTTCAAATGGTAAGTATTATTTTGGTAGAGGAGAATTTGATTGGGGATGGAAATGGATGGTTGATTTTATGGATGATCCAGAATCGTATTGGGCAAAAGATCTTAATGGTAATAATATTCATTGGGGAAATGCTGCGGATAATGGAGGTACATATAATGGTCAGATTCATAGTTGGATGAGCCATCAAGGGCCGGATTTTTTGGAATGGTTAAAATATCAGGTAGATCGAATGACTTTAGCACCTGTAACACATATGATGTTTGATTCACAAACATCTGCTACAAGAACGTTGCATTGGCTAGGAGGAGATTTTTCTGTGCATTCGATGAATGGTTTTAGAGCATATATGAAAGATAAGTACACCACTCAGCAACTTATGAATCAAGGAATTAATAATATTGATAATTTTGATTATCGTCAGTTCCTAATTAATAGAGGATTTACGCTTCAAAGTTATAGAGGTCAAGCAAATAGTATAGAAGGTAATATACCATTATATAAGGATTTTGTTTATTTCCAGCGCCAATCTCTAAATGATACAATGGAAGAGCTATTTGATTATATAGATACAATTAGACCTGGTATCGACATTGGAGCAACTACAAACGTAGTGGAACCTAGAGGGTTTGTTTTCTCCGATCGATTAACATATCTAGCAGGAGAATATGGTCATCCTCATGATCCGGCGACAAGTCCCTCTACAGAGCCGCTATTACATTATAAAGCTGCTGAAGCTCTTGATAAAACTTTAATATATTTTCCATATCCAGATGCATTTCAGGCGTTGTATAATAGAAATTCTCCTAGACAAGCCCGAGCATGGATTGCACAAGCATATGCTACTGGCTCTATTTTTACAATTCCAGGTAGAGTATGGATAGGAGGAAGCAATACTTGGGATACTGGTTGGGAAAATTTTGCAGATTTATACGCATTTGTTCATGATCATAGCGATTTATTTGATGATTATCAGGCAGTGTCGAACGTGGCTCTTGCTTATTCTGTCTACGCTTCTTTATTAGAAGGTGGAATGTCCGGTAGTTCGAATGCACGTCAAACACTTGATTATTTAGTAACAAGAAATATTTCATTTGATCTAAAAATATTCGGGGATCCTGATCAACCTATAAATCCTTCTGCTTCAGAATTATCGCAATATGATGTGGTAGTGCATGATAGTGATATTCAATATTTAACGACAGAGCAAAATGCAACTATTAACTCTAGTGGTACTAATATAGTTTCTATGAATAATTCAGGAGATATACTTGGACTTACCTCATGGAAGATTAATGTTTTAAGTAATAATCAGTGGGTCAATTATTTAATCTCTGCCTTGCCAAGAAAGTCTTCTAATGATCCCGATGCGCCTTATGTGTTGCATTTAGTCAATAGAAAATATGATGCTTCTAATGATGCTGCTCAAGGCCATAGTGATATTTCTGTGCAAATTCCATCTGCTGTTTTCCCAAATGCTATTGTAGGAGCAAAACTTCACATTCCTGGTAAGCAATCTGTGGATCTTTCTGTACAGACAGATAATTCTGGAAATATCACTTTAGATATCGGTACTTTTGATTCCTGTTGGGGTGTGGTAGAATTGGTTCATGATAATACTCTATCTAATGAGGATATTGAGTTTAATGAGGAAATAGTTTCCTTTTATCCAAATCCAGCAAATACTTCTATTTATATTAAAAATTTCAGTTCCTTAGATATTTCATCTGTAGATATTTATGATATGCAAGGAAAGAAAATAATCAGTAAAAAATTAGAATCAAGGGAAATAGACGTGTCTTCTTTAACGAAAGGTGTCTATTTGTTAAAAATAAAGAATAATTCAGGTGATAGGGTGGTTAAAAAATTAATTAAAAATTAACCTTTACAACTTAAAGCCATATTTACTAGACATATGGCTTTCTTTGTTCTAGAAGCGTCAATGTTCCAAGGATCTCCTCGCCAGTAAAACATAAACAGTTTGAAAACGAGAGAAGTTATTTGAATATTCTTTGAATGTTCTGTGAACTTTATGGAGATTTTTACTGATGAGATTTCTATAGATTCCATTATAAAATTGATGAATATTTAAAGTCTAAAAACATTTTCCTATCGAATTATCATCAACTTACTCTGGCGGATCTACATGCCTAAAGTAGGTAAATGTTTTACAGAATGATATTGTAAGGCAGCCTTTATACAGCTTTTGAGCTCTGATTCAGGAATTTTAAAATCTAAAGGGAAAACAATGGCTCTATTTCCTTCAAACTGAAAAGTGTCTTTATAAACTACTCTAAAGGTGGTAACTAGTTTGCTAGTGCATTGAAAATACATTGCATACTGATCGGGTGCGCCTTTTTTCCAATCTATTCGGATGGTACTTCCTTTTTTAGTTAAGAAGCTTGGTTCTCCCCATTTTAGGGTTTCTTCTATATTAGATATTCCTTCTATTTCTTTTGCTGTCTTAATTATCAAGTTTCTAAGGTCCATAATTTTTGGGTGAATATGATTGGGATATGAATCATACACCGATTGTACTTTTGGATTTACCTGAATATTAAATGCGGCCATTTGTTTATAACACTGTTTTATGTTTTAGAGCCTCTAAGTTATGTAAATAATTATTTCATTCTTATAATACTTCCTAAGAATTTGAATGTGATAATTGCGCTAGTTTTACCTGTTTTATGATCTGTGATTTTCAAAATTCAAATAAATTTAGTATTATTGTGATATCAAAATAATATCATTATGAATAAAGAGACTAAAATTAAAGCAACGAATGGATATGTAATGCTTATGGTACTGCTAGTATTTATTGTAGGTACGATAGTAGGTTTGGTAACAATGGATAATCCATTATTTTTAATCTTTATACTACCAATTATATTAATAGTGAAAGGTTTTTTTATAGTCAATCCAAATAGTTCTAAGGTGTTGGTATTGTTTGGAGCTTATAAAGGAACGGTTAGAGATAATGGTTTCTTTTGGGCAAATCCTTTTTTTAGTCGTCAGAAAATTTCATTAAGAGCTAGAAATTTTGATAGTGAACGTGTAAAGGTGAATGATAAAATCGGAAACCCCATCATGATCAATGTAATTTTGGTCTGGCAGGTAGCAGATACTTATAAATCAGCTTTTGATGTAGATAATTATGAAGAGTTTGTAAAGGTTCAAACCGATGCTGCCGTTCGTAAATTGGCGGGATCGTATCCATATGATAATTTCGATGATGAGCAAGCTGAATTTACACTTAGATCGGGTATGGATGAAGTAAATGAAGCTTTAGAAAACGAAGTTACCGAGCGTTTGGCAATTGCTGGTATTAAAGTGATGGAAGCTAGAATTGGATATTTGGCATATGCACCAGAGATTGCAAGTTCTATGTTAAAAAGACAGCAAGCTGTTGCTATTGTAGCAGCTAGAAAGAAAATAGTAGAAGGAGCGGTAGGTATGGTAGAAGATGCGTTGCAAAAATTGTCTACGGATAACATCATAGACTTTGATGATGATAAAAAAGCTTCTATGGTAAGTAATTTAATGGTAGTTTTATGCGGTGATAAAGAAGCTGTTCCGGTAGTAAATGCTGGAACTCTAAATTCTTAATTGTGAGTAAAAGAAAATCATTTGTACTAAGAATAGACCCAGAGATGTTTAAGCAGATCGAAAAATGGGCAGATGATGAATTTCGTAGCGTGAACGGACAGATCGAATGGATGATCAATAAAAGCTTAAAAGAAGCAAAAAGACTACCCAAAAAACGAAAAGATGAAAGTGATGATTCTTAATGAGTTGTCACTTTTTTATGCAAATCCGTTTTGTCTTTTTACTAGCTATATGGTTATGTTTAAAAACTAAATTCTAGAACAACAATTCGCTTATGAAAATAATTGTTGAAATTTGGATTAGAGTTCAAAATTCCATTAACAAATAATTCATTTTGCATCATACCAACTGCCTTTCGTTTTTCTCTATATACTTTTATCAAAGAGTCTGGTTTTTTAATACTAAATAGAGCCTGAATGTATTTTCCGGTAGTGTTAACTGTTAAGCCTGATTCGGAGGCTTTGCTATAAATATCATCCCATAATCCACTTTTATGAAATTCTAAATTTGTTTTATCAGATTGAAAATTAAACTTTTCTGGATGAGTAGGTGGTTTAGAAATTAAGTCCTTTAAATACTGTGTGTAACCTTTTTCAGTGGATAACTTTGGATAAATCTTTTTTAGATTCTTTTCGAAATCAGAAACTAATAAATCCAGAGCTTTTGTTTCTTTAGCTCCCAGGACTTTTTCAAATTCTATAATATTGTCTTTGTTTTGAGAACAACTAAAGGTTGCAATAGAAATAAGAATAAAAATATAGTTTTTCAAGAGAGTATATCGTTCCTTGTATGTTGCGTTTGCTTCCCGAAGGGAGCATATGCAATATACAAATTGTTAGGTGCTTTTTATTTTATCGTTCACTAATTCGGTTGCAGTTTTAGCAAAGGATTTAGTAATCAGTTTCAATTCTTTTTTTTCCAGTTGGTCAGTTATTTGATGATAATCTTTCAAAAAATCCTCTACAACATCTTTATTAAACATCCCCAATACTCTTCCGAAATCCTTCTGAGAAACTTCTCCAATTTTGCTAATAACATTATTCAATCTGTTTTCAGTTACATAGGTTAAAATGGCTTCTTGAAGCTTAACCACTTTATCAGAAAGTTCATCTTCCAATTTTATGGATTTATGATATTTTTTGTTTTCAGACCATTTCTCATTCTTATTCTTAAGAATAACTCGAACACCATTATTGAAATGTCTTGTTTTTGTTGGTTTAATAACTACTCCCTCGACAATGTTTGGAACTAATTCAGGAAGATTGAATTCCTTAGGTAACGTTGAATTAAAATCGTTAGGATAATTCATGCATTCGTTGATATTTCCTCTAAACACAGTTTTAGCGTGAAGCAAATTTTGTTTTTCAAAATGTTCATTAGACACATCAACATTTAGATAGATTTCTGAATTGATTAAGATATCAAAAGCGTAAAAGTGATTTTTAGGGCTATAAAATATTCCTTTTTGAACCATTATTGATTTTTTATCACTTTCAACTTCTTTATGAGGATAATCTCCACCAATTATTTCTCCGAAAATTGTTAGTTGTTTTAAGTCCTCAAATTCACTTTTTAAGTCTAACCAAATGTTTTTAAGCTTAGGTTCTATTCGTTTTAGAATCAAATCATGATTATAGAATTTTTCATCATTAGATATTTGGTCAGTCCTTTTTGCAGAAAAAAAGTCTTCCCCATTTGTTGTCCAGTAACTTAGATTGGCTCCATGAACTTTCTCTTGAACAATAAACTCATCATCCCAAAATCCATGACCTTTAATTCTATCTAAAAATTCGTCACGGTATGTGTTTTCTATGGAAGTATATTTTTTAAACATTTATTTCTTCTAATTGCATCTAACTTTATTATATGTATCATTATGCACTTAATTGTTACTCTTATTTTTCAATTTTATTCTTATACTTGATGTTTTAGAGGTTCTATAGTATTTAAGAATTTTTCTTCTTTTTTCTCTTCGGTTTTGGATCAGGTAGTTCTTTAATGGTAATGCTCACTAGTTCACTTAACCAATCCGAATCCTCTATTTTTTCTTCGATCAAGAAACTTGGTTTAGCTCCAGGATAGGGAGGAGCCTCCACTACATTTTTAATAAAATCTCTTCCTGATGTAGTAGGTTTTATAAATAGTTTATTATCACAAATAAGACCAAACATTTTACCGTCAGCATATACTCCATATTCTCCAAACATCTTTTTTGCAGTTATTTCTCCAGTATTTTTGATTTGTCCTACTACAAAATCTACAAAGTTTTGATCAGAAGCCATTTTTTTATTTTTTAGATTTGAAGATTTTTTCGAAAGCGTTATAGACTGCTAAATGTAATGCATCTCCATGATTTTGCTTTTCGAAAAATTCGTAGTACAATTCGGTATTATCGTTCTGTAGTAATTGTAATTTGTCATATAATTCTTTAGCAACTTTTTTCATAATTTCCCCTTCTTCACCAACAGCAATATAAATTGATTTTTCAGAGTTATAAGGCGTAGGAACATATGTAAGTAACGATTCATCATCCCACCATAAACTAGGACTTGTAATGATATAGTTATCGAAAAGATTAGGTTTTTTAAATAAAATTTCTGTTGCCAAAAGTCCGCCTAAGGATTGTCCTATGATAGTTTTAGTAGTAGTTGTCTTGTATTTTTTCTCTATGAAGGGTTGTAATTCTTTTTCAATAAAATTGATAAAATTTTCTGATCCACCTGTAGTAGGAAAATCCTCTTTGTCTTTTTTATTATTAGTAGGATAGGTAAAATCTCTTTTTCTATCTACATTGGCTATACCAACTACAATAGATTCTGGGATCATGCGAATCCAGGAGAATGAACCAAATTGTACGAGACCTGATATATGAATAAAATCTTCATCTATAGAACCATCTAATAGATAAATTACAGGATACGTTTTTATAGAATCTTTAGAGTATTTATGAGGTAAATAAATATTCAGTACTCTTTTTTCTTTTAGAATTTTTGATTGAAATTCGATTTTTTCTCCAATTGAAAGTGGAGTAGTAGTATGCTTATTTTGAGCTAAAACTATATTGCTAAGGAGGCAGCATATGAATGTTATAAAAATATTTTGAATCTTCATTTGTGCTTTATTTCTGTAAATTGATGTAACTAGGTTTTAGGTGTTTTCTTATTTCATTTAGGTTTTTTATTTCATATTTATTTGAAATCTCAGTATTTCGATTAATTTTTAAGTAATTCCACTTCATGTTTTTAGCACCTATGATATCAGACTTAAGCGAATCACCAATCATGAGTATTTCAGAAGCTTTGTTCTTTGTGATTTTTTCAACCTCCTGAAAAATTTCTTTATTCGGTTTTAAAATACCATAATCACAGGAGAAAATTACCTTCTCAAAATATTGATTCAGATTGTTTGTGAAAAATGGTTCCTTGTATGGTGAGGCTAAATTGGAAATTAAAAATAACCTATAATCATTTTTTAGATCTTCGAGAACTCCAAAAGTCTCTTTGTACACATGTATTGAATTTAATTCTTGTTCAAGAATAGAAAAATTTTGACTATATAAAAAACTAAAATCCTCAGGTAACATATTTTTTAAGTTACCAATATCGTTTTTCATTATACATTGGAGATATGCTGAAATCTTTAACCCAAAACCATTTTTTGACTTTTTAAAAAGCTGTAGAAAGAAATGATTTTGTTGTGTAATTTCGATCAAAGTATTATATAAATCAAAGACGATGATTTTGGTGTTATTCATTTTTTTGTTAGGTATAAAAACAAATAGCCACCTCAAAAGGTAGCTATTTGTTGTTTTCTATGAATAGAAATTCATTTGATCATCAATATAATTAAACGGTCTCTGTTTCTTTATATCCGAAGAAATTATTCTCCTTAATCATTTCTGGAATAAGTTCTGGTAGTTGTTCTTCCCAACCAGATTCTCCGTCTTGTATCTTTTGTAAAACTTCTCTAGAGAAAATATCCATAATCGTAGGATCATAGTCCACAATATCTTGCAGTTTACCATTATATTTAAAGAACTTGTATAATTCCTTCATTCTTGGATGTACTTTCAGATTTTCACTGGTTGTAAGCTCTCCTGTCTTTGGATTTTTAAGAGGGTAGAGGTATACTTTCAGATCCTTAAAGAACAATTTTCCAAAAGCTTCCAAAATACCACCACTTAAGTGTCGATAATATTTTTCGTCAAAAATATCTACTAGATTATTTACCCCCATAGATAAAGCCATTCGCTCTTTGGTATAATTGGAGAAATATTCTACAACTTTATAATATTCCTGGAAGTTGGAGATCATTACAGTTTGTCCTAATGAACATAACAACCTGGCTCTAGACATAAAATCTTCTTCATCGATTTCTCCTTCTGCTCTTAGGTTAGAAAGTGTAATTTCAAAAATCTCTATGGTTTTATTCTTATTTACCTTATTCTCATTAAGAAACATGTTTAATGATTTCTTGTAAATATCCATGTTTACTTTGGTCACTGGTCTAAAACTACCACGAAGTGCGAGAATGTTCTTTTTGTATAATACAGCTGCTGGTAAAACGTTATTACCATCAGGACCAAACATTACAGCTTCAGTCATTCCATTTTTAACCAATTGTAAACTCATCAATCGGTTATCTACTTTCTTAAATCTCGGACCAGAGAAATTAATGGTATCAATTTCGATTTGATCTTTATCTAAATGATCGTATAAATATCGAAGTAATTTTTTTGGATTATCATACTTGTAGTAGGCTCCGTAAATTAAATTTACTCCTAATATACCAAGTGTCATCTGTTGTAACTTGGCATCATTTTCATGAAAACGAATATGAAGAATAATCTCATTATAATCTTCATCTGGTTTCGTTTGATATCTGATACCTACCCATCCATGACCTTTATATTTTTTTGCAAAGTCAATAGTAGCAACAGTATTGGCGTAACTAAAAAATAATTTGTTTGGATGTTTTTCTCTGCTGATACGTTGTTCGACTAATTTTACTTCGTGCTTCAGCATTTTCTTTAACCGTGCTTCTGTCACATATCGTTTATCATCTTCGATTCCGTAGATAGCATCACTAAAGTCTTTGTCATAAGCACTCATGGCTTTCGCGATAGTACCTGAAGCACCACCAGCTCTAAAGAAATTTCGTACAGTTTCTTGTCCGGCACCAATCTCAGCGAAGGTGCCATATATATTGGCATTTAAATTAATTCGTAAGGCTTTACTTTTAATTGAAGGGACAGACTCAAATTCTTTGTCTCCCATAATCGTAATAGGCATAGCAAAATGGGCTTTTTTTGTTTAACGTAAAGTTACTAATAGATTAAGGATTATTAAAAAAAAGTGAACGTAATTTTTCGCATTTTATAATTGATATAAATAATAACTGTAGAAATGAATTACTTTTGGCGCAAAAAAATTATAAGTACATTTGCTTGTACGCATAGTTAAATATGGAAATTACATTTCTTGGAACCGGAACATCACAAGGAATTCCAATCATAGGAAGCACACATCCTGTTTGTTTAAGTGAAGATCAAAAAGATAAAAGATTACGAGTATCTGTACTTGTCTCTTGGGATAAATATCAGTATGTAATTGATTGTGGTCCTGATTTTAGACAACAGATGCTAGCCAATAAGGTAACACGAATTGATGGAATTCTTTTTACACACGAACATGCAGACCATACCATGGGAATGGATGATATACGTCCATTCTTTTTTAGACAAGGTGATATTCCAGTATATGCGCATAAACGAGTATTAGAAGCTTTAAGAGAAAGATTTAGTTATATATTTTCTTCAGAAAATAAATATCCAGGAGCACCCAGTGTTATAGAAAATGAACTAACTAACCAACCATTTTCACTGGGTAACCTGGATGTGATGCCCATTGATCTTATGCATAATAGATTGCAAGTTTTTGGATTTAGATTTAAAGATTTTGCTTATCTAACAGATATGAAAACGATCGAGAAAGAAGAAACCGAAAAATTAAAAGGAGTAAAGGTGTTAGTGGTCAATGCACTTCGAATAGAACCACATCATTCTCATTTTAATTTAGACGAAGCTTTGGCATTTATAGAAGAAGTAAAGCCCGAGAGAGCATATCTCACACATATTAGCCATATGTTAGGCTTTCATGAAGAAGTACAAAAACAACTCCCCAAAAATGTATTTTTGGCGTACGATAATTTAAAAATTACCATTTAATATGCGAAGTAGAATATTTCTATACCTATTTATTTTTTCTGTCTTGTTCGTTTTATTTCAGTTCATGAATGCGAAAAAAGCCAAAGAATCTTACGATGGTAAGATTGAGAATCTAATGGCCACAATAGCAGAAAAGGATAAAGAAATTGAAACTAAAAATCTAGAAAGAGATTCGTTGATAGATCGTGTTTTAGAACTTACTTATTTTTCTTTGGAAAGTGATGAAGAAGCAATCAATTATTTCGAAGAACAAGGTTATGATGCAGAAAAACTGGAATTAACGATTAGTGACCAAATTATAGCTCAAAACAAAGCTGGAGCTGATAATCCAATAGTTCCTTATGCAGGAATGGAAGGAAACATGGCAATTAATAAGGTGCGATTGTTAAATCATAAATGGATTATCGCAGATTTTACCGATGGAGTGTATTGGGGTCAATTATTTATTATTTACGATGTACGTAAGGATGGAGTAGTGGATTTTGAAGTAGCACAATCCTTTTTATATCCTAGAAGCCAATAAGAAACAAAAAGAAAATTACAAATAGAAAAAGACCTGTTCATAATAAACAGGTCTTTTTTGGTTTTAGCAAGTTGGTTAATACATTAGATTTATTTTTTTACAAGTTTTTTCTTAATGAATTCGCCATCCACTTCTATAATGGCAAAGTAAATTCCTGTAGCTATTGTAGCACCTCCGTCGGATAATGCATCCCAGGTATATTCAAAACCATTCTCATTAATATTAGAAGTATTGTCCACTTTTTTCACAAGATTTCCTGCTACATCATAAATATCAATCGCTACAGATTTGATGTCATTTTTTGCATACTCAAAAGTTACCTTATTCGTAAAAGTATTTGGGTATGCTTTAAAATCATCATTTTGAAGTCTTGAGGTAGTATTTTCTTTCGTATACCACGGCATTCCTAATCGTTGATCTAACCATAGCAAGATAAACTCATTATCATCTGGTAATCCTTCGCCCACATGTCTTCCTACACTAAATGGATAGTTGTTGTCATTTAATACTCCAATAAGGAAGGGATTAAATACTACTACACTCTCTATAGTAACAAATGGGAAAGCAAAATCTCTTCCAATTCCTACATCACCAGGTAATCCTGGCTCAGAAATTCTTCTTGGGTCTCTTATTTTTAATAGATCAACGTTTAATCTCTTTTGTACTAAAGTAGAATCCTGATCTAATTCGATTTCATAGATGGCTTTAAAACCTTCTAAATCTCCTTGAGAACCATCTCTTTCAATGATTAACCCTCTTGTTCCACTAAACATTATGAAATCACCAATAGCAGTTGCTCTTTCGTTCAGCGGATATTCATATTTGTTATTTGTGTATGATTTACTAGCAAGATCAAATTCGTGAATCAATAAGTTATTAGATTCGCTACCTTCTAATGGTTTTTCTAATAATGGTAGTAATTTTGTATTGTCAGTGGTTAAAGCCATTCCCTCAAAACCACCACTTTGTTTTACATTAAAAGGTGTATCTAATTTTGTTACTCTATATGGCCAGTACATTCCTGCTAACCAAGGAGTGTTTTCACCATTTTGATCCTGAAGATTTGTTCCATCACCGGCATCTCCTACTTTTGGAAAATCACCAAATAAACAAACCGTTCTAATAGAAGGATATTGCTTTTGAGAGATCAGTAAAGTTCTAAAGTCAAAACTTTGAATATCTGCACGATCCTCTAAATTGTTGGCTACGATAATATCTGCGATCGCTTGTGTAAAGGTTTCTGGATCTACAGTTCTTTCTGCGAATACATCTCCACGATCATCTACATCAGTTCTCGGGTTTATTTTTGTTTCTATGTTGAAACGAACTTTAGACGCGTTTTTCCATCGTCTAGTAGCATCTGGTGTTGATGCTCCAGCACCATTTTTATAATACTCCACATAAAACTCAACAAAATCAAATAGTTGTTGTAAAGAAGGCATGATATAAGGATCGATAAATCCTCTTTCATTAGCAAAAGCTACAGATACAGGAGATAAGGCTAGATCATTTGTTTGTACAGGTCTACCAGCTAATATTTTGTCTGCAATAAAAGTATTTTGAATTTCAGCTATCGTAAGATCTTTTACCAATACTTCATCCTCAAATTCATAAGGGGTTCCATCTGCTTTTCTTGTTTTTACAGCTTCGATATGTGGATCATGATCCAAAACAGGAACTTTGTCTAAGGTAATTCCGCAATCCGTTTCTAAAGTAGGCATTAAGTGATCTAATGCAGCTTCCATAGAAGGTAAGGTGTTTTCAGGGCGTAAGTTTCTAGCTCCACGATGTCCTTGAGCATCGAAAAGATTTACATCGATAAGTCCTTCTTCATCTAAATAGTCCGAACGCCCATCTTGGTTTTTATCAAAATTTTGAACTGCTTCTAATAATAAGTCAGGACGATCCGAAATGATACCTTGCAGATCTAGATCTAATAGTCGATTCATGTTCTCAGAATCATTAACAGTATAAACTACCACAGGGTGTCCTGCTCTGTTTAAAGAAGAAACATTAAACAATTCGCTAGAAGCCTCTGATAATCCGTTTGTAGGAGTGGTTCTACTTCCTACCAATGTATTTGTATCATTATCATCTAACATTACAAACCATGGAGACATTACTGGTGCTTTACTGCCATTTGCTTGTGCATGTGAACGCATTGCATTCATAATTCTAATAGCACTAGCTTCTTCGCTAAAAGGATTTTGCGGAGCTCTTAATTCTTTGCCAGGATTGTCTAAATCAGGTAGTGTATAAGGTGCATCTAATAAGACACCATTCTTATCAAAATGTAGTAAGAATGGGCCAAACTCATCACCAATCCAGTAGTCACCATTAGCTGTTCTCTGAATAGATTCGATATCAAAATCAGCACCTGTAAGTATTCTCTCATTACTGAAGTGGTTGGTAATAGCAAAAGGAATCAATCCATTAGGATCTCTTAGTTCGATAAAATCAAGCACTTGGATATCTCCTTCACCTCTTCCAAAGAACGTTTCAAATCTAGGTCTAATTTTGTATAAACGTAAGTTATAGTCCGCAGAGTTTTCAATGCTACCAAAACCATTATCAGACATTGCAGTGAATGTTCCGTCGAAGTTATTTATTACAGCAGAGAAACCCTGAATCGGTTGTTTACCTATAAATGGAAGTTCTTGTAGGTTGATTGGACCATTTCCAATAAATAAACCAGAAGTTGGTCCTTCAGAAAAGCTAGACGCGTCTAATACTGCTCGCGAGAATAATAGATCTCCAAAATTTCTGAATGATCTACCTTTACCTTTGGCATAAACCTCTTTACCATAATGATTGTCTTTTGGAAGATCAAAGGATGGTTTGGTTTCATCTTTTTGTTTTTGTGCAAAAGTTGAAGAAGAGAAAAGTAAGCCTAAACAAGCTGAAACACATAGTGTTTTCTTGAATCTACTTACCATAGAGTAAGAATGATTTTTCATGTGTGATACGATTAAGATTAAATTGGTTATTAATACTCTAAAAGTATAGTTTCGGTATTACCAAAATGTTTAGTGTATCTCAAGAAATGTTTAGCTTAAGGTTAGGTGTTTTATATTACTGTATAAGTGTATGAATACGCTTACGTTTAAGGAACCGCTTGTCTATTGGTATAACGAAAACGTTGTAGTAGTCTGTTGTGATTTTTGTTGCGTTTTTTGAATTTCGATGAAAATTTAATAATTCGATCAGAGCGTTTGTTGTTATATCCCTATTGTAAAGGGATTCTGCTATATTTGACTCTTATCTATTGTCGAAAACTCTATACCAAATGAATTCAAGATTATTTTCTATTTTGCTCTTAGGAGTGTTTACCTTTTTATCACTTTCTTGTAAATATAATTATAGTAATGCCATTTCTAATTATAGTACTTATAAAAAAGATGGTTTTATAGAAATTCCTAGAGATAATGGAAAATATATTATCAAACTATATTCGAATAAAATTGTAGAGACTTCTTTTATACCTACTGGTGAAACCTATAATGCATCATCTCATGCAGTAATTCTGAAAAATGGAATAGAAGCCAATGTAACTGAAACGGATGAACTAATCACTTATGGAGTTGCAAATGGAATTAGTGTACTCATCTCAAAAGAACCTTTTCATATATCTTATTTGTACAATGACAAAGAGCTTATTTCTGAAAAAGATGGGTACGTAAAAACAGATACTACAGAGATCTTAAATTTTAATTTAGATAAAGAAGAAGTGATTTACGGAGCTGGATCTCGAGTAGTTGGGATGAATAGAAGAGGAAATCGATTACAACTGTATAATCGAGCGCATTATGGTTATGAGACCCGTTCTGAATTGATGAATTATACCATGCCACTTGTTTTATCATCAAAAAAATATGCTGTTCATTTTGATAATGCACCGATTGGATTTCTTGATATCGATAGCAAGAAAGATAATACACTAAGTTATGAAACGATAAATGGGAGAAAAACATATCAGGTAGTTGCAGGAGATGATTGGAAAGACTTAATGGATCAATATACAGACTTAACAGGAAAACAACCGCTACCACCTAGATGGGCTTTTGGAAATTTTGCCAGTCGTTTTGGATACCATTCTGAAAGAGAAACAAAAGAAACAATTGCTAAGTTTAAAAAGGATTCTATTCCTGTGGATGCAGTTATTTTGGATATCTATTGGTTTGGTAAAGATATTAAAGGTCATATGGGAAATCTTGAGTTTTTAAAAGATTCATTTCCTAATCCAAAACAAATGATTAATGATTTCAAAGATCAAGGAGTCAAAACGATATTAATTACAGAGCCATTTATATTATCAACTTCTAAAAAGTGGGAAGAAGCAGTAGCTGAAAAAGTGTTGGGAAAAGATTCTATTGGAAACCCTTTTACTTATGATTTTTACTTTGGAAATACTGGAATTGTAGATATTTATGATCAAAAGGGAAAAGATTGGTTTTGGAATATTTATAAAACCTATACCAAAGATTATAATATTGCTGGTTGGTGGGGAGATTTAGGTGAGCCCGAAGTGCATCCATCTGCTTTATTACATGCTACAGGATCTGCAGATGAAGTACATAATATATATGGTCATGATTGGGCAAGATTGGTTCAGGAAGGATATCAAAAGGATTTTCCTAATCAACGTCCTTTTATCTTAATGCGTGCTGGGTATTCTGGCTCTCAAAGATTTGGAATGATCCCTTGGTCTGGAGACGTCAGTAGAAGTTGGGGAGGTTTGCAACCGCAAACAGAGATTGCATTATCCATGGCTATTCAAGGATTAGGATATATGCATTCTGATTTAGGAGGATTTGCGGGAGGTGAAAAGTTTGATCCCGAATTATATACACGTTGGTTACAGTACGGAGTTTTTCAGCCAATTTATAGACCGCATGCTCAGGAACATATAGCACCAGAGCCTGTTTTTCATGATACAAAAACGAAAGAGTTAGCTAAGCAAAGTATCGAACTCAGATATCAAATGCTTCCTTATAATTATACATTGGCATTTGAAAATAACCAAAAAGGAATACCGTTAATGAGACCTTTATTCTTTGAGGATACGGATACTAAAGAATTACAAACAGTTTCTAATACATATTTGTGGGGAGATAATTTTTTAGTTTCGCCAGTTGTAAAACCTGGAGTTGCTTCTAAAGATGTGTATTTTCCTAAAACAGCAAACTGGTTTGATTTTTATACGGGGAAGAAATATGAAGGAGGAAGATATATTACAGTGGAGACTAAAGAAAACCACATACCAGTTTTTGTAAGAGGAGGAGCATTTATTCCTATGGTTGCTACCCTACAAAACACAGAATCTTATAACACAAAAGAGTTGACTTTACATTATTATTATGATGCAACTGTTAAAAAGAGCAGTGATATTTTATATGATGATGATGGAAGTACACCGAATGCCTATGAAAAAGGTAAATATGAACTTTTAACTTTTGAAAGTTCTACTACTGATGCCATACTTTCAATGAACTTTACTGCAGAAACAGGAGCTAATTTTGAAAAAACTAAAAGAAGCGTCTCTTTAGTGATTCATAATATCTCAAAAGCTCCAGAATCTATTCTTATTGGAGATCGAGCTACAGAATTTGATTGGAATGAAGAAAAGGGTTTAATAACTATAGAATTTGAATGGAATTCAAATCTTGATCAAAATTTAAAAATACAATTTTAGTTAGTTTATATTCTTTATATTCAACTCTGTTCTATAAAAATAGGTAGATGGGGAAATATAAAGATGCCGAATGGTATATAAAAAACAGCAAAGAGCTTATACAAAAGTATGGTGATATTCCACCACCATGGATATATGCACCTAATGCCCATCCATATAGTGTTGGATGGAGAATGGGTGGAGGAGAAACGCATATCATGATTTTGGATGAATGGTTAGATCAACAAGATTTATCTTTTGATGAGCGTGTAACTTATCTGAAAAAGTATCCTAATCCTGCGAGATGGTATCAATGGATCATACACTTTTTGTGGGAAGTTGATTCTTATGAATTTACAGAGTCTGATTATATTCCATATTTTGAAAAACTTGAAGAATTAGGTTTTAAGAATACAAAAGATTTTCACCAGGATCTTAGTAGAGAAGATTTAGATTAAAAAGTGGACAATAAATACTATGGAGTTTGATTCAGAACAGTTTCTAAGGAAAGAATATATTCAGAGAATTAATTTGGTGCTTGAGTATATTGATCATAATCTCGATAAAGAGTTGTCATTAGATATTATTTCAAATGTAGCTTCATATTCGTCATTTCATTTTCATCGTATTTTTAAAGCCATCATAGGTGAAACCTTAAACTCCTATATCGGAAGAAGACGTTTAGAAAAAATAGCTTCTATCCTAATGCATAAGGAAACAGTAAGTATAACCGAAGTAGCTTTTCAGTTTGGTTTTAGTAGTAATTCTTCACTAACTAAAGCGTTCAAAAAGTTTTATGGAGTAAGTCCAAGTGAGTTTAGAAAACAGCTTCCCAATAAGTTTAGCAAGATCGGAAAAGTGAAAAGCAAGAATGGAAAAGAAGAGCTGTTGTTTGAGCAATACATTTGTAACATAACTAATCACTTAAAATGGATTGAGATGAATACAAAGATTGAAATAAAAGAAGTACCAGATTTACATTTAGCCAGCATTACACATATTGGAGTAGAAGGTATCGAAAATACTTTTGAAAGACTCTTTAAATGGGGAAAATCCAATGGTGTAATGAATGACAAAGAGACTAAAGTTGCAAGGGTATTTCACGATAGCTTTAAGGTAACTTCACCAGATAAAGTGCGAATGAGTATCTCTCTATTATTGGATCATAAAATTAAATCTGAAGGAGAAATACAACCACTTACTATTGTTGGAGGAAGAAGTATCGTAGCGAGTATGGAAATTAAGCCAAGTGATTTCGAGAAATCTTGGAGTAGTTTATTTGTTTGGATGAATGATCAAGGGTATACAAAATCAGAGAAAACTCCTTTCGAAATATATCATAATGATTTTAGAGAACATCCAGAAGGAAAGTTTTTGGTAGATTTTTATATTCCTATACTATAGATCTAATATTCAATAAGATTGGTATTCAATGTTGGTTTGGTACTACTAAGGAATTTAGTTCATCATTGAATATTTTCTATAATTACGAGTAGATAGATATTCCTTTTTGAGATTTCTTAAGAATGTAATTACCTCCTCTTTTTGGGGGTAGTTTTCTTTTAGTGGATCCATAAACTCTTCATCATTTACTGTTAATGCGATGTACCATGTGCCACTTCTGGTGGTGTAAATATCTTCCATTATCGGGCCATGATCATATCTTGATAGTACTCCGTCAATTACCATTGGAGCTAAATTTACCATATTGGAAGTTCTTTCAACTTCGTAAAAAGTAAAATAAAATTCTTTTTCATCTATTTTAAAAGGAACATTCCATTGGACATTTAGATCATTTAATTTGAATTTTGCGTTCACGAACTTATAGAACTCATTGGCGTCTTTAGGGTCTTCAAAAATAAAAGCACCTCTTTTAGGAAGTTGTTTTTTAAATTTTTTACCTGTAGTGACCTTATAATCCTCAATTCTTGGAGCAATTTTCGTTGGAAAACAAGAGTTACACAATAGCATTAATAAAAGTCCCAAAATTAGAGTTCTTATTGTTTTAATTTTATTTTTTTTGATTATCAAGTTTTATACCATAGTTTTCTTATATGTAAAAAGATATAAGTATATTGAAGTTAATCAATGAATTATGTGAAAGTTAGAATCAAAAAGAGGTATGCAGTACAATACATCAGTAGAAGAATTTATCTCAAAAAAGCCAGAGTGGGTGAAGAGCTTGCAATTGCTTAGATCCATTATGCTAACTACCGAAATGGAAGAAACTATTAAATGGGGAGTCCCAACGTATACAATCAATGGTAAAAATATTGTTGGTATAAGTGCTTTTAAGTCTTATGTTGGAATATGGTTTCATCAAGGAGTTTTTTTGAAGGATCCCTATAATCAGCTAATAAATGCACAAGAAGGGAAAACCAAAGGTTTAAGACAATGGAGGTTTGGTTCTTTTGAAGAAATAAACAAAGATCAGGTGTTAGCATATGTGTTAGAGGCAATACAGAATCAAAAAGAAGGTAAGGAAATAACTATCGAAAGATCTTCTAAGGAAATAGAAATGCCATATCATCTGAAAACGGAGTTAGAACATAATAAAGAACTAAAAACAAGTTTTAGTAAACTAACGCCTTTTAAGCAAAAGGAATATATGGAGTATATTTCTACCGCAAAAAGAGATGCTACTAAAGATGCTAGATTACAAAAAATAATACCAATGATTTTAAAAGGCATCGGCCTAAACGATAAGTACAGATAATTTTTACCGTTCTTATCTCTTTATAATTTTTAAGGTTTTCTTGTCTTTTATGGTAAGAAAGTACATTCCGGTTTTTCTAGTAGAAATATCCAAGGAATTACTATACCCTTCTCCTATAATCTTCCCCGTAATATCTGTAAGAATCCAATCAGTTTTTTCTGGAAGTTCTACAATACCAGTGGTAGGATTAGGATAAAGATGCACTTGCTCTTCTTGTATATCCGGAGTGCTTAACACGCTATCTGATATCCATTGAGCAGTATTATTAGCATTATTTGCACCTGCTATAGAGAAATTACCTCCCGCGAATAATGTATCGGTATCAATAGTATTGGATGCAAAACTTAGCGTGTTTATTTTTACATTAACACCAACATTAGTATTTGTTCCTAGTGCTTGCCATCCATCAGTTTCACTCCATCGAGCAATATTATTAACGATAATACTAGTAGAGTTATCAATATTGGCGGTATCGAAAGCACCTCCCACATATACATGATTTCCATCGTGGATTAGCGTATTTACAATATTATTTACGCCATTATCCAAACTAGACCAACTAGATGAGGTTTTGTTCCATCTGGCAATACGATTTACGGTTTGTCCACCCGCAATAGAGAAGTTCCCTCCAATAAAAATATCATTTCCTGAAATTGCGATCGCTTCAACAAAGCCGCTCGTTCCTGTTCCAAGAGTACCCCAATTGCTTCCATTCCAAGTGGCAATTCGATTCGCGGTCGTATCACCGGCTTCGTCGAAATTTCCACCAACATACAATATCCCATCTGCGTCTACAGCTAGAGATCGTACTTCATTATTAGTTCCTGAAACTGAGGAAGTGTTATCTGTTAGAGCTGACCATGAGGCACCATTCCAAGAAACAATATTTCTAACTGTAGTACCATCAACAGTTTCAAATACACCACCTACATAGACAAGATTGTTATCTATTTCTATGGCCGCAACAGTACCATCGATCCCAGAACCTAAAGCCGACCAAGAAGTTCCATTCCACATAGCAATATTATTTGCAGCAACACCACCAATTTCGGTAAAACTACCTCCCGCGTATAGATTGCCATTTGCAGCAATTTTAAGAGTATTAATCGTGCCGTTAGCACCGGTACTCAATGTTCTCCATCCAGAAGATTCATTCCAAACAGCAATATTATTTGCATCTATGTTTCCAGCTTCGGTAAAAGTACCACCATGATATACATCTCCGTTGCTATCTGTCGCTATGGCTTGCACTATTCCATTAGGAATTCCTTGGTTAAGAGAATTCCATTCTCCGATACCATTTACAGCAGTTCCTAATGGGGCAGAGGTACCATCCACAAGCTTGTATAATTGAGCATTGCTTCCATAATCACTAAAGTAGAGTTCTCCATTTTTATCCGCTCCGAAAGATGAGACAAACTCTCCAGAAGTATTAAATAGTAATGTACTGCTTGCATCTCCGGTAGATGGATTATAATCTAAGACCCAAACTCTTCCACTTACATAATCTCCGAAAATATATTTTGAACTAATATCTGGACTAAGACTTGTTATTTCGGAACCTCTATAAACATATCCACCTGTTATTGATCTATCTCCCTGATTTCTATTATAAAAGTGTACAGGGAATTCCGTAGGTCCTGAAATAGTAACACTACTATTGGCTACAGCATTAGCTTCGAAACGACTCCAACCATAGTTTTTACCATTTTCAATAAGATTCACCTCTTCAAAAGCACCTTGTCCTACATCAGCACCCCATAATCTTCCTGTAACATCATCAAAAGAGAATTTCCAGGTATTTCGTATTCCATATGCATATATTTCGTCTAATCCAGTTACTCCGACAAAAGGATTATCGCTTGGTATTTCATAATTTCCATTTGGTAAATCGGGATTGGTTTCAACAGCATTATTTCCATCTAAGTCCACATCAATTCGTAAGATACTACCGAAAACAGTATTTTTATTTTGTCCATTTCCTTCAGGATCATTTCCACCTCCACCATCTCCAATAGAAATGTATAGATATCCATCAGGACCAAATTCGATTTTACCACCATTATGATTGCTATTATTTTGGTTTTTATCGAACTGAAAAATGACTAATTCACTATTGGGATCTACAAAATTAGGGTTTGTAGGGCTGACTGTAAATCTAGAGAGTACCATTCTAACAGTAATTCCTGAAACCGGACTATCAGTGGTATAGTATGTATAAAAATATCCATTGGTGTCATAATCTGGATGAAATGCTAATCCTAAAAGACCCACTTCTTGTCCATCTCTAAATCGCACACGGTCAGTAATATTTAAAAAAGTATCAACTTCACTCTCCAGTACATTACTTCTTCTTGGAAACACCTTAACTCGTCCTCTTTGTTCTAGAATAAACATTCTGTCGGTTCCATCTCTTGGAGACTGAATTTCTACCGGAAATTCAAAATCGATATTTGGAAAAGCATTTTCATACGTGATCTGTGCTGTTCCTATTAAGGTAAAGGACAATAAAAAAAATAGGAAAACAATTGGAGTAGTTAGTGTTTTCATTTGAAGAGTTTTAAGACCTGTGGTTTTAATTCAACGAAAACAATAACCGTTTAGTATAACATGAGTATACTTTTACAAATGTTTAGCTAACCAATCTTTAAATTGATAAAAATTTTGTGGTGCTATACCATGACCTACTGGGAATTCATTAAGTGTGGTTTGTATTCCGAGTTCATTTAATTTAATAGGAGCTTTTCTTGCCCAATCAATAGGAATTACTTGGTCCACACTACCATGAGAACAATAAATATTTAGATTTGAAAAATCCTGATTTTCGTAATTTTCTTTAAGAATATCTTCATTTAAATATCCACTTAGCGCAATTACATTTTTTACTTTATTAGGATAAGATAATGCAACTGAATAACTGAGTATGGTTCCCTGACTAAAACCTAATAATGTTACATTGCTGGCATCTAATTGGTAAGCTTCAATAGCTTCATCGATAAAATTGGAAATCTTATCACGAGATTCTATTGCCTGTGCATCATCACTAAATTTTCCTTGAGCGGCATCAAAATAGATAGCATACCAAGCATTTCCATACGGTTGCATAGGATAAGGAGCTCTTACAGAGATGATGCATAACTCTTCTTGTAACTCTGGTGAAAAAGAAAATAAATCATTCTCATCACTACCATATCCGTGAAACATAAATAAAACAGGGGTCTTATCACTTTTTATAGTTGGAGTTTTAATGATATGATGTAATGATAGTGTCTTAGTTTGCATATTGCTAATTTTTTTATATCAGACTTAGCTTATCGAAGTCTATTTTAATTGTAAATGAATATGATCATCGTGTCTTACTGCTTGACATCCGTGAAATCTTATTTTAGGATTTGTTAGATGTAATCTGTTTTTTAGATGAGGTTCGATAAAAATTTTACCAACTTTCTTTTCATTTACGCTCGCCAAAATTAAATCTTTTGTGGCGGTTTCAGAAAGTTTCAATTGATTATTTACAAAACCAAATGTTACGTACTTGGTAAAGTCATATTGCCAGTATCCTTTTTTCTTACATCTATGAGTTTGATCAATTTCATTGCCAACAGGATTTACAAAAGCACCATATCCAAATAAGGAAGGCTTTTTATTAGTTAGTTGATTGTCTACATCTTTATAAATGAATGAGATATCTATTTTTTTTCCATCATTGTGACTAAGATGAGGAAGCAAAGGGAATTTATCTATAAATGGAAAATTAGCATCTAGATATACCAATTTGATATTAGAATGCTTTAGACTTATTTTTTTAGCAATTGCTTGTATGGAAAGATTTAAATCGGGAGTAACGTAATTTCTATTGGATAGTATAGTAAAAAATGAACAAGCTTCTATGTATTCGGTATTTTTAATTTTCTCTCTACCAAATAGTGGTGCTAAATAAGGGACTAAAATAAAAGTACATATTATATAGGTTACAAAGAATATACTGTACTTCTGTATTCTGTATACTTTATCTTTTTTTATAAAAAGTATTTCTATAATCAAATAGATGATACCTCCAATTTGGGTAAGTAGTGTTAATAAAAGAGCTAATAGAAATTTCCCTAGGATTAATAATATCTTATTCATTAAATAATGTAGCTTTATTCTTACTAATGTAAATTGTGTTTAAGTGTTTATATTGTTGAAATTCAATATTTAATGCTTAGTACGTAACGATTTCACTCTTTTTTGTTATATAAAAGTCGCTTTATTTTTAGATTAAATGTTAATAATGTCGATGAAATACATTTACAATTGTTAAATATGTGTTAAAACAATAGTTTTGTTACGGTTTAACCATAATCTTAACATAGATTTAAGAAATTTTTGATATTCAACGTTTTTATAAACTTATGATATGATTAAGTTTATTTATTTGAAAAATAGGTGTTTATGTTGTTTTGAAACAATCTAAACGTTCTTTGTTAATGTACTATTATTTAGTTAACTGGATTAGTAAAAAATTATTATTGATCATATAAAATATAGTTATCGATTATATAGAGCTACCTAACGTATGCAATTTGTACTTCGTCGATTAGCGATGTGTTTTAAAGGATTTCTGGATAATTTTAAGTCATACGTTAACTATTTCGAAATAACCAAAGTGTAACTAATAACGTTAAATCTTATAATATTTTAACCCTAAATCTTATGAAAAAAATTACTCTTTTATTATTAATATGTATTTGTTCTAGTTTTATTCAAACTGAGGATAGTTATAAAATGACTGTCACTAAGATTGCAGATGCATATAATGCCAATGATGCAGATCAGATATTTGGATTGTTTTCTCCCGAACTTCAATCTTCATTCACATTAGATAAAGTAAAAACTTTTATCACAGATAATCATAATAAAAAAGGTAAGATGGGATCCTCTTCATTTTTAATGGATGATGAAGGTACTAAACATTATTTAATGGAATTCGATAATTCTTCTACCATATTGATATTAGGATTATCGACCGATAATAAAATCACTCAACTAGCACTAGAGGAATACTAAAATTAATCTCAATTTTAAAAATTAAACAATGAAAAATAGTTTTACATTTAAATTTATGATATTATTCCTATCTATTGGAATTGGAATATCTAGCACGAATACGATGTGCGCACAACAAAATATGAAATATGGAATGTTAACTTTTAATAAAGCGGTTAATATTTCAGGAAAACAAAGAATGTTAAGCCAAAAAATGGCAAAATCATATCTCTATCTGGTTGAGAACCCTAGCGATGCAAAAGCTAAAAGAGATCTTTTAACAAGTAAAATCATTTTTGAAAAACAAAATGGAATTATTAGACAAAATTCTGGATATAAATTAACCAAAGATCGACTTACTAAAGTAGATAAAATTTGGATTGAATTTAAAAAGCTTATTGAAAGCACACCAAATTACGATAATGCTAAGAAAATCATTGATCTAAATACAGATCTGTTAAAAGCTACAAATGATGTGGTGTCAGCAGTTATTGTAGAGTCAAAAGGAGCTAATAAAAGTGATGATAATTTATTAGAAGATGAAAGTTTAGGAGAATCTGATTTGGAGCTTAAAAAGATGATCAATATGGCAGGTAGACAGCGTATGTTATCTCAACGATTGGCACTGTATTATTTTGCAAATCAAACTACTCTGAAGACTAAAAATTCGGAGTCTATGCTTGGTAATGTTTTTAACGAAATTGATGGAGCTATTACAATGTTATTAATTTCTAATTTTAATAATGAAAAGATTGATGAGAAATTAGGAGTTGCCATGACCAAGTGGGAGAATGTAAAAAACAATAAAGAGAAATTGATGAATCAAGGTTTTAAGCCTTCTGAGATGTATCAAATTAGTAATGATTTAACAAAGGCTTTCAATGCAGTAACTGGATTATATGAAAAAGTAAAAATATAATTACAAGATTAAGTCAGGTTTAAAACGGGGAAAAATGCGTATTTTAATCAAGTGTTAAATACGCATTTTTTTTACCAATATTTCAAATTAACTCAAAAAACCACTTAAAATGAAAAAAACTTTACAATTAGTAATTTGCACTTTACTATTATGTATTAGTACAATTACGTCACAAGAATTAAGTATAGATGCAGACATAAGGCCACGAGCAGAATATTTGCGAGGTTTTGGTAACCTTGTTCCTTCTGGAGTGGATGCTGCTATTTTTGTTCAACAACGTTCTCGATTAAAATTTGGATACAAAGCAGACAAATTTGCAGCGTATGTGAGTGTTCAGGATGTTAGTGTATGGGGAGATACGCCGCAGATCGCCGCTGCCGATAATAATAATAGTTTCTCACTGGCTCAAGCTTGGATAGATTTTAAATTTGGAAAAGGATGGTCTACAAAATTAGGAAGACAGGCACTATCTTACGATGATCAAAGAATCTTAGGAGGGTTGGATTGGGCAATGCAAGGAAGATTTCATGATGCAGCTTTAGTTCGCTATAAAAATGATAGCGGTTTTAAATTAGATCTTGGATTCTCTTTTAACCAGAATGGTCTTAGTAGAATAAATACCTTATTTGATCCTAATAATGATGGAAATGCTAGAGCAGTATTTGATTATAAAGGCATGGCATACGCTTGGTTGCATAAAGACTGGGCTAAATTTTCTGGGAGTTTCTTGTTTGTAAATAATTCTTACCAAAACCTTGATCCTGTAGATGGACAAACACCAATCGATGGTACAGTAAACAGACAGACTTTTGGAACACATTTGGTAGCTAAACCGGCAAATGGATTAAAAATTGCTGTAAACTTATATGGACAAACAGGAAAATTTACAGAAACGGTGGATTTATCCGCCTACAATGCTGCTCTAGAAGTAACTTATAAGCCTGGAAAAACACTATTTGGCCTTGGAGGAGAAATCTTAAGTGGTGATGATAATGGAGGAACTGATGGAGAAATTAAATCGTTCTTCCCAATTTTTGGAACCAACCATAAGTTTAATGGATATATGGATTATTTCTTTGTTGGAAATCATGCTAATAGTGTAGGATTACAAGATTTATATGCTAAAGCGGTTATCAAGACAGGAAAAACAAATAGTTTTTTAGCTAAACTTCATTATTTTTCTGCTGCTGAGGACATTGCTGGAACAGATGATAAGTATTTAGGTACAGAATTGGATCTGGTATTTACTCAAAAAATATTATCATTTGCTACCTTAAAAATCGGATATTCTCAGATGTTCGCAGGAGAAAGTATGGAGGTGCTTAAAGGTGTTACAGATTCAAGCGGTTTGCAAAACTGGGGATGGGCAATGCTGGTAGTAAAACCAAATTTCTTAAAATGGAGTCCTAAACCGGTAGAATAGTTGCTTATCTATAGAGTTTTAAAAAACTGAGAAATCAATTTCTCAGTTTTTTTTATGAATTTTATAAAGATTGTCAGCTTTTTGTTTATAAAATTAGATTATTCTTATTTGTAATATACGTATTAATACTTACTTTTGGTTTTGAAGAGTGGAATATTCCCTTTTTAGACTCTCTTTTAAAACCTAATTAAGTAGATCGTACCATGAAAAAACTTTTTTTTATTTGTTTGTTGTTTTGTTTTCAAATTACAGTAGCACAAACAGATGCAGATTATGAAAACACCTTAAAAAATATTGTAGCCTCTTATAATGCTAGTGATGCTCAAAAAATTTTCGATCAATTTTCTGCAGATTTACAAGCAAGTTATCCATTAGATAAGTTAAAAGCATTTTTAACAAAAACACTAGAAGATCAGGGTAAATTTTCTGAGTTTGATTTTATGGATAAAGATGGAGGTCATCGTTATCTGATACAATCAGAAAGTGATTCGATTATTTTAGTAATAGAATTATCTCCAGATTTAAAACTCACCAAATTTACAACCGAATAATTTATAGTTTTTGTAATTATTTAATAGAAGAGAACCATTGCTGGAACTGTTTACCTACCAAAGGAACCGTTTTTTGTTCTTCTCTTACTGCGGTAATAATACCGTAAAACCATATGACGAATATAAAAACATAAAATGATGAGGAGATGAGCCATGAGTCAAAAATACTTACTAAAGCTCCAAGTAAATAAAATCCAATATTGATACCTAATGCTTGTCTGATATGAAAATAAGCAAAAGTATTTTTATCCTCTTGATTCATAAAAAAGGCAATGATCGTTCCTATTAAAGTAAGGTAGGCTACAACGGCAGCTGTTTTACCTTGTTTTGCGTAATCTGATTCCATAATTTGCTTAGTATTATTATATGATTCCTTTTCCGTTAGAAATTACTCCATAAACATTCCCCGTAATTTCTTTTCCTAGAAAAGCACTGTTTTTGGAAGTAGAAAGTACATGGTCTAATGAGAAAGTAGTAGTTCCTTTGGGATTAAACAGTGATAAGTTCGCTTTATTTCCTTTATCAATAGATAGGTTTTCTACTTTAAATACATCTCTTCCACTGGTCAATACATTTATAGTTTGTTCTAGACTTAAAATACTATTTAAAATTCCGAAAGTACTTTCTAAGCCAATGGTACCGTACTTAGCATTATCGAATTCTACTTTTTTATGTTCAATATCTATAGGTTGATGATCACTAGTAACCATATCAATCGTTCCATCCTTGATACCTTCAAGCAATGCTTCTATATCTTTTTGTGTTCTTAAAGGAGGCAGTACTTTATAGTTGGTATCAAAACTACTTAATTCCTGATCGGTAAGATATAAATGATGTGCCGAAACACTACAAGTAACTTGTAATCCTTTTGCTTTTGCTTCTCTTATGAGCTGTACAGATTTTGCTGTAGAAATGGTAGGAATGTGTAGTTTTCCACCAGTATATTCCAGTAAAAACAAATCTCTTGAGATTTGTAATTCTTCCGCAAGCGCTGGAATTCCCTTTAATCCCAAAAGTGTACTTTGTTCCTCCTCGTGTACCATGCCTTTTCCTGCTATATTATTATCCTGAGGATAGGAAAGTACTAAACCATCAAAGTTCTGAGCATATAATAAGGCTATCTTAAGTAAATTCGGATTTTGAATAGCTTTTTTATAATCACCAAATGCAATAGCACCTGCTTGCTGCATATCATATAGCTCTGCCAGATCCACACCTTCAGATTTTACTGTTAATGCTCCAATAGGGTACAAGCTTACAGCATTTTGTGATGATTTTCCTTTTAAAAATCCAACAGAAGCACTGGTATCTGTAATAGGTAATGTGTTAGGGTTTAATGCAATTCCTGTAAACCCACTTTTTGCCGCAACAAAAAGTCCATTTTCTATAGTTTCACGTTCCTCATAACCAGGCTCACCATAACTCACACTGCTATCAAACCACCCTTTAGAAACATGAAGATTATGTAGTTTAATTTCCTCTACATTTTCTGAAACTTCTAATAAAGCATCTATATCTTTTATGATTCCATTTTCAATGAGAATATCTACTGTTTGATGATGAAAAGGAGAGGAGGGATCAATAACAGTAGCAGCCTTTAATAAGAAATTCATTTGAGATATTTTAGTAATAAGATTTCAATTAATAAGAAAATCAAAGCAAAAATAATAAACCATTTCCAAAGTTCGTGAATACTGGTTTCTTCTTTTATTTCTTCAAATAGATTAGAAACCGAGTCACTAACTTGATACGAATAATTTGTGGAGAGGTTATAATATTGTAAATGACTCTCTTGATTATTATAATTATAACTTACATGTTGAATAATATTTTCCTTGTCTTTAAGCGCATAAATACCTGCCTTCGAAGGAACATCTTCAGTAGTAATTTTTACTTTAGAACTAAAACTTTGCTGCAAAGGAATACTACTTTCTTTATCTGATTGTAAAGATAAAATACCATCCTGACCTAGAGAAATAGGAACATCATAGGTATTTGTTTGACCAATGATATAGGAAATATCCGGTAACTTTAAACTTTGCTTACCAATGTTATACAAAGTAGGTACTATTAATGGTGAATTTTGGAAATTGGAATTCTCGTCATTTAATGAGGCCGTAAATACATATAGTGCATTCGTTTTATACAGGAAAGGCGCTTTGTCTTCATACGAAATGATAGTATTATTTGGAGAAGCTTGATAATAGGCGTTAACTTTTGGATACTGAAAATTAGTTACGGGTTTATCAAATACTCCTTTATACAGTGGATGAGAAAAGTTAATTCCAGTTATTTTCTTTTCCTGTGTTTTCAGAGAAAAAAAACTCTCCGCAGAAAAACTATTAATCAATTGTTGATAAGAAGCCAAGTTACCATCTGTTGCCGGAATAAAACAAATACTTCCTCCTTGGTCTGTAAACTGTTTAAGTGTATTTATTAAAGAAATAGGTATTTGTTTTAGTTCATTAATGACAACAAGATTGGCATTACTAATATCATTATAATTAAGTTCATTGAAAGGAGTACTAATCAACGAAAATTCATCTTTTGTATAAATGTTTTTTAGAAAAGCATCCTTGGCTTCATTGATCGCAACTACTTTTATCTTTTCTGGGGTATTAATCGTAAAGTATCTATAGTTATCAAAGGTTAGTGCAGGATCCTCGATCATCACACGTCCGTTGATTTTAGTATTTTCATCAATTTTAAATTCTGTACGAGCAGTACCATTGGCATTTATCGGAATCGTTGTTTTTGCAAGAAGCTTGGTGTCATTATATAAAGCAACGGCAACATTATCGGGTTTTTTGTCAGCATTACTTAGAAGAGCATTAAGAACAAGCTCATTATTTTGATTACGATTAACGTATAAGCTATCAATAGCGATGTTTTGTTGTGTTACGGGTTTGAGTTGAACAAGATTTGTTTTAATAGAAGAATCGGAAGGTATGTCAAAATTCTCATCTTTTTGCTGAAAATCAGACACCATAATCATTCGTTTCAATGTTTCTGGAGTATTTCCAAGCAGTTCCTTTCCCTTTAGATAAGCAGCAGTATAAGAGATTTGGTTAGAAGTATACTCTAATTGCAAAAGATCATTGAGGATGTCTTTTTTGTTTACTTGTCTAAATGTTTCTGTATTGGTAAAGACGGATACGGTTTCATCTTCGGTTAAAGAACTTAATAATTCTTGTACGGCACGTTGTAACAAAGGGCCTTTTGCGCCTTTTGCCTGCATGCTAAAGGAGTTGTCTAAATAAATCGCAACTTCACTTTTTTTATTTACAATTTCTTCAGAAGCTAGAAATGGTTGGGCAAATGCAATAATAATAGCAGCAAAGATAAGTAACCGTGTAATTAGCGTAAGCCATTTTTTGATTTGTGAACTCTTACGAGTTTGTATCGTTACTGCTTTTAAAAACTGAACATTGGTAAAAGGTACTTTCTGAAAACGTCTTAGCTGAAATAAATGAACTATGATAGGAATAATAAGCGCAAATAAAGCATAAAGGAATTCTGGGTGTTTAAATTGCATTCGCGAGTAACGTTTGTCAAATATACTATAAGATTTGATATTGACGGTTTAGGGTTAACTAATTTTTAGGTAAGATAATTCTTAGTATTCTATTTATGTACTATTACAATGGATTTTACCAATGAATCATGAATCGCTTGTTGCTTTTCATTCCCCATAATAGTTAGTAATGAAATCCATCCTAATAAGGCTTTGACTACATATCTAATAAAAGCTAGTGGAAACGATATGTTTTTATTAGGGTTGTTTTCTCTTTTTACACTAATTCCGATCAACATATGGCCAATAGTTCTGCCAAAAAAGCTAATGCATAATGGGTCATAAAGCAAAAAAATAAATATAAATGCTACGATCCTGAGGTTATCAGAAAGATCCTGAAATAATGAAAAGATATCTGTGATTATGATCATAAAAATAATCAAGACTATTGAATCTATAATTATAGCTTTTACTCTGTCGAAAAGACCAGCATAGACTTCTACTTTAGTTACCTGTTCCATATGTTTTAATCAAATAGTTTTAAGAAAGCTGACAAATTTTGTCGCCTATTTGCTTAAGATACAAAAAGCGGAAGAATCCTTCCGCTTTTTCTAATCTTTAAATTACGAATTGTTATAAGAAATAATACCCAACAGAAAGTTGAAAGGTACCATTTCTAACATCGCTATTGTCAACAACATCTGTAATACCAAAATTATACCTTGCTTGCGCAAAGAATTTTCCAAATTCTACTCCAGCACCAGCAGCTGCACTTACATCAAAACTTTTAGTTTCAATAGCATCGGCATAATCATCATTTACTAATATTCCAAACTGAGGACCTGCTTCAAAACTTAGAAATTTCAAGAATTTATATTTTACCAAAATTGGAATATTTACATAATCAATGTCCAAGTCATCAGCTCCTTGAGCAGAATATAAAAGTTCTGGTTGTATCGCAAATTTACCCGGTAATCCTATTTGGGCAGCAACACCTATATGATAACCCGTTCTGGCATCAAGATTTGAAGGAACATTATCTCCATTGATGGTAGATAAGTTGATACCTCCTTTAATTCCCAATTTTAAACTTTGAGCATTCGAAATTGAAGTAAAACCGATAAGCACAATGGCTAATAAAAATAGTTTTTTCATAAGTTAAATTGATTGTTTGTTCTAATCAAATATAGAAACTTAAACATTAAAAAGAGTTAAAGTTATCTTTTAATTGGGTGAGAGATTGTATCGATTTTTTAATCAATTGATTCTAATACAAATAAATTTGTGTAATAACATTGTATCTTCGCAGAAAAAATATCTCCCATTCCTTTGCAATACGAATTTAGCATACAAGTATTACCCGAAGTAGCAGGAAATCCCGATATGTTACAAGAACAGGTATCAAAACAAAATAAAATACCTATTGAAGATATTAGACATGTGGAGATCCTAAAACGATCGATAGATGCTCGTCAACGTGTAATTAAGGTAAATCTAAAGATAAGGGTTTATGTACATGAAGAATTTACAGAAAAGCCAATTTTGTTACCAGATTATCCAGATGTATCTAATGCTGCAGAAGTAGTGATTATTGGAGCTGGCCCAGCGGGGTTATTTGCAGCATTGAAGTGTATAGAGCTCGGATACAAACCCATTGTTATAGAAAGAGGTAAAGATGTACGAAGTAGGAGAAGGGATCTGAAAGCAATTAATCGAGATCATATAGTACATGAAGATTCTAACTATTGTTTTGGAGAAGGAGGTGCAGGAACCTATAGTGATGGTAAATTGTACACAAGGTCTAAAAAAAGAGGTGACGTCAATCGAATTTTACGGCTTTTAGTCGGTTTTGGAGCTACGGATCAGATTTTAGTAGAAGCACATCCACATATTGGTACAAACAAATTACCTGGAATCATTGCGGCTATAAGAAATAAGATTATAGATCATGGTGGCAAGGTACTTTTTGAAACAAGAGTAACAGATTTAAAAATTGCGCATAACGAAATACAAGGTATTATTACGCATAATGGAGATATTATAGATGCCAAAAAAGTCATTTTGGCTACAGGACATTCTGCTCGTGATATTTTTGAATTATTATATCGCAAAAAAGTTGAAATAGAAGCAAAGCCTTTTGCTTTAGGGGTGCGAGTGGAACATTCACAGCAATTAATTGATCAGATACAGTATAAATGTCCGACTCGCGGTCCTTTTCTTCCTCCATCGCCATATAGTATTGTAAAACAAGTAGGAGGAAGAGGAATGTATTCATTTTGTATGTGTCCAGGAGGTGTTATTGCTCCTTGTGCGACGAGTTCTGGTGAAGTAGTCACGAATGGATGGTCGCCATCTAAAAGGGATCAACCTACCTCTAATAGTGGTATTGTGGTTGAACTTCGATTGAAGGATTTTAAAGATTTTTCGGAGTATGGTCCTTTAGCGGGAATGTATTTTCAAAAAAGTATAGAACAACGTGCATGGCATTTAGCCGGAGAAACGCAGAAGGTACCCGCTCAGCGATTAGTAGATCTTACAAACGGAAGAGTATCCACTGGTTTACCTGAAACTTCTTATAAGCCAGGTTTAAGTTCTATTGATATGAGTGAAGTGTTTCCACAATTTATTTATGAAACGCTAAAAGAAGGTTTTAAGGCTTTCGATAAAAGTATGCGAGGTTATCTAACGAATGAAGCAGTTGCACATGCTCCCGAATCTAGAACATCATCGCCTGTTAGAATTCCTAGAGATCGAAAAACGTTAGAGCATACTCAAATAAAAGGTCTGTATCCTTGTGGAGAAGGAGCTGGATATGCTGGTGGAATTATTTCTGCAGCTATAGACGGAGAAAAGTGTGCGGAAGCCTGTGTTGCTAGTTTATCTTAACTTTCTATTTTCTTTTTGATAGAAAAATCAAAAATTGTTTGAACACCTAAAGTAGATTGTACCTTAATGCGTCCTCCTAAGGATTCTACTAGTTTTTTAACAGTAGAAAGACCAATGCCATTACCTTTATTTCCACTTCGATCTGTACCGTTTGCAGTCGTAAATAAGTCAAAAATGGTATTTATTTTGTCGTTAGGAATTCCCATACCATTATCAACTACTTTAAAATAATAGAACATCTTATCTTCACAATGTTTGATGTCTATTAGAATATGATCTTTATCATTATACTTTATACTATTACCAATAAGATTGAAGAATATTTGTTTCAGAGCAGACTTATTACATTCTAAAGTAGGATTAGATTCTGGAAAATTAATGGTACAATCTGGTTTAATACTTAATAATTCAGCTATTTCTTTTAGTAAATGATTTAGTTTGAATAATTCTGGTTTATGTTGTGCAAGGCTGTCACTTTCATAATGGTCGAGTACATCATTGATATAATCACTCATCGTAAACGAAGACTGTTTGATATATTCAAAATACTCTGAAGTTTCCTGATCTAGATCATTCGCTAATTTTAGTTTTAACAGATCCGATGTGGTAATTACATTAGCTAAAGGCATTTTAAGATCATGAGATATTACTCTTGCGAAATCTTTTAAAGATTCATTTCGCTTTCTGAGTTTATTCTCTATTTTTTCTAGGTCTTTGTTCTTTTTATTGAGTTCAAAAAGAATCACTACCTGATGAGCTAATGATTTTAATGCTTCCAATTGCTTATTGGTAAGTTCTTTAGGTTTGCTATCGATAACACATAAAGTGCCTAACGCGAAACCATTTTTATCTATTAATGGAACTCCTGCATAGAAGATGATAGTTCCGTCCAATGTATATGGATTATCCTTGAAACGAGAATCCTTTCTAGCATCAGTTATAATCAAAGGGGTTTCAGGTTGTAAGATAGAATGTGCACAAAAAGAATGATCTCTATGTATTTCTTTAGTACTAAAATTATGTGCAGACTTAAACCATTCGCGATCTGAATCTACTAGAGAAATTAGCGCTATTTCGGTATCACAAAGGTAGGCTGCAAGTGTAGTAATTTCATCAAATTCATTTTCAGGTTCTGTATCCAGTATATCTAATGAATGTAAAGCTTCAATTCTAAAATCTTCATTTATGGGGAGTCCGGGTATAATCATCTTCATCAAGAATTGCCTTGTGTGAAACAATTCTTAATAAAATTAACAAAAAAATATTAAAAATTAAGATTTACCAATGTGTATTCGACCAAACGTTCATAAAAAATTAAAATCCAATTCTTTTTTATTTAATTTCAAGAAAATCTTGTGTAGAGTTTTATTATACTCTTGGTTTAATGTTTTAATAAACAATATGTTAAAGGAGATATTGGTTTGTGAAGTAATAATCCACAAAATAGAGCAAGAAGTTGTAAGTTAATTTTATAACTGCGTAAGTTTTATTGAAGCAAATGTATTATGGCAACTTCCTTAAGAACTTTAGGAGAAGGTTTTATGATTATTCTAAACTAAAATTTTTCAAAAACACCCAATCCAAATAATGCATAGTCATATTTTACAGGGTCTGATGGGTCTAATAATCGTAAGTTATTATCAAGGAGTCGCAATGTTTTGGCATCATTTTGCTTTCTACTGATTAGATGTAATTTTCTAGCGACATTACCAGAGTGGACATCCAATGGACAAGAAAGTTGAGAAGGAGAAATATTTTTCCAGATACCTAAATCTACACCAGCTCTCGCCTCTCTAACCATCCACCTAAAAAACATATTGATTCTTTTAGCTGCAGAATTTTTATGTGGGTCACTAACGTGTTTTTCAGTTCTTGGTAAATGTGGGAGGCTAAAAAACTCATTTTTAAAGTAGTGAATAGCATCTTGCAAAAATTCTTCCTGGGCGTATTGCTTAAAGAATCCTTCCATATCACTGTATTTTGTATAGAGGTGTTTAAGCGCTTTGATAAAGTGTAAAAGGTCTTTATCATTAAAAGTTCTATGTACAAAACCTTCTAAATTTTCTAAATCAGTATTTGA
This sequence comes from Aquimarina litoralis, assembly GCF_039523995.1. Classification (NCBI taxonomy): domain Bacteria; kingdom Pseudomonadati; phylum Bacteroidota; class Flavobacteriia; order Flavobacteriales; family Flavobacteriaceae; genus Aquimarina; species Aquimarina litoralis. Next base: position 224,078 of record NZ_BAAAGE010000002.1, read on the forward strand.
ATGATTCATTACGAAATCATATGGAGAGTTTCCTAGCATTTCCATTAATCGATGCGCATTAGTGAGAATGCTTTTACGATTACCCCAAGAAATAGTAGCCGTTAGAAAACCAGCTATTTCAATATCTTCTTTCTGAGTAAAAAGATGTGGTATCTGTACAGGATCTGTTTCTATAAACTTTGGCTGTTCATAGAAGGCAGCTTTTTCATCAAGAAATTCTTTAAGCTCTTTTTGGTTTAATTTCTTCACAAGATCTTAGATCAAATTGCTATTCCAAAAGCAAAGGAAGGTTAGGATTTATCAATTATTTTACCATCTACCATAACCAATTTTCTGTCTGCCATATCAGCAAGTTCTTCATTATGAGTTACGATCACAAAGGTCTGTCCGTATTCATCTCTAAGTTTAAAGAATAGTTTATGAAGGTTTTCTGCTGATTCACTGTCTAGATTTCCAGAAGGTTCATCTGCGAAGATAACTTTTGGGTTGTTTATTAATGAACGTGCCACCGCAACTCTTTGCTGTTCTCCTCCTGATAGTTCACTAGGTTTGTGATCACATCGATGTGATAATCCCAAAAACCCTAAAAGCTCTTTAGCCCTTTTTTCGGCTTCATCTTTAGGTACTTTCTTGATAAATGCAGGAATACAGACATTCTCTAAGGCTGTAAATTCTGGTAGTAATTGATGAAATTGAAAAATAAAGCCAAGTTGTTCGTTTCGGAATTTTGATAATTGTTTTTCTGATAAAAAATTGATGATATTGTTGTTAATAGACAAATCACTTCCTTTTACTTCAGAGGCTCTATCTAAGGTTCCTAATATTTGTAATAAGGTAGTTTTTCCTGCTCCAGAAGCTCCTACTATAGAAACAACCTCTCCTTCTTTAATATGAAGATCTACACCTTTTAATACATGTAAATCACCATAATTCTTATGAATATTTTTGGCTTTTATCATCAGTTCAATTTGTACAGATGGTGAAATTAGTTAAATATCCTAAAAATCGCCAAAATTATCCCTTAAAAGAACCTTTTAAATTATTAACATCCAGAAAATAAACCACTCTTAAAGAAAGTGTATGTTGTATAGGTTGTGCAAATAGATTATCCAAACTTTCTGAATAATTTATTGTAGAAAGTTGATCTTGATTAAAAATTTGATTTCTGTAGAGTAGGGTAGCTTCACTTCCTGGAGCGAATCTCCAACTAAAACTTAGATCAAGATTCCAGATATTGAAATTGGTATTAGGATCATTGTCAGAAGTGTCATATTCAATTTGTGTTCTACCACCGTTATCATTTAAGACATAAAAAACATTTTCGGAATAATCAGCAGTACTCCAAAAATTTCTAAAACGTAGATTGATGGCTTTATAAGGATCAAAATTATAACTAGCACTTAAGGAGTTTTCGATAGTAGTAATGTCTCTTTGTCCTAAAAATACATCGGTATCATTATTATCAATATATCCAAAATTTCTTTTGCGAATAGAATAGTCAGTAGTCCAAATCATTAATAATTTATCCGAAAAACGATATCGCGGAGAAAGATTCATACTGTAGGTTTGTTGATTATCTTCGAACCAATTTCGATGGAAAAGACGCACATCATACGCGAATTTTTTTCGATAATCAGAAGATACCCACATATTTACTCCAAGGTTTTCACTGAAAGTTACAAAACGTCCATCTACACGAGGCTCAAAATAATCATCTGTATCTGAATCATAAATGGTAAACCCACCAAAAGCAAAACGCTCGCGAGTAACAAAAAACCAATCTACTCCAAGAGAGTTCGATGTTTGAACACTTGGATCATATAATCTACGGTGTCTAGCGAAAAGATTAATCCTATAGTTATTAAAAACTTTAGTAGGTTCAAAAATTTGATAAGAGGTACTTATTCTAAAGCTGTTAAAATTATTTCTAAAATTCACACCTAGATCGTTGATATCAAACGTGGTGTTTGCGAGATCGTGCCCAAAACCATATCTCCATTTTCCTTTGATACGATCAAAATCTAGTTCTGATCTAAATCCAGCAATATTATCTCCAGGAAGATTTACCTGACTAACAATAGATCTACCTGTTAACCGATATGAATTTGCTTTATTCGCTAAATTCCATACTAAACCGGTTACATTGGCATCTCTAAAATCACTTCCATTTCTGGTAACATTGGTATTAATGAGTGATAAAGAAGAATTTTGATTAAACTGTTGGTCTAGCACAAAGATATTGTAGTTAGCCAAGGGCTCTACTACCTTAGATCGTTGTTCTCCGGTGATAGTATCCGTAATTCGTACTTCTGTTTTTTCGGTAATAGCATTAAAAAAACCAATACCTAGATTGTCTTTGGTTCTACCTGATATTTTCAATGCATTTAAAAGATTCACTTTTGTAGGAGCATCTTCGGCAACTTCATTCTCATTTAGATCTTCATCAGAGACAAAACCAGTCGGTCCGTTACCAACTCTTCTAGAAAAGAAAATTCTTCCTTTATTAAATAGTTCTGTTCCTTCTGTAAAAAATTGCCTATTCTCTCCGAATGTTTGCTCAAAAGGCCCCAAATTTAATCGAACTTCGTCAAATGCTGCTTGACCAAAATCAGGTATCAAAGTAGCGTCTAGAGTGAAACTATCACTTAAACCATATTTTACATCCACTCCTGCACTAAAATCAGTTTCTGTTTCACCGTCAGTGGTAGAAACCAAACCTTGTACAAATGGGAAGAATGTAAGTCTAACAGGTGGATTAATATTTTCTACTCCTTTTACAATTCCGTTGTATTGCGTGCGTTGTCCTACTTCGTTATCAATAAAATTCCAGGAGTGGGTTTCATTTCTGTTTTGGAAGCGTCTAAAAAAGTTAATACTCCAGTCCTGTACTTCCACTTCTGGAAAACGTAAAGCATTATAAGGAATTTTAAACTCAGCATACCACCCTTTATCATCATAGGAAATTTTGGCACTAAAAACTACATTGTAACTAAAATCTTCATTAAACTGATCAGCTCTAGCATCTCCAATCGTTCCAGCGCTCGTTATAAAGAATCGGGTTTCATTAATCCCGTCATTGTAGGTGTTTATCGAAATATTAAAAAAATCTGCTTGTGCAAAAACATTATCTCTCTGACTAAATTGTTTTAAGATTTTATCTGGTTGATCATCATATAAATAGGCAGCAAAATATACAGCTTTGTTGTCATAAGCCATTTTTACTTCGGTTCTTACATTATCGGGTATAGTTCCTTCATTTCCAGGTTGCCACATTTTGAAGTCTCCAGATGGCTCTATGTTTTGCCAAACATCGTCATTTAAAATACCATCAATTTTAGGGGGAGTAGATATTCTATGAGCAGTAATTTGCTTTTTTTCTTGACCAAATAAGTGAAAGGCATGCAATAAAATTAGCACACTTAAGATAGGGCGTATGTTTCTTTCCATATTTTGTAAAAAAATCCTTACTTTTTTGACTTATTTGCAAAACTATGCTTTACAGATAAATGACGTACTAATGAAAAGTTAAAAAGCGTCATAGCTGTTTACGATATATGTACATTCGTTTAACAATACTTATTTTTTAACAATATTATGGGAAATAATAACTTACATACAGCTGTTTTTGCTGGTGGTTGCTTTTGGTGTACTGAGGCTGTTTTTCAACGATTACAAGGAGTAGAAAAAGTTATTTCTGGATATACGGGAGGAACTATTAAAAATCCTGCTTATCGCGAAATTACTACAGGAAGAACTGGTCATGCCGAAGCTATCAAAATTGATTTCGATGCTGATCAGATTACTTTTTGGGAGTTATTAGAAGTTTTTTTTGCAACTCATGATCCTACTACGCTAAATAGACAAGGTGCCGATCGAGGTACACAATACAGGAGTGCTATTTTTTATGAAAATGAAGAACAAAACAAGCTAGCACAACAAATGATAGATTATTTAAATGCTGAAGGTGTTTTTGATAATCCAATTGTTACCGAAATAACTCCGCTTGGCCCATTTTATAATGCAGAAGAGTATCATCAGAACTATTATAACCAGAATAGTGAACAAGGTTATTGCCAGTTTGTGATTAATCCCAAACTAAGTAAATTACAAAACACTTTTAAGAGTAAATTGAAGTAGCAAGAATTGCTTTGTTTTTCATAGATTTTGTAATTAGTTTCATCTTCAAGTAATTTATCGTTTCATAGAATTAGTTAAAAACTATCCAGTAATTTAAGTAATTGTGAAGTAAACTTTTCCTTTATATTAAATTGTTACTGACTTTTCTTCTTTCTCCAAGAGGTTAATATATTTAGCACAATAATCATATTGGTGCTTGTCCTGATATTCTATTCGATTCGTAAGGTATTAACTTGATTGTCTATCTCAATTATATTACTAAATCCTCTTAATAATGATTAAGAAGTCTTCTTTTATGTTCTTGTGCCTTCTTATGGCGATTATTTTTGTTACTTCCTGTAAAAAATCCGAAAGTAAAGCCGTTATGGAGCTTATGAGCTCTGATCAAACAGGCATTACTTTTGTTAATCAACTTGGTTTTGAAAAAGAGTTTAATGGATATAATTATCGCAATTATTATAATGGTGGAGGTGTAGCTATAGGAGATATTAATAATGATGGTCTCGCTGATATTTATTTTACGGCAAATCTCAAAAAAAATAGGCTATACCTTAATCTTGGTAATTTTAAATTTAAAGATATTACACTTATTTCGAATACAGGAGGAAATAGCTCCTGGTCTACCGGAGTAACTATGGTAGATATCAATGGAGATGGTTTGCTAGATATTTATGTTTGCAACTCAGGAAGTGTAGATAAGGAAAGGAAAGAGAATGAGCTTTTTATTAATAATGGAGATCTAACCTTTACTGAGAGTGCGGTAAAGTATAATCTTGCTGATGCTGGATTTGGAACTCATGCTTCTTTTTTTGATTACGATAAGGATGGTGATTTGGATGCCTATTTATTGAATAACTCTTACAAACCTTTAGCAGCTTTTGATCAAAGGCAAAATGAAAGAGTTAAAAGAGACTATCTAGGAGGTGATAAATTAATGAAAAATGAAGGGGGTATTTTTATTAATGTTAGTGAAGAAGCAGGTATCTATAGTAGTGAAATTGGCTTTGGATTAGGAGTTGCTGTTGGAGATATCAATGGGGACAATTGGGAGGATATTTTTATATCAAATGATTTTTTTGAGAGAGATTATTTATATATCAATCAGAAAGATGGAACCTTTAAAGAAGAGCTTACGGATTATTTTCAATCTATTAGCCTTAATTCTATGGGAGCGGATATGGCAGACATTAATAATGATGGGATCAATGATTTATTTGTTACAGATATGCTACCTCGCGATGATGCAAGGATAAAAACCAAAACGACTTTTATGGATTGGAATAAATCCGAGTTTAATAGAAAATTTGGATATCATAACCAATTTTCACGAAATGTTTTTCAACTAAGTTCTCCAGAAGGATACCAAGAGGTAGGACGGTTTTCGGGCCTTGAAGCTACAGATTGGAGTTGGGGAGGATTAATTTTTGATCTGGATAATGATGGCTTGAAAGATATTTTTGTTGCCAATGGTATTTATCAAGACCTTACCGATTTGGACTATATAAATTATATATCAAACGAAGAGATTTTGAAAGGATATATTTCGAAAGAAGGATTCGATTATGATAGACTTTCTAAATACCTCCCTTCTAGTCCTATTACAAATAATTTTTTCAAAAATCTTGATGGCTTACAATTTAAGGAATCAGCAAAAGAATTTGGCCTAGATCTTAATGGATTTTCTAATGGTTCTGCCTATGGAGACCTTGATAATGATGGAGATCTGGATTTGGTGATTAATAATGTAAATGGAGAGTCATCTATATATAAAAATAATACCAAAGGAAATAGTATAAGTATTGTATTACAAGGAGAACGTAATAAGTTAGGTATCGGCAGCAAAGTAATTGTTAGATCTGAATCACAAGAATACTATATAGAACAACAACCAGTGAGGGGTTTTCAATCCTGTGTAGATCCAAAATTATTGGTTGGACTAAAATCGAACACTACTGTAAGTATAGAAGTACAATGGACTGAAGGTAAGGTATCTTATTTGGAAAATATAGCGGTTAATAAAACTATTGTTATAAGAGAAGAGGAAGCGATAGTTTCGAGAGTAGAAAAGAAACATTCAAAACCACCTAAAATATTTAAGAAATTAGATAGAGATACTATAATGCATATCGAAAATCGATTTGTGGATTTTGATCGAGATCGCTTTTTGTATCATATGCAAAGCACCAAGGGACCCAGAATATCCTTATCTGATTGGAATGTAGATGGTATTGAAGATTTATTTGTTTCAGGAGCAAAAGGAAAAGAAAATAAAATCAAATCCTTAAGTTCTCCATGGAAAACCTTAGAATTAGATAGTGATTTTGATGATACTGAAGCCGTATTCTTAGATGTGGACGGCGATCAGGATTTAGATTTAATTATTGGAAGTGGAGGAGTAGAAATAGAGAAAAATTCAGAACTATTAAAAGATAGATTATATATTAATAAAAATGGATCTTTGATCAAAAGAAAAGAGGCATTATTTGGAGGTTTGGCAATTAATACTTCCTGTATAGCTATCTCTGATTTTGATGGAGATAATGATTTGGATGTTTTTGTGGGTGAGGGCTCAAAATCAGATGCTTATGGAATGTCTTCTGATGGATATCTTTTTGAAAACCAAGGAGACGGCGTTTTTAAAGATGTAACCGAATCTTGGCTTCCAGAATTAAAAGGAATAGGCATGATTTCAGATGCTGCTTTTGCAGATATAGATGGAGATGGTTATGAAGACTTAATAATCGCTGGAGAATACATGGGGATACATTGTTTTTTACATGCTAAGAAAAAATTTATACCTAAAGAAAATGAACTTACTCATCTAAAAGGCTGGTGGAACACATTACATATCGTAGATATTGATGCCGATGGAGATCAGGACATAGTAGCTGGTAACCATGGATTAAATAGTATGTTTAAGGCTTCAAAAGAGCAACCGATAGCACTTTTTGTAAATGATTATGACCAAAATGGCTTTCTGGATCCTATTCTTTCTAAATACAATTCTTCTGGAGACGCAGTGCCCTATGCTATTCGCAATGATCTCATTGATCAAATAAGATCTATTAAAAAAAAGTTTCCAGATTTTAAGTCCTATAAAGGAGCTACTATCGAAAAAATGTTTTCAAGAGAACAATTGGATAATTCTGTTGTAGCTACAGTTACCGATTTGGAATCAATGCTTTTTATCAATAATGGAGATGCTACGTTTACAGTACAAGCGTTACCTGCAGCAGCACAACTTACTCCGATATTTGCAATTTCCTCTGGGGATTATGATCGAGATGGTGATATTGACTTATTACTTGGAGGGAATCTTTTTGGGGTTAAACCCCAAGCAGGAAGATATGATGCGACAGATGGTATTTTTCTGAAAAACGAAGGAAATTTACAATTTCATGCAGAAGAAGGAGGGTTTTACGCTCCTGGAGAAATAAGAGATATTATTTCTAGAGATAGTCTCGTTATAGTAGGTAGAAACAATAATTCCGTATTGTTCTTTAAATATTAAATCCTATAAATAAAAAACAAGAACAAAATTTTTGAGATGAATAACCGCCGATTTGGCATAATATCATTTTGGAATGCTATTTGCTTTATTTTGTGTAAATTAAAGAACCCAAAATAATAGTATATGACAGAAAACAAAACAAAAAAATTAGCACTTAGTATCTTATTTGATGCCATTGGAATGCTATCTTACATTTTTCCTCCTTTTACCGAGATAATAGACATTGCTTGGGCTCCTTTAGCAGGATGGCTCATGACTAAAATGTATAAAGGTAAAGTAGGGAAGGCTGCAGGATTTTTTACCTTGATTGAAGAAGGTTTTCCAGGTTTAGATTTTATTCCAACATTTACACTGATGTGGATTTATACATATGTTGTAAAAAAAGAAAAAGTTAAGGGAGATGTAATAGAGGTAGACCCTTCTTAGTCTTTTAAGAACTTAGCAAATCCCATTCTACGAAGCATTTTTTTCTCGAACCACCAGAAAAATTTGAATTGACCAAATAGCCAACCGACTATCAGTAAAATTACCTGGTATATTGGGAATATTAAGAAAATTCTTAATGGCCAATAGATCCATCCATTGGTTGTTTCCTTGCTTAAACCTAGCAAAGATAAAATCGGATCAGATATTCTAGCCGAGGTAGAACCTGTAATTGCAAAAGCAATAAAGATGGCAATAAGTTCCCAGCGATACGTAACATTCCATCTATTTTCTAACGCTTTGAAAAGTTTTAGTGTTATTACTAGTAGAACTATAAAAAGAAGTAAGGATATTACGGAAATAGTAATAATGAAAAGTTCCTTGTCTTCTGATAACGTAAAGAAATTGGAGATGATTCCTCTTGCCAAAAGGAATGAAGAGAATAATAAACTTACGATTCCTAGTACGGGAAAAATTAATTGCCAGTTAGCCTGAATTTCCCAGCGATCTTTGAATTTTTGCATAGCACAAAAATACGATTTAAACTCTCTACGCCAAAACCTTTATCCTCTACTTACAAAAAAACGTTGGTTATATCGCTGTTCAAAAAATAAGAAGTAATTATAGAGTAAATAGTTTACTTCGTATCCGTAATCGATATGCTGTTCATAGTTTATTTGTTGGATATATAAATTGGGATTAAAACGCTGTGGTTGTATCACTCTTTGGTTATATTCGATTACGTATTGACGATTTCTAATTTCCAAAAATTGCTGATTATAATATCCTCTTGGTCTTTGAGTAACTAACCAAGTATTAAATCCCGGTTCTATAATAATAATTTCATATTCTAGGTCATCATTTGCAATTCGTAAGGTATCCGAAATCGTATTGGTAGCAGTAGTGTCAAGACTTCTTTCTTTAGTTGTAGCACAACTATATACAAATAAAGTGATGATAATTACATAAATAATATTTTTCATCTTTCCCATAGTTAAAATATACAAAAAGTTAACTAAAAAGCTTTTGTATTTAACATTTTTGTGAATTTAGCTTACCTCATACTATAAACGAAAAAAGAGTTTAGAACTTACCTAAACTCCTTTTCATTATATGAAAATTATATTCTTTTTATTTTCCAAAAAGGCCACCAAGTAATCCTCCGATTCCACCTTTCTTTTGACCACCACCTAGCACCATACCAGCGACATCATCTAAAATACTACCATCTCCATCAGCATCTAAGAAAGATTCAATTAAAGATTGTTGTTGTGATCCTTGACCTCCACCAAGCATCCCACCGAGCATACTTGATAATCCATTGGCATCAGAAACATTATTTTGAGCAGCTTGTTTTCCTAAAACTCCCATAAGAATTGGGGCAGCAACTTTAAGAATTTGTCCAACAGAACCTGCATCAATACCAGACTTTTGACTTAAAGCATTTTCTACAGCAGGTTGTTTACCACCTAAAATGTGACCTAAAATTCCCGCACCATCATTCGTTACACTTTCTTCAACACCACCTTCAAATAAACCTCCAAGGTTATCTAAAATATTGCCTCCAGAGTGCTTTCCTGATAAGGCACCTAATAAACCAGAAGCTCCTTCTGGAGTAGATGCGTTTTTTTGCATTGCACCCATTAACACAGGCATAGCCATACTTAATAAGTTTCCAGTTTTATCGGCAGATTGCCCAGTTTGATTACTTACTCCGCTAATGATTTGTTTTCCGATTGGACTATTTAAAAGATCTAAAATTCCAGACATGATTTATATATTTTTATTATGTGTTCTAAAGTTACATTTTTTATCAGTAAGATCAGAGAATAGACTTGTGTTTATTTTAGTAAATAATAGACGAAAGGTGTTTTTTGACGATGAACAACAAAAAACACCTTTATAGCAAGTATAAAGGTGTTCTGTTAAGATTTTATCGTAAGTATATTATTTAAGAATAGAGATGATCTGATCTGCTAGTTCTTGTCCTATTCTGTCTTGTGCTTCTCCTGTTGCAGCACCGATATGCGGTGTTAATGAAATTTTGTTATTCATTAATACCTTTATTGCTGGTTTAGGCTCATTTTCGAATACATCTAATCCTGCAAAACTTAATTTACCTTTTTCTAGAGCATCAACCAAGGCAACCTCATCAATTACTCCACCACGTGCAGCATTAATTAATCCAGCACCATCTTTCATCTGAGCTATTTCATTCTTACCTATAACATATTCTTCTTGTGCGGGAACATGTAGTGTTAAGAAATCTGCATTTTTAAGCACTTCTTCTTTAGAAACTGTTTTCAGTTTAAAGTTTGCAGATTGTCCGTCGAAAAATTCTAGAGGGATATCCACTTCTTCAATAAATGGATCAAAAGCTACTACTTTCATTCCAACTCCAATAGCAATTTTGGCAGTAGCCTGACCTATACGACCGATACCAATAACACCCAGCGTTTTTCCTCTAAGTTCAATACCACCTGCATATGCTTTTTTAAGGTTTTTAAATTTACTATCTCCTTCTAAAGGCATATTTCTATTAGCATCATGTAAAAAACGAACACTTCCGTATAAGTGCGCGAATACGAGTTCAGCAACCGAACCAGAAGATGCAGCAGGGGTATTAATTACATGTAATCCTTTTTCTCGTGCGTAAGCAACATCGATATTATCCATACCAACACCACCACGACCAATAATTTTTAAAGAACTACAATTATCAATAATATCAGTTCTTACTTTAGTAGCACTACGAACTAATAATACATTAATTTCATTGCTGTTTATATAATCTACTAATTGATCCTGTGCAACAGTGGTAGTTTGCACTTCGAATCCAGCTTTTTCAAGGGCATCAATACCACTTTGTGATACACCGTCATTTGCTAATACTTTCATTGTAAAGGTTTGATTTTTTAAGTTTTTGGTTCTTATTTAAGAATTTAGCTTTTAATTTCTAATGTGCTTATTACGTTATGCTTTTCTTTCTAAATCGCTCATAACATCTACTAAAGCAGCGACACTTTCCATACTCATTGCGTTGTACATACTTGCTCTGTAACCACCAACGCTTCGATGTCCATTAACTCCATTGATACCTGCTTCTTTCCACATTGCATCAAAGGTTTCTTTTAGATTTCCTTCTACTAGAGAAAAAGTAGCATTCATGGTTGATCTATCTTCTTCTTTTGCAAAACCTTTGAATAAAGGATTTAAGTCAATTTCTGAATAGATAAGCTTTGCCTTCTTCTCATTCTCTTCTTCGATAGCAGCAATACCACCAAGTTTCTTTAACCATCTTAGCGTAAGCATAGAAGTGTATACAGCAAATACAGGTGGCGTATTAAACATACTTCCTTTGCTAATATGTACATTATAATCTAACATAGAAGGAATTTGTCTTTCTACTTTACCAAGAATATCTTCTTTGATTACTACTAGTGTAGTACCAGCAGGTCCCATGTTTTTTTGTGCACCTGCATAAATCAAGCTAAATTGAGAGAAGTCTAATTGTCTGGAGAAAATGTCACTACTCATATCACAAATTAGAGGAGCGTCAGTTGTAGGAAACTCTTTTATCTGAGTACCAAAAATAGTATTGTTACTCGTACAATGTAGATAGTCTAACCCTTTTGGAATATCATATCCCTTAGGGATGTAATTGTAGTTAGCATCTTTAGAAGAAGCAACTTCTATTACTTCTCCAAATATTTTAGCTTCTTTAATAGCTTTGTCACTCCAGCTACCTGTGTTGATGTATCCTGCTTTTGATTGTAATAAATTGTAAGCAGTCATCAAGAACTGAGTACTAGCACCTCCTTGTAGAAAAAGTACTTTATAGCCTTTGCCCTCTAAGCCCAGTAATTCTAGTGCTAAACTTCGGGCTTCTTCCATTACATCAACAAAATCCTTGCTACGATGTGAAATCTCCAAAATAGATAACCCAGAGTTGTTAAAATCCAATACCGCTTGGGATGCTTCTTGAAATACTTCTTGTGGTAAAATACAAGGTCCTGCGCTAAAGTTGTGCTTTTTCATCAGTAGTTTTTATAATTTTTAATAGTTACTTTTCTTGTTATTTTCTGGTTGTCTAAACCAGTTCGAAAAAACACCACAAAGGTGCTAATAATCTAAAACAAATGCATTGTCAAAATGATAAATTATTTAGCTAATTGTTGTTAAAAATTCAATAACATCAATATTATCTGCGTAATCTGATAGAGAAGGGGATTGTGTGTTGCCAAAATCGATACTCTCCTCAGAGAACTGATCGCTTACGATACATTGTATTTGTTCTTTATCTAACTCGAATTTTCTTTCTAGCTCTTCTTTTGAGGAATATGTTTCATAAAACAAAGTAGCTATTGGTGAGCTATAACTTGCATCTTCTTTTAGCATCAGAAAACCATTTTCGAGTAATTTAAAACTACTCATTAGATATACAGCTTTATTATAATCGTAATTGTTAGCATATTTAGCACCTTTGATGATATCATTAAATTCATAAATTGATTTAAAAAATAAATCAAAATCATAATTAGGAGGGACCATTATTTTAGAGACACTTCTACACCCTAAACCATAATATCTAAAAATGTCATTACCAAGTGCTGCTAATTGCTTTTTAGTTTCATTACCTGTTAAAACAGCAACAGAATTTCGATTTTTACGAATAATATTAGGTTTATTACCGAAATAATGCTCAAAATAACGAGCTGTATTATTACTTCCCGTGGCTATAATAGCATCAAAACCTTCAATTCTTTCATCGGTAAAAGAAATGTAGTCTTTTAATTTGGGTTGAATTGAAATCAGATAAGAAGCGAGATAGGGAAGAAGTTGATTATCATTAGATGATTGTTTAGCAATTACTTTATGTCCACTAATCACAACAGAAATAAAATCATGAAAACCTACCAAAGGAATGTTTCCAGCCATGATAATACCTACTGTTTTTTTGGATACATCATCTAGATTGTAAGGTGACAACCATTTTTCAAGATTTTCTTTGGTTAACAACGCACTCCACTGTTCTAAAGAAAACAAAATGTTTTCTTCTGTAAACCAACCATTATGATTCTTAGCAGATACTATTTTTTGGATCATTCCATCAAAAAAATCCTCATTATTTTTAACGTCGCTAATCTTCTCATAACCAGTGTTTTTGAATTGACTCAAGAACTTTCCTAGTTCAGAAAAAGCGATAATTCGGTCATTTAATACCATTTGTAATTTGTTTATAACTAGTTTACGAGTTATTTTTGTGTTGCAAATTTAGAATAAAAAAGAGCTATGGCAATTATAATAACAGATGAATGTATAAACTGTGGTGCTTGCGAGCCTGAATGCCCGAACACTGCAATTTATGAAGGTGCAGATGATTGGCGATACGCTGATGGTACAGATTTAGAAGGGGATGTTGTACTTCCTGGAGGAAAAGCTGTGAATGCAGAAGAAGCTCAGGAACCAGTAAGTGATGAGATTTATTATATCGTTCCTGATAAATGCACAGAGTGTAAAGGATTCCATGAAGAACCGCAATGTGCTGCGGTATGTCCTGTAGATTGTTGTGTTCCTGATGAAGATATCGTTGAAACTGAAGAGTTTTTATTACAGAAACAAGCATTTATGCATAAAGAATAATAAGTCTAATAATATAGATTACTAAAAGGCCTATCTTCATTGATAGGTTTTTTTATTTAATATAACTAACCTTTATAACCATGAGGATAATTTTTCTAGTTTCTCTTATTTCTATTTGTATTAGTAATATCCAAGCACAGCATAGTATTGAATTAACAACGGGTATTACTTTTTCAAAGCTTCAATTAGAAGAGAATATGGTGTTCTCTGAAACAGATTCGGGGAATAGTGTATTTGTTAACTTTGGCTATCAGTATGAGTTTGGTGAAAAAAGAAGATTGGCGTTAGTTTCTTCTTTTGAATTCTTGAAAAGAAATTCCAAGCTTACTTTTAGTCCTAACTTAGGTGTTTTCGGAGAGTCTAGCGTTAGATTTACGCAATTAGGTTTTTCTCCTAAAATTAGATACTTTTTTATCAGAATAGAAAATAACTTTAGACCATTTTTAAGTGTTGGTCCAACATTTAGATATAATTTTGAAGCAACCGATAATGGATTTGATATAGATGAAGATGCTTACAATACTGTTATTTTTGGTGGAGTTTATAATTTAGGATTTGATTGGTCTATTGATAATAAAATTGGAGTTCTTTTTGAAACGGGGGTTATGAATGATTTTCAAAATAATTTTACTAATTTCTATTCTGTAGATGGCAAAAGTAAATTTTTCGATTATTATGCTCGTGTAGGTATCAACTATCATTTTTAAAATAAATTCTTTTGTTATGATGTATATATATCATTACGAAGCTCATTTTTATTGTATTTATCATTTCATTTTTTAAAATTTACTATTTTCGTCAAGAATTTAACCTCAAATCCAAACCTAATAATTATGAAAAAAATACTATTATTTACACTTTTTATGGCTTTTACAGCTACTTCTTTTGGACAATACAGATGGGAAGTTTCTGGAGGACCTACTTTTTCTACACTAAATATGGAGAATTTTGAAACTAGTACTGGGACAGGATTTTATATTAGTGCTGGTTATGGTTATTTAATGGGAGTACGTGCTAAGACTAGTTTTGTTTTCTCACTAGACTTAGTTCAACGTTCGAGTGAAGTTGAAGGTTTAGGAGATGCAAAAGCTTTACAGGTAGGTTTTAATCCTAAATTTAGATATTTATTCGGAAGAGGAAAAGATCGCTTTAGAGCCTTTGTAAATGTTGGTCCTTCCTTTAGATTAAATACTAATTTCGAAGTTGGAGAACTAGAATTAGACTCAAATTCATATGAACAATTGGTGATAGGAGGTGTTTACGGAGCTGGTTTTTCTCAAATGATAGGAGAGATGTTTGATATCTTTTTTGAAGCTGGCGTGATGAATGACTTTACCGATAATTTAAAAGGACGTGATGACGGAGGTAATAATGATGGCGCTATAGTATTTAATACGAATAGTACGAAGTTTTTTGATATTTACGCCAGAGTTGGTGTTCGTTTTAGAATATACGATGCAAGAAGATAAGAATACCATATAAAAGTAAAGATCCCGCTTCGGCGGGATTTTTTATGCAATCATTTTAATTTTTTGTAAATTAGATACTTATAAATACTTTAAGAATATTAATATGCCAAATTGGGGATACATAGCTATTATTATTCTTGCGTGCTATATTGTAGCTAGTATTGCTTTATATTATTTGCAAGAATACTTCATTTTTAAACCAGAGAAATTGGACAAAGAATTCCAGTTTCATTATAATAATCAGATTGTAGAAGAGTACAACCTCGAAACTAGAGATGGAGCTATTATAAATGGACTTCATTTTAAGGTTGAAAATCCTAAAGGAGTGGTTCTATATTTAAAAGGAAACTCTAAAAGCATTAAAGGTTGGGGTAAATTCGCCGTCGATTTTACGAGACATCGTTATGATGTGTGTATGTTGGATTACAGAGGATTTGGAAAAAGCACAGGAAGACGTTCTTTTAAAGCGCTAAAAAGAGATTTGCAATTTGTTTATAACAAGCTAAAAGAACAGGTAGATGAAAAATATATAATTTTATATGGTCGTTCAATGGGATCTGGTTTCGCAGCAAAATTAGCTTCTATCAATAACCCAAAGATGCTGATACTAGATGCACCGTACTATAGTTTAAGTAAAGTAGCTGCTAAATATATACCATTTATGCCTGTCTCTTTGATTATGAGGTATCCAATTCCTACCTATAAATGGTTAAAATATGTCAATTGCCCAATCCATATTATCCATGGAACACACGATAGATTAATTCCTTTTAAATCCAGTATCAAACTTTCTAAAATTAAACCGAAACTAACCCGATTATATACAGTAATTGGTGGAGGACATAAGAACCTTAATAATTTTGAATCGTACCATAAAATGTTGGGAGAGATTATAAATTCCAAAATGAGAAAAATTAATCTTTCTAATACTAGTATTGGTGTCCAACATGCCAAAAAAGGAGTTAATGTCCAAGCTTAAAAAGATCTTGTTTTGGATAGTATCTATATACCTACTGATTATTGTTTTATTATACTTTTTTCAGCACAAAATTATTTTTCAACCAGAAAAACTTTCTTTAGACTATGAATATCAGTTTGATCAAGATTTTGAAGAATTCTTTATCACTGCAGAAGATAATAGTAAGCTGAATGGATTACATTTTAGAACCAGTAATCCAAAAGGTGTGATTCTCTATTTCCATGGTAATCGTGGTAGTTTAAAAAGATGGGGAAAGGTTGCTACTTTTTTTGTAGATAAACAATATGACTTAGTTATTATGGATTATCGCGGATATGGTAAGAATAATGGGACTATAACAGAGCAACTATTATATGCTGATGCACAGTTGTTTTATGAATATGTAAAAAACAAATATTCTGAAGAAAAGATTATCATTTATGGTAGATCGTTGGGTACTGGAATTGCAACCAAAATAGCAGCACAAAATAAACCTGGTAATTTAGTTTTAGAAACACCATTTAGTTCTATGGGAGATGTAACTTCGTATTGGTTCCCAATATTTCCAGTAAAAGCGGTTTTAAAATTTAAATTTCCATCAGATCAATATATTAAGGATGTTACTTGTAATATTACAATTTATCATGGGACAAAAGATAGGGTAGTGCCATTTTCGTTGGGTGAAAAATTATTTAATAGTTGTAAATCTTCCGATAAAAAAATGATCGTAATAAAAGGAGGAGCACATAATAATCTGAATGAGTTTAAATTGTATCAAAGTACAATTGACAATGTTTTGAGAACTTTTTAAGCATACTATTAAAAAGGTCACCTTAATTGATTAGTTCATTTAAGGTGACCAGTTTTTTAAAAATTAAAGTCTAATCTCGCGTAATAGTAAGCTCCACTGAATCCCATTTGTACAGCGTCCCAGTATCCACCGGCTTCTGTTAAATCATCTTGTTGATCAGGATATTCGTTAGTGATATTATTTCCTCCAATGGTAAGCTTTAGTTGATCGGTAAGTTCATAACCCAATGTAAGATCAGCAGTTATTTTAGCTCCGTATACGTCATCATTATCATCAAAATCTACTAATGTAATTTCACTAAATCTGGTTAAACCAAGACCCGCATTAAATTTTTCCGTAGTGTAATTCAAATTTAATGCGAATTTACTTCTTGGCGCTGAAGCTAGTAAAAATCCTTGTTCTCTTTTACCAAAGAATATGTCTGGATCTAAATCTGTATTTACGGCAGTGATATACATATTATTTACATTTCCTGCCAGTAATGCAGATAATGTACCAAAGCTATAGTTTGATTTCCAAGATAATACAAGATCCATACCTACGGTTTCGGTATCAACTCCGTTTGCAAAAAATTGAGCTTCATTAACATTATCAATATCAGTGGCTTCAAAAGTACCTGTAAGTACTATACGATCCTTAATGTCTATGTAATAACCATCTACAGTAGCAGAGAAATCGCCAAGCTTTGCGGTAACTCCAACCGAAGCATTTACGGAAGTTTCTTCTTTTAAACGATCAATTCTGAAAGAAGCAGTAACCGGGCTATTGTTAGGCGATAATAGTGTTTCGGAAGCTTCTCCACCTTGGAAATCTGTAAATCTAAGATTGTAATAAATCTGTGCCAATGATGGAGCACGGAATCCAGAACTAACTGAACCTCTAAAATTAATATTCTCAGTTGCTTTTACTCTTAAGGCAAGCTTCCCATTAATGGTACTTCCAAAATCACTATAGTTCTCAAATCTTGCGGCTCCAGCTAAAAGAAATGCATCTGTAATATCCAATTCTGCATCTGCATATAAAGATAGATTGGATCTAGATCGATCTACTTCGTTTGCAGGACTATATCCAGGAAATCCTTGTGACCCTCCAGGTCTAGGTTGACCACTATCAGGATCAATAGGTTGTGTTTGAGTAGCTGGATCTATAATAGGTAATCCATTAGTATCATACGTTGCATAAGAACCTTCTTCTCCTGCAAAAATGATAAAATTCTCAGTTCTATATTCTGCACCTAATGCAATGTTCAAGCCTTTTGATACTTTTGGATAAAATTTTGAAAAATCTAAATTAAGTGTATTTTGACTTAAGCTATGTCCACCTGCATCAAATTCTCTTGGAGAGTTTTCCTCTAAGGAGGCATTTAAAGTTCCTTCTATAAAGTAGTGAAAATTGTTTTTTCCCCACGTATTGCTGATATCTATTTTCCAACCATTATTAGTTTCTGTTCTAATACCTGCCGAAACAGAATTGTCAATAATATTAGAAGTAATTCTTGGTGTAAAACCATTTGGATAAATTTCTGTGACCACACGCTCACCACCATTTCTGGTAAAAGCAAATGCATCGGTATCTCTATAGTTTCTACCACCAAAAGCATAAAATTCGGTTTTATCTGATAGTGGAATATTGGCATTAGCAAAAAAATTAAAGCCATCGATTGCAGCTTCTCCAAATCCTCGTCTAAAATCAAATCCTGGTCTAAGTGTTTTATTCTTACTTAAGTATTCTGTGGTAAAGTTTATATAACCTTTGTCTCCAATACCAACTCCATAATTAGCAGTTACCTTTACAGATCCACCATCAAAATCCTTGTCTTCTCCTATCCGATTTCCATCATTTTCTGTATCTAATCGATTTCCATCGGTATTTGGAGTTCCTTCCGGAAAATCACCTTTAGCATTTGTATTATAAGCTCCATAGCTAATACTTCCACTAAGTTTATCTATATTATCTTTAAGTACGATATTGATCACCCCGGCAATAGCATCTGATCCATATTGTGCTGCGGCACCATCTCTTAAAATTTCAATTCTTTTGATAGCTGTAGCTGGAATCGCATTAAGATCAGTACCAGAATTACCTCTACCTCTAGTACCAAAAATATTGATAAGTGAAGAAGAATGTCTTCTTTTTCCGTTAATAAGAACTAACGTTTGATCTGGCCCTAAACCTCTTAAACTTGCCGGATCGATATGATCTGCACCATCAGAACCTGATTGTTTGTTAGCGTTAAAAGAAGGTGCTGAATATTGAAGTAATTCATTGATTTCTATTTTACCACTTTTGGTAACAACGTCTTGCATATCAATAATATCAACGGCAACAGGAGTATCTGTAGCGGTTCTTTTGGGGCTTCTGGAACCAACAACTACAATAGTACTCAAAGCTTCTCCTTCTAATAAGGTAATATCTATTTTTTCTTGATTGCTTACGGAAATTTCTTGAGTTTGGAAACCTACAAAGCTAAATATCAATACGGCATTTTCATCAACAGCAATGGTATAATTACCATTATCATCTGTGGTAGTACCTTTGTCGGAACCTTTTTCTAAAATATTAACAAAGGGTATTGGGGTACCCGAAACATCAGTAACTGTTCCAGTAATAATTTTTTGGCTAAAAGTCATGCCAGTGATTAGCCCAAATAAAATGAGAGTGAGTTTTTTCATGTAAGTGTATTTAGATTAGTATTATGAATTTTCATGTGTTTACAAATTGTTCAAAAGAAATAATCCAGATAATTTTATTACTGAAGTAAATGAAAACCTTAGAGAATAATTTCTCTAAGGTTTTTAAAATTATAGGTATTCAAAATTTATCAATAAGCGATAGATTTTTGAACACGATTTAGAATTTATAATTCAAAGACAAATTGAACAGGGTTCCAAGCTGACTGAAGTGATAACCATCATATGACATTTGTGAATATCTTCCGTTAAATGTAATAAGGTTAAAAGCTGTTTTCTCAGCATCTGGATCATTTAATACAGCATCTCCTGTGGGAGTTAATGATTTGAATTCCCATTCTGGTAGTACATTTAAAATGTTATTAATGTTTAGTGCTACGGTAATATTATCTGTAGCGTTATAATTAATACCAAGATCTGTAACTATTTTTGTTTTAAATTCAACGCTTAAATCAGAACCGCCATCACTATCAGCGGGATCACCGCCTACTAAAGATTCTAGATCCTGTAATCCTTGATTTCTAAATTTAGTTGGGCCGAATAGTGTATTATTTAAAGAGAAATTAAATTTTCCAATATCATAGTTAGCACCAAGAATGGCTTTAAATTCTGGACGCGAAGTAAAGAATAGCGCTTCTTGGGTATCATTTACAACGGATTGACCTGCATCAGCTACCAATGTTGGGTTGTTTACAGCACCATCTCTTTCATTTTGAATCACGTAATTTCCCGATAAACTAAAATTAAGTTTTCCAGGACCAATACCGATATTTCTATAATTAGCAACAACGTCGATTCCAGAAGTTCTGGTATCGATTGCATTTACAAAGAAACTAACATCAGATAGATTATTATTTTGTAATACGTCATCTAATGGGGTATTTCCTGCATCTGTAGCTCCAATTTCGGTACTCAGAACTATACGATCATCCACTTGTATGTTGTAATAATCTACAGTTACATTGATGTTCTTATTGATCTTTGCGCCGAAACCTATGGTAAAGTTTGTAGACTCTTCAGCATCTAATTGAGGGATTGATAAAAGTCTGGCTTGCGGAGAAACATTATTAATTAATCCTCCAACCTGAATTCCCTGACCCGGAATGAAACTGAATTGAGCTCTCTGTGTATAAATTTGATGTAGCGTAGGAGCTCGGAAACCTGTAGATAAAGATGCTCTTACTGTAAATTTATCTTCTAAGAACTTATAACGACTACTAATTTTCCAAACAAAGGCTTCACCAAAATCACTATAGTCTTCTAAACGAATTGTTCCATTTACCAAGAAATCCTCAGTAATATCAGCAGATATGTCAAGATATCCACCAAAGTTATAACGGTTAAATTTTCCAGAATTTTCAGGTCTATTTCCTGCAAAAGAATCGGCTCCACCACCATCATAAGAAGCAAGATCTCCTTCAATAATTTCGAATGTTTCTGTTCTAAATTCTGCTCCAACACCAATACTAATTTGATCAGTAATGAGCTTAGCAATATCTATATTACCTACACTATGTGTAAACTTTGTTCCTCCTGGATCAAAGGATATCGGACTATTTTCTTGATATAATTCAGATCCTTCCGTGATTTCTCCTGGATCTACAACTCCGTTATCGTTTGCATCCACCCAAGTTGATGGTGATAAAACAGAATTACGGTTATGAGAGTTATTTACGCTATAATCTTGAGAGTTACCCCCAGCAGTGTAACTTAGATCAAAGTTCCAACCATTCTTTTTGGTTTTAAATCCTATAGTAGCATTGTAATCATTTAAATCTCCTTCGAATGTTGGAAGATATCCTATATATTCTCCATTAGAACCATTTGGAAAGAAATCATTAAGGTAAGAAAAGAAGTCAACACCATCTACATCATCTGGGTTGAATGCTTCTGCACGTCTCCAATAGGGAGTTCTATAATTAGCAAAACTGTTTACCTTTTTATATACATAGGCAGCATTCATATATATATTCGTATTCTCATTAATGTCATACCCTCCATTCACTAAGAATTTTGCAGCAGATGTTTCGGGAGATCCATTGATATTTCCTGCATCAGGAAACTGACTTAAAAAGTTGTCTACCGAAGTTCGTCCTAAGGTATTTCCAATAGCTATATTTGCCGCGTCTGGTTTAGGGGTTCCATCAGGAAGATTTGGATCTACAAATACAAAATCATTAAATTCTCCATCAGCATCAACTGTTCCCGGACGATTGGCTAAGTTTACTTTAGAAAAATCTACAGTATAATTAAAAAAGCCTTTATTATCTCCTATAGTAGCTCCATTATTTAAACTGATACCGATCGTTTCTCCATCTCCTTCGGATGTTACTCCAGTTCTTATAGTAGCAGAACCTTCATTAGGGTTATCTTTTAGAATGATGTTCATAACCCCTGCAATCGCATCCGAACCATACTGTGCAGAAGCACCGTCCCTTAATATTTCTACTCGTTTAATTGCATCTGTTGGTATTGCAGAAATATCAGAACCTGTTTCTCCTCGACCAGGAGAAGTCTGAGTATATAAAAGGGCGCTTAAGTTTTTACGCTTTCCATTGATAAGGATCAATGTCCTACTTGGTCCCATATTTCTTATTTCGTAAGGATCCAATAACGAAGTTGCATCATTAACCGGAGTTTGAACCGTGTTAAATGATGGAATCTTATATTGAAGAGCCTTATCGAACGTTACCTGACCAGTAGATGCTAGCTCTTTAGATGCTAAAACATCGATAGGTAATGATGAAGTAGTGTTACTTCTTGGCAATGCTCGAGAACCAACTAACAATACCTCTTCTAATTCAGAACCACTGGATAAAGTTACGTTAATAGTAGACTGGTTGTTTACGGGCACTTCTTTAGATCCAAAACCTACGAAACTATAAACTAAAACCCCTTCAGGATTTACTTCTATCGTATAAGTTCCATTAAAATCAGTAATGACCCCATTGTTTGTTCCTTTTTCAAGGATGTTAACTCCAGGTAAAGGAGTACCATCTGTATCTGTGACTGTACCCGTTACTTGAAGTTGAGAAAAAGAAATGCTGGCATACAGCATCCCTAAGATGAGTGTGAGCTTTTTCATGTAAAAAATTTAAATTGGTTTAAGCATTAAATATATAAATTAAAATATATCTGAAGCTTATTCGATAAGAATATTCACGGGGAAATTATTACCAAAATTGTGGTAAAAACGGAGTTGGAATTTAAAAAAAGGTTTGAAATGTCAAGTTGATAATTTTGAAGACTATTGATTGTCATACTGTTAAAAAATTATATTTTTTTTTACGAAATCGTTTGAGTTGGTGTAATTATTCATTAATATTGCAGTAACTAAATTGGTTGACCAATTATATTTTTGGGTAACCAAAATTTTAACACAAATTCTATCAACAATTCAAAACAATCAATTATGAAAACATTTTGTGAAAAAAGGGAAGTGTATCATTTACACTATTTGTTTAGATCTTTACTAGTTGTTATGCTAGTGTTAACAGGAGTTTCTTGTGAGAACGAGGAATTTATTGATGCCGAGGATTCTATTTTTAAAGATGAAAGTTCTCTTACTAAAGCAGATTTGAATCCAGTTTCTGTTTCTGCAAATGGTGATGATGGTAATGTTCCACAAAATACACTTGATGGTAATTTTAATACGAGATGGTCATCAAACGGATATACAGGAAAATATATTACTTACGATTTAGGATCACCTAAGGATGTTTCCAGTCTTAAAATAGCTTGGTACAAAGGGAATCAGAGAAAAGCATTCTTTAAAATCAGAGTAGGGAATTCTACTTCAAGTTTAGTTACCGTTTTTGATGCGAAAAGAACTGGGAGTAGCGGAAACACAACTGGCTTAGAAGAGTATAGTTTTAATACAGTTAGTGCACGTTATGTAAGGATATCTTGTTTTGGTAATTCTTCAAGTTCTTGGAATAGTATAACAGAAACTCGTATTGTGGGATCTGGTGGTACAATAGATCCACCGCCACCACCTCCAGGAAATACAGCAGCAGCAATTATTGGAAATGGATGGAAGCTTAATGGTTTTAGCGGTAATCTAAATGTAGGAAGCAATGATAATGGATTGAATTATGCAGATAATGCCAGTAAAGCAGAAAGTCATTTCTTTTTTGAGAAGGATGGATTTGCAGCTTTTAGGTGTTATCCTGGTAATCCAACATCCGGAGGATCTTCTAATCCAAGATCAGAACTTAGAGAAGTCATAAATGGAGGAGACAATTATTGGAATGGTAATACAAATACAGAACATTCTATGAAATGGAGATTTAAAATAGAAGATTTACCGCCTTCAGGTAAATTAGCTTTTGGTCAGATTCACGAGCGCGATGATTTTTATGATGATGTTATTAGAGTTCAGGTACAAGGAAGTTCTGGACAAAATTCTGGGTCAGTGGATTTAAGAATTTTGGGATATGTAACCGAAGAGATTGAAGGAAGCGGAAGAACTATCAATTTTAATATGCAAATGGATACGGAGTATTATTTCGAGTTAACGATGAGAAATGGTGTAGTTAGGCTATACAACTTAAATAACAATGGTAATAGAATAGAGGAACTATTTGAGTCTGTTGATATTGGAAATGCTAATGAAAATTATTTTAAAGCAGGTTGTTACTTGCAATCTACTAGTAGTAGTCATGAAAATTCTAATGTATATGGACAAGTACTTATTAAAGACTTGGTTGTATCTCCTGACAACTAATGGTAAAGGATTAGATAAAAAAGATCGCCTAAATGGATATTTGGGCGATCTTTTTATTATTTTCCAAAATATAATTTATTTCAACTTATAACTCGTAGATATGATTGAATCGGATTTAGAATCATAAGTTTCTAAGATTAGGTTTTTTGTATCGTCAAAATGCCCTAAACAATTATTGTCTTTTGCAAAATTCACCAAATAATAACCGTTAGATAAGGGACGAGCTTTCAGCATTTTTTCTCCATTTTCGTCTATAATTGTAAATATATATCCAGAGCCATTTGGGATACTGCTATATAATTTTTCGGAGGATGTTTTACCAGCATTCTTTACCGAAACCGTCTGTGGAGAATATACTGCCGTTCTATTCGTATCCTCATCTTCTTCATCTGGATTCAATTTTAGTTCACTTTTTTTGGTAATTATCTGTTGTTCAGTAATTACTTTTTCTTCTCCATTAGCACCTTTAATCCGTATAGTTTTTGTAACAACTTCTTCAGAAGAGTTTTCTTTGGGTTTAGTTTCTGCAGTTTCTTCTTTTTTCTCCTTTTTATCTTCAGATTGTGTGTATCCAATAAAAACTGAAAATAAAAGTATCAATAATGTTACTTTCTTATATACTTTCATAGGTTAATCATTTAGTGAGTTAAAAATACAAAAAGTTCAAAACTTTTGATTACCGTATTTTTTATTAAAAATTTCGCTTTTACATTAACAACTATTATTTGACGATTATTTTGTGATAATCTATTTCTTTAGTATTTGTTTACTATGCCTTAATACCATTATCTTTGCACACTTAAAAATTTGAACAAATACTTTTGTTCCTAGATAACGAAAAATATGAAAGCAGGAATAGTTGGATTGCCGAACGTTGGGAAATCAACACTTTTTAATTGTTTGTCTAATGCAAAGGCACAAAGTGCTAATTTTCCTTTTTGTACCATAGAACCTAATATTGGAGTTGTAAATGTACCAGATCCAAGACTAAAAAAGCTTGAAGAGCTTGTTAATCCGGAAAAAGTGATACCAGCTACTGTAGAGATTGTGGATATTGCTGGATTGGTAAAAGGAGCGAGTAAAGGTGAAGGTTTAGGGAACCAGTTTTTAGGAAACATAAGAGAAACGGATGCTATAATTCATGTACTTCGTTGTTTTGATAATGATAATATTGTACACGTTGATGGTTCAATAGATCCTATAAGAGATAAAGAAACTATAGATATAGAGTTGCAACTAAAAGACCTAGAAACTTTAGAAAAGAAATTAGATAAAATAAAGCGTGCTGCAAAAACAGGTAATAAAGAGGCGCAAAAGGAAGAGTCCGTTCTTTTAGCATTAAAAGAAGGTTTAGAAGAAGGTAAATCTGTACGAGCTGTAGATGTTTCTGAAGATGATCATCTAGCGTATGTAAAACCTTTACAGTTTATAACTGATAAACCAGTATTATATGTTTGTAATGTTGATGAAGGAGCTGCAGTAGAGGGTAATGATCACGTAAAACGTGTAAAAGAAGCAGTGGCTTCTGAAAATGCTGAAGTAATTATTCTTGCAGTAGGAACGGAAGCGGATATCACAGAACTCGAAGATTACGAAGAAAGGCAAATGTTTTTGCAGGATATGGGATTAGAAGAGCCTGGATCTTCTGTTTTAATTCGAGCAGCCTATAAATTACTTAATCAACAGACGTATTTTACTGCTGGTGTAAAAGAGGTAAGAGCTTGGACAATTCCTATCGGTGCAACCGCTCCCCAAGCAGCAGGAGTAATCCATACAGATTTTGAAAAAGGATTTATTCGTGCCGAAGTAATTAAATATGAAGATTATGTATCTTTTGGTAGCGAAGCTAAGGTAAAAGAGGCTGGAAAATTAGGGATTGAAGGGAAAGGATATGTGGTAAACGATGGAGATGTTATGCATTTCCTATTTAATGTATAATGAAGGACTAACAACATAACATTGATGAAACCTCTTAGAAAATCTAAGAGGTTTTTTGTTGGGCATCGTAATTCTATAACTACATTTTCAAAATTTAAAAACTATTGATTCTAATATTGTACCATGCAAAAATCTAAACAAGTCTCTATTGGTATCATTCTAGCAATAATTGGAGTAGTACTTTTTTCGGCGAAAGCGGTAATGGTAAAAATGGCGTATAAATATCAGATAAGTTCAGAACATTTATTATTATTTAGAATGTCTTTTTCTTTGCCAATCTATTTAGTTATTGCCATGCTGACAAGAACTGCGAACCCAGAGAAAATAAAGAAGTCAGATTATATATGGATCTTATTTTTTGGTTTTATAGGGTATTATTTAGCGAGTTATTTTGACTTTTTAGGATTGCAATATATTAAAGCAGGCTTAGAGCGTATTATTTTATTTATATATCCAACATTAGTATTGGTGATATCAAGAGTTTTTCTAAAAACGAAAATTTCCAAAAAACAATTGGTAGCTATTGGAATTACTTATGTTGGAGTTATCATTACATTCTGGCAGGAACTTCAACTAGATACTCCCAATATTCATTTAGGAGTTTTTCTAATTTTTTTAAGTGCATTAACATATGCTATATATCTTGTTGGAAGCGGTTGGTTGATACCTAAATTTGGTGTTGTAGTTTTTACTTCATACGCAATGATTGTTTCATCATTTTGTATTATAATCCAATACCTGCTTTTTGATAGGGGAGATGTTACCAGTTATCCAGGAGAAGTATATGTTTTGGGTATTTTCATGGCATTTTTTGCTACGGTGGTGCCTTCATATCTTATTTCGGCGGCAATTAGTCGCTTAGGAGCATCGAATGTTGCTATTATAGGAAGTTTAGGTCCTGTTTCTACAATTTTACTTGCATTTTTTATATTGGATGAGAACCTTTCTATATTACAGATTTTAGGTGCTACAATTGTAATTTTCGGAATTTATTTTACAACAAAAAAAGCAAAAAGCTCCTAGTCGTTGTGAATTTATTTTTAATCTTAACAGCATAAAATCACTAAACTTTATTCTTTTTTTAGTAAATTAACAAAGAAGAACGATCGTTTCTTTAGGTGCATCGGGAATATGTGGAGAAGCAATCATTTATCAAAAACTAACTAATTTTGAGGGGAAGGTCATTATTTTTCATCATTTTATGGACTATTCCATGGTTCTTGTATTGTCAGGAAGAAACGAAATTTCCTGTAAATGATAGTTTGCAATTTCTAATAGATACATCCAATAATTTAACTTTTGAGTATAAAGTCAAAGAATCTCTAGAGTACGCCATAAAAGCTGCTAATTATGCTCATGAATTAAAAAATGATCACTATAAATCCGAGGCTTACTATCTTATGGCTTACAATTATCAAGTAATTGTAGATTATAAAAATGCAGAAGAATACTACAGGAAATCATTACATTATGCTGAAAAGGCAGAAGATTCTTTGCTTATTCTATGGAATAATAATGGATTAGGAAATGTTTTTTCCGATGGATATAAAGATTTAGAGGCATCGCTGGTATATTACCACAAGGCTATTGATTTGGGTAAGCGATTGAATAAACCTGAAGAGTATATGACTCCGATCATTAATTTAGCTTGGACATACGTTGACACGAAAGAATTTGATAAAGCCATTCCTTATATCGAAGAAGCTAATAAATTAGTTGTAGAAAATCGAGATATCGAAGGGTATTGTGAAGTGTATTATCTTAAAGGTAGGCTTGCTTTAAGTAAGAATGACTTTGAAAATTCAGAGAAATTTTTCCAGGAAGCACTCAATATAGCAGAAAGGCATAATATGCTATTGGAAGAATCCTACATATATGAAGCTAGAGCAGAGATGTATGCAAAAAAAGGTGAACTTGGCAAAGCCTATGAAGATATCAAACAGTTTCACGAATATAGAGATAAAGTCTACAATAAAGAAAAACTTAAACAAATAGAAATCGCAAGAGTAAGTTTTAATGTAGATGAATACGAAAGAGAATTACAAATAGCACAAACAGAGAAAGAGTATCAATCTCAAATGGCTAAGAATAATAGAACTCTTAATATTATAGCTGTTATTGGATTGATCTTTTTATTTGGTACTGCATTTTTCTTTTACGTTAGTTATAGGTCTAAGAAAAATTTAAGTGATGTGCTAAAAGATAAAAATGCACAACTTATAGAAGCTAAGGCAGAGGCTGAAAAACTTACTCAAGTAAAATCACAGTTTATTTCTACAGTAAGTCATGAGTTAAGAACACCATTATACGGTGTGGTTGGTATCACCTCATTATTATTAGAAGATAAAGATGTTTTAGATAGGCATAAAAAGTTATTAGGTTCTTTAAAGTTTTCGGGAGATTATCTTCTAAATCTAATTAACAACGTACTTCAAATAAGTAAAATAGAATCTAATAAAGTAAAATTAGCTAAGACACCTACCAATCTTTTCAAACTATCACAAAACTTACTCAATTCATTTGAATATCAAGCGAAAAGTAAAGGGAACGAGCTTATTTTAGAAGTACCTAACGAACTTCCAGAGTCCTTAAATGTAGATTCTTTAAGGTTATCTGAGATTTTAATAAATCTCATAGGTAATGCTTCGAAGTTTACTGAAAATGGGAAGATCTGGTTACGTATTATTTTATTAAACAAAGAAAAAGATTCGATTCATATTAGATATGAAGTAGAAGATAATGGAGTGGGTATTCCAGAAGATAAAAAGGATTTCGTTTTTGAGAAATTTTCACAGGTAGATCGAGAATCTAATAATGTAGAAGGTACTGGACTTGGTTTATCCATTGTAAAAAACCTTTTGGAAATGATGGACGGTAGAGTACATTTAGAAAGTAATGAAGGCAGAGGTACGAAGTTCTATTTTGATCTTACTCTAGAAATTTTAGAAGAAGGAGTGGAGCTTGCTAATAATGAAATGAACAATGGAAAAGCCAAAGTGTACCGTAGAATATTAGTTGCAGAAGATAATAAGATTAATCAAATAGTTACTAAAAACTTATTAAGTTTAATTGGGTATGATTGTGTCATTGTAGAAAATGGCTTTAATGCCATTCAAATGGTAAAGAAAGAAGATTTTGATTTAATACTTATGGATTTAAATATGCCTTACTTAAATGGTTCTGAGGCTACCAAACGAATACGAGAATTTGATCAGAAAACTCCTATCATTGCACTTACTGCTGCAGAATTAGGAGAAGTAAAAGATGACTGTTTAGAAATAGGTATGAATGATTTAATTAATAAACCTCTTAACAAAAATGATTTAAGAGATATTATTGTAAAAAATTTACTGCCTTAATCATAAAAAACGCGCCAGATTTTTCTGGCGCGTCTTGTATTTAATTTATTAATTAGTTCCTTCGGAAATCGGTTTTTTCTTATTTTTTACATATTTCTCCAACCATTGATCTTGTTCCCATAAAAGATGTAGAATAGATTCTTTAGCTCTATAGCCATGACTTTCTTTAGGAAGCATGATCAATCTGGCAGTAGCACCTAAACCTTTTAGAGCATTAAAATATCGTTCACTTTGTAGCGGATATGTTCCAGAATTGTTATCAGCTTTTCCGTGTATTAATAGTAAAGGAGTTTTCATTTTATCGGCATGCATAAAAGGAGACATCGTATAATATACTTCTGGTGCTTCCCAGTAACTTCTTTCTTCACTTTGGAATCCAAAAGGGGTTAATGTTCTATTATATGCTCCACTTCTGGCGATACCTGCTGCGAAAAGGTTAGAGTGTGATAATAGATTGGCAGTCATAAACGCACCATAAGAATGTCCTCCTACAGCAACACGGTTTCTATCGATAAGTCCTAAATTATCTACAGCATCTATAGCAGCTTTTGCATTAGCCACTAATTGTTTTCTGAAGGAATCATTAGGTTCTTCATCGCCTTCTCCTACAATTGGGAAAGAAGCATCATCTAATACTACATAACCTCTTGTAACCCAATACACCATAGAACCCCACCATGGATAGGTAAATTCATTTGGATTGGAAGTAGATTGTGAAGCACTTTTCTTGTCCTTGAATTCTTCAGGATATGCCCATAAAATCATCGGTAACTTTTCTTTTTTGGTTTTATCATATCCAATTGGTAAATACAATGTACCTGATAACTCCAAACCATCCTCTCTTTTGTATTTAATCACTTCTTTATGCACACCTTCTAACGCAGCAAAAGGATTTGCGAAGTTGGTAATTTGCTTTAGGTTATCCTTCCCATTGATATTTCTAATATAATAGTTGGGGTATTCACTTGGTGATTCTACACGAACAAGAAATTCTCCTTTTGAAAGATTAATAGCACCATTTATACTCTCTACTTTATTTGTATAGGTCGACTTATAAACTCTTTCCGAAGTATTATTTTTTAAGTTTAATTTATCTATGAATGGAAATTGTCCTTCTTTACTAAAGCCATCTCCCATTAGATATACATTTCCTTTTGTAATATCTATTACAGATCGATCAAATTCATTTATAGAGGTTACAAAGTTCCCTGGATCATTATATCTATCCTGATAGTTTCTATCATGAATAATTTCTGGTTTTACTGATGGTTTGTTAGGATCAAAAACATAGGTCTTGGTATTCCTTGTATTCCACCAATAGTCATAGGCAAAAGCAATATTTTTATTATTACTCCATTGTATCCCTGCATAACGGTTGATTGTTTTTAAAATAGATTTTGGCTTTCCTTCAAAAGGTGCATCTTGTTCAAAAACTTCGTCTCTAAAGGCTACTTTAATCTCAGGATCTCCTTTATCCAGCGCTTCTGCCCAAACAAGCGTAGCTGGTTTGTCTGCTCTCCAACTCATAGACCTTTTTCCAATTCGGATAGCCATAAAACCTTTTGGTCTTACCTCGTCTATAGGAACTTCATTCACCACTTTAAAAGGCTCTCCAGAACTCTTATAAATGGTCGTTTTTTGAGGGAAACGATTGAAAGGAACTAAATAAGAAAAAGGTTTTTCTATTTGTGTAACCATTACATAGTTACCATCTGGAGAAAATGAGAAATTTCTTATCATACCAGTGGTAGACCAAGATGTTTTTGTGCCATCAAGGTTTACTTTAAATATTTCTGAAGTGGCTAATTGCTCAAAATTATATTCGTCATTAGGATTTTTTAATAAATCCTGATAGGTTCTGTTTTGTGCTTTTGTTCCTTCACTAACAGAGATCGTAGGTCCTGTTGGAATTGCTTCATCTACATTAATTAATGCTTTTTTGTTTTTAGATAAAAATTTAACCAGTAAAGCAGAATTATCTTTAAACCACCTAAATGGGGATCCCATATTAGCATTAAGAGTTGCATCTGTTAATTTAGTTGCTTTATTGGTTTTAATATCTACTAACCATAATTCTACACCATTTAAAGTTGTATGTGTAAAAGCTACTTTAGTTTGGTCTGGAGACCAAGAAAGATTTGATAATCTTAGATTTTTAGGAAGACCGTTAACTTGTATAGGTTCGCCATCTATTCTCTTTAATTTAATATTATTAAAATAGTTAGCACGACTAGAAATGTTGGTTTTTGGGTTAATTCGTAATCCAGCTAACCTCATTTCTTTTTCCGATAGTTCGGTGATAGTTTTATATCCATCACGATACAAGAAAATTAGTTGTTCTCCTTTTTCATCTATACGAATAGAAGGAGCAAGTGGAACATCCACTAAATCTAAAATCTCTTTTACAGGTTTTTGGTATTCTAAATTTTCTTGGGCATGAAGTACTGAACCAATAAACAGTATCATTAAAAATGATTTGATGAATTTCATAAGTTTTCGATGTTTGTATGATAAATCAAAAATAAAATTTTAATTGATTAAATAGGGATAACTATAAATAATTCTAGACTATTTCTGCCCCGAATTTATAAACTTAGGACAAAGTCGACTGTTTTTTCAACAACCATGTTTGGTGCTTCTTTATGTGGTGTGTGACCTATTTTGGGAATGATAAGAGCTGTGGATATTCCTTGTGTTTTTGTAATGATACTCGTTACCTGATCTAAAGTTCCATATTCATCTTTTTCTCCTTGAATTATAAGAGAAGGACAGGTGATACGTTCTAAGTAGTCCTCTATATTCCAGTTAGCGAAGGTAGGAGAGAGCCAAGTTTCTGTCCACATAGTAAAGACTGCATCTGTGTTTGAACTGTGATATTTGGTTAGTTTTTCTCTAAGGTTTGTAGTATTGTAGGCAAGTTTAGCTTCTCTAATTCCGTGTAACGTTTCTTTTTCTACAAATACATGAGCGCCTTCGGTAATAATACCAGATATTTTGTCTGGATATAATGATGCAGTTAATAACGCAATGCTTCCTCCATCACTATGACCAAATAGAATTATTTTATTGAGCCTTAAATGATCAATAAGTTGTATTAAAGTATCAGCTTCTTTTTTTAAATAGTCTTTATCTCTTTTATTCTCTGAAAATGGAGCTGACTTGCCATATCCCTGACGATCATAAGATAGTACATTATAATCAATCCTTCTTTTGATTTTTTCTGGAAAATCTCTCCAAAGTTCTATACATCCTAATGAGTCGTGTAAGAATATAATAGTTGGTTTCGAAGTGTCTAATGTTTCTGGATCGCAAGAAAGCCTTATACGATGTGTATTGATAAAAATGTCCAAATGCAAAATTTGTAAGTAAATAATGATCAAAAATAGGTTAAAGTCTATACAAATTATATATTTTGCAAGATCAAAGTTGTAACACCTCATTATTTTGGGCGTTTACCATTATAAATATTTAAAATACATGAAAAAAGTACTAGTTGCAGTCTCTACCGGTTTATTGTTAGTAGGATGTGGTTCTATGAATACATCGAACGATATAGCTTCAAAAACACCGATAGTTGCGAAAGTTGATCTTACCGAAGTTACCGATGATAAAGTTCCTATGACTATTAATCCGGGACGCTTTACGCAAGATACAATAAACTATTTTTTACCTAAAGTAGTGCAGGGAACATATGCTGTTAGTGATTTTGGAAAGTTTATCGATAATTTCAGAGCTTTAGATTATAATGGAGCGGAATTACCAACTAACAAAATTGATGATAATACTTGGCAAATTGTTAATGCTACACAATTAGATAAAATTGTGTATTTGGTGAATGATACCTACGATATTGAAAATACAGGTGTTGATACTCCATTCTCACCATCAGGGACTAATATAGAATCTGATAATTTTGTATTGAATTTGCATGGGTTTATAGGTTACTTTGATGTATTAAAGAATAATCAATATGCTATAGAAGTAAAAGCTCCGTCCGATATGCAAAGGACTTCTGCATTACAGAATGTAGGTGTAGAAAAAAGTGAAGACGGATCTATTACTACAGATAAGTATTTTGCTAATAGATATTTCGATGTTACCGACAATCCTATGATGTATGGTAATTTGGATGTAGAAGAATTTGAAGTAGGAGGGATTAAAATTGTTTTAAGTGTATATTCTCCAAATAAAACATACTCGGCAGCAGGGATAAAGGAAACTGTTTTTAAAATGATGGAAGCCCAAAAGAAATATTTGGGAGATATTGATAGTACACCTAGGTATGATATCTACTTGTATCTAGCTTCACAATCTCAATCTGCTCCTACAGGTTTTGGAGCGTTAGAGCACCATACTTCTACTGTAGTAGTATTACCAGAGGCTATTCCTGAAGATGCTTTGGCATCTGCCATGATTGATGTAGTGTCTCACGAGTTTTTTCACATCGTAACTCCCTTAAGCGTACATTCCGAAGATGTTCATTATTTTGATTATAACAATCCTACTTTTTCTAAGCACTTATGGATGTATGAAGGAATCACAGAATACTTTGCTAGTGTTTTTCAGGTAAATCAAGATCTTGTTTCTGAAGAGGAATTTTATACGAAAATGATGGGTAAAATAGATTCTGCAAGTTTGTTTGATGATGCAATGAGTTTTACCGAAATGAGTGAAAATATCTTGAATGAGCCTTATGCTAAGAACTATGCGAATGTATATGAAAAAGGAGCTTTAATCGGAATGTGTATTGATATTCTCATGCGTGAGGAAAGTGATGGAAATCGTGGAATCTTATTACTAATGAAAGAACTTTCTTTAAAGTATGGTAAAAATAAACCGTTTGAAGATGACAAAATTATTGATGAAATAGTAGCGATGACCTATCCGTCTATAGAAAAGTTTTTAACGACTCATGTTATAGGAAAAACTCCTATTAATTATAACGAGTTTTTTGAGAAAGTAGGACTTTCTATGGGAGTTAAGGATATCGAGACGGATTACGTAAGAAATGGTAATAATATAATTGTTGGTGGAGATCAGGATAAAGGGACTATATTTTTTACAGAGGATGTAGCAGAAAATAGTTTTTGGGTTACAAATGGAGTAAAACCGTTTGATGTTATAAAAGAGGTAAACGGAACTGTCTTAACATTGATAAATGCGAATTCTGTATTGCAAAATACGCTACAATGGAAAGTGGGTGATGATGTAGAAGTAAAATTGGATAGAGGAGGCGAGGAAATTTTGATAAAGACAAAATTAACAAAGTCATATACTAAAGGAAAAGCATTAAGTAGTCTCGAAAACCCAACAGAAAAACAACTAAAGCTGAGAGAAGCTTGGTTAAAAGGATAATTAAAAAAAGCGGGTCAATAATAAGGCCCGCTTTTTTCTTTTCTATTTGCTAGTATGCTAAGAAAATCCATCAACACCAGCTGCTAAACGATCACGTTTTACTTTAATCTTTTTTAGCATCCATTCTGGATATTGAGAATCGTCTTCGGCTTCATATATTTTTATTTCCTGTGATTCGTCGGGAACCAACAGATCTTCTTGTCTACATTTTAATATTTTAGCTGCAGTTTCAACACCAGAGTACCCAGCTCCAGCTACTCCATGTGATAAAACACTCGCACCACACAAATATAAATTTTCTATTTCGCTTTTAGCTTTATAAGAAAATGGGCCTATTTGCCAAAAACTCTTTTCCGTTCCGTAAACACAACCATTAGTAGAGTTTATGTAGTATTCATTCGTAATAGGAGTTCCTAATTCTTTCTGTACGATCTTTTCTCGTACTCCAGGAATTACCGTTTCTAAAGTGCGAATCATCTTTTCAGTTAATTGAGCTTTAAAATTCAGATATGCTTCGGAACGTCTACGCTCTTCATTTTTGAACTCGTTAAATGATTCGTGATTGATATAAGTAATAGCTTCAATAGTATGATAGCGTCCATCAAAACTAATAGGATCTTTTAAGGTGGTACAACTGATAAACATTCCTGGAAAAGTATCTCCTTCTAATATGTTTATTTTCTGTGTGTCCTCAAATAAAGTATCTAAATCTTCATGTTGCATTAACCAGATATTCCCAGAGTCTAAACCAGCTTTACGAACATCCATGTCAACGGTGAGAAATAACATTAAAGAAGTACAAGAATACTTGGTTTTACCTAGACGTTTATTAAGCTTTTTGCTAATATTTTCCTTCCCGATCAAGTCTATAAATGTCTTTTGTGGATCAGCATTAGAAATTATTTGTTTTGCGAATATTTTTTCTCCACTTTCTAATTGTACTCCAATAGCTCTTTTTTTTCTATTGACTTCTAATAAAATTTTAGAAACCTTTTTGCTGGTTTGAATGTTACCATTATGCTTTTTTAAAGCTTTAGTCATTGCTTTTACCAGAGCACCACCGCCACCTACAGGATAGTAGCCTCCACTAGAATAATGTCCCATTACGGCTGCGTGCAAAGGAAAACTAGCTCTCGATGGAGGTAATCCGTGATCGCCGATTTGTATATTTAGTACTGCTTTTAACAATGGGTTTTTGATGTGTTTGTTGATTACTTTGCGTAAACTGAAAACACTATATTTCCCCATGTTTTTTGTTCTAAAAGGAATAGTGATATGCTGCCAGAATCCTTTTACCTTAGGAATTAGTTGTAGTTCGTAGCTCACATCGCTTACTAACTTTAGATAAGAAGCAATTCCTTTTTGTTCTTCTGGAAACTGTTTGGATAATACTTCTTTTATATTTTCATAGCCGGCTGGCATATCAATACGATGCTTGCCGATCCAACAATGTTCATAAGCTTCGGGATTCATTCTAAAGAAAGAGACATCGTTTGCTATACCTAATCCCCCATATAAATCGCTTGTGGATTCACCTTTGTTTAATAATCCTACATAGTGTACGCCAGGCGTAAACCTGTATCCATTGAGATAAAAACTATGACACCATCCACCAGGAACATCATGTTGTTCTAGAACCAAAACTTTTTGACCAGCACGTGCTAAACAAATAGCAGATGCAAGACCACCAGCGCCAGATCCAATAATTATTGTGTCGTATTGTTTTGGATCATTTTCGTTAGATTTCATCACTTCACCGTCTTTATCAATAGATTTAATCACCTTGATTATGTATTTAGTTTTCCAGCATTTTTTGTTAAAGGTATTGTTTTTTTGGTTTAGTAAAGAATTATAGTAGAAAGTATACAAAATTTGCTAGTAGTCTATCGTAGAAATGTTATGGTATATTGGTTATAGTTAAGCGTTATCAGAAGCTTCTACAAATGCTTTCAATCTATCAAATACAGATCCCCAACCATTCATAAAGCCCATTTTTTCCTGTTGCAGACAATATTCTTCAGTTTTATGAACTACATTAAATGTGAAATTTGTTTTTTCTCCATCTTTTTCGAACAGTGCTTGTAACTCTACATCTTCTGTCATAGGTTTAAAATCAGCAGAAGAAATTATTTTCTCATGTGTTAGAATTTCTTTATAGATACCTTCAGATATAAACTCACTACCATCTGGCATTTCCATAGCATACTTTCAGGTAACATGTACTTTAAAGTTGTGTTCTATGACTTTTGTTTTCATACCCTTTGGTCCCCACCACTGAACAATATGTTCCGAATTGGTCCATGCTTCCCAGACAAGTTCAATAGGAGCATTAAAAGTTCTTTTTAATGATAATGTACGTTTGTTTAAATCACTCATTGTTTTTGGTATTAGATTGTAGTTTATATAAATAGTCTTCAAAAGAGTCTAATCTGTCTTCCCATAAGTTTTTGTATTGTTCTATCCATAAGAATGCTGGTATCAAATTTTGTGGTTGTATAAGGCAGTAACGTTCTCTTCCTTTTTTGGAAATAGATATGATACCGCATTCTTCCAGTATTTTTAGATGTTTAGAAATGGCAGGGCGACTTACATCAAATTTTTCTGCAATAGCATTTACGGATAAAGTTTGATTTGCTAGAATAGAAATGATATTTCTTCTAATAGGATCTGCTATAGCCTGAAAAACGTCTCTTCTCATTTAAAATGTAACTGAATGGTTACAAATTTAATTGTAACCGTTTGGTTACGCAAATTTTTAACAGAGTTTTTAAAGTTTATAATTGGGTATAAGAATTATTGATTGTAATGTTGTTTAAATATATGGAAAATCTATACAATGTAGAGCAGTAAATGGCTAACTTTGGAAGTATACTTTAAAACTCTATATTATGAATAACACGAAAAGCTATGGTATAAATAGCCAAGGGGATATTAGTAAGTGTCCATACATGGGAGGACCTCAAAAGCATACTGCTGGTCATGGAACGACCAACAGAGATTGGTGGCCAAACGAATTAAAATTAAATGTTTTAAGACAGCATAATTTAAAATCAAATCCATTAGGAGATGAATTCGATTATGCAAAAGCTTTCAACAGTCTGGATTATTATGCTTTAAAGAAAGACTTGATGGATTTTATGACTGAGTCACAAGATTGGTGGCCAGCAGATTATGGTCATTATGGAGGTTTAATAATACGTATGGCATGGCATAGTGCCGGAACCTACAGAGCAGGAGATGGAAGAGGTGGAGCTTCTTCAGGATCGTTAAGATTTGCACCATTGAATAGTTGGCCCGATAATGGTAATCTTGACAAAGCACGTTTGTTGTTGTGGCCAATAAAGAAGAAGTATGGAAATAAAATTTCTTGGGCCGATTTAATGATTTTAGCAGGTAACTGTGCTATAGAGTCTATGGGGCTAAAAACCTTTGGTTTTGGCGGAGGAAGAATCGATGTGTGGGAACCAGAACAGGACATCTATTGGGGTTCTGAAAAGGAATGGTTAGGTAACGATGCTCGTTTTTCTGAAGGTAGAGATAATTTAGAAGCTCCTCTTGGAGCTGTTCATATGGGGTTAATATACGTAAATCCAGAAGGGCCAGATGGTACTCCGGATCCTTTGGGTTCCGCTGAAGATATGAGAACTACTTTTAGACGAATGGCAATGAGTGATGAAGAAATTGTAGCATTAACCGCTGGAGGGCATACTTTTGGTAAAGCGCATGGAGCAGCAGATGCTGATCAATATGTGGGAGCAGAACCACACGGAGCTGCTATTGAAGAAATGAGTACTGGTTGGAAAAATACGTACGGATCAGGAGTGTTAGATGATGCAATTACCAGTGGATTAGAAGGTGCATGGACTCCAAATCCTGATAAATGGGATCATGATTATTTTAAAGTATTATTAGATTATGAATGGGAATTAACTAAAAGCCCTGCTGGAGCTCATCAATGGGCACCAAAAGCTGATTCAGGAGCTCCAACAGCACCAACGGCTGGGGATCCTTCAAAGAGACAAGCATTAATGATGACCGATGCTGACATGGCTTTAAAAATTGATCCCGAGTTTTTAAAGATTTCTAAACATTTCAGAAACAATCCCGAAGATTTAGAAGATGCATTTTCTAGAGCATGGTATAAAT
The DNA here is from genome assembly GCF_039523995.1 of Aquimarina litoralis. Taxonomy (NCBI): domain Bacteria; kingdom Pseudomonadati; phylum Bacteroidota; class Flavobacteriia; order Flavobacteriales; family Flavobacteriaceae; genus Aquimarina; species Aquimarina litoralis. Next base: position 263,244 of record NZ_BAAAGE010000002.1, read on the forward strand.
TAACGCATAGAGATATGGGGCCGATTTCACGTTATTTAGGACCAGAAGTTCCTAAAGAAGAATTGATTTGGCAAGATGTTGTTCCGAAAGGGAAGATGTTAAATGAATCGGAGATTTCTTCTTTAAAAGAGAGTATCATCGATTCTGGACTAACAACTTCACAACTAGTTACCACAGCTTGGGCATCTGCATCAACTTACAGGGATTCTGATAAAAGAGGAGGAGCTAATGGTAGTCGTATTCGTTTAGAACCACAAAAAAGTTGGGAAGCGAATAATCCAGCTGAATTAGCTAAAGTGTTAGATGTTTATGAAACAATTCAGAAGGCTTTTTCTGGAGATGTGTCGATAGCTGATTTAATTGTTCTAGGTGGTAATGTTGGAGTAGAGATGGCTGCTAAAGAAGCTGGTTTTGAAATAACAGTTCCCTTTACTAGTGGAAGAGGAGACGCAACGCAAGAACAAACAGATATTAGTTCTTTTGATTATTTAGAACCTCAAGCTGATGGTTTTAGAAATTATATTCATAAAGATCAAACATCCTCAGCTGAAGACTTATTAGTAGATAGAGCACAACTACTAACGCTTTCTATTCCAGAAATGACAGTTCTTGTTGGGGGATTACGAGTATTAGGAGCAAATTATGATGGTTCTCGTCACGGTGTTTTTACGGACAATATTGGTGTATTAACGAATGATTTCTTTAAAAACATACTTGATTTTACGTATACCTGGAAAGCAACTTCTTCTGATGACGCTTTATTCGAAGGTAGTGATCGCAGAACAGGACAAGTTAAGTTTACAGGAACTAGAGCAGATCTTATTTTTGGTTCTAATACAGAATTAAGAGCTGTAGCAGAAGTTTATGCGTCTGATGATGCTAAAGAAAAATTTGTGCAAGATTTTGTGTCCGCTTGGGCAAAAGTGATGGATCTGGATAGATTTGATATCAAATAGAAATGAAATTGAAAAATTGAATATCCTAAAAAGGTGGTCTTTTAAAAGACTACCTTTTTTACTTCTAATCAATTCTAGCATGTAAATAAGAAATGTTTTGGGTTCATCTTGGTTATAGATTGAATCCTGATTTCGTGATCTTATAATATGATGAATTAAGGATTCCTTTGCAATTTCCATGTTTCCAAAATTTCATACCTATTTTTTCTAACACTCTTATAGACGCACTATTTTCTTGTGTCGCTCTACCAATAATCTCATGAAGTTGTAATTCATGAAAACCATAGGTTAATGTTGCTTTGGCAGCTTCTGTAGCATATCCCTTATTCCATTGGTCTTTATAAAAACGAAAACCCAAATCAATTAGATCTTCTTCATTTTTCTTAAGTCCGCACCATCCGATAAATTGATTCGTGTTTTTTAAGATTACAGCCCATCTTCCATAACCAAGGCTCCTATATTGTCTTTCTTGGTAGTTTTTTAGGAATATGACCGCGTCTTCTATTTTTGCAAATGCTTCATCACCAGTAAATTTAAGGACATCAGGATCTGAATTAAGGTCAAAGAAATCCTGAGCATCTTCATTAATGAATTCTCTTAGTATAAGTCTACCTGTTTCCGCGATGTGTTTCATTATGATAAAGATTGGCAATTTATAAATAAATAAAAAATGCTCTATAAAGGTATATTGTGGTCTGAAATGGTATTTCAATTTTAATGATTTTTAAGGTATTTATTAGTTACTTGGTTGTCTGTCAAATAATCAACAAAAACTAATTCAGAATTGTTAATTACTTTGTAGTTGGGGTATTTTAAAATCGTAAGTGAAATCTTATATTAGCAAGCATTCTACCCAAAATTTTATGAGTCAGGAAACAAAATATACCGAAGATAATATACGATCCCTCGATTGGAAAGAGCATATCCGTATGCGACCTGGGATGTACATAGGGAAACTAGGTGATGGATCTTCAGCAGATGATGGAATCTATATTTTACTAAAAGAAGTGCTTGATAATTCTATTGATGAATATGTCATGGGTGCCGGTAAAACCATAGAAATTTCTATACAAGGTGATAAAGTAATTGTTAGAGATTATGGTCGTGGGATCCCTTTGGGAAAAGTAGTTGATGTAGTTTCTAAAATGAATACAGGAGGTAAGTACGATTCCAGAGCATTTAAGAAATCAGTAGGTCTAAATGGAGTAGGTACTAAAGCAGTGAATGCATTATCTACATATTTTAGAGTAGAATCCACCAGAGATGGAAAATCTGCTTCTGCAGAATTCGAAAAAGGAAACCTAACGAATCAGGAAAAATTAGAAGAAACTTCAAGACGAAAAGGAACTAAGGTTTCTTTTATACCAGATGCTTCTATTTTTAAGAATTATAAATATCGTACCGAGTACGTAACAAAAATGCTTAAAAATTATGTGTATCTAAATCCTGGATTAACTATAATTTTTAATGGAGAAAAATATTTTTCTGAAAACGGATTAAAAGATTTACTTTCAGATAATATCAATCAAGAGGATCGTTTATATCCAATTATTCATTTGTTAGGTGAGGATATAGAGATTGCGATTACACATAGTAAAACTCAATATAGCGAAGAATATCATTCTTTTGTAAATGGACAGCATACTACACAAGGAGGAACTCATCAGGCTGCATTTAGAGAAGCGGTAGTAAAAACGGTAAGAGAATTTTATGGAAAAAATTACGAAGCAAGTGATATTCGTAAATCTATCGTTGCTGCCATTAGTTTAAAAGTTATGGAACCGGTTTTTGAAAGTCAGACAAAAACCAAATTAGGTTCCACCGAAATGGGAGGTGATTTTCCAACGGTAAGAACATATATAAATGACTTTGTAAAAACGAAACTGGATAATTTTCTACATAAAAATTCTGATACAGCTGAAGCATTACAACGGAAGATACTTCAAGCAGAACGCGAAAGAAAAGATTTATCCGGTATTCGTAAGTTGGCTAGAGAAAGAGCAAAAAAGGCCAGTTTGCACAATAAAAAATTGAGAGATTGTAGAATTCACCTTACGGATAGTAAAAAAGATAGAAACCTAGAGAGTACTTTGTTTATTACGGAGGGAGATTCAGCAAGTGGATCGATAACAAAATCTAGGGATGTAAATACACAAGCAGTATTTAGTTTACGTGGGAAACCATTAAACAGCTACAACATGTCTAAAAAGATTGTGTATGAAAACGAAGAATTTAATCTGCTTCAGGCGGCATTGAATATAGAAGAATCTTTAGAGGATCTTAGATACAATAATATTGTGATAGCAACCGATGCCGATGTGGATGGAATGCACATACGTTTGTTATTGATTACATTTTTCCTTCAGTTTTTTCCAGAGGTCATTAAAGAAGGACATCTATATATATTACAGACGCCTTTATTTAGAGTACGAAATAAAAAAGAAACTATTTATTGTTACTCAGAACAGGAAAAGAAAGATGCAATTGAAAAATTATCTGGGAAGCCAGAGATTACTCGATTTAAGGGATTAGGAGAAATATCTCCGGATGAATTTGTTCATTTTATTGGAGATGATATTCGTTTAGATCCTGTGATGCTCGATAAAGAAAAGTCTATAGAAGAGTTATTGTCTTTTTATATGGGTAAGAATACACCGAGTAGACAGGAATTTATTATAGAAAATCTGAAAGTAGAATTAGACGCAGTAGAAGATTAATCCAAAAGGAATACAAAAAGTGCCCCGTAAAAAGGTATGGATATAGAAAACGAAAACGAAGAATTGCATAATGAATTAAATCCAGAGGATCATCAGCCTCAGGAAGTGATTACCAAAGTTACTGGAATGTATAAAGACTGGTTTCTGGATTACGCTTCATATGTAATCCTAGAGAGAGCAGTACCAGCAATTGAAGATGGACTGAAGCCAGTACAAAGAAGAATTCTTCATTCTATGAAGGATTTAGACGATGGTCGGTATAATAAAGTAGCAAACATTGTTGGTCATACTATGCAGTATCACCCTCATGGAGATGCTAGTATTGCCGATGCGATGGTACAGATTGGTCAAAGAGACTTACTAATTGATATGCAGGGTAACTGGGGTAATATTCTTACTGGTGATAGAGCAGCAGCTTCTCGTTATATCGAAGCACGTTTATCCAAATTTGCTTTAGATGTTGTGTATAATCCTAAAGTTACGGAATGGCAATTATCGTATGATGGTCGAAAGAAAGAACCAATAAATCTTCCGGTAAAATTCCCATTACTTTTAGCACAAGGAGCAGAAGGTATTGCGGTAGGATTAAGTACCAAGATTCTACCTCATAATTTTATTGAATTAATTGAAGCTTCGATAAAGCACTTATTGGGGAAGCGTTTTACTATTTTGCCAGATTTTCCTACGGCCGGAATTGCTGATTTTACAAACTATAATGATGGTAATCGTGGTGGTAAGGTTAGGGTACGCGCAAAGATTTCTCAATTAGATAAAAATACGTTGATTATAAGTGAGATACCATTTACTACTACAACCTCTAGTTTAATTGATTCTATCCTAAAAGCTAATGATAAAGGGAAGATAAAAATTAAAAAAATAGAGGATAATACAGCAGCAGATGTAGAGATTTTGGTACACCTGCCAAGCGGTATTTCACCAGACAAAACCATTGATGCATTATATGCATTTACCAATTGCGAAACATCAATTTCTCCACTGGGTTGTATTATCGAAGAAAATAGTAGGCCAAATTTTATAGGAGTTTCTGAAATGCTTAAACGTTCTACGGATCATACGGTAGAATTGTTAAAAAGGGAATTAGAAATTCAATTAAATGAACTACAAGAGCAGTGGCATTTTGCTTCTTTGGAAAGAATCTTTATTGAGAATCGTATTTATCGTGAGATAGAAGAAGAAGAAACTTGGGAAGGTGTAATTCAGGCGATTGATAAAGGGTTGCAACCTCATATTAAGCATCTGAAAAGACCTGTTACAGAAGATGATATTGTACGCTTAACTGAGATTCGAATTAAACGAATTTCAAAGTTTGATATTGATAAAGCTCAACAAAAGATAGAAGCTCTTGAAGAAGATATTGCACAAGTAAAACATCACTTAGAGCATTTAGTTGAATATGCAGTATCTTATTTTAAAAGACTGAAAGAAACATATGGTAAAGGTAGAGAGCGCAAAACAGAAATCAGAATTTTTGATGATATAGAAGCTACAAAGGTAGTAATCAGAAATACAAAGCTTTATGTAAATAGAGAAGAAGGTTTTGTAGGTACATCTCTACGAAAAGATGAATATGTAACGGATTGTTCGGATATTGATGATATTATCTGCTTCATGGCAGATGGTAAAATGATGATTACCAAAGTAGGGTCCAAAACATTTGTAGGTAAAGATATTATTCATGTAGCTGTTTTTAAAAAGAAAGACAAAAGAACTATCTATAATATGATCTACCAAGATGGTAGAGGTGGGGCTTCTTACGTAAAACGATTTGCGGTTACCAGTGTTACTAGAGATAAAGAATATGATCTAACACAAGGAAAGAAAAGTTCTAAAATTACTTATTTTACAGCTAATCCTAATGGCGAGGCAGAAGTAATTACCATTTTCTTGCGTCAGGCAGGAAGTATCAAGAAATTAAAATTTGATCTTGATTTTTCTGATTTATTAATAAAAGGAAGAGGTGTAAAAGGTAATATTGTTACTAAATATAACATCAAAAAAATTGAACTGAAGGAACAAGGAGTTTCAACATTAAAGCCTCGTAAAATTTGGTTCGATGAAACTGTAAGAAGATTGAATGTTGATGGAAGAGGAGATTTATTAGGAGAATTTAAAGGCGAAGATAGGTTATTGATTGTTAATCAAAAGGGTGTTGTAAAGACTATAGTTCCGGAAATAACAGTTCATTTTGATTCGGATATGATTGTTCTAGAGAAATGGAAACCTATGAAACCTATTTCTGCAATATACTGGGATGGTGAAAAAGAACGATATTATGTAAAACGATTCATAGTAGAGAATTCGGATAAGGAAGAAAGTTTTATCTCTGACCATCAGAAGTCATTCTTAGAAATTGTCTCCACAGATCATAGGCCAGTAGCAGAAGTTGTTTATAATAAAATTAGAGGTAAGGATCAAAAACCAAATGATGAAATTAGTTTAGAGGATTTTATTGCTGTAAAAGGAATCAAGGCACAAGGAAATCAATTGACTACGGAGAAGGTGAGGCAGATTAATTTATTAGATCCATTGCCCTATGAAGAACCAGAAGATGTGCCAGCAGAAGAAATTGAAGTGGTAGAAGAAGAGGCTGTGGATGGTGACATAAAAAATAAGGAAACAGGAAATGGCGTAACGCTTGATAATGCTGAAGATGATGGCGATGGAGAACAAACTTCTTTGTTTTAAATAGTTTAATTTTAAGTATTTACATGTTTTATGTAAACTATTACTTTATGTTTTAAAATATGTTAATTATGATATTAAAAAGTCCCGTATTTGTATGATATGGGATTTTTTGATATAATAGTTTGGGTTATATAAATTCACTTCTAAGGATTTAAAAAAGACAACTTTATTTGATTTTAAAGTAAATAAAAGTTTATTTAGAATCAGATAATCTAGGTATTTGTAATTTTTTAGAAATTAGATATTATAGTAAATTTTATTTCGTTCTTTTCTGCAGTAATATTTTTATTAGCAACAATTACCTTTAAGTAGAGTTTATTTATATACTAGATAGGTCGGATAATGATTTATTTAAACGTAAAACATAAACTTATTGAAAAGTGAAGTTGAGATTATTGAAGCTATTATTGATGGGGACGAAAAAGCCTTAGCTACACTGTATACTCTATATTCAGAAAAAATTTACAATACTGCACTTAGTTACACTAAAATTGGAGAAGATGCAGAAGAAATTACGCAAGATGTTTTTTTAAAAATTTTTAAAAATGTTTTAAAGTTTAAGAGAGAATCTTCATTAAATACATGGATTTATCGCATTACTGTAAATACATCACTTAATTATTTAAAAAAAAAGAATAGATTTAAAATATTCAATAATCGGTTAATTAATTCTCAATCTATTGATTTTCATCACCCAGGCGTTTTATTAGAAAATAAGGAGAAAGCAGCAATACTTTATCAGGTAATTGATTGTCTTTCTAAAAATCAAAAAACAGCTTTTATTTTAAGTTATATTGAAGGACTCCCTCGACAAGAAGTTGCAGATATTATGGAAACTTCTTTAAAAGCAGTAGAATCTTTATTACAGCGTGCCAAAAGGAAAATGAAGTCAGAATTAGAAAAAATTTATCCCGATAGAAGGAAATCATAAAATTAATTGTCTAAAAAGCAATATGGATGAAGAAAAAGAAAAATGGGTAGAGGCTATCTTTCAAAGTATGAAAGATAGTCGTAGGGCATCGCCAAAACCTGAACTGTTATCAAAAATCAATGAAAAAATTCATTTTGAACAAGTTGATTTTGTACCTTTTACTAAGTTGAGGTATGGTTTAGTAGCCGCTATTTTTGTTCTTTTGGTTAATTCGATAGCATTGGTTTATTATGTTCAGAATCAACGATTAAACTATAAAGAAAGAACATTTATGAACGTTTATAATGAGTCTTTAATTAACTCGTATCAAATTTATTAATTATGAATAATAAAAGAGTTTACAATTTCGTGATCATAGGTCTGGTAGTACTTAATATTATTATTCTAGCCTTTCTTTTAATCAAACCATCTCAACCTATTAAGAGATCTGCGCCTAAGAACTTTCGATCTGAAATAGTAAAAACATTACGTTTGAATGATTTGCAAGAATCTCGGTTTCATAATTTAGCTGATGAGCATAAACAAAAAATGGCCGATATAGATGAGGAAAAGGTAAAACTGCTTTATCCTTACTTTGAGAGTCTTTCAGACACCTCATTGGTTGTGAACAAGGATAGTATTTTAAATCAATTGCAACAATATGAAAGAAAGAAAATTGAATTAACATATCTTCATTTTAAAGAAATAAAAGAGCTTTTGACAAAGGAGCAATTAGTTGATTTCGATGCTTTTATGAGTAAAGTTATTAATCGTTTATCAGGGAGTAGAAAATAATATTAAAGTTTTACCGAAGGATTTTGTTTAATTGATTGTCAAAAGAGAAAAATCAATTAAAATAAATTATTATGACAAAATCTGTTTTTTTTCGGTTCAGAATATTATTTGGGTTAACCATGCTTGTTTTATTTTCTTGTAAAAGTGATGATAATGGATCTAATGTTACAGACCCTGATAGTGGAAGCACTCCTGTTTCTGCATTTGATGAATTTAATCCGGATGCGGTAACTGTCTCATTCGATGGTGATGAGATTACTATAGAATCAAATGGTCTCCCTAATCATACATCTCCATATTGGGAAGAAACAAATCCCTTATATATTGAGCCCGTGATAGCAGTTGCTCTAACTCCTGGTCGTATTGGTGGAGATAGAAGTTATTCATTAACCGTTCCTACTTCACCACAGATTGCTTCAACAAGTACGGCAACTGGGTTAGGGGCTATAGGTATTTCAGTTACTGGTGTCCCTATTTTTAATGATTTAGAAGGGCCAAATAGACCTCTAGAAGAGGTTATTGTTGAAACATTTGATTATGCAGGAGCGCATAATGGCCCTTCTGGTTATCATTACCATATAGAATCATATGATGTACCAGAAAACACCGAGCTTTCGTATGATGATGAAAAGTTAATAGGTATAATGTCCGATGGTTTTTTATTATATGGCAGGAGAGAAATGGATGGAGCTTATCCAAATGATCTTGACGAATCTGGTGGTCATTTGGGAGCAACTCAGCATAGTGGTGATGAAGAGTTTTATCATTATCATATTGTTAATGAATTTTACTTAGGAAATGTTATTGCGCTTTTTGCGGGAGATTTGCAAGGAACACCGAATGCTATTTTTTAAATTGTTTACAATGAGTGTTTCATGTTTTAAAATAACGATAAAGCATGCAAGATTAATTGTATTATTGTTATGTCTTTTGATTTTAGGGTGTGCAGAACAAATAAAAACAAAACAAAATGGGATTGATCTTCTTAAAGAGGGGGTTGTTGAAGTACCAGATACAACTGTTCATAAAACATATCTACATTATAATCATAAAACATCCCAGTGGTTATTAAATGGTGAGTTTTACTCTGGTTATATTGTTAGTTTTTATAGTAATGATACCTTAAAAGAAAGAACAGGTGTTTTAAACGGAAAAAAACAAAAGAAATCAACCTTATGGTATTCTGATGGACATTTTAAAGAAGTGGCTAATTATCATAATGGAAAACTTCATGGAGAGAAGAAGATATGGTCTGCAGAAACAGATCATATGCTAATATCTCATTTAAATTATTATAGAGGTAAACCTCACGGAGAGCAAAAACAATGGTATACTACAGGAGAACTTTATAAAAAAATGTTTATGAATATGGGAAAAGAAGATGGTATTCAACAGGCGTTTAGAAAAAATGGTGATTTGTATGCTAATTATGAAGTAAAAAATGGTAGAATATTTGGTTTAAAAAAATCAGTACTCTGTTATGGGTTAAAAGATGAAAATGTAAAAAAATAAACCACTATTAATCCGTGGTTTATTTTTTTACATTTTCAACAAAACGCTAGGCGTGCGATGAATGCTACAGCCTTAAAGAATAATAAGTTTTTTAGCTACATTGTTATTGTTGGTATTCAAAACAACAAAATACATTCCTTTTGGTAAATTTTCTATTTCCGTAATGGTTTCCGTTGCACCATAATTTTTGGATAAAACAATTTTACCAGATACATTGTAAACTTCAAGTTTTTTTTCTTGATTAGAAATATTAAAATTCACATGAGCTACATCCTGTGCTGGATTAGGATATATATCAAAGTAGGAGTTAGGTTTTTGTAAATCATCAACACCCAAAACCGTATTGTCTACTGATACATCTAGTTCTGTAAATTCAAAACTTCCATTACTCTGATATCCTTCTACAACAATAGAGACTTCGTGTAATTTTCCTAGATCCATACCAATAGACTCCCATTGTCTGAAATGCTCCGATATATCTATGCTTCCTTCAGTTCTTCTATCTCTTCGAATGCTAAAATATTGCTGAAAAGTAGTGTTTCCAACAATAGAGGGTTGGTTTACTCTAGTATTTTCATAAATATCATAAAAACTCCCATTGATTTCAAAAGACCCTTTTAGTTCAGCGCCATTGGCCATAGAAGGAATCCAATTCCTCCAATCTTCAATTACATAATACTCAACTAAAGGCTCTACAGTCCATCCATATACTGATAGATATGAGTTTCCTGAAGCAGAAGAAGGATTATAATTACAATTGTAAGTAGCATAAAATTCTCCTATTTCCTGATGTTCTTGAGTTTGGTTATACCCAAGACCTCTTCTTGCTAGATAGTTTAAAATACCACTCCATTCTCCGCTAAAAAGTGCTCCATTTCCTAAAGTCATACAGGCTGTGCCTTGTGAGTTTTGATTCCATAGTTCATATCTAAAACCGTCTTCTTCTCCAGCAATCTGATCTGTTCCTGGTTGTATACAATACGTTTGCGCATTTGTAGTATACATGTTGAAGTGAAAGCATAGCAAAACTAGTACTACAGGGATTTTTGTAAATAATGATCCTAAAACATTGTTTTTCATGGTTAAGTTCTTTTCTTTAAACTTTACCTGTTATACATAAATGGGAGGTAGTTTATAGCAGGCAAGTTGTGATTAATAAAGTGCAATGTTATTGAATAACAAGAAAAGACAAAAAATATTGAAAAATGTAACGTGTTTTATTTACTTAAAGTTTAAGTAGAAAGTTTTCGATAATTTTCTGAGTTTTATTCGATTCATGATTTTTTTACGTATTTCGTTAAAATAACGATATGCTGCCCATTAATTTTTCCTTCGATATGTTCTGAATTGTCATGTACTAAGGAGATATTTCTTACCGCTGTTCCGCGTTTCGCTGTAAAATTAGCTCCTTTTACATTTAAATCTTTAATAAGAACAACATTATCACCGGACTTTAATAAAGCACCATTTACATCGAGATGCTTAATTTCGATATTTTCCTCATTATGATCTCCTGAAGCCTTTGCCCAATCTAATATTTCGTCATCTAAATATAGCATATCCAAAAGATCTTGAGGCCATCCTTCTGATTTTAATCTATGAAGTATCCTCCATACCATTACCTGAACTCCTGATACTGGACTCCACATACTGTCGTTTAGGCATCTCCAATGATTAGGATCCATAGTAGATGAATCCTCAATTTGTGCAGAACAAACTGAGCATAATAATATGCTAGAATCAATTCCCACATTTGGAGATTTAGGGACTTCATAAATACCTAGGTCGTCTGATTTTCCGCATAGTTCGCAGATATTTCCACTACGATCCTTTAATTCTTTTAGTTTGGTCATAATTTTTGATATGCAACAAGTGTAAAATCTTAAGCTACTACTTTAAAGATCCTTTTTTACGTAATTTAAAGTTGATAAACTCTACAAAAAGAGAAAACGCTATGGTAAAGTACAGATATCCTTTAGGAATAACACCAACCTCAGTCTCAAAAATCTTTAGATGTGCTAAATGAGCTGCTTCCGCAATAAGCATAAATCCTATTAGAATTAGAAAAGATAATCCTAAAATTTGTACAGAAGGATGTTTGTTTACAAAACGGCCAACAGGATTAGCAAATAACATCATAATCAATACCGATACAATTACAGCTATGATCATAATAATTAGGGCATCAATAGGATTATCGCTTAAGCCATTGGTCATTCCAACCGCAGTTAAAATAGAATCAAATGAGAAAACAACATTTATTAAAGTGATTTGCAAGATAGCTTTTGATAAAGAACTAGAACTTTTTTCTTGAATTTCTTTTTCTTCTTCTCCTTTTTCATCTACTTTTTCGTGTATTTCATGAACACTTTTGTAAAGTAAAAAAATTCCACCACCAAATAATATTAAGGCTTGACCACTTATTCCTGCTTTAATCCAAGGAAGATTAATATGCCAAAAGGGAGCTTCCATGGCCACCAATAAAGAGATGCCAAATAGCAATATAATTCTCATAAGCATTGCCAATAACAATCCAATATTAGTAGCTTTTTTCTGTTGCTGTTCGGGTAATTTACTAGAAGCTAGAGAGATAAATATAATATTATCAATTCCTAGAACAATTTCTAGAAAAGTAAGTGTTAGTAGGGCAACCCAAGCATCAGCAGTTGTAAAAATTTCGAGCATTAGTTAACTTTTTTAGCGGTTCCTCTCTGTTTGTTTTTTTTAACACCTACAAGACCATATTCAAAAGTGTAGGTATCTCCATCTGTAGTTAATATTTTCATATGTATGGCTTTTTCTTCAGCCATATTTTTAGGATGTAATTTTTTTACAATATACTCACAATCATTAATCCAGCGTATGCTGGCCGTATCACTTTTGCCAAGAAAATAATCTATTTCTATAGAATCATTGCGGACAAAAGTAGTTTTCGCTAATTCTCCGTTAAGATAGGTTTCGAATTCGAAAGTTCCGGTATGAAAATTTTGGCAATCTCGTTCTTGCTGATAACAACCAAGAAATAGAAGAGAAGCAAGGAATAAAAAAAATAATCGAATCATAATGAATTAAAAACGATACTACGCGAAAATAAATCTATTTCACCAAATTTCACACAGTTCTTCAGAAATATATACATGAAGTTAGTTGTTATATACTTCGAAGGTGCCATCCTTATAAAAGAAAACGATTTTTTCTATTTCTTTATGAAGAGAAGAATTGGATTTACTTTGAGTTAAAGAAGGGGTGGTAACTTGATCAGAACTGATATCTTTTTCGTTTGTGTCGGATTGAGAGAAAAGATCTTGTTCTGAAACCGACTCATTTATAGGATTAGGAGTAGAGGAAGGGACTATCTCATTTACTGGTTTGACTTTTTCTTCTTTTTCTACCGGATTTTCTGATTTTGGGAAAGTACCTTTTCCATATAGAAGCCAATATAATTCTGCCTCAGGATATGCTTCGGTAATTTTCATTACAAAATCTAAACTCGGTTTGTTTCTTCCAGATAAAATATGTGAAATAGAAGAACGACCTACGCCCATAGCATCAGCAAATCCTGAAGCTGAAACGTGGTAAAATTTCATGATTTCCTGTATTCTTTTTCCAAAAGCAGTAGTGTTTACCATTGTAAACTAGATTAAATAAATTAGTTGGTTACAAAGGTAAACAAATGATTTAGAATAACAGTTTACAATTGTAAATATAGTCAAATCCAATATATTTAATATTAATCTAACGCTTTAAATAATTAGTCATTAATAATTGAAAATAAGTAATTTAAATGTTGATTTTAGAAATTTACTTAATTAAAGTACTTCATGAAATACCTTTCTGTACTATTCACTAGAATTCTGTTTAATTATGTAAACAATACAAATATTCACATCGTATACAATTGTAAATTAGGTTAGTTTACATTTGTAAAAGTAATGCTAGTTTACATCTGTAAAATTTATATTATTTTCTATGATTCTTCCTTAAACAGTAGTAATTTTAGACCAGATTTATACTTATGAAAATTGAAGAATTAAAAGATTGGTTTACAACTTATAAACAGTCTGCAATATCAGGGCGATATATACATCTAGAACATATTAAACCACTTATAGATACTATATCTCAGAAAGCGGAGATCGAACAGTTAGGAAGTTCAGAAAATGATGAGCCTATTTATCTCATTAAAAAGGGTATAGGTTCCAAGAAATTGCTTTTCTGGTCTCAAATGCATGGAAATGAAAGTACCACAACTAAAGCAATATTTGACTTTCTAAAAATGTTGTCTGACGACTCTAATAAACTATCACAAGATATTTTAAAGCATTGTACATTATATATCATACCTATTTTGAGTCCAGATGGAGCTAGATTGTATACACGTCTTAATTATAATAAAGTAGATCTGAATAGAGATGCTCAAAATAGGACCCAGAAGGAGAGTATAGTATTAAGAGAACTCATAGATAGTATTCAGCCTGATTATGCATTTAATCTCCACGGACAGCGTACTATATTTAGTGCAGGAGAAACTAAGAATCCTGCAACAGTTTCTTTTTTATCTCCTGCGGGAGATGAAAAACGTACCATCACTACTTGTCGTAAGATTGCTATGGAAATTATAGCAGAAATGAATACTGTATTACAACAGTTTATTCCTAATCGTATTGGGAGGTATGATGATGGTTTTAATATAAATTGTGTGGGCGATACGTTGTCGACTCTTAACGTGCCCACAATTTTGTTTGAAGCTGGACATTTCGATAACGATTATGATAGAGAAAGAACAAGAGAGTATATTTTCTACGCCTTAGTGACATCAGTTTCTTATATCGCCAAGAACGAAATTAAAGGAGATCATTATAAAACATATTTTGACATACCTGAAAATGGAAAGCTTTTCTACGATATTATTGTGAGAGATGTTATGTTAAATGGAAAAAATGTAGACATTGCTATTCAATATACTGAGGAATTGTCAGAAAATAGTGTCAAATTCATTCCAAAAATTGTTAAAATTGAAGATTTACAAAATTTTTATGGTCATAGAGAAATAAACGCTGATAAAAGGACAATACAGAACGAAAACGTTACAGTAGAGGTAGTTCCAGAAAACGAGTTGTTAAAATTCCGTTTAAATGATGAATTATTCTCAACAGAATTAACAAAAAGTTGAAAAAAAATATGTGAAAACATTATTTTTCTGTTATTTTTGCAATGTAATTAATCGGGAAAATTTATTAGAATTACTATGGCAAAATTTAAATTAGACGAAGTAGATCATCAAATATTAGATATGTTGATTGAAAATACTCGTACACCGTTTACAGATATTGCAAAGAAATTACTTATTTCTGCAGGTACTGTTCATGTACGTGTAAAGAAAATGGAAGAGGCTGGGATTATCGAAGGTTCTTCCTTAACATTAGATTACAAAAAATTAGGGTATTCGTTTATCGCGTATGTGGGAATATATCTTCAAAATACATCTCAGACCAAATTCGTTTTACAACGAATCAGAGAAATTCCTTTCGTTACCGTTGCTCATATCACAACAGGGAAATTTAATATTTTCTGTAAAGTAAGAGCTAAGGATACTAATCACGCAAAAGACATTATTTTCCAATTGGATGATATCGATGGTGTATATCGTACAGAAACTATGATATCGTTAGAAGAAAGTATCAATGATAAGAAACGTTTAATGCATTCAATCTTCCAAGATTTGTAAAGGGCTATTGTATGCAAACATATAAACCCTTTAGGAAATAATCTTAGAGGGTTTTTTCTTGTATTTTATTTTATTAATCAACCATATTCGTAACCACAATTATGGCAAGACAACCAAAAATAGATCGTTTTAACCACAACGTTCTAACTAAATACCAGATATACAACAGTATATTTATTACATTACCTTTTGATGAAATTACTAATACAGGTGTTTTATTACCTCTTTTTAAAGAAGTATGCGAAAAAGGTTATGATCAAAAGAAAACTCCAACAGAAATTGTAGAAAGTTTTTTCAAATCGTATAGAGATAACCCTACAGATAAAGAAAAACACGATTTATTATTTCGATTTATTCAATATATCGAAAGACAAGTAGTATTGTTTGATGCTATAGAAGATGCTGCTTTTCCTGTAGTAAATAATATGGATGGTCGTGGTACGCTAAGAAGTATCAAAGAAGAAGCGCAAGCCAAAGGACAATTAGAAGAGTTAAAAGAATACTTAAGACGATTTAAGATACGTCCAACATTAACTGCGCATCCTACTCAGTTTTATCCGGGTACTGTTTTAGGGATTATCCATGATCTCGATACAGCGATCAGAGAGAATGATTCTCAGAAAATAAAGAGATTATTAGCGCAATTAGGAAAAACTGCATTCTTTAAAAAAGAAAAACCAACTCCGTATGATGAAGCAGTAAGCTTGATATGGTATTTAGAAAATGTATTTTATCATTCGGTAGGAACGATATATAATTATATTCAACAAAATATTTTTCAGGGAGAAGATCTTGAGAATGATTTGATAAACCTTGGTTTTTGGCCAGGAGGAGATAGAGATGGAAATCCTTTTGTTACTACAGAAACTACGCTTAAAGTAGCAAAAAGACTTCGTAAAACTGTTCTTATTAATTACTATCGTGATATGCGTAAGCTAAAACGTAGAATAACTTTTGGTAATCTTCAGGATAAATTAGGAGTTTTGGAATCTGCGTTATACGATAATTTTTATTATGCTAAAACTGCCGAACCTCTTTCTATTGATACATTGATGAATGGATTACTAGAGGTAAGAGAAGAGCTGATAAGTAAACATCAATCTTTGTTTTTAGAAGAATTACAAGATCTTATTAATAAAGTAAAGATATTCGGATTTCATTTTGGAACTTTAGACATAAGACAAGATTCTCGAGTGCACCATGGAGTGTTGATGGAAATTGTTAAAAAGACCAATGAGTTAGGACTAGGATTCTTTCCAGAGGATTATGAGTCTTTATCAGAGGAGGAGCAAATCCAAGTATTGTCTACCATTTCAGGTAATTTAGATCCATCAGTTTTGGATGACGATATGGCAAGAGCTACAATCGAATCTATTTATGCGATCAAAACCATACAAAAAAATAATGGAGAGCGTGGGTCAAACCGTTATATCATTAGTAATAACGGAAGTGTACTGAATGTTATGGAAGCTTTTGCTATGATACGTCTATGTGATTGGAAACAACCAACGGTAGATGTAATTCCACTATTTGAAACGGTTCCTGATCTTAAAGTTTCTCACCATGTAATGGAAACTTTATACACCAATCCTGAATATATGGAACATCTTAAGCGTCGCGGAATGAAGCAGACTATTATGCTTGGTTTCTCAGACGGTACCAAAGATGGTGGATATCTGATGGCGAATTGGGGGATTTTTAAGGCAAAAGAAGCATTGACAGAGATTTCCAGAAAGTATAATGTGAAAGTTATATTCTTTGATGGTAGAGGAGGACCACCAGCAAGAGGAGGTGGAAATACAAATCAGTTCTATGCATCTCTGGGTCCTACAATTGAAGATGAACAGATACAAATTACGGTTCAGGGACAAACCATTAGCTCTAATTTTGGGACATTAGATTCCTGCCAATATAACTTAGAACAATTACTAGGTGCTGGAGTAGAAAATGAGCTTACCGCAAATGAAGCAAATCTTTTCTCTAAGGAGAATAAAGAGACGATGCAGAATTTGGCAGACATTAGTTATCAGACGTATGTAGATTTTAAAAGTCATCCTAAGTTTTTACCATATTTAGAGCATATGAGTACGCTTAAATACTACGGAAAAGCAAATATAGGTAGTCGTCCTTCTAAAAGAAGTAAGAGTACAAGTTTAGATTTTGGAGACTTAAGAGCGATTCCATTTGTAGGTAGTTGGAGCCAGTTGAAGCAAAATGTGCCTGGTTTTTATGGAGTAGGTACTGCTTTAAAAGTATACGAAGATAAAGGTGAGTTCGATAAAATTATAAATCTTTATAAAGGATCTGCATTTTTCCGAGCTTTAGTCGGCAATAGTATGATGAGTTTGACAAAATCATTCTTTCAGTTAACGGCATATATGAAAGATGATAAAGAGTATGGTGCTTTTTGGAACATCATACATGATGAATACGAACTTACAAAACGTCTTTTGCTTAAATTAACTGGATATTCAGAATTAATGGAAAATGAGCCAGCTGGAAAAGCTTCTATAGAAATTAGGGAAAATATCGTATTGCCATTACTTACTATTCAGCAATACGCACTAAAGAAGATTCAGGATATTAACAGATCTGGAGAAGATGATGAAAATTTAGAGGTGTACGAAAAAATGGTAACTCGTTCTCTGTTCGGGAATATTAATGCAAGTCGAAATTCGGCTTAAAGAATAATAATATTTTAGCTTAAAAACCATAATATGAATACATGTTATGGTTTTTTTATAAATTGAATCTTTGTATTTGGAGCTGAATACTGGTCAAAATAGTATATACTAGATTATTGTTCAGAAGGATCAATCTAAAAACACAATACTTATGGAGAAAAAAATAGTATGCATTTTATATTGTTTTTGTTTGTTGTATAGTTCGTATGCACAAGATTTTTCTGGAGATTGGAAAGGTACTGTTGATATAAGAGGTAGTAAGTTAGATATTGCTTTCCATATAGAAAAAGTAGATACAATTTATACTACTACTCTGGATATACCAGCACAAGGTTTAAATGGAGCTAAGGCAAGTAATACAAAAGTTGATAATACTTCTGTAATCATCATCTTTTCTGATCTAAAGCTAACATATGAAGGTAGTTTAAATTATAATGGTGAAATTATAGGGAATATGAAACAAGGAGGTTTTCCGATTCCTTTAAACCTTAAAAGAGGTACGGTTATTTTAAAGCGACCGCAAGAACCAAAACCACCTTTTAATTATTATTCCGAAGAAATAACCTTTGTGAGTGATGCAGATAATGTAAGCTTAAAAGGAACTTTAACTTTACCAGAAAAAGATGGACAATTCCCTTTGGTGATTATTGTAAGTGGTAGTGGACCACAAAATAGGGATGGAGATATGTTTGGTCATAAACCTTATTTAGTATTAGCAGACCATTTGACAAAAAACGGGATAGCAGTTTTTCGTTTCGATGAACGAGGAGTTGGAGAATCTGGTGGAGATTTCAGTAAAGTAACCATAGAACTTTCCTCTCTAGATGTAAAATCTGCTATGGATTTCTTAAAAGAAAGAAGAGAGATCAATAATGCTAAAATAGGTTTGATTGGTCATAGTATTGGAGGTATTGTTGCTCCAAAAGTAGCTTCGGAAAATAAAAAAATCAGCTTTTTAGTATTATTAGCTGCTCCTGGTGTCCCTGGTGATCAATTAATGCTTTCTCAAAAAGCTGCTTTTGAAAAAGATATGGGGTTTAATGAACTTCAAATCCAGCAAGGACAAAAGTTAGTGGAAAAAGCTTATGATATTATTAAAGAAGCTAAGCTTGATAATCAATCACTAAAAGACAGTATTCATTCTTACTATAAAAACAAGTATGGTAATCTATTTCCTGAAAATCAACGAAAGGCATTAGTAAATCAAATTACTTCTTATGAAGTGGCAAGTTTTATCAGATCAAGACCATCGGAGTATTTAGAGAAAATAAAAATTCCTGTTTTAGCGTTAAATGGTGATAAAGATTTACAGGTGCTTCCAAAAGAAAATCTTGCTGCTATTAAAGCTGCTCTGGATAAAGCGGGTAATGCAAATGTTGAAATAATGGAGCTTAAAAGTCTGAATCATTTATTCCAAGAAGCTACTCGAGGTTCTCTAGGTGAATATTCTGAAATAGAGCAAACATTTTCACCTATTGCCTTGGATGTATTAACAGCGTGGATTAAAGAACAGGTGAAATAAGATATATATTCCGAATATGTAGTTTATTTAATTTTCAAGAGGCCATCGGTAATGTAATATAAAAGGTGCTTCCTACACCAGGCTTGCTTTCTACAGCAATATTACCTTTGTTTAGATCTATAAGTTCTTTACAGATTCTCAAGCCCAGACCAGTTCCAGTTTCCTGTTGTGTACCATTTGTTGTAAATGTATCTTCAGCGAATAATTTATGAACATTCTCTGCTTTTATCCCTATGCCAGTATCTTTAAAACCAATTTGGTAATAATCTCCTTTCGCTCTAGAAAATAAGGTTATGGAATCTCCAGGGTTACAAAATTTGATCGCATTTGCCATTAGATTTTGAGATACTATTGAAAACATATCTTTATCCGCATAGACTCTAGTTGGAGGTAACTCATTAATAAGTTTGATTCTTTTTTGGGTAGCTTTGGGATCAAAGAAGGCGAATTTATTATTAATTACTTCGGAAATATCGAAAGAAGTGGGATTTGCATATAGTTCCTTCATTTGAGATTTTGACCAATTCAACAAGTTTGTTAACATTATTGATGTTTGATGGGTTCTATTAGCTAATAATGGAATAATTTCGCCCAATTCATTTGAAGATAAATTGTTGTTTTTCATTAAATTAAGACTTCCATTAAGTCCATGTATTTCGTTCTTTAGGTCGTGTGAAATGATAGAAAACAGTTTGTTTTTTACTTGATTAGAATCATTCAATTTTTTGATCAATCTTTTTCTTTCTTTTTTTGTTTTAATTATATGAGCCAGAAAAATTGACAAGAAAATAAGAACTCCAATAGCGATATAATTAAATACTCTTGATCTAAATAATTTTTCCTTTGTTTTTTGTTCTCTTTTTTCTTGTTCATCAATGAGTTTAAGCTGTTCCATTTCTGCTTTAAATCGGTTTTCTGCTTGTGTTACTTTTTGTGTACTTTGTTCGAGAGTATTTTTGTCAGATAGTTTTTGATATTTTTGTTGCCATTGTAAGGCGTTGGCGTATTGCCCTCTGGCAGAATCTAATTTTACGCTATATTTATAGTTTGTAAGAAGTAATGAGGGGATATTCGTTTTTGCAAGTTCATCTCTTGACATAGAAAGCATCTTTTCCGCCTCTCTAAAATCTTTGTTTTGAATAGCGATGTATCCTAATTGCTGTTTAGAGTTGATTACTGCTCTATTACATTTAGACTCTATTCCTGCTATCATTGACGAATCGTAATATTTTTTGGCTAATGCTTGTTGGTTTTTATGCAATGCTATTTTGGCTAAAATTTCATAGGAAAAAGAGGCACTTCGGATATTATCATTTTTTTTACAAGTGGATAAAGCTTCAACCACATAATTGGTAGCGCTATCGATCATTTTTTCGTTAAAATGTAGTAAAGCCATATTGTTTAGACTTGTACCTAACTTTTTCAATTTATGTTTCTTTTTAATACTTATAGACTGGGTATAATAGCTTTTTGCAGATTCAAATTTACCTAACATTGCATATGCATTTCCTATATTATTTAAGGTTCGAGACAAACCTATACTATCTTTTAATTGGAAATTGTATTTATTAGCTTCAAGTAAGTAAGAAATACTTTTTTCCAGATTACCACGTTCCTGTTCAACACTAGATTTATTATTGTTTACCAAAGCCAAACCTTCTAATAAATTGATTTTTTTAAAATATTTTTCTGCTTTACTATAGTTTGAAGAAGCTTTAATAAGTTCATCTTTGCGATTGTACATATTACCAATCTGGTTGTAACTAGTAGCTATACCTTTATCATATTCAAGCTTTTCTGATAGTTTCAATAACTTATCCGCATACAATAAACCTAAGTCGAATTCCTTTTTCCAAAATAGATGTTCTACTTGTCTAGAACCATAGTCGATAGTACTGGAATCTGACAAGGTAGTAATTCGAGTAATTATACTATCAAGCTCTTTTTGTTGAGAAAAAATAGGCTTAGATATGAATAGTATTAAAATAAAAAGATGGGGCAGGTTTTTCATTCTAAAGGTGTTTTGATAAATATTTAGTTAGAGTTTTTGTTATTACTTTAAGCCCCAAAAAAATAATTATACAGATAAAACACTATTTATGTCTGCAAAATACACAATTATTATATAAAAAAATAATTTAATAAGAAAATACTTACAAATATATTTGTTATATAAAGCAGAATTATTTGAGCTATTTCAATGAATACTAAAATTAACCTCCTAGTTTTAGGAACAGATTAAAATTTGTAGCGCATCGAGGTATTAAAAGATGATAAATAACTGTTAATTTAAAGACAGATGAGAACTGAATTAGTATTTTTCCTCAATTATTTTTAAAACATATTTATGCAATCGTTATTATCCAAAGAAGAATACAATCCTTATTACGGAATTTTTATAGACAAAGCGTTGAAGGAAGATATAGTAGAAGGCTTAAAAGAAGGAATAACCCAGTTTGTGGAGTTTGTAGAAAATATTCCTGATGAAAAATTAACCTATGCGTATGCGGATGGTAAATGGTCTATTGCGGAAGTTTTACAACATATCATTGATACTGAACGAATATTTTCATATCGCGCACTACGATTTGCTAGAAAAGATAATAGTCCGTTGATTGGGTTTGATCAGGATGACTATGTTCCTAACTCTAATGCTAATGCAATAAAAAAAGAGAGTTTTGTTGAAGATTTTAAGGCAGTAAGAGGTAGTTCTATTTCTTTATACAAAGGATTTACTTCAGATATGTTAATGTGGGTGGGTGAGGCTAGTGGTAGTCCCATGAGTGCCAGAGCTGCCGGTTATATTCTTTCTGGACATCAAACACACCATCTAGAGGTTATAAAAGAAAGGTACCTTTAAAATGACAAAAGAAGAGCTCACGAAAAAGTACTTGGAATACTTAGAAAATGGAGAAATAGATAAGGTAATACAGCTTTTTACCAAAGACGGAGTTGTTGTATCTCCAGTATATGGGACAATGTTGGCTAAAGAGTTTTACTATAAGTTAGCGGAGGATACCAAATCGTCTAAACTATATTTTGATGGATTATTTGTAGAAGAAAATTCTAACAGAATTTCAATACTATTTGATTATCATTGGACTCTAAAAAATAGTAAAATTGTAAAGTTTAAAGTAGTTGATATTTTGGAGCTTACTTTAGATAATCAAATAGAGAAACTTACTATTATCTATGATACTGTAAATGCTCGAAAGGTTTTGTGAATAAATTTGAACTGAATTTTTGTTTTAAATCAAATTCAATTAATCTGTTTGTAATATTGTTGTATTTCGTTTTCTTTTCTTAAAAGAAAATCAAAATACTTAGAAAAGTTAAAGGTATTCAATCCATTCATACCGTAAGTTTGTCCAATAAATTTTTTGATGACACCTGTTTTGTTAACCAGATGTATATAAGAAGTTCGAGAGTTTTTATGATTTTGCATGGAATCAAATTCATCATTTAAGATAAATGCATCAACTGCAAAAACCGGAATTTCCAACGATTTTGCAGCTTCTACATCATGTTCTGAAACAGATCTAATATTTATTTTGTTAGAATGATTTTCTTTTGGATGACTATGTAATTGGCCAAGAAGCATTAAACCTTCTCCTATTCTGGGTGCACCGAAGGAACCAATTCTATAAGTATTAATCATAATCTCTTTTTCAGTTTTAAATTCGGGAGACCAGTCTCTTAGGGCGTATACTCTGCCATTATTCACATTTAGGACAATAAATAATTGATTTTCTAGGCCTTCTTGGGTAGTATCATCTGTAACTCTTTGAATCACTTGCTGTATTTGATACTCATTAAAAGTTATTACAGAACTGTTTTGGTGTAGTTCTTTAATACCGGGCATAGAATTTGGCCCTCCTTTTTCCTCTAAAACATAAATCCATTCTCTAATGTCTATTACTCTTAGATTGTTAGTTTTAGATCCATCAGTACCTAGTTGTTTACCAGTTACTCTATCTATATAAATATCTCCAATAGAATAAGATTTCCAAAAAGGGGCTAAGCATAGAAATAATAAAAACAACAGACCTCTCATAATAGTTTCGTAGTTAAAATTCGGGTTACACTTATTAATATCATAAGTTAATGAAATGTTACTACATAAAATGGAAAATTAACATATTAGATGTGTTCTGTAGATGATATGTCTAGAGTAATCGGTTATGTTAATTTGTTTTAAATGATATCTGTAAGAGTTTCTATATTTAGTTCATGTCCTCCTCGATGCGTCCTGAATTCTATTTGAGGGAGAATATTTTTAACACGTATTTTTTCTGCATTTACTTTTTCTATTTCAAAATATGGATCGTTTTCTCCTAATATATGGGTGACTTTTGTTGTTCCAGATAGAAAAGAGAAATGTTCTTTTTGTAATTCTTTAGGGAAACCTCCAGAAATCATCACTAAACCAGCAGGTTGTATTCGTCTACTAGCTATCCATCTACTAGCAATGCTAACCCCTTGAGAATATCCAAGAACAACAAATTTGGTATGTGAAGGAATTTTTTCCATTTCTACCACCGCATCGATGTAATTGAGAATATTTTTAGTCTCTGTTTTAGTATTTTCCTTGGTTAACCAACTAGCTCCGACTCTTTTGTAGTCATTGTTTTTATAATATTTCGCAGGAGCTTGTGGAGCTATAATATAGTTTTCTTCTGGATCTAAGCTTTGAAATAATCGAATAAAATACCTACTTAGATATCCAATACCATGAAATACTAGCCAAACTGTCTTAGTTTTTTCAGTAAGTTTGTTTAGGGTATCGTAGGTGTTCGTAGATTGATATACCACCTCTTTATGCATAGCTTTAATTATATTTTAGAGTTCAAACCATTGATCAATAATAGGCCACAAGATATCTTGATTTTTCTTTCTAAAAAAATCAAAATGGCCTATTGTTTTTAAGTTGTAATCTGATGGTACTAAGTGTTTTCTAGTTGTTTTTGCGTTGTGATATACACGATCTCCAAGAATATCAACAGACTTTTTAGGAGCAAAAAGATCGTCATCTATGCTAATCAGTAACATGGAATCTTTAATTTCTTGATAAAAAGTTTCCGAATTTCCTTTTGTAAAGTGCAACATCGAATCCGGGTGTAATAAAAAAGTAGCCCAGTCTTTTGCAGCTTTGGTGGTTAAAGGTCTTCCTAATCCAAACCATTTAGACGGATAATATCCTAAAATGGATGTGGTAATAGGTACAAAGAATTTAAAATTTAGGTAGATCAAAAAACGCATTTTTGGAGCAAAATGTTTGTAGAAGCCAAACTGAGATCCAATGGTTAGATATTTATCATAGTATTGGAAAGCATCACTAAAACCAACACTATTTCCTCCGTAGCTATGGCCTATCATAAATTGAGTATTATTCGGAAATTTTTCTTTTACATGTTTAGAAACTGATTTAAAATCCATTGCCCAAGAAAAGAATCCATGATTTTTTAATGCTGTTATACTTTTAGAATTAGATGAGCCAATACTACGATAATCAAATGTAAATACATTACAGCCTTTATCTGCTAAATATTCGGCTATATGAAAGTAAAATTTTTGTGGAACTGCAACGGCAGGTGCAAATACAACCGATATATGATTAGAGGAAGAAGGAACAAATTCATGTGCTGAAATAGGGTAGTCGTCTGTAGAGTGTATGGTAATTGATTTCATTAGTTAGTTTTTAAAATAATTTTTTCCATTCTAGATACTGCGTTGTTAATGTATTTATGATCATTGTAAATTCTCATCAACAGGATTCCTCCTTCTAAATCTTGTACAATTTGCTCAGCTAATTCTAAAGATTTTTCTTTGGAGTAATTGGGTTTTAGTAAAATCTGTAATCCATAGATAAAGTCAGCAAAAAAATGTTGTATTTCATCTTTGTAAATGGGGTTTAAATGAGCTGTTTCTAGGGCTGTATTAGCCATGATACAACCACTATTAGCATTTTTAAACATTTTGTCAATGAGCTTTCTAACTTGTTCTAGTTTTTCTGAAATGTTTAAATCTTTGTTACCTATGATTTTAGATAAGTTATATTTGAAATAACCGTGTACAGTGGCAAGTACTTCTTTTATCAACTGCTCCTTATTGCTGAAATAGTAGTAAAAATGCGACTTTTGAATATCACATGCTTTAGCTAATTCGCTCATGCTACTTTTTGCAATACCACGTTCTCTTAGTATGGGGATTACTCTTTGTAATACCTCTGCTTTTGATGTTTTTGTTTTAGGCATTTTATTGAACGTTCGTTAAAATAATAAATAAATATAGTTAGAATATTTTAACCTCAATGTTTATTTTTACCTAAAATTTAATTTATGAAATTATCAGAGGAAGAAATATTAGCAAAATGTACGGTAATGTGTAAGAACACGCTAATGGAAACATTAGATATTTCTTTTTGTGAAGTTGGAGATGATTATTTGGTTGCTAAAATGCCGGTAACACCTAAAGTACATCAGCCTGATGGAGTTTTGCATGGAGGTGCAATGGTTGCACTTGCTGAAAGTGTCGGTAGTGCTGCATCTCATATTTTTTTAGATACAGATAAGTTTTATATCAGGGGATTAGAAATTTCTGCCAATCATGTAAAAAGTATCAAAGAAGGGTATGTTTATGCGAAAGCAGAAATTGTGCACAAAGGGCGAACTACCCAGCTTTGGGATATAAAATTACGTAATGAAGAAGGTAAGTTAATTTCTATTGTAAAACTAACCACTATTGCTTTAGCGAAATCATAAATTATATGGATATTTCAGAGCTATACCTGAAAATCCAATCACAATTGGATCAGCAATTACCTTTAGCGGTTTATAAAAAACCAGGTACGAATGAGGTGAATTGTTTTCTGCAAAATGATGACTATTTACATGAGGTGAGTTCATATGATAGTTCTGGTTTTGTTTTCGCGCCTTTTAGCAATTCCGAAAAGACAGTAATTATTCCAGATACTGAGAGTTCTTTTTTTACATCAATTGTTCCTTTTACTGCTAAAGACTTAAAGTATGTTTCGAAGAACTCTTCTGATGTTTTCGTAGAAGATAAGGAAAGAAAAGCTCATATATCACTAGTAAATAGTGGAATACAAGCAATTGAAAATAGTACGTTTAGAAAAGTTGTGCTTTCCAGAAAAGAACAAATTCCTTTTTCGCAATCTAATGCGTTAGAGGTTTTTCAACGCCTGGTTGATTTATACGCTAATGCCTTCGTATATTTTTGGTATCATCCTAAGATTGGAATGTGGTTAGGAGCAACTCCAGAAACTTTATTGCATATCGATGGTGATAATTTTTCGACCATGTCATTAGCGGGAACACAACCTTATAAAGGATCCATGGATGTGTCTTGGGAGGCAAAAGAAATCGAAGAGCAGGCTATGGTAACTGAATTTGTACTGAAAGAACTTGCTGACAATGTAAATACTATCCGTAGATCCGAATCTTATACGCATAAAGCAGGAACCCTTCTTCATCTTAAAACCGACATTACTGGAACGCTTAAAAGCAATCCACAGAGTATAAAGAATATTATCGAAGTTTTACACCCAACTCCTGCAGTATGCGGTTTACCAAAAGAAGAAGCTCGATCTTTTATTCTAGAAAATGAAGGGTATGATAGAAAATATTACACTGGTTTTTTAGGAGAATTACATCGCTTTAATGATGGTAGATCTTCGTCAAGCCTATTTGTCAATTTGAGATGTATGGAGATTTGTAAGGATCAAGCGCTATTGTATGTCGGTGGAGGTATTACCAAAGATTCTATTCCAGAAAAAGAATGGGAAGAAACTGTTAAGAAAACCGAAACTATGAAAAGAGTTTTGTAATTCAATAACGATACAAATAGAGATTGATCTTTTTTTACTTTTTTTTTGTGATTAATTAGTTCGTAAATGTTTACAAACTAATTAATCTCTTTTTCTAAGTGCCATATTTTCGAAACAATTTGCCAACCATTTTCTCCATTAACAAATGCAAGGTGGTCAACAAATACATTCTTATGTGCTCTAATTCTTATTTTTACAGTTGTGCAATGAGAAGACAGCCAGTCAATCATTAAAATTTCTGCTTCAGGTTTTTGTTTGGCATCTGCAGGAGATAATCTGCCTTCTACATCTTTGCTGAAGCTGTCTATGGGTTCAACAAAAATCTTTCCTTGGTCTACGTCGAATAAACTAGAACTTTTATGAAATACCTGGTTTAGTAGTTTGATATCACAATAGTACAACGCATCGAAGTACATTTGAATAGCATCTAGTAATGCTGTAGTGGAATTAGTTTTTTGCTTTTGCATATTTCTAAGGTTTAATTTTTGTCAAAATTAGTTTGATTGTTTTATTGTGCTAGATTATAAGATTGAGACATTTTAATTCTTAGCTGAATTATTTTCAACTAGTCCATAAGCAATGAATAGTTAACTTTGTTGTGTATGGAAATCAAGTATTTTAGATTAATAAAAACAATTGTAGAAGAAGGGAGTATCGCTAGTTCTTCGGAAAAACTGTTTTTAACACAATCTGCTTTAAGTCATCAATTGAGAGAACTCGAATCAAGGTTAGGGTTTAAGGTTTTTCTGAGAACTAGAAATAAATGGAAATTAACAGATGAGGGTTATGAGCTCTATAATTTAGGGAACACAATTCTGGATAGTATTGAAAAAGGTTTTGAAAACATTAAACAGTTACAGGCTGGTTCTACAGGAACTATCAAGGTAAGTACTGAATGTTATAGTTTTTACCAAGGTTTTTCAGCTTTTATTCAAAAAATGGGCTTGTTGTATCCAGAAATACATGTTGATTTGATTCTTGAAGCAACACATCAGCCTATTTCTAAAATGTTGTCAAATGAAATAGATATTGCCATAGTCACTTCCAAACCACAAAATGAAACTTTGACAAGCATTAAGGTTTATGAAGATGAGATTTTTGCAATTATGCATAAAGAAAGTCAATATGAATCTGTTGATTTTGTAGATGCTATTTTTTTTTCTAATTCACACTTAATAATTCATTCTTTTCCATTGGAAACAGTTTCTGTATATGAACACTATTTAAAACCAAATGGAATTCATCCATTAAAAATATCTGCTATACCCTTAACCGAAGTTGCTTTAGAAATGATCGCTGCTAATATGGGGATTATGTGTATGCCAAAATGGGCACTAAAATCTTTTAAATTATCAGAAGATTTGATTTTTAAAAAAATTGGTGAAAATGGTTTAAAAAGAACACATCATTTAGTATTTCGAAAATCTGATGTGTCAAAAAAGTATATCCACGATTTTATTTCGAATTTTGAAGATCATTTTTCAAAGATTTGATTAGTCACATCTTTGTTTGTAAAATGATTTATTCAGAGCTAACCTATCACGATATAATTTGAGGTATTTATTAGGGATATGTTTTTGGTATTTCCAGTGAGTTGTTAAATGACAAAACTTTAAAATATAGATTAAAATACATTAAAAAGATTGGCTTTACTTATCCCTATATTGTAATTTAGCAATTCGAATGAAGAAACGTTTATATTCCAAAATTCCTTTATCGCAAACTATCGTTGCCTTATGTGAGGCAAAAGGAATTCATCATGTTGTTATATCTCCTGGATCTAGAAATGCACCCTTAACAATTGGTTTTACAGAAAATCCAGAAATGCAATGTTATAGCATTGTAGATGAAAGGTGTGCTGCTTTCTTTGCCTTGGGTATCGCACAGCAAATTAGAAAACCAGTAGCGTTGGTATGTACTTCGGGGAGTGCGTTGCTAAATTATTATCCAGCTATTTCGGAAGCTTTTTATAGTGATATTCCCTTAGTAATCTTAAGTGCTGATCGTCCTGTCGAAAGGATAGATATTGGAGATGGTCAGACCATACGCCAGAAAAATGTTTTTGATAACCATATTTTGTATTCTGCAAATCTATATTCTGAAATTGTGCCAGAAATAGCAATAGAAGATATTAAAGTAAAGCAGAAACAACACGAAGCGCAAAAGCATAATGAACGAGAAATCAATTTAGCATTAAATGTAGCTATTCAAGAAAACGGTCCAGTACACATTAATGTTCCTTTTTACGAACCTTTATATGATACACTAGAAAAGCCTACAGTTTTTCCAAAAAACATTCCCGTTGAGTTTACAGAACATCGCATATCAAAAACGTTATATGCTAATATGTTGGATGAATGGAATGGGGCCAATCGAAAGTTGATATTAATTGGAGTTAATTATCCGAATGTTATCGATCAGAAATGGATTGATCTTTTGGCTAATGACCCTTCGGTACTAGTACTTACCGAAACTACTTCTAATATTCATCATTATTCTCACATCAATTGTATTGATCAGTTGATTACCTCTTTAGAAGAAAATGATTTTATGAAGCTACAGCCAGATGTTTTACTAACATTTGGAGGTATGGTTGTATCTAAAAGAATCAAAGCTTTCTTAAGAAAGTATCAGCCCAAAGTACATTGGCACATAGATGAGAAAAAGGCATATGACACTTATTTTTGTCTAACCGAGCATATAAAAATGAATCCAAATAAGTTTTTGTTGGATTTTTTACCAAAAACAACGGTGACTGTTAATGATTATAAATCTTATTGGATTTCGGTTAGAGAGAGGAGACGTGCAAAGCATAAAGAATATGTTGAGAAAGTAGATTTTACAGATTTAAAAGCATTTGAAGCAATATTCGATGCAATTCCGAATCATCAAATGATTCAACTAAGTAATAGCTCTACGGTAAGGTATGCTCAGTTGTTCTCCTTAAATCCTTCCTTTAGCGTATTTTGTAATCGCGGAACTAGCGGTATCGATGGTAGTACTTCTACTGCTATTGGAGCGGCTATAGTATCAAATACACCTACAACCTTACTAACAGGTGATTTGAGCTTTTTTTATGATAGTAATGGATTATGGAATAATTATATACCTTCAAACTTTAAGATCATTCTTATTAATAATGGAGGAGGAGGTATCTTTAGAATTTTACCAGGTAAATCTGAGAGCGATAACTTTAGTACATATTTTGAAACAAAACATAATTTAACCGCGGAGCAGTTATGTACTATGTTCCAAATAAATTATCATAAAGCGGCTGAATTAGATACTTTATTAGAAAAACTTCAAGAACTTTATAAAAATAATGAATCGCCACAACTCTTAGAGGTTTTTACACCTCGAAAAGTAAATGATAGTGTTTTAATCGATTATTTTAAGCATTTTATCTAAAAAATCGTTTTTATTATAATTTATAAATGAATTATTCATTTATAAATAGATTATATTTGAGATAACATAATAAATTAACTAAAACCTAAAACATTATCATTTTATGAGCAAGAGAGACGATTTAATTGCTAAGTACGCAGCTGACCTTAAAGATAAAATTGGACAAGAGCCAGATATGGATCTTTTAACGAAAGTAACTATTGGTTGCGGTCCTTCTATTTATAATGCAGATGCTTCTACAGTTTCTGGTAGTGATCAGAGTGAGTTAGACACTGTAAAAAACAATTTCCTTATTAAAAAATTAGGTCTTTCTGATGGAGATAAGTTAGACGAAGCGATTGCTTCTGTAATGGAAGCTTACGGAAAGTCTAATAGAAACAAGTACAGAGCTGTTGTGTACTATCTTTTAACAAAGCATTTCGGAAAAGAAGCTATCTACAACTAGTAGATCAGTAGAAAAAACACAGAAAAGGTGCCGATTTAGGCACCTTTTTCTTTTTTAATATATTCAGGTTAATTAAAAAAGTATCTTTGCGCCAAAATATCAGACAATGCTTAAACTAGGTGAGTATAATACATTAGAATTTGTACGAGAAAGAGATCAGGGTGTATACCTTAGTGATGATGAAGGAAATGAAGTCTTATTGCCTAATAAATATGTACCGAATCAGTTTATGATTCGTGATGAGATCAAAGTATTCGTATACTTGGATCATGAAGAGCGTATTGTAGCAACTACCTTAGAACCTTTTGCAACGGTAAATTCTTTTGCTTATCTAAAATGTACGACGGTTTCAGAAATTGGAGCATTCATGGATTGGGGACTAGAAAAAGAACTATTTATTCCATTTAGAGAACAGGCTTCCAAAATGCGAGTTGGTAGTTGGTATCTTGTATATGTATACTTGGATAAAGAAACCAATAGATTAGTGGGTTCTAGTAAAACGAATAGATTTTTAGATAATTCTTTGGTATTACTCTCTTCATATGATGAGGTTGATTTAATAGCTTCTCATCCTTCTCCGCATGGATGGAATATGATTGTGAATCAAAAATATTTAGGTTTAGTATATCAAGATGAAATTTTTCAAAAGTTAACTACTGGAGATCAGCTAAAAGGTTTTGTGAAAAAAGTACGACCGGATGGTAAAATTGATCTTACTTTGCAAAGACATGGATATAGATCTATTGAGCCAAATGCTGAACAAATACTTAAAGAATTAGAATTACAAGGTGGATTTATCGATTTGAATGATAAGTCGGATCCAGATGATATTAAAGAAGTTTTTCAATTAAGTAAAAAAAGCTTCAAGAAGGCTATTGGGTCTTTATATAAAGCTAAAAAAATAGTTATCGAAAAGGATGGTATTCGCTTAGTAGAATAACTATCCGATAGATGTTAATAGAGTCCTGATTAATAGGTTAAAGGTACACCAGTTACTGGACAATAAATACCAGTATACGTGCTGGCATCCCGATAAGCATTATTTTTAATACCACCGTTACTCGTATTGGAATTATTGTATCCTCCATTACCAGTAATAGATACTCTGAAAGCACTTTGTGGTGTAGCAGTTGGAATAGCAACATTATATTCAGACTGAACAAATTTATTTTCAGGAAGTAATAAGATTGGTGTTTCGTTTTTTAAATGTTGTTTTCGTAAATCTACAGCCAAGTTAATTTCCATTAACTGATAATTTCCAGTTGCTATAGTCTTCCTTATATAAGAAAGGGAAGGTGTAATTTCTTTGTGTTCCAAAGTGTATTTAGCGTCAATTTCAGAAATATGATCGCCTATTGCTTCCCATGATATCTTAAGGCTAGGATTTTCTTGTCCAAAAGAAGAAAAACTAAAACAAACTAAGAATATTCCAATAAAAAATCTCATAACTATAATTATCTGTTGCTGACTAAATTATCAAAAATCGTGCAAATCTGTTGTTAATTTACATAAAAGATATAAAAATATTGCTGTTTTAACTTGATTTAACTAAGCTAATGATATAGCTCGATACAATATATTGTATTATTTTTGATAGCGCTAAAAAAAATATAATGAGTTCAATAAACTGGAAAACTGCAAAAGAATATCAAGATATAACTTATAAAAAATCAAATGGTGTCGCTAGGATAGCATTCAATCGACCAAATGTTAGAAATGCTTTTAGACCGAATACTACTAGTGAATTATACGATGCATTTTATGATGCACAGGAAGATACTTCTATAGGGGTAGTATTACTTTCTGCAGAAGGTCCTTCTACAAAAGATGGTGTTTATAGTTTTTGTAGTGGAGGAGATCAAAAAGCCAGAGGTCACCAAGGATATGTTGGGCAAGATGGTATGCATAGGCTAAATATCTTAGAAGTACAGCGTTTGATCCGTTTTATGCCTAAGGTAGTTATTGCTGTAGTGCCTGGATGGGCAGTAGGAGGTGGTCATAGTTTGCATGTGGTTTGTGATCTTACGCTTGCTAGTAAAGAGCATGCCATTTTTAAACAAACTGATGCAGATGTCACAAGTTTTGATGGAGGTTATGGATCTGCTTATCTAGCGAAAATGGTAGGTCAGAAAAAAGCTCGCGAAATATTCTTTTTAGGAAGAAATTATTCTGCTCAAGAAGCTTATGAAATGGGTATGGTGAATGCAGTGATTCCTCATGATGAATTAGAAGATACTGCTTACCAATGGGCTCAGGAAATTTTAGAAAAATCTCCTACATCTATAAAAATGTTGAAATTTGCAATGAATTTAACGGATGATGGAATGGTTGGTCAACAGGTATTTGCTGGAGAAGCAACAAGATTAGCGTATATGACAGAAGAAGCTAAAGAAGGGAGAGATGCATTCTTAGAAAAAAGAAAACCTAATTTCAAAGATATAAAATGGATACCTTAATATGATTCGGTGTCTAGATTAATCGAGAAAAGCATATGAAGAGAATATTTTATAATTAATTTATTTTTAGGTAATTAATAAAATTCAAGCGTGTGAAAGATAAAGAAGACGAATTACTATCAGTACAATATAGGATTGAAAAATCTGGTATGAAGCAGCAAAAGCTTGAAAATCGTCTTGTAACTATTTCGGATGAGTTAAAGAGGAGTAAAAGGAATAGTTTGATATTCATGATCTTCTTTTTGCTTGTAATCGCTGGAATGTCTTTCGGCATGTATTATTTGAGTAAAGGTGATTCAAAATTCATTTCTGATGAAAGTGTGGATGCTAAAGCAGATATGGATAGAATCCAACAGATGAACGATTCTTTGAAAGATGAATTAACTAAATTAAAATCAGATATTTTAATCTACAAACAAAATTTGAAAACAGGCTCAGACGATATAGAAAATGTCATGCTTTCTGATAGTTTGAATTTAGTTGATTCAACAAATACAAAAAAGAAAAAATATAAAAAACAGCATTGCTATGTAAAAAGAGTATTTAGGAATAATGGAGTTATTTTTATAGAAGCTGATTTTATTGAGTTTTATAAAGGAAAAAAGGCGGTTCAAAAAGCAAAAGAAAATAATGATGCAGAATATGATATAGATAAGAACGGTGATACTTTATATTTTTTGTATAAAAATTACTATGTGTCTAATTTAAATGCAAAGTTGAGAAGACTGGAATTAAATGATAAAGTTCGTATTCAGAACTTGAATCAAATCTCTAAAGGATTTCCTTTAAAAGCTTTTGAAAAGATTATTTCTGATAATCCTATCATGGTATTAGAGATGCATGATGGTATTGTATATAGAATAACTCAGCAGAAATTACCTTGATATGCATTAGAACTTAATAAACCTATAATTTTAGTTAATACCCAGTAAGATGCCAGACATTAAAAATGAAGATCTTTTATCACTGCACTATCAGATAGAAAAGGCTGAAGTAGAGCAGCGTAAATTAGAAGATCTTTTAAATGAGCGATCGACTGAGCTAAAAAGAAATCGAGCATCTAAGTTTATGTTTAAAGTATTGTGCTCGGTCTTATTAATCTCTACAATAGCATTAATTATTTATGTAGTATTTTGGGTGAGTGATGAAACTCCTATCGTAAAAGTTAATAATAAAGAGTTCTCTTCTTTTCAATCTGAAATTAACGAGCTTAAGAGCGAGTTAAACGAATTAAAAAGTGAACAAACACATATTAATGAGTTAAAAGATTTGTATTTGTATAGAGATTTGATAAAAAAAGATACAGTGTATTCTGTGCAAATCCAAACTTTTACAGATAATAAAATCACATCGATTTCAGAAAAATATACAAATACACTGATTTATACAGACACATCGTTCTATAAATTTAGCCTAGGAATTTTTGAGACATTAAAAGAAGCTCAAGAATTCAGGAAAATTCTTCTTAGGTCTAGTGTTATAGACAAAAATATCTTCGTTATTTCCTATGTCGACGGAAAACGAATACGAATCGAAGATCCTTTTTAATGTGTCTCTAATCGCTCTGTTATCTTAGCTTAGGAAAATTAGCAGGATTTACTTCATTCATTATATCGTATACTTTTTCAAAGATATCTTCAGAAGAAGGTTTGCTGAAATAATCACCATCAGTTCCAAAAGCTGGTCTGTGCGGTTGAGCACTTAATGTTTGTGGTTCACTATCTAAATATTGATAGATGTTTTGCTCATCTATTAATTTATGTAAAATATAACCCGTAGCACCTCCAGGAACATCTTCATCAATAACTAAAACTCTATTTGTTTTCGCAATACTTTTAACGATATCATGATTTAAATCAAAAGGAATCAGAGATTGCGCATCGATTACTTCTGCATTAATACCTACAGAAAGTAATTCTTTGGCTGCCTGTTCTACAAGTCGTAAAGTAGAGCCATAAGATACTAAAGTAATATCTGTTCCTTCTTTTATCGTTTCTACTACACCTAATGGTGTTCTTATTTCGGATAGGTTAGAAGGCATCTTTTCTTTAAGACGATATCCATTTAAACATTCTACAACTACTGCAGGTTCATCACTATCTAATAGTGTATTGTAAAAACCAGCTGCTTTGGTCATATTTCTTGGAACTAAAATATGGATACCTCTTAATAAATGTATAAGTCCACCCATTTGTGAACCACTATGCCAAATTCCTTCTAATCTATGACCTCTTGTTCTTACGATTAGTGGTGCTTTTTGTTTAGCAAATGTTCTATATCGTAAGGTCGCTAGATCATCACTTAATCCTTGTATACAATACAAGATATAATCTAGGTACTGAATTTCAGCAATTGGTCTAAGTCCTCTCATTGCCATTCCAATTCCCTGACCGATAATGGTAGCCTCTCTAATCCCAGCATCAGAAACTCTAATTTCACCAAATTTTTGCTGTAAACCTTCTAAACCTTGATTTACATCACCAATTTTACCACTATCTTCTCCAAATATTAAGGATTCAGGAACTCTACTGAATATCTGATCAAAGTTGTCTCTAAGGATAACACGTGCATCAACTTCTTCAGCATTTTCTGAGTACTCAGGCTTTACTTCTTTTATATTAGTAGCATTACTATCAAAATCGTTGTAGAGATGATCACTGTATTTTGGTTGAATTTCATCAATATAACTATTGACCCAATTTTGTAATGTAGTTTTTTCTGAGTAATTCTCTTTTACGATATAGCGCAGCGCTTTTCTCGTTGCTTCTAATATGTCTTTGCGGATGGGTTCATCCTTTTCTGCTAATGTTGTAATAAGTGGAGTAATAAAATTCTTATTAGCACTTTTGGCTTCAACTGCTTTTAGTACTCCTAATGCTTGTTGCTGTTCTTCTTTTATTTCAGAAAGATATGCGTTCCAAGCAGCAGTTTTTCCTTTTCTAACTTCTTTTTTACAGGACTTTTCTAATTCAAGCAACTCTTCTGCGGTAGCAATATTATGCTCTATAATCCATTCCTTGAATTTTTTATTACAATCGTGCTCACGCTCCCAATTAAGTCGTTCTTCACTTTTATATCTTTCATGTGAACCAGAAGTAGAATGCCCTTGAGGTTGTGTTAGTTCTTTTACATGTATAATAACAGGAATATGTTGTTCTCTTGCTAAATCTTCAGCGGTTTCATATGCTTCCACCAATGCTGGGTAATCCCAACCATTTACTACAATAATCTCATATCCATCATGTTTCTCGTCGCGTCTAAACCCTTCAAGGATTAAAGAGATATTTTCCTTTGTTGTTTGATGTTTTGCATGTACCGAAATGCCATACTCATCATCCCAAATACTTATAACCATCGGAACTTGTAAAACCCCACCAGCATTTACAGTTTCCCAAAAAAGTCCTTCACTCGTACTCGCGTTTCCTATAGTACCCCAAGCTACTTCATTTCCATCGATAGAAAAATTGGTAAAATCTGCAACACTTTTTTCATTACGATATACTTTAGAAGCTTGTGCTAATCCAAGAAGTCTTGGCATTTGACCAGCAGTAGGGGAGATGTCTGAACTTGAATTTTTTTGTTGTGTTAAGTTTTTCCAGGTTCCATCTTCATTAAGACTATGGGTTGCAAAATGACCGCCCATCTGTCTTCCAGCAGCAAAAGGTTCTTTTTCTATATCTGTGTGTGCATATAGTCCTGCAAAAAACTCTTCGATGCTATATTGATCAATAGCCATCATAAAAGTTTGATCTCGATAGTATCCTGATCTGAAATCACCATCGCGAAAAACTCTCGCCATTGCCAATTGAGGTAATTCTTTACCTCCACCAAAAATTCCGAATTTGGATTTTCCTGTGAGTACTTCTCTTCGTCCTAACAAACTACACTCTCTACTAATTAAAGCTACTTTGTAATCTCTAAGTATTTGATTTCTATATTCTTCGAAAGAAATATTAGGTGTAATAGTTGTTTCAGGCTGCATGTGAACGATTTTTTACGGTGTGCAAATTTAGCCAAAATTAAGACCAATTCCAAGATTTGAAGTCTTAAATTTATTAAGGATAATTCAGTTAATTAACCTTTTCATTATTGAATTCTTTTTTTGGATTGTTTTTTTAAGATTGAATTAACAAATATTCAAAATTTTCACATTTAAAAAAATCATTCATATTTATATAGTTTATAAGTATTTTCTTTCATTAATCAGAAAAAAAAGTATAACTTAGAATCGAAATGCAATTTTTATCTTCACAATAAGACATTTAGTGATACTTAGTTATTGTGAATTTCATAAATATTATTTTTTTGAAAAAAAACAAACTAATCGATATCTTATTCTATATTTCATTTGCTATTGTTGTTATAGTAGCTGGTTTTTTTGATAAGAAATATTTAGCTTTTGCATTGCCTTTAATGATAATTTCTATAGGAATTAGTTATGTTAAAAATATAGAAAAGGTTAATATTTGGTATATAATCAGTTTATTATCAATGATTGTTTGTGATATTTTGATTTATTCTGATTTCGTGGGTAACTTTTCAATTATATGTTTACTAACGGCGTGTTATTTTCTGATGTGTTCTCTAGCCTTCAGGAAATATGTAGATTTTAAAGCTATTACTAAGAATACTTTTTGGTCAATACCACTTGTTGTAAGTGCTGCGCTTATTGTTTATTTGATAGTGTCTATATTCAATTTATTGGTTGATATGGTTAAGGATGCTATTTTGGAAGTAGTTATATGTTTGTTTTTTTCTACAGCGCATATATTACTTTCTTATATGATTTATAAACGAGATACGTATAAAGAAGCTTATAAATTAATAGTGGTTTCTTGTTTGTGTATTTTTATTGTGTCATTACTTCCTATAAACGAAATGTTTTATTCTAATAATATTTTTACTGTTTTAGTTAACATAGCACATGTATTGAGCTTATATTTATTCATGCAGTTTCTGATAAAAACACATCCCGAAAAAGATATTAAGGAAAAAACGAAGAAGTATTTATGATTCTGTATCAATATTATGATAACTGCGTTAGTACCATTCTCTTGTAAAAAGTCCAATTAATGTTTGCGGACTGAGTGTAATTATAAAGCGTATTTTTTCATCATAGTTTGGTTGATTAATTTCAAAACCATTATTAGAAACAACAGGGAAAAAGAGCTCAAAATAATCTGCTACTAAGCTTACGCGTACTCCAGCATCGTACACAAACTTAGGTGATACATTTCTATTTTTTACAAAACCAACATCTCCATAAGCATAAATCCAATTCCAAATATTAGTATTCGCGTTTAGCGTAGTAATCCACTGATTAGCGAAAGGGTAGTCCAATTGAGATTTGAAACCTCCTTCAGCTATGATTATTTGTTGGCTTACTAAGCCTGTTTCTTCACTACGTCCTAAATAGCTGAAATCAAAAAGATAGTCGGTAGGTCGATCCAGTGCAAAACTGAAGAAATCGCCATCTCTTTCGGTATCATTAAATATAAAAGCGCCTGCAAACAACCTTAAATTTAATTGTCTATTGTTTAGAAAAACCTTTCTATAGTTTATGGTTGTTGATATTTTACTGAAGTTTTTGGCGAGCTGATAATCAATTATATATGAATTGAAATCTAAAAGATTAAAATCAGAATATCTGTATCTCACATTAAATACACTATAATCCGGTGTTTCCACTGGATTGTTTTCGGCTCTATCTCTAAAAACGTTTACGCTTCTAATTGATAGTCTTTGGGTTTCATTTGATCTTAAGTCTTGTGGTCTCCATAGGAAGTTAACAGAAGGAGAAAAACGTCTAAATAATAAATCTGGAGCATAACTAAATGTACTTCCACTAAAAGCATAGCGAATCTGGTATAGGCCATAATCCGCTATTTGATCTCTATATTGAAAAAATGCAGAACCAATTAATTTCTTCGAAAGAAAACCATAACTAGGAGTAATCCTATAATCAAAATCTCTTCTAATAAATGTTTTATTGTAAAACTTTGATCCAATAGTAAGTCCATCGTATACATTAAACTCAAATTCTGGGATATAAAAAACTTGACTTCTTGTCGGATCTTCTACATCTTGTAAAAACCGAAATTGAATTGGTTTATTAAGTAGACCTTTGATATTTCTATGATTATTTCTTCTATTAACTTCGGGGATGTTTTGATCATAATCCAGAACTAATTTATCGATATCTTCATTAGCTATTTTTACCTTTTTCTTCCCAACAATATCAGTAACCCATGTCTTATAAACTAATTGACCATCTCGTAAGCCTGCTATAGATACAGGCATTACATTGTTTCTTTTGTTTTTTATAGTAATCTCTAGAGAATCTTTTCGTTTTTTAACAGACTTAATTTTAAAATCTAATTTTTCATTGGTAGGAATAAAATCTTCAAAAAACCAATCAATAGTTTTAGGAGTCAGGCTATTTAATAGTTTTTCGAATTCTTTAGAAGATGTAAGCTTCAAAGTGTTACTAGTATAGAATTGTCTAACAGCGTCTTCCAGAATATTATCGTCTTCTAAGTAATCCTCTAGATATTTAAAACCAACTCCAGCCTTGTAAGCGTTCGCGATATTACTATTAAATTTCACCAACTTATCTTGTGGCTCAGTGAGTGGTTGATCTAGGAATAATCGAGCCATATTTTTGTATCCTAAGAAATACTGATCATTAAAATCTAAATCTGCTGCATGAAACCATCTTATTCCTATAACCTTACTTAAACTACCTATAATTTTCATATCAGGATAATACTGATCGGTATATGCCATCATAATATAAATATGTATAGCATCTTTTATCCAGGCATCGTATCTAGGGTTAATGAGTAGTGTCTTTTCTAAATATGCTTCAGTGATAGATTTTAATTGTTTAATTTCATATTGAAAACCATCAGGGAATGGTCTGAGAATATCAGGCAGTTGATTCAACCCATAAACAGGATTGTTTTTGTAATCGTTTTCAGAAACTAAAATTTTATCAAATGGATAGGGGCCAAGTCGATCTTCTAAAAACTTTATAATTCTTTTAGAAGCAACACTCTTCATATCCGGCATTAAGTCATTATCATCGATGTTGCTAATGAGTTTTACACCATTCATCTTAAAATCATAAAATGAATTTGTTTGTTCTAAGTAGAGGTTTACTTCGTTTCGATTTTTTCCAGTGAGTTGTATAGTTTTATTCTGTTCATCATCAGAAGTGAACTCGTTTTGATCTAATTCACTGGTAAGACTGTATTTACTTGGAAAAGTGAAATTAATCTGAAAGTCTGCTACAGGAGCATAAAGATCATCCAGATTTTTATGGCTGTATACTTGCCAACCTTTATTATGCACTGCAGGAACTATATACCAGTACTTTAAACTGAAATCTCCATTTTTATGGTATCCGTATCTGGTAAATTTTTCACTTGGTAATTTTACTTTGTATTTAAGATTAAATACAAAGCTTTCTTCAGGAAGGAGTTCATTATCAAAAGTAAGCTTAATGATATCAGGTAACTGATTATAGCGCTCAAAAGCAAGATTATTTCCTGATGTATCTTTTATGGCTGTTATAGAGGTAGCACCACGTTCATAATCTTTTGCAAAATAAAATCGTTTAAGGAAATCTTCAGAAAAGCGCTCACCTAACGGAGTAGTCTTGCTTTCAAAACTGTTTGCCCAATCATGCAACAAGATTTCCTTTAAAGGTTCGTTTGAAGTGTTTTTATAGGTAATCTGCTGATCAATGGATATAACTTTGCTTTCTGCATCTAAAATAGCATCGATACGGATATCATGCTGTGCTATTGCAACTTGCAGTATAAAAAAACTAATTATTATATGATATAACCTAGAAAGATTCAATTTTTCTTCACAAATTTAATCGTATTGCTGCGAACATTTACTGGAATTAAGTAGTACATCCCATTGCTTAATTCTTCAATAGAAATAGTCGTAGTACCTTTTCCATTCGCGGAAAATGTTTTCAATTTTTGCCCTAAAGTATTGTATATTTCAAAATTTATTGATTCCGAATTGTTACTTATTTGTAAAGATAATATGTCCTCAATTATGGTACCACTATTTAATTGAATTACATTAGAAACCTCTTCAAAATCTGGTGTAGTAAGAAGACGTTGATTTGTTTGTAATTCCATGACCACCGGTAAATGATCACTCATATCATACAATG
Organism: Aquimarina litoralis; assembly: GCF_039523995.1. NCBI lineage: Bacteria > Pseudomonadati > Bacteroidota > Flavobacteriia > Flavobacteriales > Flavobacteriaceae > Aquimarina > Aquimarina litoralis. The sequence goes on from NZ_BAAAGE010000002.1 coordinate 305,123, forward strand.
CATCTCTCAAGGTGCTATCATAAACTCCAGTACAATCTACATCATCGATTCTCTGATTATAGCAATTTCCGTTATTACCAAAAGAAAAGTATGAGTTTGGAACATATCCTAATTCATCATTATCTATCATGTTTTCAGAGACTAAGATAAAGTCGAAACGATCATCCAGACCGCCACCGCTACCAAAATCTCCAAATTCATCACTGCTAATACGTGTGCTTTGAGTATGAATGCTGGAGAAATTACTATTACTACTCCAATCACCAGGTGTGTTTATGGGATCAACTAAAGTAATTTTATTATTAGCATCTAATAGTTCTTCATATGCAGGTTCATCTGAAGAATATAAGTTAAGATCTCCAGCGAAAATGACATACGCATTTTCATCTAAATTACTATAGTTATCTATAAACTCTTCCACCATATCTAGGCGTTTCACTTCATTTTCGACACCTCTACTAGCTTTTAGATGACAAACGAATACCTCAATCGTAATTGGATTATTTACTAGATCATCGGAAATAAGTTCTAATGTATACCAGTTGATATCTCTTATACTGGTAGTGATCCTTTGACTCTGCAGTAATTCGAACTTTTGATTATTGTAATATAACAATTGATGTAATTCTACATCAGAATTAGAAAAATTACTTAAAAATGGTGCACTAGAATAATTATTAGAATCATCATTTAATGAACTATTTAATATTTCTTCTCCACCTTCTTCAGTTTCTAATTCACAAATCATGAAAATATCTGGTTCATATCTATCAATAATAGTTTCCAGAATTTCTTCTCGATTTGATGGAGGCGCAGCTGGGTAATTAAGAACATTATAAAACATAGTTTTAATAGTCTCTTGACCTAGCGATAGCTGGATGAAAAAAAATGTAAAAAGGGGTATGATTATTTTTTTCATTTTGAGTTTGTTGAGTTTGTTGAGTTTGTGTGAAAAGGTTTTTAGAAGTTTGGACTTAAATTGTATTGTGCATAGAACTTATCTAAAATATCTAATACTTCATCTGGTGTATCCACAAGATGAATCAAGTCTAGATCTCCAGGACTAATATTTCCAAATTTGTCTAATAGCGTCGCTTTTATCCAATCCATTAGACCTCCCCAAAACTCAGAACCTACTAATATGATCGGGAAAACTGCTATTTTTTTAGTCTGAATTAGTGTGATCGCTTCGAAAAGCTCGTCTAATGTTCCAAATCCTCCTGGCATTACTACAAAACCTTGCGAATATTTTACAAACATTACTTTGCGAACAAAGAAGTAATCAAAATCTAAACTTTTATCACTATCGATATATGGATTATCATGTTGCTCGAATGGCAAATCAATATTTAGCCCTACAGAGGTTCCGCCACCTAAATGGGCACCTTTATTACCTGCTTCCATGATTCCAGGTCCACCACCAGTGATAACTCCATAACCATGTTCAACTATTTTCTGAGCTACGTCTACAGCCAATTGGTAATATTTATTATCAGTCTTAGTTCTTGCGGATCCAAAAATGGATACACAAGGACCAATTTTACTCATTTTTTCAAAACCATTTACAAATTCTCCCATGATCTTAAAAATCGCCCATGAGTCATTTGTTTTTATTTCATTCCATCCTTTATGACGTTGTTCTTTTCTCATATTTCGTAATTTATAGGAAATGCTTTTCGCAAATATCCTTATGATTGGTTGTTGTTTTATTTGTTGTTATGCCTGCTCCAGTTCTTTCTTTAGAAACTTAGCAGTGTAGCTTTTTTTATTCTTTATTACTTCTTCAGGTGTCCCTTTTGCAATTACCTGACCACCATTTTTGCCTCCTTCATATCCAATATCTATAATGTAATCAGCCATTTTAACTACATCCAGATTGTGTTCGATAATTAGAACAGTATTTCCTTTGTCGACTAATTCGTTTAATACTTCCATTAAAACTCTAATATCTTCAAAATGAAGACCAGTAGTGGGTTCATCTAGAATGTAAAATGTGTTTCCAGTATCTCTTTTAGATAACTCTGTAGCAAGTTTGATTCGCTGTGCTTCACCACCAGATAATGTTGTCGATTGTTGCCCAAGCGTTATGTATCCTAATCCGACGTTTCTAATGGTTTTGAGTTTTCTGAAAATTTTCGGAATATGTTCAAAAAACTCACAAGCTTCATTGATAGTCATCTCCAATACATCAGAAATCGATTTTCCTTTATACCGTATTTCTAATGTTTCTCTATTGAATCTTTTTCCCTGACACGTTTCGCATTCTACATAAACATCTGGTAAGAAATTCATTTCAATAACTCTTAAACCACCACCTTTGCAGGTTTCACATCTTCCTCCAGCAACATTAAAACTAAATCGCCCTGGTTTGTAACCACGAATCATAGCTTCTGGCGTCTTTGCAAATAAACTTCGAATTTCCGAAAATACACCGGTATAAGTAGCAGGGTTGGAGCGTGGAGTTCTTCCGATTGGTGATTGATTAATATCAATTACCTTGTCAGCATGTTCTAAACCTGTGATTTTCTTGTATGGCATTGGTTTTTTAACCCCATTAAAATAGTAAGCATTTAAAATAGGGTATAGGGTTTCATTAATAAGTGTAGATTTACCACTACCTGATACGCCAGTAACAGCAATCATTTTTCCTAATGGAATATCAATAGAAACATTTTTAAGATTATTTCCTGTAGCACCTTTTAACGAAATCTTTTTACCATTTCCTTTTCTTCGTTTAGCAGGAACTTTGATTTGCTTTTTACCACTTAGATAATCTGCGGTTAAAGTAGTGTGGTTTTTAAGGCTATCAGGATTACCTTCACTAATTATTTCACCACCATGTTTTCCTGCTCGTGGTCCAATATCGATAACATGATCGGCACGCTCTATCATATCTTTGTCGTGTTCAACTACAATAACAGAGTTACCAATATCTCTTAGTTGAACAAGTGAATTGATTAGCTTTTCATTATCACGCTGATGTAATCCGATACTCGGTTCATCCAAAATGTATAGAACCCCAACCAATTGAGATCCTATCTGTGTGGCTAAACGAATACGTTGTGCCTCTCCACCAGAAAGTGATTTACTACTTCTGTTAAGCGACAAGTATGTTAATCCTACATCTAGTAGAAATTGTAAACGTGCATTGATCTCTTTTAAAATCTCACCAGAAATTTGTAGTTGTTTTTCACTTAATTTTTCTGGAAGTTTTTGAAACCATTCTGCAAGTTCGCTAATATCCATTGTAGCAAGATCTGCAATGCTTTTTCCTTCAACTTTAAAGTACAAAGATTCTTTTCTTAATCTAGACCCATTACATTCTGGACATTCGATATTATCCATAAAATCTTTAGCCCATCTTCTTAAAGAAGTAGAATCGTTATTGTTGTAAGTGTTTTCTATGAATGTAGCAATACCTTCAAAATCAATCTTGTATTCTCTGGTGACACCAAGTGTTTTGCTATCTACGCTAAACTTTTCCTTTCCACCATACAAAATGATTTGCATCGCTTCTTCTGGAATATCTTTTATAGGATCACTCAACTTAAACCCAAAACGTTGAGCAATTAGTTCTAACTGCTTAAATATCCAATTATTTTTTTGTGGTCCTTGAGGTACTAAACCTCCATTTTTAATGGATTTAGTATCATCAGGAATTATTTTTTTGATATTTACTTCATACAGATTTCCAATACCATTACATTTCGGACAAGCACCTTTAGGCGAATTAAAAGAGAAATTATTAGGTTCTGGATTCGGATATGAAATTCCACTAGAAGGACACATTAAACTTCTACTAAAGAAACGAGCTTCATCAGAACCTTGCTCAATCACCATTAATACATCATCTCCGTGATACATCGCGGTATTAATAGTTTCCATCAAGCGTTTAGAATTGTCCACGTCGTTGGTAACGGCTAAACGATCAATCACGATTTCGATGTCATGAGTTTTGTATCGATCTAGCTTCATACCTTTGGTGATATCTTTGATTTCTCCATCGGTACGAACTTTTACAAATCCTTGTTTAGCTATTTGTTCAAAAAGTTCGCGATAATGTCCTTTTCTGGACCTAATAACAGGGGCGAGAATATTTATTTTTTTTCCTTCAAAGTCTTTAAGGATAAGATCTTTGATCTGCTCATCACTATAACTGACCATCTTCTCACCAGTATTGTAACTATAAGCATCACTTCCTCGAGCAAATAGAAGTCTCAAAAAATCATAAATCTCGGTGATAGTACCCACAGTACTTCTTGGGCTCTTGCTAGTGGTTTTTTGTTCAATGGCAATTACAGGAGAAAGTCCATCGATTTTATCTACATCAGGTCTTTCCAGACTACCAAGGAACTGTCTGGCATAAGCAGAAAATGTCTCGATATATCGTCGTTGCCCTTCGGCATAAATAGTATCAAACGCTAAAGACGACTTACCAGATCCAGAAAGCCCAGTAATTACTACCAACTTTTCTCTAGGTATGGTGACATCGATATTTTTTAAATTATGAACTCTAGCTCCTAAAACTTCAATATTTTCCTCTGATACTGCCATAAAAATTTAACCAAGATTGCAAATGTAGTTATTTGTGTTGTGTTAGTAAAATTGGGTAAGCTTTTACAATTGTTAAATAGCTGTTATAATTTCTAAATAAACACAGAACTAAATTTTGATACTTTTTATATTTTAGCTTAAAACATAAATTATATGATATTAGGAATAGGCTCCAGAATAAAACATCCTACTTATGGATTGGGTGTTGTTACCAATGTAACTTCAAAAATGTATTGGGTAACTTTTATTGAAAATGGATTAGAAACTATTGATGTAGATGAAGATTTTGAAGTCATTGATGGTGTAGAAGACGAAGTTGATACTATTAGTTTTTATGAAGTAGAAAGAACATTTAGAGAATTATTAAAACGATACAGCGATATTTCTGAGATAGTACCAATTGCTGATAAATGGAAAGGCGGAAAAATAATATTAGAACCGGCAGATACAAATCTTGCTTCAAAAGAAATCCCTATTGATACATTCTTTCATAAAATTGTGATGGTACGAGATCGAATTCGTGTAATGGAACAAAAGATCAACAGTTCCAAAGCAATCGATGATCAAGATAAGATTGATTTACAGCAGTATATCACTAGAATGTATGGTAGTTTAACTACATTTAATGTGCTTTTTAAAAATAAGTCTCAACAATTTGTTGGTAGTAGTAAAAAGTAAATGACAGTATATCCACTAATTAAAAAGATAGGTTTATTTGCAGGACCATTATTGTTTATAGTTTTGGTAAACCTACCTTTTGTAATGGTTTCTGAAATTGCAGACAATGTAATTTCAGTGGCAGTATGGATGATTGTTTGGTGGATTACAGAGGCCGTTTCTATATCGGTGACTGCGCTAATTCCACTTATCTTATTTCCGTTAGTTGGGATTTTAGATTTAAAAACGGTTTCTCAGAGCTATGGAAGTCCCATAGTCTTTTTATTTTTTGGAGGTTTTGTGATGGCTTTGGCTTTAGAAAAAGTGAATCTTCATAAGCGAATAGCACTATCAATTGTAAAGATTACCGGTACCAGTCCCAATCGAGTGATTCTTGGCTTTATGATTGCCACTGCCTTTATGAGTATGTGGATTAGCAATACGGCATGCACTGTTGTTATGTTGCCTATAGCGCTTTCCGTAATCCATTTATTGATCAATGATGAAGATGGATTTACTAAAAATGATCGAAACTTTGCATTAAGTATCATGCTTGGTATTGCTTTCTCTGCTAACGTTGGGGGAGTAGCTACCATTATCGGAACACCACCAAATTCAGTTTTAGTAGGGTTTTTAGAAAACGAATATCAGATAGAGATTTCATTTCTGAACTGGATGTTATTGGCATTTCCTTTTTCAGTGTTGATGATTGGAGTTATTTATTTTGTAATTGTAAAATGGATTTATCCCAATCGGATCTCTAATTTTTCTTCTTCCAGAAATGTTATTGATGAAGAGTTAGCAAAACTCGGAAAGATTACAAAAACAGAAAAACGGGTATTAACTATATTTAGCGCTGTTATTTTTTTATGGATTTCCAGAACTACGATCAATAGTTTTTTTCCAAGTTTGAATTTATCGGATACAGGAATTAGTATGATGGGGGCGTTTGCTTTATTTGTAATACCATTTAAACTAAATAAAGGAGAATTTACGCTAGTTTGGAAAGATACTCAAAAACTTCCTTGGGGTATTCTTATTCTATTTGGAGGTGGTTTGGCATTAGCTAGCGGTTTGTCGCACGCGGGTCTTATAGAATTGGTTGCTAATATGATCGCTGATAATAAAGGCCTAAGTGTACTTATAATTGCCTTGCTACTTATTGTATTTATGCTTTTTATGACGGAGTTGATGAGTAACGTAGCGTTGGTAGCAATTTTTGTCCCTGTAGTAGCAGGAATTGCTTTAGGATTAAACATTCCGATGCTTCATTTATTGATACCAGTAACGATGGCATCCAGTTGTGCGTTTATGTTGCCTATGGCAACGCCGCCTAATGCTATTGTGTTTGCTAGTGGTTATGTAAAAGTATCTGAGATGGTAAAAGTAGGGTTGATATTAAATATTATATCAGTGTTACTGTTACTATTATTATTTAAGTTTTATGTATCACTACTATTTTAATTAGAACATATGATATAAAAAAGTCCAACAGAATACGTTGGACTTTTTTACAGATTCATTTTAGTTTTGAAGATCAAGATCATTTACTGCATCAGCAATCTCTCTACCTAATCGTAAACCTTCTATAGCATCTTGTTCTATGTGTACACCTAAAGGAACACGAGAGTATGCGTTTTCTCTTGCCATTTCGGTAAAGGAAGTAAAACTTCTTGGTGTACCATTAAACTCTACTACGTAGTCAAATCCTTCATAGGTTCTATCTGTAAAACTGATATTATCGGTACCAAAGAATCCGATAAATACCCCTGCTCCCGCACCTGCGAATGTAGCATGGCCAGAAGGATAGCTTGGAAATGCTGGATTAGCCTCTTCAATAAATCTGGATAAATTGGTTGTAAAATCTTCATTTATATATTCTAGAATATAATTGCTAGGGCGTTCGATATTATAAGTGTATTTATCATCCCAAGCGGAAACCGCTGCATCGTTCACTGCAAAACCAAGCTTTAGTAATAGTTCCAATGCTCTTTCGTATCCCAAGTCATATTGTTCTATTAATTGATTTGCAATAGAAAATTGTCTTCCTGGAGGACTAATCATAAGACCTTCTACATCATCAGCCCAAAACTCAGCAATCCATAAATCCTCATCGTTTCCATTTGCAGCAGCTGTTGCCACCTCGTAAACCTCATGCATTTGTTCATAATATTCGCTGGATTCATTTCTACTGTATTGTAAGACTGTAGAAAAATCTTCGCTGCTAGTTTCCTCTGGTGATATAGCAAAAGTTCTTACTTCTCTCCAATACGGAAACCAAGCATCTTCATTTTCATTAGCAGCCCATAAACCAACACCCACGGGAGCTATATAATCACTAGGGGTCGGGTTTGCAGCTTGTTCTTCACCTTCTTGATCTGTTTGACTATAACTTATAACTCGTTGTGCCACATGTCTACCCCAATTTTCTGAATTTTCTATCTCTGAAGCAGAAAGTCCTTCAGAGAGTTCAGCTTCTTTTTCTTCCTGAAAAGTTGATATTCTCTGTCTAACTCCAGATTCCAGGCTAAACATAAAATGATCAATAACCAGTGCATATGCGGTATTTAAAGCTAGATCAATATCTACATCATCTTCTAATGCATTTAAATTGATATTCAGGTTATTAAATCTATCTTCATTAGACGTATAATTATCCATAAAGGGAACTGCAGTTTCGTAACCCGTTAAATGAATGTATGCCAGAGCTCTAGTAATGGTATTTGGTCTCATGCTTTGCGTATATTGATCTATAGTTACCCATAGATTACTCCATTCAACTATTAGATTAGCAGTTTCATTTGTTAAATCGATATCAGTATCAGGATCATCAAAAATAGGATCATCATCTGTAGCACAAGATTGAATTAATAATATGTTAATTGCTATAATGATTATCCACTTTAAATTTATTTTCTTCATAATTTTTTGAGGTTAAGAAAAACTTGATCAAATCTTATCAGATATTTGATGACACTACTAAATTACTTTCTTTTTTCGGCCGCAAATAAAGTAAGAAATTACTAAGAAATAGTATCATTTATATTGTTTCAAGTTTTAGTTAATAATTCTAATTTGGCTTATTTTTCATAAACCTTTTTGCTTGTTTATTATGAATACGAATGATACTTGTTTTTACCCAACCACATAATTTAAAAAAATGATAATAAATTTTCTTTTATCTGTATAATAAATTGATTTTCAAGCACATGGATTTGTTAAAAAAATAGGTTTATTTGCAAGTTTGGAGAGAATCTACTTGCTTTTCGTAGACTATTATCATCTTGATTTTGAAAAGCGTTTACAATATTATCCTGTCCATAAGCATTAAGTATAGATAAACCAATTACAGTTTTAAAGCTTTTAGAAGTATTATAGAAAGTATAAGAAGTTGAAAAATCTAGTTGATGTAATCCTGGAAAACGATTCGAGAATTCTGTAGTTGCTGTATTACCCGTGTTGGAGTCATTAGGAAAGATAACTGGCAAACCTGAAAAATAACCCCATGAAAGAGCGAATTTCCATTTTTCTAGATTTACTAAACCTGTTAAATTTATAATGTGACGTTGATCAAAGAAAGCATTAGATGTCTCTAGGAAGTTGGTTTCAGTTTTACTTAAAGAATAATTGATGAAAGCTTCTATTCTCCGCCATTTTTTCTTAATAAAAAGATTTGTTCCAAAACTGGTAATACTTCCCAATTGGTCATCAGATTTCTGAGATATATCATTTGTTTTCTTATGATACAGTTCTAAATCTATCAACCATTTAGAAGAATCGAATATACCACCAATCATCGTTTGCGTGCCTTTTAACGGTCTTATCTCATCATTAGGTAAGAACCAAAGTTGATTTGTAGTATTGAAATCATCGAAATCGTTGGTGAACTTTTTTTGGATAAATTGATTAGAACTACCAAACGAAGTTTTTAAATATAATTGATCATTAACCAAATAACTAGCAGAAAATCTAGGGTTTACGTATAAATTATGGAGAGGTGAATAATAATTATTATGAAGCCCGAAATTAATTATTAATCGTTCGTTCCATTTTTTTTGAAAAGAGATATAATTAGAATGAACAATCGCAGATTGCCGTCTTTCAGAATCAATATTGCTTTGTTGTCCAAATTCTTTACTGGTAAGACGATGTTCTGTTAGGGTATACCCAGATTCGAAAGATAAATGGTCATTATAATCATATGTTATTTCTGTGATTACACGTGTATCCAATACCGTATTATCAAACCTTTCTACATCAGATCTTGTGTTTTGAACAAAACCTTCGCTCATGCTATTAAGATCAAAATTTGATTTACTAAATCTTAGTTCTGTTTTTAGTTTTTTAGATAATTGTGATTGCCATTTTGCAGTAAATCCCCAGTTATCTAGCTCCAACTCTCTAAAATCAACTTCGTCATCTTCATTTTGATTTCTTACCTGAGCTGATAGATCATTTTGAATATTTATAAAGCTTAATGTAATCGCATTTTGATCATTTATGTCATAGTTTAATTTGGCATTTATATCATAAAAACCAATATCAAAATTAGAAGAACTATTTACTTCATCTGCTACTGATTCCAGTCTACTTCCTTGAAAACTTAAGATAGAAATGGCTTCTAGTTTAGGTGTGTTAAAATTTGGATAGCTACTTCTTCCTGATACCACAAGCCCTAGTTTTTTGTTGATAAGCTTTGTCTTTATAGTAGCTCCTGCCAATATTGAGTTGATAGAAATTTCATAACGGTTCTCTTTTGGTATTTTGTCGTAGGTAGTCATATTAATCAGTCCTCCAACACGGCCTCCCCATTTTACTGGTAAAGAATTTCTTTGAATTTCTACATCTGTTACGACAGAAGTATTATAAGGAGAAATAGCACCTAAAAAATGGCCTGAATGATAAATAGGAATATCATCTATCTGTACCAAGTTTTGATCAAAAGTATTACCTCTAAAATTAAGGTTTCCTGGTTTTCCGCTAGGAGAGTGAATTCCAGGGATATTATTGATTACATTAAAAATATCTCCATCGGTTTCACCAGCTAACAAACCGAGAGATTGGGTGTTAATTTGTATACTATGATCACTTATTTTAGAGTCTATTCCCTTGGTTACGTAGCTGTTTAAAACAATCTCATCTAATTGAAATTGCTTTTTAGACAGTTTTAAAACGGGAGTGTTTAACAGATCTTCTGCTTTTAATTTTACACTTTTAAAAGAATATAAATGAATACTTATAGAATCTAAAAGGAATACATTTTGTAATGTAAATGTTTCATTGGTGCTAAATATATAATCTACTGGATGATCATTGATTTGATATTCTAAGGTAGAAATAGTTGAATTAGATGTATCATCAATAACTTGGAAGTTAATGTTCTTCCTAATAGGTAATATTATATAACTTTCGCTATTATTTTTTTCAAATGTAACACGAGCTCGTTGCTCTATGTTTTTGATACAATCTTGTATATTGTCGCAGCTAATGTTTCTTCTTAAGAATATATTTTTAAACGTAGTATGGTTGTAAGAGAAATCGATATCAAATTTTTTCTCCAATTCTTCGATTTTATCTGAAAACTTAATAAAACTAGTATTCTGAGCTATACCAGTAGAACCAAATAGAAAGAGTAAAAATAAAATATGGTAATATGAAACATACTTATTATCCATAATTTATTCTACAATAATCCTATTATTATCTATACGATATTTTATTTCCATAGAGGAGAATAGTGTATTTAAAGCTGTATTCAAGTCTTTATGAGTTAATGTCCCTGTAAATTCTAGATTTTCATATTTTTTTGGCAGTTCTATTTTGATATCATAGTACTTTTCTAGCTCTTTCGTTATTGCTAATAAGGTATCTTTATTAAATTTACTAACATTATTAATCCATTCCGGTGTGGTAGAATTATCAAAATTACTAACTAGTATATTTTTTTCTCCTATTACAGACTGTCCTTTTGTTAATATTTTTTGATCTTTATCACCATATTTTACATTCACCTTTCCTTCATAACAGCTAACTTCAAATGTATCAGGAGCTACTTTTACATTAAATTGTGTTCCTAAAACATCAATTTTTCCTAAATCAGTGATTACGGTAAAAGGTTGTCCTTTAGTAACATCGAAAAATGCTTGACCATCCAGATAAATTGTTCTTGTATTTTCCCAATCGTTCTCTTTAAATGATACTTTGGATAATGCGTCAATTTTTATTATCGAACCACAAGGAAGTTCAACTGTTTTATTTTCAGCGACCAGAGTAGTGATCGTAGTCGTTTGATTCATAAAGTAATTCCATGATAAATAACTAATAGTCATTAAAACAGCAATACTTGCAGCTATCTTCATCCAACCATAATTGTTTTTATGTATCGATTTTACTTCTGTGTTAGCATCTGTTTTTTTGCGATTATTAAGATCTTTTAAGCCGGCTTCTACATCTAGTTTAGGTACTTGCCAGGTGTCAATTTCGTCAATGACTACCTTTAATTCATCTAACTCGCCAGACGATTCCAATTGCTTTTTTTCATCCTCGTTTAATCGGTTGTCCAACCAGCGTGATATCAAATTGTTTCGAGTAAATTTATTATTCACTGTATAAGTATTTTATGTTAGAATTACCTAGTATACGTTTACAATACGATTTTACCCAACCTAATTATATGTTGTGTTTTTGTAATTCTGTTATTTCTTTAATCTTAATGAGTGCTTTTGCAATACGTTTTTCTACGGCAGTTTGACTAATATTTAATCGTTCAGCTATTTGTTTAAACGTAAGTTTTTCAATTCTATTTAGTAAAAAAGCTTCTCTTTGTTTTTCTGGCAATGCAGAAATGGTTTCTTCCAGTTTTTGTTTAAATTCTTTGGTTCTTAAATGAAAATAGGGGTCTTCATTATCTTGATTTTGTTGGATCACACTTTTTTCAAACTTAAGAGCTACTTTTTTAGATCTTAATTGATCTATGTACAAATTTTTAGAAACGGTATATAAGAAGTTAACTGCTTTGTCAAAAATTACTGTTTTGCACTTAGACCATAAGATAATAAATGCTTCCTGTACTATATCCTGAGCTTGATTTAAGTCTCCAAACTTGAAATAGAGATGGTTTCGAAGACTTTCGGCATGATTTTTATATAAATCATTATATACTTTTTCCTCGCAAACTGAGAAAAGTTTATTCATTTTATTGATGGAATTAGTAGTAAAGATATAAAATAATTGCTCAAGTTTCTTTGGCGATAAAGCGTTGTTCAAAGAGTGATTTTATGAAGAAATGATTTAGTATTTGTCTTTATTCATTCCATGCTCTTAGATTACTTATTGGAATTCCAATACCTAAAGCCTTGTGATACTTAGCCAAGTAAGCGCCACTTTCTGTAGTAGTCCAATTTTCCCAAGTAGCTTCAACACCTCCAATAGGTATAATCGAAACCCACATTTGATAAGAAGTAGGAAGATAATTTTTGTCTACTTTCCATAGATATGAATCTCCAGGTGTTGTACCACCAGAACTATACGTCACTAACAAACCTTTTTCACCATCTTCTAGGGTTACAATTTTTCTGGTTACTCCTTCATCAAATAGTTTGTGAGGAGCTACTACCCAAAATGAATCATTATTAAAATAAGCAAGTGCTTTACGGATCATTTTTTGACTTTCGGCGCCTTCAAGGATATTTCTATTTTCAGTGATACTACTATTTTTTGGATTCTGAAGATCTAGATTTGCCTCATAAGTATCCCAGTTTACGGTTACTTTCCCAGATTTTTTGTTCCAAACATAGTGGTTCTTATTTCTAAAAGACCATTGGATATAATCTGTGTTTACAAATTGATCGTGTTTTACCGCTTGCTGAATTTGTAAAGCAAAATTATCAGCTTCTGTTCCAGACGTACCATCTGGCATTTTCTTATGCAAAGAAAAGTAGAGTACAGCAATTAGAAATATAACAATGACTGTTATACTGATAAAGAATATTTTGAGGAGTTTAAAGAGTCGTTTCTTCAAGTGATTGAGCTTTTGTTAGACTTTAAAGATATTAAATCCGACTGAAACTAAAGCGAATCATAATAGTCAAAAGCATCAATAATCAGATCGTCGGATACAATACAATTGTATTTAGCATCTCCAATGGTATTAAGTAATACAAAATAGATGTTTCCTTTTTCGTTCTTTTTATCATGTACTAATAATTCCATAATAGCTTGTCGATCATTTGGATCTATGGATACCTTTGGGAAGGTTGCTAAAATTACTTGACTTATTTGTGTAAGTTCTTGCTCTGATACCGATAGTAAAGCTGCAGAAATAAACCCTTCTAGAATCATTCCAATAGCAATTGCTTCTCCATGTAATAATGTTGGCTTTTCTGGATGTGTGAGGTAAAAGGATTCAATTGCATGTCCAAGTGTATGTCCAAAGTTGAGATACTTTCGGATATTTTGTTCAGTGGGATCTTCAAAAACGATATTATTCTTAATAACTACAGAGTCATAAATTAATTGATCTAGATCTTCTAAGGTTAGTTTAGATAGATCGGTCATTTTTTCCCAATAAGCTCTATCTTGTATGAGTCCATGCTTCAACATTTCTGCAAAACCACTACACATCTGATTGGTAGGTAATGTTTCTAGATAGGTAGTATCAACCAATACCATTTCCGATTCGCTAATAACACCTACCATGTTTTTAAGATTACCTAAATCTACACCCGTTTTTCCACCAACAGAAGCATCTACCATTGCTAGTAGCGAAGTAGGAACATTGATATAATTAATTCCTCTTTTATAGGTGCAAGCAATGAAGCCACCTAAATCTGTTACCACACCACCACCAAGGTTAATCAATAAACTTTTTCTGTCAGCTCCATATTCTGCTAATACATTCCAAATGCTACTGCAGGTTTCTATATTTTTATGAATCTCTCCTGGTTCTATTTCTAATACTTCAATTTCGTAAGAACCTTCAATTTTACTCATAAAATGAGCATAACAGTTTTGATAAGTATTGCTGTCTACTAAAATAAATATTTTGGAATGATTTGCCTTTTCCAAATAGGTGTTAAGCGCAGTGTAACATTCTTCGTTAAAATATACAATAGAATCTTTAGAAACTATGGGCTTCATAAAAGGTGTTTTTTGAGGCTGTGAAATTAAGCAGAAATTGTAATAAAATAAACTTCCAAGTTCTATATTTGCAGATATTTTAAAACAATAGGGTAAGAAATGATAATACGATTATGATTTGGTTGAATTTACCTTGATTGTTATGAATTATTAAAATTGATAGTTAATGGAAAAACGTACTTTGTTTGATAATACTGAGACTGCTTTTGTCTTAAAAAGTGATTCTGAACTAGAGAGAGCTTATTTTCTCTTTAAAATGATCGCTAATGAACCATTAGTTAGAATAGGAACAGCAGTTACAAATTTTGCATTAAAAGCACATTTACCGGTACAAGGGTTGATACGAGCTACTGTTTTTGATCATTTTTGTGGTGGAGTAGACGAAGAAGATTGTATGCCGGTGATCGAAAAAATGTATGCTAAAGGAAAAGTATCATCAGTATTAGATTATTCTGTAGAGGGAAAAGAAGAAGAGGAACAGTTTGATCATGTATTGAATAAGACTTTGGAAATTCTTGACTTTGTAGATCAAAAAGATGCAATTCCTTTTGGGGTTTTTAAACCTACAGGTTTTGGACGTTTTTTAATCTGGCAAAAAAAGACAGAAGGTACACCATTAACAGCAGAGGAGCATAAAGAGTGGGATAGGATAGAAGAGCGTTTTGATATCGTTTGTAAAAAGGCATATGATTGCGATGTTCCATTATTGATTGATGGAGAAGAAAGCTGGATGCAGGATGCAGCTGATGAATTAGTAGCTAAAATGATGCGTAAGTACAACAAAGAAAAAGCAATCATTTATAATACATTACAATTATATAGACATGATCGATTAGAATATCTAAAAAAGTTGCATGAGGAAGCGAGAGTGTATGGATATAAAATCGGAATGAAGATCGTTAGAGGTGCTTATATGGAAAAGGAAAACGATCGTGCGGCTGAAAAAGGATATCCTACGCCGATTTGCGAAAGTAAAGAAGCTACAGACCTTAACTTTAATACCACGCTAAATTATATTCTACAAAATATCAACGAAATTTCGGTTTTCATAGGAACGCATAACGAAGAAAGTAGTTATAAAGCAATTGAGCTTATGGAGCAACAAGGTATAGCTAAGAATGATCCAAGAGTTTGGTTAGGTCAGTTATTCGGAATGAGCGACCATATTAGTTTTAATTTGGCGGCAGAAGGGTACAATGTTGCCAAGTACTTACCTTTTGGTCCAGTAAAAGATGTAATGCCTTACCTTATTCGTAGAGCAGAAGAGAATACATCAGTAGCAGGACAGACAACAAGAGAGTTAGATTTGTTGTCTAAAGAAAGAAAAAGAAGAAAATTATAACACTTTACGCGCACCAACAATGAATTTAAATCAAGTAACAGTTCCATCAATAAATGTAGAACGATCGATAAGATTTTATGAGTTACTTGGATTGCATTTAATAGTAAAAGCATTACCACATTATGCTCGTTTTGAGTGTAAAGAAGGAGAAGCTACTTTTTCCATACATCAGGTAGAAGAATTGTCTAAAGGAGAAGGTGTCTACGTGTACTTTGAAACCGAAAAATTAGAAGAAGAAGTTGGTCGTTTGCAAAAAGAAGGAATAACATTTGATCTATTACCTACAGAACAGAGCTGGTTATGGAAAGAAGCAAGATTAAAAGATCCAGACGGTAACCAAATCATTTTGTATTTTGCAGGAGACAATCGTAAAAATCCACCTTGGAGAATTAATTGAGTTGTTAGTTAAATTTTATTGTGGTAAAATAACATATTATTTTATAATACGTTAGACTATGTAATTGTTCAATTATCATTTTTGGCTATTGTTGTAAAATTGATTATTAAATAAGAACCTGGCTTTAATTATATTTAAAGCTTTAGTTTTTTAAAAATATTTACATAAATGAAATATTACATTATTTGCATTTTATTTTTAAGTATGTTGGTTTTTAATCAGTCTTGCAAGACAACGAAAACTCCAAAAATTGAAAAAGAAACTCAGGTTAACACAAATAACAAGATATCTGCGGGGTATAAAAAAGGAATTTTAAAGATGACAAGATTAAGATCATGCCCATATACCATGACTGTAGACTCATATAGTGATAGTCTAGACCCCGTTAATATTGAAGATTTTTTTAAAGAGGGCAATGTACCAGAGAAAGTTTGGGTTAAATTTACAAGTTTAAGAAGGCAGAACCGTTGTGGTAAAGGTAGGCCAATTCATATTACTGCTATTGAAGAAAGGTTAGATTGATAATTAATTTCTACTGATAATTATTTAATAAAGTTTAAGTGTTAATATCAATCGGTAGGCTTTTTTTGATATCAATAGATTCATTGATCTATTTTAGGGTGTTTTCTTTTAGGCCTTAAAACTTCTACATTTTTATTTGGTTGGTTTATATAGTATTGAGAAATATCTAGGCTTTATAAATTTTAAAATGAAGTTTAATTTATGTTAAAAGGTAAATGTTAAAATTTAACTTTTTTTTTAGGGTAATGTAATTCCACATTGTTCTATAATAAATAAAACTCATAAAATTTTTGAAATTATTTGTAAAGTTAACTCTGATATGAAAAAAAATAACACTCTAAAAAACAAGTTTCATCTTTTGTTTTTTGTATTCGTTCTTTGCTTTTGCGGTATGTTTGCTCAAGATCGAATATGGTCTGAAACTAAGCTAAGTGCTAAGAATACTAATGTTTCTTTAAAGAATTTAGATATAGCACATTTTAAGGTGTTTGATTTTGATTATGAAGGTTTTAAGCAGCAACTGCAAACAGCTCCATTGCGTGGAACATCTAATACGAATTCCAGAGCTATTATTTCCTTTCCAAATGAGCAAGGGAAAATATCACAGTATAAAGTGGTGGAGACTTCGATCTTTTCATCAAATGATAATATGTATCAACATCCTAATATTAAAACTTATTTAGGATGGCGAACTGACAATTCTGGCACTAGAGCAAGATTTAGTGTAACCCCTCAGGGGCTTAAAGCGATGATATCCGAACCTGGAAAAGAAACTGTTTTTATTCAACCGGTCACAAAAAAATCCAAGAAACAGTATTTAATTTATAATAAATCTGCTAGAGCTGGAATAAAAGAAAAGTTTGAATGTCTGACTAAAGATCTAGAAAAGCGTGTAAAAAACACTCCAAAATCAATAGCAAAGGATGCAAATGATCAGGTATTGAGAACTTTTAGAATGGCAGTTACTACAACAAGTGAATATACAGCCTTTTGGGATGATGGGGATGCTAGTAATGGAGATGCTAGAGCAGATGCTTTAGCTCAGGTGGTTTCTACGATGAATCGTGTTAATGAAGTATATGAATCAGATATGGCAATAACTTTTGTTCTTGTAGATACTGCTGATGATCCTGCACTAGATTTGATTTATGAAGATCCAGATCCATACACGAATAATATTCTTGTGGAAATGCAGACTGTTATTGATCAAAATGTAGGAGCTGAGGATTATGATATAGGACATTTGTTTGTTTATGACCCGAGTGGAAATAATGGTGCTGCTGGTGATATAGGAAATGTTTGTCGTGTTGGTGTTATTAATGGTATTGGAAAAGCAAGTGGCTTTTCAGCCCATACTTTTACCGGAGATAATGGGGGTCCATATATGTCAGATTACTTTGATGTGGATTATGTGGCACATGAAATAGGTCATCAAATGGGAGCAAATCATACATGGTCTTTTAGTAGTGAAGGAACTGGTGTGAATGTAGAACCGGGAAGTGGAACTACTATAATGGGATATGCTGGGATAACTGCTGCAAATGATGTTCAACTTCATAGTGATGCTCATTTTCATTATGCGAGTATTAATCAGATTCTTAATTTAGTAAGTCCTGCAGGGAGCTGTGCTATGACTACCGCAATAACCAATGCTCCTCCTGTGGCAGATGCAGGTCCGGATTATGTAATTCCTAATGGTACAGCTTTTGTTTTAAAAGCATCTGTTACTGATACAGATGCGGGTGATGTCCATACATATACTTGGGAACAATTAGATGATGGTATTACGACATTTCAGACCTTTGGCCCAAATAAGGCTACAGGTGCTGTATGGAGATCAAGACCTCCTAGTCTTAGTCCGAATAGATATATGCCTATATTAGAAAGAGTGTTAGCTGGAGAATTAACTGAAACCAATCCAGTTTTAAATGTGGCGAATACTTCTTGGGAAACCGTATCTAATGTGGCACGTGAATTAAATTTTGGATTAATAGTTAGAGATCGTTCAGAAAGTGATGGAGTAGGTCAAACACCACAATCAGACTTTGATGAGATGAAAGTTACTGTAGATGGAACTGCTGGTCCATTTGTTGTGACATCACAGTCAACTGAAGAGTTTTGGCCAGTATCATCAACTAAAACAATTACTTGGAATGTGGCCGGAACCGATACAGGGGCTGTGAATGTTTCTACAGTAAACATTTTACTATCTTCCGATGGAGGATTAACGTTTCCCGTAACATTGGCTGCATCAGTACCTAATAATGGTTCATATGAAATTACCGTACCTTCTATTGAAAATACTGAAACAGCTAGAGTTATGATAGAGGCTAATGATAATATATTTTATGCTGTAAATAGTTCTAACTTCACTATTGATAATGCGAGTTTCGATATAGAGGTAAGTAATCTTACGCAAGATGTGTGTTTACCTAGTAACGAATTGGTATATAATTTCTCTTATGAGACGTTTTCTGGATTCAATAATACCACTAATTTTACAGTTAATGGATTGCCTACAGGAGTAACAGCAGTTATAAATCCTACTTCAGCTACCCAAGCTACCACAGGTACGGTTACAATATCTGGGCTAGACTCTGTGGATTTGGGCTCATATGTTTTCGCTCTAGAAGCAACCTCAGGAACTGATAAAAGTACAGTTGATAATCTTGGGTTTACAGTATACCCAGAAACATTATCAGCAGTAATACTATCTAGTCCAGAAAATAATGCAGATAATGTCTCTTTAACGACTAATCTAACTTGGAATGAAGACCCTAATGCAACTAATTATTTAATAGAAGTTGCAACTGATCAAAACTTTACTAACATTGTTGAGTCTGATAATTTAGATATTACCTCTTACACAACTAGAAGCTTGTTGGATTCTACTACGTATTTTTGGAGAGTTACAAGCTCGAACCCTTGTGATACAGGAATAGTTTCAGCAGTAAATGGTTTCACTACGGTAGCCTGTTCTACATTGAATTCTGTAGAAAATAACATTGTAATTCCTGCTACCGGAGGTATAAATCATGTGATTACTTCCACTATTACTGTTGCCGATGACATAACCATCAGTGATTTAAATATTAGTGTTGACATTCTACATACATGGGTAGAAGATTTAGAAGTGCGATTGATTTCTCCACAAGGAAGTGAAGTTGTTCTGTTAAATGGGGTTTGTGGTGATGGAGATAATATAGCAGTTACTTTTGACGATGAGGCAGATGGTGCTCTTGAATGTAGTGCTAGTTCTCCTGTTGTTGAGGGTGTTATTACACCTGCCAATCCTTTATCTGCTTTTCAAAATGAAAGTGCTCTTGGTGATTGGGTACTTCAAATTACAGATACATTCCCAAGTGAAGACGGTGGTGAATTCCAAAGTTTTTCATTACAAATATGTGGTGAGAATTCAACTACATTGAGTGTTGATGATGTAAATGAAGAGGTTTCCCTAGTAATCTGGCCTAATCCATCAGAAGGTAATGTTTTAGTTACTATGGATGTTTTAAATAATGATGATGTAAATATTGATTTATATGATTTAAGAGGTCGTCTTATTAGTAAGCAATCTTTTAGTAATCCAGGAAATACTTTTAAAGAGGAATTACAATTCATTGATTTAGTACCATCTGTTTACATCTTAAGTATCGAAAATGGTGGACAAAGGATAACCAAACAATTGGTTATTAAATAAGAATAAATTAATTTACTGTTTACATTGATGAGATATCAATATTAAAAACTTTACAATGAAGTCATAGGATACCGATATAAAATCTCAATGAAGATTATTTCTGAAATGGACAATGAAAAGGAAAAATGATAAAGATATTTATGTCCATTTTGAGGCTTAAAAATTAGAAGAAGAGGTTGCACGTCTTTAAAATTAAGGCGTGCACTTTTGATTTATTACCCACAGATCTAGGTTGATTATGGAAAGAAGTAAGATTAAAAGATCCAGACGGTAACCAAATCATTTTGTATTTTGCGGGAGATAATCGTAAAAATCCACCTTGGGGAATTAATTAAAAAGGATATCCAATAGCAAAATTTAATATAGAGTTAGAGACATTAAAATCAATTTTATTTTCGACATCAGCAGGGTCTAATAATGGAGCTGCTAAATCAAATCGGATTACAAAATTCTGAATATCAATTCTTAGGCCTACACCAGTACCTATTCCTAGTTCACTAAGGAAATTAGAAGAAAATTCTCCTCCTGGTAATGAATCATTTTCATTTGTTAACCAAACATTACCAGCATCAACAAAAACAGCGCCTTTTAAATAAGGGATTATTGGAAATCTATATTCTAGATTTGCTTCTAAGCGAATGTCCCCTGATCTATCAAAGAAAGAACCCGTATCATTATCATCAGGTGTATATGTTCCAGGTCCGATAGATCGAATTCTAAACGCTCTAACGCTAAACGCACCTCCAGAAAAATATTGCTTAGAAAAAGGAAGAGTTTCAGAATTACCATAAGCCAAACCCCAACCTCCAAATAATCGAGTTACCAACTTTTGATTGTTTCCTATGCTAAAATGATATCTAAAATCAATATCAGCTTTAACGTACTGAGCGTATTCCAATCCTAAAAATGTATTGATATTTTCTTCATCAC
The DNA here is from genome assembly GCF_039523995.1 of Aquimarina litoralis. NCBI lineage: Bacteria > Pseudomonadati > Bacteroidota > Flavobacteriia > Flavobacteriales > Flavobacteriaceae > Aquimarina > Aquimarina litoralis. The sequence continues at coordinate 326,363 of NZ_BAAAGE010000002.1, forward strand.
TGCTATCAAAAAGGCTCACGGTATTACCCGCAATATCAAAATTGAAGTTGAAGAAAAAAGGATTGCTAATCGATGAATCATTTAACTCATTATAAGTAAAAGAATAGGTAAGTCCAGCAATGAATTGTTGATTAAAGCTCGTCTTTAAAAACTGATTTTCTTCAAGTATTTGTTCAAACTCTTCGGTAGTATTAGATAAGTTTACATAATTGAGACTAATTGGATTTAGTTCATGATTAACAAAACGATTGGCATTCCAGCTATAACCAAATGTGGTATTAAAAGAGTTTAAACTGTATAGCTTACTTCTGTTAAGATATTCGAAACCAGCACTAAGTATAGTTTTTGGAACCGCATATTGAAAACGATCTACAATTTTAATAGGGAATAATAATCTGGGAAATACTAAATCAGATTTCAAACCTATTTGTGTACTGCTTAGACCACTATTTTCTCCTCCAGATAATTGAGTTTCAAATCCAAGGGAAGCGGTTATATTTAAAGTTTCTCCTCCTCTAAAGAGATTTCTGTTAGCATATGTGACGAGTAAGCTTGGACCAGTAAAATTGTTAGATTTCGATAAAGCTTGTAGCTCTGCTCTTATTGCTCTTTTATTAAGTGGTGACAAATAAATATTTGCTCTAAGATTTCCTTCTTCTTTTCCTTGTTTTCCTGTGGTAAGCACATCATATTCAATATTTACAAACTTATATGTTCCTATAGAAGATAGCCTGTTACTTGTTCTTTTGGAAACTGAAGGATTATAAAATTGATTTTTTTCGAAGAGTATATAGGGTTTTAAATACTTTGGTTTGAAAAAATCTCTATTTTCTATAAAATTGATATTTGAAAATTGAATAGTATCTTTTGAATTACTATCTGTATGGATTGTATAGTTTGGATATACATTAATATTACTAATGCGGTAAGGGATTAGAGATTTTTCGGGAACATTTTTCTTTAATCTCAGGAACAAATCGTAATGTTTGGTTTTATATTGATTGGTATCCGCTTCAAAAATCAAAAAATCTGAATTAAAGTTATAATATCCTCTAGCTTTAAGAGTCTTATCAATTCGTTCTCTTTCTAACTCAAAAAGCGCTAGGTCAAAACGATCTCCTTTTTTTATTGGACTCTTGGAAAAAATGTCTTTAATTTCTTTTGAGATTGGAAAGGGAATAGAATCTAATCTGTAATTTTTTAAAATATAAGGTTGATTTACTACTACATTGTATGTAATGGATGCGTAGGAACTATCTGTTGTAATTTCAGAGTTTATTCGATTTCTAAAAAAACCTCTATTCTCTAGGCGATTATTGATTAATTCTTCGATGCGTGATCTATCTATATTAGAAAGGTATACAGGTTCTTCACCAAAATTCTTGTACAAAAATTTATTAATGAATCCAGGATTATCTTTTTGGTTTTTATAATGCGCATATAAACCAAGTTTAATTCCTAACATTTTTGAGTTGGGTTCAGGTCTTATAACAGATTCAATTTCCTTTTCAATTATGTTAAGATTTTTGATCTTGGAATCTGATTGTAAAGACAAGGAAGCACCCGTATAAAGTTTTTCATTATTAGGTATAAAACGTTTCACACCGCAAGAAGACAGAAGAACCATAATACTGATGAATAATAAATATCTCTTTTTCAAGTCTAATTTTCTTTTGATTTTTGATTTTTTAGTTCTTCTTTAATGGATTTGGAAAATAACTCTTTAAATTCATTAAACTCTCGGTTAAAAATAAACGCAATACCCGTTACAATCAATTGTCCATCAATAACACTTTCAAATTCATTTTTTCTAAATCCTTTAAGCCGATATCTTCCATTTTTCGTTAATAGATATTCTAGGCTAACATTGCCTATTACAGGTGTTGTTTCTGCTGAGTTTTGACTACTTCCTTCAATATCAACATCACTTCCTACTTGTACTATTAATCGATCGTTGAATAGTCTTTTTTGCGCATTAATTTCTAGTTGTGTTCTGTTTTGTGCAGCATTACCTTGATAATCAGTATAGCTGTTTAGACCAAAATCTAATTCGACTCCAGTATCTCCAATTAGTTTATCCGAGAAGCTATTGAGCTGGCCAGATAGTACTTTGTTTACATTATCTCTAGCAATGGACACGGCACCACCATTACTTCCATCACTACCAGCATCTGGAAAAAATCTATTTAAAACTAAAAGAGAAAATACTTGTTTATTAAGTTCTTCTTCTTGACTGTTAAGTTGTTGTACCTGTCCATATACTTCTCCTCCTAAACTACCTTGTTCGTTCTCAGGCATGTCTAGTTGGAAAGAAATTTCTGGTTCCAAAAGCTGACCATCTACGTTTAGATATACTAGAAATGGTAGTTTTTGACGAAACTGATTTGTAATGCCAGAAGATTCTCCAGATGTTTTTGCCGCCATCAGAGAAGCTGCAGAAGTTTCTACGTTATAAATAGCGGTTACATCAAGTTTAGCATCTAATGGGTCTCCTAACCAGGTTATAGAACCTCCTGGAGCTATTTGAAATCTTCTTTTTACTATATTGTAAAGACTTACTTCATAGTGTCCATCAGTAATATTATATCTTCCGGTTAGCGTAGTTCTACCGTTTGGTTCCATTCCAAATTTAAGTTCTCCTTCACCCGAGATCTGAAAATTATCTTTACTACGTTCGTCAATAACAATCTTAAAAACAGAACCTTTATCAATTTTTAATTTAGTGTTGATGTCATATCCCTTTAATAATGTATTAGCATATCGATCTTCTTCTACTCGAGTTATAATAGCATCAGGATTTTTCCGATTTACAAATACAACGATACCTTCACGTTCTTTAATTTCAAGCTCTGATTCAGGAACTATTAAAGTAAAATTGGAATCTTCATCGATGGCTAAATCACCTTTGATTTTAGGAATATCTAAATTTCCTTCTATATCTAAATCGGCTGTTATTTTTACATTTCCAAAGAAGAGATCATTGTTTTCTCTTGTAGCATTTAGTATCTGAAAGTTTTTCGTGTTTAGTGAAAGGTTAAAATCTGGATTATTCAAGTCTTTCGTACTTATTTTACCGTCTAAAGAAAAAGTATTTAAATTTTCATCTGCAATGGTGAAATTGTTTAAGGTTATATCTGTATTTGTAATACTTATATTTTCTTCTGGTAAAGTAAATCGTGTATTTAGAGAATTGACTATCATACTTGTGTTTTTAAAATGAAAAGTGCCGTTATAAATAGGGTCTAAAGCAGTTCCTTTAATTTTTGTACTACCACTAATGATACCTTTAGTCTTTGAGATTTGCTGGTCCATAAACTTTTCCAATACCTGAACTTGTAATTTTTCTAGGTTGAGATCAAAATTTATTTCCGACTCATTTTCTTTAGTCTGATAATCTCCATTGAGGTTTAATTTTACATTTTCTCCATTTAGTAATAAACTCAGATCATAATTTTGAAAGCTTTTAGATGTAGCGTCTAGTGTAAGGTCTCCTAAAGTAATTCCTTTTACTTTTAACTCTTGAACATTTAGGTCTGCAATAAGACCAATTTGTTCAAAAGGGTTTTCAAAAATAATTTTACCATCTATAATACCATTAGCAAGAATTTCATCATCGCTAAGGATGGAAGTAAATGTAGATGCATTGAAATTGTAAAAAGAAATACCTATATGCTTTTTATCATTTTGAGAGTCATCTGAACTAATAATCAATTGTTGTTGATTTTGTTTTATTTCAAAATCTTTAAAATCTATATAATTTTTAGCTATGGTAATTTGGTTATTTGAGGAAATAGACCATGGATTTTTATCAAAAACAATAGATTTAGGGTCGATATGATAATATAGTGTGTCTTTTTTTAGTTGTAGTTCAGACTTAACAGAAGCAATCCTTTCAGTTTCGTTATCGGTGCTAAAATCCAAAAGTAAAGTTTGATCTTTTAAAACTCCTTCAAAAGCAGTTTTATTGATTTGGATAGGATCTGATACTATACTGTTCCAGCCTAAAGAGAATTTTACATCCTTCTTATCGGCATCTATATTCAGACTAAGGCTATCTATACTACTATTATTGTAATTAATAGACGGTGCATCTAAATTAACAATTAATTTTTCCTTGTCTTCACTAAAGTAAAGATTGGCAGTGATAGAATCTAATTCTTTAATACCTGGTAATAAAACATTACTTAAGATAGGTTTTTCTCGTACAACCAAATCCATTGTGATCTCAGCCGATTTTTGAATAGTATCTTTTATTTTATTTTCAGAAATATATGTTTTTAGTCTATTTTGTATTGAATGTATTATTTGATCAACTCCGGTATTAGCTAAGATATTTGCATCCAAAAATTCACTACCTATCAATACTTCAGATGTATTAGAATTACTTAAAGCATCAAATTTTATATCAGCTATTTGATAAGGTTCATTGTTCTTTACTACCAAAGCATCCGTGATTTTAGAGTGTAACCTAAAATCCTGAGAGTTTCCTGTGTAATCGAAAGATATTTTACATTGTGTTTTTATAATATCATTGGTGATAATACCTAAACCATTCAGATCGGCACCTGCAATATTCAAAAAACCATTTACCTTAGGTGAAATAGAATCTAAAACTAAATTTGTATTTAAAAGGAAATTTAAATTTCTATCTTTAAACTTAGCATTAACATTCCCTTTACCGTTAACTATTTCGCCACGTAATTTAAAATCAGAGAAGTTATATTCATTAATTGTTATTTCTTTAAATTCAGAATCTAAGGATGCATTCAACGTATTTAGGGAGGATCCTGATCCTTTTATTTGTGCATTTAAAGTTATGGAGCCAAGTTGTTGGTTATTCAATAATTTTTGTAATTGAAATTTATCTACAGACACATCTCCATTGAATGAAATCTGATCCTTATTACTGTAATTGCCGCTTAGAAGAACAGATCCCATTGAAGATTTCAACAAAGTATTTCCGTCTAAATCATTTACATGTCCTGATATATTACCTTCTATACCGATTTCTGAAGGAAGATTTATTCCATAATCAGATTCATTAATAAATGCTTTTAAGTTCTGTTTTGTGGAAATAAAATTATACGAAATAGAGTCAAACTGTATTTGATTTTCGGTTAGAAGATTTTTTAAGTTACCTTCTAACTGTATTCTTGTGTCCTTACCCCAATATAAATTAGGTATGCTAGTTTTAAAATCTGAAATTTTCCCTTTTAACGTTAGAGATCCGTGTAATTTTTTTTGTGCTAATGAATCGATATAATTATTTTGAGCTAAACTGGATTGAAAGTAGTAAGCATCTTTAATTCCTAAATTAAGTGTATCTAAAGTTATATCAAATATTGCTTTCTCTGGAGAGTTAACTAATGTAAAAAGAGAGTTGTATTGTATGTCAAAATTACCTTTTATATTACTTTCATTTGTCTGCATATAGACTTTTTCTAACTTTGTTGATGAGGTCTCATCTATAGTTATTACAGAAGAAAGATGCTTTAACTTAAAACCACTATGATCTGTAAATGCAGTTTTTTGTAGGTTTACGCCAGCTTTTCCTTTAGCAATATTCAGATTCTCTGCTTTTAATAAAATGGATTGTAAAGAAATATAGTTGGGATCAAATTGTTTTTCTTTTCTAAGAGTGGATTTGTTTTGAAACAAAAATGAATTATTTTCTAACGAAATAAAGTTAATATTCAATGTTAAATCGGGCCATTGAAAAGGCGACTCCTTTTGAGGTTGATTTTTTTTTGAATTACTTAGTGACTTCAATAAAATCTTAGAATCATCAAATTTAAATTCATTGATACTATATTCCTGATCTATAAGATTAATATAACTATTTTCTATATCCAGTTTTCCAATATTTGATGAAAAGGTAATACTGTCGGGAACGGATTGATAAAATATATTTACCTGATCAATAGAAAAATAGTCTATTTTAAACTTTGGTAACTCTGTATTATTCGATTTTGTGTCAGTACTGGTTGTAGTTAATTTTGTTTGTTTGAATCGAATATCTGAATCACTAAAGTAAAATCTTCTAATTCCGAAATTCTTGGTTAATAGGTCAAAGGTTTCCACATCAAAAGAAAGTTCGCCTAGTTTTATAGTGCTATCTATACCTGCAGTTTCGTCTAAAAACAACACCTCGAAATCGGTAAGAGATACGCCTCCAATAATTATTGGAACATCAGAAGATGTTTTTGTAGTATCTGTTTGAGTCGTAAATGACTCTAATATAAAATCAAAGTTATAAGATTTAGTATCTTTTTTTCTGGTTATATTAGCTTTCACTCCATCCCAATCTAATGATTTTAGATGATAGCTCGTTCCTCTAATAAGAGGTAGTAAAGCTATTGATGCTTCTAATTTTTTTGAATAAAGAAGCGTGTCTTGTTTTTGATCTTCTATATAAAACTCTTCTAGTAAAATATTACCAGAAAAAGTAACGTAAGATTTACTAAGTTTTATAGTGGTTTTGGTCTCATTTGATAGATAGGAGATCAGTTTATTTACAATAATTTCTTGTCCCCATGGACTTCTAATAAAAAGTATGATAAACACGAATAAAGTTACCAGAATTATTAAAATTTTAGCTATCCTTTTTATCCATTTATATTTTTGTTTTTTGACTTTATTCACAGAAGGAATTACTTGTTACGTGATTTTAAACAAATGTACATTGTTAAAAGTTAATCTAATTCGAATTTTATCTTAATAAGATCTTAACCATATGGATTGGTGTAAAAGTTTTGTCATATCAGTCAATAATAAATTTCTTAGTTAAGATTTATGCTTAATTTTACTTTGATCAAGTGATAGTTTACAAAAAGAATTAGTTTTTAAAAATTTTACTTTTTGATATGAATGATATGTTAGTAATCGAGAAAAACTTTATAGATCAAGATTTCTCAAAGCAAAAATTACCTGGTAATGAGTATGATAATTGCGAGTTTGTGAATTGTAATTTTTCAGAAGCAAATATGTCTGTAATTACTTTTATGGAATGTAGTTTTACCGATTGTAATTTTGCGAATGTAATGCTTAAAGAAGCATCGTTTAGAGATAATTGTGTTTTTAAAAATTGTAAACTGTTAGGAGTAAACTTTAGTAGTTGTAATCCTTTTATGTTTTCGGTGAGCTTTGATGGTTGTGTATTAGATTATGCTTCTTTTTATGCTTTTGAACTCAAAAATACTACTTTTAACAACTGCAAACTCCTTGAAACTGATTTTGCCGAATCTGATATTACTGGTTCAATTTTCAATAATTGTGATTTAGCCAAAACTATTTTTGAACAAACCAACGCTGAAAAAGTTGATTTTAGCACAGCCTTTAATTACACAATCAACCCTGAAATAAATAAACTGAAAGGAGCAATTTTTTCTAAAACCAATTTACAAGGATTACTGCATAAATACCAACTTTTTTTCAAGTAGTCCATAAAATCTTAAAACCATGAGAAAATTTAAAAGATATAGGAAGCTGCTTGTTTTTCTTGCCTTGATCTTCTTATCATTATTCTTTCTAGCAGATTTTGATATTCCTGTAGAAGAGTTAAAAGAAAAATATACCTATTCATATTCTAAGTTTGTAGAAATCGATGGAATGAATGTCCATTATACAGATCAAGGATCTGGTTTTCCGATTATTTTATTACATGGTAGTGGAGGATCGCTGCATACTTGGGAAGGTTGGGCAAGTGAGTTAAAAACAAATTATCGTGTGATAAGCATAGATTTACCAGCTTTTGGGCTAACAGGTCCACATACGCGAGGAGATTATTCCATAAATAGTTATACAAAGTTCTTATACGATTTTGTAAACAATTTAAAACTTGATAGTTTTCATCTAGCAGGTAATTCGTTAGGTGGAGGTATTGCTTGGAATTTCACATCGGATTATCCAGAAAGAGTAGATAAATTACTATTGTTAGATGCTTCTGGTAATAGACCAAAACCAAAGAAACAAACCACAGAGAATACAAAAAAGAAAGGTAGTAGTTTTTCTGTTTTCAGATTAGCGCGTATTCCTGTAATCAATAAGTTATTTCTCTATTTTACACCAAAATCTATAATTCGTAATAACTTAGAACAAGTATACTATGATGATCGTAAAGTAACGGATACTTTGGTAGAGCAATATCACGATTTTGCATTAAGAGAAGGTAATCGCCAAGCTTTTATGGATAGACTTATAATGACAAGAGGAAAAGATACATCACATAAACTAAAAGAGATAAATAACTCTACACTTATTCTTTGGGGTGAAAATGATCGTTGGATTTCTGTGAACTCTGCCTATAAGTTTAATGAAGATATCCCAAACTCTAAGTTAGTAATCATGAAGAAAACTGGTCATTTACCAATGGAAGAAAAGCCCGAAGAAAGTGTGAAAATAGCTATGGATTTTCTTACCGAAAGTTTGAAGTAGTTCTTTTAGAGGCGAATTCTTTATATACGTTCCATCACCTTTTCTAAAGTGTTAATAACCGTTCTTATTTCATCTTTATCCAATGCTGCAAAGCCAATTCTAATACCATTATGTCCAGAATTATCATTGTCATAACGTCTCCATTCTGGATTAAAAGCAACGTTGAGTTTTAGAGCTTCGGCCATAACAATATCCCAATTATATGGTTGTTTAAGTCGAACCCAAACAGCCATACCACCATTAGGAACTTTAAAATCAAAATAGTTATCTAGCTTTTCGCTAATTAAATTACAAAATAGGTCGCGTCGTTCTTTATAGATCTTTCTTACTTTATTACTATGTCTTTGTACATCGCCGTTCATAATCATTCTGGAAAGTGTTTGTTCTAGTAAAGTATCACCTTGTCTATCTAATATTCTCCTCAGTCTTGCAGCTTCATCAACTACTTCTTTTGGAGCAATAAAATAACCAATTCGAAGTGCTGGAGCTATAATTTTTGTAAAACCACCAATATAAATTACATTTCCTTGCGTGTCATTACTAGCTAACGGTAAGATAGGAGCATTACTGTAATGAAAATCATAGTCGTAATCATCCTCTATAATAGCAAAATGATATTGTTGAGCCAGATCCAAAAGATGCATGCGTCTTTCTGCTGATAACGTTACTGTAGTGGGATGGTGATGATGGGATGTTACGTATACAGCACTAACCTTTTGTTGTTGGCATATACTTGCGATCTCACTAGTATTGATGCCGTTATCATCTACAGAAACACGTTTTATAATACCATTGGCTTCCATAAATGTATTGTCGGCAGTCATGTAATTTGTGTTTCCAGTGATTATTGTATTTTGATTATTAAGTAATAATTGACTGGCAAGGTAAATTCCCATTTGACTACCTCTAGTGATTAAGATGTTGTCTACAGTTGTTTTAAGACCTCTGCTTTGATTCAGATAGGAAACTAAGGCTTTTCTTAAATTTAGATTTCCATATGTGTCACCATATCCCAAAAGTTCTTTATGATGGATTTTGTTAGCAATGTTCCTATAATTTTTTGCAATGTCTTCTATTGGAGCTAACCGATGGTCAGGTACTCCTTCATCTACTTTTAGAGGAGCATGAAGAGCTTCAATTCCTTTTATGAATAGATGGTCTCTTTTCTTAAAATCAAAACCTACGGTGCTATGAGTATTAGAATCAGGAAGATGTTGAAATTCTTTAGCTTTGATAATCGGAAGGTTCTTACTTACGAAGGTTCCCTTAGCTGGGATACTTTCTATCCAATCTTGAGACATCAATTCATCATAAGCAGCAACAACCGTTTTTCTGTGGATTTGTAAATCTTCAGATAATTTACGAGACCCAGGAAGCTTTGTCGACGGTGCTAATTTTCCAGATTTTATGAATCCAATCATCTGGTCACACAGTTGTAGGTATAAATGACGATTAGAATTTCTATCTAATTTAATATTGCTTTTAAAAGGAAATACAACTGGACTACCCATTATATGATAACTGGATTAGTATATGAGTCCATAAAACTAATAATTTTGAATCAAATCAAAAAATGAACAAGAAATGTCAGAATATCAAATAACAAAACTTAATAAAGTAGTCAGAGGATCAAAAAGAGCAACGTATAATATAGAAGAGATTCATCAGATTTTAGATGACACTTTCTTATGTCATATAGGCTACGTTTGGAGTGATGGTGCTATTGTAATACCTACCGCTTATGGAAGAGATGGAGATACCATTTACATTCATGGATCATTAAAAAATAGGATGATGACTAATTTATTGGAAGTAGGTAAGGCAAGTATTTCAGTAACACATTTAGATGGTTTGGTAATGGCAAGATCGGCATTTCATCACTCTGCGAATTACAGATCTGCTACTATTTTTGGAAATGTAAGAAAAGTAGAAGATTCCGAGGAAAAAATGAAAGCTCTACAGTGTATTCTTGATCATATGGTTCCTGGACACTGGAATAATATTCGACAACCCAATACTAAAGAAATTAATGCTACTTTAGTGATGGCTATCAAAATAGATATGGCATCTGCCAAGGTAAGGGCAGAAGGTGTAGTAGATGAGAAGGAAGATCATGAATTACCAATCTGGTCTGGTGTGATTCCGATCAAGCAAGTTGCCTTAGCTCCAATATCAGAAAAAGATCTGAAAGAAGGAATATCAATTCCTGAATCGGTATCTAAGTATGTTGCTAAAAATAAGTTATCCTAATTTTTATATTATGTTAGAAATAAGACCTTCTTGCGAGAATTGTAATAAATCATTGCCTAATGATAGTAGCCAAGCTATGATCTGTACTTTCGAATGCACGTTCTGTAAGGATTGCGTAGATACTATCTTCCTTAATGTATGTCCTAATTGTGGAGGAGGTTTTACCAAAAGACCTACAAGACCGTCGCATTTATTGGAAAAATACCCAGTGAGTTCCAAGGTTATTTATAAACCGGTGGATATGAGTTTATTTGAGAAATTATTGATTCGGTTTAAAGATATTCAGGCTAGAAAACGATAATAATGAATATAACAATAAGAATAGCTACCATAGAAGATGTAGAGGACATTTCTTTTTTAGGAAAAAAGACGTTTGATCAATCATTTGGTTATCTTTTTAAGGATAAACAGGATCTTTCAGACTATTTAGAAAGAACATTTTCCTTAGAAAATCTAAAAACTAGTATTGGCAAACCTCATAATATATTCTGGATTGTATTGTATGACGATAAGCCTGTTGGATATGCAAAAATTCAATTGGATACTCCATCAGAATTTATAGCGTCTAATAAAGTATGTAAGTTACAAAAGCTCTATTTGATGCAAGATTATCTATCAAAAGGCATTGGAGGACAATTACAACAATTAATTCTGGAAAAAGCTAAAGAAAGTTGTGATCATATATGGTTGTCTGTTCTAAAAGAAAATACAAAGGCGTTGGCTTTTTATCAAAGAGATGGTTATAGGATTGTTGGAGAACATCCTTTTAGTATTGGTAAAGAGAATTTTGAATTTTGGGTAATGAGTAGGGATTTATAACTATTTATTGATTTCGAAAGAATTTATCTTGGCAATAGAATCACAATTAGCAATCAATAGACTAACTAATTTTTCTTTTGCGATACCTTCTATAAAATAAGTTTTACAAGAATCTAGTTGGGTATTGCTCTTGCCGAAATCTACATTCCCTGAAACTAAAATCGACGAAATATCAGCAGTATCAATACTATTATTGCGCATAGCAGTCAATACCTCTTCAGAAAATAGACGTTCTTTAATTCTAATATTTTTAAGAACTCTGGCATTGGGAGAATAATCACAAGATGCATTTTTACCACCTAGAAAAAAGAACAACAAAAACAATCCTATAATAAATCCGAAAAAATAAAATCCAAGTCGATGTGCTAGTTTCATATACTATAAAAATCAAAGCCCAAAAGTACAGAAAGTTTACCGATTTAAATAGGCTTTGTATCCCAAAGAATCTGCAAATTCATATGGTATAAACTGATCAAATATTTTATGTTCTTAGAAAATCAATAAATTAATATCTCTGTAAGAAAGATCGAACCAATCTGCTATGGATTTACTGGTTAAAATTCCATGATAAAAATATAATCCACTTTTTAATCCTCTATCAAAACGTACTGCATTTTCAATACCGCCTTCGTCTCCAATTTGAAGTAAGTACGGTGTGAAAATATTACTAATGGATAGGGAAGAAGTCTTAGCATAACGAGATGGAATGTTAGGTACGCAATAATGCACCACACCATGTTTTTCGAAAGTAGGATGGTCATGAGAAGTAACTTCGCTAGTTTCGAAACAACCACCCATATCTATACTTACATCGATAACCACAGCTCCTTTTTTCATGCGCTCTACCATCGTTTCAGAAACAATAATTGGAGATCTGTTTTTACCGCGCACTGCTCCAATCACAACATCACATCGACGTAATGCTTTTAATAGGTTTTTGGGTTGTATGGTTGAGGTATACAAAGGTCTTCCCATATTGGTTTGTATGCAACGTAATTTGGTAATAGAATTATCAAATATCTTTACATTAGCACCAAGTCCAATAGCGGATCGTGCTGCGAATTCACCAACTGTACCAGCACCAACAATCACAACTTCGACTGGTGGAACACCACTAATATTACCCATCATAAGTCCCGAACCTTGGGTAGCACTGCTCATTAATTCTGAAGCAATGAGTACGGCTGCGGTTCCTGCTATTTCACTTAGAGCTCTTACTGCTGGATATGCACCATCAGCATCACGGATAAACTCAAAGCCAAGAGCAGTAATTCTCTTTTTTGCCAGTTCCTGAAAATAGACTTTGGATTGCGTTTTTAGCTGTAATGCAGAGATTAAAACCGTTTGTGGATTTATATGTTCTAGCTCTTCTAACGAAGGTGGTTCTACTTTTAGGATTATCGGACAACCGAAAACCTTAGTAGTATCTTTTGTGATTTCGGCACCAGCTTCACTATATTCTCTATCAGTAAAACTTGCACCAATACCTGCGTTAGATTCTAATAGTACTCTATGACCATGAGCTGTTAATGCAGCTACAGCATCAGGCGTAAGACATACACGCTTTTCCTGATAGCTGGTTTCTTTTGGGATACCTATGAATAGTTTTCCTTTTTTCTTTGCCACTTCAATCATTTCTTCCTGCGGCAACAGTTGTTCCTTGGTAAAAGGAGAGGTTGGTTTACTCATTTGTGTGTCATTCTGTATCTCAAATTACGAATAAAAATGAATAGCATCCAAATTTAGTATTACCGTATTTGTAATAAAAACATTCGTAAGATATATAATAAGTGATCTCTACTATGATTAATTAACGGACTCGCAAATAATTGAATACTAGTTTTAGCGCAATCTATTCCACCATGATTTTTTATTAGACTTTTTTAGGGCATCCAATTCTGATAAATCGATGTTATGAATTTTATCAAAAACCTTAGTTCTAATGCTATATACAATGCTTAAAACTATTATTACTACCGGTGTTAAATAGTAAAAATGTTCACTGTCAATATATTCCGAATCTTCCAAAATGATGAAAGTTAATTGAAATGAATACAAAGCAATAGGAATTAATATTACTAGATACCACCAGTGCTTACAGGTAAAAAACCAAACGATAAATAGTGATAAAGGGATTAATTTACCTAGTAAAACCCATACAAATACATTTACACTTTCGTAATATTTACTTTGATAGGTGAAAAAAGAATTTTCCCAGATGGCACCATCTGGGAAAATATCATTAATGTAAAATAAAAATGGTATTGTCGCTATTAAAATAACAACAATATTAGTTAGAGCCAGGTACTTTGATTTTTTTCTTTTCGATAAAAGTTGGGGTTGAATTTCCTTTTTTGATTCTGTCATTTTGTGTGATTGAGGTATCGGATATTAGTTGGGTTTGGTTTTCTACATCGGAGATCATGTAGATTGATAAGCTAAAGAAAAAACTGAAAAAAAGTGTTGTTGTGATTTTCATTATAATAGGGATTTAATTAGTTATGGTCCCAAACATATAAGAAAATCTCACTGAGAATCGAATCAAAAAAATTGTAATTTTGCAAGCCGTAAGCAAGCATTTTTAGTACTGAAAAAAAGTATACTTCTTACGTAGAAACTGTCAAAAAACATATTTTTGTCGATTAAATACTTGTAAAAAACAACAATAAAAATAGTTTTTTATTAGTGTAAGAAAAAGCGTTAGTCTGTTAAATTTTATTAAAACGGTTTTTTTAACATTTTTTACCCCAATAATAGTACTCTTTTACCATCGTCTTGAAGCTCAATTTTAACTTTAACACTATCATTTGGTAATAAATTAGCAATTTTTTCAGGCCATTCTATAAATAACCAAGCATTAGAATCGAGATATTCTTCAAAACCGATATCGTAGGCTTCCTCTTCTTGTTTGATTCTGTAAAAATCGAAATGATAAATGGTGTCTTCTTTACCTTGATATTCGTTCACTAAAGAATAGGTAGGGCTGGAGATGGTGTCAACAACACCTAATTGTTTGCATATTTCTTTAATTAATGTTGTTTTACCAACTCCCATTTCTGCATCAAACAATAATGTTTTGTGAGTGGCATTTTCAATAATTTCTTCAGCTGTTTTTGAGAGCTCTTCTAAGGTGTAGATAATCTTCACAGTACTATTTTTTGTTAGTGCAACATACTACATAAAATAAGAGTATGCAATATGGTAATTTCATATCGCATACTCTGTATAAGTTTTGTTGTAAAATATTTAGTTTACCTTGGTTTTAATACCGCAAAAGGAATAATCATTTCTTCTAAGGATACACCTCCGTGTTGATAGGTATTTCTGTAATAACTTACATAATGATTGTAATTATTAGGATACGCAAAGAAATAATCACCTTTGGCAAATATGAAAGAACTACTCATATTAATAGAAGGCAAATGAATAGTCTTTGGATTTGTAGCGGCCAATACTTCTTTATCTTCATAAGTAAGACTTTTACCAGTCTTATATCTTAAATTTAAACTAGTGTTTTTGTCACCTATTACTTTAGAAGGGTTTTTAACGTTAATAGTTCCATGATCAGTAGTGATCAATAGTTTGAAGCCCATTTGCTGAGCTTGTTGTATCATTTCTAATAAAGGCGAGTTTTTAAACCAACTTTGGGTCAGAGATCTATATGATTTGTCATTAGAAGCTAATTCCTTTATAACTTCCATTTCTGTTTTACTGTGTGATAACATATCCACAAAGTTGTATACAACCACAGTTAGGTCATTATCCTTCAGTCCTTTAAAATTAGCGGCTAGAGTTTTACCGGATCTTTCGTTTGTAATTTTATAATATTCGTGTTTAATATCTAATCCTAATCGTTGCAATTGCGCCGTTAAGAATTCATTTTCGTTCATGTTCTTACCACCTTCATCTACATCATCTAACCATAGATCAGGATGTCTCTTTTTCATATCAGCTGGCATTAACCCAGAAAAGATAGCATTTCTTGCGTATTGTGTGGCAGTTGGTAAAATACTGCAATACGATAATTCTTCTTCTTTCTTGTAATAATTATTTACAATAGGTTCAAAAGCTTTCCATTGATCATACCTTAAATTGTCTATTACAATAAATAACGTAGGTTGCTCTTTGCTAAGTTCAGGAACTACTTTTTCTTTAAATAAAGTATGCGACATGATTGGCGCTTCTTCATTACCATTAAACCAATCAGGGTAGTTTTTGTCTATAAATTTACAGAACTGGGAATTAGCTTCTACTTTTTGAGATTCCAAAATCTCAAACATTCCAGTATCTTCTATATCCTCTAATTGGATCTCCCAGTACAACAATTTTTGATACAATTCTACCCATTCAGAATAAGAGTTTACCATCGCCATATCCATAGCAATCTTTCTAAATTCTTGTTGATAGTTAGAGGTAGTCTTTTCGGATACTAACCTAGAGTGATCTAAGTTCTTTTTTAAACTCAATAAAATCTGATTAGGATTTACAGGCTTAATAAGATAGTCAGCAATTTTACTTCCGATAGCTTCTTCCATGATATATTCCTCTTCACTTTTAGTAATCATTACTACAGGAAGACTATCATTTTTTTCTTTAATCTCTGCTAAAGTGTCTATTCCAGAAAGTCCAGGCATGTTTTCGTCCAAAAATACAATGTCAAAGTTTTGGTTTTCTAATGTTTCTATGGCTTCTGTACCACTTTGACATTTGGTAACCTCATAGTTTTTCTTTTCCAAGAATAATATGTGTGGTTTTAATAGATCAATTTCATCATCTACCCAAAGTATCTTTATGTTGCTCATGCGATGTTAATTTTATATGTTTATGAATAATAGTTAACCGTAATTAACTACTATTATTTAGATATGTTTCGTATATATTAGTGACTCTTTCTTTTTTCAAGAATTACAATTTCACGTTTTAAATATAATATGTTAATTGATAATTCGTAATTCTAACAGTAGAAATATATATTTGTTAACAAAAGTATAGTAAACTTGAAAAAAAGAAATAAGCTTAAAATATTAAACGATCCAATTTACGGTTTTATTACCATACCTAATGAACTAATTTTTGATCTTATTGAGCATCGTTACTTTCAGCGATTACGAAGAATTTCGCAAATGGGATTATCCTATTTGGTATATCCAGGTGCTCATCATACACGATTTCATCATGCATTAGGATGTATGCATTTAATGCAAAATGCAGTGCGAGTACTTCGTTTTAAGGGAGTTCAGATATCCTCTGAAGAGGAAGATGCATTGTACATAGCTATTTTACTTCATGATATTGGTCATGGTCCTTTTTCTCATGCCATGGAACATAGTATAGTGAATGAAGTAAACCATGAATCCATTTCTCTAATGTTTATGGAAAAAATTAATGCTGAATTTAACGGGAGTTTAACGCTCGCTATTCAAATTTTTAAAGGAGAATATCATCGCAATTTTCTTCATCAGCTAATTTCTGGACAATTAGATATGGATCGTCTGGATTATCTAAAGAGAGATAGTTTTTATACAGGTGTTGCAGAAGGAAATATTAATAGTGAACGTTTGATTACCATGCTCAATGTGGTAAAAGATGAATTGGTAGTAGAAGAAAAAGGAATATATTCTGTAGAGAAGTTTTTATTAGCACGTAGATTAATGTATTGGCAAGTATATCTGCATAAAACTAGTTTGGTAGCAGAAAGCTTATTAATTAGAGTTTTAAAAAGAGCAAAGGAGCTAGTAGAGCGTGGCGAAAAACTGCATGCTAGCAAACCATTGCTGTTCTTTCTGGAGAACAAAATTGATTCTGATAATTTTACAGATGAAGTCTTAGAAACATTTTCCAGACTAGACGATTATGATGTGGTGTCTGCTATGAAAGAATGGGCAACATCTGAGGATTTTGTTTTACGTAATTTATGTAAAATGATTATTGAAAGAGATTTGCTAAAAATCAAGATTAAGAAGAAGAAATTTAACGAAGAAAAAATAGAGAAGCGCATACAGGATTTTAAAGTTAAATCTAATATTTCTGAAGAAGAAGCCCGTTATTTTGTGTTTACCGGAATGATTGCAAATCAGGCGTATCATCAAAATAAACAGAATATTAATATCCTATATAAATCGAGCAAAATAGTTGATATTGTGAGTGCTACGGATCAATTTAATTTAAAGGCTTTGGCAAAACCGGTAACTAAATATTTTATCTGTTATCCAAAGTACATAGATTAAGACATTTTTTATATTTTTGTTGCTAATGATTTTTACAGCCACACAAATTGCAGGTATTCTAAATGGTGAAATCGAAGGAGATGAAACCGTAGAAGTATCGAAGCTAGCAAAGATAGAAGAAGGAACTAAAGGTTCGCTAACATTCTTATCTAATCCCAAATATACTCCGTATATATATTCTACCGATGCATCCATTACTATCGTGGATAAAACGTTCGAAGCAGAATCAGATATAAAAACTACTTTAATACGAGTAGATGATGCTTATAAAGCGTTTTCGCAGTTACTAGATTATTATAATATGGTAAAAATGAATAAGACAGGAATAGAACAACCTAGTTTTATTTCTGAAAGCGCGAAGTACGGAGAAAATATGTATTTAGGCGCATTTTCTTATGTAGGAGATAATGTAACCATTGGAGAAAATGCCAAAATTTATCCTAATGTATATATAGGAGATAATGTTACTATTGGTAATAACGTTATTGTTTTTGCTGGAGCAAAAATATACTCCGAATCTGTTATTGGTGATGAATGTGTTATTCATAGCGGTGCTATTGTAGGAGCTGATGGTTTTGGATTTACACCAAATGAGAAAGGAGAATATAGTAAGGTACCGCAAACTGGTAACGTAATTATAGAATCCAATGTAGATGTAGGAGCAGGAACGACTATAGATCGTGCAACCTTAGGATCAACTATAATTAGGAAAGGAGTAAAACTCGATAATCAAATCCAGATTGCTCATAACGTAGAAATAGGAGAGCATACAGCAATTGCTGCTCAAACTGGTATAGCTGGATCTACCAAAATTGGTAAACACTGTTTAATTGGTGGACAAGTTGGTATTGCTGGACACCTTGTTATAGGAAATAAGGTAAGAATCCAGGCACAATCCGGAATAGGAAGAAATATAAAAGATGGAGAAGCGATACAGGGATCTCCAGCCTTAGGGTACTCAGACTATAATAAATCTTATGTACACTTTAAAAATTTGCCCAAAATTGTTGATAGAATATACAAACTTGAGAAAAAGATAGATGACAATGAGTGATTCCGTTGTAAATAAACAAAGAACTATTCAAAAAGAAGTGGAGCTAAAAGGAGTAGGGCTTCACACGGGAAAAGAAGTAACACTAACCTTTAAACCGGCTCCTGAAAACCACGGATATGCTTTTTGTCGGGTTGATTTAGAAGGTAGTCCAATCATTGAAGCAGATGCAAATTATGTTGTTAATACTCAGAGAGGAACAAATCTTGAGAAAAACGGTGTAAGTATTCAAACTTCAGAGCACGTGCTTGCTGCTTGCGTTGGGTTAGAAATAGACAACCTTTTAATAGAATTAAATGCTTCGGAACCACCAATAATGGATGGGTCTAGTAAGTTTTTTATAAAAGCTTTAGAAGAAGCCGGTATTGTAGAGCAGGAGGTAGAAAGAGATGAATATGTTGTAAAAGATGTTATCTCTTATACGGATGAAGAGTCTGGTAGCGAAATTATCGTAATGCCTTCGGATGAATACCAAGTGACTACTATGGTGGATTTTGGAACAAAGGTTTTAGGAACTCAAAATGCATCTTTAAAACATATTTCTGATTTTAAGGAAGAAATTGCAGATGCCAGAACCTTTAGTTTCTTACATGAATTAGAAATGTTGTTAGAACATGGCTTAATTAAAGGAGGAGACTTAAACAATGCCATTGTGTATGTGGATAAAGAGTTGAGTCCAAACACTATGGAAAAGCTTAAAGTTGCTTTTGGTAAAGAATCAATAGCTATAAAGCCTAACGGTATTTTAGATAATCTTACATTGCACTATCCAAATGAAGCCGCTAGGCATAAGTTATTGGACGTCATAGGAGATTTAGCGCTTATAGGTACTCGCATCAAGGGAAAAATTATAGCGAATAAACCAGGGCATTATGTGAATACACAATTTGCTAAGAAATTAGCAAAGATCATTAAGATCGAAAAAAGAAATAAAGTTCCGCAATTTGATCTCAATAAGGAACCTTTAATGGATATTAATAAAATTATGTCTATGCTTCCTCATAGACCTCCATTTTTATTGATTGACAGGATTTTGGAGATGTCTGATAGACATGTAGTGGGAATGAAAAATGTTACTATGAATGAACCTTTTTTTGTAGGACATTTTCCTGGTGCGCCAGTAATGCCAGGTGTTATGCAAGTTGAGGCAATGGCTCAGACCGGAGGGATTTTAGCATTAAGTACCGTTCCAGATCCCGAAAATTATTTAACTTATTTCATGAAAATTGATAAAGTTAAATTTAAGCAACAAGTACTTCCAGGAGATACCTTAATATTTAAATTAGAATTGCTAACTCCTATAAGAAGAGGTATTTGTCATATGCAAGGTTTTGCGTACGCTAATGGAAAATTGGTAACAGAAGCAGAACTTATGGCACAAATAGTTAAATCAAAATAATTATTTAGTATATTTTAAAGTTATATACTAACATATAAAACGAAATTCATGAATCAGCCTTTAGCTTATGTTCATCCTGGTGCAAAAATTGCAAAAAATGTAGTTATTGAACCTTTTACAACGATTCATAATAATGTAGTTATAGGAGAAGGGACTTGGATTGGTTCCAATGTTACTATTATGGAAGGTGCTCGAATAGGAAAAAATTGTAGTATTTTTCCTGGAGCAGTTATATCAGCCGTGCCTCAGGATAAAAAATTTAATGACGAAGATACCACCACAGAAATAGGGGATAACACAACCATTAGAGAGTGTGTTACAATCAATAGAGGTACAACGGATAGAATGAAAACTAAGATTGGAAAAAACTGTTGGATTATGGCGTATTGTCATATAGCTCATGATTGTATAGTTGGTGATAATTGTATTTTTTCTAATAATAGTACTTTGGCAGGTCATATTAACGTTGGAGATCATGTGGTATTAGCAGGTATGGCTGCTGTTCAGCAGTTCTGTAGTATAGGAAATCACGCTTTTGTAACTGGTGGTTCTTTGGTAAGAAAAGATGTACCTCCTTACGTAAAAGCCGCTCGTGAACCACTTTCATACGTGGGAATTAATTCAATTGGTCTGCGAAGAAGAGGTTTTTCTACAGAAAAAATCAGAGAAATACAATCTATTTATAGAATCTTGTACCAAAGTAATTATAACAACACTCAGGCAGTAGCAATAATTGAAGCTGAAATGGAAGCTACACCTGAAAGAGATGAAGTTTTAGAGTTTATAAAAAACTCACAAAGAGGTATCATGAAAGGATATTTCTCTAATTAGAATAAATAATAGATAATAAGTAACAAAGAAAAGCGATGGCAAATACTAGTGATATAAGAAATGGATTATGTATAAGATATAATCATGATATCTATAAAATTGTAGAATTTTTACATGTAAAACCAGGTAAAGGTCCTGCTTTTGTTCGTACTAAGTTAAAAAGTGTAACTACAGGAAAAGTAATTGATAATACTTTTTCTGCAGGTCATAAAATAGATGATGTACGTGTAGAGACTCATAAATTCCAGTTTTTATACGCAGAAGGTGATACTCATCACTTCATGAATACAGAAGATTATAATCAGATAACATTAGAAAAATCTACGTTAGATGCTCCAGAATTATTAAAAGAAGGAGAGGTTGTGACCGTTATAATTAATTCTGAGGATCAAATGCCTCTTTCTGTAGAAATGCCGGCGAGTGTTATTCTTGAGGTTACAGCTACAGAGCCTGGTGTAAAAGGAAATACAGCAACGAATGCTACAAAACCTGCTACCGTAGAGACAGGAGCCGAAGTTATGGTACCTCTTTTTATAAATGAAGGAGATAAAATTAAAATAGAAACAGAAAAAGGTACTTATAAAGAACGTATTAAGGAGTAATTCCTAGTTTTTTTGAATTTTGTTTTAAAATGAAGTTTCCTCAAACGCATACACTGCAACAAATAGCTACTATTATCTCTTCAGAGTTTGTAGGTAGTCCAGATTTTCCTGTAGAAGGCATGAATGAAATTCATGTCGTAACTCCAGGCGATATTGTTTTTGTTGATCACCCTAAGTATTATGATAAAGCCCTAGAAAGTGCAGCAACGGTTGTATTGATAAATAAAAAGGTAGACTGTCCTGAAGGAAAAGCTTTGTTGATATCTGATGATCCTTTCAGAGACTTTAATAAACTAACAAACTACTTTAAACCTTTTGAGAAGGCAACAGCTGTGATTTCTTCCACATCTACAATAGGAAAGAATTCAATTATACAGCCAGGAGCTTTTATTGGAAATAATGTAGAAATTGGTGATAATTGTTTAATTCATGCTAATGTAAGCGTTTATGATGGAACAGTTATAGGTAATAATGTAACGATCCATTCAGGTACTGTATTAGGAGCTGATGCTTTTTATTATAAAAACCGACCAGAGGGATTTGATAAGCTAGTTTCTGGTGGGAGAGTAGTCATAGAAGATGATGTTGATCTTGGATCTTTATGTACTATTGATAGAGGAGTAACTGGGGATACCACTATAAAAAAAGGAACTAAGATTGATAATCAAGTACACATTGGTCATGATACAATCATTGGTAAAAAATGCTTAATCGCCTCACAAGTAGGTATTGCGGGATGTGTAGTTATTGAAGATGAAGTAACCTTGTGGGGACAAGTAGGTGTTACTAGTGGAATTACTATAGGAACAAAAGCAATTGTTTCTGCCCAATCCGGGATTAGTAAATCCTTGGAAGGTAATAAAAGTTATTTTGGAACACCTGCAGATAACTTTAGAAAAAAATATAAAGAGATTGCTGCGATCAGGCAAATTCCTGAATTAATAGAAAAATTGAAGAGTAATGAGTAAAACAGCAAAAGAGGTAGTTAAATCCTTTTACCAAACGGATTTAATACATAATATTGAAGCCTTTTCTGAATATTTACATCCGGAAGTAGAGTTAAATTGGAATAGTAGTTTTGGGTACAATAAAAAAGGGTACGAAGACATTAAAACAATGTTTAAAGAAATGTCAAGTTCCTTTGAAACTTTCAAATGTGAAATAAGTCATCTTTTGGAAGAAAATGGTATGGTTACAATTAGATATACTTATCTAGCTAAAACTATAGAACAACCGGATACGGAAGAAGTCATTGCTCATTTTATTGCTATTTGGGAGCTAAAAGATGATAAATTATATAGAGGTTATCAGATAAGTCAACAAGGAGATACTTCTCAAGAAAATTTAAAATCGTTTTTAACGAATTAGTTTTATTCATTTCTAAGAAATCATAGTTTGTTTTTAAAAAAAAGTGGCATGAATATTTAGATAAAATTAAAAAGTGTAAAAAAAATATTTTTTTGACTTTTCATTTTAACTATCGTATCCAAAACCGTACTTTTGAAACTGCTAAAAAATAAAAAAAATAATAACGCAATGAGTGTTCTAGTAAATAAGGATTCTAAAATAATAGTTCAAGGTTTTACAGGTAGTGAAGGTACTTTTCATGCAGGTCAAATGATTGAATACGGTACAAATGTAGTTGGTGGTGTTACTCCAGGAAAAGGAGGGCAAACTCATCTAGATAAACCAGTTTTTAATACTGTAGAAGAAGCAGTTAAAGAAGTTGGAGCAGATACTACTATTATTTTTGTTCCGCCAGCATTTGCTGCTGATGCCATTATGGAAGCTGCTGATGCAGGAATAAAAGTTATTATCACTATAACCGAAGGAATTCCAGTAGCAGATATGATTACTGCTTCTAATTATATAAAAGACAAAGGATGTAGGCTTATTGGACCTAACTGTCCAGGAGTAATCACTCCAGGAGAAGCAAAAGTAGGTATCATGCCAGGATTTGTTTTCAAGAAAGGAAATGTTGGGATCGTTTCTAAATCGGGAACATTAACTTATGAAGCTGCTGATCAAGTGGTTAAAGAAGGTTTAGGGATTACAACAGCTATCGGAATTGGTGGAGATCCAATTATTGGGACAACTACAAAAGAAGCTGTAGAATTATTGATCAATGATCCTGAAACAAGCTGTGTTGTAATGATTGGAGAAATCGGAGGACAATTAGAAGCTGATGCTGCACGATGGATAAAAGAAAGTGGTACTACGAAGCCTGTTGTTGGATTTATTGCTGGTGAAACTGCACCTGCGGGTCGTACTATGGGACATGCTGGAGCTATAGTTGGTGGAAGTGAAGATACTGCCGCTGCTAAAAAGGCAATTATGAGAGAATGTGGAATACACGTTGTAGATTCTCCAGCCGAAATTGGAAAGAAAGTAGCTGAAGTTTTAGGCTAGTTAAATAGATATCATCCTTAATTTATTTTATTAGGGTTTATTATAGAAAAGCATTAGATAAAAGTCTAATGCTTTTTTTGTATCTCATTTTGTTAAAGTAATCTTAAAAACTGTAACATATATTAACATTTTGCGTTCAATAGAATATTAAAGATATAATTAACTTAAATTATCTAAATGAAATCATTAAAATCACTCTTACTTTTATGTTTGGTGTTAGTACTAAGTAATTGTAAGGACTCATCTGATCAAAAAACAAAATCTGAAAAAGAGCTCAAAGTAGAAAAACATACAGATGCTTCGGGCTTTTCTTATGAAACAGTTTCCAATGACCCAACTGGTCTTAGACTTTACACGTTGGATAATGGTCTAAAAGTTTATTTAGGCAAAAATCCGGAAGAACCAAAAATTCAAACTCTTATCGCAGTTCGTGCAGGATCTACTTATGATCCAGCTGACAATACGGGATTGGCTCATTATCTAGAGCATATGGTGTTTAAAGGTACAGATAAGATTGGTACTCAGGATTTTGAAAAAGAAAGTGTGTTTTTGAAACAAATTTCGGATTTGTATGAAGAACATAAAGAAGAAAAAGATCCAACAAAGAAGAAAGAGATCTATAAAAAAATAGATGAAGTTTCTCTAGAAGCGTCTAAAGTATCGATAGCAAATGAATATGACAAGATGGTTAGTTCATTGGGAGCAGAAGGGACAAATGCTTTTACTTCTAACGAACAAACGGTATACGTAAATAAAATACCATCAAACGAACTTGATAAATGGTTAACAGTAGAAAGTGAACGTTTTAGTAAACTAGTATTACGTTTATTTCATACAGAGTTAGAAGCGGTTTATGAAGAATTCAATAGAGGACAAGATAGCGATGGAAGAAAACAATATTTTGCTGTTTTGGAAGGATTGTACCCTACACACCCGTACGGAACTCAATCTACTATAGGAATATCCGAACATCTTAAAAACCCTTCAATGGAAGCAATTCATGCTT
Organism: Aquimarina litoralis; assembly: GCF_039523995.1. Taxonomy (NCBI): domain Bacteria; kingdom Pseudomonadati; phylum Bacteroidota; class Flavobacteriia; order Flavobacteriales; family Flavobacteriaceae; genus Aquimarina; species Aquimarina litoralis. The sequence goes on from NZ_BAAAGE010000002.1 coordinate 351,390, forward strand.
ATTTTGATAAATATTATGTACCTAATAATATGGCAGTAATATTAGTTGGTGATATTGACTTTGATTCCACAATTAAAAAAGTGAATGAATCTTTTGGATCTTATAAAAAGAAAGAAGTAACTCATCCAACGTTCGAAGAATTACCACCACTTACTGCGCCTGTGAAAAAAGAGGTGTATGGTCCAACTGCAGAATCTATATATGTTGCTTTTAGAACAAAAGGAAAAGGAACAGAGCAAGAAGTGATTGTTACTTTAATAGACTATATGCTTGCAAATTCTAGTGCAGGTTTGATTGACCTGAATCTTAATCAAAAACAATTGGTACAGAATGCTTCTTCATTTACAAACTTTGATAATGATTATGGATTCCATCTTTTGTATGGTACTCCAAAACAAGATCAAACATTGGATGAAGTAAGAGATTTGTTGTTGCAACAAATTGATAAAATCAAAAAAGGAGAATTTGAAGATTGGTTAATAGACGCGGTAGTTAATGATTTGCGTTTGTCTAAAATTAGAGAATATGAAAATGCTTCTTCTACGGCATATGCTTATTTAGATGCTTTTATTGGTTTTCAGGATTGGAAAAATCGTCTTGAAATGTTAGATAGCATGAAAAAAATTACGAAAGAAGAAGTAGTGGCATTTGCTAATGAATTATATGGTAATAACTATGTAGAAGTTCATAAAATCAAAGGTGAGGATAAAAATATTGTAAAGGTAGAAAATCCTGGTATCACTCCTGTAGAATTGAATCGTGGTAAAGAATCAGATTTCTTAAAAGAGTTTAATAAAATAAAAACACCAGCATTAACTCCGCAGTTTGTAGATTACAAGACGGCAATAAAAGATAGTAAGACGAAGAATGGATTAACTATTTCTCATATCGAAAATCCGAATAATGATATTTTTAGCTTAAATATCATATTTGATATGGGGAAAGACCATGATCCAAAAATGTCTTTGGCTGCTGGATATTTAGATTATTTAGGGACTGATAAATATACACCAGAACAACTTAAACAAGAGTTTTATAAGATCGGAGTTAATTATAATGTATTCACAGCAGATGATAAAACCTATGTTGGAATTTCAGGGCTAAAAGAAAATCTTGATGCCGGTCTATCTTTGTTAGAAGATTTATGGAATAATGCGGTTCCTAATCAAGAAACCTATAATAAATATGTTGAGAAAGTGTTAAAGAGTCGTCAGGATAATAAAACTCAAAAAGGAAATATATTTTGGAATGGACTAATGAATTATGGTAAATATGGAGAGGAATCTCGTTTACGTAATATTTATACAGCTTCAGAGTTACAAAATATGAGTCCACAAGAATTAGTAAATAAGGTGAAAGAATTACGTAATTATAAGCAACGTATTTTCTATTATGGTAAAGATTTAGATGCAGCTGTAGCTTCTTTAGATAAACATCATATGGTAAAATCTGATTTATTAGATTATCCAGAAAAAACTATTTATTTAGAAAAAGAAACAGGGGGGAATGTATACTTTGTTGATTATGATATGGTACAAAGTGAAATGCTACTTCTTGCCAAAGGTGCTGAATTTGACCCTAAGAAAATGGCTGCGTCAAGATTATTTAACACCTATTTTGGTAGTGGTTTATCTTCTATCGTATTTCAGGAAATTAGAGAGTCTAAATCACTAGCATATTCAGCTTTTTCTAGCTATAGTCAAGGTAGAGAAGTAGGTGCTTCTGATTATGTAATGGCTTATGTAGGGACTCAGGCTAATAAATTACCACAAGCAGTAGATGCAATGATGGAACTAATGACAGATATGCCAGAAGCTGAAGAACAATTTAATCAAGCTAAAGAAGCAACATTAAAGAAAATAGCTGCACAACGCATTACCAAGTCTAATATTTTTTGGACTTATGAGGGACTTAAGAAACGAGGTATTGATAATGACAATAGAGAAGAAATTTACAATACAATTAAGGACATGACATTAGAGGATCTTAAATCATTTTTTAATGAAAATATCAAAGGAGAAAATTATAACGTTCTTGTAATTGGAAATAAGAAAGATGTGGATATGAATGCTTTGAAAAAGCTAGGAGAAGTTAAAGAAATGGATATAGACTATTTGTTTAACTATGAAAAGGATAATACTGATCTTAAAATGTAATTTGATTTGAATTTTTAAGAATATTTAATAAATAAAATCCACGAAGTTAATTCGTGGATTTTTTATTTTGATATATTAATTTACTCTACTTCAATTTCGCTAGTAGGTATAAAAGGTTCCAAAACAATTGCTAGGAACATGACTATTCCACATCCAAGAGCATTTAACCAAAGGAAAGGAAGCCAATCTTGCCACCATACATAAATAATAATTATTTGAGTAATAATGGCAGCCATAAAAACAGCATTACTCCTTACAAATTTTATAAAGAACGCCAATAAAAAGATTCCTAATACATTTCCATAGAATATAGAGCCAATAATATTTACTAATTGAATCAGATTATCAAATAAATTTGCAAAACAAGCAACCAAAATTGCCAAAACACCCCAAATAAGGGTGAAAATTTTAGAAGCAGAAACATAGTGTTGTTCACTTTTTTCTTCTTTAATATTTCGTTTATAAAGATCAATAGCTGTGGTGGAGGCTAAAGCATTTAATTCTGATGCTGTAGAAGACATTGCTGCTGATAAAATTACCGCCAATAAAAGCCCAATCAATCCTCGTGGTAGATTATTAAGGATGAAATAGATAAAAACGTAGTCTTTATCATTTGTTTCTACAGTGGCATCAGCTTCTTTTATCAATTCCTTTGCTCTCTGTCTTGTTTTTTTATCAGAATCTTCTAGGGCGATCATTAAATTCTTAGCATCCAAAGATTCTTTGTCGTTTTTTGAATGTAAATAATTCTGAACAGATGATTTTTTATATTCTTGAATTTCGGATAATTTTTGTTCCAATTCATTGTATTCCTCCGCATATGGGGTATTCTGAACAGCTACACTTGCTGCAGGATTAAAGTTCAATGGAGCAGCATTAAATTGATAGAATACAAATACCATAACACCAACAAGTAGGATAAAAAATTGCATAGGTATTTTTAAGATACCATTAAATAATAAACCTAGTTGACTTTCACGAACCGAACGCCCTGATAAATATCGTTGCACTTGACTTTGATCCGTTCCGAAATAAGATAACATTAAAAATGTTCCGCCTATAATTCCTGTCCACACCGTATATCTATTGCTAAGGTCAAATGAAAAGTCCAAAACCTCCATTTTCCCACTAATTCCGGCAATGTCTAATGCATTTGAAAAAGTAATATCTTCTGGTAAATAGCTAATGATAAGGAAAAAAGCAATAAACATTCCTGTAAATATAATTGCCATTTGCTGTTTTTGAGTAACACTTACAGCTTTTGTACCTCCTGAAACGGTATAGACAATAACCAAAATACCTATGATAATGTTGAGTGTTGTTAGGTCCCATCCTAAAACTGCTGATAAGATAATAGCTGGTGCAAATATGGTAATTCCGGCTCCTAACCCTCTTTGTATTAGGAAGAAAAATGCAGTGATTGTTCTGGTTTTAAGATCAAAACGATTTTCTAAGTACTCATAGGCAGTATAGACTTTGAGTTTATGATAGAGAGGAATAAACACAATACAGATGATAATCATCGCGATTGGCAAACCAAAATAAAATTGAACAAAGCCCATTCCACTATGAAATGCTTGTCCAGGTGTTGATAGAAAGGTAATTGCCGATGCTTGTGTAGCCATTACCGATAAACCAATGGTCCACCATTTAGCTTCATTACCACCACGAATATAATCTTGTACATTTTTACTACCTCTTGTTTTCCAAACACCATATAAAACAATGAATAATAAGGTTCCAATGAGTACGATCCAGTCTATAAGTTGCATATGTTAGTTAGTTGTATCTTGTCATAATGACTGTTAATTTTAGAAAATTTTATCTCCTGAATTATTAAGAAAAAGTTGCAGTAATCCAATAAAAGAATGCTAAGTAAAAAATGTTAGCAATTAATACAACGGTATAAAGTTTTTTCCAAACTATTTTGGGCGAATCACTCATAGTAATATTAGTTTTGAAATTTATGTATTAAACTCACCAATTTGCCATAAAACCCCAGAGGGATCATGAAGAAAAAATACATTTCCCCAATCATTATAGGTTATTTCTGTGATTTTAACATCTTTGTATTTGTTTTGTAAATCAAGTTTTTTAATATGATTAAGCGATGATTCTAGTTGTTTAACTTCTAAAAATATCATGGAGTTATTTAGCCAACTTTTAACGTAATAGTCTTGCAAATAAAACCCGAAATCATCCATAAAGAAATAAGACATATTCTGAGGTATTTTTATTTCTTTAAAACCCCAATCCAAGTAAAACTCTCTAGAAACTTTATAATCTTTAGCACCTATAAAGGTTCTAATCGATTTTACATCCAAACTCATGTTATCTATTTAGGTAATTTATTTTCCTAAAGATAACATATTTGCAAATAATCTGTATGCTCCTGATACTCCTGCCGGGAATTCTCTAAAAAAGCTTAAACCTGTATACACATAATACCCTTTTCCGTATTTAGCTATTAACAAAGCTCCTTTTTTAGAAGATTCTCCTTTATCATTAGAGGCAATAATTGGAGTATATTCTTTAGACCAATCATTTGGGAAATATAATCCTCTTTCTTGTACCCAACCTTCAAAATCTTTATTGGTAATCTTATTAGGTGTATTAAGAACAGCATGATCTTCTGCCAATAATTTTATAGCGGCATTTTCATCAGTAACTCTATCCCTTGATAATTTTAATGGATAAGGTCCCAGATTGTCTGTAACTTTTAACCTTCTGTTTGTGTTATATTGTATAATAAGATTTCCTCCATTTTTTACGTATTCCAATAAATATTTCTGTCCAAATTTAAGTTCTTCTACGGTGTTATATGCTCTTATTCCTACTACGATTGCATCAAAAGGAGCTAATGTTTTCGTAGAAATGGATTCAGGAGCTATCGTAGTTACATCATAACCAATTTGTTGTAAACTTTCGGGGACTACATCTCCCGCACCTTCTATATATCCAATATTCTGCCCTTTTTTCTTAATATCTAGTCTTACAACTTTGGTTTCAGAAGGCAGAACAACCGTCTGGAATGGGATATGATCATAATCTATATTGATAACTTCATCGGTGTATACTTTCCCATTATTTAATTTTATTTGCGGACTTATGAATCCTTCGTTTTGATCTGTTGGCGGAGTAAGAGTAAAAGTCACTTTTCTTTCTTCTCCTTTTTGTGCAAGCGTAAAATCAATACTTTCCGGGCTTACTTTCCATCCTTTAGGGTGTTGTAAGGAAATAGTTCCAGCAATATTAGGCTCTCCAGCTTTAATGGTTACCGGTACTTCTTTTGCAAGATCATTAGCATAAATCATAACTCTGTCAGCTATAGTTGCTGAAATGGCAGGTATGATTTCAAAAGGTTTATATACTTCTCCTTTTACCGGATCGTTGGTTTTATATACTACATCTTTGGTATATGGAATTATAGTTCCATCCATATTAAGATTAAAGACAGCTTTTATTTGACGATTTGTTTCAGGATTTCCTATAAGTTCTTGTTTATCTACTTTGTACAAGCCTAATGTACCTTTGGAAGTCAGCCAATAAGGACTCGTATTTTTAGTTCCTGAACTGATTTTACCTTTTAATTCTAAGTTAATTCTGTTATTAGCATCTAAAGAAGTGTTTGAATTTTCTGAAGCACCTATGGCACTGATGTCAACTGATTGCAGTTTCATAGGAATAGTACTTCTGTTGATTGCTTCAATTTTTACGGTAACTTCACTATTTTCTGTGGTATATGCATCTGTAGCAGTTGCCTCAATATACAAACCTGCAGATGCAGCGATGATTTCTTTGATTTCTTTGGATTTAATAGCTTTCCAATGTTGGTTTTCTAATTGCTGAATTAGCTGATATGCCTTTACTAATTGTTTAATAGATGCTGAAGGGTTTTGGAAATCAAAGTTTTTTTCTACTTCATATAAGATATCACCGATTGCTTGCCCACCTTTAACACGATTCCAAGAAGTATCTATCCCATCAAAAATATTAGTCTTATCTTTTGGTAAATCTCCTTTTATTAATTCAACATATTCAGTTTGCTTTCCTCGGGTTCCCGTACTTCCAAATCCTTGGGATTTATGTTGACTCCTACTTAGAGAGGCTATTTCTGTATTAGAAAGTCCTAATTTTTTATAATATACTCCAGTATCAAACTCTAGAAATTTGGATTTATCTGCTTTTTCAAAGTTTTTTCTACTTCCATAAAACCACCAAGACGTATTAAAGAACAATCTTTTTGGTTGCCATGGTTGTACATATGCCAATTGTTCTGGATATATTTTCGGATCCGCAACCAAATCAAATGCTTCCACACTTAACATAGCAGAAGTAGTATGGTGACCATGAGTAGTTCCAGGTGTTCTATGATTGAATCTATTAATAATTACATCCGGTTGAAATTTTCGAATAGCCCAAACTACATCATCCAATACTTCTTTTTTGTCCCAAATAGCTAATGTTTCATCTGGATGTTTCGAAAAACCGAAATCATTAGCACGCGTAAAGATCTGTTCTCCACCATCAGTATTCCTTGCAGCTAAAAGCTCCTGCGTACGTATGACTCCTAACAATTCTCGAATTTCAGGACCGATTAGATTTTGACCACCATCACCTCGTGTTAAAGATAAATAGGCTGTTCTAGCTTTGACTTCATTTGCCATGTAAGAAATTAATCTTGTGTTTTCATCATCGGGATGCGCAGCGACATATAAAACAGATCCTAAAAAGTTTAACTTTTTAATAGCTTCATGGATCTCTACAGAATTTGGTTTTTGGGGTTGTTGTGCTTCAGTAATATGAATAAAAATAACACTGAATGCTATTACAAAAAGTAAATTTCGCATAATAATTGAATTGATACTTATTTTGAGTATTTCGTCAAATATATAAAGATAAAATTCTCAGTTTTTAGGTTTAAGGATACTTTAACAGCACTATTTAGATCTGTAAATTAGTCCTAATAAAGATCCTAGAATCACAGTGATAGCGATTGTAGGTTTGGGACCAAAAGCAACTAAACCAATAAGTAAACCTACAACTCCACCAAGAGCACTGGCAATAAAACGTCCGCTATTTTTCTTACTTCTGATTACATATATCATAGCTATAGAAAGTGTCATTCTAAGAGCTGCACCAACAATTGTAATGTCTACAATGCTTCTCCAAAAATGGGCAGAAATGAAAGCCGCAATTACAGTAATTATAGTAGCATAACGGATTGATTTTACTTTTTCTTTTTCCGAAGATTGGAGAATAAGATGCGATGAGACCGCAAAAACAGAAGTATCCGCAGTACTCATTAAACCAGCAAAAAATAAAACAATTAATAAAGGTATCCATGTAGAAGTAATTAAGTTTTGCATGGCAAAAATGAAAACTGTATCAGGATCCAAACCATTATTTTGTTGGTATACATAAAGTCCTACTATCAATAAAAGAAAAGCAACTAATAAAACCGGTATGATAGCTAAACTAAGTCCTTTTTTTAGAGACTGTATATCTTTTGCAGCATAACATAATTGATATCTGTCGGCTAATCCAAATACAGATAATCCACCATATAAAACTAGACCAATGATGCTTCCTAATTCTACATTTTCATTTGTTTTAGTTGTTAGAACTGTTTGAAGTTCTTTTAATTCTAACATGTTGAAAATTAATAGGCCTAAAAAACAAATGATGATAATAGCCTGAATAATATCGGTAATCATTACCGCCTTAAAACCTGAAAATAATACATAAATTAATACTACTGAAGCTGTAATCATAAGAGATGTATTGTAGGAGAAGAGCCCAAAAAATTCAATAACTTTTGCGCCTCCAGCTAGTGATAAAAGAATCCAGAAGAACTGTACAATTACTGTTATGATATTGGTAACTAAGGAAGTATTTTTGTTACCGGTTACAAAAGCAGGTAAATCACCTTGCGTGTAAAACGTACCTTGTATGGATAGATTTTTGATTTTAGGAGCAGCCCAAAATGCAAACAGTAAATAACCAATTACAGAACCAATAGACATTGCAAAAAGTCCCCATCCAAATTTATACGCATATCCAGTGTAGGTTATTAATGTACTTACGCCGATGGCTCCAGCAAATTTGGAGAATAAAATAGTCCAACCACTGCGATTTCTCCCCCCAATTAGGAAGTCTTCTGCTGTAGAAGATTTAGCTAAATAAATGGATATCCCAATGATTAATAAAATGTAAGAAGCGAGGTAAAGATAAATTTGCATGAAAACTGGATTGATGAAATTCAAAAATAACCAAATCCAATTGCTTTGAGAGTATTTATGATATTATTCTAGGTCAGGTTTGTTTAAAACTCTATTTACTTATGACTATTTTTTCTTGTAATCCACAATATCGGTAATATCTACACCCATGTAATCTGCGATCTTTTTTAACCTTTCGTAATCTTTAGCTAGGTTTTTTTTCTTCACAATATAGTCTCCTGCTTGCGGACTAATGCCCAATACTTTTGAAATTCCATATACAGTTTTACTGCATTTACTTTTTTTTAGGAGTTTTTTCAATTTCTTGTTAACCATTGTAAATAGTATTTTACTGAATAAATATACAAATAAATTTTTATTAAAAAAATATTTGATTATTCAAATAATAATTGTATATTCGAAACATACAAATCAAAACCACTTTAAAAATGAAACTCATACTTATAATTGCTGTTTTTTGCGTCTCTTTTGCAAATGCAACCGGTTCACATTCAGATTTAATAAATGAGAAGGATAAAAAAGAAAAGAAGGTAGAGAAGGAGGAAAGTGCTTTAGCATCCAGAAACTTTCATTCAATTAAGAAGTGGAAGATGACGATAGAATATTTAAATGGAGATACTATTTCTAAAACCATAGAGATAGATGAGAATGCGTCTATTAGTGCAATGGAATTTGCATTCGTAGAAGCTGAAAAGTATATAAAGACTTTAAAGAAAGTAAAAAGTTATAATGTATCCCCTGTTTCTAGAAATTCATTTGTTCTTTTAGCAGGAGGGAAGTAATTATCTGCAGATCTTAACCTACGCAAAAGGCCATTAGTATATTATAACTAATGGCCTTTGCTTATTAATGAATATTAAATGTTATTATTTTTTTCTTTCTACAAATTCAAGTTGATCAATCGCTACATTTGTTGTGAAAATCCCATAATTGACAACAGCTTTGCCTTTTTCTAGAGTATCGATGGTTCCTATTGACTTACCATCTATCATACGAACTCTATCTCCAATTTTAAGAATCACTTTGGGTTTTTCTTTTTCTAATTTTTCTTCTATCTTTTTTTGTTCCTTTTTCTTTTCTCTAATTACTTCAACTTTTTTTTCTACTTCTTTGACTACTTTTTGTTGCCTTGCTTTCTTAGCTTTTCTTTGTTTGGTAGTTTGTTTTGTTCTTTTAGAGTTCTCAACCTGTACAATTTTCATAAACTCATCGATAAGTTCTCTCTTCTTTTTATTATGGAAGTATTTTTCACTTATTTCATTTAGTTTTTGTCCCAAATATATCATTCGCTGATTGCTATCATAAAGTTCTTGATAGCTCTCCAGCTTATGCTGTAGTCTTTTATTGATTTTGTCTAAACGTTCTTTTTCTTCTTCTGTTTTCTGCTCTTTTGTTTTTAGAGAAGATGTAGTTTTTTGTAGTTTAGAACGTTCGCGTTGCAGATTCGCGATACTTTTATCAAATCTAATTTTACCTCGTTCTACTTTCTTTTTAGCTTTATTTATTAAGCTATAGGGAATTCCATTTTTTTGAGCAACCTCAAATGTAAATGAACTACCTGCCTCACCGAGATAGAGTTTGAATAGCGGTTCTAGAGTGCGTGAATCAAAAAGCATATTGGCATTGGTCATATTCGGTAATTCGTTAGCCAACATTTTTAAATTAGCATAATGCGTAGTTATGATACCAAACGATTCACGTTCATAAAAAACTTCTAAAAAGGCTTCCGCTAATGCTCCTCCCAATTCAGGGTCACTTCCTGTTCCGAATTCATCAATAAGGAATAAGGTTTTATCATTGCATTTTTTTAGAAAGTAATTCATATTCTTCAATCGATAACTATACGTACTTAAATGATTTTCTATCGATTGATTATCCCCAATATCAGTAAGAACGGTATTAAACAAACACATTCTGCTATATTCATGTACAGGAATTAGCATACCGCTTTGAAGCATGATTTGTAATAAACCTATCGTTTTTAGAGTGATACTTTTTCCTCCTGCATTAGGGCCAGAAATAACAATAATACGATTATCCTTATCTAATGAGATGGTTTGCGGATACGTCTTTTCCCCTTTTTCTTGATTATTTAGATACAGCAAAGGATGATACGCATCCTTTACGGTTAATTCTCGATCTTCCGTTATTTTTGGTAGTACTCCATTAAACTTTTGAGCGTATTTTGTTTTCGCAGCGATGATGTCTATATCGCTTAGATATCCCTGATATTCAGATAAAAGTTCGGAAAAAGGTCTAATTTTATTAGTTAATTCTTTGAGTATTTTTACAATTTCTTCTCTTTCTTCATATTGAAGATTATTCAAAGCACGGCTAAATTGAATTGTTGCTTCGGGCTCTATATATACAATACTTCCAGTTTTAGAATTACCAAGAATAGAACCTTTTACCTTCCTTCGGTACATTGCCTTTACGGCTAGTACTCTTCGATTATCAACAATACTCTCCTTAATATCATCCAAATATCCTAAACTATTGTATCTACTCAGATCTCTTCCGAAACTTCCATTCAATTTACCTTGAACTTCATGTATATTTTTTCTTAATACATTTAGAGTAGGAGAGGCGTTATCTTTTACTTCACCAAATTTATCAATTACCGTATCAATGAGATTTATAATTTCTTTGGTAAAGGTAATGGTGTTTGAAGTTTGATACAGCGTTGGGTAAAGTTCCTTGTTTTTTCTGAAAAAAGTAAGTAATTCGTTAACAGTTAAGTTAATAGATATTATCTTTTTTAGATTAAAGCTTTCCAAGAACGTATTTTCAATTCCTAATAATTTTAATTCTGTATTGATACTATCAAATCCATGATTAGGTATTCTCGAATCGTTTAAATATGAAGATTTATATTCAAATACTTGTTGTAATGCTAAATGTAAATTCTCTTTAGTAGAAAAGGGAATAATTTGTAAAGCTTTAGCTTTCCCATGTTCTGTATTACATAGCTCTTCAATATGATTTAATACCGTATTGAATTCTAAATCTTTAAGTGTTTTGTCTGAAATTCTAATCATTTTTTGGACCTAATTGATTTAGGAAATATTCTTTTTTTGTTAATTTCTTTGTTATAAAACTTGTAGTATCGCTCGATTTTTAAAAAGTATTTGTCATAATTTTGCTTAAAGCAAATGTAAACAATTGCATATTTTTTTGATACTAAGATGAACGTAAATATTGATCCCAGTTGGAAAGAACAACTTAAAAGTGAGTTCGAAAAACCATATTTTAAAGCTCTTACGGATTTTGTGAAAGCTGAATATAAAGATCACATTTGTTATCCAAAGGGTTCAGAGATTTTCGCTGCATTCGACCATTGTAGTTTTGACAATGTTAAAGTTGTTATTATTGGTCAAGATCCTTATCATGGTATTGGACAAGCTCATGGATTATGTTTTTCTGTAAATGAAGGCGTAGCAATACCTCCATCTCTAATTAATATTTTTAAAGAATTAGAAACTGATTTAAATGTATCATTTCCGTCAAGTGGTAATTTAGAACGTTGGGCTAAACAAGGTGTACTATTATTAAATGCCACATTAACAGTTCGTGCTCATCAAGCAGGATCACATCAAGGTAAAGGTTGGGAAAAATTCACTGATGCCGTAATCAATGCTATATCGGAAAACAAAAAAGACGTTGTTTTTATGCTATGGGGTGGTTATGCAAAGAAAAAAGGAGCCAAAATAAATACCACAGAACATCTGGTGCTAAATAGTGGACATCCATCTCCATTAAGTGCAAACAGAGGATATTGGTTTGGTAATAAACATTTTAGCAAAACAAACGAGTACTTAAAAGAAGTAAAAAGATCACCAATTATATGGTAATACAAATTTCTTAAGCAGCCTTAGCTATTCTTGTTGCTTTAGTCTTACCTATGTTAGCCTCTGAAGTTGATTTCAAGTTCTTTGACTTTTTCCTGTTGGTATCAACTGATTGAACACTGAATTTTAGAAGAATAAAATTAAATGCTATCAGCCCTCCAAGAATTAGTAAAAATGTCACCATAATTGATTTGTTAGTTAATTATTAGATGCAAGAACTATATAATGGTTGCGTGCATACTCATAATTGGTTTTCGGGGTAGGCATGGCAAATGTACAAAAATATTTAAACCTTTCGCTGTGGAAAGCCCGTAATCTCTAAGAATTAAACATATTTTAAAGATGTATAGGGTAAAATTTATGATCTAATAAAAATTTATTAAATATTTGAACATATGCCATCATTACCTTTATTTATATAACGTTTATATAATGGATATCCCTACCTCTAAAATCGATATCCTATATATAAATCAGGTCTAACTATAATTTCTGGGCTTTTATTGTTAAATAAATTTCTTCCTATTCCAAAACCAATATCTATAAAGAAGCCGTTTCTGGTTACAAATTTTCCCCCAACTCCAAATCCAAGAGCAAAGTCAGTATAATTTTCTGGAACATTTCGAAAACCAATTAAGCCTCCTTGATCATTTACTACTCTTACCGTATTATCATGATCACCAGTTGATAACATACCAAAACCTTCTACATAAAACCCTCTAGCAACTCTACGACCAAAGAAGTACTTGTAATGTCCTGTTAACGCTAATTTTTTATCAAAAATACCGTCTCTATCTACAATATCATCATCGTTATCAATATCATCACTGAACCTATAGAATACATCTACACCTATACTATGATCGCTGCTTAAAATTCTTTCATAAGAAACATCTAATGCTCCGAATGCAATTATGTTTATAGGATTTAGGCCAATCTCGTTCTTATTAATGTCTCTTGGTATAATGTCCGAAGAATCCTGACTATATGATATAAATGAAGTAAAGAAGGTAATAACTGTAATTAATAAAAGTCTCATTTTTTTTGTTTTAATTAATATCATCAAAATTGATGTGAACTGTACCTAAAACATATAATAGATAAAATACCCTACCAAAAAATGAAGATAAAAAGCATGTGGTATTTAAAAGAGAATTAAATGAAAATTCTCTAAAAACGATAACCTAAGTACAAGTTTGGCCTTATAATGATATCTGGAGCATCGTCATTAAATAAATTTCGTCCAATACCAAATCCAATATCAATTAAAAAACCATTTCTAGCTACAAATTTTCCGCCAACACCAAATCCTAAAGCGAAGTCTGTGAAATCTTGCTCAATCTCATCAACCCTTATAAAATTTCCTTGAGAATCGAATACATCTATATACATTTCATCTTCTCCAATTGATAGCATACCAAAACCTTCTACATAAAATCCTCTGGCTATTCTTTCTCCAAAAAAGTATTTGAATTTTGTTGTAAAAGCAATTTCTTTTTCAAATATATCATCACCATCAAAAATATCCTCATCATCTCTATCCGTTAGAAGATAGAAAAAATCGAATCCAAGAGTACTATTATTATTTAGAACCCTTTCGTATCCAATATCAAGAGCGCCGAAAGCGACAATATTCAGGGGGTTTATACTAAGTTCATTTTTGTTAATATCTCGTTTTGGTAGATTTGATTGATCCTGTGCAATTGTACATTGGAATGAGCATAAAATAATGCTTACGATAAGAATTGTTTTCATAATAATTATATTGTTTTCCTTTGTAAGCAAGATGTTTGAAATGTAAAAAGGTTGCTTAAACTTCAAAAATTAAATTTTTTGAATCAACTGTTTTTTCGATAATGTCTAATTGTTTTAGTTGATTTTGGACTTGATCTAATGTTTCTATTGCTATCATAGACTGGCTCCATTCGGTGAGTTGTAACCACTTTTTTATATCTTCCAATTGTTGATCATATCTATAGGCTAATGTCTTATCTATACTTGGAATTTTCTTGAAGTCTGTAGTTGTAGTATTAATGATTTCTAAAATGTCTTGTATTTGATCCTGATGCGATTCCAAAATATTTTCTCTAACAGCAATTACAAAGCAAGGCCATGGAGTAGGGCAGTCTGAAATACGCCTAAACGTTCCATTATCTACTAATGGTTTTGTTGTAAAATGCTCCCACATAAAATAATCAGCTCTATCATTAGTAAGTGCCTCAACTGCTCCGTCTAAATTTCGTATAACTTCAAATTTTAAAAGAGAGGTGTCCCATCCTTGACTTTGTGCATTTATATAGGCCATTAAATGAGACCCAGATCCATATCTACTTATTGCTGCAGAAGTATGTCGAAGATCTTCTATAGTTTTATATGTAGAATGATGTCCTACATGAATACCCCAAATTAAAGGTGATTGTATATAGGTTTGTACAATTTTGGAAGGATTACCAGCGATCATATCTTTTACGATACCTTCGGTAAGTATAATGGCAATATCAATAGTCTCATTGCGCAATGCTTCGCACATAGCTCCAGTGCCACCAGGAAAATCCGTCCATTCTAAATTAATACCTTTTTGTTGATAAGCTTTTTCTTCTATTGTTAAATGCCATGGTAAATTAAAATGCTCTGGAACGCCTCCAATTTTGATCGTTTGCATATAGTTATAATGTAAATATGTTAAAAATTGCATTTAAACGATAAAAAAATACATTTTATCGTTTAAATAGAGAAAATATGATTACTTTTGAAATATAAGTCTGATATATTCGACTATATTAGCAACATAGAACCCAAAATAAAAACAATAATCGTTATGAAAAAGAATTTTTTAAAAAACAAAGGTGCTGAAGTGAAAGTGGCAAAGCTAAAAAGTAACACTTTAGAAAATGGTATCGTTGTTTTCATTGCGCTACTTTTATTAACTAATTTTTTCATCAGTCTTAAGATATTGTTCGGATAATATGTTATTATCAGTATGTATCTGATTTAGATATGTTCTGATTGCTTTTTGTGATTGTATGGACGGTTCATCGTCCATTTTCTTTTTATAGCTGTTACTAGATTTAGCATCTTGAATCCTAGATTTTTTATTGTCACTTAGTTGCATATCCAAAATAGTTTCTAATTCTTTTTTACAATCTGTATCTAATATCGGAGTTAACACTTCAATTCGTTTATCCAGGTTTCGTGTCATCCAGTCTGCACTTCCAATAAAAATCTTAGATTCTCCTCCATTTTCGAAATAGTAAATTCTTCCATGTTCTAAGTACCGATCTACAATACTAGTAATTCGGATATTTTCGCTCATACCTTTTAATCCAGGAATTAGACAAGTAAAACCTCTAACGAGTAATTCTATTTTTACACCAATACTACTTGCTATATATAACTTATTTATAATCTTTTTATCTTCTAAACTGTTTAATTTTGCTTTTATAATTGCAGGCTTACCGTTTTTAGCATTTTCAGTTTCTATATCAATCAGATCTTCGAAGGTATTTCTTACCGTAAAGGGAGCTACTAATAATTGTTTTGGCTTAGGAAGTATCATTTTACCTGACAGAACTTCAAATACTTCACTTAAATCTTTCGTGATCTTTGAGTTGGAAGTAAATAATCCATGATCACAGTATATTTTTGAAGTTTTCGCATTGAAATTTCCTGTACCAATATATGCATAAGACTGGATAATATCTTTTTCTTTTCTCTTTACTAAAAGTATTTTGGAGTGCACTTTGATTTTAGGGTAACTGTAAAAAACAGAAGCTCCTTTTTCTTCAAATGTTTTACCCCATTTTAAATTATTTTTTTCATCAAAACGTGCTTTTGCTTCAATGAATACGGTTACTTTTTTACCATTTTCAATTGCTTTTAATAAAGAATTGGTTAGTTCAGATTCTTTTGCAACTCGATATAGTGATATTTTTATTTCAGTTACATATTGGTCTGTAGAAGCTTGATTTATAAAATTTTGCACATAATCAAAAGACATATAAGGAAAGTGCACTAATTGATCTTTTCTTTTAATGATATCAAAATAGTTGTCACTTTTTTCAAATTCACTATGTCTTACTTCAGAAACTGCTGGGTAATGTAAAAAACTGTTATTTGTTGGATCCGGAAAGCTAAAAAAATCGCTGAAGTTATGATACTTGCCACCAGGCATCATATCGATTTTCCCTAATTTAAACAATTTTCTAACCTCATTTTTAAGTGTTTTGGGCATAGACGAGTCAAAAAGTAATCGTGTGGGTTGTCCAAAATTTCTTTGTGAAAGGGATTCTTTAATTTTTTCAGCTAAAATACCTTCAAACTCATCATCTATATATAATTCTGCATCTCTAGAAAGTTTGATTTGATAACTATCTAAAATCTTTTGATTTTCAAAAATTTGATTTAAGTTCAATTTTATAATATCGTCTATAAAGGTGATATAATGACTCTCATTTTCGGTAGGGAGACAAACAAATCTTTCTAACTGATCCGAGGGAATATTTACAACCCCAAAAGATTCGCTCTCTTCAAAAGTAACTAGATAATACAGTTTATTATTTTCTAGAAAAACTTCTTCTTGATCAGAATTAGTAACTAATTTTGAGTCAATTAGAGGAAGAACTTTAGAAATAAAATATTGAGTAGTAAATTGTTGTTGGTCAGTATTATAAAATTGATAATTAACTAAATGTATATCGTTTTTGGCAAGTTCTGGAATGAGGGTGCTAAAAAATATTTTTCCAAATTTTTCTTGTTGAAGTTTTACTAACTTTAGTATTTCTTTTACCTGTTTATTAGGTTTTAAAGCAAGTTTTTTTCGTAATTGTTTATCGATCTTTTTGATTTGGCGAAGTCTGGAAACTCTTACTCTGAAATATTCATCTAGATTAGACGAAAATATCGCCAAAAACTTTAACCGCTCATATAATGGGTTTGTTGGATCCTCCGCTTCTTGTAAAACTCGTTCGTTAAAACTTAACCAATTTATATCCCTATCATTATAGGTGTATTTATTTTCATCCATATTTAAAATTAAATTATCCTATACATTTAGTTTTTAACTAAAAGTTAAATTTAATTTTTAGAAACTAATAATTTTATCTAAGGTGTATTTAATGAGGTTGTTTATTGTTTTTTCAGAGTCTTGACTAAAACGTCCTGTAGCTCTATTTGCTAAGATAGCATTCATAGATACGGCTCGATGTCCTAAAAGTTTAGCCATTCCATAAATTCCTGCAGTTTCCATTTCTAGATTAGTGATTTTTTTATCTGCGTAGCTAAAAGAGCCTATTTTTTGGTTTAATAACTCATCAGATGTTGCTAATCGTAAAACTCTTCCTTGTGGCCCATAAAACCCGACATTAGTAATAGTAAAACCTTTAATGGTTTTATCACTTTGCATATGTCTACCAAGTTTTTTGTCAAATGAAACTACATATGGCGATGATTTTTTATGACTCCAATTCAAATGTTTCATTAGTGGTTCTGATATCTGTGGGAATAGTACATCTTCACTATCATAAAAGTGCAGTAAACTATCAAATCCTATGGCGATTTCAGAAACTATAAAACTATCAATAGGAATTTCTTCTTGTATGGCGCCAGAGGTGCCAATTCTTATAAAATTAAGTGACGTATGCTCTTCTTTTACCTTTTTTGTTTTTAAATCAATATTCACTAGTGCATCTAACTCGTTAAATACAATATCTATGTTGTCTGTGCCAATTCCAGTAGAAATTACAGTTAACCGCTTACCCTTGTAAGTCCCAGTTTGTGTATGAAATTCTCTTTTTCGAGTTACATGTTCAATACTATCAAAATACTGAGTAACTTCAGAAACTCTATCAGGATCGCCTACTGTGATAATTGTGGATGCAATATGTTCTGACTTTAAGTTTAAGTGGTAGATACTGCCATCATCGTTGAGTATCAGTTCGGATTCAGCTATCGCCATTTTATAATTTTAATAAATTGTGTGTTTCTTTGTTATAGAGGTAATCATATTTTTTGACACCTCCATAGTACCAATCTAGCATTTGAGTATTATAGAAGTTTTTCTTTTCCTGTAATGCTAATTTTCCTCTTTCGGATAATAATAAACGGTCTTTGGTTTGATCAAAAAATTGAAATAATCTAGCTAATACCCGTTTCATTTGCATATCACCATATCCATAGAATCCCTGATACTCCAAAGCATATCCCATTAATTGTTTAATATTCTTGATCTGGTAATTATCTACCATCTCTAAAATATTATGCTCTAAAGTATTAAGTCCTGTTAACATATTAGGAAATCTTTGTAAGTGAGCTCTTAGGCATATGGATAAGTATTCGAAGGAGGATTGTTTTTTAATCTGTCCAGCTATTTTTTTCGGATTAGACTCGCAATACAATGTCCAAACATGCGAAGCAAGTTCTAAATCATTAAGATTTAATTGTACTTTTTGTTCGTAGTGCTGTTTTAGTTGGGCAGCTGTTAGTTCACCTAATCCTAAACATTTTTTGGCATTTTCTACGCGTCCACTGCAAACTAAATAAATAGGAGTTTCTTTAACTCCTTTGCGAAGTAGTAAGCTAATGGCTGCTATCATGTTTATATGGCAGAAAAGATCATACTCGAACCAAAGAATAATTTCATCGAATTTGTGAATAGCATCTAACTTATCAAGTTGTGTTACAAATTTACTTTGATAATCAGCATGAGAAATACGATAATATTTTTTTAAAAATTCTTTTCGAACTGCAATACCTTTTTCTGTTTCAAATTTAATTAAAGTGGGGCCTTCACAAAGCATTTCACGCCAAATCACAAACTCTCCATCGACAAGATTTAGCTCTTTTAGATAGTCTGTTAAACTATCTCCATTGGTAATATGTAATGTTTTAGCCCCCAAAAATGTATTCTTTTAATGGTTAATTAGAAAATCATCCTCCAACTCTTTTTACCTTAAAACCTTTAGAGGTTAGGATATCCATGATTCGATCTCTGTAGTCTCCTTGGATGATAATTCGATCATCTTTAAAGCTTCCACCAACACTTAATGTTGTTTTAATTTCTTTAGCAAGCTTTTTAAAATCTTCATCCGCACCCGTATACCCTTCTAAAATAGTTATAGGCTTTCCTTTTCTCTTTTCGTATTTACAGATAATAGGATCATCTTGCATCCAAATACCTTCATTTGTTTCCTCTGTTTTCTCTTCTTCTGTAAATTGATGATCCGGAAATAAATTTTTTAATTGATCTTTTAAATCCATAAATACTATTATTTCTTTATCAAACCTATTTCCACTAACCTTTGATGAAGAAACTCACCTGCAGTAATATCATCGTATTGTTTCGGATTGTTATCCGTGATACATTCTTCCAAACAATTGAGTTTCATATCGCTTCTTGGGTGCATAAAAAATGGGATGGAATATCTTGGTTTGCTCCATTGTTCTTTTGGGGGATTAATTACCCTATGAATGGTAGAACGCAATTTATTATTAGTATGACGTTCTAACATATCTCCAACATTAATTACTAACTCATCCTCTTCTGGTATGGCGTCAATCCATTCTCCATCTTTACGTTGCACTTGTAACCCTCCAGTAGAAGCTCCCATCAATAAGGTTATGAGGTTTATATCTCCATGTGCACCTGCTCTTACTGCACCTTTTGGTTCTTCGGTAATTGGTGGATAATGGATAGGTCTCAAAATACTATTTCCATTACTAGCCCAATGATCAAAATAATTCTCATCTAATCCTATATAAATGGCCAAAGCTCTTAAAACATAAATACCTGTTTTTTCGAGCATTCTGTAGGCTTCCATACCCGTAGGATTAAAGTCTTGTAATTCTTCGACAATTACATTTGGAGGATATTCCTCTTTTAGGTTAGCATCTTCCGAAGGTTCTTGACCAAAATGCCAAAATTCTTTTAAATCACCTTCTTTTTTTCCTTTGGCATGTTCTTTTCCAAAGGAGATATAGCCTCTTTGACCTCCTAATCCTTCAATTTCATATTTCTGTTTGTCTTCCAAAGGCAAAGCAAAAAAAGCTTTTACTTCTTTGTATAATTCATCGACTAAATCATCACTTAAAAAATGATTCTTTAATGCTACAAAACCTATTTCTTCATAGGCTTTACCAATTTCATCAACAAACTTTTGTTTACGTGATGGATCTTCTGATAAAAAGTCGGCAAGATCTACACTCGGTATATTATTCATGGTTGTATTATTTACTATAACTAAAATAGATGTATTTGCTTAAATATACATCATGCTGTTCATCTTTTTGTTAACATTTCAGAAGAATGTCAAATTAATTATATTTTAATAAAATCGAATGAAAACGTAGTAAATTTAATTAAATCATAGTATTAATTAGGTTAAATTAACAAGTACTTAATAGTATTCTCAAGTCTAGGCTATTTCTGAAATAAAAATAACTACATTTACTAGGCTATCTTTCCATTTTTGAAAGTTGAAATTGTTTCATAAATTGATTTAATAATATGGCAGAAGAAAAGTTATTATCTGAATTTGATATAAAGGATTATGGTAAGGAATTATTGGTTTCATTGTATGCCAAAATGTTAAAACCAAGATTGATTGAGGAGAAAATGCTCATATTGTTACGACAAGGCAAAATATCTAAATGGTTTAGTGGTATTGGTCAAGAAGCAATTTCAGTTGGGGTTACTGCAGCCTTAAGTTCGGATGAATATATATTACCAATGCATCGAAATCTTGGAGTATTTACAACAAGAGAAGTGCCTTTATATCGACTTTTTAGTCAATGGCAAGGGAAAGCCAATGGTTTTACAAATGGTCGAGATCGTTCTTTTCATTTCGGTTCGCAGGAATATAATTTAGTCGGAATGATATCTCATTTAGGGCCTCAATTAGGTGTCGCTTGCGGTATTGCTTTGGGTAATGTATTGAAAAAAAATAATAAGGTTACCGCAGTTTTTACAGGAGAAGGTGGAACAAGTGAGGGAGATTTTCATGAAGCTTTAAATATAGCTTCGGTTTGGAGTTTGCCTGTTGTTTTCTGTATCGAAAATAATGGGTATGGCCTATCTACACCTACTTCAGAACAATATAATTGTAAACATCTTGCTGATCGTGGATTAGGGTACGGAATGGATTCATATGTAGTTGATGGAAACAATGTAGTAGAAGTCTATGATACTATACGAACCATTGCAGCTGATATTAGAACAAATTCAAGACCTGTATTAATTGAGTTTAAAACTTTTAGAATGCGTGGTCATGAAGAGGCTAGCGGTACTAAGTATGTGCCAGAAGAACTTATGCAATTTTGGGCTAAAAAAGATCCAATTGAAAATTATAAAGAATTCTTGATTACCAATGCCGTTTTATCAGAAGAAGAAGATTTTCGCATAAGATTGGAAATTAAGGAAGAAATTGATAGAGATTGGAAGCGAACAAATGAAGAAGAAGGCGTTTTGGTTGATATAACCAAAGAACTAAATGATGTTTATAAAGAATTTCATTTTGTAGAAAACAAACCTCTAGATAACACATCTGAAGAATTACGATTTATAGATGCAATTTCCGAAGCTTTAAAGATGGGAATGCGCAGAAATGACCATCTGGTAATTATGGGACAAGATATCGCGGATTATGGTGGTGTTTTCAAGATAACGGAAAATTTTGTTGAAGAATTTGGGAAAGACAGAGTTAGAAATACTCCTATTTGTGAATCAGGGATAGTTTCTACTGCGTATGGATTATCTGTTAATGGTATGAAAGCAATCGTAGAGATGCAATTCGCTGATTTTGTCTCTTCAGGATTTAATCCTATTGTCAATTTACTGGCAAAATCTAATTATCGTTGGAGTCAAGTGTCTGATGTAGTTATTAGAATGCCTTGTGGTGGTGGTGTAGGAGCGGGGCCATTTCATAGTCAAACCAATGAAGCTTGGTTTACTAAGACTCCTGGTTTAAAGGTAGTTTACCCTGCTTTTCCTAAGGATGCCAAAGGACTATTGTTAGCATCGATAGAAGATCCAAATCCAATATTATTTTTTGAGCATAAGGCTTTATATCGCAGTGTAAGACAAGAAGTACCTAAAGAATATTATACAACACCTATTGGAAAAGCAGTTGTATTAGAAGAAGGAGTGGATATTTCTGTAATAACATATGGAGCAGGTGTGCATTGGGCTTTAGAAGCTTTAGAAGTTCATTCCGAGATTAATGCAGATGTTATCGATTTAAGAACGTTGAAACCGATTGACATAGATACTATTATAAAATCGGTAAAGAAAACAGGAAAAGCTATTATATTGCAAGAAGATTCTATGTTTGGAGGTATAGCTTCTGATATTTCAGCTTTGTTAATGGAACATTGTTTTGAGTTTCTAGATGCGCCAGTAAAAAGAGTTTCGAGTTTGGATACTCCAATTCCCTTTGAATCTAATTTAGAACAGCAATATTTACCAAAAAAGAGGTTCGCCGTAGAGCTATTAGAATTGTATAGGTATTAACACCTGTTTTTTATTCCGAAAACGTTTTTGTTAATAAAATCGAATTAATATTTAAATATCTGATTTTAAGTTGTTTATATTTTTTGAAATCGATGAATTGATTTTTTTTAAGGATAACGGAACATTAAGTATTTATTAAGGGTCAAAATCCCCTGAGATATAAGTTGTGTGTTCTGTAGTTAAATGTTAATTTCGCGCTGTCTATGTCAAAAACATAGCGCAGGGGATTAAAAATCAAGGGGTAATACAAAAATACATGAACACTAACCAATTGGAGCTGTTAAGTTCTTCTACTGTTCTGGTAACTGGAGCAGCAGGTTTTATAGGATCTAACTTATGTGAGGCATTACTGGATAAAGGTAGTAAAGTAATAGGTTTAGATAATTTTGCAACAGGTCATAAGAGAAACCTGACTACATTAATTGAAAATCCAAATTTTACTTTTATAGAAGGGGATATTAGAAACCTCGAGGATTGCAACAAAGCTTGTAACGGTGTTGATTATATATTACATCAAGCTGCATTAGGATCAGTACCAAGGTCTATAAACGATCCTATAACTAGTAATGATGTAAACGTAGGAGGCTTTTTAAACATGCTTGTTGCTGCCAGAGATGCTGGAGTTAAAAGGTTTGTTTATGCAGCGAGTTCATCCACATATGGAGATTCTAAAGCATTACCAAAAGTAGAAGAAAAAATCGGAAAACCTTTATCACCGTATGCAATTACGAAGTATGTAAATGAATTATATGCAGATAATTTTAAGAGAACTTATGATTTAGATACAATAGGTTTACGATATTTTAATGTTTTTGGAAGAAAACAGGATCCAAATGGAGCATATGCTGCCGTTATTCCGAAGTTTGTAATGCAATTCATGAAATATGAATCTCCTGTAATTAATGGAGATGGTTCTTTTTCAAGAGATTTTACATATATAGATAATGTAATTCAAATGAATCTTAGAGCTATTGTCTCTGATAATAAAGAAGCTCTTAATAATGTATATAATACTGCATTCGGAGAAAGAACTACCTTAAATGAATTAGTAACTTTATTAAAAGACTATCTTTCAGAGTTTGATCCTAAAATAAATGATGTAGAAGTAAAGAATGGACCAGAACGTAAAGGGGATGTTCCGCATTCTTTAGCATCAGTGGATAAAGCAAAAACATTATTAGGATATGATCCTGAATTTGATATGAAATCAGGATTAAAAGAAGCCGTAAAATGGTATTGGAATAATCTTAAATAGACTATTCTAACAAATATAAATAACAACAATAGCCATGCAAGATATTAAAATAGCAATCATAGGTCTAGGATATGTGGGACTTCCTTTAGCTAGACTTTTTGCAACCAAGTTTCCCGTTATTGGTTTTGATATCAATCAAAATAGAATAGAGGAGTTACGATCAGGTAAGGATACTACATTAGAAGTTGAGGATGAAATTCTTCAATCAGTTTTAACTGAAAGCAGCAAAATGGATCAGGGACTATTTTGCAGTTCCAATATTGAGGATATAAAAGACTGTAACTATTATGTGGTTACGGTACCCACTCCAGTAGATAAGAACAATAGACCTGATTTAACACCGCTATATAAATCAAGTGAGACCGTAGGGAAAGTACTAAAAAAGGGAGATATAGTTATATATGAATCTACAGTGTATCCAGGTGTTACTGAAGAAGAATGTATACCAGTTTTGGAAAAAGTAAGTGGATTGAAGTTCAATGTTGACTTTTTCGCTGGGTATTCTCCTGAACGTATTAATCCTGGAGATAAATTACATACTGTAGAAAAAATATTAAAAGTAACTGCAGGTTCTACTCCAGAGATAGGAAAAAAAGTAGATGATTTATATGCTTCGGTAATTACTGCAGGAACTCATTTAGCACCTACCATTAAAGTTGCAGAAGCCGCCAAAGTAATAGAAAACTCCCAACGTGATATTAATATTGCATTTGTAAATGAATTAGCAAAGATTTTTAATCTAATGAACATAGATACAAATGATGTGCTAAAAGCAGCTGGAACAAAATGGAACTTTCTACCATTTAAGCCTGGTTTAGTAGGTGGTCATTGTATAGGTGTCGATCCATACTACTTGGCTCAAAGAGCGCAAGAATTTGGATATCATCCAGAGATAATACTGGCAGGAAGACGATTGAATGATAGTATGGGACAATATGTAGCGTCTGAAGTGATTAAATTGATGGTTAATCATGATATCAAAATCAAAGGAGCGGATGTTTTGGTG
The DNA here is from genome assembly GCF_039523995.1 of Aquimarina litoralis. NCBI lineage: Bacteria > Pseudomonadati > Bacteroidota > Flavobacteriia > Flavobacteriales > Flavobacteriaceae > Aquimarina > Aquimarina litoralis. The sequence goes on from NZ_BAAAGE010000002.1 coordinate 376,398, forward strand.
TTAGGAATAACATTTAAAGAAAATTGCCCTGATGTTCGAAATACCAGAGCGGTTGATGTAATTCAAAATTTAAAGGATTTTGGAACCAATGTAAATATTTATGATCCTTGGGCTAACCCATCTGAAGTAGCACATGAGTATGGATTATCGACTATGAATGAATTACCTAATACTAAGTATGATGCAGTAGTATTAACAGTAGCACATAAGGAGTACTTAGATATTGATTTAAAATCACTATTGAAGCCAGATGGTGTTTTATATGATGTAAAGGGAATATTAAAAGAGGAAGTACACGGAAGATTGTAAATATGCGTCCTGTTTTTTTTAAGTAAAAACAACTTTTAAACCAACCAAAATTGAGCCAACTAAAAAAAGGAGCTTTATTAACGTATTTAAAAATCTTTTTAATTAATGTTGTTGGGATTGTAATAACCCCTTTAATCGTTAGTTATTTAGGAAAAGATGAGTACGGAATATTCAATGCAATTGGTGCACTAATTGGAACCATAGCTTTGTTGGATTTTGGCCTTACCAATACAGTAGTACGCTTTATTGCAAAATATCGTGCGGAAAAAGATCGAGAAGGAGAAGAAAATTTTTTAGGTACAGTTAGAATATTATATGCTGCGGTTTCTACGTTAGTTGTAATATCGGGTAGTATTTTTTATTTCTTTATAGATAGTTATTTCACAAAATTTAATGCAGAGGAATTAAGAATTGCAAAAATCATGTTCGTGATTTTAGTTTTTAATTTAGCAATTCAATTACCCGGAATGATATTTACAGGAATTTGCAAGGGATACGAAAAGTTTGTTTTTCCTGAGTCTGTAGGTATTATTCGATATATATTACGATCATTAACTATTGTATGTGTTTTGTATTTTGGTGGAAGAGCAATAGCCTTGGTTATCGTAGATACTATATTTAATATGCTTACGATTTCAGTATCTGCTTACTATGTGTTGGTCAAATTGAAAGTACGTTTTAAGTTACATAAATTCTCAAAAAGTTTTATCCTTCAAATTTTTCAATATTCGAGCTGGATTTTTCTTTTTGCTATTGTAAATATGTTACAATGGAAATCTGGAAGTTGGGTTTTAGGTGCAATAAGTATTCCTAAAGTATTAGGGATATATGGTATTGGAATAGCTCTTGGTACATACTATGGAGCTTTTTCTACAGCAATTTCTAGCGTTTTTCTTCCAAGAGCAACTCAGATGTCTGTTAATAATGCGAGTGGAGAGGAGTTAACCAATATGATGATTAAATTAGGAAGATTATCTTTCATTATTTTGATGTATATTTTTGGTGCCTTTTTATTGTATGGAGAACAATTTATAAACCTTTGGGTAGGAGGTGGAGAATCGGCAGCTAATGGGAGGTATACCGCAGAAGAATGTAGAGAAATTTACATGATTGCCTTGATCATAATGATTGGGTATACATTACCATTACTACAAGCTTTTGGGAACTCTATTTTAGAAGCTAAAAACAAACTCTCTTTTAAAGCGATTTTGTATTTAAGTTTTATGATTGTTGGTGTTGTTGTTGGAGGGTTTTTAGCAATGAAATATAGTGCTACCGGAATGATAATTGGTCTTGTCGGAGGATGGATGATTGTTCAAAACGTGATGAACTTTTATTATCATCATACCATAGGATTAAATATTATCCGTTTTTTCAAAGAATTACTTCATAAAGTAGTATTAGTAGTATTATTGGTGGTTGCAGTTGGTTACTTTATAAATTATATTCCTGGTGATGGATGGTTTAGTTTTATAGCCAAAGGAGTATCATACACATTAGTTTTTGCTGTTACAATGTATACCCTTGGAATGTTAGAATACGAAAGAGAATTGTTTAGAAAACCTATTGTTTCATTACTGAAACGAAAATAATATAAAAATGGATACCTTAAAACTACAAGCAATCACATACTCTGATAACGGTCTTAAGATCAATTATGACTATGTGGTAGGTGCTGATATCCAAAAATTCTTTGTGGAGAAAGAACCGTTTTATTCGAAATATCAAATAGATGTAAGTTCTACTCCAGGAAGTATCGCTGTGATTCCGTTTTTGAGTAATGTCTTACCAATGGCTTGGTTTGCTGGATTTGATATAGAAGTTGATGAAGTTGATGAAGATTTCTATAATGCTCAAGAAAAAATAAAACAGGAGTTTGCTAAAAGAGATGTAGTGAGTTCTTTTACAGGAAAGTTAGTGGCAAAGAAACTAGTAAAAAACTCTATAAAGCATACTAAATCAGCAATGCTTTTTAGTGGAGGTGTAGATGCTTATGCTACTTATATTAGAATTTACGATCAAAAACCTGATTTGATAACGCTGCATGGAGCAGATATTACTATTGCAGATAAAGGTCAATGGAAAGAGTTTACAGATTTCATTGAAAATGAAGAGTTGTTAGTAGATAATAATAAAGAATATATAGAAACCAATCTGAGAGATTTTTATACCTATCAAGTAGAGTTACTATTAAAAGATATAGGTTGGTGGGGTAAAGTACAGCATGGTTTAGCGTTAGTAGGGTCTATTGCTCCTTTAGCATATATTCATAACTATAGTTCGGTTTATATTGCGTCTTCATATACTGATCATATTGATATTGATTGGGGATCTACACCAGAAATTGATGAAAAAATTACTTGGGGTTCAGGTTTTAGAGTTTATCATGACGGGTATGAACTTAAAAGACAGGATAAAGTAGATTTAATAGCAAAATTTGCTGAGGATAAAAATAAGAGATTTAGACTTAGAGTTTGTTATTCTGAAAAAAGAACAGAGTTTAATTGTAGCTATTGCGAGAAATGTTTTAGAACTATAATGGGACTTATTCTCAATAACCAAAATCCAAATGAATATGGTTTTAATGTAGATGGATCGGTTTATGATAAAATTTATCAGATTTTACATATAGGCTCTGGTAGTAAAGGAGTAAAATACTTTTGGTGGGAATTAATGGAAAAGGCTAAGAGTGTGGATACATTTTATGTTTTTGATAACAAAGAAGTTGAAACTGCCCATATGAACGAGTTTAGAAATGGAAAGGTAGATAGACTTTTAGAAGAAAAAATTAATAATGCAAATAAAGGAACCAATCGATTGAAGTTTATTATTAGAAATAAATTTCCTTGGTTACAAAAGATATATAGAAAATTAAAGTAGATACAAACTAGGTAAATTGTAGAACTAATGAAATACGGATTACTTACATACGATGAGAATAAGAACTTTTTTAATGTTGGAGACAATATTCAAAGTTTAGCGGCTAAACAATTTTTGCCAAAAGTAGATACGTTATTAAATAGAGAAAGATTAGGAGAGTACACGGGTGATCCTATAAAGTTAATTATGAATGGATGGTTTACTCATAATATTCATAATTGGGTGCCGTCAGATCATATTGATCCTATTTTTGTTTCTTTTCACATGAATAATACGGCTGCTCCAGCTATGTTAAGTGAAAAAGGAATTGCATATCTAAAAAAGCACCAACCTATTGGATGTAGAGATCAATTTACGGCAGATACTCTTAAGGCTAAAGGAATTGATGCCTATTTCACTGGATGCCTAACATTAACTTTAGATTCTTATAAAGTTGATGATTCAGAGAGAGGAGATGATATTTATATTGTTGATCCTTTATATAGCTATCCAAGAGCAGAAAAGGTATTTTACAATACAAAAATCACTATTAAAAACATATTAAATGGATCTGCTTTCAAATTAGGAAAAAAAGATAAACACATAAAAAAGTTTATCAGTAAAGAAGTATTGGACACAGCTACGTTTATCAACCAAGAACCGCCTTCGAATACTTATACAGATGAAGAAAAATTTGATATGGCTGTTGATTTGCTAAATAAATATGCAAAAGCAAAGCTAGTCATAACCTCTAGAATTCACTGCGCATTACCATGTTTGGCAATGGGTACTCCTGTAATCTTTGTAAACGGTTTTGATAGTTTTGTCGATTCTTGTCGATTTGATGGAATTCTAGAGCTATTTAATCGAATTGATATTGATAGTAAAACTGGAGCTTATACTTCTAATTTTGGATTAGAAGGCAAAATAACCAACGAAACCACAGTAAAAAACCTCGAAAAACACCACGACTTAGCCAATGCACTAAAAGAAAAAGTTACTAATAAAATCTAAACAACCGCACAAACGATGAAAAGGGTACTCAAAAAACTGTTAAAGGATAACTTCTTTACAGCTCCAAAGAAAATGCAACAAAAACATACTACATTTTCTAAAGAGCAATTAGAAGAGTTAACAAAATCACTTAAAGAAAACTACTTAGACAGAGGAAATACCAAAAGTAGATTATCAACTGCAGAATATAATCAGGCAGTAAGTGGACAGCTTTTTGATCGTTTGTACTATAATAGAAATAGGATAGCGCCATGGTTACATCATGTAAAGAATCTAAATGGAGCTAATATTTTGGAAATTGGATGTGGAACTGGTATTTCTACACTAGCCTTAAGCGAGCAAGGTGCCAAAGTAGTAGGTGTTGACGTCGATGCTGGAGCTTTGGAAGTAGCAAAGGATAGAATGAGAATAGCTGGATATGAAGCAGAGTTGCATCATGTAAATGGAGAAGAAATTGAAGAGAATTTTAAGGATAGAAAGTTTGATTTCATCATCTATTATGCGGTTTTAGAGCATATGACGGTTAGTGAAAGATTAGAATCATTACAACAAGCATGGAGAATGTTATCAAGCGGAGGCTATCTAGCAATTATAGAAACTCCTAATAGATTATGGTATTATGATTCGCATACGGCTGCACTGCCTTTTTATGATTGGTTACCAGATGATTTAGCGTATTACTATTCTAAATTTTCCAGTAGGAAGAATTTTAAAGATTCTTATCGTAAGATTGATGATGAAAATATGATGAAATTTAAAAGATGGGGAAGGGGAGCAAGCTATCACGAGTTTGAAGTAGCAATAGCACCTTTAAAAGAAATTAATATAGTAAGCAGTTTAATGAAGTTCGAAAAGTCTGCTTTTCTAAAGGTTGGTTTTAAGGGATTACGTTATATAAAATTTCTAAAATCAATGAATAAAAATCTAAATAGTGGTTTTTGCTATCCGTATTTAGATATTGTAATAAAAAAATAACAAAAAGTATCTCCCCCAAATACTACTATTCTTAAACGTAATTTGATGAAACTGGTATATATAGTAAATCGTATCGACGGTCCTGGAGGATTAGAAAGGGTACTTTCGATAAAGGCTAGTAAACTTGCAGATGATTATGATTATGATATCCATATAGTTACATTAAATCAGAATACAAGTGAACTCTTTTACGACTTTAGTCCTAAGCTATCATATCATAATGTAGAGGCGAAAGGAAATCCTATATCAAGGATATATAATTATACTAAAGGACTTAGAAATACGATAAAAAAATTACAACCAGATGTAATTGCAGTTTGCGATGATGGGTTAAAAGGTTTTTTTGTACCCCTAGTTTTGGGTAAACCTTGTCCTATGATCTATGAAAGACATGTTTCTAGAAATGTAGAAATAAAAAAAGGGAAGAGATCTTTAAAGAAGAGAATTACTACTGCTACCAAATTTTCTCTAATGAATTTTGGCGGAAAGTATTATGATCATTTTGTGGTACTTACCAATGGGAATTTAAATGAATGGACGTTTAAAAATCTTAAAGTAATTCCTAATCCATTATCTTTTTATCCAGAAGAAAAAAGCTCTTTAGAAAATAAAAAAGTGTTGGCCGTAGGGAAACATAGTTTTCAAAAAGGATACGACAGACTCTTAAAAAGTTGGCAAAAAGTAAATGATATACATCAGGATTGGAGCTTAGATATTTATGGGACTATTAATGAAAAAGAGGGCTTGAGTAAACTTGCAGAAGATCTAGGGGTATCAAATTCAGTCAATTTCTATCCACCAGTAAAAAATATAGCAGAAAAGTACCAACAGGCATCGATTTATACGATGTCGTCGAGGTATGAAGGATTTGGAATGGTATTAACAGAAGCGATGGCTTATGGTGTGCCCTGTATTTCTTATGATTGTCCTTATGGTCCATCTGATATAATTAGTGATAAAGTAGATGGTCTTTTAGTAGAAAATGGAGATATCGATACTTTTGCAAAAGCTATTCTTACCTTAATGGAAGATGAAGTTAAACGGAGAGCTATGGGAAAGAATGCCAAAGAAGCAGTAAAAAAGTATCTGCCAGAAACTATTGCTCAAGAATGGAATCAACTTTTTATCGGTTTAACTAATACCTCATCCAAATGAGAGTCGTATTTGTTATAGATCAGGTATATCTCCACGGAGGAATCGAAAGAGTACTTTCTATAAAAGCAAATTATTTTGCTTCTCTAGAAAATTACGAAGTACATATTATCACTACAGAGCAAAAAGGGAATACACCTTGTTATTCTTTTGATCAAAATATTGCTTTTAAAGATTTAGGGATTAATTACAATAGAAGAAAGTCCTATTTTCATCCTAAAAACCTAAAAAAGCTTCCGAATCATATTGCCAAAACAAAGGCTGCTTTAAGAGAAATTAAGCCAGATGTTGTGGTGGTGTGCAGTCATAGTGTAGATACTTATTTTGTTCCTTTTATAGTGAAAAGTATTCCTAAAATTAAGGAGTTTCATTATTCTAGGTTTATAGAAAAAGACAAAAGAGCAAATCCTAGTTTGTTTAAAAAGTACTTTTTCAAGTTTGCGGATTATGTGGAAACAAAATATAATAAGTTGGTAATCCTCAATAAGGATGAAACAAATTATTATAAAAGCAATAATACAGTTGTTATACCAAATCCATTGACCTTCTTTCCAGATAATGTGTCAAATCTAAATAACAATCGAATCATTACTGCAGGTAGAATTGCTGCAGTAAAGGGATATGATATATTGATAGATATTTGGGCGGAAGTTTCAAAAACTAAAAAAGACTGGAATCTTCATATCTTTGGGAGTGGGGAATCGAATTATGTCGAGAAGCTTCAACGTAGAATTAATAAAGTAGGTGTTCAAGATACATTGAAGTTGATGGGACCAACAGATAGGATGCAGGAAGAAATGTTAGATTCTTCTATTTTTGTAATGACTTCGCATAATGAGTGTTTTCCATTGGTTTTACTAGAAGCTCAAGCATCTGGTTTACCGATAGTTTCTTTTGACTGTCCGTATGGACCTAGAAATATTGTAAATAAAGAAACAGGAATTTTAGTACCAATGTATGACAATTCCGAATTCGCAAAACAGTTGACTGAGTTGATGAATGATAGGGATACTATTAAAAATATGGGAGCAAAAGCTAGAGAGAATTCTAAAAAGTATGAGTTAGCACAAATTATGAATCTTTGGCAGGGTTTGTTTACAGAAGTAATAAAGTAATATGAGATCACTAATTTTAAATATATATAAGATCTTTTTATTTCCTCATGTGATCATTTATAAAGGAAGTAAGAATAAAGATCTAATTGATAAGGATATAGAAAGATGGGCCTCAGCCAAAGGGATGACTGGAGGCAAGGTTTCTTTGCTTCTAAATTTTCTGGCTAACTCTCCAGATTTTAGAACTTTGTTCTACTTTAGAAATAGAGGTATGGTCTCTAGTCTACTAAATTTGTATTGCAAAAAAGAGAAATATTTTAGAATTGATATCAGTACTAAATTAGGAGGTGGTGTATTAACAGGACACCCATACAGCACCATTCTAAATGCAGAAGAAATTGGTGAGAACCTATATGTAAATCATTTGGTAACAGTAGGCGAAGTAGATGGAAAAAGGCCAACAATAGGAAATAATGTTTCTATTTATACAGGAGCTATAATTATTGGAGATATTAAGATCGGAAATAACTGTTCTATAGGAGCTGGTTCTGTTGTAGTTAAAGATGTTCCGGATAATTGTGTAGTAGTTGGAAATCCAGCACGTATTATTAAGCAAGACGGGAAAAAGGTCTAGAAAATATGATTTGTAATAAGATAACAGTTAAAATAGCCTAGTAAAATGAACACTTTTGTGCCTTTAGAGTTTTACTATCCGTTGTATATTAATTTATGCTTCTTTTTGGTGGTATTTACTTTATTACACACTAGACTTTTACAGATTAGTGAGCACAAGAATATTGTTTTCATAAATTTTTCTGGATACTTCTTATTAATTTTTCTTATACTTTACATTGGTCAGCGCCCTATAAGTGGGATTTTTGGGGATACGGTCAATTATATAGTCACATTTGATCGATATCGACTCGGAGGAGAAATTCCAGAGGTAAATGATTATGGTTGGCATGTGTTTATGAAAACATTGGCACAAATCGTATCAGCGCACACTTTTTTTACAATTTGTGCATTTATATACATTTTCCCATTATACAAGATTTCTAAAAAGTTATTTGGACAATACTGGTACTATTCATTTGTAATGTTTATCGTTTCCTTTTCCTTTTGGACTTATGGAGTGAACGGAATGCGTAATGGTGCTGCAACGTCCTTGTTTTTATGGGGATTATGTTATCACGAGAAAAAGGTAGTAATGGCGTTATTTTTTCTTGCTGCAACATTTTTCCATAAAACCCTGTTTTTACCAATTTTCGCATATATAATTACCAACTTTTATAATGATCCCAAAGTATTCTTCAAAGGTTGGCTATTTTGTATTCCGTTGTCTTTGGTAATGGGAAGTTTATGGATAACACTATTTGCTAGTTTAGGTTTTGGCGATGATCGACTTACCGGATATTTAACTTCTGAGGTAGATGCAAATACATTTGCAAGTACTGGGTTTAGATGGGATTTTCTGTTCCATAGCGCTTTTGCAGTTTTTGCGGGATGGTATTTTATTTATAAAAAGAAGTTTGAAGATAAATTTTATTATCAATTGTTAAATACCTATCTGATTTGTAATGGATTTTGGATTTTAGTTATAAAAGCAAATTACTCGAATCGATTTGCATATCTATCATGGTTTATGATGGCAATCGTGATCATATATCCATTTCTAAAGAAAGAATTTTTTAAGGACCATCATTTTATGATTGGGAAAGTAATGTTGGCCTATTTTTCATTTACATATATGATGTACTATTTATATTGGGGATAAACACTAACAACAAATCAATTAATCAACTAATGAAAACGATAACAGTATTTACACCAACTTACAATCGGGCGTATTGTTTGCATAAATGTTATGAAAGTTTAATCAAGCAATCAAATCAAGATTTTGTTTGGTTAATTATAGACGATGGTTCTACGGATGATACAGAATCATTAGTAGCTTCTTGGATAAAAGAAGGGAAAATAGATATACAATATCATTATCAGGAAAATCAAGGAATGCATGGTGGTCATAATGCCGCATATCGTTTAACAGAAACCTTGTTAAATGTATGTATAGACAGTGATGACTGCATGGGAGAAGAAGCTATAGAGAAAATATTAGTTGCTTGGGAGAAAATAAAAGATAAACCAGAATATGCAGGTCTTGTAGGATTAGATGCTGATCCTGATGGAAAAATTATCGGAACTAAAATTCCAGAGCATATTAAAGAAACTACTTTATATGATTTGTATAATGTACACAAAGTTTTAGGTGACAAAAAATTAGTATATCGTACCGAAGTTGTAAAGAAATACCCTTCTTATCCGATTTTTGAAGGAGAGCGTTTTGTTCCACTAGGGTATCTATATCAATTGATTGACCAAGATTATAAGCTACTTCCTATCAATGATGTTCTTTGTGAAGTAGAATATATGCAGGATGGTTCAAGCATGAATATTCTAAAACAATATAGAAGACATCCAAAAGGCTTTGCATTTTCTAGAAAAAGTAGAATGCAGCTTGCAGAAAATTTCAAAGACAAGTTTAAAAATGCAATTCATTACGTGTCTAGTGCTATTTTTACTAAAAATGGGTCTTTTATTAGTGAATCTCCAAAAAAGTTGACTACAATTTTAGCTATTCCTTTTGGAGTGCTTTTAAATCTTTATATACGATACAAAACTAAAGGAGAGTTTTAATGGGGGTTATACGGGTTTTACAGGTATTTACTATCATGAACAGAGGTGGAGCCGAGTCGATGATCATGAATTACTATAGAAAAATAGACAGGAGTCAAATACAGTTTGATTTTCTTGTACATCGCAAAGAAAAAGCTGCTTTTGACGAAGAAATAGAAAATTTAGGAGGAAAAATATATAGATTTGATCCAATAAATCCTCTTTTTCCAGGGGATTATTATAATAAATTAAGAGACTTTTTTAAAGAACACTCTGAATACTCAATAATACATTCTCATTTAAACACTTTTAGTTGTTTTCCATTAAAAATTGCAAAAGAATTTAATATTCCTTGTAGAATAGCACATGCTCATATTGCCATTGATGATGTTAGTTTAGGTTCTCTTTTTTCAAACAAAGAAAGTATAAAAGAAACTTTCAAGAAATTGATAAAACTTCAATTAAAAAAGAAAGTGAAAAAAGATGCTACAGATCTGTTTTCATGTGGTGATAAAGCTGGGAATTGGTTATTCGGTAAGGATACTTCTTTTACTACTATGAATAATGCAATTGATACAGAAAAATTTGCATATAATCAATCTATTGCTCAGCAATATAAAAAAGAGTTTGACGTAGAGAAAAATCTAGTGATTGGACACGTAGGAAGATTTGCAAGTCAGAAAAATCATGCCTTTTTGCTTAAGATTTTTAAAGAAGTTTTACAAAAGAAACCTACGGCTGTATTAATGATGGTCGGAGATGGACCTTTACGTTCAGTAATGGAAAAGGAAGCTGCACAGCTTTCAATAGAAAAGAGTGTTCGTTTTTTAGGAGTAAGAGCAGATGTACCACAATTGTTTCAGATGTTTGATGTATTTGTATTCCCATCTTTTTATGAAGGATTACCAGTTACATTAATTGAGGCACAAGCCGCGGGAATAAAGGTTTTTGCTTCTGATAGTATAACTACAGAAGTTAGTTTGACAAAAGATATCGAATTTTTATCTATAGACCAATCCCCAGAAAGCTGGGCAGATAAGATTTTGGCAATAGATGCTTCTATAAAGAACGATAATGTACAGAAAATTGTGGAGGGTAATTATGATATTGTTTCCAATACATTAGAAATTCAAGAATTCTATAAAGAACAAATAAGATAGCAATTATGGGGAAGTTGCAAGAAAAAATTTATAATAGTTTACCTTATCCTTTTAAGTTTATTTTACTAAATGTAAAAGCTTATCAAAATTCTAAACAACGTTATACCAAAGATTTTGAAACGTACTTAAATGAGTATATCGATTTATGGGATTCGGATATTGATGTAGTAGAGAGGTATCAGGAAAGTAGACTAAAGGTTTTATTATCCGAAGTATTTGAGCATTCTGATTGGTATACGTCCAAAATGAAGGATTTAGGCATTACCTTACATGATATTGAAGAGAATCCCTATGAAGTTCTTCAAAAAATGCCAATATTAACAAAGTCAGAGAGGAAGACAAATCCAGAAGCTTTGGTTAATAAAAAGCGACCTACCGATGGAGTGGGGTATACTAGTGGAACTTCTGGTGCTCCGACGGTAAATTATTTAGATAAAGAATCTATCAATAGATCTTTTGCTTTATGGCGTCGATTTCATAAAGCTATTGGTTTAGAAACACGAAGAGTAAAACAAGTACGGTTTTCTGGAAGATTAATCGTAAAACCAGATGCAAAAAAGGCTCCATTCTGGGTTTATAATTATTTTGAGAATCAGTTGTTGATGTCGACCTATCATCTAACGGAAGAAAATTTACCTAGTTATATTAAGAAATTAAATAAATTTAAGCCGCTATTATTAGACGGTTATCCTTCAGCGATTTATATTATTAGTCGATTTATAAATCAAAATAATATGGATATTAAGTTCACTCCCAAAGCTATTGCTGTTACTGCAGAGACTTTGTACGATTACCAAAGAACAGAAATAGAAAAAGCGTTTGGGTGTCATGTGTTTAATCAATATGCGTCTAGTGAAGGAAGCCCTTTTATAACAGAATGTGTAAATGGTAATTTACATTTAAATACAGATTCTGGGATTTTTGAATTTATTAATGCAAAAGGAGAAAAGGCAAAACCTGGGGAAGTTGCACAATTGGTGGTTACTAGTTTTACCAATTTAAAAACTCCTCTTATCAGATATAATATAGAAGATACTGTTTTACTTTGTGATGAAGGAAAAGTTTGTGATTGTGGTTGTGTAATGCCTATGATCGAAAAATTAACAGGTAGAGAAGATGATATTCTTTGGACCAAAGAAAAAGGATATGTAGGTAGGATGGATACGGCTTATAAAGGATTAGAGGGTATTGTAAAAAGCCAAATTGTACAGGAAAGTCATGATGATATCATAGTTAATTTGATAGCGGATCAAAACTTTGACGATGAAATGAAGGAGAAATTAGTACATAATCTAAAAGATCGATTAGGACAAAATGTAAACTATACAATCAATATAGTAGATGATATTCCTTTGGGACCTAATGGAAAGTTTGACGCGGTAAAAAGAAATTTTACAATCTCACTTTAATTAGTCTTTGGTAAGTAATGTACTTTAATTCATTTGATTTTTTAATTTTTCTTCCAGTAACCTTTTTATTGTATTGGTTTTTGGATAACAGAAAAATCGTTTTTCAGAATTTATTACTGTTAGCTGCTAGTTATATATTTTATGGCTGGTGGGATTGGAGATTTTTGTCATTAATAGCCTTAAGCACTGTTGTCGATTATGTTGTAGGTCTTAAAATATACGAGTCAAATTCTAAGAAGCATAAAAAAAGATGGTTACTTTGTAGTGTTTTTTTTAATCTAGGGTTACTAGCATTTTTTAAATATTGTAATTTTTTCATTGATTCATGGATAGAACTATGTAGCGCTATTGGTATACAAAACCAAGAATTTACTGTAATGCGTATCATATTACCTGTAGGTATTTCTTTCTATACCTTTCAGACGATGTCCTATACTATCGATGTATATAGGGAGAAGCTAAAACCGACAAAAGACTTGGTTGCTTTTGCAGCATTTGTTTCCTTCTTTCCTCAATTGGTAGCAGGTCCAATAGAAAGAGCTACTCATCTGTTACCACAGTTCCTGAATAAAAGAAGTGTTTCACAAGGTTCAATTTCACTTGGTTGTAAATTAATTATCATCGGATTCTTTCTAAAACTTGTAATTGCAGATAGAGCCGCTATTTATGTTAATGCTGTTTACAATAATGTAGAATTACATGATGGTCTAAGTTTTATTTTTGCAACAGTTTTATTTGCCTTTCAGATTTATGGAGATTTTGCAGGATATTCTTTAATCGCAATTGGTACGGCAAAGTTTTTTGGATTTGATTTAATGACAAACTTTAGAAGACCTTATTTTGCCGCATCTATTCATGAATTTTGGAATCGATGGCATATTTCATTGTCGACCTGGTTTAGAGATTATCTTTATATCCCGTTAGGTGGAAATCGTGTTGGTAAATTTAGATGGTTTTTTAATCTTTTTATTACCTTTTTAATAAGTGGATTATGGCACGGCGCTAGTTGGACATTCGTATTGTGGGGAGCAATTAATGGAGCTTATCTTATTATAGAAGTATTGCTTAAGGCAAAAAGTAGAAAAGGTATTCTAAATATCATAAGCACATTTATTCTTATCTGTTTTTCCTGGATTTTTTTTAGAGCTAATACCGTTTCAGAAGCTTTTTGTATTGTAAAGAAAATTGTTCTTCAACCAGGTAAACTTTACATAGGAATGGGAGATGATATCGCCGCACCTTTTTATGCTGTGTTGGCAATTATAGTGCTGATTGGTTTTGAAATTTGGCGAGAATATATAGGTTCGGTAAAACAGATTACCGAAAAAACCGAAATTTCTAGAATGTTGGCATATAGTCTATTAATTTTCTTGATTTTATATTTAGGAGTTTTTGGTGATAGCCAGTTTATATATTTTCAATTTTGAGTAAGATCGTATGAGCAAGTATAGGGTTATAATTTTTAAGCTTATTAAACTATTAATTATCATAGTGATAGTTGATATGGTTTTAGGAATTGCTGCAGAAAAACTTTTCTATACACAAAAAACGGGTAAATATGCTCGTAGTACATATGCCATTGATCAAACCAATGCAGAGACATTGGTTTTTGGGAGCTCACATGCACATAGACACTATGTCCCAGATGTTTTAGAAAATGAACTACAAACATCCGCTTATAATGTTGGGGCAGAAGGGCAACAATTATTATATCATTTAGGTCTTCAGAAAATGATCTTAAAACGAGTAACCCCTAAAACTATTATTCTAAATATTGATGAAGACTTTTTGTTTAATTCGACCTTTGCTTATGATAGACTTCATGATCTATATCCTTATTATGGAGATCATAAAGATGTGTTAAGACCTATTTTTGCTGTAAACAATCGGTTTGTAGATATTAAAATGTTTTTTAAATCATATCTTTTTAATTCTACTATAGTACATATGACGCGTTATTACGTATCGCCACAAATAGATTATAAAGGGTATAGACCACTTAACGGAACCGTTAGTGAAAAGGAAATTGATAATTATGAAAATGATACACAACCAAAAAGTAATTTGATAGATAGTAATCTTGTAAATGCCTTAAAAGAGTTTATTCTAAATGCAAAGTCGAACAATATTAAACTCGTTTTTGTTACATCTCCGAATCTTATAAAGGGTAATTATAAACAGAACAGATCTTTTTCCTTAATTAATGTGATAGCTACAGAACATAACATTCCTTTACTAGATTTTTTTAATGATCCGAGATTTAGTGATAATCATGACTTTTTTCATGATCCGTCTCATCTAAATGATAAAGGAGCTAAGTATTTTACTAAGCTTCTTGCTAAAGAGATTTTAGCTCTCTAATATTAACAGTTTATGAGGAATGAGTACACTGCGCAATTAGTACTATATACAGCATATCATAAATAGAAAGAGACCATCAATATTGATGGTCTCTTTTCCTTATAAAATATAAGTACAATTATAAGGTGTCTTATCGATTAGCACAAGTATTACCACTTAATACAATGGCATTTGGCGTATCTGAATCGTTGTTAATACAGTCGAATCTATCTGCTCCAGATGGTTCCAAAATGTTATTGTTTGTAATAGAAACATTTGAATGAGAACCATATAATCTAATTCCATCACTATCGTTAGGATCAATTTTTGTATTAGAAGAAATATTGATATTTGAAGAGGTACCTAATTCAATACCACCAGTTACTTCGTTATTCATAAAATCAATACCATTCGCGTTATTTATGGTTACTTTTTTCGAAGTAAGGAATTTATTTCTTTCTACCGAGATGGTATATCCATTTGTATCAGGAGTGTTATTAAACCCTGTAAGGAATAAATGAAATCTTCCTGCAGTAATCTCATTATCATTGATAGTACTATTATTTACAAAAGTATTGGTCGCACTAATTCCCGTTTCATTTACATTAATCATATTATTGTAAAATCTAGAATCAGAAGTATCTTTCAGTTGAATTCCGATATCACCGTTTGTAATAGTATTATCATGTACATCGATATCATTGGTATCTGTTGCTATACCAATACTATATCCAGTAATATCGTTACCGGATATTTCGTTATCAAATACTGTTTCACTGTGACTACCTGCTGCAAAAATTGCGAATCTTTCGGCAGCTTCCGCAGAAGCATTGAATCTATTATTTATAATTTTTGTTCCAGAAGCTAATGAGATGATACATCTAGTTTCTATGTCATTGTTTTCTACAGTAATATCTTGTCCGATGGTTGCTGCAGTGAAACCAACTCTACTATTAATTTCAGTATTTCTGGTAATTAAAATGTCAAAAGCTCTTTCGTGTTCTAATAAATTACCATTAGCATCTCTACTTCTAAACGCTTCAATATTTATAGCGTATCCAACTTCACCACCGTCTGATCCAGCCATTGGTTGACCTACATTGGTAAAGGTATTTCCTTCAATTAGAATATCGTTACCATCAGTAAGAGCAATTCCCATTCTTCTAATATTAGTAAAAGAGCAGTTAATTACCTTTATTCCGTATGTTGGAATATAATCTGGATCAAATCTAAATCCTATAGAATATATAGCTAAAGCTCCTTTAGATCCTTCTACAAAATTCACACCATCTACTGTAACATTTCTACCAGAATGAATATGCATAAGGTGAGTACCTTCCAAACCAACATCTTGTGGAGAATAGATACGGTCATTTCTATCTCCAATTACATAACCACCAGTGATTCTTACATTGTCGGCATCTCTAACTGCGATAACTGTTCCATTTTCTATTCCGCCTTCTGCAGGAAACTGTCTTAACTTAGTATTGTCAGACATTTTTAAATGAAAATTAGATGGGACGTTGATTCCTTCTACAGAAGCATAGAAATTTTGATCAGCTGTGGTACTAGTTACTTTCGTTGTTTCGAAAAAGGCATCGAAAACATTCGTTTCGAAAGTAGTTCCACCCATTTCTTTTATTTGAAACATTAGATCTTCAAATTCAGCAGTATTCTTCAAAGCAATGTCAGAACTAGTTTGCCCTTGAACAATGTTCTCCCATCTAGATGCATTAAACTTAAATACAGGGTCTTTCAAACTAACATTACCTTCGGTTTTTAAGCTAGAGTTTAAGAGCCTTCCATCAATAATACCACCAGAGAATATTAAGGTTCCATTAAAAATGTCTCCACCATCAAAATCAAAAGTGGTGTTAGGAGGAAGGTTAATAGTTGCGCCTTCTAGATCTAATAAACAATTCACAGTTATGGTCGAGTTAGCTGCTAGATCAGAAAGGTCAAAATCACAAGGAGTATCAGAAACGATTCCATCGTCTTCTTCCTCTGGAGGAGTGTCATCTTCAATAATTTCCTCGTCTTCTTGAGAAATTGCTTCTTCAATGTCCTCAGTACTGCAAGCAATGATGCTTATAGCAAACACGAACGCTAGAAAATAGGGTAACTTTTTCATTTTGGTTGGGGGGTGTTTTAGGTTTTTAATTTCATTTTTAACGGAGTTTCATCGATACTATTGTGTATTATGTCGAAAAAAAATGTTAAAGTTTACGAATTATAATTATTTGATAATTAAACAATTAAAGCCTTACGGCTTTACCGTAATGCGTACAAAAATTAAAACCAAAATGAAAACTATTTTGATAAAATATGTTGTAAATACTAGAGTAAGGTGAGTGAGTCATAAATTTGATAGATTTATTCCCCAAAAATGGAGTGTTTTTTGTGTGTGTTTGTAAGTTTTTTCTTTCTTTTTTCTTGTATGTGAAATATTTCCAATGCTTAAATATACATAAGTTGATGTTATTATTGCATTTGTTTCTTCAAATAAAATAAATAATTACAATTTCTTAATCCCTATTGTATTAAGACCATTAGTTATTATATTATGTAACTGATGTATTGTAAAAATACAGTATTCATTTGTACGTAAAATGAACCGTACCTTTCAATTTATAAACTATTTTTTTGTAGATCGTTTATGATTTTTAAAAATATTGGAAATAAAATTTTAATCATTCCTTATATCTATATATTTGCAACCACAATATTTATTATTTCTATTAAGTGGAAAAAAAGGGGAAAATTATTCGTGTTACGACTGTTCCAAGATCTCTTGGGGGATTACTTCAGGGGCAGTTAAAGTTTATGTCTCAGTATTATGAGGTAATTGGAGTTTCTAGTAAGGATGAAAATATCTTAGATAGGGTAGCGAAACAGGAAGGAATCGCTGTAGTTCCGATCCAAATGACACGTAAGATTACGCCAGTTCAAGATTTAAAGGCGGTATATCAATTATATAAACTTTTTAAGAAAGAAAAACCAGATATTGTGCATAGCCACACACCTAAGGCCGGAACATTATCTATGTTGGCTGCCAAATTGGCTGGTGTTCCGAACAGATTGCATACAATTGCTGGGTTACCATTATTAGAAGCAACAGGTGCAAAAAGATTGTTGTTAGATACCGTAGAGAAGGCTACATATGCTTGTGCCAGTATGATTTATCCAAATTCTTTCGGATTAAATGATATCATTTTAAAGAATAAATATACTTCTGCTAAAAAATTAAAAGTAATTGCAAATGGAAGTTCTAATGGAATTGATACTTCTCATTTTGATCCTTCGGGCTATACAAAAGAAGATAATGATAAATTAAAACAAGAACTTGATATTGCGCCAGATGATTTCGTTTTTGTTTTTGTAGGCAGATTCGTAAAAGATAAAGGTATCAACGAGCTTATTACTTCATTTAAACAATTGAATGTTGAGTTTGAGAAATCAAAGTTGTTATTAGTAGGAACCTACGAAAGAGAGTTAGATCCATTGTTACCAGAAACAGAGAGAGAAATCAATGAAAATCCTAATATCATTCCTGTAGGTTGGCAAAATGATGTAAGACCGTTTTTTGCGATATCTAATGCATTAGCTTTTCCAAGTTATAGAGAAGGGTTTCCGAATGTTGTAATGCAAGCTGGTTCTATGGGATTGCCAAGTATTGTTACTGATATTAATGGTTGTAATGAGATCGTTTCAGAAGGTATTAATGGTACAATCATTCCTCCTAAAAGTTCTGAGATCTTGTACCAATCGATGAAGAAATTTATTTCTGATCCTACATATACCAATCAGTTATCTTTAAAAGCTAGGGATATGATTTGTGAACGGTACGAAAGGGAATTTGTTTGGAAATCAATTTTAGAAGAATATAAAAAGTTATAATTTTAACTTTTTATTTAGATATTTTCTTACAATTTCTTATTTTACCAAAAACAAAAAAAGTAAATAACATCGTCATAATAATAGTTGTATATTTTATCCCTTAAATATGCAGGAAATTTTTCATATAAGCTCATTATATGACTTTGATGTTTGCTATGCTTTGAATTAAGATGAAAGTTAAGTGGACGGTATATGAGAGTTAACGAAAGGATAAGAAATCTTTCTTTTTGGATTATTGATTTTTTAAGAGGAGGTAAGGTTAGAAAACATTATCAAGATGTTAAGCACATTATTGAAAAACCTAATCATCCACTATCATTAGGTAAAAAAGAGCAGTATTTAAACGATTTGCTAAAACATGCTACTGGAACTTCTAATTATTATAAAAATATAAATCCAAATAGCCTTCAAAATTTCCCTGTTATTAATAAAGAAATAATCAAACTTTCCTATAAGGATATACAATCACAAATACATATTAATACGCAGAAAGTAGGAGTGTCTACAAGCGGGTCTACAGGAGCTTCTTTCACTGTTTACCAGAATCTCGATAAAAAAAATAGAAATACAGCCGATATCATTTATTTTTCGGAGTTATGTGGGTTTACAATAGGATATAGGTTATACTATTTACGTTTTTGGAATATGTTTAAAAAGAAAAATGGGCTAGCTTCTTTTTTTCAAAATATCATTCCAATAAATGTTTTTGAACTATCAGAAGAAGCCGTTAAAAAGCTGATTACTATCCTTAAACAAGATTCTTCAAATAAAGGAATGTTGGGCTATGCCTCATCTTTTGATAAAATATGTAAATATTTAGAATCAATTAATTCAAAACCTATTGATTGTAAATTGCGGTCAGTAATTGGAATGTCAGAGCGTTTAGATCCGAATACCAAAATACAGATGAAAAAATACTTTAATGTTGATATGGTATCCAGATACTCAAATGCAGAGAATGGTATGTTAGCGCAACAGCCAATAAAAAAAGAGTATTTTAAAATTAATTGGGCAAGTTATTATATAGAAATTCTCAATTTTGATAATGATGAAAGGGTAGTTCCTGGAACTATCGGAAGAATTGTAATTACAGATCTATTTAATTATGATACTCCAATGATTCGATACGACACAGGAGATATTGGTATTATGAATTATGAAAAGGATCATAACGCTTCTGAACTTGTACTTACTAAAGTAGAAGGTAGAAAAATGGATATGATTCGAAATACCTCAGGAGAGATATTATCTACTAGTATTCTTTTGATCATTAACAAATACAAACAAGTAAAGCAAAGACAGATTATCCAAAAAACAGAAAAAGAATACGTCTTTAAATTAAAAATAGAAGAGACTACTTTTGATCAAGAAACTGAGTTTATTCAAGAGTTTAGAGGGTATTTAGGTGAGGATGCAGATATTAGAATAGAATATGTATCTGAGATTCCATTATTAAATTCTGGAAAACAAAGAGCAATCGTTAATGAATTCGTTGCTTAAATAACTTTAAAATAGGTAGGTATGACAAGTGTTATTTTTGTTTAAAAAGAAGTTAATTTTAGTTAAGAAAATAAAATATAGATTGTATATTTGCCAGCGATTCTAAATACAGAATTATAGATATGATGATCACTGCGTTCCCCTTGTCAGATATTTGTCATTTATCTATCTCGTTTCCCCCGTATTTTAATAGTAAAGGTATAAGCCAGATGTTTTCCTGTGCTTTAGATTGTTGTTTATTTTTAAATTAAGGAATAGAGTGTATAAACAAATTTTGAAAAGAGTATTAGATTTTAGCATTGCGTTTGTAGTGTTGTTATGTATTTCTCCTTTATTTTTTATACTAATCCTTTTTTTAGCTATTGCAAATAGTGGTAAACCTTTCTTTGTCCAAAGACGACCAGGAAAGAATGAGAAGATCTTTAGTATCATTAAGTTTAAAACGATGAATGATTTAAAGGATTCTGATGGAAATCTACTACCAGATAAGGATAGAATGACTCCTGTAGGAACATTTGTTAGAAAAACGTCTTTGGATGAAATTCCGCAGCTTGTAAATGTTTTGAAAGGTGATATGTCATTGATTGGACCAAGACCATTAATCATTGAATATTTACCTGTTTATAACGAAACACAGAAAAAAAGACATAATGTAAGACCTGGAATTACTGGTTGGGCTCAAGTTAATGGTCGAAATTCAATTTCCTGGACAAAGAAGTTTGAGTACGATGTATGGTATGTAGAAAATTGTAGTTTTTTACTAGATCTTAAGATAATTGGGCTTACCTTAAAAAAGGTATTAAAGAAAGAAGATGTTAATTTATCCAATGAGTTAACTTCAGAATGGTTTAATGGTACTAACTAATATTAGATTTATAGTAAATATAGAATGAGTAAAGATTTACAAGTTATAGGCTTAACCAAAAAGATATTAAGAGAAGCTATTGATAAAAATACGTATTGGAAGAATGATCTTGCTCCTTTGCCTAAAAGTAAAGCTATATGGTTGGTAAATAACAATAGAATTGAAGAGAATGATTATTGTGGTGTTTTGGGATATGAAGGAGACAAAATGATTTCTTTTATTTTTATGTTTCCTGATTTGTTAAACGCTGGTAATGTAGAGCCCCAAAAGGTATATTGGATGATATCTTGGTGGGTTCATAAGTCCTATAAGGATACTGTTTTAGGGACTTATATATATAATGAAGCAATTAATCTAACAGGAAAACAAGTACTGATAAAGTCATATGCTGAAAATGTAACTGCTTTTTATGAAAAGCAGCCTTTTACCGTGATAGCATCGAGATTAAGACACACCATATTTTTTAGTCTAGATGCCTCTATGTTAATAGGGAGGTTTAAATTTTTAAAATCCTTTAAATTTATATTAGATCGAGTAGATGGTTTTGTTGGCGGTATCATAAGATATCTAAATACTTCAAAATTAAAAAATAGAGTGAAGTCACTTTCTTATGAATATGTAAACCAATTAGATGATGATACTTGGGAATTCATAAAACCTTCTTGTAAAAACGACTTAATTTATAAAACAAAAGAATATGTCAATTGGCAGTTAAATGCAAGTCAGTATTTGCAAACTCCTGTGCCAGAAAGACATCCGCATAAGTCTTTGCAAACAGGAATTAGTAACAATATTTATTTGCACAATCTTAAAATTTCAAAAGGAGAAGAAATAATAGGTTTTGTATCCTATGTTGTTAACTATAATGAATTGAATGTAAAGTATTTTATAGTTGACAAAGAGGAAAACTATGATATTTGTGTTGATGCCTTGTTAGAAAATTTTATAAGACAAAAGACAACTTTTATGTTTACTGATGATACTAAGTTGTCGGATAACATAACCAAAAGATTTAAAACAATATTTACGCATAAAGTAACTAAAAAAGGTTTAGCTCATAATGATACCAAAGTTGATACGGAGCATTGTGAAATGTTAAATCGAGATGGACATTTTTATTAACTAATTGCATAACCAACCAGACCAAAATGGAATTTGTAAATAGACTTCAAAAATCAATAGAGCAACATGCTAATCTGAACGTATTATGCATAAATGGAACATTTTATACGTATAAAGATTTTGCACAGGAAATATCAAATATAAGAGCTGCTGTTACAAATAAAATTGACGATTCGGAAAAATTAATAGGTTTGGTCACTAATGATGATTTACAGACCTATGCTAGTATTTTGGCACTTTGGTTAGAAGGTAAGGCGTATGTGCCAGTTAATCCAGAAGTTCCTTTTGAAAGAAATAGTAAAGTTTTTGAACAAACAGAAACCAAGTATGTAATAGATTCTTCAGAAAATTCAATTTATATTGATTATCAGGTAATTGCGTCAAATCAGTTGTCGGAAGCTAAGATTAATTTGGTTCCAAGAAAAATTAAAGGAGACGATTTAGCTTATATTCTATTTACTTCTGGAACTACAGGATTGCCAAAAGGAGTTCCGATTACATTTGATAATGTACAAGCTTTAGTTGGAGCTATAGATGCTGAACCAACTTTTAATTTGGTTCCGGAAGATAGGTGCTTGCAGATGTTTGAACTTACCTTCGATTTTTCTGTAGTGGCTTATTTATTTCCTTTATTAGCAGGTTCCTGCATGTATACGATTCCTAAAGGAACGATTAAGTATTTTTATATTTTCAAGTTAATAAAAGAAGAAAAGTTAACTGTACTCACTATGGTTCCGTCCATCATCAATTATTTAAGACCTTATTTTGGAGAAATAAATGCACCAGATGTACGATATTGTAGTTTTGGAGGAGGAGCCCTTCATAGCGATATAGCTAAAGAATGGAGTGATTGTTTGCCAAATTGTAAAATATTTAATTATTATGGCCCAACTGAATTTACGGTATATAGTGGTTTTTATCCGTATCATAAAGAAACAGCAACCAAAGCTCACAACGGGATAATTGCTATCGGAATACCACAAAAAGATACTTCATATTTAGTGGTTAATAATAATAATGAAGAAGTTCCGATAGGAGAGACGGGAGAATTGTGTTTGGGAGGACCACAAATTACTCCTGGTTATTGGAAAAATGAAGAACGAAACGCCAAAAGCTTTTTCGTAAGAGAAGAAAATGGAAAAAGCATTCGTTATTATAAAACAGGAGATCTTTGTTTAAAAGATGAAGATGGAGATTTTTTATACGTAGGTAGAGCAGATTTTCAAGTAAAGATTAGAGGATATCGTGTGGAATTAGCTGAAATAGAGTTTCATGCTAAATCTAAATCTGAAAAAAAAGTGAATATGGTAGCGTTAGATATTACAAATGATCTAGGAAACGCTGAGCTTGGATTAGCTATTGAATCTGAGGAATTTGATACAGAAATTATTTTTGACCATATGAAATCAATGATGCCATCATATATGATTCCAATGCATGTGAGATTTGTAAAAGAATTTCCTCATAGTATCAATGGTAAAATTGATAGAAAAGAACTAAAAAAACATTTTGACTTAACATAAATACCTAAAAAATAAAAACAATCGATGAGTAGAGAAGATATTTTATCTAAAGTAAGAACAGCGTTCATCGCTGTGTTAGAGCATGAAAACTTTCAACTTTCTGATGAAACAACTGCAAATGATGTTGATGGATGGGAATCTATTACACATATGATGATTATTACAGAAGTTGAAAAAACATTTAATATCAAGTTTAAATTAATGGATCTTATGAACATGAATAATGTTGGAGATTTACTTAATTGTATAGAATCAGAATTACAAGCATAAATTATATGTACCAGTCGTTTATAAAACGTATTATCGATTTTACTCTAAGCTTTATTGGGATTCTCTTTTTGTCGCCAATTATCTTAATATTAATTATACTGTTAGCAATAGCAAATGGCGGAAAACCTTTCTTTTTTCAGTCTAGACCTGGTAAAAATGAAAAGATTTTTAAAATAATTAAGTTTAAGAGTATGAATGACAAGAAAGATGGAAATGGAGAATTGCTTCCTTTTGATCAGAGAATTACTAAAACAGGTAAGTTTATAAGAAAATACTCATTAGATGAAATCCCACAGTTATTTAATGTTTTAAAAGGAGATATGAGTTTGATTGGTCCTAGACCACTATTAGTTAAATATTTGCCTTTGTACAATGATGTTCAGAAAAAGCGACACGATGTTAAACCTGGAGTTACTGGGTGGGCACAAGTTAACGGGAGAAATACAATTTCATGGGATGAAAAGTTTAAGTTAGATGTTTGGTATACAGAAAACATTAGCTTTAAACTTGATGCAAAAATTATAATCAAAACGATAAAGAAAGTTCTCTTTAAGGAAGATATCAATAGTGGCGAAAATGTAAATATGCCTACCTTTACAGGTAATAATTAACCATACTAAATTAAAACAACTAAAAACTATATTATAAAGAAGTGAAAAATGCTGTAATCATTGGAGCTGGAACGCAAGGACAAGTATATGCTTCTTACCTAAAAGAAGCTGGAATTAATATCATCGGTTTCATAGATGATAATCCAGAGCTAATAGGTAAAGACGTTATAAATATACCAGTAATAGGTATGTATAAAGACTTGTTTTTGGATGAGTTTAAAAATAAAATACAAGATGTGTATTGCCCAATTGGTGTAAATGCTGTAAGAGTTGAGTATTTATCAACTTTAAAAAAAGAGGGATACGGAATTCCTGGTTTTTTACATCATACTGTCTCAATCGCTCCAGATGTTACCATTGGAGAAGCAGTATATATGCTAGCAGGTAACATTGTAATGCCACATACTAACATAGGGAATTATATTATGATCAATATGGATAGTACAATAGCGCATCATGTGACATTGGAAGATGGAGTTTTTATGTCTTCTGGTGTAAATATAGGAGCACTGATCAATGTTAGAAAGAATGCTTATATAGGTATGGGAGTTACTGCTATGACTGGAGTAAAAGAAATAGGAAAAGAAACATTGATAGGAGCCGGTACAGTTATTATTAAAGATGTTCCCGAATATACTACCGTAGTTGGAAATCCAGCACGTGTAATCAAAACAAAACAACCATAATTTATGGATTTTGAAATTAACCACACAGATATCACTTTTATAGGATCAGGAATTTCGTCCTCATTCTCTATATTACATTTTCTTGATCTTTTAGAAAAAAAACCAATTAACAAGAAAATTTCACTTACAATTATTGATCGATATCCAGAGTTTTATACAGGTATTCCATACGGTGTTAGGTCTGGTTACTCGGTTTTATTAATTACTTCTTTGAAGAATTTTTTGCCAGAACCAGAATTGAGTAAATTCATTGAATGGCTTAATCTAAATAAAGAATGGCTATTAGATGAATTTAGAACAGAAGGTGGACAATTGTCCCTAGAGTGGTTAGCTACACATAAAGAAAGGCTTAAAAATAATGAGTGGGAAGATCTGTTTATTCCGCGTCGATTTTTCGGCTCTTACATTGATCAAAAAGTAAAAAGTACTCTTGAAAAAGCCATAAATGAGAATAGGGTAACTGTAGATTACATCAACTCCGAAGTAACAGATATTGAAAAGAATAATGATTTTTATACATTATCATTATGTGATCATAAAAAAATATCATCAGAAAAAGTCATTCTGTCGGTAGGTTCACTTCCTACGCTAAAATTATGGAAGAATGAAGATTTAATTCAGGAGGATAATCTAATGTTTATCAATAACCCTTATAAACCAAATTTGGGTGAAGTTTTAGGACAATTAGAGTTGTTTTTAAAAGGCAAGAATGCTAAAGAAGTAAATGCTTTAATTGTTGGAGCAAATGCGAGTGGATTAGAGATGTTGTATAAGCTAAATGATTTAGACGCTATTGGATCCAAGATTGATAAGTTTACAATGTTGTCTACACAAGGACTTTCTCCAGATTCTATTATAGATGAAGAGGGAAAAAAGAAATATACTCCTAAAAATTTATTAGCGCTAAAGGACAAGGAAGACTTGACTGCTAGCCAAATTGCCGAAGCAACATATAAAGATTTAGATGTAGCTGATGATGTTAAATTAGGTGCAGCTTCTACAGTCGATATTATATCTAGTGCTTTCGGAGCATTACTGAAAAAATTAAATCGTGAAGAATTAAAAAAGTTTGCATGCTTGTATGGTAATGATATTGGACGTAGACAACGTTGTGCGGGATATCATTATTCGAAAACTATCGATGCTTTAAAAGAGGAAAATCGTTTTGAACATATTGCAGGAAGATTTGTTGATATTAAAAAAGAATCTGATCAAGCACATTTTTTCGAATATTTAGATACAGCATCTAAAACTAATAAGATAAGTAAAGATACTGTCGATGTTGTTTTCAATTGTATCGGAGGTACAAATCTAAAAGCATCAGATGTTCCTGAATTGTTAAAGAATCTGATTCAAAAAGAATTATGTGTTCCTAATGAATCTAATATTGGTTTTGATGTAAACGAATCCTTAGAGTCATCTAAGAATTTACATGTTATGGGACCACTTTTGGCCGGAAATATTTTTGATGGTAAAGCTGTCTGGCATGTAGAACATTGTGGAAGAATTATCTGGCTTTCAAGTGTGTTGTCCGAGAATATACATCAATATTTTAAACTTTTAGAACCTAAAAAATGAAATAACTGTAAAAATAAAAAAATCTACCCCCTAGATTAAGAGTACTATTAAACCGAAATATCCATACCAAACATTTTTGCATTGAACAACTATAAAATACAAATTAAAAAGCTCAATGATTCTGTAGAGATACAGAATTACAAAGATCTGCTCATAAATAGATGGGGAAATAATGTGTATTATTCTATAGAACATATGCGTTATTTTGAGAAAGAAGGAGACCATCTAAGATGTTTTTTGTTAGAAAAAGATGATGATCCTATAGTTTTAATGCCTTTTGTTTTAAGAAAAATCAATATTAATAATACTGATGTTCCTTATTACGATGCTATCAGTCCATATGGGTATAGTGGTCCTTTATTTAATGAAGATATAACAGCAGTAGATCTATCAGAGTTTTGGCGTTTAGTTGATGTTTGGTACAAGGAAAATAATGTGATAACAGAGTTTATTCGTTTTAGTTTAAATTCAAATCATCAGAATTATTCTGGTTCGTTGATCAAGACACTGTCTAATGTTAAAGGAATGTTGATTAATGATTTTGAAGAACAATGGAATGCCTTTTTACCAAAGGTTCGTAATAACTACAGAAAGGCGATAAATTACGATTTAGATTTTAAAGTATTTCATAGACACGAAATTACAAAGGATATCATTAAAATATTTCATAGTATTTATGAAGACACAATGACTAGGAATAATGCAGATAAAATTTACTTTTTTTCTAACACATATTTCGAAGATCTAATTTTATCGAATCTTAATAATTTTTCTATCATTGTTGTTTACTATCAAGAAATTCCAATTTCTGTTGAGTTAATCATTAATTATAAGGATACCATATTTGCTTTCTTAGGAGGAACTAATGCTGAGTACTTTAGCTATCGTCCTAATGACTTTTTGCGGGTTAAAGTAATCGAATGGGCAATTAGTAATGGAAAGAAATATTATGTTTTAGGAGGAGGAATGAAGGATGGAGATGGATTGTATAAGAATAAAAAATCTCTTTTCCCAAAAGATCAAGATGCTACCTTTTATACAGGTAGAAAGGTAATTAATGAGAAAGTCTATGATGAGTTGTGTTTAGCATCTTGTGATACATATGCACAGCTAGATAAAGAGGAGCTTAATAATTACTTCTTTCCATATTATAGACTAAACAACAGATAATATTAATTATCCAGAAATTCAATCGGGTGAAAAAAAACAGTATAGATTATTTCTTCGAGCTTTTCGAAAAATCCTCAATTCCTAAAGTATTTTCTGGAGTTAAATCCGAAAATTCCAATGAAGTTATTGAAAACGAAAATTATGACAGTACACTTGTAAATGAACCGAATGAAATATATTCTGTTTTTTTTATTTCGGACTACTTAGAACCAAGTCTTGATGATACAAACTTTACTGTCAAAAAGGTAGATCAGTTTTTTAAAGGATATGCTATTTTTTTAGATGGTTTTTCCAGTGCAGATGCATATATAAAACATCGTTTTAGAAGTAATGCCAAAGGTATTAGAAGAAGAATTAAACGATTAGAAACTTGTTTTGATATTACTTACAAAACATATTATGGCAGCATAGAAAAGGATATCTATGATGCTTATATGGATAGTCTTGAAAAAATGTTAGTCAGACGATTTGAGCAGCGTAATGATGTTAGTCAGAGTCTTTTAAGATGGGATTATTATAAGAAACTGTATTTCACCTTAATTAATGAGAAAAAAGCTTCTATGTTTGTTGCTTTTGATGGGGATCAGCCAATTATTGTTTCTTTAAATCATCATTTTCAACGACGATTGTTTAGTGCAATTTCTTCATATGACATTGATTATTCTAAGTTTAGTTTAGGAAGCGTTGAGATTTATAAAAAGGTAGATTGGTTAATAGCTAATGACCATAAATCTTACGAAATGGGTATGGGAGATTTGAGTTATAAAAGGGAGTGGTGTAATCATATTTATAATTTTGAACATCAGGTCATATATCCCAAAAGATCTTTATTAGCTATTATAAAAGGAAACATAGAGTATACAAAAGTATTGTTTAAAGAGTTTGTTTTCAAAATTGCATATGTACGATATAAAAATTATAAAGCGAAACGTAAACAATCACTTGGAATAAATTCAGAAACTTTTGAAGTATCTAAAATAGAAGATCTAAATTATAATGAGAATCTTCCAGAGATAGATTATAATTCGGAGAGTTATAAATCTATTCGTAGTAAAGTTTTTGACTTTCTGTATACCAGCATAGATAAGGTTTCTGATGTTAGAGTAGTAGTTTTATCGGAACAAGAAAAATCATTTTTGATTTTAGGCACTTCTAAAATGCAAAAAATCGTACAAAAACAATAGTTTATTTAATGGCAGGTATCTTTTTAAGGTAATCCGAAATTGATTTTGCTATTAACTCTCTACCATGATCATTCCAGTGTCTATCATAAATTAATGTTGTTGGCTTTTTGCTTTTTGCAAAATAATCTGCAAAATCGATGTAATTAAAGCCTTCATTGTTAAGATATGTTATAAAATAGTCACTAGTGATCTTAGAATCTAATAATAGTGTATAGCGAGTCTTGTCAAAACCATATGTTTTAACTAAGCTTTTGAAGTTAGTTAAATATTGTTCTTCTTTTTTCTTTATTGCTTCTTGTTTTTCTTTATCAGAAATTTCCTTTGTTGGGGTGTGAGGTTTTAGTAGATTTTTTAATCGATAAAGCAACATTTGAGGAGGGTCTAGGACACCAATACTTTTACAATAAACTAGTAACTTACTTTTTTTGAGTAATCGATTCGTTGTCGATTCTAAGGCTAATCTTCCTTGTACTACTTTGTAAGTCCCTCTAGTTAAATCATTTGAAAATTTTATTCCCAAAATAACGTGATCAATAACGTTAAATTGCTCTTGGTAAGCATTTACCAAATGTAACTGATCAGCAAAGTCATATCCAGCATATCCATATTCATAAACTTCAATTCCAGGAATAGATTTTTCGATTTTTTTACCAATAGAATTGTAATAATTCTGATGAAAACCTTCAATAAATGAATCTCCTACCAATGCAACTTCAACTTTATCTATAGAAGGTATAAATTCTCTATACGAATTGTATCCTGAATTATTAATATGAAATTCTGAAAAATTTTGTCTTCTATTCCCTGTAACTGAAAACCCCTGTTGGTTTGGTAACCATTTTTCTACTTTATGCTCGTCTAGTATTCTCGTTGGGGTGTCTTTTCCTAAATGAAAAATCCGAACAAGCAATTCTAAAGAAATGAGTATCAGAAAAAAATATAAAGCACTTTTAAGAATAAGTTTTTTCATACTATATAGTGGATTAGATAGTCATTTTAAAATTGAAAATAAATAAAAGATCGATCTATATTGTCATCAAAAAATAATAGCATCGCTAGTATTACCAGAGTATACAAAGCAAATCGTACAATTTTTGATTTGAATTTGAATGGAGATCTTTCATCTCTTCTAATTAGATACTCATAAAGTACAAACAATGCTAAAAGAATAAAATAATCTATCATTCTATATCCTAAAGGATGTGCATAAGTCTCAAATTTGAAATTAGAATATAATTGTTTTAGAAAACCAAAAGCATCAGTAATGGATTCCGATCTAAAGAACACTCTTGAAAAAGTTACTAAAGAAAATGTCAATAAAATTTGAAATATCTCTTTAATAGATGGAAACCATTGGTTTTCTGCTACTACATTATTCATATAAATACGATTTCGACCCATTAGAAATACAGGAATGTAAAGAAGTGCATGAATAGCTCCCCAAAATACGAAGGTCCAATTAGCACCATGCCAAAAGCCGCTTACTAGAAATATAATAACAATGTTTCTTACGGATTTTAGTTTGCTAACTCTGCTGCCTCCAAGTGGAATGTATACGTAATGACGAAACCATGTGGATAATGAAACATGCCATCTTTGCCAATATTCTGCAACATTTCTTGAAAAATTAGGAAATTTAAAATTAGACATTAATTCTATACCAAAGAGCTTCGAAGTCCCAATAGCAATATCAGAATATCCGCTAAAATCGCCATATACTTGAAAACTAAATAGCGAAACTCCCAAAACTAGAGTAGAGGCAGAGTAAGTTTCATAATTAGCAAAGATGTCATCTACTATTGGAGCTATAGAATCAGCAATTACTACTTTTTTGAATAAACCCCAAAGAATAAGTTTAATACCTTCTTTACATTGTATATAGTTAAAAGTTTTTTTAGTTGTTATTTGTGAGAGTAAATTAGAAGCTCTCTCTATAGGTCCTGCAACTAGTTGCGGAAAAAAACTTACAAAAGTGGCAAAAGATATAAAATCCTTAGTAGGAGTAAGTCTCTTGTAGTAAATATCAAGCGAATAGGACATCGTCTGAAATGTATAAAATGATATTCCTACAGGTAATATAATTTGTAAAGTCCATGAATTATCAGCTTTGTAACCTATTGTGTTCATCATGTCAATCCAAGAGTCTACAAAGAAATTGTAGTATTTAAAAAAGCCAAGAAGGCCAATATTAAAAATAATACTTACCCATAACCATCTTTTTCGAATGTTGTTAGAATTACTAGTATGTATAAGAGGCCCAATGATAAAGTCTAATATAGTGCTAGCAAGAATTAAGAACAGAAAACGCCAGTCCCACATTGCATAAAAAAAGTAACTAGAAATCAGAATAAAAATGTTCTGAAATTTTAAATTCTTTTTAAAAAGTGTCCAATAGACAATAAAAACTATCGGAAGGAAGATGAAAAAATCTAGAGAATTAAATAACATGAATAATCATTAATATAAAATTCGGGGATCGTTAATAGAAAAATGTAAATTGGTTGTTTTTTGAAGCGAGTAAATTTTACGTAATTTATTTAATTAATCAAGTATTATTCACTTTTTTTTAAAAACTATTTTCTCGTACTTTATTGGATACATTTCGTGAATTGATTCGAGGGGTAAAACCCTCACTAAAAAAACAGCTAAATTCCTGAGTTGTGGTGTTAAAATAACTGATATTATTGTAGTGTTTTTTCAGAAGATAATTGCGTAAGAATGTATGGGGTTAATTTTAAATTAAATTTGGTTATAAAACGTTAAAAAATGGATTTTAGGCTTAAAATGTGAATAGTAATTACCATTTGTGTAGGTAAATACTTGGTTCTTATGTAAGAATATATAGTAATTTTCTTACGGTAAATCCCTTGTTTCGTAAACTATTTCGAAATAGTTATGCTGTTAAACGCTTTTTTTAAGTATTCTATCTAAAAAATTAATTTTTCCAGTGATATTAAATCTAACTGAACTATTTTAGCATTGGTTAAAGCAAGTAAGAGTAAA
This sequence comes from Aquimarina litoralis, assembly GCF_039523995.1. Classification (NCBI taxonomy): domain Bacteria; kingdom Pseudomonadati; phylum Bacteroidota; class Flavobacteriia; order Flavobacteriales; family Flavobacteriaceae; genus Aquimarina; species Aquimarina litoralis. Next base: position 408,753 of record NZ_BAAAGE010000002.1, read on the forward strand.
ATACATATTGGAAGTACTACCCCCTTCTTCCTTACATTTTATTAGATTGTCATGAAAAAGAATCTAGCATTTGTTCCTTTTTGGAGCAATTGTTGAGGATAAATTATTGTTCAATAATTAATGGGGAAAAATTATGAATGCAGTAGAATCCAAAAAGATATGGCTTTCTTCACCGCACATGGGGGGAACAGAGCAAAGTTTTGTTAAACAAGCTTTTGATACAAATTGGGTTGCACCGTTAGGGCCAAACGTAGATGGTTTTGAGAATGATTTAGAGAGCTATCTCCAAAATGATAGTCACGTTGCCGCGTTAGCTTCTGGTACGTCGGCATTACATTTAGGTTTGATATTATTAGGAGTTACGCAAGGAGATGAAGTGTTATGTCAGAGTATGACATTTGCAGCATCAGCGAATCCTATTGTATATCTTGGAGCTAAACCTGTATTTATCGATAGCGAAAGAGAAACTTGGAATATCTGTCCTGAGCAATTAGAGTTAGCTATTAAAGATAGAATTTCTAAAGGTAAAAAACCAAAGGCTATTATTGCCGTACATTTATATGGTATGCCATATGATGCTGAAGCAATCCATAGAATAGCTACTGAGTATCAAATTCCAGTTTTAGAAGATAGTGCAGAGTCTCTTGGAAGTACTTATCATGGAGTTAAGTGTGGAACTTTTGGGGATATCTCCATATTATCTTTTAATGGGAACAAAATTATTACTACTTCTGGTGGTGGAGCTTTAGTAGCAAAAAATGAAGAGCTAAAAAGAAAAGCCATTTTTCTATCTACGCAAGCTAGAGATAATGCACCACATTACCAACATAGCGAAATCGGGTATAATTACCGAATGAGTAATATCATAGCGGGTATAGGCCGTGGCCAGATGGAAGTACTAGATAAACATGTTGGTTATAGACGTAATAATTTTGAATATTATTGTAAACATTTAAATGATTCTACAGATATAAAGTTTTTGCAAGAACCTGAGGGTTCTTATTCAAATAGATGGTTGACGTGTATAGAAACCACCTCTTTTGAATTAAGAGAGCAATTACGATTAGCATTAGCTAAAGAAAACATAGAATCAAGACCACTATGGAAACCCATGCACCTTCAACCTGTTTTTGCAGATTGTGATGCGTACCTCAATGGAATTTCTAATGACCTATTTGATCGCGGACTTTGCTTACCTAGCGGGTCCAATCTAAGAGAAGAAGATTTATTTAGAATTGTATCGGTAATTAAAAACGAGTTGAGATGATAAAGGATTACATAATTAATAATTCGCATAAGCACGCTTCTAAATGGCTTGTGTTGTCTATTGATATTGCTATTACTATTTTTAATTTCTTTTTAGCATATGTAGTTAGATTCGGTATTACTTTTGATTTCGACCTTACCAATTTTGTCTATCAGATACCGGTTATGACCGCGTTAGCGGCTATTAGCTTCTTATTAATAGGTTCGTATAAAGGAGTAGTTAGGCATACAGGAATGAGAGATGCTTATAATTTGTTTTTAGCAGTAACTGTTCTGATAGCCTTAAGTGGAGCACTAATGGTATCGAGTAGATTGTCATTAATGCCTGAATTACTAAATATACCGGTTTCAATAATATGTGTACATTATTTATTAAATATCATTACACTTACTACTAGTCGTTTGATCTTTAAATACTGTTATTTGTATATAAAATCAAAACTTGGAGATTCTTCAAGAGTGATGATATATGGTGCTGGAGATTCTGGTCTTATTACATTAGCGGCCATTACTAATGACTCTCATAAATCAGTAACCGTTGTTGGATTTATTGATGACAATCCACAAAAAATAGGGAAAACAATAAATGGAATTAAGGTTTATAGATCTCAATCAGTTGATCAAACTTATATTACAAAAAACAATATAACAGAGATTATTGTTTCGATTCCGCATATCGATAAACAACGTCTTTCTCAAATTTCAGATAATTTATTGAAGTTATCAGTAAAGGTTAAAATAATTCCTGCTATTAATGATTGGATAGATGGGAAATTAAATGTTTCTCAAATTAAACAGATTCAGATTGAAGATTTATTAGATAGAGCTCCAATTGCTTTAGAAAATCAGAATATCAAGAAAGAATTACACGATAAGGTGATTATGATTACTGGTGCGGCTGGATCTATCGGTAGTGAAATCGTGAGACAAGCTTCATTTTATAGTTATAAGCATTTAGTTTTAGTGGATCAAGCAGAATCTCCTTTATATGATCTGCAACAAGAATTACTAAGTAAAGGTGTTGTTAATTTTACACCAATAGTTGCTGATATCAGAGATCATCAGCGTATAAAAACTATATTTGAGAGATTTAAGCCTAATATGGTTTTTCATGCGGCGGCGTATAAACATGTTCCTTTAATGGAAAATAACCCTTGCGAGGCTATTAAAATTAATGTTTTAGGAACAAGAAAGTTAGCTGACTTATCTTCAGAATTTGGAGTAGATAAATTTGTTTTCGTATCCACTGATAAAGCAGTTAATCCTACAAATGTTATGGGGGCTACAAAAAGAGTAGCCGAGATGTATATCAAGTGTCTTCATAAAACAAGCAAGACTAAGTTTATCACTACTAGATTTGGAAATGTTCTAGGATCTAATGGTTCTGTTATACCTTTATTTAAAAAACAAATAGATAAAGGAGGACCTCTTACAGTTACTCATAAAGATGTAACACGATTCTTTATGACGATACCCGAGGCTTCTCAATTGGTAATTGAAGCAGGAACTATGGGTAATGGAGGTGAGATTTTTATATTTGATATGGGAGAGTCCGTGAAAATATTTGATTTAGCTAAAAAAATGATCAGATTATCCGGTTTAAACTACCCTAATGATATTGATATTGAAATCACAGGATTAAGACCAGGGGAAAAGCTGTATGAAGAGCTTCTTGCTGATACAGAGAATACATTGCCTACGTATCACAAGAAAATTATGATAAGCAAGCATGATGATGAAGATTGTCCTCTTATTATGGATAAAATAGATGATCTATGTATCATGAATTTATTTAATCAAGACCATAAAATTGTAGGAAAACTTAAGGAAATAGTTCCAGAGTTTATTTCCAAGAATTCTGCCTTTGAAAGTATTGATGTAAAAAATCAAGAGACTAACAATAAAAACCCTAAAGTTTTAGTTTAGTCTTCTTTTAAAATTGTTATTATAAACAAGAATATTATTTTATTTTTGTTTGATATTGAAAAGCCCTAAAGAAAAGAACTTATACATATGCGTTCATATAACCTTATTATTATATTATTATTAGTTGTATTTACATTTTCCTGTAAAACACCAACAGATGTTGTGTATTTTCAAGAGTCTAAAGATTTGGAGGAAATTAAATCAGCCAATTCATTTACTCCAGTTTTTAAAGTAGATGATGTGGTGAGTATCACGGTTTCCGCTACGGATATGGATGCTGCAAGACCTTTTAATTTGATGCAAGGAGCAAGCTTACCTGCAACTGGTGCGGAGAGTGGTGGTGCTTCTGCCAATGGGGCAAGCGAACCTACATATTTAATTGATGAAGAAGGAAATATTGATTTTCCCGTATTGGGGAAATTAAAAATATCTGGTCTTACACGTATTCAGATAAAGGATATGTTGAAGGAAAAACTTAAAGTTTATATTAAGGATCCTATAGTTAATGTGAGACTGAAAAACTTTAAGATTACAGTAATTGGTGAAGTTGGACAACCTGGATCGTTCACCATTCCGAATGAAAGAATAACTATTATTGAAGCTATTGGATTAGCTGGAGATTTAACTATAATGGGAAAAAGGGGGAACGTAATGGTTATCCGTGAGAACGATGGAGTTAATACCTATCATCGTGTGGATCTAACTTCTAAGTCCATTTTTGATTCTCCCGTATATTATTTAGCCCAAAATGATGTATTGTATGTAGAGCCAAATGAGGCTAGAGTGAAAAACTCTAAAGGTAATGATAAAACCATTGGAGTTGTGTTAAGTGTTATAAGTGTTGGTCTAGCGGCTTTAGCACTTATCTTAAGATAGTTGGTATGATTACAAATAATAGTACGGAAAACAACGATACGTTTGTTAATAACACTGCACCAAAGTCTAGTTTCAATTTTAGAGATGAAATTCTAAAATATGTAAAGAAATGGTACTGGTTTTTACTCAGTGTAATCATTTTTGGAACACTCGCTTATCTTCATGTACGCTATACGATTCCTGAATACAATGTCTCAGGAACTATACTAATATCTCAAGAGGAAAGTGTTAGCGAATCTGAATTAGCAGCCTTTAAAGATTTAGGACTATTAGATGATTCTCAGAATAAAATCGAAAATGAGATTCAGATTATGAAATCAAGAACACTACTAACTAACGTAGTGAATAATCTGAAGCTTAATGTACAATACTTTACTAAAGGAAGAGTATTGGAAACGGAAAACTATCCAAAATCAGTGGTAGAGATTAATTTTCTTTCTGCTGATTCCATTGTGCATACTAAGTCTAAAGATTTTAGGGTTCTTATTAATTCTGAAACTACATTTTCTTTTGTTGATAAAGAAGGGCAGAAATTAAGCGATCATTCTTTTGGAAAAACTATCAATACAAGTATTGGCGATATAGTAATAACGCCAAGCATAGAGGATATTCAGACAAATAAAGGAAAGATTATCCATATTAAGGTTACTCCAGTAAATATTGTAGCCCAAAAATATAGAAATAAATTAGCTATAATCACTATAGGTAAAGGGTCATCTATTGTTAAACTGTCTCTTAATGATCCAGTTAAGGAAAAGGCCAAGGATATCATTAATAATTTGGTAGAAGAATATAATAAATCTACCATAGAGAACAAGAAGATTACCTCAGCTAGAACTGCTGGTTTTATTAATGAAAGATTAGAACTCATTTCTGGTGATTTATCCGCGGTAGATGATGAAGCAGCTGGATATAAGTCTAAATTTGGATTGACGAATGATGTGTCTGCTCAAACGCAAAGAGTTGCAGATATAGATTCCAGAAACCTTCAAGAGATAAATAGGTTAGAAACTCAATTAAGAAAAATTGAATCTACAAGAAGATTTGTGTTAAGTCAAGATGGTAAATATGATATTTTACCTTCTACATTAGGTTTCGATGATCCCTCTATTACTTCTACGGTAGCTCGATATAACCAATTAATAAGCCAGAGGAAAAGATTACTAAAATCTTCTAGTGAGCAGAATCCTGTGGTTGTTAATATCGTAGAACAAATTAATTCATTACGACAAGGATTAATAGCGAGTTTAAACGGTGCCAAAAATTCCATTAATATAAGTTTGAATAGTCTTAGAACACAAGATAAATATTTCAGTGGGCAATTATATAATGCTCCACTTCGACAAAAAGAACTTACTGCAATTGGTAGAGAGCAAGGAATTAAAGAACAATTGTACCTGTACTTATTACAAAAGAGAGAAGAAGCTGAAATTACGAGTCATATCACATTATCGAATGCTCGTGTTATCGATAAAGCTTCAACTCTAGGTTCTTATCCAGTATCTCCAAATAAAAAGATGATCTTTTTTGGAGCTATTTTTATGGGATTAGCCCTTCCATTTTTAACGATCTATTTATTAGATTTATTTAATACAAAAGTAAATTCTCGAGAAGACCTAGAAAGATCTCTTTCTATGCCAATTTTAGGAGCTATCCCTAAAACAAAAAGTAAGAAAAGTAAAATTGTTGTTTCTAGGAACAGTAGATCTTCAGTAGCAGAGGCATTTAGAATTCTAAGAACGAATTTAGGTTTCTTAATGGCAGGTAATCATAAAGAAACTGGAAAAGTTATTTTTGTTACCTCTACTATATCAGGAGAAGGAAAGACTTTAGTTTCATCTAACCTTGCAAAAACATTAGCAATATCTGGAAAGAAAATTGCGTATTTAGGAACGGATTTTAGAGATCCCAAGTTTCATAATTTCTTTGAATTACCTAAGGGGAAAGATACGCCTGGATTTACCAATTTCATTATGAATTTGGAATTAAAACCTGAGGATGTCATTTACGAACAAGGAGAACAAGACCCGTTATTTGTAGTGCCTTCTGGTGTAATTCCACCAAACCCAGCAGAGTTGTTGATGAATGATAGGGTGAAAGAAATGTTTGAATACCTAGGTAACAATTATGACTATATTGTTGTAGATACGGCTCCAGTAAGTTTAGTAACAGATACTTTGCTAATTGGTCATTTTGCTGATTTAAGTATTTATATAGTAAGAGAAAATTATTCCGACAAAAGAATACTTCAGGTTCCTGAGAATTTCTACAGAGAAAAACGTTTACCAAATATGGCTGTGTTATTGAATGCTGCAGGTGATAAGGTTGGATATGGCTATGGCTACGGATATGGAGTTAAAGGTTAACTAAAAACTATCATATTATTTTCCATAAGTTTTGAAATTTTAGCAATATACTTTGGTAAAAAGCCCTTTTCAAGTGTTTCAAACTGCTGATAATTATGTACATCGGATCCAACAAAGTCAAAAAGATCTTCGTTTAGCATTTTATAAGCTGTTTTTTTGACCAATTCACCATAATATCCAGAAATTGAAAGTAAATTTAGCTGAAATAAAAAACCGGACTCTTTCAATTCTTTATATTTATTAATACTATCCTGATAATAAGAATATCTTTCTGGATGAGCTAGAATAGGAGAGTACCCTTTTAATTTAATTTCAAAAAGTAATTCATTTAGATTTATTGGAGGGTTAAAAGTGGACATCTCAACCAGTATATAGTTTTTATGCAATGGAATAATATCTTCATTTTGAATTCTCTTAAAAAATAAATCATCCAGCATATATTCGGCACTTGCTTTTAAATTGACGTCGATCTCCAAAGTAACTAGTGCTTTTTGCATTTCATTATGTTTCTCCTGTATAGTTTTAGAAGTATTTGGCCATACTTCATTCATAATGTGAGGAGTAGTAATAATTTTTGTGAGTCCTAGGTTTTTGAATTGCTCAATGATGTATGCAGATTGGTAGACTGTTTGTACACCATCATCTATACCAGGTAATAAATGAGAATGTATATCTACATATCCTTTTGGGAGGATATCATGAAGAGGAATTTCTTTTTTCGATAAAAAATACAACGTGTTCGTTCTTGTTTTGGGGTTATTAAAGTAGTATACTTTAATTTGATGTTAGTTCCCTTATTAACTTACATCAAGATAATTACAAAAGTAGAAATTATTAGACGTAAAAAAAACTGCCTAAGAAGTAAAACTTCTTTAAGCAGTTTTCGGATTATTGAAATATGCTTCTTTTAGTGTCTGGTAATATCTCCAGAACCAGATACTTTTTTGTCTTCTCTTTCAGGATTTCCTTGGTAATCGATATCACCTGAACCTGTAACTCTTGCTTTTATATAGGATGTAGAAGTTACTTTAATATCTCCAGATCCTGTCACTGATGCTACTACATCTTTAGCTTTTAAGTCATATGCTTTTAGATCTCCAGAACCTGTTACCTTACACTCTAGATTATCGGCTGTACCTTTTAGTACAAGGTCTCCACTTCCAGAAACCGAACTTTGGATATTATTGGCTTCTACTGCTAATCGAACATCTCCAGAACCAGAAACGCTTGTTTTAAAGTCAGATGCTTTAATAACATCATCGCTATATACATCGCCTGATCCAGTAAGGCTTACTTTGCTCAAATCTTTAAAAGGTACCGTTATGATAAGTTCTTTGTTTCTGCTTACCTTTAAATAATATCCTTTTTTTACATAAATTTTTAAAGCATCACCATCAATTTCGGTTACTACATAAGGAATAAGATTGCTTTCACCCTCTATTTTAATGTTTCCTTCTGTACCGGATACTAAAGATACATCTAGGCTACCTTTTACTTTTACCTGATCATATTCAGATAGATTTCTTGTTTTGGTAACTACATTACCATCTCCTTCAATTTTCTTGCTATTTCCCCACCACTGTGCGTTTACTGTTGTGATACTACAAATGGCTAAACTTAAAATGATTGTTGCTGTTCTCATAATTGATTGAATATTTGAATGATTAATTTTTTCTTAATTTAACACTGCCATAGCTGGTAGAAATATCAATGGAGTTACCACTATTTTTCTGGCCGTTATAACCACTATAATCCTTGTCAGTGTTTTCTCTATTTTTTTTCATGATATTGATATCATCATCAAGGCTAATTCCACCATATGAAGTTCTAATACTGAAATCGAAGTTTAGATTGGAATTATACCCAATACCAACACCTGTATAATCTGTTCGGATAGTCACATTTTTTGTAGTCACTTCTAGATTATCAATGGCTATCGATCCATAATCAGAATTAATGTTTACGCTAGTACTAACATTACCAATATTTGTATCCAAGTAGTCTCCGTTCCCTTTGAAAACACCAACGTTTTCCACTTTTAAACTACCATAATCACAGTTGTAATTTAGTTCTTTAATAGCTTTTATTCTGGATTTAGTATAATCTGCATTAAGAAGGATGTTTTCTCCATTTTCTAAGGTAAAATCGGAGTAATCAGCACTAATTTTTCCAGCTTTCATATATTTTATTGTGCTATTGTGGGTATAGTCAAAACTTATATAATTTTCATTACCCATTAATTCACCAACAATAATTTGACCATAATCACAACTTAATTTTGCATTACCCGTAATTTTGTCTAGTGTAATACTACCGTAATCATTGCTTAATTGTACGTTGTTAGTTATGGGTACCTTTACATTATAATTGATCTCCATTTTGATGTTGCTTCCGTTCCATCCATCAGAAAACTTAGACCACCAAGATTTCCCTTCTTTATTAAAGGTAGTTTTAGCATCTACTAACGAAGCGCTAGATTCAAAATCCACATTTATACTTTCCAATTTTTTGATCACTTTTTCCTCATCATTCCCATTAACTTTAATGGTAATTTCCATTACTACTTTGTTTTGGTCCCAAGATGTGATATCTAGATTTCCATAATCATTACTAATTTTTAGTAAAGCATCACTGTTTACAGAAAATTCCTTTTTCAAAGATTTTTCTTTTGTATACTTTCCTTTCATTCCATTATTGTTGTTAGCTAACACCAAAGTCGGAATAAGAAACAAAAAACATAAGATTTTATAGTATGTTGGTTTCATTTTCTGATAATTTTAATTTGTTGATATCGTTAATTTTTTCTAATACATTTTCCAAAAGAGAGGCGCGTTGTTGAAAATTCTTTATCATAGCACTAATAACTCTTTTGTCATTGCTACTTTCTACTAAATCCTTTTTTAAAATTTCGTAGCTAGTCTCTAATTTTTCTAATTGTTTCATAGCATCGTCTACAAGTGCATTAGTTTCTTCAGATGAGTTTTTGCTTATTTCTTCTAGTTGATTTTGAATAGCAACGGTAAAGAAATTCTGAGTTTCTTCCATCTGAGGAGAAACACTAGCTAATTCAGCTTTTTCATTGGTCTGAAAAATAGGAGCGATCGAAATCATACCTATTAATACCGCTATCGATGCAGCAATCGCTAATGGCCTTATCCAATTTCGTTTCTTAGGTTGTAAAGAAATTACTTGATTTTGTGATTGTAATTTTTCTAAGAAGCGAAGTTTATGATCAGCTGATGGTTCAAATACATCAAGTTGATTTTCCATGCGTTCAAATAATTTGTCTATTTCATCTTCGGTTTTCATGCAACTACTAGTTTTTTACGTAGACTTTCTTTTGCTCGAGAAATTAGGGTACGGCAATTAGAATATGATATATTCAATATTTCGCAAATTTCCTCGTAATCATACCCTTCAATTAAGTGTAAAGACAATGCTGTACTATAACTTTCCTTTAATTCCTTTAGCGTTTGCAATACTGCATTTGCTTTTACACTAGTTAAATCTTCTCTTACAACCCCTTCTGTTTCATCTGTAAGGGCATACGATACGGCTTCTAAAGGGACCTCACCATAGGTAGTGCGCTTACGAGATATTGTAAGACTGGAATTAACTACTATCTTTTTTAACCATGAACCAAATACTTTACTATCTTCTAACATAGATAATTTTGTAAAAGCCGTTAGAAAGGCTTCTTGCATTACATCTTCGGCTTCAGCAGAATCTTTTATAATTCTAAAAGCAGTGTTGTACATTGCTTTGTAATAGCGATTATAAATTTCCATCTGCGCTCCTTGATCTTGCTTGCGGCATCTTTCTATGAGCTGCTCTGTATTTAGTTCGGTTAGTGTCAAAAAAATAGTTTGTTTTAGTATAAAGATACAGCTAGTTGTATTTTGTTACAGTTTTGAAATATTTTTTTTAAAGTTTATGGCATAACAATTGAATTAGTTAAATAGAAATATCGTTAATGTCCTTATTTTATAGGTATTTCCGATGCTAAAGTTAGATTAAATAATTTTTTACAATAATGTTATTTTGTTCAAATGACAAAATGACTTTGATATATACTTATGACAAAATCCAAATTAACAACTCTTGACAGTTTGTCATTTCAAGGGATCAATGAAGATGCTGAATTAATTCCTTTAATGACACCAGAGGATGAAGAGGAAATTGATAAAGAAGATTTACCAGAGGTACTCTCTATTTTACCTCTAAGAAATACAGTTTTGTTTCCTGGTGTTGTAATTCCGATTACTGCTGGTAGAGATAAATCCATTAAGCTTTTAAATGAAGCCAATAACGGGAATAAAACTATAGGGGTCGTTTCTCAAAAGGAAGAAGATGTAGAAAACCCAGGTTCTAAAGATATCAATACGATAGGAGTAGTAGCTAGAATCTTAAGAGTTCTTAAAATGCCTGATGGGAATACTACAGTTATTTTACAAGGGAAAAAGAGATTTAAGATAGATCAGATTATTGAAGAAGATCCTTATATTAAAGCAAAGGTAATTGAAGTTCCGGAAATAAGACCCGCTAAAGAAAATCAAGAATTTAATACGATTATTGATTCGATTAAAGATTTAGCATTGGAGATTATTAAGGAAAGTCCAAATATTCCTTCTGAAGCTTCTTTTGCTATCAAAAACATTGAAAGTAATTCTTTTCTGATCAATTTTGTTTCATCGAATCTTAATTTGCCAGTAGAGGAGAAACAAAAGATACTGGAAATTGATAATATCAAGGATAGAGCACTTGCTACATTAAAATATATGAATTTAGAGTTCCAGAAGTTAGAACTTCGGAACGATATTCAGAATAAGGTTCAGCACGATATGAGCCAGCAACAACGAGAGTACTTTCTTCATCAGCAGATGAAAACCATTCAGGAAGAACTGGGTGGGGTTTCACATGAGGATGAAATAGAGGAAATGCAAGCACGTAGTAAGGACAAGAAATGGGATGAGAAAGTACAAAAGCATTTTGATAAAGAATTATCCAAAATGCGTCGTATGAATCCTCAGGTTGCCGAGTATTCTATCCAACGTAATTACTTGGATTTATTCTTGGATCTTCCTTGGAATGAATTTAGTAAGGATCAGTTCGATTTAAAAAGAGCAAAAAAGATTTTAGATAGAGATCATTATGGATTAGATGATGTAAAGAAACGTATTATCGAATATTTAGCGGTGCTAAAACTTCGTAATGATATGAAATCTCCTATATTATGTCTTTATGGTCCTCCTGGAGTAGGTAAAACTTCTTTAGGGAAATCCGTAGCCGAAGCACTTGGTAGAGAATATGTGCGTATTTCACTTGGTGGATTACGAGATGAAGCAGAGATAAGAGGACATAGAAAAACCTATATTGGGGCAATGCCTGGTAGAATTATCCAAAGTCTTAAAAAAGCGGGGACTAGTAATCCAGTGTTTGTTTTGGATGAAATAGATAAACTTTCAGTTGGAAATCAAGGGGACCCTTCATCAGCTTTGTTAGAAGTATTAGATCCTGAGCAAAATTCGGAGTTTCATGATAACTTTTTAGAAATGGGATTCGATCTTTCTAAAGTTATGTTCATTGCTACCTCTAATAGTTTAAATACAATTCAGCCTGCCTTGCGTGATCGTATGGAAATTATAAATGTTACAGGTTATACAATAGAGGAAAAAGTAGAAATTGCAAAACAACACTTACTTCCAAAGCAATTGGTAGAGCATGGGTTGGATAAATCTCATCTTAAAATAGGAAAGGCTCAATTAGAGAAAATTGTCGAAGGATATACTAGAGAATCAGGAGTTAGAGGATTAGAAAAACAGATAGCAAAAATGGTTCGTTATGCTGCCAAGAACATTGCTATGGATGAATCCTATAATGTAAAGGTGAGTAATGATGATGTGGTGGAAGTTCTTGGAATTCCTCGATTAGAACGCGATAAATATGAAAGCAATGAGGTAGCAGGAGTAGTTACCGGATTGGCATGGACAAGTGTTGGTGGCGATATTTTATTTATCGAATCCATCTTGTCAAAAGGAAAAGGAAGTCTTACCATTACAGGTAATCTTGGTAAAGTGATGAAGGAATCTGCTACCATAGCCATGGAATATATTAAGGCCAATGCAGATGTTCTTGGAATTAATCAGGAAATATTTAGTAACTATAATGTGCATATTCATGTTCCAGAAGGAGCAACACCAAAAGATGGACCTAGTGCTGGAATTACAATGCTTACTTCATTAGTCTCTTTATTTACTCAAAGAAAAGTAAAGAAGAGTATTGCAATGACTGGAGAAATAACATTAAGAGGAAAAGTGTTACCAGTAGGAGGTATTAAAGAAAAGATACTTGCAGCAAAAAGAGCTCATATAAAAGAAATTCTGCTTTGCGAAGATAATAAGAGAGATATTGATGAAATAAAGCAAGAATATCTAAAAGGATTAAAATTTCATTATGTAAAAGAAATGAGTGAAGTTTTGGAATTAGCTTTGACAAAAACTAAAGTAAAGAATGCTAAAAATCTATAATTCAGAACAATAAAAAGCATTTAAATTTATAAAAATCATTTTTCTATCTAAGAAAAATGATTTTTTTTTGACCTGAAACCTGTTGATTTTACTGGGATTTGATAGATTTTGTTGTTTTTATTCAAAAAAAAATTAAAATAAAGTGTAACAATATTACATCATGTGCGTCATATAGATGTAAACAGTAGAGAAATCAACAAGATCTATTACTAGATAAACAAAAGTTGAATTGAATACTAAAAGAGGGTAGATCCTGATACTTCTTGGGATGTATGCTTTTTAAAGATAAGAATCGATTCGATTAACAATCAAAAAGCGAGATTTCTTTACTTGATATTTACAAGTTCGAACAATACTTTTTTTGGGCGTTTATCCTGATACTTCTTGGGATGGGCGCTTTCTTTTTTTGTTAAAATTCCAACTATTTTCTTCCACTTTTTTTGAGGTTAAGACGCAATAGAAAATGATATAATTGTTTTACTTTTATAATAAGAAACCAGACTTTTATTAACATTCGTGTTATAATTAACCAACAAATATATTACACGCGAAATACTCTTAAATCTCAATGTAAGATGTCACACCTATCATATGTCTAATCTGACTTTTCCGATATAGGTTACACTTTAAAAAGTTTTGGTTAAAACGGGGTTGTCTTGCACATACAATCCCGTTTTTATTTGTAATAATTCTCATAAACTAAAAAATATTATTATTCTTGCAGAATATGAATCTTATTCCAGATATCACAATTCAACGACTAGCGATAAAACTAAAACCTTCTGCCGAAAAAATGGTTAGAAAGGAGCATCCATGGATTTTTGAAAACAGTATTGCGAAACAGAGTAACAAAGGCAATGCAGGGGACTTAGCAATTATTTATGATAATAAAAAGAATAAGATACTGGCTATAGGATTATACGACCCTTATTCTCCAATTCGGATAAAATTAATTCAATTTAAAAAAGCAGCTCAGATAAACAATGATTGGTTTGCCACGAGGATTCAGGAAGCTTATCAACTAAGAAAACCTTTATTAGAAACGGACACCAATAGTTATCGATTACTTTTCGGAGAGAATGATAGAATGCCAGGTTTTATCGCCGATGTATATGACGAAGTATTAGTAATAAAATTATATTCTCATATTTGGTTTCCATATTTAAATTGGATCGTTCCTCATTTAATAGAAGTCTCTGATTGTAATACGGTAGTTTTACGATTAAGTAGATCTTTGCAAACTACTGGAAATACCTTTGGTGTATCTGATGGTGATGTTATTTATGGAACATTAAAAGATGAAGTTGTAATTTTTAGAGAGCATGGTGTATTGTTTTCCGCGAATGTTATCAAAGGTCATAAGACTGGGTATTTCTTAGATCATAGACATAATAGAAAAAGAGTAGGGGAATTAGCAAATAATAAAACTGTACTAGATGTTTTTTCGTATGCAGGAGGTTTTTCTATTCACGCATTAGCAGGAAGCGCAAAAGAGGTTACAAGCCTCGATATCAGTAAGCATGCTTTGGAAATGGCAAAAGAGAATGCTCAGCTTAATACGCATTCAGGAACTCATAATATTATGGTTGCAGATGCTTTTGAAGGTTTACAACAATTAATCGATGATAAGCAGCGATTCGATATTGTGGTAATCGATCCTCCTTCATTTGCTAAAAGAGAAAGTGAAATAGATGGAGCAAAAAACAGCTACGCGAGGTTAGCAAGACTTGGTGCACGTTTAGTAGTGAATAAAGGGATTTTAGTGTTAGCATCTTGCTCTTCCAGAGTACAATCAGATGATTTTTTTAGCATATGTGAAGAACATATTATCAATACTGGTAGAAGTTTTACGGTATTGGAAAAAACATTTCATGATATTGATCATCCAATTGCTTTTAAAGAAGGAGCATATTTAAAATGTGGGTATTATTTATTAAATTAAGTTGAAGTATTCTATAAACTATAAAATACTTCAACATTTTTATATCAAATATTTACCACTAGTGCTTTCCAAAAACATGTACTTTAGCACGTTTCCTAGATAAATTTTTTGTGTCATAAAAGAATGTAATATCTCTTATAATTCTTTTATTTCGTTTTAAATCGATAAGTCTAGTTGTTCCGCCTTTCGCAAAATTCTTTTTGATAGCGATTACTTGTTTTTCACCATTTCCGTATTGAACAACCACTCTGTGCATATTTAGAGAACCATTAGTTACCTTTAGTTTTAGTTTTTTAAATCTTCCATCTTTTGCCGTTACTTTAATAACATCTCTATCTAATTTGTAATTCACCGTTCTGGTTCCCAAATGTTCCCATTTTAAAGGTGCAATGGTAAAACTACTTCCTATTAAAAAGATTACGACTAATAATGGTAATGCTATTTTTAGAGTTCTTATAGTTTTCATAGTATTAAATTTTATGTTCGCTAATAAGACTAGTTCAAAAGAAAAAGGTTTAATGAATTACAAAAGCCATATAAAAAATTATATGGCTTTAAAAGGTTTTAAGATATGTGATATGGTTAATAAAGTATATTCAATGCTGTTCTATCGGTGTCCGTAAATTCTCCATCTTCATCATTTCCAAAGCAAGCCAACATAATCGAATCTGCATCTGGAGAAGTTGGTGTTCCAGGTATCCAGATCGCTGGTGGCTCTACTTGTATGCCTCCAGTGTTTCCACAGCTTTGTCGGTTAATCCAATCCTGATGTCTTAAACCGAGACAATGTCCAATTTCATGGGTGATTACATGTTCATTAACATTAGTACTAAAAGCTTGTGTTCCAGAGTTAATTCTAACCCAAGGATAAGGTTTACCTAATAAATCAGGAAATCCAGCACTTCCGCCTCCATTTGGGTTATTAACCTGGAATACTACTATATCGGCTGCTCCAATATTTGCTCCAAATGTAAGATTGAAATTAAGACTATTGGGTAATGCATTATAATTGTTAACTGCCCATCGTAAAGCTGTTTGCATCCTTGATGTAAGACCTGCACTTCCTCCTGTAAACCCAAGAATATTGATGTTTCTATTAGCTGGAGATACAATATTGATATCACGATATTGCTTATTTCCATTTTCTAAAGGTTCTAACGCTGCATAAGAATCTAAATCGGATACAGGTACCATAATATCACCTGAGATAAAATATGTATTTGTTTTTTTATCTGGAGTAGTAATTTCTTCAATAGAGACATTATCTATATTGATACCCATATTAAATAATTTATCGAGCTGCTCTTTTGTTGGTTCTTGAATAAATTCTTGTGTTTCTTCGGAAATCTCCTTTTTCTTGCAGGAAAGAAAGGTAAATAGAAAAATGGCTAGTAATGTTGAAAATCTAAGTGCTTTCATAGAAATGTATTTAGTTTGATTAGTTAATTTTTATCTAAATAGGGATTCTAATGGGGAAGCTTATTACCATTTCTCAGACCTGAAAAAGAGTAAGATTGTAACTGGGATAAATTATAGTGTATTATTACTTTTAACTTGAAACAAAAGTATAAGGAAACGGTTCATAAAAAAAGGGGATTAGAACCCATATTTACGGGTTAAAATCCCTTTGATAATTTTAAAATCTAACAAAATATGAAGTTTATTCCACTTTTATATAATTTTCTGATCTTGAATACTGTCCGTTTTCATCGATTGCAATTTGCTGATAAGAATTTTTATTCATGACTAGTTCAAATTTAAATACTTGGGTAGTGTCTACAATTTTCATCATTGGACCAGAAGCATATTCTAATCGCTCTTCTAAAATGGTTCCTTTTATGGTATATGTGCCATAACCGAACCATTCATTGTTATCTGACGGATCGAAACGTGTCCACATCACTTTTCCCTTGCTATACATTTTTACTTGGCGATAACCATTTATATTATAGATAGTGTCCGAAATTTCATTATGATCATATAAAAACTGATGTTTTAAGTCCCACACACCTTCAAGGTTATATAAGTCCATAGTGCTACTAAAATTATGATTATCGAAGGTGTTAATTGAGAATAAGCTACAGGTAATTAAAAGGATGAGTTTCATGATGGAATGATTTAATGTTTGACCATCAATAAGTTACGAAAAAAACATGAATTTTTAAACTTAAAACTTCCTTTATAATTGAAATATATATGATTGTGAATAAGAATTTGATAACATCATAAAACAGTAGTAAAAAGTAGGCTTGTTAAAAAGTAACTTTGAACAATTAGAATTATGATATATTACTCGTTAATTATAGGCAGGGTAATTATTATTGAGAAATAAATAGTTTATGACCGAATATGTATTGCTTACCGATGATCAAACTTATTTTGTAGAGTATTTAATTGGAGAATTGGTTTTGTCTAATAGTATAAGTGAGGCGATGAAATTCAATGATGAACATTTAGCATTAAAATTCAAGAAAATGCTTCATAGCTCTTGTAAACTTACCACTAGTGTAAATACCTATATAGAATAATATTATCCGTATTTTATAAAAGTGGAGAGGTTTTATTTTGGTAAAAAAACTACCTCTATAATGTATTTTATGTTTTTTCCAATTTTTTAATAGTTATCGTCTTTTTGTTGAATTTTATTTACGGTTTTGCCGTATTTGTAAAAAAATATTTAGTATTTAACTTTTTTCTTTAAAAAAAACATATATCTTGCCGTCGCATTAATAGTGAAATTTTCCTCGGAAAAAAATTAGTGTAGAACTAAGTAACTATGGTTCTTAATATATTATACAAACTCAACTACTTAAAATGAAGACGAATAAAATTAAACCACTTGGTTTGGTCAATCTTTTGCCCACCAAATCCTTCCGAAAAAAATATAGGACTTATTTTGATATACTCCATCAATAGGACTTTCTAGGTTTTTATTTAACCATACGTTTTTAGATATTTTTATACTATTCTATACTATTAAAAATTTCTTTGTTTTAGATTTTTTAAAACCCTTATTCTTTTCGAAAATTATTAACTTAAATAAACACAATATCTTTTGCTGTCTGCATAAGGTGTATCTTTTATAAACATTTTGCTACTATGTGAATGCTAACTACATTCTTTTATTAGTAGTAAAACAAACTCAACTTAGAAATGAAAAAAATCAAATTATTAGCGCTTAGCGCTGTAGTGGCAGGATTAGTAATCTCTTGTCAGAAAAATGATGTTAATGAAGCTCAACCTGATTTAGCATCGGACTTATCAATTGAAGAAATAGAAGCTCTAACCAAGGCAGCTGTAAATCCTAATGGTGCTGTAAAAGAAATGATGACAGATTTAGATGGTAATGCTACCATGTATGTTATTTCTGGCGATATCGCTCTAGAGCGTAAAAAACTTTTAAATGGTGACTACGCTATGTTAGAAGGTGAAAACAACACTAAACAGTATAGAACTTTTAATTTAATTAGTGGTGCTAATACTACTATCGATATTTTAGGATATACAGGTTCTTGTTGTGCATTAACAACAAATATGCGTACCGGATTACAGTGGGCTGTAAATAACTATAATAGATTAAACACGAATCTAAATTTTAGATTAACGTTTGGATCTAATACAAATGGTGCTGATATGATTGTATTCAATCAAGGAGGAACTGGAGTTGGTGGTCGTGCTGATTTTCCAAGTGGAGGAAGACCTGGTCAATTAATTAGAATTGATGGAGGGTTAGCAAATAGTAATAATAACATCAATGAACATGTAATCACCCATGAAATAGGTCATGCTGTAGGTTTAAGACATACAGATTATGCGAGAAGAAGATGTGGAAATAACAACGAGCAAGATAGTGCTGAAGGTCAAGCTGCTGGAGCAATCAATATTCCAGGTACACCAACAGAAAACAGATGGGGTGCTGCTGGATTGGATTCCGGTTCTATCATGATTTCTTGTTATGATAACAGTACACAAGGAGAGTTCTCTAATTTTGATGTTGTAGCATTAGAGTTCTTGTACTAAGAAATAAGCAAAAGTGAAATAATTAAATAAAGATATACCTTATACAGACTAAGAGCCATCTCATTGTTGAGATGGCTCTTTTGCTTATTTATGATGTTATCTTCTGTGTTTTTATATACGTTTAAACACTATTAAATAACTAAACATAGCTATTGATTTGTGCGGTAATTTAAAGTAAATATTTTATAATTAGTTCAAATCCAAGGATAGATAGCTTATGTGGTTTTAATTAAAGACAAAATGGTATTACAATATTTACGTTTTGTATTGATTCATGGTGCTGATATTTGAATCTAACACAACCAATTGTAAACAAAAAAAGACCACCTAATGGCGGCCTTTTTTGATATTATAAATTCTTTCTTCTTAGTTAGAAGATAACATTGCAAAGAATTTGTCAAGATTTGGTAATAATACAATTCTTGTACGTCTGTTGATTGCCATATTTTCTTCCGTGTCATTTTCAACTAATGGCTGGTAACTGCTTCTTCCAGAAGCGATTAATTTAGCAGGATCTACATTATACTTATTTTGTAATAATCTAGTAATAGAAGTTGCTCTTTTAACACTTAAATCCCAGTTATCTTCTAATGCAGGAGTACTGATAGTTCTAGGATCTGTGTGTCCCTCAATCATTACATCAAGACTAGGCTCTGAGTTAATTACTTGAGCAAGTTTTTCAAGGATATCATTTGCCTTATTACTTACTCTGTAGCTTCCACTATTAAATAGCATCTTGTCCGAAATAGAGATCATTACTACCGTTTGATCAATGTCGATAGAAATGTCTTCATCTTCTTTTAAGCTGTCATCTAATGAATTCTTCAAATTATGAGAAACTGCAAGATTCATTGAGTCTTGTAATGTTCTAGCGCCTTGTAATTTTTCAGGACTAACCTGAGCAAGGGTTTCATTCATTTTCTTTTTGGTGTTGTTAGAGATTACAGCTAGGTCATCCACCATCACCATTTTTTCATTATTAGAGTCTCTTAAAGAGTTAATCTTTGCGTTATAATCCGCAACTCTTGCTTCAATTTTTGCAAATTTAGACTCAAGCTCTTCTTTCTCTACGGTAGTCTTCTGTAATGTACTACGCGTATTGTTTAGATCTTGCTCAAGAGCCAAATACTTCTTCTTTGATACACAAGAGGTAGTCATTAAGGCTCCAGATAATGCGATTAGTGTGAATACTTTTTTCATGGTTATTTAATTAATCTTTTATATGCTACCTAAAACTGATTGTGGAGCATTTTATTATAATTTTACCTACTAAACTTTTCACATTAAATTCTTAAAATATGTTAAAAAGTTTACATAAAAAATATATCCCGTATTGTTTTTACGGTAAATATATCAAGGGTTTTTGTGTAATATTTTGATTTTTAACCATTTGTTTGTTTAACTGCTTTTAAAAAAGAAATATTGTTATTAAATGAATAATTAATATTATTGTAACGCCTTAAACAAAATATCGTCTTACTTAAAAATGAAAGTGCTTTGAATAAAATTTACTTAGGATTTAAAATTTTTGACATTCATGTTTTTGAATAAAGGGAAACTCACGTTCTTATTAATTCTAGTCGGTATAGCTACTTCATCTTTGTTTGCACAATATTCCGATAATACTGAGGCTAAAGTTTTATTGGATTACAAAGAATTGGTATTAGATGGTAAGAAGACATATTTGCCTATCTACAAGGTTAATCGGCAATATATTATTACTCAGAATAGCGAAGAAGAAGGAGTTATAAATAAGGAAATCATAACAAGCGTTTATGATGAAAATTGGAATACCAAGATTTTCAATACTTTTTTGAAAAAGAAATTCGATAAACGTCCTTTTTTACTTCATTTTAAGGATTCTGTATTCTCTTCGCCAGTTGATCATAAAATGGTGGTTACTTCTAGATATGGTTGGAGAAGGGGAAGAGCACATCAAGGAATAGATATTGACCTTCAGACAGGGGATAATGTAAAAGCATTGCTTAGTGGTAAAGTTAGATATGCAAGACGACATTCTGGTCATGGAAAAACGGTAGTTATACGACATGAAAATGGTTTAGAAACTGTTTATGCTCATCTTTCTAAATATATGGTACAAGAAAATGATCTTGTAGAAAAAGGACAAGTTATTGGTAAAGGCGGAGTATCCGGGAATGCCCGAGGAAGTCATTTACATTTAGAAGTAAGATATCATGGTAAAAGCATACATCCTGAATATCTTTTTGATTTCTCTGAAAATACCAAAGTAAGATCTGAACAAATTGCGGTTACCAAAAAGTGGATGACGCCTAGATCGCATCGTTCTACAAGAAAAAGTAAAATAGTAGTTCAACAAACAATAGAGAAAATAATTGAAGAGCCAACGACTAGAAGTGTTTATGTTGTCCGGAAAGGAGATACATTGCATGGTATCGCTAGGAAACATGATATTGAAGTTTCGGAAATCTGTAAGATTAATGAAATCAGATATAATTCGGTACTAAATATCGGACAGGAAATAGTTATTTACTAAGAACTAATTAGGTATGTGTTTATGGATCATTTCTAATAAGATATTCTTATCATAAGGTTTTAATATATAGTCGTTTAAACCTGCTTGCATAATCTGTCTATTTAACTGAGTAACATCTACAGCAGTTAGTGCAATAATAGGTGTTTTATGATCAAATTCTCGTATTCTTTTTGTGGTCCCTATACCATTAAGTTTAGGCATGTTTATATCCATTAAAATAATGTCATAAGAATTATCTTTGGCAAGTTCAATAGCATCAAACCCATTATCTATTGTTGTGCATTCAAAATTTTCTTTGGATAAAATTTTATTAGCAACTAATAAATTTAGTTTATTGTCATCAACTATTAGTGCTTTTTGTTTTTCATTCCCTGTAGACTCATTATTTGTGCTCGCATTTTCGTTCACAGTTTCTAAGTCTACTACAAACGCATATTCAGATCCTGCATGAGAATTATTTTGTACGATAATTTCTCCTTCAATAGATTTAGCCAATCCTCTTACGATTAATGAATTAAGTCCACTTCCTAAATACGATTTTTTTACCTTATCAATATCAATAAACTCTTGGTATATAGATCTTTCATCTTCTTTTGTAATCTCGTTTCCATCATGCTTAATTTTAAAAGAAATATTATTCATACTTCCTTTTTTGGTAATTAAATTGACAGAAAAAACAATATTTCCATTTTTAGTAAAGCGTAAGGCGTTACTAATCAAGTTCATTAAAATTTGTGAAAGAATAGAAGAATTTCCAATAAGCTTTTCTGGAATTTCATCATCGAACTCTAGATTTAGAGTATTACCACTATTTTCGGTAGCGTAACTGAAAGAATTAACCACATTTTGAGTTAGTTCTCTAAGATCAATCTGCTGCTTATCAACCTCTATTTTTTCAGTTTCCAGCACATTAACCTGTAATACATTATTGATGAGAGTTAATAGATAATCTCCAGAAAACTTTAAGGACTTAAGATTTTTATTATCCGATAATTCTGGGTGTTCATTTACCAAAATATTGGTTAATCCCATAATTCCGTATAACGGAGTTCTTAATTCTTGACTCAAAGAAGAAATAAACTCTTGATTTTTTTGTTCTTTTTTTTCTGTAGAACTAATTAAAGTACTTAATTCATCATTTTTCCGTTTAAGTTTAGATGCTAAACTGATATATCGAAAACCTAAAAAAATGACTACTGCTAAAAGAACAATTATTATAGGGAAAATATACATGGGTTGTTTTTTATAACAAAATAATAAATATCGGATTTATCTTACAAGTATCAACGGGTGTTTTTTTTGTTAATATGTGATTTTTGATGTTTTGTACGGTTTATTCGTAGTTTGGTAGAGTTTTTGAAAGTAATTAACAGAAAAAAGTAAGGGATTAGTTATCTTTAACGACTATATAGCATAAAGGAAGAATGAAGACGAAATCAACTGTTATATCGATATTTTTTTTGTGGTTTGTAGCTACGTTACAGGCACAAATAGAAAAACCTATTTCATCTTTACAAATAGACAAAAACAGTGATTTAAAAACCAGTACTTATAAACTTACTCCGGGTTTAACAAAACCTAAAAACAACTTTTCTTTATATACCAGCTTAGAAGATTCTATTCGATTTAATAGAACGCAGAAACCTTTTGATATGACAGGTAATAATGGACTTTTAAAACCAAATTTTAAGTCCGTTCCTAAGTGGTTTCAAAAAGATAAAGAAATAAAGGAAGAATATAAATCAGATCAGTACTTGGGTGATTTTAAAAGTAATGCAGAGTTTGTTTATCTTATCTATAGAGATTATGAATCAGTAGACGGAGATTTAGTACGAATCTTCTTGAACGATGATGTTATCCGTTCTAGTGTCTATTTAGATGCTGTTTTTCAGGGTTTTAAAATTGATCTTATAAAAGGTTTTAATAAAATTGATATTCAAGCTTTAAACCAAGGTACTTCTGGTCCAAACACCGCAGAATTCCAACTTCATGATGACCAAGGTAATGTCATTACTGCTAACGAATGGAACCTTACTACAGGTGTAAAAGCTACCTTAATAGTAGTAAAGGAATAATTTTTTTATCCATTTTCTTCGATGATCTACCATTTTTTAAGTGGTTCCCACTACTTTTTATAACTTCATATAAAAGTTTTTCTAATTTTTTTCATAAATAATGTGATTTTTTAATCATAAGGTATACTTATATAGAAAATAGAATCTAAAAATGAGTAAGGAAGAAGAATTTACTCGCATTATTAAACAAAATGAAGGTGTTATTTTCAAAATAACAACCGTGTATACAGATCAATCTGAAGATCAACAGGATTTGTATCAGGAAATAGTATATCAATTATGGAAAGCCTATGATAGTTTTAGAGGTGATGCCAAAATTAGTACCTGGATGTATAGAGTTGCTTTAAATACTGCAATAACTAGATTAAGAAAGGAAAAAAGAAAAGGAAGCAAAGTCGGAATTGATCAGGTAGTATTGAAACAGACAGAGAATTACGACACGGAGTTCGAAGAGAAATTAAAGGTTGTGTATGCTCATATAAAAATGCTTAATGATCTCGAAAAAGGTCTGATTTTATTACTATTAGAAGGTAAAAAATATGAAGAGATAGCTACAATTACTGGATTAAGTGCTACGAATGTTGGAACACGTATTTCTAGAATAAAGCAAAAACTGAAGACGCAAATAATTAAAAAATAAATGGGGATGGAATTAGAGGAAATGCAAACAATATGGTCTGATATAAGTGACCAATTAGAGAAACAAAAAAAATTAACCGATAAAATGATTATTATGATGACACAGGAGCGATACAGAAAAAAATGGAACAAAATTGCCTATCCAGAGATTTTAGGAACTATTATTTGTTATGCAATGGCTATTTTAATCATTGTAAAGTTAAATACTCTGGATACTTGGTATAATGCAGCATTTGGAATTAGCTGTGCCATTATATTATTAGTACTACCAATTTTGTCATTACGATCCATCAATAAAATAAGCAGTATTAATTTTTATGAAAATACATATAAGGATACATTAATTACATATACAAAACGCAAAAAACAATTCCAATCACTTCAAAAAGTATCATATTATTTGAGTTTTTTATTGATATTTTTAATTCTTCCGGTTACCTCAAAAATAATAGGAGGGAAGGACTTGTTTGATGATGTAGATAAACTTTGGTCAATAGCATTTTTTATACCTTTCGGGATCATCTTTTTTATATTCTTCGCAAAGTGGGTAAAAAAGATATACGGTAAAAACATGGAAGCAGCAGAGAATATCCTAAAAGATTTAGAGGAATAAGATGTAGATAGTTTTATAAAAAACAAAAGCAGTATTAATTTAAATACTGCTTTTGTTATGAAAGGAATTATAGGTTTTATGAAATCCATCCCTTATTATTTGAATATTTAGAGAACCAAATTAGAAATGCTCCAAAAACAACAATACAGATGGGCATATAAATTCGTTGACCAGTTAATGCTACAAAATCCTGAATAAAGAAATTATAAAATTGTTGGGCAAGTACAGTTACTAAGGAAATGATAAACAATATGATAGCCCATTTTTTCTTTATCAGTAATGCAATACATCCAAGAGTTCCTGAAAATACGGCTATTGCGAAAACCGCAGTAACCCAAGCGGGAATATTGTTATGAAAGTTTTGATCTGCTTCAGGCATTGCTTTTAAGATCTCATCAGTCATGTAAGCTTGTGCTAAATAGGCCATCACTCCCATAAGATTCCATAATAATGCGATAACACTTATAATCCAGAACCAAATGGGCGTTTTGATATTCGTATTCATAATTAATTGGTTATTAGGTTGTTTTATAAAAACAATGTAGCCATAAACATTGTAATACCCAAATTATGTATTCCGTCTATAAAATTATTACTGGTTTAGTTTTTTATTTTATGTAAACAACAGTGAGATTTTGTAAATTTAAAAACTAACTAATTTTTATAATATGAATCTCTTAAAGCAATGGAATAAAGTACATCGTGTATGTTGTTTGTTATTAATAGGCGTAACGATGCTATCAGTATCGTCTTGTAACAATAATGAAGACGTATTTGATAAGCATTTTGTGCATTCAGTTTATATTTGGCTTAAGAATCCAAATAATCAAGAGGATAGAAAGCAATTTGAAGTAGCGTTAGATAAGTTTTTAAAAACCTCTAAATACGCAAAAACCAATTTTGTGGGAACTCCGGCAGGAACGGATAGAGAAGTAGTAGATAATACCTATACCTATAATATTGTTGTAACTTTTTCTTCAAAAGAAGAACAGGATTTATACCAAAAAGAAGATGCTCATCTTTTATTTATTGAAGAAGCCTCTTCTCTTTGGAATAAGGTACAGATATACGATGCCGTTGGCTTAGATTAAATCTTAGTCATTAAGAACTTTAATCTAAATAAGAAGCTAAATTGTCTAGGGAGTCATCCCAGAATTTTTCGTAGAATTTTAGCCATTTGCTAACTTCTATAAGTGGTTTGGTATCTGCACTACAAAAGCGTTCTCTCCCTCTTGTACTTATAGTGACCAGACCAGCATCTTCAAGAGTTTTTAAATGTTTAGTGACTCCCTGTCGGCTGATGTCGAATTGACTAGATACCTGGGTGATTGGAAGAGCCGTTGCTGTAACAACAAGAGCATGAAATATTTCGCGTCTTGTTGGATCTGCTACCGCCTTTAGTATACGAGTGATTTTATCCTGCATGAACTTCTTGAATTAAATAATTTAAAAGACCAGTTAAGCAGTTATCCCATCCACCATTAAAACTGGTATACATCTCAATAGCTGTTGTACCAGCATAATTAGAAATCCCTGAATGTTCTAATACCAATTTAGTGCCTTCAGAAGTTTCAGTAAGATTCCATTTCACTGTAGTATCAACGTCAGTACCTTCAATTTTCCATGTATAGATTAGGGTGTAAGGGGTAGCTCGTTGAATGATACCGATGATAGGTTCGCAATTTTCTTTATCTGGTGAGTTAAAGGTATAATTATAACCAACTTCTGCTTTGAAATCCGCAGGTAAAAACCAATTGGATATTTCTTCTTGTTTGGTAATAGCATTCCATATTTTGTCTATTGGATGTTTAAGAATACGTTCTTTGATAATTTGATCTTTCATGATGTTCGTTTTTTAAATGATTAATATTATGCAACTTTATGGTTGCTAATTTAACCAAAATTATTCAATACGCAACATTTCGGTTGCATTTATTTTAAATAGTAATCAGATATTATTTATATTGGTAGGGTGTAAGTTAGCTTTAGATCTCTATAGTTATTATTTACCGGTTGTTCCATACCATTTAGCAATAGTATTTTCTGCGGGTTTAAATCGTGGAGAAAAATCTAAATTGGTAGGCGCATTTTCTTTTTTAGATTGTATGTTCCATTGCCAAATATATGACCCTGCAAACCAATTTTTATCCCAAAATTCTTCATAAAGCGCTTGGTAGGCGAGTTGTTGTGTTTTGTCAGACTTTTGCTTAGATAAGATACTAAATGCTGATCCCCATTCCCAAGGTTTAATGGTAGCGGAAACTTCGCTTTTATAACCTACTTCAGTAAACAAGATTGGTTTATCGTGTTTTTCAGATAAGTTGGATAGCATTTTTGTATATCTTTCCCATCCCTTTTTGATTACATCTAGATCCGGTGATGAGACTTTAGTTAATGGAAAATATGCCTGGATACCGATATAATCTAATTCATCCCAAAATTCAACGTAGTCAAATTCACCATCCCAATTCGCTGCATACGTTAGCTTACCTTGATATACATTTTTAATTTCTTTAACTAATTCGATCCATTTCTTTGGTTGATTTTCCAATGAACTTCGTAATTCTGTGCCAATACAAAATAATTCAACATCTGTATCTGCTGCCATTTTAGCGTAATGCAGTATATTTTTACGATAAGACTCAAACCAAATATCCCAGTTCTCTTTCTTAGCATGGTTTATATTGGATCTCCAACCAGTACCTAACCACAGGTGTGGTTTTAGCATGACATGTATGTTATTCTCTCGAAGTGCTGTTATGGTTCTTAGATGAAGACTATCTCTTTTTGACCATTTACCAATTTCTTTAGGAATTCGCATTTCCGAGGATTCTTCGTTTTCTTGATCTAAAAATGGGACTACGGCTACCCATTCTATGTTAGTTTTGATAAGATCATCAATTGCATCAAAATCTTCATTATACCAACCAAATACACTCATACCACGATGTTTTCCATCCTTTTGATACAAATCTTTAGAGATTCCTGTATTGTTTTCAACCGTTTGTATCCAATTGTAATCAAAATTTTCGAAACTGTTTTTAAAGATTAAGAGTTTATAAATTCCAAAAATTAAAACTAAAGGCATCAGAAGTCGTACTGAAAATTGTTTAGACATTATTTTGAAACCTCTTTTTTTGTAAACCCTTATAAAATATCTTAGGACTAAATAAACTAGGTATAATATCACAAAGAAAATGTGTATTACAATGGCAAACCTTGTTTTAACCAAAGCATTTCCAAATATTACGAAAGATTCTGAAAATGTAAACCCTTGATTCATGGCGCCAATTATAACAAGTGTTAGGCTAATAAACCAAGTGAATATATATACCAATAATGCTGGAAAAAGTTCTTTTTTTATAGTATTTATTTTCTTCATGTATTTAAATGCAACCAGCTAATAATTATTTGTTTTCATCATCAATATAGGGTATAGTTCTCTTCATTTATATTTTATAAGAAGCTCTAGATCATAAATTGTTACAGATCATAGTGTGAAAGTATTTTCTTAGAAAAAATTCACCAACATTAATTGTCTCAATTTCCTTTTCATTTATCTTTGCAAAAGATATGAGATTTTTTTGTGTCATTTTATCGATTTTCATAGTTGGTTTAACAATAAAACCATGCGAAGATGCTTTTGAGATAAATGAAGATGGTAAATTTTCATTTTATGGAGATCATGATCATTCTCATGATGATGAAGATTCTTGTTCGGAGCTTTGCATATGTCTCTGTTGTGGGGTAACGATCACCTATGAATTACAAAAACAATATGTTTTAGAAATAAAACCTGAAATTATTTCTAAAGATGATTTCACAATTCAACCACAGTATATATATCACTTTCTTTCTGATATATGGCAGCCGCCACGGTTTATGTCCTAATTTTTTAATTGAATTCATTCGAATTCTATTTACAGAGACATAAATTAATTTTAATTTTTATTTCATAATGAAAAATACAATATGGAGTATCGTACTCCTTGTTTTCTCATTTGCATATGTAAATGGGCAAACACATAGCATTACGATAAAAGTATTATCAGAAGATACAAATGAACCACTAATTGGCGCAACAGTCTATTTAAAAGATATAGATAAAGGTAGTATCACTGACTTAGATGGTATTGCAGTAATAAATGATATTCCAAAAGGAATATACGCATATAAAGTGTCTTTTTTGGGTTTTAAATCTATTGAAAATACAATTGAAATACCTTATCCAGAAATCTTCACAGTTTATCTTCATGAGGATGGAGAAGCGCTAGAAGAAGTAATTTTGGAATCTAATCGAAGTACGAGAACTTTTAAAAGAATTCCAACTAGAATTGAATTTATTGGAGGAGAAGAGTTAAGCGAAAAGAATGCAATGAATGCCACTAATATTTCTATGGTGTTAAGAGAAAGTACGGGCATACAAATGCAACAAACTTCATTAAGTAGTGGAAATGCGAATATCAGAATTCAAGGTCTTGATGGAAGATATACACAACTTCTAAGAGATGGTTTTCCTTTGTATTCTGGTTTTTCTAGTGGTTTAAGTATTCTACATATTCCTCCTTTAGATCTAAAGCAGTTTGAGATTATTAAAGGAAGTTCTTCTACACTTTATGGGGGTGGTGCCATCGCTGGTTTGGTAAATTTAATTTCTAAAACACCAGAAGAAGAGCCAGATATGGATATTATGTTAACACAGACTCATGCTTTAGGAACTACAGGAAATGTGTTTTATAGTAAAAGGAATGAAAAGTTTGGAGTCACTTTATACGGATCTGGTCATTACCAAAAGGCTTTTGATCCAGATGATGATGAGTTTAGTAATCTTCCTGAGACAAAATCAATTGCTATTAACCCAAAGTTTTTTTATTATCCATCGGATAAAACAACCTTTTGGTTCGGAGTCAATGCGACCTATGATGATAGGTTGGGAGGTAATCTAGACGCTATTGAAAATAATGCAGATAATCTATATACTGAAGAAAATATTTCCAGACGTTTAAGTACACAAACCTTATATAAAAGTAATATTGATGCTGAAAAATCATTTTATATCAAAAACAGTTTTTCCTATTTCGATAGGGATTTAACTGTACCAACCATTAATTTTAAAGGAAACCAGTTAAACTCTTTTACAGAGGCTGTTTATAAGAATATAGGAGAAAGAACAGACTGGGTTTTTGGAGCTAATTTGTATACTACTGATTTTGACGAAGAGTCGATAGGTTTACAGCGTGATCAAAGTGATCTTACTGCTGGATTATTTGTAAATAATATCTATGATTTTACTGATAATTGGATATTAGAAACAGGTTTTAGAGCAGATTATGCTAAGGATTGGGGGTTTTTTCCATTATCAAAAGTTTCATTACTATATAAGGCTAATCAGTCATTCTCCAGTAGAATAGGTGGAGGATTGGGATATAAAATCCCTGATATTTTTACCGAAGAAGCAGAATTTATCAATTTTAATAATATACTAGGTATTGATAAGGATAATTTAGAGGCTGAAAGATCTTATGGAGTAAATCTTGATTTTAACTACGAAACCTATTTAACTGATGAGATAAATTTTTCGGTAAATCAACTATTCTATATTACTGCTATTCAGAAGGGATTGTTACTTACAAATACAGGCACTGGATTTTTTCAGTATGAAAATGCTGATGATAATATTGTTAGTAGGGGAGCCGAAACTAATATCAAGTTCAGTTATAGAGATTTTAGATGGTTTCTTAACTATGCATTTATTGATACTAGGTTAAATTATCTAGATGGTAATCCTCAAAAGCCTTTGACTGCAAGACATAATGCGGGTAGTGTTATCATGTATGAAAATGAAAAATGGAGATTAGGTTTTGAATCGTATTATATTGGAAGACAATTATTATCTGATGGAACTGAAACTACCGATTTTATTAAAATGGGGCTTTTAGGAATGCGTAATTTTAATTGGGCTACCGTTTTTGTGAATTTTGAAAATTTTACCGATCGAAGACAGAGTAGATTTTCTCCATTAGTTTCAGGATCAAATGATAATCCAACTTTTGCAGAAATTTATGCGCCAACCGATGGTTTTATCCTAAGTGTTGGTATTATTATTAAACCATTTGGTCAAAAACATCATCATTAATATATCTAGAACATAGAACATCTCACTATACCACAAGTAAGATGTTCTATGTTTAAAGTTTTTAGTTGTTTTTTTACTCCCAATGAGATAAAGGAGTCTAGTTTTTAGTAGTTACTTCTAATTTATACCCAACACCATGAATGTTTACAATCTTAACTTCAGCATTGTTAGTTAATTTTTTACGTAATTTGGAAATGAACATATCTAAACTTCTACCAACGATAACTCCATTATCTTCCCAAACTTCTTTGATAAGTTGTTCTCTTTTTATAATCTGATTCGGTTGACGTGCAAGTAAGTTTAAAATTTCACTTTCTTTAGTTGTTAAACTAATTTCGGTTTCATCTTTAACTAGCTTTTGTTGGTCCGGAAAAAATAGAAATTCTCCAATAATCCTGTGATTAGAGTTCACTTCTGTAGTGTTATTTTGTTCTTTTCTTTTGAAAAATGTCAAGCTAGACATTGCAATTAAAAGTAAAACGAACATAGAAAAAGTATATACATTACCTACACTACCATATAAAGAGTGATCGGTATCATCTAGCATCATTACTTTGATGGTATAGCAGCTTTCTGGAAAATTTCTACCGATACAAGAAATACTATTTTCTTCAATAGGCCCTAATACTTCATAGCTATAAGAAACTTCTTTAGTAGTACAATCTATTAGTTCTGTAATGTAATTTTGTGGAAGTTCCGTTTTTTTTAATTCTACATCTATAATCTCTACCAATTCTTCAGGGTTAATGGCAATTTCCTTTTGAAAAGATATTTCATATGTTTTATCAGATATTCTTTTTATCGGTAATACCAAGGAAGTAGTATCATTATTTTTCAACAGCAATTGATTTCCAACTGACCTCAAAGCTACTTTTACTTTTTCTGGATAGAATGATATTTTTTTTGAGGAGAAACTAAATACCGATATACTGCCAACTAATACAATAAGAAGAATAGCTACAACTTTTACCTTTTTTTTCATGAACATGGCTTATTACTCTAATATTTACATATTATTTACAATTGTGATACACTTTTTTACAACTCATTTATATAGGTAAGCGTATACCAAAACTACTTTAGCTTAAAGTAATCAAAAAATAATATCTATGAAGACTAAAGTAAGAATTCAAGCGAATAAATTGAGTAATTTATTTGTTAAAATCTATCTATCCATAATTACAATTACATCGCTATATGCTTGTTCAGAATCAAATGATTATATAACAACAGACTCAGGATTGAAATATAAAATTACGAAAGCGGGTAATGGGCCTAAAGTAATTGCTGGTCAGGAAGTGCTAATCCACGAGACAACGAGATATATGAATGATTCTCTTGTATATACTTCTAGAAATAGACAAAATCCATTAAAAATTTTAGTAGGGGGAAATCAGGTGATTAAAGGAGTAGAAGAAGGTTTGCTTGGAATGCAAAAAGGTGAAATTAAAGAATTAATTGTTCCTCCGGCTTTAAGTAAAAGAACAGGTAATATTACATTTCCCCATCCAGACTCTACATTGCATTATGATATTGAATTAATAGATATTATAGATCAAAATCCAACATTATTATTAGATTCGATCACCGTAATGAAAATATCAGTGGATAGTAGCTCACTCAGATGGGAAGGATTTAATAAACTACATACAGGTGGTCATTATGGTACTGTAAAATTTTCAAGTGGAGAATTTTATAAAAAGGACGATAAAATTGTAGGAGGAGAGTTTATTGTAGACATGAATACTATTGTAAATATAGATGGTGGTTATAATGAAGGATTAGTAGATCATTTAAAAAATGAAGACTTCTTTGATACAGAGAAATATCCAATTGCTAGGCTTTATATCAGAGAAGTATTGTACAAGACTAATTCTGAAGTAACCATACAAGCAGATTTAATGATAAAAGACATGAATAACACCATATCATTTGATGCCAATATAAATGAAAATGATGGTGGTATAAAGTTTCAAACAAAGTTTGCTATTGACAGAACAAAATGGGGTATAACGCATGCTTCAGGAAGTATTTTTGGTGGTGTAGCGGATAATCTTTTGTCTGATGAAGTACAATTTGAAGTGGTAATTTTAACAGAATAAAATCTCCAAAAATCAAGTAGATTCTGTGTAATTAACAAACCCTGAAAAAATCCTGACATATTTTATGATAAATAATCTGCATAAATCCATAAAAGGAGTTAGTTTTGCAGCCCTAGAAATAAGAAAATATGTCGGATTCAACTACGGAATTACAGGAAAAAAAGACTGGTAAGGATTTATATAGTTATCAGAAAGGTGCTATAAATAAAATTTTTAAGTGTTTTGAAGATGCTAGAGAGGATTATCATTTGTTGTACCAATTACCTACAGGTGGAGGAAAAACAGTTATTTTTTCCGAGATTGTTAGGCAATATCTAAAACACCATAATAAGAAGGTGTTGGTAATGACACATCGTATAGAACTATGTAAACAAACCTCTAGTATGCTTACTGGTTTTGGAGTGGTGAATAAAGTAGTTGATAGTAAAGCGAATTTAGATGATCAAGCTAATTATAGCTGCTTTGTAGCGATGGTGGAAACCTTAAATAATAGGTTGAATGAAGACAAATTAGATATTTCTGATATAGGATTAGTGATTATTGATGAAGCACATTATAATTCATTTACCAAATTATTTAAGTTTTTTGAAAGATCTTTCATCTTAGGAGTAACAGCAACTCCATTGAGTTCTAATGTAAAACTACCAATGAAAGATAATTATGATGAATTAATTGTTGGTGAAACGATAGAATCTCTTATAGAGAATGAATTTTTGGCTAGAGCAGAAGTATTTGCTTATAATATGGGACTTACCTCTTTAGAAGTGGGATCCAATGGAGATTATACAGTGAAATCTTCTGAAGATTTATATACCAATAGTTCTATGCTTGGTCAATTATTACAAGCATATGAAAAACATTCTAAGGGTAAAAAGACCTTAATATTTAATAATGGTATTAATACATCATTGCATGTATATGACACGTTTAGATCTGCTGGATACGCAATTGCTCATTTAGATAATACAGCAACAAAAAAACAGCGTAAACAAATATTACAATGGTTTAAAGAAACTCCAGATGCTATTCTTACATCGGTTAGTATTCTTACCACTGGTTTTGACGAACCTACAGTAGATACTATTATTTTAAATCGTGCGACTAAATCCTTGACCTTGTATTATCAAATGATTGGAAGAGGATCACGTATACTCAAAAATAAATCAACATTTAATGTAATTGATTTAGGAAATAACTATCATAGGTTTGGACCTTGGGGTGCAGATTTAGATTGGCAAAAAATATTCAATTCTCCTGATTATTATATGGATAAACTTCTTAATGATGAGGAAATTGAGAGTAAGTTTAAACATGAAATGCCAGAAGAGTTAAGAGCAGAATTTGCAAACTCTAAGGAAGTATATTTTGATATTAAAGAAACTTATAAAGATTCCGTTAGAAAAGGAGAGTCATCAAAGGTTGTACTGGAAAGATCTATTGCTCAGCATGCCAAAATATGCATCGAGAATAGCGAAGATGTGTATGATGCTATTGCACTTGCAAAAATGTTAGGTGATGATATAGATCACAGAATTCAGAGTTATGCAAAATGTATAAGCAGAAGCACCCATAATTTTTTATCTTGGTTAAAAGATGATTATAGAAAAAAATTGAATGCTTATTTACGTGAAAACTTCGATGAAAAATTTGAAGAAATACACGGAAGACCACCGGAATAGGGGTGGTTTAAATTTCTGGGAATTTCCAGGCGATAAATCGACTTATTTTGTTTCCAATAGGCATGTCAACAGTTTTGTAGTTTGCCTTTAGTTTATCGAGTTGTTTATAAATTTTTTTTAAGTTTTCTTTTTTCGAAACCAATGATGTGAACCATGCTACTTGATTTCTGTAGGATATACTTTGTTTAATCATTCGTTTTATAAAGAGTGCTTCGCCACCATTACACCATAATTCGTTTGCTTGTCCACCGAAATTAAGATTAGACTCTTTGATCTTTAGGTTTTTAAGTTTCCTAAGAGTGCCTTTAGTAGCTTCTTGTTCTGAAGAATGAAAAGGAGGATTGCACATCGTAAAATGATAGTACTCATTTGTTTTTATGATGTTTTCAAAAATAAAGGTATTATCCGTTTGATGTCTAATTTCAATCTTTTTATCCAGATTAGGTGTAAGTTTAATATTATTTCTAGCACTTGATATCGCAGTAGGATTAATATCTGAACCTACCATTTTCCAATTATATATTTGAGATCCCAGAATTGGATAAATACAGTTAGCTCCAACTCCTATGTCTAAACCTTTAATAGGAGCGTTGATATTTTTATATTCGATTAAATCAGCAATATGATGAATATACTCAGCTCGACCTGGTATTGGAGGACATAGATACCCTTCTGGGATATCCCAATCTTTCAGATTATAATGATGAATTAATATAGCTCTATTTAATTCTTTTACAGATTTTGGATCTGAAAAATCGATAGTCCAAGAACCTTTAGGGTTAAAAATAACATATTTTGTCAGTCCGTTATTAGCTATACAGAGTTTATCAAAGTTATAAGGTGAATTATGAATGTTATTTGAGTGCATAATTTGACTAAAGCTTAATCATGCGAAAGTATTCCATATAAGTTGAAATAGGAATAATTAACAAAATTATTATAGTTTAAAGTTGGTGTAGACAGAAGAGAAAAGTATCAAAACTTACTACGATTTTAGATTATAATTAGTGATTATTAAAGTTTTTAGAGGAATTTTAATACAATTGGTAGGCGAAAAACATAAATATTTCGTTGAAATGCAATTTAATATCGTTGAAATACCATGTTAATTTTGTTAAAATTACTGTTTTATTGTGTTAAAATTGTGTTTTCAACCAATTTCAATACGATTTATTTAAACTGTAGCTTATTTACGGTCTAACCGTAATAGTAAAATTTTAACATTTTAGTGTTAAAGCATCGGATCTATTATATTTAAAAGGCTTAACCAAAAAATACTAAGCAAATATTAACATTTTTCATTAACACATGATATTTGTTAAAAAAGTAATTAACAGTTTGAAAGTCAATGTTATTAAAACTTTGTATAGGGGAAAATACCCTGTTTTGTGTTTGTATAATTTTCTACCTTTGGATTGATCGATCGACACAATCATTATTACACAAATCAATATCAGATTTTAAAAGTTCTTTTTAATAACTGAAATAATCTTAACGAAGGCTTATTTAAATAGGGATCATATTCCTTAATTAAAACCATAAAGAATAAGTAGGTTTTTTCCTTCTGTTCTTATGAATTTAGTATCAATCAACAACAACAACAACGAAGGCCATGAAATTTTTAAGAGTATTATTAGTGTTATCGATTTTTGCATCTTGTGCTACAGAAGATGATTATGTACCATATGAAATAGAACAAGTGTTTTCTGAAAATCTAGATAAAGTAATTAAAGTAGATATTATATATGTACAACCATCAAACAAATCCAGTAAAGTTTCTTATGGTCTAAATGAAAATCATTTTATTACTAATTTAAATGGAAGCTTTTTTCATAGATATGGAATTGGGTTAGAGATGGGAGAAGTAAAAACACTATATAACGATGAGTTATATGATTTAAAAGACAATAGAGGTGAGGAATCTAGAGTGTTTTTAAGAGAAACTCAGGACTTTTATAATACCAATAGAATAAATATATATGTTATGAAAAGATCCAATACAGTTGCAATTGCAGGTATAGGAAAAGATAAGAGAGCTTTAATAACAGATGAGTTTTTATACACATCTACAGCTCCACATGAAATAGGACATGCACTTGGGTTACATCATTATCCAGAGGAAGGAAATATTATGAGTCAAATTAGACCATATTTGAGAAAGGATTTCACGAATGCGCAAGTGGATACTTTGAAAGAAACATTAGATAAAATATCAGAATAAAAGAATTTATATTAAATCTTAAACAACAACAAGCCCCAATCAAGGCCCCAATTCTTTCGAACTAACCCTTTAGTGAATGTGCACCATTCAGAACAATTTTACAACAATTATCAAGTAAGTTTGTTCAGAGCAAATCAAACGAATTGTATGAAAAATTCAGTTCGTTTGATTTTTTAGTAAAAAAAGTTAAATACTATAAAAAGTCTGTGTTTACCGGTAGAAGTACCATATTTATTCAATTATTAAAAATACCCTACATGGGTATTTTTTATTTTTGGCATTTCCATTTCAAAAGTTTTAATCTCGAACTCGTTTCGCTTCAAACGTCTTGAATAATATACCCTTATAAGCTCTTATAAAACAGATGTCTTTATTATCGGGGTCTATCCAAACTTTTACATCATACGTTTTTCCGCTATCAGCATTATAAATGGTCCCTCCAGTTAATTCGCCTTCATTATACGTGAGATTATTTAGAATATCCATTCCAATAAGTTGGCGCTTCCTTAAAGAGGGGTTAGGATTTTTGTTATCTAATCCATTAAAATTAGATATAGGATTTTTTGCTCTTGTTTTTATTTTCCCAAAAAAAGTGTTCCCATTCTTATAAATCTCGATAATTGAGCCCCCTTCTATTTGCCACATATCGATATAAGCGTCAGGTGTAATGATAGGCTGGGTGGGTAAACAAGCAATAAGTAAACAGAACAAAAACCTCATTAAAGAAAAATATAACTAGTCAATTTATTTTTCTAATATAAGTATAATTCCTGAATCCTATTTTTAAAGAGGTAAAATAGGCGTATAACAGAATTTAGGAAATACTTTATTTTCCCATTAAATATATAATGGACGTCAAACTTTTAATGAAAGTGTCTTTGATTATTTCTTATCTAAATCTAAAATATCCTTTATTTCTACCTCCATATAGTCAGCTATCTTTTGTAGTCTTTCAAAATCTTTAGCCAGGTTTTTACGCTTTACTACATAATCTCCTGCCTGCGGGCTAACTCCTAATGTTTTAGAAATACCGTATACCGTTTTGGCTCCTTTACTTTTCTTAAGGAGTCTTTTCAAATTCTTATTTACCATAATTCAAATATACAAGGGAATTTTTAATATACAAATAAAATTTTATTAAAAATATATTTGATTAATAAAAATATATATGTATATTAGCTCCAAGCTAAACCAAAAATCATCACCTATGAAACGCTCACTTATTGCTGCACTTTTAATTGTTTCCGTGGGATATTCTGCAACGAATCCCATAAATGAAAATGATAAAAACAAAAAGGGGAAAGAGTCTAAAAAAGAAGAAAAGTCTGTAAGTTCTAAGAACTTTCACTCTGTTAAAAAATGGAAGATTACCATCGAATATGTAAATGGAGCTGTAATTTCTAAGACTATTACTTTGAATAATGATATATCAAGAAGTCCTTTGGAAAATGCTTTTCAGGAAGCTGAGAAATATATGAAGACACTGAAAAATGTTAAGAGTTATAACGTATCACCAGTATCTAAAAATAACTTTGTGTTATTAGCAGGAGGACAATAAATTATATATTAGTAGCCTCAAAACTACTACGGAGATTATATTACCTACTTATGAAGAGACAGCTTTTTTAGCTGTCTTTTTTATTCATATATCGAGAATTCTATGATGTGCTCTTGATTTGTAACGTTGACATCTTCAGAATTATCAATCTCATTATCAAAGAGACGAGAAAGATTGTTACCTGCCAGATCTTCTATAGTTTGATTGAAGTTTATTCGATAGTTTCCTAATTTCCATTTCTTTTTGGGTAGGAACTGAATTATCCTTTCATTATTTGATAACTCCCATGTACCTCTGATTATCTGGTTTTTATAACTAATGTTAATATTTTCTAGAACACTTCCATAATCTAAGGGCTCATAGCATTTAATAATTAGGGGAGATAGTGATTCTTTCTCAGGATGCTCTAAATGCCATTGCGTTATGTTTGGTTTAGAACGATCGGCATCAATGATAGAAAAATTCTTTACATAATCCTTTTGCATCGATACACCGTTACTATCTTTTATATTTTTTGAAATTATTATCCTATAATTTTCTCCAGATGTAAAGACCGAGCCTAATAATTGGTTAGGTATCAGTTTTCTTTTTTGTCTTCCTGGTTCGATCCATAACGTTACCAGTGTTTTATCCTTGTTAATTAATAAGTTTTCTAGTGGTAATATAGCTCTGGACAGGGTGTCTCCTTTAGCGTTTATAAAATGAAGGTAATTATATACATTATTTCTATTTATTGGATTTGAGAACTTAATGTACCATTTTAAAATATTCGATGGTAGTTTCGAAGATGTTGGATATATCTCTTCTACATATAATTTGTTATAACTTTTTGGTAATGGTATTTTAAAATAAGTAATAGAATGGTTGTAAACTAATGTGTAAATCCGATCCCATCCTAGCGGTATTATAGGAGAAAAATGTAATAAATCTTCTTGAAAAAAAGTCTTGCCAAGGATTGGGGTAGCGCTAGTGATGAAATCTTCTTCTATTTCTCCATTATATAAGTATACCTTACTTTCCAAAGAATCATCATAATTGGGTATTGTGATTTTATCTTTGGTAAAAATGAAATCATATTTTTTCTGACTTAAAAGATCAGATGATAAGATGAGTAAAAAAATGAGAGTGTACTTCAAAGCCTAAACTAATAAGTGTACTAATAGCGATAAGAAAACTAAGTTATTTTACCCACCAACTATTTCCTGTCTTTAAAGTAAGGTTTCCATTGGATTCACGTTGAATTATAATGAAACCGTTATCACCCATTTTGTCCAGTTGTTGGACGTTTACGTAAGGTAAGTTTACATAATCAACACCTTCGGCAGCTCCTTTTTTTACTACAGGTTTAGTTAATTCTCCCTGAAACGATTCTAGATCTTTAAAATCCATTTTCATAAGAGGTCTATTGGTATTAGCGATTAGCAAATAACGATTTCCTTCGCTAGCAATTTCTATCATATCTACTGGAGAATTTCCACTTCCTAATTCTGCCACAGTTTTCCCTTTATGGTGCTTACCTTGTTTTATTTTATCTATCGGAAATACAACTAAAGGAGTACAAGTATAACTAGCAACAATCTGTGAAGTTCCGTTTACAGTTGTTGGAATAAATGTTTTAATAGGGGCATGAGTTTCATATTTACCATGAGCAGCATGATAAATTTCTAAAGAGCTAGATTCTTGTTTTTCATTAAAAGGAAAATCAATTGCACTAAAAGTGGAGGCAAATTCTTGGTTACTTAGACCAGATAACAGTAGTTTCCCGTTCGTATATTTTATATCGGCAATCGCCCATTTTCTTAAACTACGACCACGTCTATCTTTAGCTTCTTTATCTATTGGGTTTGTCAGCGATGCCTTACTAAACGAGACATTGTCTAACGGTACTTGCTTCAATACATTTTCTTCAACTCTTAATAATATTGGAATACCTGAACTATGATTAATAGATAAGTAAATATTATTGTTGTTTGGATTAACAACCATATCTGTGATTTGTACTTGATCTATAGTTGTCCCCATCATGTCAGCTATAAGCTTATCTATATTGTCTAATTTAACTTTAGAATTATCTAACTTAGGATGTTCACTAAGATCTACAGCTATAATTTGTGCTGCATCACTATCACCAATAAATAATATACCTTCTGGACCAAAAGTCATTTTGTGAATTGAAGAAATTTCTGGATTTCCTGTCTTAAAATTGGCTTTCAAATATGTATTCGCTTGTGCTTTTTGAAGAAAAAAAGAAAATAGTAGTGAGATGATAAAAGTGATGAGTGTTTTCATGAGAAGTGATTTGTGTGTTTACCGTACATTGCTCTAAAAGTACTAAAAATCAAGTGTGTGAAGCGTTAAAGATATCCCAATACTATTATGTGATGATATATTCGAATCAAAAAGCTTTAACTATTTCGTGTCATTAAACATAAACGAATTACTAACTGAATAAGGTTTCTTTTACAGATTCATAGTACGTAGAACTTACGGGTATTTTAGTATTATGTATTAAAAGATCTTTTCCTTTTAGAGCACTCACATAATTTTTGTTAATAATAAAAGAACGGTGTACTCTCATAAAAAAGTGAGGTAATTTTTCTTCTAATGATTTTAACGTTTGATGGCTCATTATCTTTTTATTATCTATATGATATATCACATATTCACTATCACTTTCTATAAATAAAATGTCCTTATATTTTATTTTGTGCAAATCATATCCTGATTTTATAGTAATGGTGGCGTCTGTTTCTTGTGAATGGCTTTCTTTTTTAACTTTATTGATCGCTGTTAGAAATCTATTGAAAGTAATAGGTTTTAGTAAATAATCTAGCGCATTTAATTCAAAACCTTCTAAAGCATATTCTGAATATGCAGTGGTAAATATAATCTGGGTGTTAGAAGAAATCATTTTAGCTAAATCAGTACCTTTTAAATCAGGCATTTGAATATCTAAAAACAAGATATCAATGGTTTGACTTTTTAAAATTGGTATGGCATCCAATGGATTTTCCAAAGAGGCTATAATCTCTACATAATCCAAACGATCTATATATGTTTTTAAAAGCGTTCTTGCTAATTCTTCGTCATCGATTATAATACATTTAAGCATGATTTGGTAAATTTATACGTAATTCTACTTTAAATATTTGATTTTTAGTATCAATATGTAATGTATGTTTTTCTGCATACAGTATATTTAATCTTTTCTTCACATTTTCTAATCCAATTCCTCCAATTTTATCTTTTATCATGGTGTCTTTAGGAATACTATTTTCAACTTTAAAAACTACTACTTCTGTAGAGGAATATAAATAAATATCCATAAAAGAACTTTCAGGTTTCTCAATATTACTATGTTTAAATGCATTTTCTATAAACGGGATAAACAGCATAGGAGCAATCAATATTGAAGGATCAGAGACCTCGAATTCTGTATTAATATTATACGGTTTACTGCTTTTTAAAGAAAATAATTGAATATAATTTTCAATATATGCTAGTTCCTTTTTGATAGTCACAAAAGGACGGTCGCATTCATATAATACATATCGAAGCATTTCTGATAAATAACTGATACTCTGTTGTGTTTTATCGGAATCAATTACGGATAACGCATATATGTTATTAAGAGAATTAAATAAAAAATGTGGATTGATCTGTGATTTTAACAATTTAAGTTCGGTTTGCAAATTTTCATTTTTGCTTATGATCATTTCCTCTTCTTTTCGTTGTGCAAATAAAAATGTCTCTAAAAAGGTAGCTATTAAATATGCAATCATTAAACTCGAAAAGTGAACCATAAATATTGACGGAGGGCTTACTCTTTTTGGTGGATTCACTGGTCTATTTCTTCTAATTGGAGGTTTGCGATTATCATTCGGAGTTTCGAATCTTCGAAATGGCATATGACTTTTTGGTCCAGAGAATATGGATGATGATGTAAATGCAGAAACTGATATTAGAATTATGGATATGATCGTGAAGAGGATGTATCTTCTTTTAAACAAGAACTGTTTTGCTATATAAAAAATTAATAATCCTATTAGTGCAACTTGGAAACCAAAGACTACAGTATTCTCAAGAAGAAATCTGTCATTTCTTTTCTGTAAAATCGATAAAAAAATCCAAACTGTAGCCCAGAGTCCTGCTTGGCATAAGAATCGTATAGATCTTGTCATATTACAAATTAAGTGAAAATAAAATATTTATTTTCTAAAGTAATATATTCTAAAGCTTCTGTAATAAACTGTTTATAGAATTAAATAGGGTATTCGCTGAGTATATGATTAGATTCACAGAAAACACTGCTTTCGCATTATACTTTTGGCGAAATTTAAAGTCTATACAAGAAACTAAAACAGAAAAAATATGAAAAGTAACTTGTTTAATTTAGGACTTATAATGACCGGTATTTTTGTTTTTACTTCTTGTCATTCAAATGCACAATCCAATGATAATAAAAGACAAAAAGAACGTCCTTCCGTAGAAGAAATTTTCAAAAAAATGGATGCTAATGAAGATGGTAAATTAGCTAAAGATGAGATAAAAGGACCATTAAAAAGAGATTTTGCAAAAATAGATCTTGACGAAGATGGGTTTATTACCAAAGAGGAATTAGAGAAAGCTCCAAAACCTGAAAGAAAAGGACCGCCTAGAGATAATCGATAATTCAGTCAATAATTTATTAACTAAAACCAGAAAAATGAAGAGTATATTTAAAAATGGATTCGCGAGAGTCTCTTTATTGGTGATTATTCTTATTTCTATTGGAGTTATTGCTTGTAGCGGAGATAATAATACATCCACAACAGATGATGATGGTATGGTAGCAGAACTTCATGATGCTTTCGCAGCGTTTGATACCGATAATGTAACGGTTATGTTGAGTGGTTCTAATGTAATTATAGAAACCAATGGAAGACCAAATCATACGTCTCCTTATTGGTCTAACAGGACAGCAAGAAGTCTTATGGGGCCCAATGGAGAAGTAATAGAAACTCCTGCCGCCGCCGAGGATCATCCTTTATTTATAGCTCCTACGGTTACTTCGTTTGAACAAATGGCACCAGGAAATATTGATGATTTTAATGGTTCTTACTCATTAACTGTTCCATCATCACCAGAGTTAGCAACAAGTTCCACAGCTACTGGATTAGGAGCTATTGGTATCGCAGTAAGTGGTGCAGTAATTTATAATGACGAAGAAGGACCTAACATTCCTCTGGATAATGCCGTTGGATCTTTAGATTATACTGCTGCTCATACGGGACCACAAAGCTATCATTATCATTTAGAACCAAAGGCATGGTCTAACGACGATGATAAGTTGATAGGTATTATGGCAGATGGTTTCTTTTTATATGGTAGAAAAGAGCCTTCTGGAGAATATCCTTTGGATTTAGATGAATCTGGTGGACATACAGGTGCAACGCTATATTCGGATACAGAAGAATATCATTATCACATCCAGAACGAAGTATATCTTAATGAGTTTTATATTCTTTTTCCAGGAGATTATCAAGGAACACCTAATAACATTCAGTAATGAAGTTGCTTTCGTTCTTTTTGGTGATAGTTATAATAGGTTCTTGCTATGATACCAAGGAAGACGTTAAAATAGTATCTGAAGA
Organism: Aquimarina litoralis; assembly: GCF_039523995.1. NCBI lineage: Bacteria > Pseudomonadati > Bacteroidota > Flavobacteriia > Flavobacteriales > Flavobacteriaceae > Aquimarina > Aquimarina litoralis. The sequence goes on from NZ_BAAAGE010000002.1 coordinate 452,847, forward strand.
TATTCCTGTGTTTAACGTGATATCCAAGGACCACCTAAACTTGAAAAGGAATCTTGGGTTAGTATATTATAAAAATGAACCTTTTACCGGTATTTCAGAATCCTATTATACAGCTAATAATAAAGCAGAAATGGCAACATATAAAAATGGGAAAAAGCATGGGATATATCGAAAATGGTTTAAAAATGGAACATTAAGTTTTGAAGCAAATTATGTCGAAGGTAAAAAAGATGGTATAGTTAAATCATGGTGGAGTAACGGGAATTTACGTTCCGAATCCAGCTTTAATAAAGGTATTGTAGATGGACTTCAAAAACAATGGTATAAAAGTGGAAGCAAATTTAAAGAACAGAGTATTATAAATGGTAAAGAAAAAGGGCTGCAAAAAGCTTGGCGCGAAAATGGAAAAGTCTACAATAATTATGAAGCTAAAAATGGAAGAATCTTTGGCTTAAAACGAGCGAATTTATGTTATGAATTGGAGGATGAAATTATTCAATATAAAAAATAGGTTTTACGTATTCATCATCTGTTGCTTTTGTATAAGTTGTAAACAAGAAGAATGGAAGTCTAGTAGAGTAGAGGTGTTGCCCTATTATCAAGATGCTAGTTTTACGCCAAACTGGTTAACACCAAATGCTAAAGAATTAGAAGATTTTCATAAGATACCTAACTTTTCTTTAGTGAATCAACTAGGTAAAAAAGTAACTGATGAAACATTTAAGGATAAGATTTATGTTACTGATTTTTTCTTTACCAGTTGTTCAGGAATTTGTCCTAAAATGACTACCAACATGTTAGTATTACAAAAAGAATTCGAAAATGATGAAGAAGTTTTGTTGTTATCACATTCGGTAACACCTGAAAGAGATTCTATAAATGTTCTTAAAGATTATGCAGATGCCAAAGGTGTGATGAATGATAAATGGCATCTGGTAACAGGTAAAAGAGATGATATTTATAATCTTGGTAGGAACTATTATTTTGTAGAAGAAGATTTAGGAGAAACCAAAGCAAATGATGATTTTCTGCATACAGAGAATTTTGTATTAGTAGATAAAAACAAACATATAAGAGGTATTTATAATGGATTGAATAAAACTTCGATTAAGCAGCTTATCGCAGACATTTATACCTTAAAATCTGAAAAATATTTTTAAAATAGAAACTACCCCAGAACTTTAGAAACGTACCACATGGTTGTTTTTTGTATCTATAGATAGATTGTGTTCAAATTCCCGGTAACTGGAGAGTTACTGGGGATTTGTTTTTATTCTAGAACCAAAAAAAAGGCTGAATTTCATAAAAATCCAGCCTTCATAAACAACCAATTATCTAACATAAACCATTTATCATAGCAATTTTATCCCCTGTTTCTATAGTAATTAGTTCTGTTAAAAATTGATTAATAACTGACATTGATAATTTTATTTTTGCTCATCATTGCATTATCAAAATCAAGAAAATGTGTATTTGCCATAACACATAATTCATTATTCGAATTAAAAAATCGACTTTTAATTTCTATTTTTTTCAAGTTTTTATCGGTATTAATAAGCTCTAGGTTGATACAAAACTCTTGTAAGAACATTAGTGGCTTAATTAAAACTAATGAGTTTAATGATGTCACTGGTGTATAATCTATTTTTTTTGAGGTTTTGTTTTTAAGACCATTTTCAAAAAGGAAAGTTTTAAATATTGATGAAACATATTTTTGATAAGCAGAGGTTTCCATTACCATAAAATCGTCAACATCTTCTCCCTTTACTTTGTAGTCTTTTTTAATAATTTTAGTTTGGAATGACATAGATCTCAAAGTTTTATTACAACCTGTTAAATACCAGAATTTTTTATCTGCTTAAGTTTTTTCTTTTTCTTGTTGCCCACTTGGAACGCTCTGGATATATTGAATCCTAAATGTATATCACCTTCGAAAAAATTATCCGTGGATTCCGTAATAAAGCTTTTTTCTATCATCGTTATAGAATTAGAAAGAATAATCTGGAAAACATGTCCACCTGTTTCGATATCCACACCAAATGCTAAAGAATTAGATGCGTCTATAGACTGTAGAGGATTCGCAGTATAATAGTATTCTCCGTTTATAGAAATTCTTTTAGTTATCTTAACTCTACTGCCAATCCCTACGGCAAAAATTCCGTGTGGATCATCATTAATTGCTACTGAGTTTCTATGTACATAAGTAGGTGTTATTTGTAATGAAAAAGCAGGGCTGAACTTTCGTGCTATTAGGATTTGAGAAACATAAGATAATTTTTGGCTAAAAGTAGGTTCATCTTCAGGGTCAAAATCTTTTAATGTTCTGTAAGCAATACTGGAAAATATAGTAGCTGTGAAAGGAAAAGACTTTTTACCAGTACTTTGTTTTAAAAACTTATATTTTATAAATCCATCATACGTTTTATCAAAACTACTTCTTCCAACACCTAGCATTATATTATCAGTTAATCCATATTCGAACGCGAATCGAATATTAGATTGATCTAGTCCATATAATTCATCGGCTCCAAGATTAACTCTTCCAAATCGATGAGATATCAAAAACTCTAGAGTTCCTTTTTTTCTATTCTCTACCGAATGACCATTTAAAATTCTGGTTCCTTTAAATGTAGCGGTGGTATAGTTTTTTGTTTCTGTAGTCTCTTCTTCTAAAATATCCATTAGATCTTGAGCGAATGCTTGGATATTAATGGCTAGCAAAAAGACAATAACTGTCAATTTTTTCATGTTACTTTTGATAAGGTTTGTGATCAAATTCATACGTTACCTTTATAGTTTTAGCAATATTATTGGCTACTACAGAAGGTATTTTAATTCCAAAGTCTGCTACTTCGATTTCAAAACCTCCCTTTAGTGAGATATCTTTTTCTGTAGAATTGATATTACCTTGTATTTCCATCTTTTTAGTTACACCATGGATTGTTAGATCACCTACAATAGTAACTTTGGTTTCTTTGTTTGTTAAGGTTTCGAAGTCTAAGATTTTTCCTTTGAAAGTAGCTTTTGGATAGCGATCTGATTCTACATAATTTTCATTAAAATGTTCTTGCATCAAGGCTTTTTCAAATGAAAAAGATTTCATTAAAATGGCTATAGCTATAGTACCCGAAGAAGTGTCAATAATACTAAGTACTTGATTATTATCTGCTTTTATATCTTCTATTGGAGTGGAAGAATAAAAGGATGTATAGCCTTGTTTGGTTAAGAATTTACCTTGTCCTACGACAGTAATAGATGATAGTAGGAAGGTGAATATTATAAGTATGGTTTTCATTTTGTTAGTGTTGTTTATGGTATGATTACACATTTTACGAGTATGACATCCATTAAATATCCTGTACAGATGCCTTTAATGCTTATTTCTTGACCTGTTTTTAAGTTTTCTTCATTTTTTGAAAGATGACAAATGATACTACCTATAATATTTTCATTGCCTAGCGTTATAATATCATTACCATCTTTTCCTTTCTCTATTGCCGTAATAGTTCCATTAACTTGTATTAGTTCTTCTAAATACTTTGTGTTTGCAGTACTTTCATCATTGATAAAGTCCGACAGTAGTGCTTCTGAAGCTAATGACAAACTAGGTTTGGATTCAACAATATTTATAAATGGTTTGTTGTATATTTTTACAGTAATGATAGAAACTACCAGTATCGCTGCGAAAAAATAGAGTATTAAGAGTTTTTTTGTCTTTTTAGTCATATCGAACGATTTAGTTGTTTAAAGCTCCATTGTCTATCCAGCAACGTATAAGCTCAATTTCGTTGTTACTTAAACTACCTCCTAAAGGCATCGTTCTGTTTACAACTTCTCTTCGTACTCTGTTTGCATTATTACTAATATTTTCAAAAGTTGTTAAATCTGGCGCCTGGTTACCGCTACCTCCATGGCATCGTATACAGTTGTTATCAATGATTGGTTTAATATCAGATGAGAAAGAGATTTCATCATCGCAGACTTCAATTGCTACAGTTTCTTCTTCAACATTTGTTTCGCAAGAGTAAAATATACTTACAGCTAGAAGACATATTAATTTGATTTTGGAAAATGATTTCATTGTTTTTTGTGAATTTAGAATAAGAGGAAGCTTAACTTCATAAGTAAAGTACCGTCTTCCTCTTATGACCAACTAACTACTTAATGATTATAAAAATGAATCAAACTAAAATGTTATAATGCTGTTGTATCGGTATTAACTATTGGCCAGATTCCAGGCGTAGGAACACTGATTCCGTAATTATCTCCTCTTTCTACATCTTGACCAAAATAATACAGAGGTCTTCCTTTATAGGTTACTTGAGTTCTTCCGAATACATCTATAGTTCCAAAGTCATTACGATCTAGGATACTTGGTATGTTATTAATATCTAGGCTGATGATTGGCCAGATTGGATCATTAGAGAAATCATCTGCTGTGTAATTGTTTGTGTCTTTAGTATCATTTACAAAAGCATAGATTGTTCTTCCTGTACTGTTGGTGATGTAAAATGTAAGTCCATCTCCTTCAGTATAATCACTAGTGAAGTTTAGATCGTTTCCATCGGCGTCTCTCCCTACCAATTGTGCTTCTGCATACATTAAGGAATAATCCGGTTTTGCGATATACCAGTTGTTTCCAACTTTATCTCCATTTGTATCTCCTGCAGCATTGTCATTCACAAAATAATATAATGGCCAACCTTTGTAAGTGTTTTGTCTTTCTCCATCTGCTCTGGTAATTACTCCAAAGTCTGCAGCATCTAATCCTTCATCGAGTGTTAAGTCAGCTTGATAAAATATTGGCCATGCAGTTTTACAATCACCGTTACATTCAGATTGTCCTTTTGTATCTCTTGAAAAGAAATATAGAGACATTCCTTCAGAATCTGTAAGGATGTTTCCAAAGGTAGCATCGTTTGCAAGTTGTACTGCATTAGCTGTCGTTGGAGGATTAGGATCAATAATATTTTCTACGTCGTCGCTACTACAGCTAGTTAATATTGTTATTGATGTTAGTAATAGATAGATTGATTTTTTCATTGTAATAAGTTATTTATGATTTATGCCACAAATAACCGTCAACACTGGGCTCAGAAACAAAATAAAATGTATGAGAGGGAAAAAAAAGGGTTAAAAAGGAAAAAAAAGAGGGTGAAATAATTACGATTTTTGAATAAATTCAAGAATCACATCTGAGTTAAAATGAAATTTAAATTCATCTTATCTGGAATATCGAAAAGTCAGCATGTAGATATTTTGGAATCTAAAAAACGAATAGAACTTTATTAAATATTTAGCCATTGTCTAAATTCTGATGCTTTGTTTTTACTAATAATAATTTCGACATCAGCGTTGTTAATTAAAATTTTAAGTTGGCTATTTCCGTATTTAATAATTTTTGCAATGGCACTTATGCTAATTATAAATTGTCTATTTGCTCTAAAAAATACCGAAGGATCTAAACTGGTGAGCATATCATCAAGACTCACATTACTAGTTGATTTTTTTCCATCAAAACAAACTACATATGTTATACTATTCTCTGTATATATATATGCTATTTGATCAATTGAAACAGGAACTAATTCGTTTCGGATATAGGTAAGTATTCTTTTTTTACTAAGATCATTAGCTAAATCAGGAGAAGATTCATTTAGCTCGACAACTTCTTCCTCAGTTTTATCCACAATCCTTTGTTGGTATGCAATGAGATCTGTATTCAATTTGGAAAGGTTGAGTAATTCACTTTCTAAGTCAGTGTTTTTCTGTTCCAATTGCTTTTCGTAGTAACTACCTATAATGCGAACTACAATAAATGAGGAGAGAATAATTAATCCACCCATTAATATAAATATGGTATAAAAACTAGTCTTTAATTTCCGAACTTGTCCTTTTACTTTATTAAGATTAATTTGTGCTGCAACAATAAGATCAGAATCTTTAACAGGAGCAATGTAAACAATCTCCGTCTCCAGCTCATTATTAGGAATACTATCATTTTGTTTCCTTTCGCCTAAAAGTAAATCATATAATTTATCAGAACTGTTTTCTTCGTTAAGTGAGGTTAGGAGAGATTGATCAGAATTTACTTTTTGTCCAACCTTTGTAATATCAGGATTACAAACTTCTTTTCCAGACCAATCAAAAACACAGATAAAAGAGGTTCCATTATGCGTGTTTTCAATTACTTTCTGAAGATTACTTATTATTTTTTGTCTCTCAATATCATCAGTGATTTGGTAATGCGTAAGTTGAGAAATTTCATCAGCTTCACGCTTACTGGATTCTAATTGTATTTCTATTAATTGATTAGCGCTTACTTTTACAAAATACTTTACTCCAAAAGAAGCAATAATTAGGAATATTACGGCAATAGAAATAAAAGTTAAAAAATATAATCTGTCTTTTCTCATTATTGCTTAGGGGTATCGGATCGTTTAGCCTAGTATTTTTTAAAATTTAAAACGAAAATACAATATTTTATAACTAGTTAGTTTTAGATGAAAGAATTATTGAGACGTGGTTTAAGACCTTTTTTTCCTTTTTAACTCCCTTTTTTCTTTTTGAGAAACTTTTTCTTTTGATACTCTATGATTTCCTATTACTTTGTTTTCCAAATCGGCAGTGTCCATAAACTTTTATATTCTAAGTGACTAAGAAAATTAAAATAGCAACGTTCCTTTTCATTTCCTTATGCGTCCTGAGTATATCTGTTTATTATGTGATTTTTGATGAAGAACATATAAATGTGATAGCAACCGAGCCAGAATTACATTTGAGCTCTAGATCTCTGGTAGCATCGTTTAGTAAAAACGAGCAAAACGCTAACGATAATTATAAGAATAAAGTAGTAGAAGTAACTGGTAGCATCAAAGAAATTAGTTATTTAAATAATAGAAGCACATTGATATTAGAGGGGAACACAAGAAGCTCAAGTATCATATGCGATATACAACCAAACCACAAAATGAAATTAAAAAAACTTAAAGAAGGTGATACAATTACCATTAAAGGTGTCTGTAAAGGGTACCTTAAAGATGTTATTTTATTAAATTGCGTGCTTACTAATCAAAATACTAATGAATAAAATTCTTATTCAACTGTTTTTCTTGCTCAATTTTGTGCCATCAGACAGTATATCTGAGCAAGTGATTACACGTCAGGGACAAGTCTCGTTCTTTTCGTATACCTCTGTAGAGAATATAGAGGCTAAAAATAATCAAGTATTAAGTATTATCGATTTATCCAAACAAGAGATTGCCATTAGTATGCTAATGAATGCGTTTGTTTTTAAGAAATCTTTGATGCATGAACATTTTAATGAAAGTTATATTGAATCTGACTTGTATCCTAAGGCTACTTTTAAAGGAAACTTTATAGATTTTGATCCGAATATAGAAGGATCTCAAACAAAGTTTGTAAAAGGTACTCTCACGATAAGAAATATCTCCAAGGAGATAGAGATTAAAACTAATATTGAAAAGATAGACGGTAAATTTATAATTACAGGAGATTTTGAACTAACCGTTAAAGATTTCGAAATTAAAATTCCACCTATTCTTAGACCTAACATAGCCAAAGTTATATCTGTTACATTTAGATTTGAATATCAGCCTTATGAAGAATAATATATTTTTTCTCTTATTAATTATATGTGTTGGTTTTAATAACATGGCACAAGCTCAGGATTTACTGGAAACCTTGGAAAAAGAATATCCAGATACTCCGCAATATGAAATAGCAACCTTTAAATCTACAAGAATTGCGATAGGCCATTCAATAGAAAATAGAAAAAAGGGAGTTTTACAGATAATGGCGATGAATAGATGGTGGAATGTTCCTAATCATCAAGGACAAAGTTTTGTAGCTGATAAATGGAGTGCAAGACTTGCTTTAGAATATGGTATTTCTGATAGACTGTCTACTGGTTTTGGGTGGACAACTCTAGAAGATGTTTACGACGGATTTTTAAAATATAACCTAATTAGACAACGCAAAAAGTCTAAAAAGTCTTTTTTTAGTATAACGTTATTTCAAAATGCTTCTTATCGAAGTGAATCTAACGGAAGATCAGCAATCTATGGAGGTTTTGAAGACACTTCTTTCCAGGATCGTTTGGCTTTTACAAGTCAGGTGTTAATTGCCCGTAAGTTTACACCACAGTTTTCGGCACAAATTTCTCCAACGTTTATTCATAGAGGATCATCTTTATCCGATGAAGATCCAAATAATCATTTCGCAGTAGGTATTGGAGGAAGATATAAAGTGGGAGGGCATGTGTCTATAGTGTCGGAATATTATTATGTAGCAAATCCTATTCAATCTGTGGACACTTTTGGTGCCTTCGCTTTAGGAGTTAATTGGGAGTTAAGTGATTTAATATTACAATTTCATATGACCAATGCATGGAGCACTGTAGAAGATGTGTTTATTACCCAAACGCCGAATAACTTTAATTTACAAGACGGTAATTTTACTTTTGGATTTACAGCTACTTTTGCATTACATCTAAGCCAAAAAAAACCTTAAAATAAAAAAAGAGGCTTGATGATGTTATTCAAGCCTCTTTTTTAAATTTAAACGTAAATTTTAATTGGTCTTTTCTACTGCTTTGTCGACAAGGATACGATTTTCTCTATTAGCTAGTTCCCAAGCAGTATAGAATATTAATCGCGTTCTGTTTTCTAATAAATCATATTCGATTTTATCTGGAGTATCACTTGGCTGGTGATAATCATCGTGAGTTCCATTAAAATAGAATATAACAGGGATATTGTTCTTTGCAAAATTATAATGATCTGATCTGTAATAAAAGCGATTTGGATCGTTTTCATCGTTGTAAGTATAATCCAATTCTACATTCGTGTATTTTTGATTTACTTCTTCTGATATAGTATGAAGTTCGGTACTTAATTTATCACTTCCGATTAAGTATATATAATTTCTTTTTCCTTCTTTTCTTTTAGGATCTGTTCTTCCTATCATGTCTATATTAAGATCGGCAACTGTATTTTCTAAAGGAAAAATAGGATCTATATCCGTATAATAGCGAGAACCCAAAAGACCTTTTTCCTCACCAGTAACATTTAAGAACACGATAGAGCGTTTAGGTCCATTACCATCTTTCACTGCTTTGGAGAAAGCTTCGGCAATTTCAACAATAGCCACAGTACCAGATCCATCATCATCCGCACCATTATATACCTTACCATCTTTTACACCTTCATGATCTAAATGAGCCGAGATTACGATAAACTCATCTGGTTTTTCAGAACCTTTAATGTAAGCTGCTACATTCTCGGATGTTATTTTTTTAGAAACATTTTTATAATCTACTTTAATATTGGTTTTCAATGTAGTGGGTTTTTCATTAGATTCAATATCACCAACAAAAGCTTTGGCTAGGTCTGTATTGATAAGAAAAAAATAAGGTTCTTCTTCATTTCCTTCTAGTGACATTCTACCAGATGAGCCGCTAAACTGAGCAACTGCTATTTGATATACTTCTGGGAAATAGAATAAAATAGCTTTTGCTCCCTTTTCTTGTGCAGCAGCACTTTTAGCAGCAAATTGTTGTCTCATATTAGACCATTTAGATCCTTCTGACGTTCCTGTAACGATATAAGTACCATCGGCATTTTTAGGTTCTCCAGACTTTATCAATACAAATTTGTCTTTTACATCAATATCTTTATAATTAGAGTATTTCTCATCATCTATACCATATCCTGCGTATACAATCTGATCTAAAGAAAATTTATCTGTTTTACTTGATGTAAGTGATATGAAATCATCTTTATACGAAAATGGTTTCTCATTTACTGTTATTGTAACCTCTGGAGTACTTGATACTTCTAAAGGAACTTCTTGAAAATAATTTCCATCGCTTTTAGCAGCTTGCACTCCATGTTTGATATATTGGTCCTTTAAATAATTTACAGCTAATTTTTGTCCAGGCTCACCAGTTTCCCTTCCTTGAAATTCATCAGAAGCATAGGTGTATAATGCAGTTTTTAAGTCTTCGGAAGTAATAGTTTTTGCATAAATAGATGGATCATTAGCAACTTTAGTTGTACTCTTGGTAGTTGCTGTTTTTTTTGTTCCACATGCTACAACGAATAATACTGTGGCTAAAACGGAAAATAACTTTTTCATAAAAGATGTGCGAATTTTAAATTTTTGATGTGCCAAAAATACAAGAAATTCTAAATGATATTGTTAATGCAGTACCAAAATGACTGTACTATTGAAGGGGGTTTACGATTTTGATAATTTTGTTATGCCAAAAACTTTAGTGGATTTAGAATTGAATTATATTCGTAAATTCGTCTTATTGAGCTAAACATCCTTAATTCACACAATATAGGTTGTTTACTTAAAATTATAATATTTAGGGAAAAGTTCAGAAATCTTTAATTCTGGATAATTGATCAAAAAAAGGGGAGCATGTCTAAAACTACTCAGTGTAAAAATTGTGAAAAACACTTTGATGAATCATTCGATTACTGTCCGTATTGTGGTCAGGAATCTGCGGATAAATTAACTTTTGGTGTATTATTTAGCAATACTATTGGTAACTATTTTGCGGTAGATGCACGTTTTTTTAAGAGTTTTATTCCATTAATGGTTAAACCTGGTATTCTAGCTAGACGATTTGTAGATGGGAAACGTCTTTCTTATTTGCATCCTGCACAATTTTATTTATTCATATCGGTAGTTTTCTTTTTTATTTTTTCTTTTACCGTTAGAAAAGCTGATAATGATTTAACTCAGAAGTTTCAAAAAGAGTTTAGAGGAGAAATAGCAATAGACTCATTAGATTTTAAAAAAGACTCAATCGGTATAGAAATTGCTAAAAAAGCGCTTAAAGAAAACGCTGTACTTACCAATATTGCTAAAGAAGATCTTAATGTTATAGATTCTGTACTTACTGCAGAGCAAAAGAATCCAAAATCAACTTTTAGTTTTTCCCAAAAAAAATTGGACTCTTTAATTGGGTCTGGTGCTCCCTTAGAAGAGAAGCTTGCGCATATGGGATTGAATGAAGGAGATAGTTTAATCAAAAGGAAGTTTTTTACACAAATCCTAAAGCTTTATGAGCAAAAAGGTGGCGGAATCTTAAAAACTTTATATGACACGATTCCTATTACTATGTTTTTAATGCTTCCTTTATTCGCATTTTTATTAAAGATATTTTATTGGAAAAAAGGAACTTTTGCTCATCATATGGTCTTTAGTTTCTACTTTTTTACTTTTATTTTTACCTCTTTATGTTTCCTGATTTTAGGAAATATGATATTCGAAATTCCTGTTTGGTTAAAACTGCTCTTTTTCTTTTCGTTTATTATATATCTGATGATTGCGCTAAGAAATTTTTACAAGAGTAGTCGGATATCTACATTTTTCAAAGGAATCTTAGTTACCTATGTTTATGTTATGATTATTGTACCGATAGCTTTTACTGGAATTATTCTTGTTTCTATATTTTTATATTAATTATTTGGTTATATGGAGTTTACTATAAAAAATACTTTTTCAGAAGAACTACCAGCAGATCCTGTTCAGGAAAATTACCGCAGACAGGTCAGAAATGCCTGTTTCTCATATGTAACTCCTAAAAAGACAAGCAATCCAAAGATTCTACACGTTTCTGATGAAATAATGAAAGAATTAGGATTTTCTAAGGAAGATATAAAATCTCAGAAGTTTTTAAAGCTTATGACAGGTAATGAAATTTTGGAAAACTCAAGACCCTATTCCATGCATTATGGAGGGCATCAATTTGGTAACTGGGCTGGTCAGCTGGGTGATGGACGCGCTATTAATCTAGCAGAAATTGAATATAATTCTAAGCGTTGGGCAATACAATTAAAAGGAGCAGGAGAGACCCCTTATTCTAGAAATGCAGACGGATTAGCAGTTTTGCGTTCGTCTATCAGAGAGTATTTATGTAGTGAAGCAATGTTTCACCTTGGTGTTCCAACTACAAGAGCCTTATCATTAGCAACAACTGGTGATCAAGTGTTAAGAGACATCATGTATAATGGGAATGCTGCCTATGAGAAAGGAGCTATTGTATCTAGAGTAGCACCTTCTTTCATTCGTTTTGGAAATTTTGAAATTTTGGCAGCTCATAAAGATGAATCTACCCTAAAAGCGTTAACAAATTACACAATAAAACACTTTTTTCCTGAAATTGAAGCTGGAACTAAAGATGCATATGTATCATTTTTAAAAGAGGTAAGTAATAGAAGTTTAAAAATGGTAATAGATTGGCAACGAGTAGGCTTTGTTCACGGAGTTATGAATACTGATAACATGTCAATTCTTGGTCTAACGATAGATTATGGGCCATATGGTTGGTTAGAAGGATATGATCATGGCTGGACTCCTAATACTACCGATAGGCAATTTAAACGATATCGATATGGTACTCAGCCAGAGATTGTTCTCTGGAACCTTTTTCAATTGGCAAATGCTATATATCCTTTAATAGAAGAAATAGAACCCATAGAAGAAATCTTACATGAGTATCAAAACACCTATAAAAAAGTGTACTATGATATGATGTCTTCGAAAATAGGATTTTACAATCCGCAAGCGGGAGATGAATTATTGATAAAAGATTTGGAAGAAATTTTACAGCTAACGGAAACGGATATGACTATTTTCTTTCGAAGGCTTGCTAATTATACTAAAGGTGGTGCAACTAATTATATGAAAGTTATAAAAGAGGCTTTTTATAATATAGTAGAAGTAGAAGGACCTATTCTGGAACGTTGGGATGATTGGTTTTCTAGATATGATCAAAGGTTAAGTTTAGAATCTTTGGATGATTCTGATAGAAAAAACAAAATGAATACTATAAATCCTAAATACGTTTTACGGAATTATATGGCCCAACTGGCTATTGATGATGCCGATAAAGGAAATTATGATTTAATAGAAGAGTTATATCAAATGCTAAAAAGTCCTTATAGCGAACAACCTGAATATGAGAAATGGTTTGCTAAACGTCCTGATTGGGCAAGAAATAAAGTAGGGTGTTCTATGTTATCCTGTAGTTCATAGTTCGAGTATGTTGTTAGATGCTATTAACAGAATTCCAGAAGGATATTCAGAAGTTTTATATCAAAAGAAGAAATATAGTGTTGCGAAAGATATCTATAATAATGGAAAATCTTTTAAGATCTATGCAAAAGAATTACAAGGAAATGATTTTATAAGTCTAAATTACTACATCACATCAACAGCAGAATTATTAAAACCATGTGAAATGTCTGATCAAAAAGTAATTAGTTTTTTAATGCAATTTAAAATGATGTAAATATCTGCGTGAAAAACCTTAAAAAATTGAAGAGAAATAGGTTCAAAGGACAATTTAAAAAAGCTTATCTATATTTTTGGATTTTAGCTGTAACTCTATCAGTAATGGGAATATTACTGATAGATTATGATAAAACAGTAGATGTCAATGTTCACGATACATATTATGTAATGCAAGCTTATGTTATGAATCTTTTTTCTACAGTTGTGTTTCTAGTAATTGGCATTGTTTATTGGAGTTTTGGGAAGATGAAAATCGAATTAAATCCTATTTTAACCAAATTGCATACTATTATTACGATTGTATTTGTAGTTCTCTTAATTGTTATACCAGAAATTAGCAAACTGTTTTTTGATGGTTTTTACTACGGAATTAATGCTATTCTATTTGTTTTAGGTCTTATTATAATTGTCACACAATTTATTTTTATTGCAAATATTCTTAGGGGTATTTTTTTAAAACTTAAAAACATTTAATATTCGATTCTTCCATAGAAACGATAACTTATTAAGAAAAAAAGATATTTAAAAAATACGTTGTATCGTTATTGTTTTTCTCCTGGATGATAGGTTTTTTTAGCGCGTTTTAATACATCTTCTTTATAATAAGCAGCTTCTTTAAACTGTACATCTACATACGGTTGTATTTGATCATCGAAATGTACCGAAGTAGGATCACCGCTTTGTCCACCAGCTAAACTTGTTTTTGCTCTCACTTTATCACCAAATTCTACTACCGCTACAAAACTGTTACCTCTAGTACCGTATATTTTTTTCGTATTATTCGTGTAGCGAACTCCGTAGGCTGCTAAGGCGCCCCAACGTCCCGAAGCAAAACCAACCGCAGTACTAGGTTTATTATCATCAAATGGTTGTCTTATATCTCCATTAATACGTTGAAAACGATTTACTTCGCCCCAAGGCAATATATCTCCGAAATCATTTTTAAGCTGCGCTACCGTTTCCTTAAATATGGTTATTCTTTCTTCTAAAGGAGATTTTGTACCAAAATAAGTAAGGAGTTGCATATCGCTAATGCGTTCTTCTGGTCTTTTTCCGTTTTTTGCATAATTAGTCCCATAAAAATGTGCTAACGTCATTGCTTTAGATTCTTTGGAAGTTTTGTAATCCCAATTTCTCAACATTTCTATATAGCTACCCAACTCTTTTGTTTTGTCAACTTTGTCGTAAGCTTCTACAAGACCAGAAATCAACTGAGAAAAAGCTGGAAGGTAAGGATCATATGCTAATTTTATAAGACTATCAATAGTGTAGTCTTTTTTATTTTTTAATAATTCAATGGCGTGTACACCTCTAAAATTCTCACGATCTATTGACATATATTTTGGATAATCTTGTTTTTTAGGACTAAACTCTAAAGCAGCTGTATAGGGAGTAGAATTACAGTTTTGTAACCAACCATTTTTAGGATTAAGAAGTGTAATAGTTTCATCTACTGTATGTAAACCGTTCCAATCTGTTTTAGGATTACTACCATCCACAGGTTTCGTATAATCAAACGAAGTATCTCTAACTGGGATAAAATTACCATGGAAATATGCAATATTACCTTCAGCATCTGCATATACAGTATTATTAGAAGAATTGGTTCGTATATCCATCATATCTCTAAAACCTTTATATCCATCTTGTTTGGTTCTAATATATGACTGTTGTAATGCTTTTACAGGTTCCCACATTAATGCAGAAGCTACCCATTTACCATCTTTCATATGTGTAATTGGTCCATGATGTGTACGATATGCAGGAAATACTTTTTCTATTAAAGAATCTCCTTCTTTATATTTTAGTGTAATATCATATTGTTCTACAGGTTTCCATTCTTTACCATATTTATAAACTGGTTTGCCATCTTCTTTATTGGTTGTTTCTACAAATTCATCGATCACATCTGTATACGTAGAAGTATGCATCCAACCAGTTTTTTCATTAAATCCTTGATACACAAAAAACTGCCCCCAAGTTACAGCGCCATAAGCGTTTAACCCTTCTTCGCTTACTACATGTACTTCTCCTCTAAAATAAAATGAGGTATGCGGATTGATTAAAAGAATAGCATTGCCAGATTGTGTAAGTGCTCCAGAAATTGCAATCCCATTAGATCCTTGTGGTTCTAACATTTCTTTTTCCTTTGCTATTTCAGTTTCTTCTGAAATTGGTATTTCTATACCTTTTTCATACATCGCCTTAATTTTGCGAGTAGAAACACGTTCGATATCACCACCAATAGATCCTTCACTAAAATACATAGGCATCCATGGTTCAAATTTAGTTAATAATCTAGGTTTAACCTCTGGATGGGTTTTAAGGTAGTAGTTGATACCATCTGCAAAGGCAATACACAACTCTTTTAACCATTCAGGGCTTCTTTCAAAATTAGCAATTGCTTCTTCCTCAGTCATGAACAATTTAGCTCTAATATCACTATAAATTGCTTTTTCACCTTCTACCTCAGCGAGTCTTCCTGTTGCCCAGATATAATTTTGTTCTACACGATTAAAATCATCCTCGCACTGTGCATATAATAATCCAAAAACTGCATCGGCATCTGTTTTTCCATAAATATGTGGTACTCCAAAATCATCTCTCATGATTGTAGTATTTGTAGCATGGTTTTGCCAACGTTGCTCTTCTTCAGTGAGTTCTAAATTTGTATTTTTTGTTTCTGTTTTACAGGAAACTAATAAAAGTGTAAGACTAAAGATGACGAACTTAAATTGTCTCATTTTCGATGGTTTTATAAATATGTAGTAGGAAATTTTTTATTGTAAAAGCGTGTGTACACCATTTTCTAGACTAAAAAGAGCATCAATTTCTTTTTGGGTTAGATTTTTGTTAAAAATAGAAAGCTCATCCATAAGACCAATATAGCCTAATCCCAAATAAATGTTTGACTTTTCTAATTCCCAAGTAAATGGATCTGTAATTCCGTTTCTTTTACCTTGTAGTTTTCCATTCAGATATAAAGACGTCTGTCCATCATCAGAATTTAGATTTGTAAAATTAATGAAGACATGAGTCCAAGATCCAGTTGCAAAAGGAGGATTGGTCACTGGAACTAATTGACTCAAAAAGTCCTTGTCATCATTATCTGATAATGTCGTATCCTTTTTCCAGGAGGTTTTATCTCCAATTACTCCTAGTCTAAAGTCTCGCGGATTTTCTTTAGTAAAATCAACCCAGATAGAAGCATCATTATAACTAACATCTGTAATCTGAATTGGGTCACAATATCCAGGTTTTAAGTCTGTTGCTGGGTCTAGTTGTAACCAAAATGAAATTGCTCCGCTCCAGTTTTTATTAGTGAAATTTATATTGTTTTTACTAGGGTAATAGATGTATCCTTTAGTTCTATCTTTATAAAGAAGAGCATTTCCTTTCAAACCTTTATTTTCTGCTATTGAAATTCCTTCTTTATGTATACCAACCTGTACAGAATCTATGGCTTTTCGAGAAGGTACTGTGTATAATTTAGGATCTCCTAAAGCAAAATCGGCATCTACACCATTATCAAAAGAAGCATAAAAGGTAAGTGCTTGCTTCAATACTATGTTAGTGCTATCTATTTTAACCTCTTCTTTTATAGATTCTTCCTTTTTGGAAGTGTTTTTCCCGCATGAAAAGAATATAAAAGATAAACCAAAAGTTATAATAGTACTGTAGCGAAGATTAGTTTTTAGAGTATTCATGAGATGATTTATGTATATGGTTCTAAATATATAAAATAATACCCATCAAATAAATTGATGGGTAGGGTAAGAGTACGTTTTATGGAAATTTTATGAAATTGAATTATAGGCAGAATTACAATAGTCGAAATGAATATTGATATGTCTATATTAATCCACCTGTTTTAAAAGACACATTCTAATTCTATTAATTTCTTAATTGTTGTATTCTCATGATTAGTGCAATACTTCCAATTATTATTGAACTTATAATGAGCGTAAATATGTACAAAGAGTTATGTTGTAATCCTCCAAAGTAATCCATGAACGGGATTTGATTTATATTTCCATAAGTGATAATAAAAAATACAATTTCGAATAGTTTTTTCCCTTTCGTCAAAATACCAGATGTAATTGCTATTAAAACAATAAAAATTGCACCAATAATAATATGTAGTACAGATTGTACGTCCAGTACTATCATATGCTTTATGAGTAAAGGAAGTGCTAATAGTATCATCATTAATGCACCAGCCAATACTTGTGAGACCAGTAATCTTTTTATAGGTTTATATGAAGTAAAGGCAAAATACTGTACATTATAATACATTTCTTTAGATGATATTTCTGATAATCTATGTACTTGTAAAAACCAAAGAATAGGTAACACCATAGTATGTGCAATGGAAATAGGTAATGCTGCTAGCAATATTATACCGATTACATTAAGTATCCATAACCATTTTTTGCCTTTGCGATATAGCAGTAGTAGTTCTGTTTTTACCAAAGAATAAATACCATAATTGCTTGTTGATTTTACTAACAATGTATGCTTTACTTCATGAGAATTATTTTCTTGTTTATACGAAGAAAATATAGCTTTCTTATTAATCTTATTAGTAGTACGAAATCGATCAAAAAATGGTGATATCATTAAAAGCATTAGAAATGCTAATCCACACCATCCGATTCTACTCATTATAAAGGTACTAGGAAATTCAATTCCGTTAAACTCGAATTTTTTATTTTCAGTTATGTTTCCTAAAACATAGCCTATATTTAGTTCGGTATCATGATCAACAGGTAATAACTCTTTAACGCTCATTTCCATTTGATCCATTACTATTTTGGTTCCAAAGGGATCTAACAGATATGTATAAGAAGAGCTTTCTGAAAACGAAGGGAAAGCCAAATAAGAAAACAAAAAGAAGAATCCTATATTTTGGATTATCGAGTATTTCTTAAAAATAACTTCGAAAACAACCGCAATAGCTGATATGCAAAATATTGCTGGGATCGGAATCAATATATATGGAATTATAAATTGTGAGATCTCAAATGAATACCCTTCATTATATAGAATAAATAATACTATACTCATCAAAAATATAATCACAATAATCGTACTTAGAATTAGAAAATTACTTATGAACTTAGAAGCTAAATATTTGAAATTAGTAATCGGTGTAGCAGCTGTAATATGCCCAAGTTTGGTAATAGTGTCTGTTTTAATTGCACTATTGACCAAGTAAAATCCAATTAAGGATAAAAAAATACTGGTCATTATTGCAGTAACATATCCAAACCAAGCCGAATTATAAAATCCAACGTAATCTGCTATTCTAATTGTAGAATAAGAGGCATTTGGCTCAGGAACAAAAGTGTATGCTATTGCTAAACTAATACAAAGAGTAATTAGAAAGCTATAACTTCTAGTACGCTGTAAATAATCGTATTTTATAATATTAATAAATGTTTTCATGATATACAATCTTAGTAAGCGTAATGAACTCCTATGTGTACGTTACTGAAAACGATAGACATAATTATAAGTATCATAATAGCTACAAGGGTTAATAGTACAGTTGTTTTTTTCTGTGATGATTTTTTCATTTTACTAAGTTCTTATTAGGTATAATCGGAGTTATATAGATTAAGTATTTAGGGTATTTAATGTTAGTAAGCATAATATACTCCTACATGTACGTTCTTTAATATTATGGCGATGATGACTAGAATCATTATGGTCGTTATCATTATTGATTCGGTCTTTTTTTTATATGATGAATTTTTCATTTGCTTATGTGTATTAATTTTTAATTCATTCTTGTTAAGTATAAATAGGCATCTTCCAGATTTGGTGTTTGGGCGATAGAACCCTTGATAGGAATTTCAGAAATGTATCTAACCGCTATTTTTTGTTCTGTTCTAGCGGTGCTAACTACAATATTATTGTTCTTAAAATTTACTAGTTGTTCTTTTGGGATAAACACTTCAAAAACCTTTTGATCTACTAGTTGTATAAGCTTTTCCTGATGATCATAGGATAGCAACGATCCGTTTTTCATTATTGCAACCTGATCTGCTATAGTATCTATATCAGATACGATGTGTGATGACAGGATAACAATACATTCTTGAGATAAATCAGATATCAAATTTCTAAAACGTACTCTTTCTTCAGGATCTAGTCCAACTGTTGGTTCATCAAAAATGACAACTTTTGGGTCATTCAATAGGGTTTGAGCGATTCCTATTCGTTGTTTCATGCCGCCAGAGTAACTTCCAATGGGTTTTTTGGCAGCGTCTAATAAGTTTAGACCATACAATAGTTGTTCTATCTTGAGCTTAATATTTTGGTCTGCTATTCCTTTTAATGCCGCTATGTATTGTAAAAATTCAAAAGCATTTAGGTTAGGGTATACTCCAAAATCTTGAGGTAAAAATCCTAGTTGCTTTCTCATATAATTAGCATCTTTGATAATGTTGTTTTTATTAAGTATGATCACACCTTCGGTAGGTTTGCTGGCAGTTGCAATCATTTTTAATAAGGTGGATTTTCCCGCTCCATTAGGTCCTAATAGCCCTAGTATTCCTTTTTCGATATCTATGGAGAAATCTTTTAACCCATATTTGTTTCTACCATATTTTTTCGAAACATTCTTTATTTCTAGTCTCATAATCTTAACGTTTATTTGTTTAAACTTACTTTACTGATTGTAGTTGTAAAGCCATTTTGGCTAAAAGACAAACTATCATGATTATTCTCTATTTGGGTTAAAACAACTCCTACAGTAGTATCATAGAGTGATGTTTCATCCTTTTGTGATAGTTCGCTTTTAACTCCTTGTTCTTCGGATACCAAATACATTTTATTATCCTCCAGTGTTATTTTTAAGGTTAAATTCGCTTCTTTTAGTAAGTAGGTGCCTGTGTATTTTTTGAAATTATCAAGATTGATACTTTTAAAATTTTCTATGGGAGTATCGTTGATATAAGCTAGTAAATCATTTGTTATCGCTTTTTTGAATGGGATTGTTTTACAATTAGTAAATGCTAAGTATAGATCTTTCGTATCAGGATTATATTGATTCCTGAAAGCGTATCCTATATTATTTCCTCCATGTCCGTAATAGGTAACGCCATCAACATTGAATTTAAATAATCCTAAACCATATTGTTCATTTCCAGATTCCATCATCATTTTAAGAGTCTCTTTTTTTAGTAATTTTTCTGTTTCAAAAAGAGATTCATAGAATATTTGCATATCGCTTAATGTTGAAGCAATACTACCAGCTGCATAAGCTATATTAGCAAAATATCGATAGTCTAAGTAGCCTGTTACATCCTCTTCTTGAAAATATGGCGTTGCCAAATTAGGAAGATGTTTGTGTACATATGGATAGGAATTGTTCATCTGTAAAGGAGTGAAAATTCGTTCTCTTAATAAATCAAAATAATTCTGGTCTGTTACTTTTTCTATGATTCTTCCTAATAGAAAATAATTGGTGTTACAGTAATCAAAGGAACCTACCATTTCTGGATCATTTTTCTCTACCTGATCTAATAAATTTGCATTGTATAAGGCATCATTTTTTCCATAAAAGATATCGAGAATGTTTTTCCCAATCACTTCATCCAGACCACTTTCATGAGTTAGTAGTGCTTTTATTGTCAATGAGCCATCTACATTTTTAATGCGTGTGAGATATGCTCCTATACTGTCTGTAATTTTTAGATTTCCTTTTTCGTGTTCCTGAAGTATTAATATCGCCGTAAATGTTTTGGTAGCACTACCAATATTAAAAACACTGTTCTCAGTAAGGTTATAGTCACCAAGACTTAAGGTTTCAGTTTTATTTTTCTTTTTGGTAAGAATAGCAATTCCCTTATGCTGTTCTTTTAGCATAGCATTATATTTTGTGGAAATTGCAGTAATATCATTTGTTTGACTATATCCGATGTGTTTGATAAAGAAGAGGGCTAATAGAATTATTAAGTACTGTAAGGTTTTCATGTTTCTTAAATTTTATATTTGTTTACATCAAAACTCATTTAATTTGTGTTGATACCGAAAAAAGAATGATGAAAGGTCTTGGAAACGTGATCTTAGGAGAAAAGTCATCTCACCCTTAAAATGAGACAACTTAAACTGAAAATGATATATTACATCATGAAAATATGTTGTTTCAACCTGCAAAACATATTTTTGAGTACTAATTTTTAAAGGAATATGGTAACAAAATTTGATGCTTGGATAGATAATAAGATAATACAGAACATTATCATATGGTTGTTTTTATTGATCATCTTTATCATGGTCATTCAGGCAGATAATCGATTTTTGGTATCTATTGGTCTAATTGGCTTTATAATGCCACCTATATATTTAAACAATCTAAAAATCTTACCCTTATTTTTTACTAAGAAACGTTCTTTGGGAATTACATTTTTCATATTAAATATTTTAGTTTTTACACTTTTGGGTGTATTTCTTTTAAGTGATTTCTTCGAAACGTTTCAATGGAAAATGTTGTTAAATGTTTTTGGTGCTGTTTTATTAATTATTTTGTTTGGTACTGCATTAAAAATAGCAAGAGATAGTTTTTCTAGAAGACAAGAAGAAAAAGAAGCAGAACTAAAGTTATTAAAAGCACAGTTAAATCCTCATTTCTTATTCAATACACTTAACAATCTATATGGTTTATCTGTAATAAAATCAGAAAAGCTTCCGGATTTAATGTTGCAACTTTCAGATTTATTGCGATATAGTCTTTATGAAACTAAAGAGACCTTTGTTCCATTGGAAAAGGAGATTCAATATCTTAGAAATTACATATCACTAGAACAGATTAGATTAGAAGATAAGGCAGATATTCAATTGGAGATAAAAGGATATGATTCAACTAACAGAATAATTGCTCCAATGTTATTAATAGTTTTTGTAGAAAATGCATTTAAGCATTTAGGAGTATTAGAAGATACAAAGAGTATCGTTTCCGTTTCTATAGAAATAGGGGAGAACTCTATTGTTTTTAAATGTTCAAATACAATAGATACCATAATCGTTTCGGAAGCCGATATAGAAAAAGGTAAAAGTGGTATTGGTTTACAGAATGCAAAAAAACGTTTAGATTTGATATATCCAGAAAAGCATGCATTGCAAATTAAGCAGAATAAAGACTTTTATATTGTTGAATTAGCTCTTCATGTATAGAGAACTAGCATAAAATAACTATTAATCTTAATTTACAAGGTTACACTTCAAATTCTTGAAAGAATAAAATAAATACATGAAAACATTACAATGTTTAATAGCAGATGATGAACCGATTGCGCGCCAGATAATAGAAAGCTATATCAAAGAAATACCCTATTTAGAGCTTGTTGCTACTTGCAAGAATGCTTTTGAAGTAATGAGTTATTTACAAAGTAATTCTGTAGACATATTGTTCTTAGATATCAATATGCCAAAACTTTCTGGTATTAGTCTGTTAAAGACAATGCAACAAAAACCTAATGTTATTATCACAACTGCCTATCCAGAATATGCTGTAGAAGGATTCACTCTTTCGGTTACTGATTATCTGCTAAAACCATTTTCATTAGAACGATTTTTACAAGCTGTTGGCAAAGTAGTGCAAGCTACACCTATTCAACAAGATACTATAGTAGTAGAGAAGGAGAAAAAAGCAAGTGTTGTTTATGTAAAAAGTGATAAAAAGATTATTAAATTAGACGTAGACAGTATCTATTATATTGAAGCTTACGGTAATTATATAAAGATCTATACGGATCAAATGATTTTAACACCAGTGACATTATCTGATTTTTTAGAAAAGTTGTCAGACGATTTTGTAAGAACTCATAAATCATTCGTAGTAAATTTTAACAAGTTAAAAATGATTGATGGGAATCAAATAATACTACAGAATGATAGTAAATTACCGATCAGTAAGTCATATAGGAAATCGGTTTTGAGCAAAATTGATGAAGTATAACCACAACATTACTTATTTTAAAGTCTCCTAATTATTAACTTTTTAGGGGAATTATACAAATTTAAAATATTACTAGTACATTTACTCGTTTAACTATAAATTCTCATTTAATGAAAACAAAAATCATCAATCTATTTCTTTTAAGTTTTGTGTTTTTGATAGGCTGTAAAACTGAACAGAAAGAAGAAACGAAATTAAAACCTTACGAATCTTTAACAGCACCTACGGCTAAAAAAATCGCAGAAGAATTAACGGCACACGGCGATACTCGAATAGACAATTATTTTTGGATGCGTCTAAGTGATGAGCAGAAAAATGCAGAAACACCTGATGCACAAACACAGGATGTTCTGGATTATCTAAATGCAGAGAATGATTACAAAGATGCTGCAATGAAACATACAGATAGCTTGCAGAAAACATTGTTTGATGAGATTGTGGGAAGAATTAAAAAAGATGATTCATCAGTTCCTTACAATGATAATGGGTATTCTTATTATACCAGATTTGAAAAAGGAATGGATTATGCCTTGTATTGTCGTAAAAAATTAGAAGATGATGCCAAAGAAGAAATTATGCTTAATGGTCCTGAAATGGCAAAAGGGCTGGCATATTTTGCATTAGGAGGATTATCTGTAAGTCCCAATAATGAAATGATATCCTATGGAATTGATACGGTATCAAGACGTCGATATACTATTCATTTTAAAAACCTGGTGGATGATCAAATCCTTTCTGATAAATTGGTAAACACTACAGGAAGTGTTGCTTGGGCTAATGATAATAAAACAGTATTCTATACTTCTAAAGATTCGATTACGCTACGAGCAAATAAAATATACAAACATGTTTTGGGTACGGATCAGTCTCAGGATGTATTGGTATTTGATGAAAAGGATGATACCTTCAGTACGTTTGTATATAAATCCAGATCAGATAAATATATTATCAGTGGTAGTTATCAAACATTATCTACAGAATACAGATATTTAGATGCTGATACTCCTAATGGAGAGTGGAAAGTAATACAACCAAGAGAAAGAGATCTAGAATATGGTGTAGCACATTTCGGAGATCATTTTTACATAAGAACAAACTTAGATGCGAAAAACTTCAAGTTGGTAAAAACTCCTGTTAATGCAACTACAAAAGATAATTGGGTAGATGTAATACCGCATAGAGATGATGTACTACTACAAGGTTTTACTCCTTTTAAAAACCATTTGGTACTAAGTGAACGTAAAAATGGTCTTAGTACTATTCGAGTTAGAAAATGGGATGGTAATGAAGATCACTATATTTCTTTTAATGATCCCGCTTATGTTGCCTATACATCTACAAATTTAGATTTTGATACTAATATTTTACGATATAGTTATACTTCTTTGACTACTCCAAGTAGTGTTATTGATTATAATATGGATACCAGAGAACAAACTGTTTTAAAAGAAGAAGAAGTACTAGATCCTAATTTTTCAAAAGACAACTATGTATCCGAAAGACTATACGCTACGGCAAGAGATGGTGTAAAAGTACCAATATCTTTGGTGTATAAAAAAGGAACTCAGAAAAATGCTAAGACACCACTTTTGTTATACTCTTATGGATCCTATGGAAGCAGTACCGAACCGTATTTTAGTTCTACTAGATTAAGTTTATTAGATAGAGGTTTTGTATTTGCATTGGCTCACATTAGAGGTGGAGAAGAAATGGGACGTCATTGGTATGAGGATGGAAAATTACTTAAAAAGAAAAATACTTTTACCGATTTTATCGATGTTGGAGATTTCTTAGTGAAAGAAGGATACACAAGTGCTGATCATATGTATGCTTATGGAGGTAGTGCTGGTGGTCTATTAATGGGAGCAGTACTTAATATGAAACCAGAACTTTGGAATGGAGTAGTAGCTGCCGTACCATTTGTAGACGTAGT
This sequence comes from Aquimarina litoralis, assembly GCF_039523995.1. NCBI lineage: Bacteria > Pseudomonadati > Bacteroidota > Flavobacteriia > Flavobacteriales > Flavobacteriaceae > Aquimarina > Aquimarina litoralis. Next base: position 478,079 of record NZ_BAAAGE010000002.1, read on the forward strand.
TTCTACCATGATGGATGAAACAATACCTTTAACCACTTTTGAATTTGATGAGTGGGGAAATCCTAAGAATAAAGAATATTATGAATATATGAAGTCATATTCTCCATATGATAATGTAGAAGCCAAAGAATATCCAAATATTTTGATCACAACTGGGTATTGGGATAGTCAGGTGCAATATTGGGAACCAGCTAAATGGATTGCTAAATTAAGAGAGTTAAAAACGGATAACAATCTATTAATCATGGATTGTGATATGGAAACTGGTCATGGAGGAGCTTCAGGACGTTTTGAGCGCTATAAACGTACTGCTCTAAATTATGCCTTTATGTTAGATTTAGAAGGAATTAATAAGTAGTATATTTGTCCATCTTTTTATAAAGAAACCAGCAAGAATGTATTCCTGCTGGTTTTTTTATCAATTAGAAATTTTGTTCAATAATAAACTATTTTTCTTGAATCTAATCCGATTAACTATAAAGTACAGGAAGCTTTTTGCAAAAGTTTTAATCTTAACAAGTCTATATGTGTTATCATTCGCTTCTTGTTATAGTCAAACCAATGCCAAAGATAACCAAGGAAGCTTATCTAAGAGATGGTTGGTACAAAGTGATAGTATAAAACGTTTTAAAATTGAACCGTATAAACCGGTTTATTTTTTGGCAGCAAATTACACAACGGACATTAATAATTTTCCAACCAGTGATAATCCGCTTAATACTGTGGAAGAATCATCCGATTTTTCGGATACTGAATTGAAATTTCAATTAAGTTTTAAGACAAGAGCTGCAAGGAATTTGTTAGGAAAGAAAATAGGAGGTGATGTATGGATAGGATATACTCAATCATCAAGATGGCAATTATATAGTGCAAATATCAGTAGACCTTTTAGAGAAACAAATTATGAACCAGAAGTTATGCTTGTGTTCCCAACAAAGTATAAGATTTTTGGGTTAAATGGTGTATTTGCTGGAGTTGGAATAAATCATCAGAGTAATGGAAGATCTAATCCATTATCTAGAAGTTGGAATAGAATAATACTACAGTTTGGTTGGGAAACTTCTTCTTGGAGTTTTGTTTTAAGACCTTGGTGGCGCTTGCCCGAAGATGCTGCGGAAGATGATAATCCAAGTATAGAAGATTATGTAGGACGAACGGAGTTTTTAACTGTCTTCTCAAAAGGTAGACATGATCTAAGTATTATGATTAAACATTCGCTGAGAGGAGGCAGTAATAGTAGAGGTAGCATAAAGCTTGACTATGCAATTAAAGTTCTAGGTCAATTACAGGTACACGCACAGATATTTCATGGGTATGGGGAAAGTTTAATAGATTTCAGCCATAAGCAAACTACTTTTGGATTAGGGTTGTCTCTTTTACAGTGGCGATGATATCATCAAGTTTTTAGATTTTCCAAATATGAAAAAAAGGCTGTTCACACTACATGAACAGCCTTTCAAACATACTTAATAGCTAACTAAATATATTTTTTACTTATTGATTACAAATCTCTTTGTGATCGCAAATCCATTAGGACTCGTAAATCTTGCGAAATACATTCCAGATGCTAATTGAGAAACATCTATAGATAAAGAATCTACATTTGGATTAATTTTCTTGGCTACTGCACCAGTAGAAGAGAAAATTTCTATTTGCGTAAAACTACCTCCTACAATTTCAATGTTTAATTGAGAACTTGCTGGATTTGGATATATACTAATGTTGCTATCCGCCTCCTCAGTAAAGGTTAATAGTTGTTCACGACTAGATCCTAAAATCACTACATAATCTTCAACTTCTCCATATGTAAATGATTCACAAGGATCGGGGATATCATTATATTTCATGGATACACGCATACGAGTAGCACCAGAAGATGCACTTGCAGGAACTGTAAAAGATCCTGTATTACTAGTATCTGTTGATGGTGATTTACTAAATACCAACTCACCAGCATCATTAAAATCTCCATCTCTATTATAATCAATCCAAACAGCATAGGCTTCATTATAAATTGTTCCTGTCCATGTTGGAGTAATCGTAATCGTATTGGTACCACTCAGGCTTGTGGTTAAAGAAGTATAATCACCATATCCTCCAGATTCAGCACCTGTAGCATTATCAATACTTCCTATTTGCACTCTGGAAATAAATTCATCTGAAGTAATTCTACCATTGGAATCACAATATCCTGTTGGAGGATCTGTATCTCCTGATCCTTCCGCTATATTAATAGTATAATCTTCAACTTCTCCATATGTGAATGTTTCACAAGAAGTAGGAATGTCATTATATTTCATAGAAACTCTCATTCTTACAGCAGTCAATGAAGTACCGGCAGGAACAGTAAAAGATCCAGTATTCGTAGCATCTGTGGATGGTGCTTTGCTAAATACTAATTCACCTGCATCATCAAAATCACCATTGTTATTATAATCGATCCAAACAGCATATGCTTCTGCGTATATAGTACCTGTCCAAGTAGGAACAATAGTAATATCATAGGATTGACCTTCATTTAAAGTGGTAGCTATACCAGTAAAATCTGAATAAAACTGTGCTCCAGATGTGTTATTAATGGTATTTAACTCTACTCGGCTTATAAATTCATCATTTACATTAGTACTTGCAGAGTCACAATACGTAACACCACTTGAATCACTAGTAGTAAAGGTTGCTGTTGCCGCTCCAGAAACATTTCCAGCAGCATCTTCAGCGGTAACCGAAGCATTATAAGACGTTAATGGAGATAACCCAGTTACATCAAAGCTTGTTGTAGTAGATGTACCTACTGATGTACCACCAATGGAAATGTTATAACGCGCTACTGCTACATTATCTGTGGATGCTGTCCAACTTAATGTTGCTCCTGATGATGTAATATTAGAAGCTGTCAGATTCGTTGGATTTGATGGTGCTTGCGTGTCTGGAACTCCAGGTTCGATTTCAAATCGACCAACAACACCTCTTCGGCTATTATTAATGTACTCATTAATAAACCAGAATGAAGAATCATCAGAAGGGTCAACATCAATTTTACTATAATCTCCATATCGGATACTTGTAGTAAAGTTTCCATTTCCATTAGCAATTAAACCTTCTGCACTAGTCATTGTTCCAAGTGGATCAGAGCTTAATCTTCCTGTAAAATAAGAGCTTACTCTCACTGTGGTTGGAGTAGTAGGTCCAGACATAGAAGTATATCCCATTCCAATATTTCCTTGACCATCCATTGCTAAACTAGCATTCCAAGCATGTCTACCATCTGGTGCTGTATAGGTACCTTCTTGGTATAGTGACCAAGGTTGATTGTCACCACTTTGTCTAAATTCGTACCAACGAATACCAGCTAATTCTCCAGCACTCGCATCAGTATCTACTACAAAATTAAATACTGCCGAATTGTGTGTTGGGAACTTTCTAAACTGTGCCTGATTCATAATAGTAGCTTGTAACGCATCAATGGATATCCCACCACCAGGCTGTGCTAAATTAGAAAAACTTCCTCCATCGAATACGCTAATAAAAGGAGTTGTTGTAATTTCTTGAGGACTGGATACAGTAGAGCTTCCCGGATTATTCCAGTTTACGTCAGCTGTCCAAACTTTTATATGATCTACAGAAACCCCGCTCCATGCGTTGTCTTGTAAATATACTATTGTTGCTCCACCAGGAGCTGGTAAGTCTCCGTTAGTTACATTTAGTGCTTGCGGGCTAAAAAAACCACTAGTTACGATTCCAGGAAGATTAAAACCAATAATTTGAGCACCTGGATCACCTGCTAACATAGCATCTCTTTCTAAAGCCCATAACTTGTTAGTTCCTCCAGTATTTTCTGTGATATAATATCCATCACTCCAAACAGAAAGTTTTTGATAATCCTGAATTCCAGAAATATTGTAAACAAACCATCCTGCAGTAAGCGGATTTGGCCCATCAGAAACAGCTACTTGAGCGCCAGATCCCAAGAAAGAAAGTACCCATCTATCCGCAGCATTATCATACGATACCGTTAGATCACAGCATCCACCAGAAGGAAATATAGCTGGATTAGGAGCTGTTTGTCCTAGGAGTTGATTACCTGATTTATCGAAAATCATAAATCCAGTATTATAAACTACAAATACATGATTTGGACCAACTGCTAACGATGGATCTGTTGGATTAGATCCAGAAGTATAAGAGTCGAAAACTAAATTAGCAGGAGCTCTTTGTACACTTTGTTCTTGTTGGTGTTTGTTTAAAACAAAATAGTCATTTTTAGATTGAGGATCTTTTCCTGCTACAATCTGATTCCCTAAAGATCTTTTGTCCTTTGCTTCTTTTACAGAATTGTCCGATGGACGTAAATCTTGTGGTCTGGATTGCATGGGAGTTACGTATTCTACCGAGGAGACTTTTCCATGATAGAATGCTTTAGTTTTTCCTTGTTGTGCCTCGACAGTTATTGTGGCGACAAGAAACATAATTACGAATGCAAGTTTTAATTTCATTTGTGTAAAATTTAAGTAGTTAATTACCCTAAAGTTAGCACAAAAGATGTTGTTATTTTAACATTATTTTGTCTTTTTTAAGTGGCTAATGGTAAGACCATAAGGAGGTTGAGTAATAACCCTTTTTTTGCTTAACAAATTAATTTTGTAACCTTTTTTTAATTCATTTTGTCCAATAATTGTGAATTCACAATCAAATAATTATTCATATTCAAAATCAAAAAAAATGAATCAATCAAAACGAACAATCAAAATGTTATTAGTACTCTTTTTTGGATTCTATATGCATCTAAATTGGTCACAAAATGCAAAAGCATCTTTTAGGGTTCCTGATGGGCGAAATATAAAAACTTCAATTTTGGATGCGCATATTCAGAAAGCTATAGATTCTATTAAACTTCCTGGGCTTTCTATTGCAATTGTAAATGACGGAAACATTGTATATCATAGTGTTTTTGGAGTAAAAAGTTACAAAACGAATGAACCAGTTACCAAACAAACTATTTTTGAAGGAGCTTCTCTTTCTAAACCATTATTCGCATATTTTATCATGAAAATGGTCGAAAAAGGAGAATTAGATTTGGATAAACCTATATATCCATATTTAAAACCTATTTTTCCAGAAGGAGTTATTGCAAAAGACTCTTTTGAAGCGTATAAAACATTGACCCCAAGGATTATATTGTCACATGGTACAGGGATTCCTAATTGGGTAAAAGGAAAACCTATCTCCATAGCATTTGAACCAGGTACTGATTTCTCTTATTCAGGAGAAGCCTATCAACATTTAGGAGCTGCTTTTGGAACAAAATTAGGAATTGGATGGGGAACTGAATTAGATTCTTTAATTATAAAAGAAGCTTTAGCCCCAATAGGAATAAATAGAAGTCTTTATACTTGGAATACAATCTATGATAATGATGTGGCTTACGGGCATATGAAAGGAAAAACCAATCCTGAAATTAATAGATATAAAAAGGTTGGTCCAGGTTTTAGTCTACATTCTGATGCAAAGGATTATGCCATGTTTCTAATAGAAATGATGAATCCTAAAAACATAACTGTAAAAACTAGAGATGAGATGCTTAGAGAGCATAATCATTTTAAGTCCAATAATAAAATTTTAAAGGAAACCGGACAAACCGGTTGGGGACTAGGTTTTTCACAAAAGCCTACTCCCAATGGGCTTATGCATTTACATACTGGAAATAATCAAGACTTTCAGGCATATACTATGTTTATACCAAAACAAAATTATGGTTTCGTAATGTTTGGAAACTCGGATAATTTGTTTCCTTTATTAGAAACGATCGAAAAAATATTAGGAGAACATTTTTAAATATAAAAATTATGAAAGATTTAAATGAAGTATTTGTGTTTATTACAATGATAGTTGCCATTGTAGTAATTGTATTTATAATCGCTAGATATACATATTTGGTCAAGAAAATACTTATTGAAAAAGGTGTCTACCAAGAACATAGAAATAATAAATTGAAGTATTTGGATCTAGGATGTATAGTTTTTGGACTAGGAATTGGACTCCTCATTTCATCAGTTTTTACAACTTTTGGATTGTCTGAGGATGCTACAGATTTATTGGTATGGGGGACTATTCTTGTTTTTGGCGCTACAGGCTTAGTTGTTGCACATTTTATAAGAAAACGACTTGAAGAATAGTCAAATACAAAAAGATTATAATCTTATCCGCAAGGTTATCGATGGTGATGCATCCGCTTTTAGGAAACTTATTTTTGCCTACAAAGATGTATCACTATCACTTGCTATATCAATTCTAAAAGATGCTATAGTTGCAGAAGATGTTTTACAAGAGGTTTTTATGAAGGTATATAATAAGTTACATACTTTTAAATTCAAAGCATCTTTTGCTACTTGGTTGTATAGGATAGTAGTAAATACATGCTACAATGAGTTGAAGAAAAGAAAAAATATGGTTAGTATTGAGCATACGTCAGAAGTAGATTCAATGGTTCATCGTCAAAAAGAATATTTAAAAGAAGCTGATCAAAAAAAGTATATTAATATGACTTTGGAAAAATTAAAACCTGATGAAGCATTGGTACTAAGACTTTTTTATTTATGCGAATATAAAATAAAGGAGATAGAAGAGATTACGGGATTTAGAAGTTCTAAAATAAAAGTAAACCTGCATAGGGGAAGAGATAATTTTGAATTCCATTTAAAGCAAATACTAGGAGACGATTTAAACAATTTGTTATGAAAGAAGAAAAATTTAAAGAATTAATCATTAAAAGTACTATTGAAACTTCTGATGATTTTATAAATAAAGTAATGCAGGGTATTCAATTACAAGAAGAAGCAAAAAAACAATCACTTTTTTGGTCTTTCCCAGTGATCATAATTGTTTGTACTGTATTAATTTTAATGATTTTAGGGACGTTGTTTTATACTTTCAATACAGAGTATGCAATATTTAGTTCGATTCCTAGAATACCAATATTTTTAGTTATTATTGGGATAGGACTTAATTATATAAATCAATTAATACGATTTCAATTTTACAAATAGAATTTTTGATCATAAAATAAAAAAGCCTTGCTAGTAATACTATGCAAGGCTTTTGTTAATAAGTTCGATATGTTAGTATGCCATTTCTACAATTTCGGCAGCAACCTCTGGAGTGATATCCTGATGCTCTCCTAGAGCAGTCATTCCATGATCTTTTAAGTTCTTAGCTACTTTTTGAGAAAAACCATCGTAATCATCGGTATAAGCGCTTAACTTGGTTTCTATTCCTAATGATTGAAAGAATTCCTCAGTTTTTTGTATTGCATTTTTCGCTTTCTCTTCTGTAGTTCCCTCTGAGATATTAAAGATTCGTTCTGCATATTGCGCCAATTTTTCCTTTTTTTGCTCAAACTTCTTTGTGTAAGCACTAGGTAAAATTACAGCCAATGTACGCGCGTGATCTATTCCATAAAACGCAGTGAGTTCATGAGCAATCATATGAACACTCCAATCCGTTGGAACGCCTTTTTGTATATATCCGTTTAAAGCCATCGTACAGCACCACATAAAATTAGAGGCTGCTTTGTAGTTACTAGGATCTTTAATGATTTCTGGAGCAATTTCTATTAATGTCTGTAGAATTCCTTCAGAAAATCGGTCTTGTAATGGAGCATCTGCTGGGTACGTCATATATTGTTCTAAAACGTGTGTGTACGCATCTGCTACACCATTTGCTAATTGTCTTTTAGGAATACTATGCACAACCGTTGGATCACAGATAGAGAATTGTGGAAATAATCCTGGTCCACCCATTACCATTTTTTGATTTGTCTCTGATCTACTTACCACAGCACCGCTATTCATCTCGCTTCCTGTAGCTGGTAACGTAAGTACTGTCCCAAACGGTAACCCTTCGAATGTACGAATTCTTTTAGCCAAGATATCCCAAGGATTATCACCTTTATATAATGCTGCAGAGGATAAAAACTTTGTTCCATCAATCACAGATCCACCACCAACTGCCAGCATATAACCGATATCTTCGTTTTTAATTATTTCTAAGGCCTTTAATAAGGTGGTATACTCAGGATTTGCTTCGATACCAGAAAACTCAATAACTTCATGATCTTTGAGCGCCTCAGTTACTTGTACATAAATTCCATTTTTTTTAATGCTTCCTCCACCATATAATAGTAATATCTTCTTGTCCTTAGGTACTTCGGTAGTTAATTTCTTAATTTCTCCTTTACCAAAGATAATTTTGGTAGGAACATATAATTCAAAATTTCTCATGTCTTTATTGTATTATGCTGATTAATTATTGATTTCAATGTACTCCTACAAATTTCGAAATAAATCTTCTTTAAATTATTGATCTATGGTAAGAAAAACTAAAAGAATACGACAAATACTGTTATAATTATGTAAATATTAAATAGTTTATTAGTCGAACTAATTTAATAGTTTTAGTTTTACCCCAATGATAGCACCAGAAATACCAAAGAACGAAAAGTACAGACAAATTGCTGTTGAGAAGTACGGATTACTAGATACATTATCAGAAGAAAATTTTGATAATATAACATCTATTATGGCATATGTTTGTGATGTTCCTATATCTCTAATAACTCTTTTAGATAAAAAGCGCAATTTTCTAAAATCTCATTATGGAGTACCGTTTAACGAATCACCGAGAGAAATTTCTTTTTGTGGGCATGCCATTAACTCGGATGATCCTATAACGATCATAAAAGACTCTAGGGAAGATGAACGTTTTATTGGGAATCCTTTGGTAACAGAGCATAAAGCTATTTTTTATGCTGGGGCGCCATTAGTTGATGCTGATGGTTTTAAACTTGGTACTTTATGTGTGTACGATACAAAACCAAGAGAACTAACTTCTCAGCAAAAGGATGCTTTATTGGCTATGTCTAAACAGGTGGTTAATCTTTTTGAGCAACGTTATCAGAATTTGAAACTCAGGCAGCTTAGAGATAAACTAGAAAAAAGAAATGAAGATTTAAAGAAGTTTGCTAGTGTAGTTTCTCATGATCTAAAATCTCCATTAGCCAATATTATTTCGCTTACCGTATTATTAGAAGACGATAATAAAGATATACTTAATGAAGAATCACTTCAGTACTTGGAATATCTAAGGACATCTTCATATTCTTTGAAAGATTATATCGATGGAATTTTAAACTTTTATAAAAGTGATGATTTGGTTCAAAACAAAAAAGAAAACATCCATATAGATAATCTTTTAGAAGAATTAAAACAAATTACTGATTCTGAGCACAAAGCTACTTTTTACATAAGTGGAAATACGAACGAGTTACTGGTAAATAAATCTGCGTTAATGCAAGTATTGGTTAATTTGATCACTAATGGGATTAAATATAATTCAAAATCTGAAATAGTAATCGATATCAGCATCGAAGAAACCAGTGACCAATATGAATTTTCTGTCACAGATAATGGGAATGGAATACCACAAGATTATTTAGAGAAAATTTTCGACCTATTTACTGTAGTAGGAGTTGAGGATCGAGATGGAAATGTAGGTACTGGAATTGGATTAGCGACCGTAAAAAAAATCGTTCAGAATCTTGGCGGAAACATTGCTGTAAGTTCTACAGAAAAACAAGGAAGTACTTTTACTTTTACTATTCCTAAAAATTAAAAAATACTTTATTTTTCAATAGACTAGATGATCTTCTTTTAGAACAGCTCACAATCATATACCGATAAGATATTTACTGAATAGAATAGTGGTTTCACAGAAGAAGGTTATTATTTCATAGAGAATATTGAATTTGTTTTAAACTTATTTGATTTTCATCCGTCATTTAATGTGTAATTTCTAAAGTTATCCACTATGAAAAAGTACATATTAAAATCAATACACCCATTAACTATAATAGCTTCTTTCACTTTTGTTTTGTCTTTTCTGGCGATAAATAACAATAAAACCATGGGTTATTTAGAATTTATAGTGGTGCAGTTTGATAAAATTATATCTACCAAATTGTTAGGTAGTAGCATTCCTATAGGAAACTGGACTAATAGAATTAAAGAGCTGTTTATTATTAATGATATGAGGTCCATAGATAATGTCTATATGTTATTAGGTATGAGCTTACTATTAATACTAATACTAGTGTGGATATCGATATTTCCAACAGTCGAAAAATTTTAATCATTAAAGCTTATTACGCCATGATAAAACGAATCCTTATTCTTATTTGCTTTGTTATAAATATGAATAGTATGTATGCTAATATTTTGAATAGCAAACATTATGCAGACACCACTGTCGTTAATAAAGAGACTGAAACATATACTGTGTACAGAGGTGAAAAGAATTTATACATCTCCATTAAAACTTTTGATCATAAAATAGCTAGGTCAATTCTGCGCAGAGGAATTCATATATATTTTAATGATAAAGGAAAAAAGAAAAAAAATGTATCTATCACTTATCCGGTAATAAAAGAAAATAAACCGCCATTAAGAAAGAGTGAAGATTTTAACCATGAAAGAGAAGAGATTCCCGATCCTGATGTTTTATTTGATCAAATATCTCATATGATAGATAAAGATCTTCCGCAGAACGCGATATATAGTTTTTACGATTACAAAAAAGAATTCAATATTCTCTTGAATAATGAAAAAATAACAATTGACATTTCTGTAAATAAAGAAGAAAATAGTTTTAACTATGAAGTAGAAATTCCTAAGAAGCTAATTCATGAAGAATCAGACAAGAATTTAGATAAGCTGATGATTGGAATAGAAACAGTAAAAAATAAAAGGAATAGAAATGATCAAGAAAGATCTTCCAGACAGTCTCAGAGAAATGTTCAAAGAAGAGGAGGGAATGGTGGAGGAGCGCTTGGAGGAAGACAAGGAAATGGTAGATCAAATAATAGAAATCAATCTCCAAGAACAGACGGTAATAATATTTCATCAGAAAATGGAATTGAAATATGGTTTAAGGCACTATAGTTAAAAAAAAATATAAAGTTTTAGTATTTGTTTTAAGAATGCAAATGTGAGTTTTTATTAGTTAGTTTTGTTACAAGCTTCGTAAGTAATTACGAAGCTTTTTTGTCTATAAACACCTTCCTATTTGATCATTTACTCTGACGGAATGATCATTCACTCATTGTTTAGCGTGCATTTTCAATTATTTAGCTGCATGAACTTAAAAATATAGAATATGTCTAAGAAATTTAAAATTTTAAAATGGTCATTAGGAGTTTTAGGAAGTTTGTTTATTGCCTTATTTCTTTTTGGTTGGTGGTTTATGAGTCTTATACCATCTTCTGAAGATAAAATCGATATTACTTCTTCTACCATTTCTGATTTACCATATTTGTCTAAAAATATTGTACCAAACCGAGGCAAAATTCTGGCTATTGTAACGAGTACTGATGTTATGGGTAGTACAGATAAGAATACAGGATACGAACTTACAGAATTAGCAAGAGCATATTACGTTTTTTTAGCCAATGGTTTTGAAGTGGATATTGCGAGTCCTCTTGGCGGAGAATCTCCAGTAGTTATTGATGATGAGGATATGGGTGTGTATGATTATGCTTTTTTAAATGATGCTAATGCACAGAATAAAGTAAAAAACTCTATTCCTGTGGGTAAAATTGATCCTACGATGTATGAAGCTGTATTTTTTGCCGGAGGAAAGGGAGCAATGTATGATTTTCCAGACAATAAAAGTATTCAGAATATTATAAAAACTTTATATCAGTCCGATAAAGTTATTGGAGCAGTTTGTCATGGACCTGCAGCATTGGTAAATGTTACTTTAGATTCTGGAAAATCATTGATAAATAATAAGAAAGTGTCTGGTTTTACAAATGATGAAGAATTGTTGTTGATATCAGATGCTAAAGAAATTTTTCCATTTCTTTTACAAGACAAATTACAAGAACAAGGAGCTACCTTTTCGGAAGGAGAGATGTATTTAGAAAATGTAAGCCATCATGAGAATTTAATTACAGGACAAAACCCTTGGTCTACTTGGAAATTAGCTGAAACAATGATTGTACAAATGGGATACGTACCTAAATACAGAGAAATTACTGCCGAAGAAAACGCAGTAAAGATTTTGAAAACGTATCACACTCAAGGATCTGAAGAAGCCAAAGAATTGATTGATCAATTATATGATAATGATAAAAAGAATATTGAGAGAGTGTTAATCGCAAAACATGGTGTTATTGCGGCAATGCAGGGAAAATTAGGAGGTTTTTTTAGTCTTACAGGATTAACTTCTTATATCAAATCTAAAGAAAACTAATATGATAGTGATAAAAAGATCACTTTCGTGATATAGTATTTTCTAGGAAGTTTAATATAACCTAAATTTGAAAAAAGCGATTTATTGGATTTTTCGGATATCTTATTAGTCATTATCAGTAGTGCAGGATTATTGCATGGGATCTTGTTTGCTTTTTATTTAATATTCATAAAGAAAAAGAGAGCGTTAACAAACATTTTATTAGGGCTTATACTAATATTTATGGCTTTTAGAATTGGGAAATCAGTAATGCTTAATTTTGGTAATGATCTAGAGCCGATATTCATTTTTATTGGATTAGCTTTTTTATTATTAATAGGTCCGATTTTAAGATGGTATGTGTTAGCAATGACAAATCCTGATTTTTCCTTAGACAGAATTTATTTTCTAGAATTAATGCCGTTTGTTATGATTTTTGTCGCCAGCCTTTTCATTTCTACAGAGTGGTATGAAAATAGTAGAATGGCAATCGTAGTATTTGGGAGTGGACTTATTTTTATATATCTGCATCTTGCTTTTTATATAGGAAAATGTCTTCATATGGTGAAAACCAAAAAGAATAACTATAAGATAACTGTACAAACAAAATCTCAAAAAAACATATTTAATTGGTTATATCATCTACTAATTGGATGCATACTTATTTGGATCACCTATGTTTTGAATATTTTAGATAATACAGTTCCCTATATTATAGGACCAATTGTATATTCAATTGTGATCTATTACCTAAGTTATAAAGCTTTTCAAATGAAAGTAATTGAAATAGATGGAGATGCTTTCGCTGTTAATGAAAGCCTTTCTTTATTTAATAGAATTTCTCAACTTATGGTAGAAGAGAAGTTGTACTTAGATCAAGAGTTGTCTTTAGTTAAATTAAGTGAGATAGTAGACAAAACAAAACAACACACTTCTTCTGTGATAAATCAATATGCCGAAAAAAATTTTAATGATTATATTAATTATTATAGAATTCAGGATGCAAAAAGAATGTTTTTAGATGTCGTAAATAATAAGTTTACAATTTCTTCTATCGCTTTTGATGTTGGTTTTAGTAGTCTGTCTTCTTTTAACGCGGCGTTTAAAAAGTTTGAAGGTATAACACCTTCCAAGTTTAGGCAAAGCAACAATAGGAAATAAAACGAATTATTTTTTCCTTCTTTTATTTTTCTTTGGTTGTTTATTAGATCCCTTTCCTTTAGAAGTTACTGAAAAAGTTTTTTCTTTTTTTAATTCTCTAAAATGTTCGATGATTTTAGATTTAACTTTGAAATGTAGAACACTTGTTCTTTTGATATAACTGTAATAAGAACCAATGATGAGTCCTAAGCCCAAAACTATAGGAATTGATCCATTTTCTATAAAAGGGAATTGGGTATACAAATTTATAGCAACTCTAGGTTTGAATGAAATCAATACATACAGTCCATATGCCAATGCAAAAATTCCGAGGATTAAAAAAGTATAGATTTTGGAGTTAATAGCTTTTAAAATATCCTTTTCCATTTTCTGAATGTTAGTATCACTTAAAAATGGGTTATTACGTTCTTTTTCCTCTTTGATAAGCAATAAAAGGGCTTCATTATAAAAATCAAAAGAAACTCCATAACTTCTTTTATCTAGATCCTCTTCGGTTATATCATATTTCATATGAGCGTAATATATCTATAAAATAATAGTCGATTATAATGCATAATCGACTATTATTATCTATTACAAAAGGTTTTATTTCAAAGTTACACCACTAAAAATAGGTGTTTCGCTTGGTAAACCAAGTTTATTTCTAACAACCTGGCCAGCTTGAAGTCCAGATACAATGGCTCCTTCATAATACCCAACATTTACTCCAAAATTAATCCAATCTCCAGTAATTATTAAATTATCAAAACCTGATTCATCAGCTTTTAAACGGTACTTATTGGATCCAGGAAGTGATAAAGTATATCTATCAGTAGGATTGACATTAGCTCTGAAAAACTGAGTTTTTAATCGTGCATAATCCGTTTTTGCAATCTTAGAAAAATCATGAATCACATCAAATTTCATTCCTTCTGGATATTCTAAGGTTGTTGCATTCTTAAAAAACCAACCCATTTTGTCTCGCAACCACTGTTCGGATATGCGCATTATGCGTTCTAATTGTTCATGTGGATAATTATGATCCGAAAAAGGAGGAATGACTTCAGGATCTAGGAAGGAACCAGTATAATATATTAAAACTCCTGGTTTTTGATCACCCCAATCTTCGTAAGGTAATACCTGTGACATATCAATAAACGAATATTGAGGATCCGCATAGGTTACAAGATTAGGAAGCGCCCCCTCAGGAAAGCCCCAATCTGGTAAGTGCATCCCTAATTCTTTTAAATTAGGTGTAATCCATAATTGCATAGACATGGTTGGAATACTCTTAACATGCGTATACATATTATTCCAAGCTGTATTATTAGCTATAATTTCTTTACAAATTCCTTCATTTCCACCAAGTACATCGATCGGTATACCTAAAACCGTATAATCAAAATCTTTACCTTTTTCTAGGGAGAATTCTTTTACATTTTTCCATCCGCACCAAGATTCTTCAAGATCAAATTTACCTTCTTTTAAAGCTTTAGCTTGCTCATCATCTATCTGATCATATAACGGCTCTCCTGGCCAAACATCAAGTCCTTTCAATTTGTATGTTGGAGTATATGTTCCATCTTTTAAGGTAACTTGCTCTGCCATTGATATTTTCTCTATGGATCCAGTATCGGAATAATGAACTTGTTCAACTTTATGGAAAAACTTAAATTTTACACCTCTATTTTTCAATACCAAATAAATAGGAGTAATCATGGTATCCGCTGTACCAGCTTTAAATTTCCATACGAAAGATCCTTTATATCCTGCAGAATTTGTTAAAAAATGAAGTCCAACACCAGCAGCTAAACTCCCTTGCTGATCAGCTCCAGTTAAGTTATGGAAAGTCCCTGTGTATAAAAATCGAACCATCGCTGAACTCAATAGTCGCTCACTAGCACCATGACTTTTTAGCCACTCACGATAATCCAAATCATTAATTTTTTCATAATCTAATTCATGAGTTTCCGGATTATACACATCAGCAAAAGTACCTTTCATATTTACCATGCCAAATTCTACGAAAACCGCCAGCCAATAAAAGTATTCGTTATGATCTGCAATAGAATCAATTAATTTAGTAACCCATTTAGCAAGTACATGGAATATTTCATTTATTATAGAATGATGATCTTTTCTTGTAACATGATCATGACCTTCTTTTACCAAATTATCTACTAATTCTGAAACATAGTGTAATAATTTTTCTCCTTCATGTTTAAATACTTTTTCTTTTACAAAAGCTTCAAATTTGGATTTGAAATCAGACCATAATGAATGATGTTCTGGAGTATTAATACTATGTAAAGAGGTGTCTGCTTTTATAATAATACTATCTTTATTAGGATCAGTACCAAAAAGAATTTCAGCGACGAGTCCAATTGCTTTTTTTACGATTGCAGAAAATGGTAATGGACCACCTTGTCCTGGAATGTATTCGTTTGATGGGAAAATAATATTTTTTTTGATCCATTGATTGGTTTTCGGATCGAAATGAGTAAGCAGAGTAGTATCCTCACGATCAAAAGCCTCATCCCATGACTTAAATGGACTATCTGGCATTAAATTATGTTTTTCACATTCTTTGTAAGAATCCTGAATTAAGCGAAAAGCATTTTCGTACCATCCTTGAGCTATATGGATTCCATGTTCTTGGATTCTTTCATTTTGACCTCTACCAGTGGCTGTTTTACCTCCTAAGCGCCAACCCATTTGATAAATAGTTATTTCATAGCGATCTTGCCAATTTTCATAACTACTTAATTCATAGGCAGCTGTTAGGGATGACATACCACTACCTAAGATGGCGATTTTCTTTTTAGATGATTCTGTGTTTTGCATTAGTTTATTAGTTTTTAGGAATATGGATTTTTTTGGTTGTTAACTTATCATTGAAATGTGTTTCATTTAATTCATTTTTACTTATTGGGTAAATAGGTTTGCCGTTTTCTATAAACTTGGTAACAATGGGAGATTTATTCCATTGAGCTGCTTCCTCGTATAATTCATCAAGATGTGGCAGTATAAATATTTTATCAAATATTGTTTCTACGATTCCAAAGAAGTTATGAGCTTTATGAGTAACGTATTTAATGTCCTCTCTAGATAATGGATAATGACTGGGATAAAAAGCTTCTATGTCCGTAATTAAAGAAACGGCACAACCTCTTGGATTGCCAAAGATTTTCCCTAATATTCCAAAGCTTACTCCTTCGACCATGGATTGTGCATATAGTAATCTGTAAAGCACTATATTCACAAAATATTGTTCATATATATTTTCTTGGAAAGCGATTGCATCTGCTTCTTTATAACCAGAAATGATGCTAGAATTATGTGCTCTGTACCATGTACATTCATTAGGTGTTTGAATATAATCTAACCAGAATGTAACCGGAACAGGTAGATCTTCAAATGTTTCTCCAGATTCTTTGATCAATTGAGCCAGTGTTGCCAAATATAAAAAATGACTATTTACTGCTCTCCACCATGGACTTCCAGAAGGTGTACTATCCATGGGATCAAGAGTACCTCGATTTATTTCCCATTTTATAAAAGCCAATTCAGAGTTTCCTAAACCTTCTTTTCCTTTAATAATAGGGTCACCATATTTCTGATAAAATTCGTAACGTAATTGGTAGCGACCTTGCGGATTATCAGATACATTATCTACAATCCTTTTGGCATTATTCTTTAGTATTTCTAACTTGTTCATATATTCGCAAAAAAAGCTTTATAAACTTACAAGTTAAATTGTTAAAAACAAGAAATAATTTAGTAAATTAAACAAGTAATTTTTATATAAATTCCCCATACCCACATTTAGGAATGATGATAAAATTAAAATATTGTTCAGGGATAATACTCATGCTATTATTCTTACCGTTGATTTCGTTTAGTCAATCCACTGTGTCTCTTTATGATACAAAAGAACTAGTAGATATTGGCAAAAAAACGGATTACTTGGAGGACCCTAATTCTGATTTTACCATATCAGAGATCGTTACAAATGAATTTGGAGATAAGTTCAAACCAAATTCTCAGGAAACTATTAATTTTTCTAGTACAGCTTCTTCCTATTGGTTACGATTTAAAGTTACTAATGAGACCTTAGAGACATTTTATCTTAATGTAGGCTCGGCATATATTGATTCTATTTCTCTATTCGAATTTGATGAAAAGGGAACATTACTTTCTTCTAGATACACTGGTGACGATTTACCTTTTTCAACGAGAGAGGTTGAAGTCGGAAATTATCTATTTAAACTAAATATCGATAAAGATACTACGCATACGTTTTATCTAAAGGTAAAATGTGATCAGCCGCTATTCTTTTTATTACGTGTAGGGACACTACCTAGTTTTGCGGCATATGAACATGATCTAGATTTTTTACAAGGAATCTATTTTGGTTTCATGTTACTAATATTCTTGTATAACCTGTTTTTATATATTTCAATTAGAGAAAGAATTTATCTGTATTATATCGCTTATGTATTGAGCATTACTTGGTTTGGTGCATCCGTTTTTGGTTATTTCTTTGAATATTTTTGGGCAGATTATCCATTTTTAAACAAGTGGGTAGTAATAAGTGCAGGATTAACTATGATTACTGCAACTTTATTTACCCAACAATTCTTAAATACTAAAGAATCTGGATCTCGTTTACATAAAATATCTATGATCTTTTTGATTATAGGTTTTTTGGTCTGTGCTCTTGTTATGTTAGGGTTTAAAATAGAAGGATTAAAACTGTCGCAGGTAGGACTTTTAGCAATGTCGGCATATTTCCTCATTTTAGGTATTCGTTTTAAGTTAAAAGGATTTCGACCAGCGATTTACTATTTATTAGCTTGGGGAGCGCTAATTATGGGTATTTGTTTTGCTATTCTGGAATCTTTAAATATTACTCCTGTAATGACCTATTTAAATGCTATGCAAATAGGTTCTGCATTTGAAGTATTACTACTTTCATTTGCCTTGGGAGATCGAATCAATATGTACAAAAAGCAAAAAGAAAAAGCACAACTAAAAGCCTTAATATCTGCAAAAGAAAATGAAAAGCTTATTCAGGAACAAAATTTTATACTAGAACAAAAAGTAGAAGAAAGAACAGCGGTCATTGCATTAAGAAATAAAGAACTTGTAGATCTTAATAAAGAAAAGGATATGCTAGTGAGTATGGTAGCTCATGACCTTAGTACTCCATTACATCAAATGAAAGGTTCTATTTGGCTTTTAGATATTCCTAATATGACATTATCCGGAGATCAAGAAATGTATCTTAATGAAATTAATAATTCGGTAGATCGTTTGACAACGATGATAGGACGTATTTTAGATACACAGGCTTTAGAAACAAAAACTATTAAATTGGTAAAAGAGACTTTAGATATTGTAGAGTTAGTTGAATACGTAGGAAAATGTTTCGATCTTATAGCTAAGGATAAGCAAATAACAATAGAGGTAGAGGCTATGATGGGTACTCATCTTGTAGAAATCGATAAAAATTATATGATACAAGTATTAGAAAATCTACTTTCTAATGCTATAAAATTTTCTCATAAAGAAAAAGTAGTGGTTTTAAAGGTTCATTCCTTCGATGGAAAAACTTATGTTATCGTGGAAGATAATGGTCCGGGAATAAGCGAAGAAGACCAGAAGAAACTGTTCGGTAAATTTCAAAAACTTACAGCCCAACCTACAGCTGGAGAGTCATCAACAGGTTTAGGATTGTCTATTGTTAAGAAGTATGTAGAAGCTATGGGGGCAACTATTCATTGTGAAAGTACTCTGGGAGAAGGTTCTCAGTTTGTCATTACACTCGAATCTAAAAATGGTCTATTAAAAGTCGGAGGGTGATCAGTAATAGCATAATATACTCCTTGAATAACTTTTTTGACTATTTAAATTATTTATCTATTAATAAATCGTGCATAATATAGTTTTACTGTAATAAATGTGTATAAAACTAGTTAATTGCTTGTCAGCTTAATTTTTATTCTATTTTTGTACCCGTTATACATCTTTCTTATAAAATCTGAGATAGTAAAAGAAAGAACTATAATTATGAGCCACAGAAATCTACTATATACTTGGATTGTAGGATGTTTATTCATTCTTCCTTTTAATCTATTATCTCAGGAATTATATACGTATTCCGGGAAATTTGAGTTAGGATCTTATAAAGGAGATGCTAATTTTTATTATAACATCATCGAAAATGACACTGTTCTCAATGGAGTCTTTCAATTTAGTAGTGCTAGCTTAAAGGATTTATTAGAAAATAAAGATTCTTCATTTTCCATTTCTGGAAATTTCGAAAATGATTATGCTACAGGTCCATGGGAATTTTCATTTAATCTATTTGAAACAGAGAGTAAAAGTAGTGTCGAAGATCTACAATATGTTGTAAATGTTAGTGGAGAGCAGCGATTAGCAAAAGGTAATCTTATCGAAGGAAAACCTGATGGTGCATGGATCTACACTGCTCAAGAAATTCAAGATTCTAAGGTAGATAAGATTACTTTTAAAAGTACAATTGATTTTGAGAATGGAGTTCCTCAGCGTAGTTTTCGTATTGAAGATGAGGAAAAAGAACTTGTAGGTAGATTTTTAAGAAATGGTATTGCTCACGATCAATGGACCTTATATTCTGATCAAGAAGTTGATGATGCAGAATCTTGGTTTTTTAGTGAAGGTATTCTCGAACGTATTCAGATTACGTCCAGAGGACAAACTACCAATATAGAGATTTATCCCAATACAAATATTATAGGAAAAACAATCACATTAGATAATACCTATCTCGAAATTTTAAAGTTGAAATTGGGTGCTGATAATGCCTCCAAAATTACCGATAGTGGTATTCTTTCATTGCTTCAGAAAAATGATTTGTATTATCAAGAGATTGATACCATTGTATCCGGAATCAGTAAAGCTCCATTCACTCCTCAATTTAAGGTTCGAATACCTTATTTTCCGTTGAATAATAAGGAAACAAAAAGTTTAGACTTAATTGCAGATTACTACAAAAAGGCCAATGCTATTTGCGTTTCTTTATTAGAGGACACTCAAATTTCTATTCTAAAATTGTCTGATGAACAGGTTTTTAAACTATATGAAGAGGTACATCTAATTTCAAACCAAATTGTAAAACCTTTAGGACAGGTCTTAGAATACAATACCAAATCTTTACTACCATTTTTCTCTAGGAGTGAAATTATCAATAAGGTTTGGGAAAGAGGACTTCCATCTCTTAATTCACAAACTACTCCAATAGTAAACCAGATAGTGAGTTCAAAAGCTAGAACTATATTGGATGTAGAACAGTTAGCTAAAGAAACGTTTACATACTTAAGTACTGTAGAAGAGATATTAGCAAAGAAAGTTAATAGACAAAGAAGAGAACAAAAGGCAATTGACTTAGAGAAAAAAATGATTAGTCAATTACAGTATTTAGAGGTATTGGAAAAATCTTTTGAGACAGATACGATTCCAGAAGCTTATATAAATACACTAAGTACAATTAAAGATAATGCTAGAAGTAAGCTAAATAGATATGCTTCTATGCAAGATCTTGAGGAAAAATTAAAATATGCCGAAGAGCTAGTAGTTTGTTTTGATGCATTGGATAATATAGGAGAAACTATTTTAAAATTACCAAATCAACAAAATGAGATAAAGAAAAAATATCAAGATGATGTTTGGAATCCGTTTACTTCCACAGTAATGACAGAAATGGTAAAAAAACGTATTACTCAAGCGTATGAGAATGTTTTAATACCGTACTTTCTGCAAAAGGTAGAACAGGATATTAGTTGTGATGATTCTATAAAGTGGATTCAGACTGTTCATAAAACGCATCAACGTATGCATGAAATGCGCGAGGAAAACACAAGAAAATTAGAAAGAAAACTAAGGAAAGAAAAAGATCCTTTAATAATTCTGGAACGTTTTCAGGTATATCCTATCAATAAAGAGAAAGAATAGATGAAAGGAAACTTACGTATATATCTTGTTTTTATTCTTCTCTGTAGTTATTCAGTTCAGATAGATGCGCAAGAAGATCCACCGAGAGAATCAGAATTTAAGGAACCTGTTACAAAGTTATGGATCAACACCTATGGTAATATTAGGATCGCTAAACGTTTCTTTTGGGTTGCACAGACTCATTTTAGATTTGAAGAAACTGAACAAACACCTTTCGTTGGTCAAGTTGCCCAAATTTATAATCGTCATGCTATTGGTTATATCTATTCTAAAAAGTTTAATTTCAGTTTAGGAGGGGTTTTAAGATTAAATTTTAATACAGATCCTTCTTCTCCAGATCGAAATTTGGTGCCAGAATGGCGTATTTGGCATCAGTATATGTTTGCGATGCCACTTTCTAATATGATGTTTTATCATCGTATAAGGATAGAGCACCGTTGGACTCAGGATTTCGCAGAAGGGAGTAATTATGATTTCAGAAACAGATGGAGGTATATGTTTAAAGCGAAAATCCCTTTAAATTCTCCAACATTAGCTCCCAAAACATTTTACCTTTCTCCAGAGGCTGAGCTAATTATGCAAAGTGGAAAACCAGTTGTGGGGAGTCCGTTCGAAGATCTTAGACTACATGCATCATTTGGTTATATATTAACTCCAAGAATGACCTTAGCAGCAGGAATTATGTATTCTCAAGGACAAACTTTGAGCGACGGGACAGTGTATAAACAAAATTGGACAGCAAGATTACATTTATATTTCTCTCCAGATTTTAGAAAAGTAAAAAATAAACTTCCTTCGATACATTTGGATGATTAATATTTATATTTATAGATAAAGCTTCTGCAATATGAAATTAAAAAAGACGACATTAGTTTTATATGGTTTACTACTAACAGCAGTTATTGTAGCAGTGAGTGGAAAGTTTAAGGAACAAAAACTACGTAAAGAGCTTAAGGAAACTCAAGAAAAAGAATTACAGATTTCTGAACAGATTGATTCTCGAAATGATTTATTAGAAATAGACTCCTTATTAATTAAGGGCAATTATGCTGCCGCATTAAAAGCTTATAAGAATAAAACGATTAACGATAATAACAACAAGCCTCTTCAATTACGCATACAACTAGCAGAAAGATTTATTGCTTTATCTCAGGCAAGTACTGTTCAAGATTCATCTGTTGTTGAATCTATAGAGGAATCAGAAGCAGTAGTAGAAACAGATTCACCTTATGAAATTAGAAAATATGATTCTTTAAGTTTTGTATTAGCCAAAGTGAAGGCACAGCTAAATAGAGTAAAAAAGAAACAGCAAAAGAAGTCGTATGGTGAGTATTTAACTTTTACCAATAGAAAAAAGCACAAGGTTCATTATGTGGGTCAGGTAAAAAACGATAAGGCAAGTGGATATGGGATAGCTTTTTTTGATACTGGAAGTAGATATGAAGGAGAGTGGAAAGAAAATCTAAGACATGGTGAAGGAGCTTTTTATTGGACCGATGGTCAGTCTTATGAAGGACAATATTTAAATGATCGTCGTAATGGAAAGGGAACGTATTCATGGCCCAATGGTGAAAAATATATTGGGTTATGGAAAGATGATCAAAGAAATGGAGCTGGTGTATTTTATGGAAAGAATAATAAAATAATTACTGAAGGTGTTTGGAAAAATGATAAACTGGTAGAAGAAAATAAAAGTAAAAAGTAATGCTTATGTAAAAGAAAAAATCATTCATCAAATCAATAATCAAAAAATGAGAACAAAAATGTTATTACAACTGACAATAATCTTATTGTCAGGTTCATCTGTTTGTCAATCCCAGAAAAGTATTAAGAATTTAAATGACATTGATCTTACTACTGAAATTTTGAATTCTTTTCTGATTTCTCAAATGGATTCATTAAAAATCCCTGGACTTTCTATAGCAATAATCAATAATGCAGAAGTAGTACATCATCAAACCTTCGGGTACGCAAATTTGGAAAAGAAAATCCCTGTAACCAAAACAACAATTTTTGAAGGTGCTTCCATGTCTAAATCTGTATTTGCCACCTTTGTAATGACGTATGTAGAAGAAGGCAAATTAGATCTAGATAAACCTTTATACGAATATTTACCTTATGATGATATAGCGTATGACGAAAGGTATAAACAAATAACAGCCCGCATTGTATTAAGTCATCAATCTGGATTTCCTAATTGGAGAGAAAATGAGGAGGATAAAAAGTTAAAAATAAAATTTGATCCTGGTACAGATTATGGATATTCTGGAGAAGCTTACCATTATTTGGCGATGGTTTTGAAGCATATTGAAAATACAAATTGGGATCGATTAGAAAAAGTTTTCCAAGAGAGAATAGCTGTACCTTTAGGTTTAGAGCATACAACGTTTATAGAAGATGAGTATGCGTTAAAATATAAAGCTGAACCTTATAATAGCGATGGTAAATGGATCAATTGGCAAGAAGACTATTGGTATAAAAAAGATAAAGGTGTTTTTGTGGCGCCAGCTTCCATTAGATCAGAACCTATAGATTTCTCTAAATGGATGATAGGGGTTATGAATAAGAAGATTCTTAAAGAAGAAAGTTATCAGGAGTTGTTAAAACCTCATTCTACCATCACTACGTTACCTAGTGGAATTAAGTTATATTATAGTTTAGGTTTTATGACTGCAGGTGGGACTTATCAAAATAGCTTTTTTCATGGTGGTTCCAATGATGGATTCACTTCTTGGTATATGATGGATGTTGAAAAGAAATTTGGCTACGTATTGTTTACAAACTCTATGTTTGGAGAAAAATTAGGCAATATACTCTTGGATTATTTCGAGAGAGCATCTTATTAAAGGGTGTTAAACTTAAATAAAAAGTTCAAATATTAATTGGGATTATTCTCATTCAATATTTGAATTATTTGGTGTAACGATTGCTTAGCTTCTTTCATCACAGGAAGTAATGGCCATATATGTGGCATTTCTTTTCCTTCAAATGCTTGTATATCAATAGAAGCTTGTTTCATTTTCTCCAGTGCTAATTTTTCATCTGGATACATAATATCATATTCTCCTAGAAATAACACAGTTTTAGGAAAACCTTTAAAACTTCCATATATAGGAGAAATCATAGTGTCTTTAAGATCAATATTTTTTGCACACATCTTTTTTGAACTTAAAATACCAACTTTAGAAAGCATGGGGTCTATTGGATCAATTTTATCAATTTCGGGATTAGACATCGTGGCATCCATTACTGGCGATATTAAAAGAATCTGGTAGGGTAGTGGCAGCTGTTTAGAAATTAACCTTTGTATTAATGATATTATTAAGGTTCCTCCCACTGAATCACCAATAAAAGTGATTTGACTAGATTTATGATCTTGTAGTGCAGCACTATAAGCAGCATCTATATTATTTGATATTTCATTAATATCAGATTCTGGAGCTTTAGGATAATTACACATCCATATTTTGTAATCTGTTCTTTGTACGATCGTTTTTATTGAATCCCAATGATGTTTCGCTGGACCAGAAATAAAAGCACCACCATGGATAAAAATAAGTAGCTTATCAGTGTTGTTATTATTGGTTATTTCTGTTATGGTAGAATCAGAAACTTTAAATTGTTTGGTGATATTTTTTTTAAAAAAACTTCCTTTCGGATTATGAACATCTTCTTTTCTAATTGTTTGATAAGCGACTGGATCTTGACTAAAGCTTTTCTTTATGCCTTTTAGTTTTAAAACTGCGATTGTTAGATAATATGTTAGGCTTTTTTTCACAAATCTTAATTTTTCAAAAGATAGGAAAAATCGTGTACATCTAATAGCCTAATTCTATTAGGATTAATCAATTGAGAACAGCAAGCGATTTTGTTTTGTATTATCTTCTTCTACCAGAATAGGTTACAGCTTCTCCTTTTCCAAATGCATAACTCAATCCGAAAGTAAAAAAGCGTCCTCTTCTTCCAAAGTTATAGGTTTCAAAAGTAGGTTGGTTTACGAAACGCTCCTGAATTCTGGAAGCAAACACATCTCGTATACCAAGATTAGCCACTATTTTCCCTTTTAGTATTTTTTTACGTATTCCTATATCCAGAAAAGCAAATCCACTTTGTTTTCCTTGTACGGTTTCAAAACTAGATCTATAATTTCCATTAAGCTCAACATCAATATCTGCAGGAAATCCAATTTTTGATCCTAATCGAGTAGACCACTGATTTCCTGTAAAATCAAATACTTGTCCTTCAAAAGACCCTTTACGATCAAAATAATTAAAATTGAAATCACCTGTAAAAGTTAACCATTTAGTAGGACTATATTTTCCATTAGTTTCGAAGCCAATAGTTGAATTTGTACCAATGTTTTCGGGTGTAGTAAAATTTACATTGTCGATAAAAGTAGATACAGTTTCTACCACATCTGTAGTATAACGATGGTACAAGCTAGAACTCATACTAGCTTTACCGATTTTATAAATACTCGTTAATTCGTATGAATTGGTAAATTCTGGTTGTAGGTCAGGGTTACCGGTTCTGATATTAAAATTGTTTCTAATATTAAAGAAAGGATTTAAGTCTCTTAGACGTGGTCTAAAGATTCGTTTGGAATACCCTGCTTGTAATGAAAACTTTTCACTAAACGTATAGGAAGTATGAAAACTAGGAAAGAAATTTGTGAAGTTTTGTGAATTACTTTCGTTGGTATTCGCTAATAAGGTTCCTATATCTGTATTTTCTGCTCGTAAACCAGCTTTTACACCCCAGTTTTCATTTTCGTAAGCTCCAGTAGCATAAATCCCCACCACCTTTTGAACCCATTCAAAATCATTGGTTAAGCTTTCATTTATGACATAAGTTCCATCAATTAAGTCTTCTACTTCAAAATCATTCCCTACATCATTTATAACATATTGTACACCAGCTTCAACGGTATATTCCTTGCTTAATGGATTGGTATAGTCTGCTTTGAATGTGAAATCAGCTTGTTGGAAATTAGTAGAAGTTCGTTGATCACTATCTACATCCAAACCTTCGAGCGTAGTATCTACAAATAGCGAAGATTGATCTTTTCCAAAGAAACTTCCTAGAGCACTTAATTGAAAAGTATGGTCTTTATGGCTTTTAAACTGTTTTTTCCAATTAAATTCATATTGCCACTTGGGGTTTGTGGCTTCTGTATCTTCATTTCGTATCCAGCGAGATACTAAATCATTATTGGTATCAAAAAAGCTAAAATTGGTTTCCGATGGTTGATCTTCTATTTCATAGGCCAAATTTCCAGATAAGGTAAGAACGTTGTACTTATTTACATGATAATCCGTTCCTAGTGTAACATTAAAAAAGGTTTCATTTCTAAAATTTTCTCCATCACTAAATATTACTTCATTATTTTCTAAATTTCTATTAATAGCTTCATTTTCTCTTGGTAACGAACGATAACCAGCGCCTATTTGAGTAAACAAATTAAACTTTTCTGTTCTACGATTTAGACTAACACCTACATTATGATTATCGGGAATACCCGTATTAAGGGATATTGAACCATTCCATCCTTTTTTCTCTTCTTTCTTTAAAATAATATTTAAAATTCCCGATGTACCGGAAGCTTCGTATTTAGCGGAAGGATTGGTAATTACCTCAATACTTTGAATCATATCTGCAGTAATAGTTCCCAAGGCATTACTAGATTCATCAGCTAACACTGAGGGTTTGCCATTAATAAGTATTTGAACTCCGCCACTACCACGCAGACTAATTTCTCCTTCAATGTTCACATTAACAGAAGGTACATTATTAAGAACTTCCAACGCACTTGCTCCAGCAGTACTTAGATCTTTCCCAACGTTAAAAACACGTTTATCCAGTTTAAATTCAGTTTTAGAAACTTCACCTCTTACCACAACTTCATCTAACATTTGACTATCTTGATAAAGCTTTATAGTGCCAAAATCTACTTTATTTTGTGATATGGTATAATTTTTTACTTGTAACGTTTTAAAACCAATAAAACTAATCTCCAAGTAAAAATCGTTTTCTACAGTTTTTAAGTCAAAATAACCATCATCATTCGTTATTGCGCCTGCAATGGTTGATTTAGTGCTCTTAGAGTTTAAAACAACGGTGGCGTATGGAATGGGCTGTCCAGTTTCTGCTTCTACTAGTAAGCCAGTAATTTGAATTTCACCATTTTGAGACCAGATAAC
Source organism: Aquimarina litoralis (assembly GCF_039523995.1). Taxonomy (NCBI): domain Bacteria; kingdom Pseudomonadati; phylum Bacteroidota; class Flavobacteriia; order Flavobacteriales; family Flavobacteriaceae; genus Aquimarina; species Aquimarina litoralis. The sequence continues at coordinate 505,696 of NZ_BAAAGE010000002.1, forward strand.
ACCTGTATATAACATTAGAATAAGAACAAACCTCAATTTTACTTCTGATAACATTGCGCTTTTTTTTATCAAAGGAAAGCAGAAGTTACAATGAATAAAAATCAATTTGGATAAACAACTATTATAAGCCTGTAAACGACAGAATATTCATTTATCCGCTAGGAATTGTTGTTTGCAGTATATTTTAAGTGGATTAGAGTAGTAGTTCTTATGTTAGGAATACAAAAGACTATCTTTGTTAGATAGTAAATGACACTATGAAAAGTACATTTTTGAATAAAGAAGTTTGGTTTCAGTTAATACTACACGTTGTTGTATTTACTTTTTACTCTTTTGACAGACGTAATCCAGAAATTCAATTTTATCAGTATGTCTTTTTCCTAAATTTTGTGATCGCTGGTTTGATCATAAATTATATATTACTTCCAAAGTTTTTATATCCAGGCGCTTATTTAAAATTTGCTTTCTATGTTTCTTTAGTTGTGGCCAGTGTTATTTTTATAGAAGAGGAGATTTTGGAAAAAATATATTTTCCAGATACAAGAGGAACTAGATTTTTAGGGATAGTTTTCAATCTCATGGGTACACTACCAACCTTATCTATTTTAGCAGGTTTTAAATTTGGATGGGACGCTCTTATTCAACAGAAAGAGGTAAAAGAACTAAGAGATTCTGTTAAAGAAAGTGAGTTGCAATTTTTGAAATCTCAGATCAATCCTCATTTTCTGTTCAATAACTTGAATAATTTATATTCCTATGCTATCGAGAAGTCACCGAGAACACCAGAAATTATCTTAGAACTATCGGGTGTATTACGATATATGTTGTATGAATGTAAGTCTGAATATGTTTCGCTCTCAAAAGAAATAGAGCAATTAGAAAATTTTATTAATCTTGGACGATTACAAATTGAAGGACGAGGAAATGTTAGCTTTACAAAAGAAATAGTGCAATCAAATTTCAGAATTGCACCATTAATATTAGTAGTTTTTGTTGAAAATGCATTTAAACATGGTGGTTCTAGTCAAACGGAGGGTATTGAAATAGATATCAACCTGAATGTAACAGAAAAAGGACTGCTTCATTTTACCTGTACTAATACTTTTAAGTCAGAAAGCAATACAAATAACTTGGATAGTGGTATAGGTTTAGAGAATGTTAAAAAAAGGCTTGTGATTATGTATCCAAAACTTCATACATTGGTGATAAATTCCAATCAAGAAAAGTATAAAGTTGAACTAACTATTGATCTAAAAAACGCTAAATAACAAATGAATTGTATTATCATAGAAGATCAATTACCTGCTCAACGTATCCTTAAAAAATACATTGAAGATATTGGCACTCTAAAATTAGTTGGTGCATTTACCGATGCTATAGAAGCCATGATTCTCATGAAATCACAGAAAATCGATCTTATCTTTTTAGATATTCATTTACCTAAAATCTCTGGAATTGATTTTCTTAAAACCCAAGCTAATCCTCCACAAGTCATATTAACTACCGCTTTTCCTGATTATGCATTAGAAAGTTATGAGTTCGATGTAGTTGACTATTTATTAAAACCATTTTCATTCCAACGGTTTGTTAAAGCAGTAGCTAAGGTAAAATCCAAACATGATCATACATTTTTAGATAATCAAAATTCTCTTACCACAGATATACAGGAATTATATATCAAAGTAGGATTTGATTACGTACGGATTTTGATTGACGAAATTATACACATTATATCAGACGCAGATTATACAGAATTACATACAATTAATAAAAAACACGTTTCTTCAGAAACATTAAAGCACTGGGAAGAACTATTACCTAATACTAAATTTATAAGAGTTCATAAATCTTACATTATCAATACTTCTAAAATTGAAAAGGTATCTGGAAATCAAATCTTTTTATCAAATCATAGCATAATACCTTTAGGTAGAGCTTATAAAGAGAATTTTATAAAAAACATTTTGTAAAAACTACCTTTGGATATATATGCTGAATTTTTAGCTTATAGGACTTAGTACAGCTATTTCCTCTTCGGTAAATATTCTTGATTTTATCACAAATCGAATTCCCAAAGGAATTTCTAAAGAAAAACTCGATCCTCTTCCTTTTACAATATCGACAGTCAATTGTGTATGTTTCCAGTACTCAAATTGATCTTTTGACATATAAAATTCACAATCATGTATCGTTCCTAAATATACATCCGTATCATTAAGCATTAATTCTCCTTTTGGGAAACACATAGGAGAAGAACCATCACAGCAACCACCGCTTTGATGAAACATGAGCGGACCATGTTTTTCTCGCAGAGAATTAATGATCCGCTTCGCTTCTTCTGTTATTAAAACACGTTCAACCATATTAGAAAAACCCTAAAGCATTTTTGTCATGAGAAATGAGCATGTTCTTAGTTTGTCTATAATGATCAAGCATCATTTTATGTGTTTCTCTACCGATTCCAGACTTTTTATAGCCTCCAAATGGAGCGTGTGCTGGATACAAATGATAACAATTTACCCAAACACGTCCCGCTTGTACTTGTCTAGAAATCTGATATGCTTGATGCGTATCTCTAGTCCATACACCAGCACCAAGTCCATACAAGGTATCATTAGCAATTTCTAATGCCTCCGCTTCATCTTTAAAAGTTGTTACACATGCAACTGGTCCAAAGATTTCTTCTTGGAATACGCGCATTTTATTATTTCCTTTTAATAAAGTGGGTTGAATGTAGTAACCACCTTCTAAACCTTCATTATAAGCAGCCTCACCACCAGTAAGTATTTCACAACCTTCGTCTTTACCAATATTTATATAATTTAAGATTTTTTCATATTGATCATTAGACGCTTGTGCACCCATCATAGTGGTAGGATCAAGAGGATGTCCTAATTTTATAGCTTCTACGCGTTCAATGACACGTTCTATAAACTGATCATAAATACTTTCCTGAATTAATATTCTCGAAGGACAGGTACAAACTTCTCCTTGATTTAGAGCAAACATAGCGGCTCCTTCTAAACACTTATCAAAAAATGCGTCATCTGCGTCCATGATACTTTCAAAAAAGATATTTGGACTTTTACCACCCAATTCTAGTGTTACTGGAATAATATTCTTACTAGCATATTGCATGATCAACTGTCCAGTTGTGGTTTCTCCTGTAAAAGCGATTTTATTAATTCTTGAACTTGAAGCTAAAGGCTTACCAGCTTCTATTCCAAAACCATTAACCACATTAAGAACTCCAGGAGGTAGAATACCTTCTATAAGTTCTAGTAAAATCATAATGCCTACCGGAGTTTGCTCTGCTGGTTTCAAAACAACACAGTTACCTGCAGCCAAAGCAGGCGCAACTTTCCAGGTAGCCATAAGTAGTGGGAAATTCCATGGAATTATTTGACCAACTACTCCAAGAGGTTCTTTCACATTCATAGATATTGTAGAAGCATCTAACTCACTTACGGAGCCTTCTTCTGCTCTAATAACTCCGGCGAAATATCTAAAATGATCAACCGCTAATGGTAAATCTGCAGCCATCGTTTCTCGTAATGCTTTTCCATTGTCCCAAGTTTCAGCTCTTGCTAATAATTCCAAATTTTGCTCCATAATATCAGCAATTTTAAGGAGCATATTGCTTCGCTCGGTAGCCGAACTATTATTCCATGAAGGAGCGGCTTCCCATGCTGCATCGATAGCAAGATCGATATCTTCTTTTGTAGATCTAGCTACTTTTGTAAAACTATTGCCATCCACAGGAGAGATGTTTTCAAAATATTCACCTTTAACAGGAGATGTCCATTTACCTCCAATATAATTATCATATTGGTTTTTGAACTGAGGCTTCTTAAAAGCCATTTTTTCGTTAGTACTTACAGTGCCCATAGTAATAAATTAAGATTATTTGTTATGTGTATTCAAGATACTTTGTTCATTGTCAAAATAGTTGAACAATTCTATGAACTATATGAACAATTCTATGAATAAGTAAATTATCATCAGAAAATCATTATCTTTAATATAGTATCATTAGAATTACTATAAAAATCTTGTTAAATCTATAATTTTAGCAATGCAATTGTCTGATTCCTTTTATAAATCTAGAAAGCTAGTAGATCTGGTAGAAAATCAAACCTCATATATTTTAGAAGACTCTGCTATGCATATCTTCGAAACACATTCCAGAGCAGAAATGGTACAACTTCAGTTTACTACTCCTGTTTTGGCAAGTATGTTTAGAGGAAAGAAGGTGATGCATTTACGAGATAAACCTTCTTTTGAGTTCTTGCCGGGTGAATCTTTAATACTACCTGCAAATGAATTGATGAGTATTGACTTTCCAGAAGCTCAGGAAGATAATCCAACTCGGTGCTTAGCTATGGAAATAGGAGAGGAACGATTAAGGAGTGTTATTCGTTTAATGAATGAATGCATGACCAGACCAGATGGAAATGAATGGAATATATTAGATTATAATTTTCACTTCACTAATGATCAAAGTATTTATCAGATATTACAACGTTTAGTGTATTTGTATACTGAAAATCATCCTGCAAAAGATTCTTTTGTTTCCAATATGATCCAGGAATTGATAATTCGAATACTACAGGTTGATACTCGTAAGACCTTTCAAACAAAAACCAAAGAATTGGCAAGCGATTATAGATTGGCTTATGTGGTTCAGTATATTAGAGACAATATTTGTAATCCTCTAACCATAAAAGAGCTAAGTAAGGAAGCTTGTATGAGTGAAAGTCACTTTTATAAAGTGTTCAAACAAGAAATGGGTATCTCACCAACGGATTTTATTAACGAAGAACGTATTCAAAAAGCCACACAGTTACTTGCAAATCCTATGTATAATCTAAAAGAAGTGTTTTTAGCATGTGGATTTACAAACCGTTCTTATTTTAATCGGATGTTTAAAAGAATAAAAGGAATAAATCCCAGTAAATATAGAAATAGATTTGCATAAGTTTTTGTCATTACTTTGTTTTAATGTCTACAAGGCATTATGTTCTATTGGCATGTCTTTATTACATATAATGTGTTTTAAAAAAATCATAAAATTCTCTTACTGAGCTTTTAATCATTGCTTATTTAGTATTTTTCACATCATCATCTATTTACTCTTTAGAATAACACTAAAATTTATGTTTGTGAAAAACTCTCTTTACACGCTTTTCTTACTTTTTTTTGTAACTCAAATTTCAATTGCTCAAGATCGAATTACTGGTGAACCTTTTGCTACGCGGTCCGAAGTATTAGGTCAAAATGGAATGGTTGCTACCAGTCATCCATTAGCAACTCAAATTGGTTTAGATATCCTTAAAAAAGGAGGAAATGCTATTGATGCAGCTATTGCTGCAAATGCTGCTTTGGGACTGATGGAACCTACAGGATGCGGTATTGGTGGTGATTTATTTGCAATTGTTTGGGACGGAAAAACTAAAAAACTATATGGATTAAATGCTAGTGGAAGATCACCAAAAGGATTAACATTAGAATATTTTGAGAAACAAAAGATGAATAAAATTCCATCCCATGGAGCTTTACCAGTAAGTGTTCCAGGAGCTGTGGATGGATGGTTCGAACTACATAATAAATTTGGATCTAAACCAATGTCAGAAATTTTGGCACCTGCAATTAGTTATGCAGAAAGTGGATTTCCCTTAACAGAATTGATAGCTTGGTATCTGCAGAGAAGTATTCCATTCTTTGAATCCAAAGGTTTTCCAAATATAAAAGACACATATATCAATCAAAACGGAGGAAGCCTACCTAACGAAGGTGAAATTTATAAAAATCCATATTTAGCAAATACCTATAGAAAAATTGCTGAAGGTGGTAGAGATGCTTTTTATAAAGGAGACATTGCAAAAACTATTGGTAAGTTCATTAAAGAACAAGGGGGATTTTTATCCGCAAAAGATCTAGCAGATCACAAATCGCAATGGGTAGATCCAGTATCTATAAATTATAGAGGTTATGATGTTTGGGAACTACCACCAAATGGACAAGGTATTGCTGCTCTTCAAATGTTACAGATTTTAAATGGATTTGATTTTTCAGACATAAAATTCGGAAGTACGGAACATCTACATTTATTTACAGAAGCAAAGAAGCTCGCTTTTGAAGATCGTGCAAAGCATTATGCTGATATGGATTTTTACGATGTGCCTGTTTCGCAACTTTTATCGGAAGAGTATGCCAACAAAAGAAGAGCGGAGATTGGCAAACGTGCAGGAAAATATAACGCCGGTGAAATTTCGGCAGGAGAAACAATTTACATGACGGTTGCAGATAAAGATGGGACGATGATTTCACTAATCCAAAGTAACTACAGAGGGATGGGATCTGGAATGGCTCCTCCGAAATTAGGTTTCATGTTACAAGATAGAGGTGAGTTATTTAGTTTGAAACGTGGTCAGGCAAATACTTATGAGCCTGGAAAACGACCTTTTCATACCATTATTCCTGCTTTTGTAACAAAAGATGGAAAACCATTTGTGAGTTTTGGTGTAATGGGAGGAGATTTTCAACCTATGGGGCATACACAAATCGTAATGAATCTTATAGATTTTGGAATGAACTTGCAAGAAGCTGGTGATGCTCCTAGATGGGATCATACTGGTGGAGCAAGCCCAATGGGACAAACTACAGAAAATACAGGAACTATCCGAACAGAATCAGGTATACCATACACTACAATTAGAGGCCTAATGGATAAAGGACATAGAATAGGAACAGCAAGAGGTGTTTATGGAGGATATCAGGCAATTTTATGGGACGACAAGAATAAAGTGTATCACGGTGCTTCAGAAAGTCGGAAAGATGGTCAAGCAGCAGGATATTAACCATTTTTGTTGTATAAATATCTATCACAAACATTCGTTGTTTACACATAAGTCAGATCACACTTGTCAAAAGGTATAAACAAGATATGTTTTAATAATAATATCATCATATACGTATACAAATCAACTTAATATACTAACTCTAAAAAATGAATTCAATCTTAAAACTAGGACTTGTCTGGGTCGTGATGATTTTTACAATCTCACTAGAGGCTCAAAAAGTAAATGACAAAACCTTTAACGGTTTAAAATTTAGAAACATTGGACCCGCTTTTACTTCTGGTAGGATTGCGGATATTGCAATTCACCCTGATAATGAAAATGTATGGTATATAGCTGTTGGTTCTGGTGGTGTCTGGAAAACTACTAATTCTGGTACTACTTGGAAACCAATTTTCGATAAACAAAAATCTTTTTCTATTGGAGCTATTGCTATAGATCCAAATAATCCGCATACTATTTGGGTAGGTACTGGAGAAAATGTAGGAGGACGTCATGTAGCTTTTGGTGATGGTATTTATGTAAGTCATGATGATGGAGCTACTTGGAAAAATATGGGTTTAAAAAAATCAGAACATCTTTCTAAGATTGTAATTCATCCAGAAAACTCGAATATTATATGGGCTGTTTCTCAAGGACCATTATGGACTGCAGGAGGTGAACGTGGAGTATATAAAACTACTGATGGTGGAGTTTCTTGGAAAAGAACATTAGGAGATAGCGAGTGGGTTGGAGCAACAGATTTAGTAATTGATCCAAGAAATCCAGATGTTTTATATGCTGCTACATGGCAAAGACATCGTACAGTTGCTGGATATTTAGGAGGTGGTCCTGGTTCTGGTCTACACAAAAGTACGGATGGAGGCGAAACTTGGACAAAACTAACCAGTGGAATTCCAAGTTCTAATCTTGGTAAAATAGGTTTGGCAATTTCTCCATTTAACCCTGATGTAATTTATGCTGCAATTGAATTAGATAGAAGAAAAGGAGGATTATTTATGTCTACCAATAGAGGAGCATCATGGACAAAACAATCGGATGCTATTTCAGGTGGTACAGGACCTCATTATTATCAAGAATTATATGCGTCACCACATCATGAAGGGAAGTTATTTCTTATGAGTAATTATGTTCAGATTTCTGATGATCATGGAAAAACATTTTATACCATGAACGAGAAAAACAAACATGTAGATAGTCATGCAATGGCATTTAAATCATCAGATCCAAATTACGTGTTATTTGGTACAGATGGAGGTTTATACGAAAGTTTTGATCTTACCAAAAGTTGGAAATTTATTAGAAATCTTCCGATAACTCAATATTTTAAATTAGCGGTTGATGACTCCAAACCATTTTATAAAATTTATGGTGGTACTCAAGACAATGGTTCGCATGGAGGACCTTCACAAACTATGAGTTCTGATGGAATCGCCAATTCAGATTGGTGGAAAACATTAGGAGCGGACGGACACCAATCTGCTATAGAACCGGGTAATCCTAATATCACTTATGGAGAATTTCAACAAGGAGCACTTTGGCGAATTGATCAAACAACCAAAGAAACTGTTTTTATTCAACCGCAACCAGCAGAAGGAGATCCTTTTGAACGTTTTAACTGGGATGCACCAATTTTAGTAAGCCCACATAATCCAAAGCGTTTGTATTTTGCTTCGCAACGCGTATGGCGTTCTGAAAATAGAGGAGATGATTGGACTGCAATTTCAAAGGATTTAACCTTAAACCAAGAGCGTATTACAATTCCGTATTATGGAAAGCAACAAAGCTGGGATAATGCATGGGATATATATGCTATGTCTAACTACAATACAATTACTTCTTTGGCTGAGTCACCTAAACAAGAAGGATTAATTTATGCAGGAACTGATGACGGAATTATTCAAACAACCGAAAATGGTGGTCAAACCTGGAGAAAGTTTAATTTAAATACAGTAAAAGGACTTGGTAATGTACCTTTTGTGAATGATGTACGTGCTGATTTATATGATGCTAATGTAGTATATGCAGCTGTAGACAATCATAAATATGGAGATTATAAACCATACATACTTAAAAGTACAGACAAAGGTAACACTTGGAATCTAATCAACGGAGATTTACCAAATCGTCTATTAATCTGGAGATTGGTACAAGATCATGTTGATAAAAACCTGTTATTCGCTGCGACTGAATATGGAATTTACTTCACCTATAATGGCGGAACAAATTGGATACAATTAAAAGGTGGAGTTCCAACAATATCATTTAGAGATCTTACTATTCAAAGGAGAGAAAATGATCTGGTAGGAGCTTCTTTTGGTAGAGGATTCTTTGTATTAGATGATATTACACCATTACGTAATTTTGATCCTGCTGTGACATCTACCGAAGCTACATTATTTCCGATAAAAGAAGCATTATGGTATAAGCCTTCAAGTAGAGTAGGAAGCCAAGGAGATGCCGAGTATATAGCTCCTAATCCTGCATATGGAGCACGCTTTACGTATTATCTAAAAGATAAATTCAAATCTTTAAAAGATGTTCGAAAAGAAAGAGAGAAGAAGAATACGGATTTTCCTAGTTGGGATGCTTTAGAAAAAGAGAAGAATCAGGAGGGACCAGCCATTATGTTACTTATTAAGGATGCTACAGGAAATTTAATCAATACCGTAAAAGGAACTAATAATAAAGGATTTAATCGTGTTAACTGGAAGTTAGATTACCCTAATAAACGAGGAGAAAGGCTTCGGGAAAGAGGTAATAATAGAGGTTTTGGTAACAGAATTGGTGTTTTGGCAACACCGGGAACATATACAGCAACTTTGGTAAAACGTGTAGATGGAGTTACTATTGTACTACAAGGGCCAAAAGAATTTAAAGTTGTACCAATGTATGACGGTGCTTTACCTCGTAAGTCTTTTGAAGAAATGAACCAATTTAGAGAAGAGGTTTTTGCTTTTCAACAAGATCTGACTGCTACTAATATAGAAATGACAAGTCAAATACAGAAAATTAAAGCGATGAAACGAGCTGCTAACAAGACCAAAGCTTCTAACGATGCATTGTTACAACAAATCAATAAGGTTAGATTACGTCTGTTGGCGATTCAAAAAGAATTGAGTGGTAATCCTGTAAAAGATGAAATTGGAGAAAAATCTAATCCAACTCCAAATGATGCCAATCGTATTGCATTTATGGCTTTGTCTAGTACTTATGGCCCTACAGGAAATCAAAAAGCTGCATTTAATCGTGCGAATAAACAATTACAACAGATAAAAATAAAATTGAAAAATGAAATGGATAATAGCATTCCAACGATAGAAAAAAGTTTAAAACAAGCAGGTGCTCCATGGATCGAAGGTCAAGGGTTAATTGATAATTAATATGATCAAAAAAGATGAAAATTATAAGAAAAACCTAGTCTCATAAAGACTAGGGGATATTCTAAATAAAAAGCAACTCTCATTAATTGTAGAGTTGCTTTTTTATTAAAGTATACTCTAACAAAAGATGTGTTTTAAGGTTATTATCGCTTTTATAGCATTCCGTTTTGTAATACTATTAACAATTTGTTAACAGGAAATGCTATTGTTTTTTTAATTCAACTTTAAAACTTTATTAACTGTAAAAATATTGTTAAAATTGAAGTTTAATCTTGGTTACCCAATTTTAAATTGTCACCAAATCAATTACTTAAGAACTAACACATACTACACAATGAACAATCTTAACAACTCCAATTGTTATTTACAAAAACTTGTAAAGAACCTACAAAAATACTTAACGCCAATACCTTGGCAAAGTATGTTGCTTATTGCAACTTTTTTTGTCCCCTTCCAATCTGTACTTACACATGGTACAGTGACGTATCCTCCAAGTAGAGTATACACTTGTTTTCAGGAAAATCCTGAAAGTCCTGATTCTCCAGCTTGTCAGGATGCTGTTATCGGATGGGGAACGCAAGCATTATATGACTGGAATGAAGTAGCAAGAATGGATGCAGGTGGTATGCATATGGACATTATTATGGATGGAAATTTAGCCAGTGCAGGACGTCCAGATAAATATGGAGGCTTAGATCAGGTACGTGATGATTGGGTAGCGACTTCTGTTACTCCAGGACCATTAACAGTTACCTGGACCAATACAGCTCCTCATGAAACATTATATTACAGAGTTTATATCACTAAAAGTGATTGGAATCCTAATATGCCATTAACGTGGGATAGTTTAGAGCTTTTAGTAGAAACCGGACCCAGACCGGCATCAGAAACAGATAACATTGATATTGTTTTACCTGCGCGAACAGGGAAACATGTTTTATATAGTATTTGGCAGAGATCTCTTACTCCAGAAGCATTCTATTCTACGAGTGACATCGATTTTGGTGCTACTAATGAACCAACACCTCCAGTAGCTATTTTTACAAGTGATAATGGTCGTTGTGGTGGATCTGAAGTTAATTTTAGCGCAGCCGATTCTTATGATCCTAATGGTGATGCATTAACCTATACATGGGATTTTGGGGATGGAACAACTGCAGAAGGTGTAGAAGTATCTCATACTTACAGTGGATTAACGAGTGCAAATGTTACACTTACCGTAAGTGATGGATCTTTCAGTAGTGGTAATACTCAGACTATTGATTTAGTAGAAGATCCGGATTGTGTTGGTGTTATTTGTCCTTTTGATACTCCAAATGCAGAAGCTTTACCAACCTTGATTGGTTCTTATAGAGATATTTTTGTTTTAGGTGAAAATGGACCAGATTTAAGTAATCACAAGTTTGATATCAACTGGAATCTTACAAATGATGGGCTGTATCAGTTTTCTATTCAATCCCTCGGCGCAGTTAGTGTTTGGACGGATTTACGTGATAATTTAACACAAACATTTAAGCAAGATGCTCCAGAAGCAACGTTAAGTGGTACAGGAATTCAAGGCTTTGATGGAGATTATTATGTAACTACAGATGGTGATAATTTTGTGATGGTTTCGAAATCTGGTGACTTTACTATATATTTTAGTACTACGGATACTGCACCTTCTTGTGCTTCGGTATTATCAGTGGATGAGTTTGATACTGGTGCAGTACTATTAAATAATTATCCTAATCCATTTGCGGGTACGACTAATATACAATACATATTACAAGAACAATCATCCGTAAGTTTAAAGGTGTATACACTAAGTGGACAGTTAGTAAAATCAATTAATGAAACTACTAAAACTCCAGGGAAATATGAATTCCAAATTAATTTAGAAGGAATGAGTAATGGAGTATATCTTTACAAATTACAAACAGATAAGGGGGTACAAACGAAACGAATGATTTTACAACAATAGATTCTTATTATAATAAATAGAGATAAAAAGCTGCATTAATAAATGCAGCTTTTTTTATTACTCCGAGGTAATTAAACTATTACTTTCATCTTGATGCACCAAGCCTTTATTTAAGAATATTTTTATCAATAGCTTTGGAATTGTGTTAGTTTTAACTAAGTCTAACGTACTATAATTAGTATATTTAATAAACTAAATAAAACTCACCTATGAAACGTTTTACTATTCTAACATTAACTGTATGTTTATCTTTTGTTTGTCTAATTTCCTGTAAACAACAAGAAAGCTCTAAAACAGAAACTTCAGAAGAATCTGTAACAAAAGTCTCTAAAGAACCTGATTCTAAAACAATACAAGTAAAAGGAGAAGAGGTAACGTATGCTTCTGATTCTACAAATTTAAAAGGGTATATCGCTTTTAATGAAAACAATAAAGAAAAGCGGCCTGGGATATTGGTTATTCATGAATGGTGGGGGCATAATGAATATGTTAGAGAACGTGCTGATATGTTAGCAAGCCTTGGATATACAGCTATTGCTATTGATATGTATGGTGATGGAAAATTAGCAGAACATCCTGATGATGCTGGTAAGTTTGCCGGCAACGTTATGAAAAACTTACCTGAAGCAAAAGCACGTTTTAATGCTGCTATAGATTTATTAAAAAAACATGAATCTGTAGATGGCGAAAAAATTGCAGCGATAGGATATTGTTTTGGTGGTAGTGTTGCATTAACTATGGCTAATAGCGGAGCTGACTTAGATGCCGTAGCAGCTTTTCATAGTGGTGTAAGCCTTCCCATAATGCCTAACGATAAATTAAAAGCAAGAGTATTAGTGTGTAATGGAGCTGATGATCCTTTTATAAAAGAAGAAACTGTAACTGTTTTTAAAAATGCGATGGATTCCATTGGAGCTACTTATGAATACATTTCATATCCTGGTGTAAAACATAGTTTTACCTCTAAAACAGCCGATGAAAATGCAGAAAAATTCAATTTACCACTAGCATATGATGCAGAAGCGGATGAAAAATCCTGGAATAGTTTACAAGAATTATTAACGGAAACGTTTAAATAATTATCTACGAAATAAATAAAGTTTAAACGGATAAATATGTGTGTTATAAAAACATGTTTATCCGTTTTTTATCGTAATTACTTATACTTTAAATCAGTAGCTTTAATTTCTTTTGTCCAGATTTCCTTACCATTAGTATCAAAGATGTTTATCTTTAGCACACGCTCCTTTCTGGGACCAGAAACGTTTAATATTCCAAAGTTATGTTGTCCAACTATTGTTTCTTTTAATCTATAGACATTTAGCTTCTCTTGATTATTATTAGATCCCGCAGTAAGAGAAGAGCAAGTAAGATCATATAATGGATATACATCATTGCTTTCTTTCATACGACTCAAACCAGTATGATGTCGATCTCCATCTAAAAAAATTACACCTTCGATTTTAGCTTCTCGTATTTTTTCTAATAGATATTCTCGCTCTTTGGCAAAGATGGCATAGTTTTCATACATGGCTTCTGAGTTTAAAACCTGTCCACCAACAGCTACGAATTTAAATGGAGCATTACTTGAAGATAGCGCGTTTATCAACCAGTCTATCTGCTCTTTACCTAGCATTTCTCTTTCTCCTGTATAATTATTATTTGAAGTTCTATAGTAGCGATTGTCTAGTAGAAAAAAATGCAAATCCGCCCATTCAAAATAGCCCGTTATTCCACCCTTATTTATGACGTCATAATTTGGATTTCCCCAAAATAGTTTAAATATTTCTGAAGCAGTATTTTTCATTGCAAAGCTTCCATCTGCATTATTGGGGCCGTAATCATGATCATCCCAAATGGCATAATTATGAGTAGAGGCTAATAAGGGCTGTAATTCTGGTAAAGAACGTGTATGTGTATATCGATGTAAAAAACCAGTTCTCGAGTTCCAATCAGCCTCTCTTAAATATGTATTGTCTCCTAACCATAGCATAAAATCCGGTTTCTTATTATGAATAGATTCAAAAATCTCATATTCACTACCATATCCTTTACCCGGTCTATCGAAACGCTCTTCATTTACATAACTACAACTTCCTATGGCAAAATTAACTTCTGGAGGATCTGTTCTCCATTGCCATAAGGTTTGTGATTGGAATTCCAACGGATAGTTTTTTTGCGCCTTTTTCCCGTTCACAAACAGTTCATAAACATATTTTTTACCAGGTAACACCTGATCTGCAATGAGTTTAGCTACAAATGCTTTATCGAATGTTGTAGTATATTTTTGAGTGCTGAAACGTTGTTTTGGTTGTGCTTTGTCATAATATTCGAAATGTACTTCTGCAGCTTTTGTAGTTTGTACCCATAGCAATACTTCGCGCATTGTGGAGTATCCAACCATAGGCCCAGACTGCACTAAGTCTTGTGCAAAAACAACACAATTTGTAATTAAAATGAGCCCTAAGATAATTAGTTTCTTTTTCATAGAATTTTAAACATGTGATTCGAATTTGTAAATATACAAGTAGTTTCACAGTCTATGTTTCTAAAACCTGAAGAAAGTATTATGAATGTATTATTAGAACAAATCTTAATAGTATTTTAACCAAAAAGAAGATCTAAGTAACAAATCTTTTCACTTAAAATAGAGTAAAACATATCGATGTAGAACTATTGCAATACATCCCTCATTATTTCCCAGACATTATCCGCAAGGATCTTTTGTCCTTCAGTGGTTGGGTGAATTCCGTCTGCTTGATTTAACGCTGCTATACCACCTACATCCTTTAGAAGGAAAGGAATAAGAGATAGCTTATTCTTCTTTGCTAATTCAGGAAATATCGTTTTAAACTCTGTGGTGTATTCTGGTCCCATATTAGGAGGAAGTTGCATTCCTGCTAGAATGATCTTAGTCTCAGTATTTTTCTGTTTTACCGCATCAATGATCGCTTGAAGATTTGCTCTAGTTTCTGATAAAGGTACACCACGTAATCCATCATTAGCACCTAATTCTAAAAGAAATATATCCACAGGCTGTTTTAGGACCCAATCAATACGACTTTTGCCTCCAGCACTAGTTTCGCCACTTAATCCCGAATTAATTACGGTATAATTTAATCCCAAAGAATCAATTTTGGCTTGAAGCAAAGCCGGATATGCCTCATTGACATCATCCAAACCATATCCAGCAGTTAAACTATCTCCAAAACATAGAATAGTTTTAGAAGATGTTATTGGATTCTCTGTACTTGTATTTTCAGTACTTTTGGATGTTTCTGTAGGTCTGGTTTTGGAAGTATCCTTGCCACATGAAAGGAAAATACTTATTACTAAAAAATAACAAAACTTTAAGGAAATCGACTTATAGTCGGCGAATAAATCTAAAATCATTTGCTTATTTTTCGTGTTTATCATTTCTAAAAAAATACTATGTCAAAGATATTAAAGATCCATGAGCTAGAGAAGACTTATAATAGCGGTTCTAAAAAACTAACGGTTTTACATAACATATCCTTTGATGTGGAACAAGGAGCTACTTTCTCTATTGTTGGTCCTTCTGGAAGTGGTAAAACTACTTTATTAGGTATTTGTGCTGGTTTGGATCAGCCGGATTCTGGTACTATAGAGTTATGCGGACAAAATTTAGGAGAATTAGACGAGGATCAAAGAGCACAATTACGAAATAAAGAGGTAGGTTTCATATTTCAGAATTTTCAATTATTACCTACCTTAACAGCATTAGAAAATGTAATTGTACCCTTAGAATTACAAGGAGCTAAAAATGCTTCTAAAATAGGTATAGAACTCCTGAAAAAAGTTGGTTTGGGAGATCGTTTTGATCATTATCCATCACAACTTTCGGGAGGTGAACAGCAACGAGTAGCGTTAGCTAGAGCTTTTTCCACATCTCCGTCTATACTATTTGCAGATGAACCTACCGGGAATCTAGATGAAGAAACGGGAGAGAAAGTAATAAAATTACTTTTTGAACTTAATAAAGAAGCTGGTACTACTTTAGTTATTATTTCTCACGATCTAGATTTAGCGAATAGAACTCAACAGATTTTGCGATTAAAAGGAGGAAAGGTCATTAGCAACGAGAAAACAGCATTGTAATGAATAGAGAATCTATATATTCAAAAGCTGGTTCTTTGTGGTTATTCAAAATGGCTTGGAGAGATGGGAGAGCAAGTATTTCTAGGTTATTATTGTTTATGGCTTCTATTATCTTAGGAATTGCTGCAGTGGTATCAATACAATTATTTAGTACTAATTTAAAGCAAAATATTCAAGGGCAATCGAAATCCTTATTAGGAGCTGATTACATCATAGATAGCCGACAACAACCAAATGAAAAAGTAAAAAGTATCATAGATTCATTGGTCCCTGATGCCTATGAAGTTAATTTCCCGTCTATGGCGGCATTTCCTAAAAATGGAGCAGCCAAATTAGTTCGTGTGAGGGGAATGGAAGGTAGTTTTCCATTTTATGGAGATTTAGAAACAACACCAGAAAATGCCGCTAATACCTATCAACAAAAAGGAGGTGTTCTTGTGGATGCTACAGTATTATTACAATATGATCTAAAAGCTGGAGATTCTATTAAATTAGGAGTAATTACATTTCCAATCATTGGAGCAATCAATTCAATGCCAGGTAGTTCTGGAATCGGAACAAGCGTAGCACCAACAGTATTGATTCCTTATAGATTCGTAGAGAAAACAGAATTATTACAGGTAGGAAGCAGAAAAGAATATCAATACTTTTTTGTAGATCCAGACAAAGATCTAGATGAATTGGAAAAAGTTTTAGATCCAATTTTAGATGATGAAAATGCAGATTTAGACACGCATACCAGTAGCAGTAGACAAATCGGTCGTAGCTATGATAATTTAGGTAGATTCCTAAATCTAGCGGCTTTTATTGCATTATTGCTAGGTTGTATTGGTATTGCCAGTTCAGTCCATATCTACATTAAAGAAAAATTAACCGATGTAGCTGTACTAAAATGTATTGGAGCAAGCAGAAAGCAGAGCTTTTTGATTTATTTGATACAAATTGCGATAATGGGATTGATTGGTGGTCTTGTAGGTGCAATAATAGGTATCGGTTTGCAGTATGCATTACCAGAATTACTACAAGAGTTTTTGCCATTTGATATTGAAATTACAACAGCGCCTCAACCGATTATCATGGGATTATTATTGGGAATGTTTATGTCCGTATTATTTGCGCTCTTACCGTTGTTAGGGACATGGTATGTATCACCATTAGAAGTACTGAGAATATCCGAAAAACCAGCTGTACGATCCAGAAAAACAAAAATAGTTGCTTTTGGAGCAATTATTATATTCGTGTTACTTTTTGGAATTTGGATCTTTGGTGACCTTAAATTTGCCGCGGCTTTTGTAATGGGGGTTTTTGTGACCTTTGCTATTCTAGCAGGTATTTCTGTCTTATTTATAAAAACTATTAAGCGTTATTTTCCAGCTTCTTGGGGATTTACAGCCAGAACAAGTCTATTAAATCTTTTCAGACCTAATAATCAAACAATGGTTTTGATTTTAGCGATTGGATTAGGAACTTTTTTAATTAGTACGTTGTATTTTACCAAAGATATTTTATTGGCCAAAACACAATTAGACAATAGTGCAGATCAGGCAAATCTTATTTTGGTAGATATACAACCAGAACAACGTGAAGCAGCCATAAATACTCTGGAAGAGAATAATTCTGAGGTTTTGAATAATCTTTCTATCGTTACGATGCGAATGCAAAAGATTAAAGGAATAGCAACTAATGATATTAGGAAAGATACTACATCCACTATCAGAGAATGGGTTTTGAATCATGAGTTTAGAACTACTTTTCGGGATTCATTGATAGCTTCTGAAACTGTTGTAGAAGGAGAATGGATAAAAGAAATTGAATCAGGTGAAGATGTTATGATATCTATCTCCGAAGGTTTGGCTAAAGATGCACAAATAGGATTAGGTGATAAGGTCGTATTTAATATTCAAGGAGTCCTTATGGAAACGATTGTTGGTAGCATTCGAAAAGTCGATTGGACCCGATTACAACTAAATTTCATGGTTGTTTTTCCAAAAGGAGTCTTAGAACAAGCTCCACAGTTTCACGTATTAACTACATATGTTCCAGACACTAATAAATCCGCTTCATTACAACAACAGTTGGTTAGTAAATTTCCGAATGTGACAGTGTTTGATCTCAGACAAATTTATACAGTGATTGAGGATATTTTACAAAAAATCTCTTGGGTCATTAATTTTATGGCATTTTTTAGTATCCTCACAGGATTGATTGTACTAATTGGATCTGTACGTACCAGTAAATATCAACGTATTAAAGAAAGTGTATTATTACGAACACTTGGTGCTAAAAGTAAACAGATACTTCGTATCACTGCTTTGGAATATCTGTATTTGGGAATATTAGGCAGTTTAGCAGGGATTTTATTATCATTAATTAGTAGTCAATTGTTAGCTACCTTATTGTTTGAAGAACCATTTGTGCCTTCCGGAATTCCGTTTATGGTCTTTTTACCAGCAATCGTATTAGTAGTACTAGCTATTGGATTGAGCAATATAAGAAGTGTACTCCAAAGTCCACCATTAGCAGTATTACGAAAAGTTGGATAATTATATTTTAAAAACCAAAATCTCCTATGAAAACATATCTTTTTTTAATAACTATCCTTCTAAATAGTTTTAACTTGGTTGGCCAAGATAAATTACAAAAGGATATAGATTTTGACGGAGTAGAGGATACCGTCTATATTGATCCTGATAAATCCACGATTGTATGTCTTTTATCCAGTATCCAATTTGAAAAAATAGAAAGTAAACCAATTGACATCTTAAATGAACAATCTTTTATAAAAGATGCAAGAAATGGATTTTACTTCGAAAATCATTGGATGCGTGCTGGATATTCTAACCAATTTAGGTATGACAAAAAAAATGGAAAAATCAGATTGATTGGCATGAGCAGATATGAATTTGGTAATGCTGCGAATGATGGAAGTGGAGAGTCTAGTGTTAATCTATTAACGAGTGATTATATAGGTAATTGGCATTATTATGATATGACAGCCAATAATAATGAAGGAGAACTTGTTAAAATTCCTTCGATAAAAACAAAAATGTACTTTGATAAAATATATCTAGAAGACTTTAATGATGAAGTGTATTTTGGATTCGCGGATCAATGTTCGGAGTTATATTATGCACATAGAGAAAAGATAAAAAAACAACGAGAATAGATATTGTTTGAATTATAATTGATTTACTATAATGCACCAAAGGGAACATGAGTAACTATACACTGCAAATATTAGAATATCAAGTTGTCGATGGTGTGAAAACTAAGGTTAGAGAGTCCCGGTCTAACCTAGGAGATGCTTTATATCTAAATAATTCCTTAAGACTATATGCTACTGGTAGAGAAATTAATCTTCATAATATTCATAGTGATGATCTTTGGGAGCATCCCATCATTTGTCCTGGTATTCCAAACAAAGCTTGGCAATCTAAAAACCGTATTCTTTTAACAACGAATACCGAACATTTTCATGCATGGGGATATTTAGGTCCTGAAATTATCATTGATTTGGATGCAGGTATAATTATAAAAGAAATTAAAGGAAGTGAAGGAAAACCATTGTCCAATGGTATGTTTATTATTGGTTTAGAAGGTTATGGAATCTTCAAGTCATGGCTTTATAATCAGGATGGTGAGAAGGTACAAAAATGGAATAGTTATGGTCATTATGTAGTGGATAAACTTGATAATATTCGAGTAATTGAACAGGATCGGTCTATTCCAACACAATCGCATGTTGTAAAACTTCATATGGATGGATCCATAGAAAAAGGTGCTAAACTAACAACTTACAATGCTTCAGAACCTATTCTTATGCAAAACAATGACATCATTTTCGAAAACTCTGGAATCTTAAGAATTATAGATTCAGATGTAAAAGAAATTACAAGATATCAACTCTTAGATATTGATCATGATAGGGCTTGGTTATTTACCAGTAATATTAAATTAATTGGCAAGAATCATTTATTAGTAAATATTTTCGAAAGAAGTGATGGAAATTCTTCACCAATTACCTATAAAACGCATCAATGGTTGCTAAAACTAAAGTGAATGGAAGAATATCAAAATGGTTTAAATTGAAATGAGTAAAGAATTAGAACTATTACGAATTGAGTTAAATAAGTATCATCCTGAATTACTTCGGTTAGAAAAGAATTCACTTATACCAGATCCAGAACCAATGTTTTCAGAACTTAATCTTTTATTTAAAGATGATGAAAGAAGTTGTGTTGTAATTAGATACGGGTATGAGAAAAAATATCGATGTATTTTCGAATGGGATGATTGTACTATCTTCGAAATACTCAGTGATGATATAAAAAAACTTGGAGAAATTCTTTTAAGTTGGGTATATGAAAAATCTGTACCTTCTAAAATGAAAGTTCAGTTCCCTGAAATAACGTTTGGTATAGTTGCAGAATATTACGAAAAGGGAGAAGGAGTAAAAGGTGAATTTATTGAGAGTTGGAATTTGATCGAAAAATATTACGGTGATTTTTCTGGTAGTTGGAGCGAAAATGGACAGGATGCTTTAAGATTAATTAAAGAAATGAGAAAATTAGGGCTCGATGAAGAACTAAGGGCAGGACAATCTTTATGGTTTTTTATTTTATCAAGATCTAGAAGACATGGCTTACATAAAGACACTCCATATATAGAGATTACGTTTCTTGGTAACAATAAAATGGCCGTAAAATCTTATCTTAATGGTAAAGAAAAGAGAAAACAGTGTGAGGTAACCTACAAAGAATATCTTCAAAAAGAAGTAAAAGAATTATTAGCTAAAAAAATTCAATAAATGAGATTTTTGATATAAACATAGATTATGAGTCATCAAATAGCACTTAATGATATTAGAACAAATACACTCTTTTGGTATTCTTATATAAGTTGGTTCAATGGATTTGATGAGGAAAATGAGATTAATATTGACGAAGCACTAGAGACTACAAGTATACTTGATGATGATATTGATTTACAAGAATGGCAGAATACATTTTTTAACTCTAATACTATTATTAGTGGTAAAATAAATGAAAAAGTGACTTTTTTAATTGAATTTAAAACAGATGAAATTGTTTACTTTTTAAATGATATTTATATTGGAAATCTTGGTGGACATTTTCAAGCTTGGTTTTTAACATTAGATGAACTTACGAAAATAGGAGCAAAGGATTCTATTTTGTTTATGCTCTTACTTCCTATGACAGGCTTGGAAAAACAAGAAATAACTTCTTGTAAAGCACAAATTATTGATAATCTTAAATCAATCCCTAAATTTGAAACGAAAGCGGATTACATAGCTGAATGCATTAGTAATGGAATTACAATTAATGGACACTTTCATACAACTGAAAATGGAGTTATAAACGATCAAAATCATAGTGTAAGAAATATTGATAAATATCCAAGATATCGAAATAGTGTTATTGAGTTAAATGAATATCTGAAATTAATGCTTAGCTAAACATAAACCATCAATTAATATATAAAACATTGAAAGTACAAAATACTATTATTCTGATTATAATTCTCATAATGAGTATATCCTGTCGTAAGGATCAAAATAAGTTCTTTGAAAAGGTTGATGTATCTTATAAAATAGAGAGTGATAATTGTTATGATAAATTGATCGCATTCATAAATGGAGAAGAAAGAACGCTGGTTGATTATTCAGAAAAACTAAAGCTTACTATTGCTTTGATAGATGATTTTAATAACGATGGTAATTTAGACGTGTTATTAGAAAATGTAAAAGGGTGCGAAAATTCACAAAACGGATATTATTCAATCAATACACAAGGAAATTCATATTTTATATTTAGCACGAACGGTAAAGATTTTTTTAGAACTAAAGAAGTTGGGAACGATTGGGGAGGAGTAAAAATTGAGAAAATTAATGATCTATTACATTTTACTATTGACAGTACTGAACAGCGTTTTTATAAAGATAAAAGAGATATACCAGAAACAGATACTGAAAAAGTGTATGCATTAAATGATTATTCTTTACAGCTAAAATCATCTAGGTTTATTAAAAATAGTATTCCAAGGGAAGAAAATAACCAATACAGGGTTTTTGCTAAAAATGGACTAATTATAAGAGATAGTCCCAATGGAGAGCCTATTGGAAAGCTAGATTTTGGACAAATAATCACTGTAGATCGAAATACCAACATAGAATTGTCTTTAGAAGATGATGACTATCGTATTGATGGGTACTGGTATCAAATAACATATGATGGTCAAGTTGGATATGTTTTTAGCGGTTTTTTGATCAATACCGATTACTGTTGTTCTTTGTTTATGGACTGGGCAGATATTAGTATTGGAGAAGAGGGCATTCTATTTAGAGTACACGGACAATGTTATATTTCGTATCCAATCAAAATTTTGAATAATAATGAAATAGAACTCATTTGGTCCCCTTCAGTTGATTGCAAGTTTCCTTCAGGATTGTGGGAAGATTATGGCGCTGATAGATCTCCAGAAATAGGCAAACCTTTTGCTAAATATACTTATAAGAATAATAAATTATTCGTAGAATATTATTACCCGGATTGGGTCAAAAAATATAGCAATTCAGAAATTTTTATGAGTTCTTATGATATCAATTATCATTATTTAAATGGTAATTAACAATATCATTTTAAGGCTTATCAATTCGACGTAAACTGTGGTTAATAATCTAAAAATTATAAAAGAGCATTACAAACCAATTCAACCAGCAGTTTCGATTAATGATGATCAAATAAGTTATCAAGAAATCATGCCAAATAAAGGAATTGAAGATTTTGTTTATTGTTTTTGGCAGCTAAAGACTAAAAAGAAGTTACATCAAGATTATCATTATCGTGTGGTTTCTGATGGATGTATTGATATATTCTTTGACCACAAAGATCCGGAAGAAAACTTTGTAATGGGATTTTGCAGAAAGTATACACAGTTCCCAATTGGAAAAGAGTTTGATTATATAGGAATACGGTTTTTACCATCGATGTTTTCAATTTTGTTTGATACCGATGCCAAAACGTTAAGTAATCAATCTCAAGAGCTACATAAAATTTTACCAGACTTTTCTCAATGGATTCATAAGACTATCCAACCTTCTAATTCATTCGAAATTATTATAGAAGCTCTTAATGAAAAAATTCTAAGCTACCTGCAAACTAGAGATATCCATTTTGATCAACGTTTCTTAAATGCGTTACATCTAATTTTTCAAAAAAGAGGATTTCTGGATACCGAAAAAGATTTGAATGTAGGTTTAAGTTCTCGACAATTACGCAGAATTTTCAACTTTTATATAGGCACGACGGCTAAAGCATTTAGCAATGTAGTACGATTTCAGCATATCTTAAACGCGAAACCTTCAAAACAAAGTTTGAAAGAAAACAAACTGTATTTTGATCTAGGTTTTTTTGATCAAGCACACTTTATCAAAAATTTCAAAACATTTTATGGCGTAACTCCTTCAGAAGCATTTTCATAAGGTTGTCCGATTTTTACAATGTTAGGTTTTGTTGCAGATCTAAATTTGTAGCAACAAAATCATTAATAATGAAATCAGTATTATCAACCGCATTGCTTCTAATGATAAATTGGACAAATGCACAAAAAGGAAACAACATGAAACTTAACGCAGGAATAATCACCGAAAAACTACAAGAAACTAAAACATTTTATACAGAAGTATTAGATTTTGGAGTAAGCTTTGAAAATGATTTTTATCTTTTACTTCATACTCCAAATCAATCTGCAGAAATAAGTTTTCTACAACCAAATCATCCGAGTCAAAAACCAATTTTTCAAACAGCATTTAGTGGAAAAGGAGTTTATATAACAATTGAAGTTGAAAATGTAGATAAAGTTTATAAAAAATTGCTTTCAAAAGGAGTAGGCATTGAAATAGAAATCAGAGATGAACCTTGGGGAGATAGGCATTTTGCGATCAAAGATCCAAATGGAATAGGAGTGGATATAGTAACCTATACAAAACCAGAATAATTGCATTTTAGTTTATATATCTAAAAATTAAAGCAGTTTTGGAGTCTATCCAAACTGCTTTTTTATTACAAAAAATTTATATTGTAATTTTATATATATTACTATTCAAAATATACAATGACGAAGTACTTGATAATATTATTTTTATGCGCAAGCAGCTTTCAAGGTGTAGCTCAAGAAATTAATACAAATACCAAAAAAGAAGATACTACCATTTTTCCCGAAAAGTGCTTAGGGGTATGGAAAGGAGTAATGAATATTTATCATAAAGGTCGTTTAAAGGATAGTGTAAACGTAAGATTTACAGCTTCCAAGACAACCACTCCAGGTACATATGTATGGAAAACAGAATATCTTTCATCCAAAAAACCAATGGTAAAAGATTATAAATTGGTGATTGATGACATCAATGAAGGTCGTTATCTGCTAGATGAAGGAAATGATATTCAATTAACAGAATATGTTGTTGGTAACAAAATGCGTAGTTTATTTAAGGTGGAGGATATCTATTTAACATCAACTACAGAATTAATAGGTGACCAACTAATTTTTGAAGTTACTTCTGGAAAAGAAATAGAAGAAGTACAAAACATCAAAAATTATTCTTTTACCAATGTACAGCGTATGGTATTACATAAAATTGAATAGGTAAAAGATACAGAAAAGACAATAATTAAAATTGATTTAATTATAACAATTTACATGAAAGGGGAATTAAAGGGATTACTAAAAGAGATTATTTCGATTACCATTGGTATTTTAATCGCGCTATACATCAATAATTGGAATGAAGACAGAAAAGACAGCAACTATATTACAAATATTTCAGCATCTATTCATAAGGAATTATCCGAAACTAGAGAGGATATTGATAAAAAAATAGTTCAACAACGAATGTTAATAGATACCCTTAACTTCTATCGAAAAGATGATCAAATGTCTTTAGACAAAGTGATTACTAAAGCAAAAGGGATATTTATTCCATCGATAAGAATCAATTCTTGGAAAGCTATTGCTAATTCTAAAATTGAATTAATGGACTATAGCACGGTTTCTACTTTAGCCGATATAGAAGAACAAAAGGAATTATTAAAAATAAAATCTGAAAAATTGCTGGATTATCTTTTTGCCAACTATCGAAAAACTGGAGAAGAACAAAAGGAATTTATGCAAATATTGATGTCTGAAATCATAAGTACCGAAACCTTTTTAAAAGAGTCGATTGATAAAATTATAAAAGAGGGTAAAAGTTTGGAAAAATGATAATAAAAATTCAATATCTTATAAAGTTAAAGACTTTTAATTAATATAGTGTTCATAAATTTTAAAAATGAATTTGATTTTCAAACATATAATTTTCGGACTCCTAACATTTGGATTGATTGGTTGCAATTCAAATGAGAAGAAGAGTCAATCAAGTGAATCCCTAAATTATCCCGATATCAAAATTATTGGAGCTATGAGAAATGTTATGTGGAAGGGAGAATTAAGTGGTAAAATTGACCTTGATACAATTGCGAATAAAACTGGACTTTACGGAATTGGACCTGAAAGTCATTTGATTGGTGAATTACTTATTAACAATGGAATAAGTTATGTTTCTAAGGTGAACTCTGATTCAACAATGAATGTTATAAATACTTACAAAGTTTCCGCCCCATTTTTTGTGTACGGGAATGTGACAGATTGGAAAGAATTTGAATTACCATTAAATATAAAAACAATTAAACATTTAGAACAATTTATTTTTGATCTGACAGCTAGTTTTAAAAAACCTTTCGTTTTTAAATTAATAGGACGAACTTCTAAAGCTATTATTCATATTCAGAACTTACCGGAAAACACTAAAGTTACTTCACCAAAAGAAGCTCATCAGGGTCAAACTAATTACGAACTAACTAATGAAGAGGTGGAAATTGTGGGTTTCTTTTCAACCGAACATAAAGGAGTTTTTACACATCATGATACATTTTTACATATGCACCTCATAACAAAAGATGAAAGTAAAATGGGGCATTTAGATGAATTAGAAATTGAAAAAATGAGATTGTATCTGCCAAAAAAATAAAATTTATCAAAAAATAATAAATAATGCGTTTAAAATATCATTTTAATCTTCCTCCAGAAAGTGATGTTATTTTGCGTAATAGAACGATTACCACATATTATGCTCAGTTATATCAAAGAGAACCTTCTTTGTATAAATGGGCAGGCATGGCTGCATTTGCTTCTTTTCATATTGGTGAAAAATTAAAGATTTGGGATTGGGAGGCGACTCCTATCAAAACTCTTTCTGAAACCTGCAAAAAGAAAAATAAATCTTTGGAAGATGATTTTCAGATCATTAGAATCATTAATAATAAAATATTCTCAGAAATAGGAACTGCATTATTAACATTTAGTCAAATGGAATACCAAGTATTTCGTAATCAGCTGATCTTAGAACGAAAAAATGAACTTATTATAGCGGCTTTTGATAAATTACAAGAAGCTAGAATAAAGATGCAAAATGATACTGTTGATCAAGAAACTTATGATTTAGTTTGGGAAGCAAATTTGCAAATATTATGGCATGAACAATACAAGGTAGTGCAACCATTATTTGATAAATTGAGTTTGGTTTTTTCTGGAGCAATGTCAATCATCGCAAGTTTTGATTATCGTATTCATCATAAACAAACGAATTGGAGATTAGCTTCTAGGTTTATTTTATTTATGTTTTCTAAAGGCTTTAAAGTTCTTTTACATAATGGAATACTACCCGATGTTACCAATATTAAACATCGATGGTTCTGGATATCTTCAGATTTATTTGTAAAATGGAAATCTGCTGAAAGCAACAAACAACTTATTACCGAAGAGATGCAAATATTATCTTCTTTAGAGCTTCGGAAACTTGATATTCTAACACACATTCATCAGAAAAATACATGATTTTGATTACCCAAATAACTAAAAAGAATTAAGGTTATTGGATTATAAAACTTCACCAAAGCTAAAATACAAAGTTTAACCAATTGGTTAATTATCTAAAAAGAAGAGTCACAACTTAGTAACACTAAACTGAAAACGTAACAAATCCATAAGTAACTCGTCGACAGAATAAACGAGAAATTATGGGTTTCAATAGGTTTCAGAAATTAGGAGGAATTTGTGCAATAATACTTGGTATTATTTATATAGTAGCTTTTATAATCTATGGCGCAGTGCTAAAATTTCCTGATGCTAATGCGATTGCAATAGAAAAATTAAAGTTCTTATCTGATAATTACCATATCCTTTTTATTACCAATTTTATTAGTTATGTATTATTTGGAATGCTATTAACTGTATTAGTAGTTTCCACACATCAGCGTATAAAGGATCATTTTCCTAATTTTTCACAATTAACCTCAGTTTTTGGTATCATCTGGGTAGCATTGGTGATTGCGAGTGGTATGATTTCTAATATTGGTCTCGATTCAGTTATTACTTTAGGAAATACTGAACCAGAAAAGGCAATGTCGATATGGTCGAGCATAAGTATCGTTTCAGAAGGTCTTGGTGGTGGTAATGAGATAGTAGGAGGGATCTGGGTATTATTATTAAGTTTTTTGGGATCTAAAAAAGAAATATTTTCTAAACCTGTAAACATTCAAGGTTTTATAGTAGGGTTAGCGGGTGTTTTAACGGTAATTCCGATAGATATATTTAAAGAAATCTTTGGTCTTAGTCAGATTATATGGTTTATAAGTATGGGGATTTTTTTGATTCGTAAACCGTTTATGGTTGAAAAATAGATTTTTTTAAGAAATCATAAAGTAAAATATTGATATCAAAACTATTAACTGTGATATTTTGTGTTCTGATTCTCTGATTGTCATTACTTTTTTATGTTAGTTCCACTCTGATTTACTATCAATGCTACAAAGATTTTATAGAATTATAATATCTCTATAGGATAGTAAGTATGAATATATTTAAAAGAAAATAAACATTATAGCTTTTCCATAGATCTATTAGACAACTCTTTTATTAGGAAGTGAAATTTTTTACCAATAATATCCTAATCTACTAAACTGTCAATTTTACAGTTTTTGAAATTTTGACAGTTAAAAAATCCAATGGCATTTATTTTGATATTTAGAAGACAGATTTTATAGATAATTCTGCTGAAAGAAAGTATGTGAATACTTAGAAATACTTGGCCGTTTTTAATCTATATTGGCTAAGCTTCTTAACTATTCGGTACATATTTTCTTCATTTTGAATAGTTTTTAAAATCTTATTAATGAATTTTTATGGTAATTGATTATAAATAATTTATTATGAAAATAATTAATTCTGATACTAATGATTTTGAGAAGACAACTACTCAATTTAAATTTCAAAAAATAGTAGTTGATATAAAAGATGAACTTATTAGTTATAAGATTGCATCACCACTTTTAAAACAAAATAATTATAGAATTAAAGCACAGAATGGTATACTTAATATTTCAGTGATGATAGATGATGTAGTATCCAAACCAGATGGAAAAAATGCTATTAAGAAAAAACTTTTTGAAGTGTTTTTAGTAATTCCAAAATCCAATTTTAATCAGGTTACTTCTATAAATTTTCTTAATAATACGTTATTATTTACGATTAAAAAAGATATTGATTTTAATATTAATTACGATTACACGAAAAGAAAACAAGAAATCTTAAACACATAAAATCATTGAATATGAAAATATTGGCATTGGGACTATCAATAATCATAATATTATTTAGTGTCTTTGCGATTATAATGAATCATTTGATTCTTGATGATAAGAATAAAAAAATGAAAAATGATAAGTCCTCTAGAAATATCAAAAAAACAGATACAAAACAAAAATAAACTATACTTCGTATAGCTATTAAATTATTGTTTAACTAAATTTTTTAATTATGAACAAATTAGCAAAAGTTCAAAACAACGGGAGTTTGGTAAACAACGATAGACGTACCGACTTCTCCACATGGTCTTCATGGATTGATAACTTATTTAATAATGATCTTCCGGTTCTAACTATGTCTAATTTTAATACAGGCATGACGCTACCTAAAGTAAATATTTGGGAAACAGCAGATTCATTTTATGTAGACATGGCAATACCTGGAATGAAGAAAGAAGATTTTTCTATTGATCTAGATAATCAAATTTTGTCAATATCATCAGAAAAATCAGTTGAGCATGAAGAAAATCAAAAACATTACACCAGACGAGAGTTTGGTTATGAATCCTTTAAGAGAACCTTCAATTTACCAGAATCTGTAGAAGAAACAAAAATCGAAGCTTCTTATAAAAATGGTATTTTGAACATACAATTACCAAAAAAAGAGGAGGCAAAAAGAAAACCTCCACGCACTATCAGTATATCATAATTTTTTAGATCCCAAACTGGGTACTACTATATGAATTTAAAAAAATAATAGTACCCAGTAATTGTTGAACAGATTAAATTGAAAAGTAATGAAAAAAACATATTTCATATCAGCTATTATTGCATTTGTGGTAAGTCTTACAGTGATTAGTGGATTTAATTATCTGAATCCTAATAAAGAAAATTTGTCAAAGGTTACGAATACAACAAATGATAAAGTAAATACAAAAGTATTATATGCAGCAAATACAGAAGGAGAAATCGTACCACTCGATTTTACAAAAACTACAAATAAAGTATTGGATGCGGTAGTACATATTCAAGTAAAGAAAAAGAATCCTTACCAAGGAAATAGGTCTTATCAATATCGCCAACTTCCAGATCCGTTTCGTGAATTTTTTGACGAAAGTCCTTTTGGAAATTTTTTCCAACAACCTTATCGCGGGCAACCTAAAGAGAAGAATAATGAACAAGAACAGCGTGTCCCTGAATTAGTTCCTATGGGAACAGGGTCTGGTGTTGTTATCAATGATAAAGGATACATTATCACAAATAATCACGTAATTGATGATGCAGACGAAATCGAAGTCACTTTGCATAATAATACCACTTATAAAGCTGCTATCGTTGGTACTGATCCATCAACTGACTTAGCACTACTACAAATAAAAGCAAATGATTTAACCATTTTGCCTTTGGTAAATTCCGATGATGTCGAAGTAGGAGAATGGGTTTTAGCAGTAGGTAATCCATTTAGTTTAAATTCTACAGTAACAGCTGGTATAGTAAGTGCTAAAGCCAGAAATATAAATATTAATAAAGATAAGTTTGCAGTAGAAAGTTTTATTCAGACCGATGCAGCCATTAATCCTGGTAATAGTGGAGGCGCATTAGTAAACTTAAATGGTGATTTAATAGGCATAAACACAGCCATAGCCTCTCAAACTGGAACATATAATGGGTATGGTTTTGCAGTTCCTAGTAATATTGTTGGAAAAGTAGTAGAGGATTTACTGAATTTTGGAGTTGTACAAAGAGGATTATTGGGTATTAATATTACAACATTAAATACTCAATTAGCAAATGAAAAGGATATTGACCTTACTCAAGGAGTATATGTAGCAAATGTTCAAGAAGAAGGAGCAGCAGATAAAGCTGGGATAAAACAAGATGATGTTATTATCGCTATTGATAAGAAGACTGTGAATACTTCTCCAGAGCTTCAAGAATTAGTAGCAAGAAAACGTCCAGGTGATCCGGTAGAAATTACTTTAGTCCGCAATGGTAACAAAAAAGACATCACTGTGATTTTAGAAAGTAGTACAGGAACTACAAAGGTCAAAAAGAAAGAACATCAAAAGATCTTGGCATTATTGGGAGCTAATTTAGAAGAGTTAGATAAAAAGATTGCAAAAGACTTAAATATTGAACATGGTATTAAGATAACAGAGCTTTTTGCTGGAAAATTGAGAAAAGAAACAGAAATAAAAGAAGGTTTTATTATTACTCACGTAGATGGTCGCAAAGTAAAAACTGTCGATGACCTGATGAATGCGTTAGAGAATAAACAAGGAGGAGTATTGTTAGAAGGTATTTATGAAGATATTCCTGGTAAAAAATATTATGCGTTTGGATTAGACTCTTAGTATAAAAAAATGAAGCCCAGTTTTGGGCTTCATTTTTTTAAAATATTTATGTACACTAGCAGCCAAAACTTTTTATTTTCTACAGATTCTTCGTCAAACTCAGCTTGTCAAAGTTTATAAACTACTTATTCTAAAAGGATTTCGACAGGCTCAATCTGTTTCAAAATTACCTAAATATTACTCAATCGTTCTTCTGATTATAATTTTTATGATATGCCCTAATCACAAAAACTATCCAAATCAAAAAAATAGTGGTAACGATAATTGAATATATAACTACAGGATCCATTAGGGATTGTTTTTAAAATAGTTAAGAAAACCTAAGATGGTAGGAGCCCATAAACCTATAAATATAGCTTCCTGTTTTCTACCAGCACTAAAAGAATAATGTGACAAACAAATAACAAATATCACCGTAAGTAGCATTATCACGTTCATTACACCTACCTTTTTTATAAAATTTTTGATCATGCTTAGATATCGTATTAAACCTTCTGGAAAAACTAACTAAAAAAAACATAATTTGTTTAAACTTTAGTTAAATTAGTTAAACAAATATACAATACGATTTATCTTTATAAAAATTTTATAACCAAAAAATTACTGGTTG
Source organism: Aquimarina litoralis (assembly GCF_039523995.1). Classification (NCBI taxonomy): domain Bacteria; kingdom Pseudomonadati; phylum Bacteroidota; class Flavobacteriia; order Flavobacteriales; family Flavobacteriaceae; genus Aquimarina; species Aquimarina litoralis. The sequence continues at coordinate 537,683 of NZ_BAAAGE010000002.1, forward strand.
ATACCACTAAAATAAATACAATGAATTTCATTACTAAAATAAAAACCAAATCCAAAGTATCTCAAAACAAAGGAAATAAAAGCACTTCATCTATTTATGATATTAAGATAAATAGTCTAGAAGGTAAGGAAATTAATCTTGCTGATTTCAAAGGAAAAAAGATATTGTTTGTGAATGTTGCTTCTAAATGTGGATTTACAGGACAATATAAAGATTTACAGAAGTTATATGATATGTATAAGGATACATTGATGATTATAGCTTCGCCGTGTAATCAATTCGGAAAACAAGAACCTGGAGATGCTTCTCAAATTCAATCGTTTTGTGAGCGAAATTATGGAGTAACCTTTTTAGTTACTGAAAAAATTGATGTTAAAGGAACAAATCAACATAAGTTATATGAATGGCTTACTAATAAGGACTTAAATGGTAAGAAAAACTCTAGTGTAAAATGGAATTTTCAGAAATATTTAGTAGATGAAGAAGGAGAATTTATAGATTTCTATTTTTCCATTACAAAGCCTACGAGTTCATCTATCACTAAACATTTATAGAGATTATCAATAACATTTTGAACTTATAATATGAGAGTTGTCAATTAAATTTTAATATTTTGTTTAATATTTTTAACTAAAGTTTAAACAAAAACACAACAATTGATGCAATTACTTGATTACCTTTGAAATAAAACGTTAATTATGAAAAAACTTATTATCACAACATGTTTATTTGGAGGACTTTTGATTTTTGCATCATTCACTCATTTTTCAACCGAAAATACGTCTGAATATGCTACTAAAACAACTCCTACAGAGAAAGTAACGAAAGAAAAGAAACCAACTATTGTTGGTGTAGCAGCATCAAATGAGAATTTCACCACCTTAGTCGCAGCAGTAAAAGCCGCAAACTTGGTAGAAACTTTAAAAGGAGATGGACCATTTACAGTATTTGCTCCTGTTAATGATGCTTTTGCAAAACTTCCTGATGGAACAGTAGATGGTTTATTAAAACCAGAAAGTAAGAAAACATTAACTGCTATTTTAACGTATCATGTAGTTTCAGGAAAATTTGTAGCTGCTGATGTTATTAAAGCGATTAAAGATGGTAACGGTTCTTTTTCAATAACTACTGTCCAAGGAAATAAATTGGTAGCTTCTTTAGATGGTGACTCTGTTGTTCTTACGGATGCAAAGGGAGGAACATCCAAAGTTGTTCTTACCGACGTAGAAGCTTCAAATGGAGTTATCCATGCTATTGATACAGTAGTAATGCCATAATGAATGGAACGATATCTTAGTATTTAGTTAGATTCTGATATTAGTTTAAGAAATCCTCGTAGTCTAAGAACTACGAGGATTTTTTTTTAAATAAGTTATAAATTAGTCCAAATCAATCGTGTTTTCAGACTATAATTAATGAATAGAATCAGATTACAATTACTTAAATAAAGTTTTCAGATTGTTTTTATATACTTTGCCAATCGGTATTACAAAATCTCTTATTAAAATTCTATTCCCTTCAATTTCATTAATATGCTTTTTGGCTACGATAAAAGACTTATGGGTTTGCAAGAATGCATTTGTAGGTAGTAAACTTAACATATCAGATATCTTTTCACGTACCTGAATTTCATTCGTTGCTGTAACCACTTTGATATAATTACCGGTAGCTTCAATAAATAAAATATCTTCAGTTTTTACCTGTATAATTTTTTTATTAGCGCGTAGAAATAAGCTTTTGTCCTCTTTTTTAATGTTTGGAGTAGGAGCAATGTTTTCTTCCTTTTTAACTTCGATCTTATTAATGGCCTTGATAAAACGTTCGAAACTAAAGGGTTTTAAGAGGTAATCCACTATATTAAGCTCATAACCTTCTACAGCATATTCCTGATAAGCAGTAGTTACAATTATATTTGGAGGATGCTTCAAGGTTTTCAAGAATTCGAATCCTTTGAGTTTAGGCATATTTAAATCTAAGAAGATGACATCTATTTTATGCTTCGCAAGACATTCCATGGCTTCTATAGCATCATAACAATGCTGTACAAAGATAAGATTAGGCAATGCATCACAATATCCTTTTATAATATCATGAGCAATATGTTCATCATCCACTATAATATACTTCATTATATCTCTAATCTAAGTTTTGCAGTGTAAATATCGTGATTAATTGCATTCGTTAATTCATGTTTTTTAGGATAGGCTAAGGCTAGTCTTCTGGAAAGATTTTCTAATCCAATACCTTTTTCTCCTTTTATTTCTTCATCAAAATTATTTTCAATTTCAAGTACGATACTATTTTGTTTTGATGTAATCGAAATATTTGCAAAAGCATTCGTACGTAATACTTCTAATCCATGTTTAAATGCGTTTTCTACCAAAATGATAAATAGCAAAGGCATGATTTTAAGCTTCTCATTATCAATATCCACTTCAAAATTTATAGTGATATCCTTATGATAGCGCATCTTATGCAATTGGATATAGTTATGTATAAAATCAATTTCTTGTTGTAAAGTCACATATTCTTTTTGTCCCTCGTAGATACTATAACGCATCATATCTGATAACTTCAGAATAAGTGTTTTTGCCTTTTCACTGTCTTTATCTACTAATCCGTACAAATTGTTCAACATATTAAAGAAAAAATGAGGATTTACCTGAGATTGTAAGTGCATAAGCTCCGTTTTTTTCTTCTCATTTTTTAGGTTAATCAAAAACTTGATGTTAACAAACAACCAATGAAAAACAGTAATACAGACTGCTATAAAGTATAAGAAAAGGAATTCTATAAATCCCTCTAGCTTTCCAAACGAATCATTAAAAAAAACAATAATCAATCCTATAATGACTAATAGGATTCTAATTACTCGAATAGAAAACACCTTTTTTATGGACGACCATTTAAAATTCATATTTCAATATTACCTAAATAAAGTACTGCTAGCAAATTAGTTGGCAAACGTATCAAAAATGTATGCAAACTGATCTTATAGTTGCACAAACGTCTCTTATCACGACTACGGTTATGTACACAACATTCCATCATGAATACATCCCAGTTTCTTTTTCGGGATATGGATCGCTACTAAGTTTGTCTATATCAATCTAAAAAACGAACAGTTATGCAACTAATAATCGATAACATTAGTAAAACCTATGACAATGGTGTACAAGCATTACAAGGTATATCATTAGAAATTACCAAAGGAATGTTTGGTTTATTAGGACCAAACGGAGCAGGAAAGTCTACCTTGATGAGAACCATTGCTACCTTACAAAATGCTGATAGCGGCCATATCTCTTTTAATGATTTGGACATTTATAAGGATAAGAATGCGATTCGGAAAGTACTAGGATACTTACCACAACAATTTGGAGTATATCCAAAAATGTCATCAGAAATACTACTCAATCATCTTGCTGTGTTAAAAGGGATCACCAACAAAAAAGAACGTAAAGAAGTTGTACATGTACTTTTGGATAGAACGAACTTGTATGAAGTTAGAAAACAGAATCTTGGTGTATTTTCTGGTGGAATGAAACAACGTTTTGGGATTGCTCAAGCACTTTTGAATAATCCAAAATTATTGATTGTAGATGAGCCCACAGCTGGACTGGATCCAAAAGAACGTAATCGGTTTTATAATCTTCTTAGTGAAATTGCAGAAAACACTATTGTCATATTATCTACCCATATTGTAGATGATATTAAGGAGTTATGTCACCAGATGGCAATTATTAATAGAGGAGAAGTGATCCTAAAAGGGAAACCATTAGAACTTATTGAACAAGTACAAGGAAAGGTGTATCAAAAAATCATTGATAGATCGGAATTCGAAATGTATAAAAGCCAGTATCAGGTGATAAATGAAACCTTTTTTATGGGTAAACCTGTTGTTCAGATTATGAGTAATTCAAATCCGGGTAATGGTTTTGAGCCTATAGACGCAGGTCTAGAAGAAGTGTATTTCTCACAAATCAATCAATCAAAATAGTATACTATGTGGTACGAAATATTCAAGTTCGAGTTAAAATATAGAATGCAACGCCCAGAAACCTATGTGTTTTTCGGATTTCTATTATTATTTTCCATAGTTGGTGTAGATTTTATTTTCCAAGGTGTAGAAACGGGTTTAATGAAAATGAATGCACCAATGATCATAGCGAAAACTATGGGTGCTATAACAGGTATTTTTATGATTATGGTATCCATGATTATGGGAGTTCCTGTACTGCGAGATTATCAGTATCATACCGAAGCTTTATTATTTACAAATCCGATTACAAAATGGGATTATCTGTTAGGTAGATTTCTAGGCTCTTTTACTGTTTTACTATTTATATTTACAGGCGTATTAATCGGGATGATGATTGGTTCACAAATGCCTTGGCATAAAGAAGAAGAGATGCTAGCATTTCGTATCCTTCCTTATATACAATCATTTGCAGTCGTTGTAATACCAAGTTTGTTTTTTGGTGCGGCTACATTTTTTGTTACTGGAATGCTAAGCAAAAAAATGCTGGTAGTGTATACCCAAGGGATTGTCGTGTTTGTATTGTTTTTGCTTACTAAAGCAATTAAAAATGAATATCTACAAGGTTTATTGGATCCTTTTTCTCTTACTACATTAACTCAGTACGCTAAAGAGTATTCGGTTTCAGAACTCAATTCACTAGCTATTACGTTTAATGGAATCTTATTACATAATAAATTGTTATGGATGGTTTTAGGAATTGGGATTTTAAGTTATGGATATTATAAATTTTCATTTAGCGCTCTCACCAAAAAACCTAAAAGAATATTGAATAAAACAGTTAAAAGGAGTAAAAATTACACAAATACAAGACTTTTCATCCCTAATATGAGTATACACATAGATTTTAGAGCGCAGCTCATACAATTGTACGAACTTTCTAAATTCTATATTCTTTCGTTAGTAAAGGAAGCCTCATTTTGGGCAATTGTACTATGTGGTATGATCATAATCATGATCAATTCCGTGAATTTAGGTACTGTTTATGAAGTAGATAGTTATCCCGAGACACATTTTATAATTGCAGAATTGCAAGAAATGTCAATGTATTTTTTCATCATCATTTTATTATTCTATTCAGGTGAATTAATTTGGAAAGAAAGAAACAATAAACAATATCTTCTTAATGATGCCACACCAATTTCTGATGTAATTACTTTAGCCAGCAAGTTTATCGCATTACAAAGTATTTATGTTATTTTAATGCTAAGCTTAATAAGCACAGGTGTTTTGTTTCAAGCATTTATTGGGTATTATAAATTTGAATTAGGAGTTTATTTTTTAGGTTTTTTTATAGAAATATATCCTTTTCTTATGCTCTACACATTCATCACTTTTTTCTTTCAGGTAATTAGCAAAAATAAGTATTTGGGGATCTTTTTAACCTTAATCTTTTTTCTCTTAACTATTGGATTAGAAATATTTGGTGTCACGCATAGTTTATTCAAGTTTGGTGGTAAACCATTGGGTACATATTCTGTAATGAACGGGTATGGACATTTTCTAAAACCATATGTATGGGTGAAAGCGTATTGGATCGTATTTGGTGTTATTATTTTTGTGATCAGTACTTTATTACTAAATAGAGGAGTTACTATCTCGCTACCTAGTCGTATAAAAACTATTAGCAATCGAATTACAAGACCTATTAAGTACACGAGTATCGCTCTTTTTTCAGTCTTTTTTATGTTAGGAGTTTATATTTTCTATAACATCAATATTCTAAATACTTATTGGACAGCTAATGAGCAACAAGTCTTTAGAGTAGAATATGAAAAAACAGTTAAACCATTCGAATACATTCCGCAACCAAAGATTACCGTAGTAGATTTAAAAGTGGAATTGTATCCTGAAAATAGAAGTTATGAGATCAACGGAACCTATACATTACAAAACACTACAGATGAACCTATTCATGAAGTTCATATTCAGAAAATAATTGCATCGCATGTATCTCTAGATACCATTTCTTTTCAAGGTGGTGCAACTGCTAATACAACGTATAAAAAATTTGATTATACGATCTATACCTTGTCGAAACCTTTAGCACCTTCAGACTCTATAGAAATGAAATTCAGACAGTCTTTTGTTCCAAAAGGATTCGAAGAAGATCATTCGGATACTCAAATAGTACATAATGGAACTTTTTTCAACAATAGTATATTACCAACATTAAGCTATTATAAAAAGTATGAACTACGAGATCATGACATACGCGAAGAGCTTGGATTAGCGCCTAGAATATCCAAAGCGGAAATTAGTGATCTAAAAGAATTGGTGAATGCTCGTTCAGGGAGCGATTCTGATGGAATATTATTACAAGTTCGTATTGGAACGAGCAAGGATCAAATAGCGATCGCACCAGGAAATCTAATGAAACAATGGAAAGAAGATGAGAGAAACTATTTTATGTATCAAACAAAACAACCTATTATCAATTTCTATGCTATCACCTCTGCAAAATATGAAGTTATAAAAGATCAATGGTCGTCTACAGAAACAATGACAAAACCAGTGGATTTAGAAATCTATTATGATAAGAATCACTTTTATAATTTAGATAGAATGATGAGCGCTATGAAAACCTCATTAAGTTATTATAGTAAGCATTTTAGTCCTTATCAGTATGAACAATTACGTATTATGGAGTTTCCTCGGTATGCTGAGTTTGCTCAATCTTTTCCCGGTACGATTCCTTTTTCTGAGGGAATAGGATTTGTATTAGATATTGATGATAAGACGGATGTAGATATGGCGTTTTATGTGACTGCCCATGAAGTAGCACATCAATGGTTTGGAATGCAAATAGAAGCGGCTAATGTACAAGGACAAAATTTTGTATTAGAAACATTATCTCAATATGCTGCGCTTATGGTATTACAACAACAGTATCCCAAGGAAAAAGTAACTCAATTTTTAGCATTACAAGAAGAATTGTATAATGAGAAACAAAGGAAAGCTATTTCCGAACCATCGCTTACATTGGTATCAAATGAAGATTTTGTGTATTATCATAAGGGAGCTTTGGCCATGTACAAATTACAAGAAGAAGTGGGAGAGGAGTCAGTTAATCTAGCCTTACATCGGTTTATCGCTGATTGGAATACCTATAATGGAAAAATAAAGACCAAAACAAGTAGATATGCTACTTCACAAGATGTATTGGACTACTTCAGAATGGTTACTCCAAAGGATAAACAGTATCTAATCCATGAATTATTTGAAACTACTAAAAATGTAAACGAGCTTCAATGAATATCAAGAGAGTAATTGATTATAGAACGTTATTTACAAAGCTACAACTTATTGTTTTGTAGATAACGTTTTAAATCTTCTCTATAAGTGCTACCCACAGGTATTTCATGAGATCCAATACCAACACTCTTACCGCTATATTGTTTTATTTTATCCAAAGGCACGATATATGATTTATGTATTCGTATAAAATTATAAGGTTCTAGCGTCTGCTCGATAGATTTTAAAGTTTTTAAAGCCAAGCAATAGGTGTCACCTGTAACAAGCTTAGCATAATCTCTTAAGCCTTGTATGTAATCAATTTCATGTATGAATACTTTAATAAAATCATCACCATCCTTTACAAAAAAAGAAGGTGCTAATCTATCTTGAATTGATATGTTTTTTAAATTTTCAAAACGAGAAATAGTCTTCGAAAATCGCTCAAAAGAAATAGGTTTCAATAGATAATCTAAAGCATTTAAATCAAAACTCTCTACAGCATATTCACTGAACGAAGTAGTCATTACGTATGTGGTGGCATTTTGAGTAAGCTTTATTAATTCAACTCCAGAGATTTCGGGCATCGCAATATCCGTAAAAACAATATCTACTTGATTATTAAGCTTCAGATATTGAAAAGCATTAACAGCATCTGTAAATGTTTTGACGATTTCAAAGTTTGAAAAACGTTCTAAATAATGTACAATCACATCAATAGCTAATTGTTCATCATCAATTATTACTGTTTTATACATCATCCAATACGATTTTTAATTCTGCTTTAAATTCCGTTTCAGTCTTACTTATTGTTAACCAAGCATTCTTAGGATACAAAAGTTTTAATCTGTTTTTTAAATTATCCAGACCTTTTCCTTTTCGCTGTGTTTCCTGAAAATGTTGTTTTTTAAAAACACTATTTGCTACAGAGAATAATAGTTCATGGTTATCTAAAACTAATGCTATATGCACATAGGCATTTTTTACATTAGTATAAAACCCATGCTTAAATGCATTTTCTACAAGAGTAATTAATAAAAATGGCTCTATCAATCTTGGTTCCGATGTATCATTAGCAAGAGTAAATAGGATATTAGCATCCTTACCAAAACGTATCTTTTCGATCGCAATATATTGATGTATAAAATCTATTTCCTTACTTAAACTAACTTTTTCAGGATGGGATTCATCTGTCATATAACGCATCATACTAGATAGTTTTAAGATATACTCAGATGTTTCATGACTATTTTTTAAGGATAAACTGTATAGAGAATTAAATGCATTGAATAAAAAATGAGGATGTAATTGATTTCGTAAGAGTTGTTTTTTAGCTAGATGTAACTCCTTCTCCAGAGTTTTATATTTCGTTAGTGTTTCTAATTGATGAACGAAGTAAAAGAGTAAATAAAATAATAAGGATCTACCTAAGAAACTGGTAAAGTAGTCATAGGTCTTTTCAAATCGATGTATGTTATAAATTCGATATTCCTTCAATGATGCTAATGCTACAAGAATAACTATAAAAAAAACTACATATACAGTCTTTTTCCATAAACTTTCTATTTGTAGCACGTAGTGGTACAATATAAATGCAATCAAAACACATATAAAATTCTCTATCGCATCGCTAGTAAAGAAAAACAATATATTATCAGGCAAGAAGTAATAGGCGGTTTTTACAAGGTGATACCCAATAAAAGACACCAATCCCACATAAAAAAGATGTTGAATCGTTTGTATCGTTTTAGTAGAAAGTTGTGCCATAATACATAAAAACTAAATCGAAGTAAATATATAAAAACGAATACCAGTTAAGTGGTGTAGAAAATAATGGTTGTCGATTATAAAGCCATACTTGTCGATTTCATTTATAAACTCCTGCACGTGTAGCTAGTTTTGATACTATGATTCACTTAAAATATTGAAAAATGAAACACTACACACTATTCTTATTAGTTAGTTTTTACACATTAATATGTACTGCACAAAATTTACAGTTAGAAAAAGCTTCTCCTTTTACTGCTGTTATTTGGGAAGAAGATCATCCTATCGTAAAATTTGAAGGAAACTGGTACAAACTAGTACAAATAGAGGATTATAAAACCGATGAGATCCTATCTTTTTGCAAACAACAGTATAGCAGCAAATGGAAAAAACGTTTTTCTGAAGATCTGGTAGAAGTCCTAAAGTCCTGGGGAGTACAACCTATGGTTAAAGTGAAACTATTATTAGCTAACAAATCTGGTGAAATCAAAGAGTTTTTTGGAACGTATACGTATGAAAACAGACAAAAAGTATTGCGATATAATCAAGATCGTCCTAAACAATTAAAAACCATAAAAACATCTCATGCAATTGACGATATTGATACATTTTATAAGATTCTTAAAGAACGTTCTTCCTATATACATCTATCAGATTATAACTATCATCTTGCTATAGAATCACTCAGAACTAAGATTGCTACTAGTAAAACGGATATTGATATCAATTATTTGACTCACGAACTGGCCAAAATACTAGCAACATTAGGAGATCGACATTCTTATGTGATTAATGAGGCTTTTGATATAAAAGATGTTCCCGATCATACACTACAATTACCATTTTCTTTGGCTGTTTTACAACAAAAAGTGGTGGCTTTAAAACTAATGAAGAAGTCTTCCAATTATACCTACCTATATCCCAACTATCCTTACTTAAAAGCTATGAATGATATACCTATACATACGATAATAGATTCCTTAGCATATCAATCAAAAAAGGCACCCAAAAAGGCAAAACTAAGCCTAGGATCGTTACAAATTCAACAACTTGGAAAGTTATATTTCAGAAACAACCTATCATTACCAATACAAACCCGAATAATATTTTCTGATGGTATTAAGGATACCACAGTAGTTATAAAATTACAGCAAACCACTCAAAAGTATGTTTCAAAACTTAAGAAGAAGAACAAATCAATCCTAAAAGAAATTAGAAAAGGGAACTATAACAGTGTATCAAAAATCATTAAAGGTGATATAGGGTATATCAAAATTCCACAAATGCTGTCTTTAAAAAATACCGAAGGCTTAAAAGAGTATTTGGATAGAACATTTAAAGCAATGCAAAATACAAAAGCCATGATCATAGATTTACGCAATAATCCAGGTGGTACCAGAGATATTATACGATTGGCAGCCAATTATCTTATTCCGAAATCAGAATCACCTTGGGTATCTAATGTTGCATATTTGAGAACCAAGCATAAAGATTCTATTCACAAGTCTATGACTAATCGATATTTATATACTTATACTTATAAGTCAGCAACTGAAGCTGATAAAAAGGCTATTACAGAATTTAATGGACAATTTTCATTACAGCAGACCTTTGATAAAACAGCTTTTAGTAACCCACATTATATGGTCTTACATGCAGGAGATAATCCATATACCAAACCTGTTTATATCTTAGTGGATGAATATACTTTTAGTGCAGCATCGGTATTTACCAGTGTTTTTAAAGGTTTACCAAATGTGAAGATAGTAGGATTGACTACCGATGGCTCTAGTGGTAATTCTAAAAAGTTTACACTAAAACATTCCAATATTAAACTTAAAATTTCCACAATGCTATCATTTCAGCGTAATGGAAAAACCTTAGATGGCAATGGAACCAAACCCGATATCATTATAGAAAGAAACGAAAAGCAAGTGTTAGAAGGAGTAGATCATCAGTTGCAAACGCTCATCGAAATGATTAATTTGCAAACTATATCCAGTAAGAACTCTAAACATAGGTAAAAGAGATACAAATCATTAGACTTTATTTATGGTCATTGGCGGAGACTAGAGATGATTTCCATCACCCTAAAAAATGAAGAGAGCTTAAGTTTTACTTTCAAATCTGATACAATAAAGAAACAATTATTCTTAAAACCTTTAGGAGGTTCCACACATTGAGTATACTTTTGACTACAAAAAGATAAATCAAAATCAATATAAATTTCTTCAGATTTACAATGGTGATATCATAAGACTAGAAACAAAGGCTAAATTTCTTAAAGATTATAAACTCACTAAGCATGGTATAAGATGGTTAACAGTTTTTGATCAATTATAGTCATATTGGTATTAGATACTTGATTTTGTTTTCTGACCTTAACAGCAAACAAATTAACCGGACTTCTTTGCAATGATTACCTACATAGTACCTTATCCAGAAATCATCCTAAAAGGATTTTAAAATAACTCAAGATAAAAGATAATTCAGATGTCATAGTAACATATTTGTGTGTTTGGACACTAATCTATAGTAGTTTGATACAAGACTAAATATTTTAATAATAATAATTTCCAAAATATATCTAGTTTTGCACGAAAATTAAGGTAAATATGATAAAACAAATACTTCCAATATTCTTATTTCTTTTTCTTTTTATTTCTTGTAGCGAAGATGAAGGTCAAGATCAAATTTTTGTTGAAGATCTAAAAATATTAACTTTTCAAATTATCAAGAATGATGAAAATGGAATTTTTACTCAAACTAGAATTACACCAGAGAATGTAAATACTTTCAACATCTCTAATCATGGTGTTATTTGGATGAAGAATGGTTCTTTAGTGGATAGATTAGATTTGGGAGAACTAAAGGAAAATGTATTTGAAGCAAATTTTGCATCTAATTTGGTAAAAGGAGAACAATATGCTGTTTTTCCATATTTATTATCTGAATATGGTTATACCTATGGTGATACACTAAGTTTTGTAAGTAATGTCGAAGTGAATGTTTTGGTTAAAGAACTAACGCCTAGAAATGGTTTTATAAGAGATACTCTCTATATTACAGGAGAAAATTTTTGTGGATCAACTTTTAATAGTGCAAACAATTTCTTATTGGGTGATTCTTATCATCGTATTATTTTTGAATCAGATTCTTTAATAAAAGCTGTAATAAATCCTTACTTAAGTGGATCCGAGTTATCACCAACGTTAAAGAGTTGTGGAATTTCTACAGAAATTGAAGGGAAATTCTCGGTTAACCCTCCAGTATTAGATTCTATATCTAGTAAAAATTTATATGTAGAAGAGGAATTGAACGTTTATGGAAAGAATATACATCATCAAATAAGTAAAGTATGGTTGGGTGACATTGAAACTGAATTGGTACCCACAGATTCTATTACCTTAATAAAAGCCAAAATACCTGAAAGTTTACCCCCTGGAAAATTGGATTTTAAACTTCAAGTATTAGATAAAATAATTGAGAGACCTAGTTTTTATCAAAGTACATCTCCGGTTATAGAAGAAGTAACCCCTCGTAATACTGGATTTTTAGATACTATTACTATAAAAGGAAAGTTTTTAGATCAGCGCAGTGATCTTCTTGAAGTTGTTATTGGTGGTAGAGCTCAAAATATAATTAGTACAGACGATCAAGAAATAAAAGTTATTATTGATAAACTATTTACTGTAGATAACCCAGAATTGGTTTTAAATACGGGTACTTTTAGTCTAGTAGAACCTATTACCATGCTACCTCCCCAAATTATAGGGTTTGATAAAGATAAGTATCATTTAGATGATGAGATTGTTATTAAAACAAAATATTATTTGGGAAATAGAAATACAGCAAAAATAGGAAATGTAATCGCTGCTAATGAAAATGCCTATTCTGAAATTGATTACGATGGTACGTTTACAGTAAATCTAAAAACTTGGCTAAATTTAACTAGTTTGTATCCGGATTATCTAATCAGAGATTCGGGATTGATGGATGTGTTTTTAGAAACCAATTACGGAATTGCATCATCAAACATTTCTATATTTCCACCAGAAATTACAAAAATTAATCAGACATCTTTTTTTCATGAAAGCTCTATTCAAATAGAAGGAATTAATTTTGGATATGATAGAGGAACCTCAGGAGTTGGCAATATCTATATTGATGATGTTTTAATTCCTAGTCCCGGAAATTCATCGTATTCGATATATAATTACAGTGCGCAGGTTGATTTGCCTAATACCCTATATCCAGGAGATCACAATATTAAAATAGTAACCGGAGGTCAAGAAAGTAATGAAATTAATTTTACAATTAAATCTTTAGAAATTAATGATTTAAACCCTAAATCCGGAACAAGAAAAGATACCTATATACTAGAAGGTGATAATTTGGAAGGAGCATATTCATATGGAATTAAAGCCAATGGGTATACCTGTACTAAATTTAACGCTACTAAAAACCGGGTAGAATTTAAATTACCTCAAGGTATTGAATTAGACCCAACAGCTACCATAACCGTTAATTATGGACCGCAGGTTTTTAATGTCGGGACAATTACAGTAACAGAACCCTATGAGAGAATACCTGAATATCAGTTTAGTCTTGCTGATTATTATATAGGTAGTTATGGATTTGAATTTAATAATTCCTTTCATTACATCAATAGGCATGGTATATTTAGACTAGATAACACATCATATGGATGGGACAAAATTGAAAGTAATATTCCTGATGACTTAAGTTTTGTAAATGGTAAAACACCTCCTCCTGTTATTGATAATAAATTATACATAAAAGCTGTCGATAACATCTTTAGGGTGTATGACTTAGTAAATAAAGTATGGGAGGCTAAAACAATTGATATAGAAAGTAATTTATTTATAAATCGTGCAGTTTCTATTAACGGTAGCCATAATCTGTTTTTAATATTAAGCGGTGAAAACTTTTCTAGCACTTTTTTCTATAAATACAATTTAGCTACAGATGAAAAAGAGTCTATACCTTTGCCGCCTAATTTTGAAATTACTGCAGGAAATTCTCATTTTTACTCATTTTATTCTAGTGGTAATAGAGTTTATATAAGTAGTCCCAATAGAAATATCCTTGTTTATGATGTAGCATCCAACTATTGGAATGATATTGGTTATCCTAAACAAGATAATTTTTTCTATGATATGAATCTTTATGAATATAAGAATATTTTATATTTCAGCGGAGGTATAGGTAATGTAGGAGAAGAAAGGAGACTCTTTACCTATGATTACTCTACCAATCAATGGACAGAAAAAACACCAATGCTAAATGTTATGAGAAATCATTTTGTTTTTGAATATAATGAGGACTTATATTTCTTACTTGGGAATGGCTTATATGGATATGAAAATAATGAACTAATGAAATATGATATAGATCTTGATTAACTCTCATTTCTAATTATATAACATAAGGTAATTATCACTAAGTTAAATGCTCGTTTCAATGAAAAGTATTAGTATTATATGATCTTTTGGTGGTTATGAATTCGTGTTTTTATCATTAATCCATAAAATTAAATAACATTACAACCAGAGACATCACCATTCAAAAATAGAATACGACATTTCAACATATTCTAGTTTCATTATTACGCGCATTCTAAGATATTTGATCTTGGTTACAAGACTAACAATGGTTCTTTTTTTAGTTTGCGTGCTATTCAAATAATTCCGTTATTCGTGTATATATGGTATCCAAGAAAAGAAAACTAGATGTTAGTACCTTTGAATTTGAATGTGTTATAGAAGACACTCGCTTGTTTTCCCTGATTCAAAGAAAGGATATATCTTTATTAAACTAGCATTTATGCCATTATTCAATAAACAGAAACGTATACAATATTTAGGATTTGATGATGTCCGATCTTGCCTCATTGGTATTGCTATCATAAGTTTTATTACCAATTACCTTTTCAATACCACACCAGAACGTAATACATTTGATCTTATATTTATTGGCTATGCTGTTAATGTGTTTTTTACCATTTGTTATTGGTTATTGATTCGTAACATCTTAATCTTTTTGAGAAAAAAATATCCCGATTTTAAAGATGATAAAAAGCGTATTAGTATTCTCTTCTTATCCTTAGTCTGTACTGTAGTTATTGTGGATTATGTAGGAGGTGAATTAACAGCACGTGTCATTAGGTTATTTGGATACTATTCTAGTCATCGTGTAGAATTAAAAGTGCTAATTCCCATTATGATTATTACCATTATGGTCATGGCTATTTATGAGGCTATTTATCTCTATAATCGATTAAAAAAGTCTATCCGAGAAGAAGAACAAGCCAAACAAGTAATGATTCAGGCGCAATTGGATACATTAAGGAATCAAGCTCGTCCTCATTTCTTATTCAATAGTCTAAACACATTGCGAGATATTATTGATCAAGATTCTAAAGAAGATGCTAAGGGGTTTGTAGATAATTTATCAGATGTGTATCGTTTTATTATTGAGTCTGGTAATTCTAACATCATATCGTTAGAAAAAGAACTAAAATTTGCTAAAGCTTATATTCATATACAATCCGAAAGGTTTGGAGAAAACTTGCAAGTACACTGGAATATTCCAGAAGACAAGCTTTCGATTATGATTGTACCCATGAGTCTACAGTTATTACTAGAAAATGCAATCAAACACAATGTAGTTTCTAGATCCAAACCATTGATTATAAGTGTATCCACAGAAGAAGATAGGTTAGTGGTATGTAATAAAATCCAGGCTAAGTCTACCCAAACTCCATCTACAAAAATTGGATTAAAGAATATTGAAAAGCGATATCAATTAATAGCTGACAAAACACCTCTCATTACGAATGATGGTGAGCATTTTATAGTTATATTACCTTTATTACATTCATCAAATCAAAAGAAAAATTATGAAAATAGTAATCGTTGAAGATGAGCCACGTGCAGCACGTCAACTGGAAAATTTATTACACAAATCTACTTTTGATTTTGAAATACTAACCGTAATTGATTCTGTTGAAGATTCTGTTTCCTGGTTTCAAAAAAACATATCACCAGATTTGGTATTTATGGATATTCAACTAGCAGACGGTTTAAGTTTTGAGATTTTTCAGAAAACAGAAGTATCAGCACCTATTATTTTTACTACAGCTTTTGATCAATATGCTATTCAGGCATTTAAAGTAAATAGTATTGATTATTTGCTCAAACCTATCAAGCAGATTGATTTAGACGCCGCATTGCATAAATTCTCAAGATCCCAAAGCCCATCAAATCCTATTGAAGCTAATATTCTGAAAGAATTACTGAGCAGTATGCAAACGCCACAAGAAAGATCGGGAATATTGGTGAAAGAGGGAAGTGGTTTTGTACAAATACGAATTTCTGAGCTTTTATATATGTATTCACAAGATAGTATCACTTTTGGTATTACCCATAACAAAAGATACATCATCGATGAAACTATGGACCAATTATTTGATTCTTTAGATCATACCAAGTTTTATAAAATCAATAGAGGTCAAATCATTTCCAAAATAGCCATTCAAAAAATAGAACCTTATTTCAATCATCGTGTAAAACTAACCATATCAAATCCTAGAGATCAGGAATTCATTGTAAGCAGACAAAAAACAAGCGATTTTAAAGATTGGATGAACAAATAGAATATTGGTGACGTTTCAACCAACAATAACTACGTTTCAACATAAACTACTACTATATAGGATAGATTAGAACCATATTTGTGATGTAATTAATAATCAATCACTGAACGAATTCAGTTAAAAAAATAACATCATGAAAAAAGTACTCATTATTATCCAATTACTATGCTGTTTTCAATTATCAGCACAACAAACAAATGCGAAGCAATGGCAAGAAGACTTACGATTTCTTCAAAACACTATTCATAAAGACTATTCTTTTCTTTTTGTAAAAACGACCAAAGAAGATTTTGATACACAGGTTGAAACATTATATAAAGAAATTCCCAACTTACAAGAACATGAAATTCGAGTAGGATTGTCTCGTATCGTATCTTCTTTTAAATATGGTCATACGCAGATTCCTTATGGTACAGTAACTAAGAGTGGAATTCTACCAATTAATATATATGATTTCAATGATGGAATTTATATTGAAGGGGTTCAAAAACAGTACAAAGAAGTATTAGGAGCAAAAATATTGAAGATAGGAGAGACGCCTATAGAAAAAGCTATGGAACTGGTATATCCAGTAGTTCCAGTAGAAAATGAGCAATATTTTAAAGCTTATGGAGTACGATTTTTACTATCTGCAGAAGTATTACATGCGCAAGGAGTAATCCCTACACTATCCAATAAAGTGACATTAACACTTGAAAAAAATGGAAAAGTATTTACGCATGAGTTTACTACTATCGATAGAAAAGATAAACCAAGAACTTTCAATTTTACACTACCAACAGAGGATTGGCTTACAGCACGTGATACAGAAACAACACCTCTATATTTAAAAAACCTAGATGATAAGCTGTACGATTTTGAATATTTAGAAGATAAAAAGACATTGTATGTAAGACAAAGCTCAGTATTTAATGATCCTAAAGAAACCATAGCAGAATTCTACAAGCGCATGTTTGAGTTTATTGATGCAAATAACGTTGAAAAATTAGTTTATGATGTACGTTTAAATGGTGGTGGAAACAATTACAACAATCTACCATTAATTAAAGGGTTAATGGCTAGACCACAGCTTAATAAAAAAGGAAACTTTTATTTTATCATTGGTAGAGACACTTTTTCTGCCTGCCAGAACTTAACCAATGAAATTACCAGGTATACAGAAGCAATTTTAGTGGGTGAACCTACTGCAGAAAACATTAACTTTTATGGAGATGCTAGAGCTGTACAATTACCAAATAGCAAGATCAATGCATATATATCCTACTTGTGGTGGCAAGATTATCCTGCTTTAGAAAATAAAGATGCGACAGTACCAAGTGTTCCTGTTACTATGAGTTATGACGATTACGTACAGAACAAAGATGTAGTGCTAGAAGCTGCGTTGAACTTTAATGCAGAAGGTTTCCAGCCAAAACCTATGGAGTACATCACACAGTTATATATCACTGGGCAAGGAGCAAAATTAGCACAAGTATTGCCACAAATGGTACAAGATCCACGATACGCTTTCTGCGATTTTGAAACTGAATTAAATAAAAAAGGAAACATTTTATTAGAAAGTGGTCGTATGGCAGAAGTTCAAGGATCGATACAGGTATTCTCTATGATTATGCAGATGTACCCTAATTCTGCTATGACCTATAAAAACTTAGGTAGAGCATATTTAAAAGTTGGTGATACTAAAAAAGCAACCGAATTACTGAACAAAGCAATCTCACTAGATATCGATGGCGAACATGCTAAAGCAGCTAAAAAAACACTCTTAGCCATTTCTAATTAGGGAAGACATTGTCTAAAAAGCAATATATCCTTGTCAAACTGAGCTTGTCGAAGTTTTTAACCAATTGATTTTCAATTTGTCTTCGACAGGCTCAGACTGACAAACAGAAGTTTTAAATACTTTTTAGACTTCTTTTTAATGATTATTACAACAATAAAAGATTATACTAAATGCTTATTAAAAAAGGCTATAGTACGTTCCCAAGATAAATTCGCTGCTTTTTTATCGTATCGCGGAGTCGTATTATTATGAAAACCATGATTTGCATTTTCATACATATGTGCTTTATACGGGATATTATTTTCCTTTAATACTTTCTCATAATCGGGCCATCCGGCATTTACTCTTTTATCCAATTCAGCATATTGCAATAATAAAGGTGTTTTTATTTTTTTAGCATCTTCAGCACTTGGTTGTCTACCATAGTATGGAACGGCAGCTTTTAGTTCTGGCAGTCGAACAGCCATCATATTAGAAATCCATCCACCAAAACAGAATCCAACCACACCAACATTTCCATTGCAATCTTCATGATTTTTTAGATATTCATAGGCGGCAATAAAATCTTCTAACATCTCATTACGATCTCTTTTTTTCTGAAGCGCACGTCCATCATCATCATTTCCAGGATATCCTCCAAGTGGAGATAAGGCGTCTGGTGCCAAAGAAATAAATTTTTCTTTTGCAGCACGTCTTCCCACATCTTCTATATAAGGATTTAGTCCTCTATTTTCATGAACAACAATAACACCTGGTAACTTAGTTTCATGATTTTTTGGCTTCGATAAAAGCCCTTTTATAGTGCCTCCACCTTTAGAAGAATCATACGTAATAAAGTTAGAATCAATTGTTGGATCCTTAGGGTTTACGAGCAATGTATCTATATAATTAGGAGATACAAAACTTAATAAAGAGGAAACTGTAACACCACCCACTGCATATGCGGATAATTTTTCTATAAACTGTTTTCTATTTAGACCGTTATGCGCGTAATCATCATATAAGTCAAAAACTTCTTGCTGAATGTCTTCTTTTTTTAATTTTTCCATAAAAAGAGATGGTTTAGTTAGAACAAGAGGAAATTACATCTTTTATGATCAAATTTTATTAAGATTTCCCTAAAATGAAAATAGTGTTATGTTTTGGCCAAAGTGTAGCACATACTTAATATGTTTTCATACTACACCTATCAAAATGTGATGAATCTGTCCATTTTGTATGCCAAGATCATGATTTAAGTAGGAAACTGGGTGTAAACATTAGACTTTTACGGCACATTAATATTAAAAAAGTCGAAATGAAAAAGTACATCTTAGTAGTAGCCATCTTGCTAACAATTCAGTTTACAAATGCGCAATCTAAAATAGATGAAGATAGGAATACATCGGTTATTAGTTTAGTTATTCTTAATGATAACGGAGATGTTTTAATAAAAAAAGCAACAATTGGTTGGATAACCATAGGTGCATTTTATGAAAAAAGACACACGATCAATGAGGTAATCGATAGTATCTCTAATAAATATGGAGTATCCATTACAAAACCAAACCTCAAAGGTGTTTTTACCTATAAATATGACTTTAATAATTCGTTAAGCATACGACAGGTGTATGTGGCTAAATCTACTACCAACGATTTACCAACAAATAAGAATGTTGAATTCCGTTGGGCACCAAAAGAGGAGGCTATAGAAAAATTTAAAAATACTATTCCATCTTTAGGTGAGATGATAGCACAAGTAATTGATTATCCAGAAGTCGTTTGGGGCGGATCTTTTTTGATAAAAAAGGAAAACGGAAAAAAGACTTCTATAATAACAGAAAAATTTTATCCGATAAGCGATGCTT
The DNA here is from genome assembly GCF_039523995.1 of Aquimarina litoralis. Classification (NCBI taxonomy): domain Bacteria; kingdom Pseudomonadati; phylum Bacteroidota; class Flavobacteriia; order Flavobacteriales; family Flavobacteriaceae; genus Aquimarina; species Aquimarina litoralis. The sequence continues at coordinate 558,028 of NZ_BAAAGE010000002.1, forward strand.
CCACATACATAAAATCTTCATATGATCCTGCAGTAGTAAAAGCACTTCAAAAATATATGGAAGGTAGTTCTTATAATAAAAAAGAAATGCTATTAAGTGCTTTTGCAGACAATGCAGTGTTATATCTAACAAATAGGGAAGGGGATTTCAAAAGGTATACTCCAATCGAGTATGCTGGTTTCTTTAAAAATGCTGAAAAAGGAAAGTTCAATGGGAGAGAAGCGAAAATTTTAGACGTTAAGGTAACAAAAGAAATAGCTACCGCAAAAGTAGAAATCGCAGGACCTAATAGAGAGTGGGTTTATATTGATTTATTCCTACTTAAAAAGTTTAAAAATGATTGGAAAATTATTAGTAAAACAGCAGCAAGGGTTGATGATATAAATTAAAGAAATACATTATTTTTGTTGTATACAATGTATAGACCCTGAAAATTTGTTAGAGAAAAGACGACAATTACCACAACAAGAATCTATAGATACAGATTATTTCATTTACTGTTTAGAAGCGGTGAATGATATAGAAACGCACGAAATTACCGAAGCGCAAAAAAAATTAGAACAATTGACTTCGCAATATGGAGTGGCTAGTATTTATAAAACCTGTGATACCATAGAAGGTTTAGAGGATAGCTTAAATACATTGGTTATGGATGATCATCATTTTACAAATTATGAAATCATCTATTTGGTCATAAAAGGTGAAGCCAATAGCATTTGTTTGAATGACTACTATTATAGTTTACAGGAGATTGCAGAAATTTTTGAAGGGAAATTACAAGGAAAGATTTTGCATTTTTCCAACGCTAAAGTGCTTGATTTAGATGAAGAAGAAGCACAGTATTTTTTGGATATTACAGGTGCAAGAGGGGTTTCTGGTTATGGTCATGAATTTAATGGTATAACGAGCTCAAATCTTGATATAGCATTCTTTAATTTATTTAAAGAAGATGATAATATGTTAGATGTAGTAGAAGAATTGCATCAAAGACATTACAAAGTCTGTAAACTACTTGATTTTAGATTGTATTACTAACTAAGATTTTCTTCCTTTTCTATTTTATATAATATAAACGCTGAGAATCATGTATTTCAAAAAATGTAGAAGATTGATTTGTAATATCCAGATATTTTACATAGTATTTTATTATAACTAGTAAGTTTTTTTTAGTGGTTTCTTCAGTAAATTGATGTTTTTAGACCTTTGGCGTATTGCTTGTTTTATATAATTTGAATTTATATTATTAAATAGTTAAACACAAAAGAGCAGCTGAATTTTGGTCTTTTTGTTAATACATCTGTTAATAAATCCTAGGTGTTAGTGTTTATTGTAAATCAATCAAATTTTAATTTTATACATTTGATGAACTATAAATTCCCCATAAATTGTTTATCTTCTTAAAACAAAAAGAATTAATTTAATGAGTTTTTTTAAAAGGTCAAATACAGAACAAATAGAATACTTAGAAAAAGAAAGATTAAAACTATGGGAACGTATAGAAGATCTGGAAAAGTTAACCAAAGAATTAGGTAAACGGACTCCAGAAAATGTGAGAGAGGTTAAGCAAAATTCTAGAAAAGTATCAGAGTTTAGAAACAAAACTGAAGCTAAATTAAATGAAACAAAAACTTTAGTTGGACAATTATCAAGTGAATTGGAATCTGCTAGAAAAATAATAATTGAAATTAATGACTCTAATAACAAAGCTAATCAGCAAAAACTTGCCATAGATGACGTTAAAACTAGATTAGATGAGTCCGAATCCGAGTTTAAAAAAAAAATTGAATTAATTAACTCTAGGATTGGTAATATTGACAGCATATTAGAAAAATACCCTGATTTAGATTCTAAACTAGATGAAATTGACCAATTCACATTAGAAATCGAAGAGAATTTAGAGAAATCATCAGTTAGCTTGAATGCCCTAAATAAGCGTAAAAAGGAAATAGATGATTTACATTTAGAGGTTTTTGGTTATACTCAAACCGACAAGGAAACAGGTATTGAAACGAAAATTGAAGGCTTAAAGGATGAGTTAGACGCATCATATGAAGAACTAAAAGGAAGAATAACTAAATCTTTTGAAGATGTTGACAAGATAAATTCTTTATATATTGATAATTACAAATCTTTTGAAAATGAATACAAAAAACAGTACAAAAGGATTAATGATGATATTGCAAAATTGCTTCCAGATGCTTTAACTGCTGGTCTAAGTTCAGCTTTTTCTAGTAAAAAAGATAAAGAAGTAGAGGCATCTGTAAAATTGCAAAAACGTTTTAATCAAGGGATAAATTTAATGATTGGTGTCAGTTTAATACCAGTCATAGTAAGCATAGTATTCTTAATTCAAGGAATAACTATTGAACAAGCAATTATTCGCATACCAAGACTTGTGTTGGCTATTATACCAATGTATATTCCTATTTTATGGTTTACTTATTCGGCTAACAAAAAATAATTCCTACACCTGAGAAAGTTATTTTAAAACCTAAATATAATGTACATAATTCATCATATTGGAATCAAAACATTTTTTCAAATTCGACTCTGAACGAAAAATTTACATATGAGTATAAGAATTATTTTAATGATTTAAGAAGATTAAAACCTTCTGAGAATAAATTAAACTATTTTTTCATTTATGTATTAATTACGGAGGTAATAAGTTTAGTTAAAAGTTTAGTTAATGAAAATAGCTTTTTGAACTCTGATATTAACAGAATTACAACCACATTAGTTAATAATATAGAACAAACTAAAAATACTTTCAAGAGTAAAAATGATATAGCAAATTTATGGAAGAATTGGTGCAAAATGATTATTCATGAATTATATAAGGATTATTTTAAAGATATCGTAAAGACAAATCGTAAGATAACAGAATTAGAAAATCTCGAAAATGGCAGTAAATTAATAGATAAATTTCAAGATTTCATTAAAACAAAAGACCTAGCTATAAGCACTGAAGGATCTAGAAACAGAAGAACAGAGAGTTATATCCTGAATTTTAATAAGTCAAGTATTAAACTTGATCAAGATTATTATAATTTTATAGATTGGACGCGTAAATTTAATTTAGATTGGTTAGGGTTAAGCTCAGGACAGAAAGCTTACTTAGATATATTCTCATTATTACGATTCGATCTTAAGAACATTAAAACTGATAATATTTTAATTTGTGTAGATGAAGGAGATCTCTATTTACATCCAAAGTGGCAAGCAGATTTCTTTTATAAATTAATAAACTTAATACCAAAGTTTAAGTCTGCTAATTATCAATTTGTTTTAACTTCTCATTCTCCTTTTCTAGTTTCAGATTTACCTAAACAGAATTTGGTGTTTTTGGGCAAGGATGAATCAGAGTCAGATTTGAGTATAATTAATAACTCTAGAGAGGTAAAAACATTTGCTGGGAATTTAGGTGAACTTTATTTAGATGCCTTTTTTATGGAGGGTAATTTAATTAGTCGTTTTGCCGCTGATAAAATTCAGAATGTAGTCAATAAAATTAATGCGAAGAAAAAAATAAACTCTGATGACGAAAAATTGATTGAATTAATAGGAGAAGATTTAATAAGAATTCAGATTAAAAACTTATTAAATGATTCTAATAGATAGTCATTGTAATATTGATCTTGATGCTCTTGCAAAAACACATTTTCAAGAGTTAATAAATCCGCAAAATCAAGACGGATCATATCATGCGACACAATCCTTGATTGGAAGGATAAGTAGTCAAATGAAAGTCGACATTTTAGTACCAGTTAGAATTAAATTCTGGAACTATTTTTTAATTAATCATTATAGAAATCTTGACAGAATAACTAGTGGTCGGCCAGAAATTCTAGCGGAGGTAATAATAGAAATCGAGAATTTAGTAGGACATAATATTCTTTCAAACAATTTAAATTACAATCAAGCAAGTTTAACTTCATTTGGGAAAATAGTAAAATCAGTCTTTGGATACGAAATTTATAGAGATAATGGCTCAGCAAGAGAAAATGTAGAACAGTTTAATCTTAATTATTGTCCTTATTGTAATAAACAAGAATTAGAAAGTATCCAACGGACAGATAATTTAAGTGGAAATACTAGAATTACTGCTCTATACCAATTAGACCATTTCTATCCCAGAGCAAGGTTTCCTTATTTGGCAGTTTCTTTTTTTAATTTAATACCAGGGTGTTCTCCTTGTAATGCACAACTTAAACTGGATAAGGATTTTAATATTTTTACACATGTTAATCCATTTCATAAAAGTTTTGATGACTATTTTAAGTTCAAGTTATCAAAAGTAGTTGTTAGTTCGTTAAATGAAGTGGAGCTAGAAATTGAGAATAAAAGTCCTCATAGTGATAATTCTATTATTGATTTTCAATTATTACAACGTTATAATAATCAAAATACTAAAAAAAGAATTCTTGATCAGTTATATGCTTTAAAGAATAGAAGTGAAGCCGTTCGTAAATCTTATATGTCTCAAATCACTGGTTTATTTAGAAAAGCTGATATTCCCAATGAAGTTCTATTAAAAAGCCAAGGAGTACCAACTAAGAAGGACGAAATAAGTAATTATCCAATGGGAAAAATGAAAAGAGATATTTGTATTCAATTGGATTTATTAAAATAAATATTTGTACAATCCAAAATCAAACCATTTCTATTTTACATAATATAAACGCTGAGAATCGAGTATTTAAAAAAATATGGAGGATGGTACAGAATATGGTCTAATTTTTTAGTTATCTTTAATCTTCTTTAAGTCAGTTGTTTACGATAATAAATTATAGCTACACAGAAAATTACGTATTTGAAGATTTTTGTACGATTGTACAGAATACACGATTTATAAGCTTCCAGATATATTAGATAAGTTAAGTATTGTATAATAGCTATAGATGTTGATCGCTAGCATTCTTGAATACAATAATTTAAAATCAAATGTCACGAAAATCGCGTATTTGAAAATTTCTGGAGGATTGTACTGAATATTGGATTTATACGAATATTAATTATAGCTACGAATGAGCTAAACGTTTCTCAAATTGACTTTTACACGAGTTTAATAAATTGATCTAGTGAATCAATTTATTACATCTGCGAGAAGATGTGGCCGGGAATCGATATAAAACACTGGCGTGTTGTTATATCTGCAATTATGTAAAATGCAAGCATCCGTCAATTTGCTTCAATACATATATTTGTACTATAATTTATATTATGTAAAATAGAATATTTTGAGTATTCCAGCCTATTATGATTCTTTACTTTTATTTCTCCTTATGTGCATCACAATTTTTAATTACACATGTATTAATGACTATATACTATTTTATCTACCCATTCTGTAAACCATAAACGATTATTAAAATCTAGCTCGTTTATGTTAAATATTATTTGAAATACTGTTAATTAATTGATATCTAATACAGTATATAGTAATTTAACTCTTGTTATTGAACCACCCTGTTTTTTATAAGCCGAAACTTATTACTAACAATTCAATAACAACATGAGAAAAACAAACTCTAAAACCGAAATTTTAGGTCGGATGATTTCCCGCCTAAGAAAGATTGCTGCACCCTTACTAATATGTGTAGCACTGATGTATCCTTATCTTCAAACACTCTTTTCACACGGAACGGTTACCAGTCCGCCCAGTCGTGTTTGGATATGTTTTCAAGAAAATCCTGAAAGTCCAGATTCACCCGCATGTATCGATGCCGTTGCAATGTACGGTACTCAAGCGCTATATGATTGGAATGAGGTCGCTCGTATGGATGCTAATGGTATGCACCAAGCCATCATTCCTGATGGAAATCTTGCCAGCGCCGGTCGACCAGACAAATATGGTGGATTAGATCAAGTACGTGATGATTGGATCGCTACACCTGTAACTCCTGGTCCATTTACCGTTACCTGGACAAACTCGGCACCGCACCAAACCTTATATTTTGATGTGTATATTACCAAAGCCGATTGGACTCCAGATCAACCACTTACCTGGGATAGCCTAGAACTTTTAGTACGTACTGGTCCAAGACCAGCTTCTGCCATTGATGATATTGATGTGGTACTTCCAGCAAGAACTGGAAAACACGTTATCTATAGTATTTGGCAACGATCACTTAGCGAAGAAGCATTTTATTCTACCAGTGACGTAGATTTTGGTCAATCCACGGAGCCACAACCTCCTGTAGCGGCTTTCACTAGTGATAATGGTCGATGTGGTGGACCTAATGTTACCTTTGATGCTAGTGATTCTTATGATCCTAATGGTGATACACTTACATATTCCTGGGACTTTGGAGATGGTACTACTGCCCAAGGTGTAAATGTTTCCCATATCTATGAGAATTTGGATGTTGCCACGGTTACACTTACCGTTAGTGATGGTGTTTTTAGCAGTGGGACGGTACAAACCATTGATTTATTGGTCGATACCAATTGCGAAGAAGTTATTTGTCCGTTTGATACCCCAAGAGCCACTCCTCTACCTTCTATAAACAATTCATATTCAAATATTTATGTGTTTGGAGAAGGCGGTCCTGATTTAGATAATATTGGTAACTGTTCTATCAATTGGGATTTAGGAAATAATGGTTTATACCAATTCTCCCTAAGTACCAATAATGGTGTTCCAAACTGGTATAACGATCTCATTCCGGTATCTACACAAAATTTTAATGCAGCAGAATCACAAATTACCATTACAGGTTCTAGTTTTGTAGGGTTAGATGGTAGTTATTATGTAACCTTAGATGGAGAAAATCTAGTACTTGTTTCTACCACTGGAGATTTCACCATTTATTGTAGTAATTCTGATACGGCACCATCTTGTAGTGATACTACTGATCCTGGTAATACAGCTCCAATCGCAAGTCTTACTGCTACGCCAAGTACAGGAGTTACTCCATTAGATGTTGTACTAGACGCTTCGGGATCTACAGATGCAGATAACGATACACTTACCTATAGTATTGATTATGGGGATGGTACAGTAGGTACAGATGTGATATCCACACATACATATACCACAGGAGATTATACCGCTACGGTTACTGTAAGTGATGGAAATGGCGGAACCGATTCGGCTTCGGTAAATATTACCGTTACGGACGATATCATTATAGATCCGCCAAATGGAGACTGTACGTTTGGTACACCGACAGATACTCCTCTGGTAAGTATCAATACATCATATGAAAATGTATATGTATTAGGAACTGGTGGTCCTAATGTAGATAATATCACCTTATTTACACTTAATTGGGATTTAGCTAATAATGGTTTGTATCAATTTTCTTTTAATCTGGATATAGCACCATGGTATATAGATTTTTCAGATGCTACACAAAACTTCAATGGTACAGCACCACAAATCACATTGGTAAATACAGGTATTCCTGGATTGGATGGAGATTACTTGGTAACTACCGATGAACGTAACTTTGTACTGGTATCGAAGGATTATTCCATATATTTCAGTAATTCGACCACTGCACCTGATTGTGCTACTGCTGTAAACAGAGAGAATGATGCAGAAAATGCGTTCTTTGAATTATTTCCAAATCCAGCAACAGGAAGTGTTTTCATTAAAAATACTACGGATCTAAAAAATAGTATCATTACCATTTCTGATCTTAGTGGAAAACGATTACAATCTGTAACAGTACCTAATAATACTACTGAAATGAGAGTTGATATTTCTGGAATTACTTCTGGATTATATCTAGTTCATATACTAGATCGTTCTGGTAATAAACGTAGTGTAAAACTGGTTATAAATGAATAGTATATTCTAATAACTTTATATAGTATTATACAAACAACCTTCTAGATTTTAGAAGGTTGTTTTTTTATTTGGTATTATTTATAAGGTACAAACGTAATCCAATCATGATATTGTTTCTGTACCTTTAAAAACTCCCGTTCTGTTTTATCATATTCACTCTTCATTTTTCATTTAAGATTGCTATCCATTATTTTATTAAGTTCGAACAAAAGCTTATCGGGATTTTTTATTGTAAAAGTGGTAACTCTATAATTTTTATCATCCGAAAAAAACCGAATCTCCTTACTAGCTCCGTAAGCATAATTACTTGTATCATTGGTATTCCCTTTTTAGTATCTTAATTTCGAACGATTCGTTGGGTACTAACTTCCTTATTAGACTCCATTCTTAGCATATATATTCCTTTAGGTAATTCCTGTAGATCAATGCTCGTTGATGGTTTTGTAACTTCTAAGATCTTTTTGCCATCCAACGCATATATCGTTATCTTTTCTAAATTATTTCCGTTTTGAAGTATAACTTGTAATTTATCCACCACTGGATTCGGATATATTGATATGCTAGTTTCTAAGGTATGTTCACCAATACTTAAATTGTTCGATTCGAATTGAAAAACTCTAGCATGCCCTTGGTTGCTTAAGCCATTATCATCATTATATGCTGCACCGGCAATTACTGTGGTACCATCTCCGGATAATGCTACTGATGATCCAAATTCATCCCAGCTTTTTTCTCCAATAATCTCAGTACCTAACAACGGCCATTTTTGACTGATATGATCGTATTCATAAATTCTTACATTCCCATACATACCTTCATTAAAACCATCTCCTGTCCAATTGTAAGTAAAATCACTAATAGCAAGTCGTTCACCATCAGCAGACAAGGAAACCTTACAGTTTCCTGTTTTATCAAAAATTTCAGAAGTTACCCATTGGTTCCCATTATAATCATATATGTATGCAGCCCCAAGAACGGTTCCCGGTACACTTACCGCAATACGATCTCCATCTGCAGACATCGAAACCGTAGCACCGCTTTGTCCGCCTTGATTCCCTGGACCAAAATCAGACCCGATTTGAGACCAATCCATACCATCAAATTCATATACACGTACTTTTCCTACTGCTAATCCACTTCCTGGAGCTCCAACACCTACTCTGTTTCCATCATCTGACAAAGAAACGGAATGACCAAATCTCTCGTCTATCAATGATACCGTTCCTTTTCCATTGATATCTTGTCCGATCTGTACCCAGTCATTATTGATGTATTCATAAATTCGTACTTGACCAGTATACCTTCCTTGATCTTCATTTAAAGGCATTCCGATCGCAATTCTATTACCATCACTAGATAATGATAATCCAATTACTGTACTGAATCTATCATTGACTTCTCGTTCAAAATCAGCACCTAATTGCACCCAATCGGTACCATTGTACTGAAAAACACGTGTGTATACATTTATACCTCTACTGGCAACAGCCACAATACTTCCATCAGAAGATAATGCCACTGAATTCCCAAAATTATCTCCTTCATTTCCATATAGCGTACTTCCCATTTGTACCCATTGATCATTGATATTTTGATACACTTTCGCCTGACCAGTATTTGATCCATTTCCAGTATTTCTTTCTACACCAACAGCTACTACAGTACCATCATCCGAAATTGCGGTGGCACTGCCTAATAAATCTACGGAGTCTTCTCCATCAATATCCTCTCCTATTTGTGTTTGTGAATACGTTTGTGAAGTATATATCATACCCAGTATTCCTAAAAGTATCGCAAAGTAATTTTTGTTCATATGATTAAGTCTTTAGATTTAGGACTGCTAATATAATTATTTCCTAAAAATTATAAGTTTCTTATTTATATGTTCTGCGAATCCCACTTTTCCTACCCAGCTTATTAAAGAATTCCTCTAGGTCTGCCACACGGTGTTAGTATCTGTTATTTTCTAATTGCAAGGATTCAGAAATAATCCAAAAACTTCTATTCACGCCATGTAGATGTATTTAGGGCTTTTGACCACACTTTTTTGGAGATTACATAATTTATGTAAAAAACATACTATAAAAGGAAGCAAAGTATTTTCGCTACCTTTGAGAACTATTGGATCAAGTTTTCTGGAATTACTTCTGGATTATATCTGGTTCATATACTAGATCGTTCTGGTAATAAACGTAGTGTAAAACTGGTGATAAATGAATAGTATATTCTAATAACTTTATTTGGTATTATTTATAAGGTACAAACGTATAAGATTTATGAATGATTTTCCATTCACCTTTTACTTTTAGTAACATCATATAATCGGTATATAACCTCTTCCCTTTTGGGAAATCTATTTCTACTTTGGCCATTGCGGCATTATTAACCACATCAATGGAAATAATCTTTCCGATACGGTTTCGTTTTTCTCCTTCTTTAAAATATCCAATATATTTTTTACCAGAAGTAATACTTAAAGTATCATTAGCTATCGAATACAAATTCAAGTCTTTATGAAATGCTTTTTTAATTCTTTCGGGAGAACCATCAGCTGTTCCTTCTATATAATGTAGTAAAGTTTCTGTGATTTGTTCTTTATCAGATTGTGCAAAAGAAATGGTACTGCTAAATAGTGCTACCACTAAAATAAATAAATGTTTCATTGTTCGTTTTTTATTATTGATTTGTATAGCTAAACTATAGGAAAGCCTTATCAATCAAGTAAAAAACAAGCTCGTTATTCTACGGAATTATAAATCCGAAGAAAATAAATCACGAATTCAAGGACTTTTTGTATTGCGAAGGTGTCATTCCCTCCTGTTTTTTAAAAGCAGTATAAAATGTAGAATTGGATTTAAAACCACACTCATTGCCAATAGCTTCTAGTGTTAATAGAGAATTGGTTCGTATCAATTGGGTAGCAGTTTGTATACGATACTGATTAACATAACTAGAAAAACTAAGTCCCAAATTATCATTCAGATATTGTGACAATTCATGAGACTTAATTTGTAGTTGCGCCGCTACTTCAGGTAGTTTTAAATTAGGATTTCGATGCAATTCTTGTTCACTAAACAAAATACTCAGTTGGTTTGCAATCGAAGATACCTTTTGAGTATCAATCTTTCTATTCGCATATTTTACAACAGGTGTTAGAAATGTGAGCGTACTTTTTCTTCTTTTGATAATCCAAATAACCAAAGTGATATAAAATGTAAAAGAAAATGACAATGCCCCTACAATGTACGATGTATAGGTCGTGGTATTATATGCTAACCAAATAATAAACCCACCAGTAACGATATTGAGTATCCAAAAATCTAAGGTGTTGATGGATTTAGTTTTGCTCCAAAGCTTACTAAACACTTGGCGCGCTTGATATATTGCTGCTATAGTATAAATCGTCCATTGCGTAAACAAAATGGTGCCAAAAATTCTGGGAGGACTCCTCCACCATAAATATCTATACGATCGATAGGGATATTGAATACTGATTATCAACATAAAAATAAGCACTGGTACCACGTGGAATAACCAATTCCATCGATGTACTTTGTTAGGATTGATAGCTGTTTTGGTATATAAATACAGAAAAGGACCTATTAAAAAACAGGCAGTAAGACCAATACTCACAAATGTGGATGAAGTACCAGGATAAAAGGTTAGAAATACTGATTTGGTTACTCGTACACTAATTACAAACAGGAGTGCCGCTAAAAAATAAGTGGCTCTACTCCTATTCTTAATTAGAAAACAAAAATACAGACTTAAAAAAAGTCCATTAAAAGCACCTAATGCACTGAAAAAGAATAATAAGTTTTTACTGAATTCCAAATCCTTGCTAGTTTATTTATTGAGGAAAGATAAGAAATGAAAAATGAATGTACTTATCAAGAATCCATAAAAAAGATGCTCCGAATAATACGAAGCATCGTTTCTATATGCATAATATTTTGTGGTATCATCTTATAAAGTGAAAAATTCACTCGAATAGACGATTCAATTTATATTGATTTACCGAACGATCAATTTCTGAGTACTTTGCTCCTCTCCATTCGATATGACTTTTACCACATAAATTCCGGATCCTAAACCTATACTACTTGCTGATAAGTTTTGCGTACCTGTTTGTAGTTTGGCTTCATATTGTATCTGACCTAACATGGTATAGATACGCACTAGCATTTCTTCTTCTGTTTTTGAATTCACATTCATGGTTATCGAGAATTGATCATTCACAGGATTTGGTGCTATTTTAAGTGTATGTACATCTTCAGGTTCGTTACCTAATACAGGTGATTTTGTAGTTAATCCAGCAATAAGTTCTTGTGCAGATAACGAGCTACCACAAGATCCTTCGTATATTCTAACATTAGAAAAAACTGAATTATTTCCAGAACCACTATCATTGTCATTAATAAACACCAAACGATCCATAACACCTGTATAGAAATTCCCAACAGGAATCGTATAGGTTACAGTACCCGAGCTGTAATTATCAAAATTAGTAACTCCATAATTCTGTGTTCCATGGACTTTGAAATAACGAGAAGAAGTTAAGGTGTTGTTATTTTCAAAACCAACAGCATGAATCTCTCCTTGCGACGTACTACTAAAGCTAAATTCGATTACCGTATTTGCAGTTACTGTATAATCTAAAGGAATAAATTTCCATGTATTGTTCGTTAAAGATAAAGCAGCTCCTCCATTAGTAATGGCAAAATTTCCGTCTGCATCCTGATTAGAGAATCCTGAAATAGCAAAATCATTGAAGTTTAAAGCTGTACAATCAGGATCTGGAGTACCACTACCATCCTGAATACTAATAGCATCTATAGCAATATCACTTAGCCAACCACTAGTACCATTACCAGTAACCACATTATAGCGTAGTTGTACACTCGCTTCTCCTGCATATGCAGAAAGGTTTACACTGGCAGCATTCCACGTATTTCCTTGATCACCAGACTGGTTAAAAACAGTGGTCCAACTTCCTGTATTATCGGTTCTTGCTTCAACCGTTAAAGTATTGATAGCACTACCAAACATGTGATACTGAAAGGTAAGCGTAGGATTAGAAACACTGCTAAAGTCTAAACAAGGAGAGTTTAAAATAGCGCTTTTATTAGGATATCCTGTTCCGTTACCAGATGCTTCTACGTATAGATAAAAGTTTCCATCTGCTCCTGTAGATGGACCTGTACCGTTAGAAGGTGTTCCTCCCGAATCTCTTGTCCAGTTAAGATCATCGTTAGTAGCTTGCGACCATTGTCCGATACCGGTTTCAAAACTTTCGTTAAAAGGAAATGAGGACACTGTAGCAGCGCAGGTATCTGGTGGTGGCGGTGTATTATCAATCGCACCATCGATATCAAATCTCGAAAAGAAATTCCAAACTTCTTGAGAAGTATTGACATTTCCACCATTCCAGCTATGCCCTTTTCCTTGCACCCGAATAAATTCTGCCGTAACACCATTATCACCATTATCCCAGATAGAACGTGTGGTACCACCTCCTAATTGGATTACATCTGGTGTAGCATCTGCATTATTTACAGAAGCCCAATATTCCATAACATCTTGTATAGGCTTATTGGATCCATTTCCATTAATAGAAATCACATTATCATTAGTTCCAGTAATTTGTAAAACCGCCGTAGGATGTTGCGGCTGACATTGATTATTATCGATCCATCTTCTAGTCATACTACCCGCTACAGAAGCTACCGCGGCAATTCTAGGACTTAGTTCACAAGCTAATCGATAACTAAAAAATCCTCCATTAGAAAATCCTGTAGCATAAATACGTTTTTCATTAATATTATAATCTTCAATGATTTTATCTATTAATGCGTTGGAAAATCCTAAGTCATCTTCGTTTCCACCAAAATTGTTATTAATGGCCCATCCTGAGAAAAAGCCTCCTAATCCTTGTGGAGTAACAAACAAAAACTGATTGTCTTCTGCTAATTGTCTAAAATCACTCTGATTATACTGCGTATCTATGTTGTTGGTAAACCCATGAAAATTTAAAATTAGAGGTGCGGGCTTACTAGGATCATAACTAGCAGGTACGTACAAACGATATTGTCTTGTCCGTCCGTCATTTTGTAAGGTTGCATTGATCACCTGCTGTGCAGTAGTACCAATGGTGGTCAGTAGCATAAATACCACCAACCAATAGTTCTTTTTAATAAAGCTTAGTTGAGTTTTCATTTTTTAGGTTTTAAATAAATGAGTTGTGTTAAATAGTTACCATATATTATGCATGAATAATAAATTGGTTTGATGCTGCAAATATACTTAGTCAAATAAGTATTTATCAATTTTTTACACAAAATATTACAATATTCTCAATTTTGTTATACTAAAAATAACAGTATGACAATTCTTACTTAGATTTTAACCATTTTCTTACAGCAGTCTTGACTGTAGCAGCTTTATATTTTAATCATCAAACACATTAGTGATGAAATTCAGTGTAGACTATTCTTGGTAGAATTTCCCAATGATTTTATATTCGCGGCATGTGGATGTATTTAGGGCTTTTGGCCGCACTTTTTTTAGGATTACATAATTTATGTAAAAAACATGCTGTACAGGGAAATGAAGTATTTCCTGTACTTTTGGGAACTATAGGATCCGGTTTTCTGGTATTACTTCCTTTTTTTATAGGATCCGTATACTATCCCGAATACACTAAAGAAATTGGGTTTTATATTGATCAAATCCCTTCAAGCACCCACGGTTTTATTTTTATAAAGTCCATGATTATGGCTGCATCTTGGGTACTGGCGTATCAGGCATTAAAATATCTACCGATTACCATCGTAACACCGATACGCTCTGCAGGTCCATTTTTTACATTTATAGGAGCCATCTTAATTTATCAGGAAAAACCTAACATTTTGCAATGGATTGGCTTCTTTCTTATCATCTTTTCGGTAATTCTATATTCAAAAATCGGTAAAAAGGAAGGTATCAACTTCAAAAAGAATAAATGGATTTTTGCCATCATTGGTGCTACCTTTTTAGGTGCTTCTAGCGGATTATACGATAAGTTTTTAATACAACAGCTTGCACTCACACCACAGACCTTACAATTCTGGTTTTGTTTTTATACTGTGTTGATTTTATTGGTGATCTTATCATTTACTTGGTTTGGTAATGCCGAAAAAAGGAAACAATTTACCTGGCGATGGACTATTGTAGCCGTTGGAGTGTTACTACAGGCAGCAGACTATTTCTATTTCAAAGCTTTACAAGATCCCGAGGCACTTATCATGCTGTTATCAGCTATTAAAAGAAGTCAAATACTAATTGCTGTTGTCATCGGAGGGCTTGTTTTTAAAGAAAAGAATAAACGTAAAAAACTGATTCCATTATTTGGTATCATGTTAGGGGTGTTTTTAATTTTGTATTCATAACTTAGAGTTTTTTCTAAACCAACTCACTTTATGAAGAACAAAGTATTGTTGCTCTTAATCATTTCCGGTTTTTGTTACTCCTGTAACACTTCTACTGAATCTTATGAGCGTTTTTTTATACCCAAGGGAGCTTCTGATCAAGGGATCATTAACAAATATTATGTTCATAACTATCCAAATAATAATCAAACAGTTAAAACTACTTTAGATTATTCTGTGGTTAAGAAGGTAAATGATAGTGTTTATGAGCAAATAAACTATAATCCAGCTTTTACGACTTCATCCATCCGTGAATTTAGTATACTAAATGATAATCTAAAAGAATTGAGTCGTAAACGATATTATAAAAGAGATACACTAATAGCTGAATATGAAAATACTTCTGAAAACTATTTATTAACTTTTGGAAAAGAAACTACTACTTATAAAGCCAAATTAAAAAATAAAGAAAATAATTATATTTACGTTCATCAAACCTCCAAGTTTATAAAAGATACTACCATAGCTTCCAAACCAGCTAAAGTTGTAGAACAAAACATAGCCAATACCTTTGTTTTCGGTTCTAAACCAAAGGATACAATGCATTTTCATTATCGAAATATTTATGTTCAAGATTTAGGCCTCTACTCATCTACACTAACTACAGAAAAATACCGATTAGAACGCACATTGGTAGAACAAATTTCACCGGATACATTCGAAGAATTATCAAATCATGGTATCAAACGAGTAGGATATATTGATTTTGATGATACTATCGATAAGAACTTAGATTTTGATTTATGTTCAAACCATAAATCTATTTTTGATTATTACAATGGGGGGAACGATCGTGCCGGTTTCATCGGTGGAAAAGGAAACTTAAAAAAGCTAGTAACTAAACATTTAGACACTACAAAACTTAAAAATGAATCAGGATATTTAACCTACCGATTTGTTATTAATTGTAAAGGAGAAGCAGGAAAGTATGTCACCAATGAAGCAGATTTTGAATACAATGAAAAAGAGTTTGATGTTGAGACCAAAGCTCATTTATACAAGATTCTTTCATCGGTAGAAAAGTGGAAACCTTGTATTATCCGAAATCAGCCTGTAGACTCATATTTCTACATAACTTTTATACTAAAAAATGGAAAGATTGAAGATATTTTACCTTAGTTGTTGTTTTGGAGTCTTGTTACTTGGCTCTTGCACTACTGAACATACTTTATATAAGAAAGAATTTGATAAAGTAACTTCTAAAAAATACGCCAAACAATTTATTGAAGGATTGCATGGTTCTTATTACCAGGGCTCTCCAGAAGAGCATTTTTTAATTCAGGAAGCGATTGCTTTAGATCCTAATTTTTCTGACCCGCACCGAGAAATGGGTGCTTCTAGAGTAAAACGAGGTATCAATACAGAAACCATGAAGAAATATGGGAAAGCGGTGGAGTTAGATCCCAAAAGTTGGCAAGGATATAGAGGGTATTTATACTTATATTTTTATCGAGATTATGATAATGCTATTAAAGATTTTAATGAGTTAGACGCTCTTACTCCTAATTTTGTAGATTATCCTCAATCGGAGAACATAGACTTTATGCGTGGTATCGCTTATATGATGAAAAACGAATATACTACGGCACAAGAATATTTTAAGAAGTTTTTTGATCATGAAGCTAAAGACATTAATTATATAGAAAGCAGGGCTTTTATGTATTATGGAATTACCTATTTCCAAACTGGTGATTTCCAGAAGGCATTAGAAAAATTTGAACTTGGAATACAAATGAATAAAAATGCAGATTTATTCTATTGGAAAGCTAAAACTCTAGTGAAATTAAAACATTCCAAAACAACAATTCGGGAGTCATTAGCAACTTCTAAAGAATTACTAGCACAGGGATCTAACAGCCGAAGACCTTATGTTGAAGAGTTTTATCAAACTTACATTGAAGATATTGAAGAGTTAGAAGCTAGCTTGTAATCTACATTAATTTACGACCAAACTTTTTTCTTTGTCATTTTCAGATACCACACCTCTATATCGTATAGATGTTCGATGGCTACTGTTAATATTTATGCTTGTCGTCCAATTTGGAAATAATGTTATAGTTACTCGATATGATTCTTGATCACCCTTTGCTGTAAATTTAATAAGGTGTGTTTGTTTTTTCTCATCTTTAATTACTTCGTATCTATCGGGAACTCCTTGGAATACAATCCCGCCTTCATTACGAATATATTGTCCTGGTAATTGGCGTTCACCATAAAAAGGTAAATTCATAGATATGCTATCTCCATATATTCTAACAAAATTAGGATTACCCGTAAGGTTTATACTATTTACAGTACTTCCTGGAGGGATTAATCCGCTATTATAAATTGCATTCATCCCTGTAGTCATTAAAGGATACATCCAATCTGATTCTATAGTAAATGATTTTTTAGCTATTAGAGCTTCTAATGCTTCACTTTGAGCAGTAGGAGCTACAATATTTTTCGTACTGTTACAACTTAAAAAGACTCCTCCTGTGACTAATAAGAACCCTACAATTTTCGCAAACCTATTCATTTGATTATCTTTTGTTTACCTAATCCTAAAATACAAAATTTGAGCCAAAAATAATATCATTTAACAGATCTTAACCGTCTATTCGGTTTTCAATTTTGCTTAGTAGGTCTCTAGAGCTTATTAAATGTTTATCCAACAACGGTTTTAGATTTCCATACACCAACATATAGTGAATCGCTAATCGCGCATGATACGTATCGCTCATAAAGTACTCATACATTTCTGGATTCTCTAATTTACCAAACAATAAATCTCCAATCCAATGATGGTTATACTTTAGAAAGTCCATATTGTCAGTTACATCCTCCCCTATTCTTTTGTGTGTTTCTTTTAATAAAACATCGAAGGTATTGTGATGTGCTAAAATCTGTATAACTAAGCTATCTGTCTCCGTACTACTCTCAAACTTTTCTAATAATCGAATACCTTTTTGTTGCAATTCAAAGGGGTTATAGCTCAATACCAATCCCATAGCTCTGGGAGTATTTTTATACATATCGATTGTTACGGTATCACTTAGAAATTGGTCAAACATCTTCTTTCTTGTATCCAATAATTGCAAAGCATTATATACACTTTTAGCGTATCAAGTTTTAAATCTTCTTGATATGTTACAAAAACATTTTTTAAATGATTTTTGGTTTTTCTAACTTCATTAGCATTATTAATACTAACGGCAATCAAAATACCAATAACTACCAAAATGATCTCACCTATTGCATACAGTAGATATTTGCGTATTCCTTTACCATTCATAAGATTTTTCCGTTGCGCATTAAACAATTTCATCATTCTAAATATACAATAAATAAAAAATCAAGATGCTAATACTTTTCATGACACAATAAATATTAGTTAAATTAAAAAGAAGTCTATTGATGAGCTTATGAAATGAGCTATTTTTGCCGAATGCAATTTAAAAACCTCCAACAGTTAGAGTTTATTGTACTCATGGCATCATTGATGTCTATTGTAGCCTTAGCCATAGATGCTTTGCTTCCTGCTTTGGATATTATTGGAATTGATATTGGTACCACAGAATTAGCAGATAACCAATTGCTCATTACGATGATATTTCTTGGACTAGGAATTGGGCCATTGATTTTTGGTCCAATTTCGGATGCTATCGGAAGAAAACCTGTGGTTTTTATGGGATTCTTGTTATTTATCATTGCTAGTTTTATCTGTATTAGTGCCACTAGCCTAACTATGATGGTAATAGGTAGAATATTGCAAGGTGTTGGACTTTCTGCACCTAGAACTATCGCGATAGCAATGATTAGAGATACCTACAGTGGGGATTATATGGCGCGTATTATGTCTTTTATAACGGTAGTATTTATACTAGTTCCTATTGTGGCGCCAGCCATTGGAAAAGGAATTCTTGATCATTATGACTGGAAAGCTATCTTTTACATACAGCTTGTTTTCAGTCTATTAGTTTCTTTTTGGTTTTGGAAAAGACAAAAGGAAACATTGGTTGTTTCTAAAAGAATAAAATTTACTCCGCATATATTTATAGATGGAGCCAAAGAATTAGTGAAATACAAAAACACTATGGGATATACTTTTATATCTGGACTTATTGTAGGGTCTTTTCTAGTATATCTAAGTAGTTCGCAGCAAATTTTTGAACAGCAATACAATCTAAAAAATGAATTCCCATATATCTTTGCACTATTAGCGATCTCTATTGGTACCGCCACTTTTTTGAATGGTACTTTAGTACTTAGATATGGAATGGAGCGATTAGTTTCTATATCCTTATTTTCATTTTTTGGGATTTCGCTACTATATATTCTTTTATATCACAACAATGCAAATCCAAATGTAGTGATCTTACTAATCTTTTTTGGATTACAATTTTTTTCGATAGGATTTTTGTTTGGGAATCTTAGAGCATTGGCTATGGAGCCCGTTGGTCACATTGCAGGAATTGGTGCTGCGATTACGGGATTTATAAGCACTATAATGGCTGTACCTATAAGTACTTTTATAGGTAGGTTTGTTGAAAACACAGCATTACCGCTGTTTTTAGGTTTTTTGATTTGCGCTGGCATCTCAATAGGTATTCTTATATACCTTAAAACTTCTTCTAAAGACAAAGTAGTCACTTCTTAATCTTATTGATTTTTATCGTGTAACTGCTTGTTTTCAGGAACAGAAAGCTCTCCATTACCTGCTATCGCAAATTGATCTCTTTTTGATCCGTATCCAAAATTTGATGATCTACGATACTTATTCTGAAAATCCGCAAATTTTCTCTTTGACCAGGATCTTTTTTTCTTTTGATTCTCCATATACATAAGAATTACGGTATGGCTACCTGATTGATAATTAATTTCTTATCTAAAGTTATAGGATTTTGAAGAATAATTAAAAAAACTTAACATCAAATTATAATTATTCCCTTAATTTTCAAACAATTTTAATTGTTGCATTGTTAAAGCAGTTGGAATGATTATTGTTTATTTATATCTTGAAAACTAAAATATTACTATGAAAACCTTTTTCTGTTCTATCTTTTTTTTAAGCCTCTCGATTTCATTGATTTATGGTCAATTTACGCCACCTCCTGGTGATATTACCAATCGTTCTGATGGATATACTGGACATGAAGATGCCTTGATTAATGATGTTATCAAACTTGAATTTGATAAAAAGAATACAAAAATTACATTTGATTTTGTTTCAGAAGAGACAAGTGGATCAATTGGAGGATTAGATTTTAAAATTTCATTTAACCCAGAAGATACCGATAATGCCTATTTTGAAGGGACAGCACTTGTAAACACTCTAGAAACTGGTAATTTTTTAAGAGATGGTCATTTGATGTGGGAAAAGTTCTTTTACAAAAAGAAATACCCAAAAATTGCTTTTGAAAGCAAAGAAGTAGTGCACTTTGGTAATAATAATTATAAGGTTATAGGTAACCTTACCATCAAAGGCATTACCAAAGAAGTAATCATCAACTTTGATCTAGATATCACTAAAAACCTTTTAGGCAAAACCACAATCTACACCAGTGATTATGGAGTGAATATCCACGACGAAAGGGAAAAGAATAAACTAAACATAGTATTCGATTTCCCTATTTTAAAATGATAAAAAGAAAAAGCATCCCTAATGGATGCTTTTTTTTAGATATGTATCGTGTGAGCTTTCGCTAATCTTTCAGAAGATTTTAGAAATTCGTTATTAACGATATTCATTTCTGTTAAACGTGTGATTTTTATTTTTTCTTCACGCTTGGTATTCCTTTTTTGCAATAATGAGTTCATCATGTTACTTTTTTTACTTTAATTTTTCCCTGACGCGAAGTTAAGAACAAATCACTAAAAAAATAAGGGTATAAATACGGTTTTTAACGGGGGTTTTATACCCTTTGTAGATTTTCAGATAAATCCACGACATATGAAGAAAACAAACCGTGACTAGAAAAAGAAACCTGTATATCACTCTGTAAATTATTGATATACACAAAAGGAATTCTAAAATCATTTTTTTTGATTGTAATTTTTTCAGAATTCAGCAGCTTTGTTTTAGAAATATAATCTAAAAGGTGTTTTTTGTAGGATAATGATTCGTTGACAAATACTTTTGTAACTATCTCTTTTTGATCAATAAAGGCAACAGAATGAATATATTCTGATGTTATCGTTGTTTTGGTTTTATATTGCATCCCCTTAACAATCACTGAAGTTTCAGAACATTCAAAGTCCCAGGGATTATAAGTAGGAGCTTTAAAAAACTGTCTTTGATACGCTTTGTATGCAGCCTCTTTCATACTCCACAACTTCCATACTGTTAAATCGGGATCAAGAGCATTCAAGATCTTATCTTGTTCTGATACTGTAAAGATCTTTTGTAACCAACCTTTTCTTCTCCAATTACTTTGTTTAGCAGCTAAGGCAAGATCTACAATATCATTTCCTATCATTTAGCTGCTAATTTATCCTGAATTACCTCTATAGAGGCTTTTACCGTAAGCATCTTATCCATACCATCATTATCAATTTCGATATTAAATTCATCTTCTACATCTAAGATAACATCTACAAGATTAGCAGAATTAATCTCTAAATCTTCAATAAAATTAGTTTCTTCAGAAAGATTTGCTAACCCATCTTCATTCTGAACATAAGGTTCGATAATGGTTTTTAACTTAGATAATAATTCTTCTTTTGTCATGAATGGTTTTATTATGAATATTTTTTAAAGATAACACAAGCATTTACATCTCCAAATCCAAAACTCGCTTTTGCTGCAATATTTATAGGTTTTGATATCGTTTTAGTAGGAATTCGTGTTGGATCCACTAGAGCCTCGATTTCTGGATGTAAATCTTCACAATTTATATTTCCGAAAGCAAAGTCTTCATATACCTGAAGTACAGTAGCCACACTTTCAATACTTCCTGAAGCAGCAAGACAATGTCCTACCAAACTTTTTAAAGAATTGATAGACGGAAAGTCCTTCCCTCTTCTGTTTAATGCTTCGCACCAATTCATAATTTCGGTAGCATCTTTAGTGGTAGCTGTGAGATGACCATTAATCAAGTCAATATCATCCGAATGAATATTAGCATTGATGATTGCTTGTTGAATACAATGCTGCACCGCTTTGCTGTTTGGAGCGGTCATACTGCCTCCGTTTCGCTGTCCACCACTATTGATATGTCCTCCAAGAATTTCTGCGTAAATGGTAGCACCTCTATTTTGTGCACTTTCCAAACTCTCTACT
Organism: Aquimarina litoralis; assembly: GCF_039523995.1. Lineage (NCBI taxonomy): Bacteria > Pseudomonadati > Bacteroidota > Flavobacteriia > Flavobacteriales > Flavobacteriaceae > Aquimarina > Aquimarina litoralis. The sequence continues at coordinate 580,553 of NZ_BAAAGE010000002.1, forward strand.
ACTAATGCTCCTGCTCCACTTCCTGGCACAAAGCCATTTGCAGAGGCACTCATAGGTCTAGATGCTTCTGTAGGATTCTCATTGTATTTATGAGGCAGAATTCTCATCGCATCAAATCCTCCCCAAACATAAGGCCCGCTATCACTGGTACTTCCTGCTAATATAATTTCTACTTTTCCAGATATAATTCGTTCATACGCCATTAAAATAGCTTCCGTACCAGTACTACAAGCAGAAGAATTGGTCGTAGTAATATTTCCACAACCGATCATACCACCTAAAAAAGCACTAATCCCACTGGCCATAGTTTGTATCACTGTCGTACTTCCTAATCTCCGTACTTTACCTTCATCTACTTTATAAATCGCATCTCTAAATTTATCAACACCTAAAATACCGGTTCCAAAAATTACACCTGCATCCCAAATTGGATCATCTTCTTTGTCATTTAGAGATAAACCAGCATTTTTCCAAGCATCTATACCCGCAATTACTCCATATTCCAATCCCGAAGCATTCAATCCTCTTAATTGAATTGAGTTAAAGTAATTATTTAAATAATCTTTTCTATATAATGGTTTTCCAGCTATTTGACATGAAAAATTTAATTCTTTTAACTCATTAATATGTCGTATGCCAGAAACACCATTTTTTATAGATCTATTAAATTCTGAAACGCTCGTTCCATTTGGTGAAACTACACCTAATCCTGTAATTACAACTCTTTTATTCATACAGAAACTGGTTTCATCATTCCGGAGATACTGCCTTTTGCCACAAGCTTATTCTCGGCATTAAACATTTTTACCGTACATTTTAATTTGTTAAACCTAAAATAATCCTTTTTAGAAACCACAAATACCTTTTCACCAGGAAGTACTGGATTATAAAAGTCAATCGTATTACTACTCATAGCAACTCCCATCATGTTTTCAGAAATAGTTTCTTTAAACAGATATATTCCCAAACAAACAACTCCTATCTGCGCCATAATTTCGGTAAGAATTACTCCTGGTGTTACAGGATGCTCCTTAAAATGGCCTTTATAGAAATATTCATCTTTTTTTAATGTATAATAACCTTCTATTCCATCTTCGTGTACTTTACTAAGCTCATCCACAAATAAAAATGGAGATCGATACGGTAGTTTTTCTATGATTTGTTCAGCAGTCAAAAGATATAGTTTTAAAATGCGCAGTTATTAGGCAATGGTTCTTCTGATGCTAATTGATTTGCAAAAGATGCTTCTAATGTATCTTGAGTAAAGCCATTAGCTACACTACCCTTATATACAATAGTACCGTATCCATTATTATTCATATGAGCTCTTACATATACGATTTGCCCCTCGGTTATTGCCACAGGTCCACCAGATCTAGTAAATGGTTGTTCATTTACATGACTATGAGCTAAAATCCTTCTATATACTAATGTTCCATCTTCTGAAATCACTTCCCACCAATCTGCATATTGGTTACACCCTAGATCTGGACTTCTAATTTCTACACTAAATGTATAACTACCCGTCTCGCCTGTTACAGATACATTAGTTACATCAGCATTTTGAGGTTCTGGAGTTGGATCATCCGTATTTGCGCGAACATCATCACCAGAACACGCTGATGCTGTGAAAGTGATGAATAAAAGATACAAACAGATATTTTTCATTTTTAAATTTCTTTAAGTTTCAAAAAATTATATTCAATCATGATCTAATTACCATTCCAACAATACTCTTTGTGCAGAAAAACCGGGACCAAAACTTAGCATAAGACCTGTTTCTCCGGATGCCGGCTTTCTATCCATAAATCGTTCTAAAACATACAATACGGTAGCGCTACTCATATTTCCGTACTGTTTTAATACTTCTTTGGTATCATCGATATTCTTACCCAAGTCCCCGAAAAGGGTTTCAACTGTTTGAACAATCTTTTTTCCTCCAGGATGAAAAATTAAATGATCAACCTCTTCAATTGACTTACTATTCTTCTTGAGAAAAGGATGTATAATATCTGGAAAATGGGTTGCTATCTTCTCTGGAACTTCCTTGTCTAATACCATTTGCAAACCATGATTTGTCAATTTAAAACCCATCATAGAGGTCGCGTCATAAAAGTGATACATTTCATCTGCGATAATATTTGGTCCTTCGGCATCTTCTTCTGAAGAAAGTAACACACATGCTGCTCCATCACCAAAAATAGCAGAACTTACGATATTTACCATACTAAAATCAGTATGTTGAAAGGTTGCTGTAGGTGATTCTACAGCGATTACTGCAGCTCTTTTATTAGGATTAGCTTTTAAAAAGTTTCTCGCATAGATAATACCAGAAACTCCAGCTGCACATCCCATTTCTGTAACAGGCAACCTAACAATATCTTGCCTCAGATTTAATGTATTTACTAAATATGCATCTAGAGAAGGTATCATAATACCTGTACAACTCACTGTGATAATGTAATCTAAGGAAGTAGGATCCCAACTTGCCTTATCTAACGCTTTTTTAAGAACAGACTCCCCTAGTTTCTTTATTTCTCGGATATAGATATCATTCTTTTCTTCGAATGAGGTAGCAGTAAAGACTTCTTCAATACTCATAATTCCATATCGTTTATCAACAGCGGCATTTTCGAAAATCTTAAGCACTTTACGCTTAAATCTATCTTCCTGTCCTGTTAACCATTGAGACACATATGGTAAAATCTCTTTCGTTTCTCTAACATACGCTGGTAGTTGCTTAGCGACTGATGTTATTTTTACGTTCAATATTCCCTTTTTTACTGATTAATAATCCATCGGTATCGAAAGGCCCATTTCCAATCTAATCGATGCTGTTTTAAACCAAGATCTTTGGCAAAACGAAGTAATTCCTTTCTTTTAAAACCTCTTTTTATTGATACCAAACCGTCATTTTTTGCTATATATCCTTTGATAAAGAAAAAACTAAATAGCTTAAATAAATAATAAGACAACCGAGTTCTATGGATATCATTAATAATAACTGCTTCAGAGGCTAACTCCAGTCCTTTACTAATTACTTTTTTAATATCCTTGTCTGCAAAATGATGTAATGTCAGTGTGCAAATAATAATATCGCAAGAAAATTCTCCTTTATTCAAGGTTAATATATCCTCTTTATAATATTTAATACCCGTATTAGAACCACTTAAATTTCTTGCTTGTACTAGACATTTACCATGATTATCGATACCAATTAATCTGGCATTTATGTCATTCTTTTTTAAGATGTTAGCCAACTTCCTTAACATTTCTCCATCACCACAACCAAGATCCATTATAACATACTCCTTTGATGATATATTCTTCTTTTTAATAATCTCTAATACTGCATCTATAGTGATAGCATTACCACCTAACATTTTATTTACTTTAGCGATATCCTCCAAAGCTACAGAAAGATCTTTTTCATTAACTTCTGGATTATCCATAAGCTCTGGTTCATTACTTCTATATGTAAGATCTATGAGCATACTAATGGTTTTCCGTGTGTTTGTTTGATAATTTCTGGTACTATAGCAGGAATGGTTTTAGCTACTTTTTGAGCTATTTGCTGAAATCCGTTATGCAATAATACCTTTTGTAGTACTCTTCCAGCATACAATCTTTTAGAAAATGCTTTATTCCATTCTTTGGCATACATTAGTTCCATCTCTTGTCTGCTATACTGTATAGAGGCATGATTTGCTACAAATAAATCACATAAAACCTTGGCACTTTGGATCGCCATAGCCATTCCGTTACCACATAATGGATGAATCAACCCAGCAGCATCTCCAATCATAAAGACGCCTTTTTCTACAGGCTTTTTGGGATCAAAATTAATTTGACTTATTGTTATATGTTTTCTAAAGAGCATTTCAGAATTTTCAAAAAAGTCTTTCAAATAGGGATTCTCATAAAGAATATTTTTTTCAAAACTCACTATGTCTTTATACTTTTTAAAACTTTCATAATTCACTAAATAACAAGCATTCACCGCCTTATTCTCCACTACCGACAAACCACAATAACCACCTTCAAAATTATGTAACGCTACAGTATCTGAATCAAATTTTGAAACATAATGTGCTTTTACCGCTAACCATGGAGATTTTCTTTGACTGAAATCACGATGTAAATTTTTATCCAATGTAGATCGTTTTCCATAAGCTCCTATTACATAATCCGTATAAAATATTCCATTATTAGAAGTATGAACAAGAAATGTATTGTCTTTTTGAAAATCTACATTTATTACCTGATCATTTATAAGTTGAACTCCTAGTTTTTTAGCAGTTATCCATAAATGATGATCCAAACGATATCTACTTACTCCAAAACCTCCTAAAGGCAATTTACTTTTAATCAATTTCCCGTTTTTAGTAGATATCTGTAACTGTGAAATGGTCACTATATCCAAATCTTTCAATTTAATACCTAAAAAATCCAAATACGGAACGACTTCATTAGAAATGTATTCTCCACATACTTTGTGCTTAGGATAGATTTCTTTCTCAATTAAAGTAACGGGTATTTGCATCTTAGCTAAGTGAATAGCGCTCGTTAATCCAGCCAAACCGCCTCCTATAATTACTATGTGTGAATTATGAATCATTGATTGAAGATACACAAATTTTGAGCATAAAAAAATCCCGAGCTATCAGTCGGGATTTATTATTCTAGATTACAATATGTTACTCTTTTATTTGAGCAACAGCTTGTCTACGTAGCTCTTCATTAGGTGAAATTGTTACTTCTACTCTTCTGTTTTTTGATTTACCTTCTACTGTAGTGTTATCATATTTGGGTTGAGATTCACCATAGTATCTTACTGTAAATCGTTGTTCATCAATCCCTTGTTCTACTAAGTATTCTTTTACGGAATGTGCTCGATGTTTTGATAACACAAAATTAGATTCTTCTTTACCTACGTTATCCGTATGTCCTTCTATTAAGATATTAGAATATGGATATTCTTTTAAGATGCTAGCTAATTTATGGATTGTTTCTTTGGATGATGTATTCAAATCATGCTTATTTGTTTCGAAGTAGACACCACTTTCTTCGTCAAACACGATATTAATATCCTCTTCTACTCGTTGTACCACAACACTAGGCATTTCTTCTTCAATTTTTTTAGCTTGTTGATCCATTTGATTTCCAATAATACCTCCTACGGTAGCTCCGACCATACCTCCTATTACAGCTCCTAGCTCAGTATCATCGACTTGGTTACCGATTACTCCTCCAATCACTGCTCCACCAGCAGCACCAATTAATCCTCCTATTTCAGAGTTTTTCATAGTTTTACAACTTCCAAAAACTAAAATAAATAGAAATAGAAAGCCGATTTTTTTTGTATGTTTCATCATCTGTGATTTTATTATATGAGTTTATATTTGTTGGTAATAATTAATTCTATTGTTTCTGAAAATTGAGCTTTACAGTAAATTTATGACCATCTACAATCATATCATACGCCCAAACCATATTAGTTCCGTCAAGCTCGTATAATTGCATTCGATACCCTTTATTGTTTATAGTATTTTTCATTTTACTATCTACAGGTTTTAGCAAAATACTATGCGTATATCCCTGTAATTCATTTGGAATGGACCAAATAAAATTGAAAACTCCTTTTTTAAGACAAGTCGATCCCGATAAGGAATAGCTACCTGTATGATTATTAGCTATAAATTCCCAGTTAGTATCTTCGAGACAGGATAAAGGAATGTTATCAAGAATACTTATTTCATAAGTTCCCTTGCTATCTGTTTCATAATTGATAGTTTTTAAGATCCATACACCATTCATCGAAATCTTAGCAGTTCTTATAAATTTAGTTGTAGAACCACAGCTTGATAATAGTATTGCAAATAGTATAAAACGAAGTGTTTTCAAAGTAAAGGTTTAAAGAGTTTATGTGAATAAAGTACCCTACAAATATCCTCTTATAATACTCTTTAAACTACATCATATATGGTGAAAATTGGATCACGGAATACAGTGTAAGAAAAGGTTTATAAAGAAAAAATCCCTAACAAATACTTGTTAGGGATTCTCTTTATCTAGTGTAAAAAGTACTAGTCTACTTTCTGTTTAGCGTCTTCAATCATTTTGTCATTGGCCATTACTCCAAATTCTACTCTTCTATTCTTCGCTCTTCCTTCGGCCGTTGAGTTATCATATTTAGGTAAGGTTTCTCCATGATAATAGGTTGTTAACCTTGTTTTACTAATTCCCTGAGAAATTAGGTAGTTTGTTACCGCATAGGCACGCTTTTTAGATAATTCTAAATTATAAGCATCATCACCAGAACTATCTGTATGTCCATCTACAATAATGTTTGTATCCGGATATTCTTTAAAAATACCTATTAATTTATTTAGGTTCTCCTTAGATTTTGCATTGATATCTGATTTATTTGTATCAAAATAAACTCCGCTAGTTTCATCAAATATAATATCAATACCTTCTCCTACTCTAGTAACTTCTGCTCCTGGAATTTCTTCTTCTATTTTCTGAGCTTGTTTATCCATCTGTTTTCCGATTACTCCACCGGCTACACCTCCAACAACACCACCAATAATAGCTCCTAGAACGGAGTTCTCCTTATTGCCAACATTATTACCTATTACTCCACCGAGTACTGCTCCAGTAGTTGTTCCGATAACGGCACCTTTTTGGGTGTTATTTGCATTTTGCACAGCATCACAACTACTTAAAATAATAAGCGTGGTTAATGCAATTGCAGTTAATTTTAAATTTGCTTTTATCATTGCTTTATGATTTGAGTTATTGTATTTTATTAAAGTCCATTGTAATAACAAATGGTTTTCCTTCTAGACTTACTGTCTGTGTCCAAGTCATGGTAGTGGCATCCAAATGCTTAAGCATCATTCGATAGCCTTTGTTATTGTTTGTGCTTTTTTTCTTTTCATCAATTGGTTTGAATAAAAAACTATATTCACCATTTTCTGAAGGTTCTGGAATTGTAAACCTGAAATTTCTCGCCCCTGTAGATGTACATTGATTTTCATTTACAGTATACATCCCAGTATTATTATTTGGGATAAACTTCCAAATTCCACCTGTTAAACATTCTGCAGAAGCATCATTGTATAGCGTAACCTCAAAAACTCCAGAACGATCATATGATATCTTATCAAGTGACCATTCTCCTTTTAATGTTTTTTTGGCAGCAATTATCGTTTTCTGGCTTGCAGAACATGAAGCCAGAAGTACAACCGTGAGAATTAAAATTATTTTCTTCATCAATTTTATATTTACTTAAAGTTTGGTTTATTGGTTACATAAATTCAAATATCATAACACCTCAGATATTTTGATCATTTTAAAACATGAAAATTTGATATTATTCGATAAAAATCCCGAATCCTAGATGAACTAATATTAGTATTGTTATTTGGTTAAATAACGATATAAACAGGTTAATATTTTTTCTTAAGACATTTTTAAAAACAACTTAAAATATTTGTTAAGAGTCTGTAATAAGAATACTGCAAATGTAACTTAGCTTATAAATTGATACGTCCTCAAATGAAAGAATGTTTAGTTCGTATGCTAACTATCATTTCTCATTTCGAGGGACTCTGAATAAAAGAAACACTCCAATAACAAAGAATATAATAAAAAATAGAATTGAATATCGTACACTCCCGGTTACTTGTGCCACAAGTCCATAAGAAAACATTCCTATAACAATTCCAATTTTTTCGGAAACATCATAAAAACTAAAATAAGAAGCAGTATCTACTGCATTTTCTGGTAATAATTTAGAATATGTAGATCTTGATAACGCCTGTATTCCACCCATTATTAATCCTACTATTGCAGCAGCTACATAGAATTGACCAGGCGTAGTGATCGTATACGCGTATACACATATGATGATCCATATAATATTTATAACAATTAATGTTTTTATATTCCCGTATTTACCAGAAGCTTTAGAAGTAAGAAAAGCCCCTGCAATTGCTACCAACTGAATTAGAAGGATACTAATAATAAGTCCTGTTGTTGCATCTTGCTCTCCCCAATCCAATTCTTCTATTCCGAAATAGGTAGCTATTAACATTATCGTCTGAACAGCCATGCTATAAACAAAAAATGCAAATAAATAGCGTTTAAGTTTGATGTTATCTTTTAGTGCTCGCCAAATAGATTTTAGTTCTTTAAAACCATTAAATAATATATCTTTTGACAACTTATCCTTTTTGTTTCCTTTTGGGAGATAGTAGTACGTATACTGACTAAACCCTATCCACCATACTCCAACCATTAAAAAGGATAACCTTGTAGGTAATCCTTCATTTTCAAAACCAAACCAATCATATTTTAATATCATGATCAGATTAATTATTAGTAGAATAACACTTCCTATATACCCTAGGGAATATCCTTTAGCACTAATAGCATCTTGTTGTTCTGGGAACGCTATATCTGGCAAATATGAGTTATAAAAAACAATACTTCCCCAAAAACCTATTAATGCTAATAGATAGCACAATAAACCAAAAAATAAATTCTCTAGGGAGAACCAATATAATCCAATACAAGAAAGTGCCCCTAAATAACAAAAGAACTTTAAAAAATTCTTTTTATTCCCTACATAGTCAGCAATACCAGAAAGAAAAGGACTTATAAATGATACAATTAGAAATGCTAACGCCGTTACATAACTAATAAGTGAATCATTATTAAAGTTTACACCCAAAAAAGTAACAGTATCACTAATGATATTATCATCATTATCACGTACGATTGTAAGTGCTCCCCAAAAAATTGGAAATACTGCAGATGAAATTGTTAAGTTGTATACAGAATTTGCCCAATCATAAAAAGCCCAGGCATTTAGTAATTTTTTATGTCCTTTTGGTAAACTATTTCCCATGTGCGAAAATTAAAAAAGCTGCTCTGGTTTGTCCAGAACAGCTTCTAAAATAGTTATTATCTTTTTAAGAAAGGATATTTTACAATTATTTAAAACTGGTAACACCAAATTTTCTAGCTTCCGCCTTTGCAGCAGGCGCCCACGCTGTAAGATTAGCAATTCTTGTATCGTTAGATGGATGTGTACTCATAAACTCTGGTGGTGCTTGTCCACCACTATTAGCTTTCATACGCTTCCATAATTCTGCAGCTTCGTCAGGATTATATCCTGCTATTGCCATTAATGTTAATCCGATCTTATCTGCCTCTGTTTCATGACTTCTACTAAACGGAAGCATTACTCCGAATTGGCTTCCCAAACCAAAGGCTTGACCTACAATTTGTTGGGTTTGTTCGTTCTGACCACTTACAGCCACAGCAGTCCCTACAGCAGCTATTTGCTGTAATTGACCTGCACTCATACGTTGTTGTCCGTGATTAGCAATTGCATGTACTACTTCATGCCCCATAATAGCGGCAACTCCTGTTTCGGTTTTTGCAATTGGTAAAATTCCTGTATAAAATGCTATTTTACCTCCTGGCATTGCCCATGCATTCACAGCATCATCTTCAATAAGAGCATACTCCCATTTATAATCCTTTAAATATCCCTGATGTCCATTAGCATTAAGCCATCTCTCCGCAGCAGTAGCAATTTTTTGCCCTACACGCTTGATCATTTCTGAATCTGAAGTACCGTTTACCACTTTACTTTCTCCTAATACCTGATTATACTGAGCGAAAGCTGCAGGCAAAATCTGGGAGTTAGGTACCAAAGCTAACGTTTGTTTACCAGTAAATGGATTCGTTGCACACGAAAGGAAAAGAGCTATAGATCCTAATGCAACTATTACTTTTCTTTTTTTCATAATAAGTAAGGATAGATATAATTTTTGTAATATAAAATTACAAAATTCAATACACCCATTAGAATAAAAAGTTATCTAATTGTGCACAAAAATCTATATAATACTGTAAATATCGATAAACAACTTATTTCGCAATAATATGAAGCTCTGTAAAGTTCTTAGGAACAACAATTGAGTTCTGATTAAATTTAAGATCGCTTAGTGATACTTCTACATTATCAATTTCGATTTTTCCTATAGTAAAAGGTAACGCGATAAATTCTATATTCATATTTTCATATTCTGTAACATAGGTTCCATTCTTATGTTGCTGTATTATGATTTCATTTTCTTTACCAGTAAAAGAAAAACTTCGTAAGCTATATCTTCCTTTGGTATAATCATACCCGTCTTGAGCATCTTCATATACTTTAGAAACCTCTTTATTCCCTAGCTTGAAATATACTTCTAGTTTTAATTCTTCTATTTTCTTTTCTCCAACGTATTGTTGTATTGGATATTTTGGAATTATAGCTCCTTCTTTTACAAACAAAGGAATTGTATCTAAATCAGCATCTACCCATTGTTCCATTCCTCCTTTTACATATTCACGCGTCCAGTAATTATACCAGCTTCCTCGCGGAATATACAGCCTTCTTCCTTTGGCATTTGGTTCTTGTACAGGACATACTAAAATTTGATTTCCAAAAACAAATTCATCCGTTCTATAATGTGTTTGTGGATCTGTTTGATCGTAAAGTACTAAGGATTTCAACATTGGAATTCCTTCTTCAGCGTATTCCCAGAACATTGTATATAAATACGGTAGTAATTGATATCTTAACTCTACGTATTTTCTGGTAACATCAATCACTTCTTCTCCAAATGTCCAAGGTTCCTGATTGCCATGATCACCAGAGGAATGCGTTCTACAGAATGGATGAAAAACGCCAAGCTGTATCCAGCGAGCATACAACTCTCCTGTAGGATGTTCTGCAAAACCACCGATATCACTTCCTGTAAAAGACATACCACTCATGCTCATACGTTGTGCTTGGATATTTGCAATCCAGAGATGTTCCCAAGTAGCAACATTATCACCAGTCCATGACGAAGTGTATCGTTGAGCTCCTGAATATGCTGATCTCGTAATAACAAAAGGTCTTTTAGGGTATGCAAAACGTTTGATTCCTTCATAAGTGGCTCTGGCCATCTGAGTACCATAAATATTATGAGCTTTTCTATGACTACATGGATTACCATCATAAAAATGACGAACATCATCAGGGAATGTCTTTCCTGGAACCTCCATAACAGCGGGTTCATTCATGTCATTCCATACGCCTTTGATTCCTATTTCGTCAATTAATTCTTTAAACAGACCTGCCCACCACTCTCTTACTTCTGGGTTGGTAAAATCTGGAAAGTAACATTCTCCTGGCCAAACTTTACCTCTCATATAGGGACCATCAGCACGTTTACAGAAATAATCATTTTCCATAGCCTCCTGATATACCCAATATTGATCATCTATTTTAATCCCTGGATCGATAATAACAATCGTTTTATATCCATCTTCCGCTAATTCGTCTACCATGCGTTTTGGATCAGGAAAATATTCTTTATTCCAAGTAAAACATCTGAACCCATCCATGTAATCGATATCCAGATAGATAGCATCACAAGGGATTCTGAGTTCTCTAAATTTATTAGTAATCTCTTTTACTTTACTTTCGGGGTAATAACTCCATTTACACTGGTGATATCCCAAAGCCCATAAAGGTGGCAATTCTGGTTTACCGGTTAGATCTGTATAACGTGTTATTACATCCTGCATGTTTGGACCATAGAAGAAATAATAATTCATTTCTCCTCCATGTGCCCAAAAACTCGTTACATTACGACGTTCGTTACAGAAATCGAAGAAAGTTTTAAATGAATTATCGAAAAATATTCCATACGCTCTATCTTCATACATTCCTATATAAAAAGGAACACTTTTATATAACGGATCTTGATCCTTACCAAATGCATACTGATCTGTAGCCCAATTTTCTATTCGCTTCCCTTTTAAATTTAGATGCATTGGTTTATCTCCTAAACCATAGTAACATTCACCTTGAGGAGCGGATTTACTCATCTTCACAATATTACCTCCATACTCATAGCTTTGCTCCCAGTGAAAACCCCAATCGTCTTTGCAAATCACATTACCTTCTCTATCGCTTATGGTAACCTGGATATTTGATTTAGCAATGTTGATGATTACTTTTTTAGTAATAATATTATAAGAATCATCCAATTCTTCTACAGCTAATTCGCTATATCCTCTAACACCTTTTTCACTGATTGCATAAGAAAAGTCTTTCTCAAAATTATTATCCGTAGCATATCTAAAACGAATAACACTACCTCGTAAAATAGTAATTTGTAGAATTACTCCATTTTCAGTTGTAAAATTTATCTTATCTACATTTTGAGAAAAAGAGACAATCTTTCCAGGAAATAGATTTCCTTTTATTTCTAATTCGGTATTAGTAATCATAGCTTAGTTGGTTTCTTTGCTGTATTAGTATTGTAAAAAAACAATATCTATCGCAATAATTAAATTGTTTTATCGAGTATTTATCAAGAATATTTTACGAAAACGTTTGAAACAATATTCTGTTAACAATTGTTTAATATTGAGACTCAAACATCTATTCTACTTATCAAATTTAAATACCACAGCTCCTAAAGGTGGAATTGTAATTTCCGCAGAATAATCTCGGTAATGCCAGTCTTTTGATTCTATTTTTATTTTTGACGCTTTAAAATTTCCTGTTCCTCCATATTTGGTATCGTCGCTATTAAAAATTTGCTTTAAAGTACCTTTCATAGATATACCAATACGGTAATCTTTTCTCGGAACCGGTGTGAAATTACAAGCTATAACTAATGCCTCTTTATCATTATGGCCTTTTCTAACATAGGTAATTACAGAATTTTCATAATCATCATAGCTAATCCACTCGAAACCTTCTGCATCGAACTGTTTTTCATATAACGCTGGATTTTCTTTATACAATTTATTTAGATCGGTAATAAGGTTTTGAATACCAGAATGATAATCATATTGTAATAAGTGCCAGTCTAAACTACCCTGAAAATTCCATTCGTCATGCTGTCCAAATTCTGCGCCCATGAATAACAAATTTGTTCCAGGATGCGTAAACATATAGCTATATAAAAGCCTTAGGTTGGCAAATTTCTGCCATTCGTCACCAGGCATTCTACCAATAATACTCCTTTTTCCATATACAACTTCATCATGTGATAATGGAAGCAAGAAATTTTCGGTAAAAGCATAAGTCATACTAAACGTAAGATCATTCTGATGATGCCTTCTATGAATTGGCTCTTTACCCATATACAACAATGTATCGTGCATCCAACCCATCATCCATTTCATTCCAAATCCTAGCCCTCCCACAAAAGTTGGTTTGGATACCATTGGAAATGAGGTAGATTCTTCTGCTATGGTTTGCACATCAGGAAAACTTCTATAAACCTCTTGATTTAATTCTTTCATGAAATCAATCGCCTCTAGGTTTTCTCTTCCACCAAATATGTTTGGCTCCCATTCTCCATCTTCTCTGGAATAATCAAGAAATAACATAGAAGCCACTGCATCTACACGTAATCCATCTGCATGATATTGATCTAACCAAAATATTGCATTACTTATCAAAAAACTTTTTACTTCATTCCGTCCGTAATTAAATATCAGACTTTTCCAATCAGGATGATATCCTTTTCTTCTGTCAGGATGTTCATATAAACAAGATCCGTCGAAAAAACCTAAACCGTGACCATCTTCCGGAAAATGAGATGGTACCCAATCTAATAGGATCCCAATGTCATTTTGATGTAGTTTATCTACTAATAGTTTGAACTCTTCAGGATATCCAAATCTAGATGTTGGAGCAAAATAACCTGTAAGCTGATATCCCCAAGACGGATCATAAGGATACTCCATAATGGGCATTAACTCTACATGAGTAAAATTCATTTTTTTCACGTAGGCCACTAATTCATCGGCCAATTCGTAATATGACAAGGATCTATCTTCTTCTATTTTTCTTTTCCAAGAACCTAAATGAACCTCATAAACAGAAAAAGGAGCATCGATTGCATTGTTCTTTTTCCGTTTTTTCATCCATTCAGAATCTTTCCAGTCATATGAATCTTCCCAAACTACTGATGCTGTTTTAGGAGGATGCTCATATCTACGTGCATAAGGGTCTGCCTTCTCGGTAATCACACCATTATGATGAGAATGAATTTTATATTTATAAATATTTCCTTTTCCAACTTCTGGAATAAAACCTTCCCAAATTCCTGAGGCATCCCAACGAACATTGAGTTGATGTTCGTTTTCATTCCAAAAATTAAAATCCCCAATAACAGATACGGATTTAGCTGAAGGAGCCCACACAGAAAAATAAGTTCCCTTTACACCGTTCACCGTTACGATATGAGAACCAAATTTTTCATATAACCTGAAGTGCTTTCCAAGCTTAAAAAGATCTATATCAAATTCAGAAAATAAACTATGTACTATAACTTTACTCATAAAAGGTAATCATGATATGAGTGCATATCATATTTAGCTAAATAGAATTTCTATTTAGTAGGTTATTAAATTTTGAAATTATCTGGGATGATAGTCCCTTTTCTAAATACTACGATACCATCTTTGATAACAAATCGATCATCTTCGGTATCTTTTAAATGTGAACCTCCATTTACAATCACGTTATTACCAATTCTACAGTCCTTATCTATTATAGCATTATTGATGTTGCAATTTTCACCCACACCAATAAAAGGTCTATTTTCTTTGGAATCAGTTTCTAATTCTTCCAGATCTTGATATCGATCACTACCGATCATATAGGTGTTTTTAATCACTGTATTTTTACCAATTCTCGATCGAATTCCGATTACAGACTGTTCAATTTCTTTTGCTTGTATCAGACATCCTTCAGCTATCATTGATTTATCTAAGCACGTACCAGATATTTTTGACGGTGGTAAAACTCTAGGTCTGGTAAGTATGTTACGCTCGTTATCGAATAAATCAAACTTAGGAATGTCATTAGCCAACTCTATATTAGCTTCAAAAAAAGAAGCAATCGTACCGATATCGGTCCAATATCCTTCATATTGATATGCCAATACTTTATGTGTATCTATAGATTGTGGAATAATCTCTTTTCCGAAATCGATTCTCGATGGATCCGATAAAAGTTCTACCAACAATTGTCTATTAAATATATAAATCCCCATAGAAGCAAGATACTCACGCCCTTCATTTTTCATCTCATCACTTACTTCTGATTCCCAACCAGGTAATTTATCGGTACTTGGCTTTTCTGTAAAAGAGCTAATAAAACTCTCATCATCAGTTTTTAATATACCAAAACTGGTAGCATCTTTAGCATTTACAGGCAGTGTAGCTATAGAAATATCGGCTCCCTTTTCGATATGAGCAGAAATCATTTCATTAAAATCCATTTGATACAATTGATCTCCTGATAGAATCAGCGCATACTCAAAATCATGATTTAAAAAATGATGCATAGATTGCCTTACTGCATCCGCTGTACCTTGAAACCACGTTTTATTATCTGGTGTTTGCTCTGCAGCCAATACATCTACAAAAGCTTGACTAAAAGAACTAAATATATAGGTGTTTTTAATATGACTATTTAATGATGCAGAATTAAACTGAGTTAAAACAAACATCCTTTTGATATCGGAATGTATACAGTTGGTTATGGGTATATCCACTAAGCGGTATTTACCGGCTATAGAAACCGCAGGTTTTGATCTACTTTCCGTTAAGGGAGATAATCTGGTTCCCTGTCCTCCTCCAAGGATAATCGCAAGGACTTTTTTGTTAATCATTGTGGTTATTTTAAAGATTTATATAATTCTATGTATTTGCTCGCTGAATTATTCCAAGAATGATCAATTTTTACAATCTCTTTTTGTTTCTCTCTATAATATTTTTGATTCTCGTAAAATTCAACTCCCCTTTTAATTGAATTATACACATCCTGAACATTTACCTGGTCATGACAGATCCCAAAACCGTCATCACCAATATCTATAATCGTATCCTTAAGTCCTCCAATTCTTCTAACAATCGGAATAAGTCCATATCGTAAGGCGTACATTTGATTTAAACCACAAGGTTCTACGCGCGAAGGCATTAATAAAAAGTCTGCTCCTGCGTAAATGATATGAGAAAGCTTCTCATCATATCCAATATAAGTGTTATAAGAATCAGGAAATTCTTCTTTTACACTTCTCAATCTATTTTCTACTTGGTGATCACCAGATCCTAATATTAAAATATTCACGTCTAAATTACGAAGTGTTTCTAAACATATATCTGGTAAAAGATCAGCACCTTTTTCATACACTAACCTTCCTATAAAAGCAAATAACGGTTTCTCTACATCCAAACCAAACTCATCACACAACCATTTTTTATTCGCTTTTCTACCAGAAACAATATTTTTATCTCCATAATTCTTTATCATCATTGGATCCGTTTCTGTATTCCAGATCGTATGATCGATACCATTTAAGATACCAACACATTTATCTTTTTCATGATGTAAAAGACCTTCTAATCCGTTTGCTTGTGATTGTAATTCCTCCATATAACTAGGAGAAACTGTAGTTACTCTCCAAGCACATTTAATAGCTGTAGCTAATGGATTAATACATTGATCCCAGTCTAACAATCCTATATTATGGAGATCAAATTGCGGGATATAATCTAATTTATCGTAGGAAAACCAACCTTGATACTGTGCATTATGGATGGTGAGAACCGTAGGGATATCTATTAATTCCTGAAAGGCCGGAACTTGAGATACCAAAAAAGGAATCAATCCGGTATGGTGATCATGACAATGAATAACATCAGGTTTTATCTCTTGATTACGAAGCCAAATGAGTATGGCTAATTGAAAAGCAATGAATCTTTCCGTGTCATCATCATAACTATAAACATTTGGACGGAATAATAACTCTTTCTGATATACTAGATATATCTGAAAACCAAATTCTGATGAAATTACCTTCTTAATGGTAAAATCATAATGATGTATTCCTAAATTGATTGTTTCGGAAAAGACATCTTCACAAACAAGCTGATGTACCTTATCATTATCGTAATATGGTAGTATTACTTCAGTATTACAACCTAGTTCATTTAAATATTTAGGAAGCGAACCCACCACATCTCCAAGACCACCGACTTTTGCTAAAGGATAACATTCTAAACTAGTATAAAGTACTTTCATTACTTACTCTTTTCTACTTCTAAAATTATGAAATAGGTCTATTGTTGATAACTTCGATAAGGAGTTTAAATCTATAAAAATCCTGAAAACATTTACCTATAAAAACTTTAAAAAGAATAAGATTTAATAGTAATTTAATAATTATTTAGTGTATTAATTCGCTATTTTATAATAATATGATAATCTTTGAAAATGTGGTGATGGTTAACAACTATTTTTTATTATTTATTAATTGACCGCAAGCCTTTTTTGACAATATACTTAGTCTCTTTAGTCTTGGATTCTGTTTCCCATTGATTGCAGATCTTTGTAACCCATTTTGGTTGTGTTTTACTTGCATCATTTAACCAATTTCCTATTGCGTCTCTTACATATTTTGAAGGATCCGATTTTAATGGTTCTAAAACACTTAAAGCTTTTTCTGGAGATTCTTTAAGTTCATCGATTTTTTTCGTCCATACTCCAATAGGTCTTATCGTTTCTACCGCATATCTTCTAATATTCTCATCAGAATTTTTAACCCAATTGGATAATACCATAATAGATTGATCTAAATCCTGAATAATATATTCTTTGGTTGCAAAAATCGCTACTTCTCTTACTCCAAAATGATGATCTGCAGCAAATGGTTTGATCGTATGTAATCTTTCTGTTATAGACATATCAGTCGCCCCAAAATACTGCGCTGCCCAACATCTGGGTATATCTGAAACATGATTTGAAAGATAATTTATAATACCAGGATCATTGGTCAGCTGCATAAATGTAGCTCCAATAGCTTTAGTATTAGAATTTGCTGTTGGTTTCTTTTGATTAGATACAGCTTCATAAAAACTATCATACCAATTTGATTTATCTAATTCTTCTAATACTAGTTTTAATAAGTGTAATTGATCAACTGCTAACCATTCGATCAAATTTGCTGTTTCTATTAAACCTTTATTTAAATACTCCAGAACTTCTGGGTTAAGATCTTTAATACTTCTCGCTCCTTTTCTTTGTAAAATATGTTCAGGAATCATTCTACTGGTAATCTGTGAAATTGGTTTTAATTCTGCTAACATGGTTGTGTGGTTTAAAGATATGGTTATTCTTCGAATTGGTTAAAAACATCTAAATGATACATTTGCATGGTTTCTGGTTTGATAATTTCGAATATTGCAATAGCTTTAGGGTTTTTCATAATATCTTCGGATGCTTTTTTTGCAGCATTACCATCTTTCCAATATAACAGATCAATAAATTTTCCGTCTTTATTACTTGCTGTAGTTCTATCTATAAAACCATCATATAGTTTTATGATATCATTTAAAGAGGTCAAGGCTTCTTTGGCTTGTTTTGTAGAATACTCTGGATTGACTTCAAAGAGCACTACTTCCATGGTGTACGGTTTGTTTTTCATAAGGTGTTGGTTTTGACTAAATATACTTGCGCAGCATAAAAACAGACTAAGCATAACAGTGTGAATTAAGTGATACATGTTTTAATTTTTATCAAAACTAAATACCACATATGACAACCTTATGTCAGTAGGATTACTAGTGTTCTCTATATTTTTTAAAATAATCTTCTAGAGTGAATAATTTTGGAGGAAATATCTCTGAAGTTTCTATAAGATTTACAATACGATCCGTTCGGAATTCTCGATAATCATTACGTAATCTACAGAAAGCAATCATTACCCAAATAGTATTTGTAAAATATACCCCTAAAGGTTCTACGGTTCTTTTTGTAAATTCTTGAGAAGCCGCAGTGTACTGAATTTCTAAAACCCTTAAATCTGTAATCGCTTGTTGTATTACC
This sequence comes from Aquimarina litoralis, assembly GCF_039523995.1. Taxonomy (NCBI): domain Bacteria; kingdom Pseudomonadati; phylum Bacteroidota; class Flavobacteriia; order Flavobacteriales; family Flavobacteriaceae; genus Aquimarina; species Aquimarina litoralis. The sequence goes on from NZ_BAAAGE010000002.1 coordinate 599,523, forward strand.
GATAAATAGGTGCTTTCTGGTGATTTCCTAAAAGGCGGACTTACAATCCTTTGTTCTAATAATTCTAATTTTTCCTTTTGTGTAGTGTTTAAAATTGCCTTTACTTTTTCTACTACTTCATTATAATCCGCGATTAAAGATGCATCATTATTAGTCTCTATAATCTTAGCAGCTGTGATTAAAGCATTCGCCTCTTTTTCTGTAAACATAATGGGCGGTAATGAATATCCATCTACTAAGTAATATCCCGTTCCTGCTTCAGCGCCAATAGGTACTCCTGCATCGGACAAGGCTAGCATGTCTCTATAAATAGTACGTATACTTACATCAAATTTATCCGCTAAATCAGCAGCTTGCACTATTTTTTTAGATTGTAGTTTTACTAAAATCGCAGTTAATCGATGTAATCTTTTCATTATGAAACTTATTCTGGAGTTTCACCTTCTTCATCAGAAGAGTGTTCAATTTCACTAAGATCTGTTGTAGTATCCATAATATAAGCAACTTCTGCATTGGCAGCTTCCTCTATTTGTTCTGGAGTTAACTCATCTTCATTCGTACTCTTATCACGGATCATTCCACCAGTCATAATCAAACTTGTTCCTATTATTACAAATAACAAAATACCAGGTTCAAATCCAGGGATAATAGCTTCTGCTGGAATTGCATAAAATAATAAAACAGTTATTAAACCTCTGGGAGCAATAAACAACTGTGGTGATATATCTTTACCCACAAATATTCTCAATAGTACATATCGTATTGCGTAAATGGATATAATTATCAATATGCTTATCAGCGCTACTTTCAAATTTAACAGCGAAGATAATGTTATTGTAATTCCAAAAATTACGAAAAACAATGTTCTTACCACAAAAGCTGTTTCTGCGGTAATCACATGTAGCTCATGATATATAGCCTTGGCCTTTTCATAGTCTAGGAGGTTTTCCAATTTCCACTGAAAAAACAGTTTCATATTGGCTATAACCAATCCAAAAATTAGAATAATAATAAGCGATGATAAATGCATCTTCTTTCCTAATCCATATAATAACAATAGTACTGAAATCAATAAGAACAGTTTTACCTGACTTTTGATTTTTTGGAAAATTAAAATAATACCGTAACTAGCTATCAACGAAATGATGATGGTAAGGATTAAGTTAAATGCAAAACCTGCCACGCCCGCATCCTCGGCAGGATTTAACTTTCCTGTTAAGAAATAGAACATCATGATTCCCAGAATATCCGAAAATGTACTTTCATATACATGAAATTCTTTTTTTGCTTCTGATAATCCCGCAACACTAGGAATTATAATCGCACTAGATAAAATAGACAATGGTGTAGCGTATAACAATGCAGATTGCATTGTCATACCGTCAATTAACGCTTTTAAAACAACAGCCGCAACATAAGCCGAAGCCACTAAACCTATTAAGGCAATAGCTAAGGATTTTAAAATAGGGACCAATTTTTCCCGTTTTAATTTTAATTCCAAAGCAGCTTCTAAAACGATCATTATTAGCCCAATAATTCCTAAAACTTCTAACATTGGAAAGAAATTAAAAGAACCTTCACCAAATGCTTTGATCGCATACTGGATAACAACTCCCAATATAATAAGCATTAAAACTGCCGGTATTTTGGTTTTTTTTGCTATTCCATTAAAAATAAAAGATAAAATAAGTACTAAAGATACTTCTATAATCAGGTTATAAGAAGAAAAAATTTCCATTGGTTGGTTTAGGTTGTTTAAGATTGCTTCGGAAAAGATAGTAAAATAATTTAACCTACTTCACGTACTATTTTTTTAAAGAATGACTTAATAAATTTTTAACGTATTACCTATCCTAAAAAGTGTATTTTACCAAAACTATTCACAAATCATAAAGCAAATGTCTAATCAAGGATTGATAATTGAAGAACGTAGCCGTGATATTGGTGATTTTCTAGTAGGAAGATTAATACCATTTAGAAAAAAAAGAATGGTTGGTCCTTTTATATTTATAGATCATATGGGTCCTACTATTATTAAAAACGGAAAATATATGGATGTTGATCAACATCCACATATCGGATTATCAACGTTAACGTATTTACTAGACGGAGAAATTATGCATAAGGATAGTATTGGTACAAACCAGCGTATTTCTCCTGGTTCGGTAAATTGGATGGTAGCTGGAAAAGGTGTAACCCATACCGAAAGAACTCCAGATGATATGAGAGATGGTACAGAGTTTTTAGCACATGGATATCAAATTTGGGTTGCATTACCTAAACACCTGGAAGAAATAGAACCAGAATTTCATCATATAGATAAAAAAGAACTTCCTTATTGGAATGACCATGATACAGAATTTAGATTGATTGCAGGAAAAGGATATGGAAAACAATCTCCTCTACCAGTGCATTCAGAACTTTTTATGGTTGAAATAAAAAGTACAGAACGATATGAGCTGCAAATAAAAGGTGAATTAAAAGGTGAAATAGGGATTTGTATTGTAGAAGGTGAAATAGGTGCTTGTGATTCCATTATTGGAAAAGGAAATATGCTAGTGTCCAAAATTGAAGATACCTGCTCTATAGTATTAGAACCGCACACCCATGTTTTATTATTTGGTGGTGAGCCGTTTCCTGAAGAAAGGCATATTTACTGGAATTTTGTTTCTTCGAGTAAAGATCGATTAGAAGAAGCAAAAGAAAAATGGAGAAACAAACAATTCCCAAAAGTCAATGGTGATGATACTTATGTAGTTATGCCAGAATAAATAACTAACCGGCAGCTAATTCGCGTCTTATATCTTTCAAGCTTTTGTTGGTATTTACCAATTCTAAAATGATTTCTTTACGAAATTCATCTAGATCATCATAGTCATAGTATTTTGCCCATTTGTGATCTTCCAAAAGCGTTTTAATCTGTTTTATTAGTTTACGGGTTGCATCTACAGGTCTTATTATAGCTATTTGATCATAATCAGGATTGTCTTTGTGCTTGTAACTAACAGTTTTGGTTTCGAAATTAACAGATACATAGTAGGCATCAACATCCTCACTCAGGTTTTCTCTAAAGTCAGTCCAATCAGCGTAACCTAATCTAAGGTCATCAATTTCTACAGGTATTTCGGATACTAATCGCCAGTTACATTTAGCAGCTCTTCCCCAATGATTCGACAATCGATAAACCCCGTTTGTAGTATAATAATAGGTACTACCTGATTCACTGCGATAATGTGGTTTTCTCCTAGATATTTCTCTTAATCGAACTCCTCTAAAAACACAGTATGTATTCTTAAAAAAGTTATTTCTGGTAAATTTCTTTACTTTCGCTACTTGTTCTTCCAATGACTTTAATTTTTCCGAGAGCAAAGAAATTATTTTTTGAGAAGAAAAGAAAAACAAGTTTTTAACAGCATGTTGTTAGAAAATTAAATACTCATTTCTAAATATGCTAATTCATGCAGGGTTATTTTTTTTACCAAAAATTAAAAACATACAATAACCGGCTATATTTCCTATAAAAATCCCAATATAATGTGGTACAGCGAAAAAAGCTTCATACCACCAACCTATTCTTTTTCCGAATTTTCTAGTACATGCTCTTCCTATATAAGACATTCTCCACCAATGGATTGTTTTTTTTCCGTCACGACCATCACGATATACTTCTTTGCCTGTTGTGTATACACATCTTAAGTGTCCTCGTAAACTGCATTGATCTACAATTGCAAATTCTCCCATTGAATTCTTTTGCTTTTCAATTTTGTTTCCCATCTTGTAGAAATATTAGTTTAAACTATAAAATTTTATTTCAAAATATCAATTTATTTTCCATAAGTAGCGAAATACTCCAGATCACTTTTATATCGTGAAGATCCTAACTCTTGTCTATCAAGAAAAGACCATATCTCTTCACTTTTCATTTGATCCACTTTCTCATTGTCAAATAGATCTGGAAAAAGAATCATCAATTTGTTTTGAATGTAAGCCGTAAACTTTATCAGATCCTTACAATATACGGATACATTGTCAAAACCATTTTCTTTTTTAAATCGATGTACCAATCTTCCTCCTTGGCATATTTCCATAATAGGACAACTAAGACATTTTGAATTTAATTTTGTTGTACTATCTTCAAAATACAATTTCCCTAGTGGTGATTTTTTAATATCCGAAAAATTATGAGTATTAATATTCATACCTGTTTTCGTAAAGCCATGCCCGCATGCTTTTAAAGAATCAATTGCTTCAATTTCTCCGTTGGTCTCGATTACCAATACTGTAGATTCATTATTAGTATGCTCCGTAGTTCCTAAAAGTCGATTTATTAAACCAGCAAACATAGGTATCTGATATCTTTCTGAATCTTCTATCCAAAGATCAAATAGTTGAATCAACCAATCTGCCATAATCGTTTTTGTTTTATCGAAAGGAAATGTATCATGTGTAAAATCAGGAATTAAAAAGTTAACCGAATTTACATTCATATCTTTAAAACTATTATAAATGTATTGAGGATCCTCTTCTACATTGATTACACATACCGTGTCAGCGTATCCTATATGTTCTTTTAGTATTTGGACTGATTTAAAAACACGATCATAACTTCCTTTTCCTTTATGATCTTTTCGATACATATCATGAGCTTTTTTTGTCCCATCTACACTAACACTAGGATAAATATTTAATTCTCTAAACAAAGAACACGACGATTTATCGATCAAAACTCCGTTCGTTTGTATATCATATTTGAAGATTACGTCGGATAGTTGTTGATTTAATTTGTTTGCCTTTTTAATAAAATAACTGTAAAACTTTTTATCTATCAATAAAGGTTCTCCTCCATGAAAGATAAATGAAAACTCTTTCTTTTTATATCTAAGGATATATTGTTTTGTTTTATCCAAAATTTCATCAACTAGCTCATAGGACATGAATTTTGGTTGCTGTTTATATGTAGTATCACCAAGATTGTACATAAAACAATAGGAGCAATTAAGATTACATCTACTTGCTACTTTTAGAATTAGCGCATCGAATTTCATAAGGATATTTTAATTAGAATTTATAGGTGCGAAAAATGTACTAAGCGAAGCATAGTGATAAAATGTACAAGTTTACTATACTCCGCCCAGTTATATGTAGATTGAAAAACCTACAGTAAGTTCCTAATACGAAACCATATCGTATATACTATCGGTGATGTGCTGGTGTTTCTATAGCTGTTGCCACACAACGTCCTAATGTTTCTGACCAAACTTGACCTTCTGCACATCTTCTACCGCCACTGGTTGGGTAATAGATGATATCTGGTATATCATTTTCTGCACCTCCAAGAATGGCTTTCATGTTTTGAAGTTCTTTTGAAGAAAATTTATCCAAGCCCTTGCGTATTAAAAATACTTTTTTCATTGTATTGAATGTTTAGATTTTGCCTACTCTATATGATTTTCGGCGGCCTCATGATTAGTGTGTGCCCACGCGCGCAAATGGACATTACAACATTAAATACACAAAGGATGATTTTGTTACCCTTCTTCGGGAAAATATTTTATTTGATATAGTAATTTGAATTGATATTGAGGAAGATATAAGTATATAAAAAGAACAATTTAAATATCAAATAGATTACACTACGCCTAAATATACCCAATATCCATTTTCCTTAATAAACTTAGAATTTTCATGAATACACTGTAATGATCCATTTTCGAAGTAAAATGCTTTGAATTCGACCGTACCTTCTGAATCATTTTGAAGACCTTCTTTTGTATTCAAAACTTCCAACTTTACCCATTGAACAGATTTAGCCCATTTTACTGTAGATTTCTTTTCTCTAGCAGAAGGACGTGTTGTACTATGATGACTATGCTGCAAATAATCTCCATTTGCAACGACAAAAGCACTATAACGAGATCGCATTAAAGATTCTGCAGTTAGAGCATTAGTTATATCTAAATGAATTTTATGACAACAAGCCTTGAATGAATCCAACTTTCCGCAATAACAGTTATTCATTCTTTATGAGTTTTCTTTAGATTGGTTTACTCTATTTACAATTTCTTTTAACCTTACAACCCTTAATTCTTTCTCTTTTCGCAATTTGTTCTTTTTGCGATCCATGAGTTTTTTATGCTTTGCTTTATTGAGAGTATTTTTTGCTTTTCCCTTTTTAGGCATTATTTGAAGGTTTATGTTGCAAAAATAACGAAAGCATTTCTAAAGATTAAATTAAACAAAAGAGCGTTCAATTATCATAAAATAAACTGAATTACAACTATTTACTAGTAATAAATGGGGAATTTTTAATTTTTTACACTTTTTTATTTGATTTATTACGGTTTTTCCGTAGTTTAGTCTTGCCTTAAATCTTTAAAACCATTGCTTATGCATAAAACTACTCTTGAGAAGCGATTTAATTCGCAAAATTTAGCAGAAAAATATCGTCATGTTTGGAATAAAGGTATCCACCTTTTTTCGATTAATGATGCCAATAGAGACTTCTATTACAGTGTTTTTTACATTGACTTCCTATTCGCGGAAATTATATATAATAAATTAAATGGTGAAATAATCACTATTAAAAGTTTTACAGATAAAACAAAACTAATGTATTATCTGAGAGAAGATTTTAGTTAGCCATATATTATTATTGAGTATATGAATGCAGAAATCTTAGTTTAGTTTCTAGATTAGAACATTTTGCCCCAACAATTGTCGAAGTCTGATTTTTAAGTGATTGAATAATTAGTTAATTAGTTAGTTAGTTCACCAAACGCTCTGTATTTCATATGCTCATTAATAATGAGATAAAAGACATATATCTAAAACCATTGTAACATATAACTCAACTATTATATACATCGTCGTAAATACCCAAGAAACGTTCATGATACTGATACAAAAGTTCATGAGCGTTTTGCTTTTTAATAGAAGTAAACCCTATTTCTTTTTAATCATGAATTATTTGGATTTATAGAACATATTCAGAACTAGTCCAGTAATCACCATAACCGTTCCTAGTACGCTAAGAATTGGATAATTATCTCCAAAAATAAATACCCCTGCAATCATGGTAAATATTACTTCCATATATTTCAAAGAAACAACTTTATTAGTAGCTTGTGATTGAAATGCTTTTGTCATAAAAAGCTGTCCAAAATAACCAAAAACCCCTAAACTTAATAACAATGCCCACTCTGTTCCTTGAGGTGTTTTTGTCCATTGAAATATGGATAATATCCCGCCCAAAACCGTAGATATCCACATAAAATAATTAACAATAACTACTGGATGATCTCTTAAACCAATTTTGTTTATCAACACGTAAACAAAACCACTAAACAAGGCAGATAAAACAATTAATAATAATCCGAAAGAATTAATCTCTGTATCAAAACCTTTTATAATTAAAACACCACTAAAAGCAATTAAAAAGAAAAGCCATTGAATATGCTTTACTTTTTCCTTTAAAAATAAGACCGCCAATAAAGTAGCAAAAATTGGGGAAAGGTATCTTAATGATACTGCTGATCCTATTTTAAGATATTCTACAGACATAAAAAAAAGTCCCATAGATGTTACTCCTGCTAATCCGCGTAGTATCAACCATTTTTTCTGATTCCCTAATATAGGAATCTTGTGATGTAGCAAAAAAGGCATTGTAAAAAACAATGTTCCTATAGATCTAAAAAAAACTAGTTGATACGCACTAAAACCTTCTAAATACTTAACGAGCAGATTCATTACAGTGAATGAAATTGTACTAAGAATCATAAAATAAATTGCCTTCTTCAAATATTCTCCACTTTAAAAATTTGAAACTATTTTTTATCTGGTTTTAGAGTTCAAATATAGAATTAGTTCATCGATAATCCTTTAAAACATAAATGCATTATTCTTAAAAAATAAATCTTAAATAAGAAGAGTTGTAATTTTATGGATCGGTTTTTGTTTAATTAATAATGAGAAAAACAATGATTATATATATTTTGAGTTATTAATACAATCGGTTAAAAGTTAATATTAAATTATTTTTATTAATTTTAACTACTATTTAAGTCCCTCAAATCCCTATGAAGAAAGTACTCCTACTGTTGGTATTACTTACCTATCAGTGTATTTACAGTCAAGTATACACTATTCAAGACGCAGGTGAAAAATTCCCTATTTCTTATGCAACAATTTCATTTGGTAATGGAAATGGACTCTTTGCAGACGAAGACGGAGTATTTGAGTTTTCAAAAAAACGATATAAAGATATTGATTCTATCTATATTTCTGCTTTAGGGTATAAAGAAAAAGGAATAAGCACAAACAATTTACCGAAAATAATAGAGTTAACACCAGACGTAGCACAATTACAAGAAGTTGTAGTAAAAGCCGAAAATTTAGGTAGATATAAAACAAAAAGAAAAGGATCCAAAATACATGACGATTATTTTAAATGTTGGTTACCTACAGTAGAATCTGAAATTGCAGTGTTTTTTCCGCGAGATCCGTTAAAATCAACAAAAATTGCATCCGTTTACTTACCTGTAATGATGGAATCTTCTAGAGGATCTTCTGGTAGGAAGCAAGCATTCTCTACCCTATTCAAAATGCAATTTTATAGAAACGATAATGGGTTTCCAGGAAAACGATTAGCAGGTGATGATATTATTTTTAGAATTACCAATGATGATAAAACTAATTTTGAGCTTGATATTTTAGAACATAAAGTATTTGTTCCCAAAAATGGTATTTTTATTTCTATACAAGTTTTGGGTTACACCGATAAAAATGGAAAACTACAGCATACTAAAAAATATCATGAAGTCGAAACTCGTAAAGGTATCGTAAAAGTGTCCACTACATTTAGGCCTTTGCTACCGTTTACCAATAAAATTGAAGATAATATCACATTCACAAGGAGAATATTTTTTAAAAATAGAACTTGGCAACGGTTTGATGAGAAATACAGCGAAAATAATATGCTCATTCAAAAAGGATTTATGAACTATGGAATGGGCTTAAAAATGCATGTATATGAAAAATAAATTTTATTTTACTTAGTCTAGAAAAGACCTCTTTTTATTGTATTGTACGGCTACTTCCATGGATTTTTTCTGAATGGTTTTATGCTCTGTAAAATCTACAGCGTCCTCAATATTCAGGAAATTATGTTGACCTCCCAAATTATCTGTAAAACCTGATCTTTTCAAAAAATCTCGAACAGGTCCAATAGTTCCAGAAATTAGTAATTGTATTCCCTGATCTTGTAAATAACGATGAACATCTTCTAGTATATGCAGCCCTGTACTGTCTATATCATGAATATTAGTACTATCCAGAATCAAAAATTCTGGCGATTCGTCTCTTTTCTTTATCTGTTGAATTATCGCATCCTTAAAATAACTCGTATTGGCAAAATACAATTGATCATCGAATCTTATAATGAGATATTTCGAAGATCGCTTAGCATCTGGAAATCTTTTAATATTTCTATAATAATTTGTATTGGGTATATTTACCAATTCTGCAATATGCGGTCTAGAACTATAATACTGTAAGAAAATGTATGACAAAATAACACCAATAAAGATCCCCTTCTCTACTCCAAAAACAAGTGTTCCTAGAAAGGTAATAAACATAACTATAAATTCTCTTCTTCTTAATTTGAGAAGGTACTTTGCTTCAGAGATATTGATTAAACCAAATACAGAAACTAATATGATCGAAGCTAAAACGGCTTTGGGAATATAATAGAAAAAAGATGTTAGAAATAATAAAGAAATTACTACCATAAAGGCGGTAATTATTGACGAAACTGTAGTTTTTCCACCTGCTTCGTCATTAATAGCAGATCTACTATAACTTCCTGATGATGGAATCGCTTGAAAAAAAGCACCTATCACCTTAGCAATACCTAAGGCTAATAATTCTTGATTAGGACTTACGGTATGATCACGATTTTTCATCTCCAGTGATTTTGCAATCCCTATACTTCCAACATATCCAATAAATGTGACCGTCAAAACAGAAGGAATCAAAGCAATCATAGAATCATAATTCATATCTGGAATACTAAAAGAAGGTAGTCCTTTGGGCACATCCTCAATAACTGAAAGTCCTAAATTTTGTAAATCAAAAATTATCGTAATAACCGTTGTAACCACCAAGACAAATAAAGCTCCAGGAAAAGATCTTTTCCATTTCTTAAGAACTAACATCACAAAAATAGATCCTAAACACATTCCTAATGTAATAAAGTTCACGGAAGAAATATGTTGCACTGCATACCATAAGGATTGATGCACATAATCAAAATTAGGAATTTTGATACCCAACGACTCACCAAGCTGTGATATGATAATAATAATAGCTGCTGCAGAAATAAATCCAGAAATCACGGGTTGGGAAATAAGATTTACTAAAAACCCCATTCGCAATAAACTCAATATTATTTGTAATAAACCGATTAACAAACCTGAGAAAATTACCAAATTGGTAAACTCATCTGTAAAAGGAGTCGCTATCTGGCTCACTCCGCTCATTACTAATATTGCTGTTACCGCAACAGGACCAATACTTAACTGTCTGGAGGTTCCAAATAATGCATAGACAATCAATGGAATAAGGCAGGCATATAATCCAAAAATTGGAGGAGTTCCCATTAACAATGCGTATGCAATCGCCTGCGGAATAAGAATAACTCCTACCGTAACCCCTGCTACTACATCAGCACCGAAAGTGCCCTTTTTATAGCCGTTAACTGCTTCTAAAATTGGAAGTATTTTGTGGATTTTTTTAACGTTTATTTTGGTTTTTGTTTGTTCCTGTAAATCTACAACAGTTTACTATTTTATACCAATTGATTTTAAAAAACCGATTATATTTTGTGGTTTTATTTATTTTTGAAGTGTAACAAAAACTAATGAACGATACATTACTTTTAATTATTCTAGCATTGATTGGCTTCTTTGCCGGAGTTATTAACACCATTGCGGGAGGAGGATCTTTACTCACATTACCAATGCTTATTTTTATGGGGTTACCACCTGCAGTAGCAAACGGAACCAACCGCATTGGTATTTTTATACAAAGTATAACATCGGTTGCTGGATTTAAAAGTAAAGGAATAAAACCTTCTATTTTAAGTGTTTATTTAGGTATATCTGCGTTAATCGGATCTTTAATAGGTGCAAAAATTGCGATTGATATTAAAGGTGAAACGTTTAATAGAATATTGGCGATTATTATGCTAATCGTAGTTCTATTTATGGTTTTTAAGCCCAAAGTTGATCTTGCCAATATTTCCGAAAGCACCCAAGGAAAGTATAAGTTGCTATCCATACTAGTTTTTTTTGTCATCGGTATTTATGGAGGTTTCATTCAAGCAGGAGTTGGGATATTCATTCTTTTAGCATTAACATCTATTAACCGATTAAACCTTGTAAGTTCGAATGCCGTAAAAGCATTAGTCGTTTTTATCTACACCATTGGCGCACTAGCAATTTTTGCTCTTAATGATCAAATCGATTATTTATATGGTTTTGTCCTAGCCTTGGGAAATGCTTCTGGTGGTTGGATTGGAAGTAGATGGTCTGTTAAAAAAGGTGACGGTATTGTAAAGGTATTTTTAGTGGTGATGGTTATTGCCATGGCAATTAAATTATGGATAGATAGTTAATCTTACATTAAAATGTTTTCGATTCTATCCTCATTTTATACCTTGTTGAGATAACTAAACCTTAAAAGTTTATGAAATACTATATAACACATCCCCTATTATTAGTTTTCACTATATTTCTTTTTAGTTGCAATTCTAATACCAAAGAAAAAAATAAAGATAATAACGTTCCTACTGAAGTTGCTGAGAATAATACTAAACCTATTTCTGAGTTGAAAATTATTCCTATTCAACATGCTACTACGGTTCTGGAATACAAGGAACATACCATTTATATTGATCCAACTGGTGGTCTTAACGCATTCAAAAATCAAAAAGAACCTACAATTGTATTAATTACGGATATTCATGGAGATCATATGAACATTGAAACTTTAGATAGCTTGAATTTATCTAAATCTAAAATTGTAGTGCCACAATCGGTAGCAGAGAAGCTTCCTGCTAATTACACTAAACATTTGGTAATTCTGAATAATGGAGAAACAAAAGAGGTAAATGGTATTTCTATTGAAGCTATACCAATGTATAATTTAAGAGAAGAAGCTCTGAAGTTTCATAATAAGGGAAGAGGAAATGGTTACGTTATTACACTAGGTGGAGAAAGACTTTATTTTTCTGGTGATACCGAAGATATTCCTGAGATGAGAGCTCTAAAAAATATTGACAAAGCTTTTGTTTGTATGAACCTTCCTTACACCATGACAGTAGAAAGTGCTGCTGATGCAGTTTTAACTTTTAAACCAAAACAAATATATCCCTATCATTATAGAGGAACTCAAGGTTTAAGCGACGTATCAAAATTCAAAGAAATTGTAAATACTGGTAATAAAGAAATAGAAGTAGTTCAATTGGATTGGTATCCAGATTTAAAGTAGATAGTCTTAGATATTATTATTGCTTTTTAACCCTAACCGCATTTAATCCCTTTAATCCCATTTCTAATTCAAAACTAACTTTATCTCCTTCTCTTACTTCTTGCATTAGACCGTTGACATGAACAAAATATTTCTCTTGTGATTCTTGTTCTTTTATAAAACCATAACCTTTAGATTCATTAAAAAACGCTACTCTACCCTTTTTTATTGGATCCTCTTCTACATGCTCTTTTTTAGGAATCGCTATTTCTATATTTTCAGCCTTTATCTTCTTTTTCTTGGAAAGATCTGGAGGAGTGTCAGAAAGATGCCCATTTTCATCAACGTAAGCAATCATATTATCAAAACCACTACCCTTTTTTGAATTTGCTCTACGTTCTTCCTTCTTTTTTTGTTTTTCCTCTCGTTTTTTTAACTTCTTTTTTTCTTTTTCAATCTTACTAAAAGTCTGTTGTGATCTACCCATATCATTTTTTTAAAGTATTTTACAAGTCATCGAAATACTTAACAGAAAATTATACAAGGGTTAATGACATCACCTAATAATTGGTCTCATTAGCGGTAGAAACGACGAAGTATAAAATTTATAATTATACTTATAAGCTTACAAAGATATACTATACACATGAATTAAAGGTTATTCTAAAGAATTAAAACCATATTTTTTAATAAACAATGTTTTTCTTATCGTTCTCTAAAGCGATGTATTTCTGTACTGGACAACATTCTACTTGTAAATGCTGGACATCTTCTTAGTGCTGCCCGAGTTTCTGAATTTCTTTGCAAATCTGATGATCTATCTCCATAAAGATGCACTGCAGGAGATAAACTACTATAACAAATAAAATACATATATGCATTACAAAGAGCTTCTAATCTTCCTGGATTCCTAGATACTCTGGTATTGGATAATGTTTCTCTATCGGCAGCGGAGAAATAGCGATAACTAATTTTACCCGAATGGGTCATCACATGACCAATTTCATGCATTAGAGTTGATATTATTCTGAGATTTTGATTTCTCCATAATGCGCCATAGGTTATTATTATACCATCACGCTCATCAAAAAAATCAGTAGAACGGTCATCATAAATTGGATTTAAACCACCAGTATATATTTCAGAATTTCCTCTTCCTGCAGAATTTGAAAATATAATACCTTCTGGTTTTCGTTGTTTTAACCATCTTAAATGACCAGAAGGAATTAAATCCAAGGTATTTTCTACCATAGAAACATCCGACAATCGAACCCGATAAATATGAATAGTAACATGATTTCTAGAGGTATACATTATATTAACCAAATCTTCATTAGAAATACTTTGGTAATAGCCTCTAACAGAATCTCTTTCCCAATTTTCTAATAGATTAGGACCAAAATAATTCGGTTCTTGGTTTCTTCTTCTACCTGAAGCATAGCCTCCTACAATAATATCTTGCCTATAAGGCTGTCCAATGAATTGAATTGACATAATAACAACTATTTAAAAACAATAAAGTACATCTGATTATTAATTAGTTATAAAATGTTTATAAAAGTAAACATGATTGCTTCAAACATTCTATAATCATAACTACATTTGATGTTTGTAATTGAGCATCTCTTATTAGTTACAAGAATTTGTTTCACCACTCTATATATATGAATAATAATAAGCACTTTAAAATTTACAAACCATACGGATATCTTAGTCAGTTTGTAAACAATGGGCAAAAACAAAAGTCCAAACGATTATTAGGTGAATTATATGACTTTCCCTCGGGCAGTATGTCAATTGGAAGGTTAGATGAAAAATCAGAAGGTCTTTTATTAATTACTACTGATGGTAAAATAAGCAACTATATATGTAGTAGGGGTATTGAAAAAGAATATTATGTACAAGTGGATGGCTCCATTACGGATGAGGCAATTTTAGCACTACAAAATGGTGTAGAAATTGGTTTCGATGGAAAAAAATATATGACCAATCCATGCAAAGCTTTTAAAATAAAATCAGTTCCTAATTTTCCAGAAAGATCAAAAAAAATACGAGATGATCGACATGGACCAACTAGTTGGATATCCATCACATTACAAGAAGGTAAATTTCGGCAAGTTAGAAAAATGACATCTGCTGTTGGATTCCCTACCCTACGTTTAATTCGAGTAAGAATAGGGAGTATTTATTTAAATCAAATGGGTATTGGTGAGATTATAGAAATAGATACACCTACTATCACGTCTCATTAATTATTTTATATTTTATAACGCTTAAGAGTTTTGCAACAAATGTCCTCTTGATATATACAAACATCCACAAATTCCCCTAATTAACACCACAAAAGCAATAGAAAAAGATTGGTAATATTCATCTTTGGAATACTAATTATTAATCAAATTTAAATTATGAAAAACACATTAAATTCTCTGTTTTTGGGTGCTTTAGTATTAGCTTCTTTAACTTTTACATCCTGTGAAAAAGATGAATTAAGTTCAGATTTTGAATCAGTAGAAAATCTTCAGGAAACTCCTGAAAATTTAAACAAAGTAAATACAATCTTACCAGTTAGCCGGTATTATTCTGGTGGATCCAACACTGTTCATACCTATCAAGTGCTTAATTTAGGAGTGCGCCATGGAACATATGAAGGAAGACCATTCAAACTAGGAACCTATGATTTTATCTCGGCACCTCCATCTGGAACTAGACAAATATTTTTCTTATTAGCTCCAGGAAATAAAGACTTTGTAATGACAACTAGCACTTCTGAAAAATCAAACCTGCTAAGAAGAGGCTGGAGAGATTACAGTACTAAAGCATTATATAGTAATATTAAAAAAGCTGCTTACATCCATACCGGTGCTGGTAGCGGAAGAGTAAAATTATATCGATTTTATGGAGCTTCGAATACAGATCATCTGTATACCACTAATTATAATGAAGGAATTAGTGCAGGATACATTTATGAAGGTGTAATCGGATATGTATATCGTTAATCTAGTTGTAATATTCTTTTAAAAACAAAGGTTTCATTATTTAATGAAACCTTTGTGTATTTTATTCATTTAATAATCGTTGAAACTCTTCCAAAAATAGTCCTACATGGTATCCGTCCATTAGGGCATGATTTACATGTACAGAAACAGGTAAACTAATCTTATTATTTTCTCTAGTATATTTTCCAAAAGAAATTTTTGGAACACTATCTCTGTATGTAAAGTGTCTTGCATGTGATATACTACTAAAATTGTACCAAGGGATTGAAGAAATATGTAAGCTATCTAGCCTTTTGGCATCATCATTATGACGTAATCCTATTGAATTCTTTACTGCTTCTATTTCCTTTTGCCCATTCTGAGCAAAAACCTTAAAATCTGGATGATATTCTATAAAAGAAAAGCCAAAAGTATGATCTTCTCTTGCAATGGTAGCCGAAGTATGTATTTTATCATATGCATATACTTCTCCATCTTCAATTCTATATCTGAAAGGTTCGATACTATTAGCCGCCTTTACAGCTTTATGCAAATAAAATAGAAAATAAGAGTAACTATGTTCTTTTACCGTTTGATATCCTTTTGAAAAATCAACCTTAGATACAATTCCAAAAAAAGGCTCATCAAAACAATTAAAGAACTCAAAATGTTCTTTTCTGTTCCATGCAGAAAGATCTAATCTCGTTTTTGTCATTATAAATAATGTAGTAATTCTTTAGAATGCGTTAAACTTTTAAAATTAGGATGGTCAATAGTTCCATTATAAACTTCATGTACCCAAGTTGTATGAAAAGGAATATGAAAAGCGTATGCTCCTATATTTAAAACTGGTAAAATATCAGACTTAAGAGAATTACCTACCATTAAAAATTCTGACTTGTCAATATCTAAATGATCTACCAATTTCTGATATTGTTTTTCAGTCTTATCAGATACAATTTCGATATGATGAAAATACTTTTCCAGACCTGATTTAATCAATTTTCGCTCCTGATCAAGTAAATCTCCTTTAGTAGCCATTACCAAACGATATTTTTTTGATAAATACTCTAAAGTTTCTTCAATGCCATCAATTAATTCCACTGGTTCTTGTAACATTTTTTTTCCTCTTTCAATAAGCGTTTCAACCAATGCAATGTCCATATTTCCATTTGTTATTTTGATAGCAGCCTCTATTAACGAAAGTGTAAATGGCTTAATACCATATCCATATAACCCAAGGTTTTGCATTTCTATCTCAAAGAGTAATTTATTTGCTTCTTCTTTTGGAAGATACGCTGATACCAATTCGCAAAAATCCTCTTCCGCCTTTCGAAAAAAGGTTTCATTTACCCATAAGGTGTCATCAGCATCAAAGGCAATTACCTTAATTGATGGAATTTCCATAGTAAACATGGTTTTTAGTATTCATCCTGATAAGAATCAAAACGAATAATTAATTTTAGGATTATCGAATATATTTTATTTTTGCGAAAACAAAAACAGTATGACACAAAAAAACTCTTGGATTTTATTCTTAGTATTAATGGTTGTAGTTACTCCGTTTATCCTAATAAACGTTAACTCCACTCCTGAAAAACAAAACTCAACAGCTTCTTTGTTAGAAGAATATCCAAACGAATGGATGTACAATCAGCGGGCTTATCCGAATAACTTTATTAATAAAAAAGCGGTTCAACGAGCTATAGAGCAGCATAAAATTGCTAAAGCAAAAAAAAGTATTCAAGAGACTAATTGGGAGTTAATTGGTCCTTCAAACATATCAGGACGTATTACTGATGTGGCAATTTCTCCAGTAAATGACAATCATTTGTATTTAGCAACAGCTACTGGAGGTGTTCTTAGAAGTTACGACCGAGGTGATAATTGGGAGTTTATTTTTGATGACATAGCAGTTCCTTCTATCGGTAGTATTGCAATTGCTCCATCTGACCCTCAACGTATCTATGTGGGTACTGGTGAAGCAAATGGAACAGTAAACTCTGGAGCTTTTTTTGGAAATGGTATTTATAGATCCGATGATGGTGGAGATTCATGGATTAATATTGGGCTTGAAGAAACTAATCATACTGGGAGAATAGTAGTTGATCCTACAAACCCCGATCGTGTATTTGTTGCTGCTACAGGAATTCTTTATGGCACAAATAATGAACGTGGAATCTATAGAACTACAGATGGAGGTAATACCTGGGAACAAGTATTATTTCTTACGGATACTACAGCTGGAATTGATGTAGCCATAAATCCTGTCGATACGGATATCATATTTGCTGCAATGTGGGAACGTACAAGAAGACCATATGGGCGTGATTATGCAGGAACAACTTCTGGTTTACATAGATCTACTGACGGTGGAGAGACTTGGGAGAAGCTAACTAATGGATTACCAATTTCTGATGAAGAAACAGGCCGTATAGGAATTGCCATTTCATCATCCGATCCCAATATTATTTATGCTCGATATACCACAAATAGTAACACTAATGTATTCAACGGAATATATAAATCTATAGATAACGGAAATTCATGGGTTAGAATACCAGATACTGGCATTACTAATGTTGATGCTTCCTTTGGATGGTTTTTTGGAAATCTTAGAGTACACCCTGATAATCCGGATGAAATATTTGTGCTAGGTCAAAGCTTATACAAAACTGAAGATAGTGGTTCCAGCTGGGAATTTGTTGATGGAATGCATGTAGATCACCATGCTATGGAATTCTCAAAAACAGATGCTAATTTTATATTGGCAGGAAATGATGGTGGTGCATATATATCAGAAGACCGAGGGACCACTTGGACACTGTTTCCTAATGTACCAATTACACAATTTTACAATATAGAAGTCGATTTTTTAAACCCAACAAATCTATTTGGAGGAACTCAGGATAATAATACAATTCGTAATGTTAATGGAAATGTTGATTGGTTTTCTATTAAAGGAGGTGATGGTTTTCATGTAAATGTTGATCCGGTAGATAATGATTTTGTATACGCAGAATCGCAATTTGGTAATCTTTCAAGATCAGTGGATGGAGGTTTTACATTTTCTAGAGCATTAACCGGGATAAATCAAAACGATCGAACTAATTGGAACACACCTGTAATTCTATCACCATTTAATCCCGAAATTGTGTTTTATGGAAGTAACAGATTATATAAATCAGAAAACAGAGCACTTAGTTGGTCTTCAATTAGTGATGATTTAACAGATGGTGAGCACCCAAGCGGTTCTCTTTCTTTTGGTACTTTAACAGCTATTGCAGCTTCTTATTTGAATGTAAATACTATATACACCGGAAGTGATGATGGAAACGTAAACGTTACTTTTAACGGAGGAACTACTTGGCAAAATATTAGTTCTGGATTACCAGATAGATATGTCACTTCATTAGCTATACACCCTCAAGATGATCAGACAATTTATGTAACTCTATCAGGATATGGAGAATTGGATTATTCACCACACGTATTTAAATCTAATAACGGAGGGCAAACATGGGAAGATATTTCAGCAAATCTACCCAGTATTCCAGTAAATGATATTATTATTATACCGAACACTCTTACATCAGAAAACGTACTTACCATTGCTACAGATATGGGTGTTTGGTACTCTGATAATGATGGTGTTAATTGGAATATACTCGGAAATAATTTACCCGCTACAATAATGCGTGATTTAAAATATCATGAGCCAACTAAAGAACTTTACGTGGGTACTTTTGGAAGATCTATGCATAAAATTAAGTTCGATGATTTTGTCTTAAGTGTGGAAGAAAATACGATAAGTGAAAATGTTGTAGATGTTTTTCCGAATCCAGTATCGGATCAATTAAATCTAAATCACTCTTTACAAGGAGAAGGAAGTATTTCTATTTACTCCATTGAAGGTCAACTGGTAAAAGAATTGTTTAATGGTGATTTAACCACTACACAAAGTAAAAACTACAATGTATCTGATTTAAGTACCGGTATTTATCTATTACATTTAAAAAACAACGAACAGAAGGCAACTGTTAAAAAGTTAATTATTAATTAAGAATTAACTATTCTGTAAAGTAAAAAAATCATTGCTAAATTAGTTTTAGCAATGATTTTTTATTTTCAATTTACTCTAGATGATTAACGTACGAGTTTTTTATATTTAATACGTTTTGGCATTAGATCACCTCCCAAGCGTTTCTTCTTGTTCTCCTCATAATCAGAAAAACTTCCTTCGAAGAAATATACTTGTGAATCACCTTCAAAAGCTAAAATATGAGTACATATACGATCTAAAAACCAACGATCGTGAGAAATAACTACTGCACATCCTGCAAAGTTTTCTAAGCCTTCTTCAAGCGCTCTTAATGTATTAACATCAAGGTCGTTAGTGGGCTCATCTAAAAGTAATACATTACCTTCTTCTTTTAAGGTCATTGCTAGATGTAATCTATTTCGTTCTCCTCCTGAAAGCGTAGAGACTTTCTTGTTTTGCTCACTACCTCCAAAATTAAATCGACTAAGATAAGCTCTAGAATTTACTTCTCTTCCGCCCATCATTACTAAATCTTGTTCGTCACTGAAATTTTGCCAAATAGATTTTTCAGGATCTATATTAGCGTGTGATTGATCAACATAAGCAAGTTTAGCGGTTTCTCCAACGCTAAAAGTACCTTTATCAGGAGTTTCTTCTCCCATGATCATTCTAAAAATAGTTGTTTTACCAGCTCCATTTGGACCTATAATTCCCACAATTCCTGCTTGCGGTAATTTAAAATTAAGATCTTCATACAACAGTTTGTCGCCATAAGCTTTACTAATTCCCGTAGCTTCGATTACATTTGTTCCTAATCTAGGTCCATTAGGAATATAAATTTCTAATTTTTCGTCAAGCTGCTTTTGATCTTGACTCATTAATTTATCGTAATTTTTTAAACGTGCTTTTTGTTTGGTTTGTCTTCCTTTTGTTCCCTGACGTACCCATTCTAACTCACGTTCTAATGTTTTCTGACGTTTAGAAGCCGACTTACTCTCTTGCGCCAAACGTTTTGATTTTTGATCTAACCAAGACGAGTAGTTTCCTTTCCAAGGAATACCTTCTCCTCTATCCAATTCTAAAATCCAACCTGCCACATTATCTAAGAAATACCTATCGTGAGTAACTGCAATAACAGTACCTTTATATTGTGCTAAATGATGTTCTAACCAATGAACAGATTCTGCGTCTAAGTGGTTCGTAGGCTCATCTAAAAGCAATACATCAGGTTCTTTTAATAATAAACGGCATAAGGCTACCCTTCTTCGTTCTCCTCCTGATAACACTTCGATTTTCTTATCTGGTTCTGGAGTTCTTAGGGCATCCATGGCTATCTCTAATTTAGTATCAAGTTCCCATCCATTTCCTGCATCAATTTTATCCTGAAGTACTGCCTGACGATCCATTAACTTTTGCATTTTATCAGCATCGCTATACACTTCTTCAAGACCAAACATATCATTGATCTTGTTATACTCATCCAACACAGCAACCATTTCCGCAGCTCCTTCCTTTACCACCTCTAATACTGTTTTATCAGGATCTAATTGTGGTTCTTGCTCTAAATAGCCTACGGAATAATCTGAAGAAAACACAACATCACCTTGATAATTTTTATCAATTCCAGCAATAATTTTTAATAGTGTAGATTTTCCTGAACCATTCAATCCAAGAATACCAATTTTTGCACCGTAGAAAAAACTTAGATAAATATTTTTTAAAACTGGAGTGTTTGCACTTTTATACGTTTTCGTAACTCCAGACATAGAAAAGATAATTTTTTTATCGTCTGACATAAGCCCTAAATTTTAAGAATATTATTGATATATGTTTTGCGTCAAGAAAAGAATTCTAAACTCTACCTTTTAAAGCATTAAAAACCCAAGCATTAGCAAGAAATCCAACTCCAACTGCAGCAAATCCCCATCCAGAAACATGACTATATCTAAATGCTCCTAATGCAATTAGTCCTAATCCTACTAGGACCATTATAAAGGTCGCCCAAGCTAATACCGTATTTTTATTCATTCCCATAAATCACAAGTTATTTAGTTAAATAGTTTTGATCTCTAAAATCAAAAACAGCATACAAATATCGGTAATTTATCGTCAAAAAATAGCTTTTTTACAACTTCTTGACGTCTATAATCTTCTTATTCTTTGGTAAACAAACACTTATGCATCCTTCCTAATTAAAATAGGAACTTAAATAATTATAAGCCCCTATTTCTTCTGTATGACACATAGATTTCTAACTTGATGGTCCGTTATCTACAACTGACTCTATTACAGATTCTATGGAGTTCGTTATATTTTCAAATAAATCATATCCTGTTAAACTTTCGATAGCATCAACAGAAGTTCTAAATTGGGTCCAATCACTTGTAATTCCCTGATCATTGGGTATATTAATAGCGATAACTCTTGTTGATGTTGTCACCCTATTAATGTCATTTGTACCATTTGGTAATATCAATGCTACTTTCCAAAAGGAATCAGGCACTGTAATGTTACCTCCATCGATAGTTGTTGCAAAACCATTTCCTCCAATACCACCACTACCTGCAACTCCAGCAATGATATGGACCTCATTGCCATCTAATGTTAATGATCTTAAATAACTCTCAAAATTTGCCCAACTTTTTCGGTTATTATCTGGGGCTTGTGGAGCAATATTACTCATGTAATAAGTGTTTTCATTAGAATCTTCTGTACCGTTTCTATCTGCAGACGGACATAAATGCCCTCTATCGAAACCAGAATTTGTATAATCACTAGATGTTGCTCTAAAAAAACTACTTGGTAAATCATTGTCTCTTTTAAAACAATTACATCTAGGGGTATCACCTGTCCAAGCACTACTTAAATGCCAACTTACCCAATTAGCTGTTCCGGTGTTATTATTATAGGATAACGAAAAGTCTGGTTTAGAAAGATAATAATTGGTTGAACTTGTGCCCGCATCAGAAGGATTTCCAAAAGTTATATTACTATCAATACCTGGACTAGATCCACTATTGGTATCGGTAATAATTTCAACATTATCGATATTTATTCTGTTAGAACCTCCGGAAAGTTTTTGTATTCCATATCGTACACTTGAAGTTTCATTTACATCAAAAGAAACCGTATTTAGTGTAGTAGAATTTGTGGTAATTGTACTTCCTACGTAATACCAAGAAACACCGTTATCATATGAAGCAATTAGTCTCCAAGTAGAATTACCGTCATTACCGTATTTGGCATGACGAATTCTAATAGTTTCTACACCATTATCCATATTAAAGGACATGATGGCATAACCCGTATTTCTAATTCTAACAGACTTAGACTGATATTTTCGATCATTAGACAAACCGCCTAATAATGCATCGTTTAAGTACCAATCTCCCGATGAAAGACTAACACTGGCACCGGCATAACTAGATTTAGAACCAGATTCATAGGTTTCTATAAACCCCTCTTGTGTTTTAAGGTGAAAGCTATAATCGTGTGGACCTTCGTTATCGTACAAAAAAGTTCCTGCTTTGAATTCTCCAATGATTGTATTTGAGACATTTTGTATTTCCGCATTATAATTATCATCATCTATGTTACAGCTTGTAAAAAAAAATGCAAATGATAATATCCATAAAGAAGGATTTGGCTTCAATAATTTCATAATTGATTCAGATTAATAGTTAATATATTGTTATACAGTGATTTAAAATATCCATAAAACTACCTGTATACTGTTAACTATCTGATAATCAAATGTTAGCAAACTGTTATAGAAACGTTATAGACTCTTAATATTAGAGATAATTAATTAACATTTTAGAAACTATTTTGAAATGATTCCAAGCTGTTTTTGGTTTTGTTATTAATAATTTAAAAACTCATTGATTTTTGTATTTTCGTGCAAACAATACACACAAATGGATTTAAACTTCAATAAAAACGAAGACCACAATAAACTGTTAGTATCTGCACTGCGTCAAAAGCTTGCAAAGGTCAAATTAGGTGGTGGGGAAAAAAGAATTGAAAAATTACACGCCAAAGGCAAAATGACAGCAAGAGAAAGAATCGAATATCTATTAGATGATGATTCTAAAGCTATAGAAATTGGAGCTTTTGCTGGTGATGAAATGTATCCTGAACATGGAGGTTGCCCAAGTGGTGGTGTAGTTATTAAAATAGGTCATATAAGTGGTAAACAATGTATAGTGGTAGCTAATGATGCTACCGTTAAAGCTGGTGCATGGTTTCCAATAACCGGAAAGAAAAACCTAAGAGCACAAGAAATTGCAATTGAAAACAGATTACCAATTATCTATCTTGTAGATAGTGCTGGTGTTTATCTACCGATGCAGGATGAAATTTTTCCGGATAAGGAACATTTTGGTAGAATTTTTAGAAACAATGCTGTAATGAGTAGCATGGGAATTACTCAAATATCTGCAGTAATGGGAAGCTGTGTAGCAGGAGGAGCTTATCTTCCGATAATGAGTGACGAAGCCTTAATTGTAGATAAAACAGGAAGTATTTTCTTGGCTGGTAGTTATTTAGTAAAAGCGGCAATTGGAGAAAGTATAGACAATGAAACCTTAGGCGGAGCGACAACGCACTGCGAAATTTCTGGCGTGACCGATTATAAATCAAAAGACGATAAAGATGCTTTAGACACTATTAAGAATATAGTTTCTAAAATAGGTGATTTTGAGAAAGCGGGATATAACAGAGTACCAGCTGTAAAACCTAAGATGAGTCCTGAAGAGATCTACGGAATTTTACCGAAAGCTAGAAATGAGCAATATGATATGATGGAAATCATTCATCGTTTGGTAGATGATTCTGATTTCGAAGAATATAAATCCGGATACGGACAAACTATTATTACCGGATATGCTCGTATAGATGGATGGGCTGTTGGAATCGTAGCAAATCAGCGTAAAGTTGTAAAAAACAAGAAAGGCGAAATGCAATTCGGAGGTGTGATTTATTCCGATTCTGCAGATAAAGCTACTCGTTTTATTGCCAATTGTAACCAAAAAAAGATTCCGTTAGTTTTTCTACAAGATGTTACTGGTTTTATGGTAGGTAGTAAAAGTGAACATGGTGGTATTATAAAAGATGGTGCTAAAATGGTAAATGCTGTAAGTAACAGTGTCGTTCCTAAATTCACAGTTGTTGTTGGGAATTCTTATGGTGCAGGAAATTACGCTATGTGTGGAAAAGCCTATGACCCAAGACTTATTTGTGCGTGGCCAAGCGCCGAATTAGCTGTAATGGGAGGTGCGCAAGCAGCCAAAGTTTTATTGCAAATAGAGACTGCATCTCTTAAAAAGAAAGGTGAGGAACTTTCTGAAGAGGATGAAAAAGCATTGTTCGATAAAATCAAAGCACGATATGATAAACAGATTTCGCCGTATTATGCAGCAGCTAGAATCTGGACCGATGCTATTATCGATCCTTTAGAAACAAGAAAATGGATTTCTATGGGTATTGAAGCTGCTGATCATGCTCCAATAGAAAAACCTTTTAATCTGGGTGTAATACAAGTGTAATGATATAATTTTTTCTTAAAAAAAGAGATTTCAATTATGCTGAAGTCTCTTTTTTTTGGCTTAAACTAAATTATAACCAACTGTAATAAATAAAAAATAGTTTCGTTTTGTACATGATAACTCAAAAAAAATATCAATAATGAACAAAGTATTTTTAAAATTTAGAGTAGTTGTTATTGCAATTATGGTCGGACTATTTGTGGTAAGTTGTAGCGACGATGATAACAATGATACATCTGCTGTAGACATCACTCAGGAAGATGTAATGAAAAGCTTAGAGGTAGAAAAAATATCTAATTTCATAGATGACATGACGTTGGATAATATTTCTATGAATAGATCTAATAGCGCAATTTCTTCAAAAATTAGGAAACCAGGATGTGCAGATTTTAGTATTACAGATACAGGGTATACACTTACATTTACAGACTGTACAAATGAAGATGGCGAAACCATTAGTGGTGCCATTAATGTCTCCGTGGTAATGGAAAATAATACAGTGACTACCACTATTACATTTGATAACTTAAGTTATGCCGGTAATTCGGTAAATGGAAGTAAAAGTACCACCTATACTATAGATACGGATGCTGGTAGTTTTGTGTATACAGTTACATCTGACCTATCTATTACTTTAGCCGATGGAACTACAGCTTCAGAGCAAGGAACTAAAACGTATACTATTAGTGGATTCGGATCAGGAAACGCCTCATATACTATTGGAGGAAGCTGGATTGTTACCTTAGGTAGCGATAGTTACTCTCTAACTACGGATCCTACTTTAGCGGGAACTTTTAGTTGTGGATATATTACTAGTGGTACCTTAGTAATGACTAAAAATACACTAAGTGCCTCTATTGATTACGGAGATGGTACTTGTGATAACAAAGCAACGGTAACATATCCCGATGGAACAACAGAAGAAATAGAGTTATAAAGACTTTATAACATTATAAAAAGACATCCCTAAGAAATATCTATTTCTTAGGGATTTTTGATTAGCAGAAGTCCTAAACCTTATGTATCAATGTATTACATTTAATCAAACAAAAGCAAATTTATAAATTTGATGTTGCTTTCCTTTTAATTTATAGTATTTGAAGATAGTTTTATACCCGTATTAAAGCCGGCAGAAACACAAATCGTTTATTAACAATTTATATGAAACTATCATGAAAAATATTTTTAAAATACTTCTTCTACTCTTATTACTAGTAGGTGCAATTAGTTGTCAACCGGAAGAAGATCAATTATTAGAGGAAAATTTAATTTTAGAAGAACAATTAGAACTAGAATCATCAGAAAAGAATAATGCCGACTTTAGAATTGTATGTTCTATTGAGGGAATTCCACCAGGCTATGTAGTAGAAGAATATTTAACCTTAGGAAACTGTCCGAATTATAATTTATTTTTAGGGAGATATAATGCTGCTTTTGTGTCACGAGATGGAACACCAAAAATTTCTCGAGCAGGAGCCGGATGTGATGACAACTATTGTATCTGGATCGTGGGTAGTAATTTTGAAGATAATGCATATGTAGATGTTAGAACTACTACAGGTTCAAACATTATCGGAACTTATAGAGGAAGTGATCGCGTACAGTATGTAAATGCACAAGGTCAAGATGTAATCACGTTGCGTCTTAGATCACAATTGGAACGAAATGAATTTGCCAGCAGAGGATTACGTATTTGGGTTGTAAACCCAGAAGCAAGAAAATGGGCAGATGGAAGAACCGTACGAAGACCTGGCGGCAGCGGGAATGGAGACGACGGTGGACCTGGAGATGACTGTAACCCTATTTGTCCATAAATAAAGAATTATAATCTATTTGGTTTATGAAACATTTAAACCATAATTAATTATATCTAATCTTTAAAATAAAGAGAGAGAGATAATAATGAGCCAATCTCTCTCTTTATTCTATTAACTATTGTCTTCGTGGTATCGTAATTAATTCCGTTTGTCTTTCATTTACGTACCTAAAACCTTTGGTCCCCCAAAAACCAGCTTCTTCTAGCATAATACGGATATCTTTATTCCATTCAGGAATTGATACAGTAGTATTTAATTCAATTGCATACACCGTATTTTCAAATAAAGGATAATCACCATTTACAGGAACTCCTCCTTGTGAATCCCACATTCCTAAAGTTGTACCGGATGAATGCCCGTACAGCCCTAAAGGATGAGTGTAAATCGCTGGTTTAAGACCTTCTGCTTTCCCTTCTTCTAAGGATTCTAATAAAATCTCATTTCCTGTTTTTCCAGTTTTAAAATTCCCTGTAAAAATATCCTGAATTCTATTCCCATCTGCGAAAGCTTTTTTTAAATATTCTGGAGGAGCCATTTCTCCATTCTTAAGAATATAAGCATGTTGCTGGCAATCTGTATTCAATCTTAAATAAGTAATACCAAAATCACAATGAATAAGATCTCCTTGTTTAATGATTTTGTCGTTAGGCCTATTTGAAAAGGAGACAATATGACTCTCTAATGGCTCGTCCATTCGTTGTATATCTACAGTAGGGTGAAACCAAGTTTCTAATCCCATATCAGTAACTTTCTGTCTTAACCACCATACCACATCATCCGTTGTGGTAGTTCCTGGTTTTACCACTTTGGTACTAAAAGCTTCTGCTATAATATCATGTGTGATTTGTACTAATTCTTTATAGATTTCCATTTCCTGTTCCGTTCTGGTTTCTATCCAAGCAATTGCTAACTTTTCTGCTGAAGTGACCTTTGATTTATATATTTCCGGAAGTACTTGCATAAACTCTTCATAATCGGTCTTTACAATACCATCTACAATACCAAAATGCGTAGAATAATTTACTCCTATTTTTTCTGGTTTTCTTTTTTCGATAATATCAACCAATGCTTTCCACTGATCTGGTTGTTTTTCCTTATCCCAAGCAGAATCAATATATTTACCAACATTATATCGGGCAACAGCTAACTGCTCTATGGTATTATTTGCTTTATCTCTATAAAAAACTAAAATCGTTCTGCGTCTTGCATTCAACCATTTTGCAGGTAACATCGTTCTTAAAACTGGATCTTCATTATACTCTCTAGAAATTAAAATCCACATATCAAAACCCGTTCTATCCATTAATTTTGGTAATAGCACATTAAAACGATCAGCAAGTACTTGATCTATAACATCTGCCCTATCTCTTTCTGGAAGAATCTGAGCTTGTAAATTATTTAAAAAAATAAATAATACTAAGATGGGTATTTTTTTCATTTGAGTGATTTATTAAGTAGGAATAAAAATATTACAAAAAAAAGACACCCGCAATGCTTTGTAGATGTCTTCCGATATAAGGATTATAATCTATATTGTTTTAATTAATAGTAAACGATGTAAATACTTGATTTTTAACCGTACCATCCAGGTCTAATAAATGTGTTTGTAATTTCTGATTAGTTGTTCCGAAATCTGTATATACTTTAACCTTTAAATATTTTGGTTTTTTGATATTCGAAGCTTGTTTTTCTGGTACCATTAGATTCAAATACCATGTCCCCTTTTTTAAATCGGATAGGACATATTCATCTGATAAAAAACCTTCGGCAATTTCCTTATTTAACATGTTAACATTATCTTTTTTTGTATGGCTAAGAGTAAAAAAATGTTTATCGGGATTAATATATTGAATTTCAAATTCGGATTGAGGATGAGACCACTCCGTAACAACTCTTAATTTATGTTTTGGTAAAATGAAGTTGGATTTTTTTATGTTGGTTACATTCCAAGTTTGATCTCTATAAGAAAGAAGATGTCTATAATCATTGTTAATTTGAGGAGTTAATCCGCTGAATGAATTAATTTCTTTTATTTTGTTATTTGTAATTTTTTTAAAAAGACTAATAGACTCTTTATATTTTTTGTTTTTAAAATAAATGTTAGCTAAATCCAAATAATTTTGTGTATCGTTTATTGAAGTTTCCATGATAATTTTATAAATTTTTTCTGCATAATTGGATAACCCATATTTTTCATAATGAAACGCTAACACTCTCAACACTGAAGTATCTTTGGGAAATAATTCTAAAAGATTTGACAATACACTTAAACCTTTTTGTTTATCTCCATTATCAAAAAAATAAGATGCTGATTCTATAAAATATTTTACATTATCCATATTATTATCAACATGGCTTAAATAGTGGTTATAGGCATCAGTAACCGAATTATAACTTTGGAGCATAGTTACAAAACCTGAAGTTTTTTCTTCTGATATTATTAAAGGAGAACTAAAATTTTTATAAACTATTTTAGGTTTGCTATCTTCCTCTTTTGTTTCTTTATCCTTTTTTAAACTGGCCATTTTTGTAGTAATTAATACAACTCCATTATTTCCTAAAGTTCCATATCTGTTAGTGGCAGCTAATCCTTTTAATACGGTAATATCCGCGATAATATTTGGATCAATAAAATCCATATCACTCTCATTCCTAGATAATGGCATTCCATCAATGATAAAAGTAGGATGGTTAGAGAGAACAAATGAACTAAACCCTCTAATAATTATTTGCCCAGCATCATTATTATTACCCAGCTGAACACCTGCAAATTCTCCTGCTAAGGATTCACCTAATGTTCTATTGGCATCACTTATATCTTCAGAAGTTATATTACTTACAGCATATCCCAAAGATCTTTTATTTACTTTTTTATCTCCTATAAGAACCATATCTATCTCTTCGGCTGATTTTGATTTAATAACAATAGGATCTAAATCATTTATTTTTCTTGTAAGAGTAACATTTATTAAATTATCAAGATCTGTAATTACTTCAGCCGTTTTCATATCCCCTGCACTAAAAATCAGTATATCATCGGTGTCGATAGCTATTTTATAAGCTCCACTCTGATCGGTAATGGTACTTTTATTTTTACCCTTTATAGAAACATATGCATCCTGAACTGGATTACCATATGTATCGCTAACTATACCCTCAATAAGCTTACTGCCATTAGGTTTAGCATTTTTACTATCAATAAAAATAAGCTTTGACATAACTTTTTTCTCCAGAATATCTCTCACTGAAGAAGAAATATCATTTTCCAAAAGGTTTACATAATACCCTTTATTATAGTAAGCTGTTTCATGCAACCATTTTTTATTTACATTTTTATTGCTACTTATGGTAATAATTCTTGGAGTATATAACTTATTAATCGTTTCACCCAAATTACTTTTCCCATCTGAAAATAAAAACAAAAAATCACCGCTACCAGCAATATCTATAAGACTAAAGTCAGAAGCTCCATCATATTCTACGTTCTCTAATTTTCTATTTAATTGATCCCATTTCGAAGATCTAACATTGAATACATCTTCACTATTTTTTAGAGCACTAAAGGTTACCAATTTAACATCACAATTCGGATACTTTTGAAAAAAATAATCTAAAAATTCCAATTCTCTGTTTTTATCCTTATTTCTTAGAGATAAGGAAGAATCCCAATAGATAGTAATGTTAACAGGTTTTATCGTATTTGGCAATATAGTATTAAGACTGAACAGTAAGACAAATAGTAAGCTTATAGTATATTTAATTTTCATTATATCGATCATTAGTAAATTATTCAACTTACTCTTTATTGCAGTTCGAAACAAAATGTTACTTTTTTCAACCAAAAGATTATTAAATAAACAAAAACACACTCACAATGTATTGTGAGTGTTTGTAGAATTTCGCCAAGATTTTCACCCTTATTATAGCGCTTGATGGCTGTTCATCAATCTTATAAATTCTGCTCGATATCCTTGTGGATCGTTTGATTTGTTTTCTTTCGCTAATGCAATTATATCATTAATATTATCTTTTACTAGATATTTAGATTTACGAATTTTCATTCCAAACCAAGCAACTGAAGCTGCAAAATTAAAATCCTTTGAAACTTCATAGTTATCGACATTCAGAATATGAACTAGTTCGATACTTTTCTTTTCTTGTGGTTTTTTATATCTAAATTTCACAGTCAATAGTTCATCTCCAAAATCTTTATTTTTCTTTGTATTTGTATACTTTAATTCTGGTATATATTTTAGAAATTTACTTTTAACTCCTACAGGAATCACCTCGTATAATGCGGTTACTGTATGCCCACTACCTAATTCACCCGCGTCTTTAGTATCATCCACAAAATCTTCATCTTGTAGCATTCTATTTTCATAACCAATTAATCGATACGCCTGCACTTTTGAAGGGTTGAATTCAACTTGAATTTTTACATCCTTAGCAATTGTATATAATGTACCTCCAAACTCTTTTCCTAAGATTCGCTGTGCTTCCTGCATTGTGTCTATATAAGCATGATTCCCATTTCCTTTATCGGCTAAAATCTCAATTTTACTGTCTTTATAATTCCCCATACCAAAACCCAAACAAGTAAGGAATACACCAGATTTACGTTTTTCTTCAATTAATGTTTTCATATCCTTATCGCTACTCATCCCTACATTAAAATCGCCGTCGGTAGCCAAAATAACTCTATTATTACCCTCTTTTATAAAATTTTCTTGAGCTATTTTATATGCAAGTTCTATACCAGCTCCACCCGCCGTTGAACCTCCTGCCTCCAAATTATTTAATGCTTGATTAATTTCGTTCTTATTAGCTCCAGATGTAGGTTTTAATACCATTCCGGCTGCACCTGCGTACACCACAATAGAAACTTTGTCTTTTTCTCTTAATTGATTAACTAATAATTTAAAGGCTCTTTTAAGCAATGGTAACTTTTTTGGAGAATTCATGGAACCAGAAACATCTAATAGAAAAACTAAATTAGAGGCAGGAATCTGATCCATTGGAATTTCTTTTCCTTTTAAACCAATTTTAACGAGTTTTGTATCAGTATTCCATGGAGTATTTCCATATTCGGTATGAATGGCAAAAGGATGATCTCCTATTGGTTGTTTATAATCATAATCAAAATAGTTAATCATTTCTTCTATTTTAACAGCGTCTGCAGGAATTTGCTGACCATTGTTAATCATTCGTCTTACATTACTATAAGAAGCTTTATCTACATCTATAGAAAAAGTAGATAATGGTGATGTAGTTACCTTCGCGAAATTATTCTCTACTATTTCTTCGTAGGATTCATTATTTTCGATTTTATAATTTCCTTTATGGGTAGTAATAATAATACATCCATTTTTGGCTCTTGATCCATAAAGTGCTGTTGCATTTGTATCTTTCAGAACCTTAACGTCAGAAATTTTATTTGGATTTATATTTTGAATTTTAGCTACATCTTTAGAATCTAAAGGAATACCATCGACAACATATAATGGTTGATTGGAAGAAGAAATCGTCCCATTTCCTCTAATGATTACGGGTGAAGTAGTTATAGGAACACCTGAATTATTAGTACTATTTGAAATGGTAACTCCAGGAACAGTGCCAGCTAATTGTCTGCTAATTTGTTTTCTTCTATTTTTTCGACGGTTTTTTCTTCTTTTAGATCTAGGTTTAGAAACAGACTCTGCAGAAATTGTAGAAACAGAATATCCTAATACCTTACGTTGCCTCTTAACAGCTTGAGCAGTTACTACAACTTCATCTAGCATCGCTGCATCTCCCATCAAAACAACATCAATGACAGAAATTCCTATCTCTACTTTTATCTTATCAGTAGTATATCCTACAAACGAAAATTCTAATACATCATCTACTTTTGCTTTTATGGAATAATTTCCATCAAAGTCTGTATTGGTTCCAGTGGTAGTCCCTAAAATAACAACGTTTACACCTGGAAGAGTTTCTCCAGTATCTTTATCTGTTACTGTACCCGTTATGGTTAATTCTTGTGCATATGACATTCCAACAACTAGGCAAAACATCATAAAATAGTGTAGTGATTTCATAATTGATTAATTTCTTGATTATGAAATAAAACTACTTTCTTAACTTACTCCCAACAAGCTATATTGAGGGAAGTGTTCTTTTTAAATAGGGAATAGATCTAATCGCTTAGGATAATTTATGCGTAATCACTTCCAAAGTTTTAGAACGTTGGACCTTACCATTATCAGTTTCTATGAACTGGGACAGAAAGAATATTTCTTTAGGAGTTTCATATCTGGTTAAAATTTCTAAATGCTGCATAGCATCTTCCAAAGTTTCTTTAACTCCCTTATCATAATCACGTTCAATAACCAGTACAAGCTTTTCTCCCAATTGATCATCTGGGATTCCAGAAATAAAAAATCGATGTCCAATTAATAGTTGAAGTTTAGTTTCTATTTCTTCTGGATATAATTTTATTCCACCGCTGTTAATTACATTATCATATCTACCTTTCCAAAGAAATTTTTTATAGGTTTTTAATTCTACAACGTCATTTGTAATTATCGTTTCCTCATTAAGCTGTGGCGCTTTTATAACTAAACAATTACGATCATCTTTTGCTAATGTAATATTAGGCAATGCTTTAAAATACTTAGCATCTTTTTTATCCTTCTTTTTTGGATTTATTCTTCTCGCAGCGATATGAGTAATAGTTTCTGTCATTCCATAGGTTTCAAAAATCTTTGTTTTGATACCTTGAAGTAGTTCCTTAAGGTTTTCAGGAACAGTACCTCCACCCACAATCAATTTTTTAATAAGATGCAAGCGATTGATAGAGTTATCTAATTGTAAAGGAACCATTGCGCAAAAATCGTATTGCTTGTATACAGTATCCAAAGGATTGGTTTTAGGTGGCACCAAATCAATCTTCCATCCTAATACCATTGCTCTAACCAACATCATTTTCCCTGCTATATAGGTTGCTGGTAAACATAATAAAGCAGTGGTTCCTTCTTGAACCTTAAAAAAAGATCCTGTGGCTAAAGCACTATTAACCATATGTTGTTTATAGATTTTAATCTTTTTAGGCTTTCCAGTAGAACCGGAGGTTTGTACAACTATATGATCTTTTTCATTTAACCAATCTAAAAGAAAATTACCTACCTCCTGCTCGTAAAACTCTCCTTCTTTGATAAAATTATAGGCGATACGTTGCACTCCCGAATTATCGAGATATTGTTTATTTATACTGAAGTTTTCATGTATCTTAGGAGTAGAAAAAAGCTCTTCTGTTTGCATACCCAAATTTCAATTTTCTTACATAGCTATGAGTTATCTTTACGTAAATTGTGTATTATCCTTTTGTTATTATTGATTTAATACTATATCAGACTTTACTTTTCCAAACAATTTTTCTTTCCATCCAGACCATTTATATTTTTTAGCCATAATAAAAATAATAATAGGATATTGAATTAATACTGGTAAAATTATATCTAATCCAGCAGAAGGTTCAGAAGTATCAATGAAAAGTGCATCTGTCTGTAAAGCACTCCAATCTGTAGTTACTAAAATCGCTGCTAGTATATTATTAGCGGCATGGAAACCCAATGCCAACTCCATTCCATCATCCATTAACGTCATAATGCCTAATAACAAACCTGTACCTATATAAAAAACCATCATTACATTGCCTAATTTGGCAACCTCTGGATTTAAACCATGTAATAAACCAAAAATTACAGAAGTAAATAATAAGGGAAACCATTTGTTTTTTGTAATTACTCCTAACCCCTGCATTAGATATCCTCTAAACAAATACTCCTCAAAACTTGTTTGTAATGGTAGCAATAAAACTGAAACTAAAAATAATATCAGAAAAGGAACAGCTTTAAAATTCCAAGTATAAATCTCAGATTCCGTAAAGTAACTAATCAAAAACAATATTGAACTCATACCGATAACCAAGAAAAAAGAAAATCGTATTCTGGCCCAATCAATTTTATTTCTCGAGGTGGTCAATTCTTTAATAGATTGCCTATTTAATTGTTTAGCTGCGAAAAACAAGGCTAATAATCCCATCGCAAAACTGAATATAATCAATATTAAATATAGGTTTTTATCTATTCCTAGTCCTAAAAAATTATTTTGTGCAGCCGCTTCAAATTCTTGTAGATCACTTGCTTTAACAAAAGCAGTTCCAATAAGAGGTATAACTCCAACGAGTTGCCACCCTATAAAGATGATTAATAAACCAAATAAATAATTCCACCATTCATTTTTTGGTTTTAATGCTTGTTCTATATACATATAAATTCAATTTTATTATAAATATGGTACTAACCACTGTTTATTTACCGAATACTTTAGTGTCCCTTTCTCAACTAATAAAGGCGACGTTATATTATTGGTATATAAACTTCCTGTTCCCAGACCTTGGGGCATATTATTATTTAAAGTATACGTAAATTGAGCTATAGCGTTTAACCCAATGTTACTTTCTAATGCACTAGTGATCCACCACCCAATATTTAATTCATCAGCAATATCAATCCACTCCTGCGTACCTTTAAACCCTCCAATCAAACTCGGTTTTAATATGATAAATTGTGGTTGTATAGTTAGTAGTAATTTCCTCTTTTCTGTTACATCAAACACCCCAATTAATTCCTCATCTAGGGCTATAGGTAAGGGTGTATCATTACAAAGATCTTTCATCATCTCGTACTGTCCCTGTTTTATGGGTTGTTCTATGCTATGAAGATCATGGACACTAAGTCTTTTTAATTTATCTAACGCTTCATCAGGTGAAAAAGCACCATTTGCATCAACTCTAAGTTCAATTACTTCTTTCGAAAACTGAGATCGTATATAGGATAATAGATCTAGTTCAGCATCAAAATCAATAGCACCTATTTTCATTTTAATACAATCAAACCCTTGATCTAATTTTTCAACAATCTGATCTTTCATAAACTCCTTCTCTCCCATCCAAATGAGTCCATTAATTGGAATAGCATCATTCCCATTTACAAAATGAGATGGAAACAAAGTGAATCCATCGGCACTTTCTAATGATTTAAATGCCATTTCTACACCAAATTGTATACTAGGAAACTCTTTTAACTCATGATACAAAAAGTTTACTCCTAAATGAATATTATCACATGTCCATTTTAATTTCTCTTCATAATCCGGACGATCATCAATACTAAGAGTTCTTAATATTCCACATTCTCCTATTCCCTTTTTTTCATCTGCTGAAATAACAATAAACCAGGTTTCTTTTGTTTTTAGGATTCCTCTAGAAGTACCACTAGGTCTTTTAAATTCTAGAATATGTTTATGATAGGTAGCCTTCATTACAACTCTATACTCTTTCCAATATCCAATAAAACTAGGTCTTTATTCTTATCTGTAAACTTCTGTTTTGCATCTTTATGATCAATTTCTATATATCCAAAAGTATCATAATGCACTCCTAATATCTTATCACACTCCACAAAATCACTTGCTATAATGGCTTCATCAATACCCATAGTAAAATTATCACCTATTGGAAGTATTGCGAGATCTAACTTCGTAAAAAGAGGTATCAACTTCATATCCATGGTCAATGCGGTATCACCAGCTATATAAATACTCTTCCCTCCACCTTCAATTACAAATCCTCCTGGTTGTCCACCATATGTTCCATCTGGAAAACTACTGGTATGAATAGCATTTACGTACTTTACTTTTCCAAAATCAAAATTCCAACTACCACCATGGTTCATTGGATGCACTTCAATACCCTTATCTTGATAATACATCGCAATTTCATAATTAGAAACAATTACTGCCGAACTATTTTTTGCTATTGCCTCGGCGTCTAGTGTATGATCTTGGTGCGCATGAGTCAATAGGATATAATCAACTTTTATATCTCTAATATCAATTTTATCTTTGGACAAAGGATTTCCAGAAATAAAAGGATCTATTAGTACTTTATTTTTTCCTATTTCTAGTAATAATGTATTCTGCCCATAAAAGGTAATCTTCATTGTGTAAGGTTTTAAATTAAGAATGGAAAGTTAAAAAATCTGACCAATACTAAATAATATCGATAATAAAAATGTAGATAAAGCTACTTTCTTTAATTCTGGATCCAGTTCTTTAGTATCTTCAGTTTTTATAACTTTAAAAAAATGAATTATCAAAGGAATAAAAGCAATAAGAAAAAGTAAATCAAAGTAGCTATCATAAGTGTTTACAATAAAAACTATCATAGAAAACAAAGCAATAATAAGCAATAAGTAATGATACTTTTTAGCAGCAGAAACACCTAGTTTAACTACTAAGGTATTTTTACCAGCTTTTTTATCGCTGTCATGATCTCTTAAATTATTTAGATTTAATACTGCTGAACTTAACATTCCAATAGTAATCGCCGGAAAGATAATTAGCCAATTTAATTGTTTTGTAAACAAAAAGTAACATCCTATAACACTCACCAAACCAAAAAATATAAATACAAACACATCTCCTAACCCACGGTAGCCATAAGCCGTTTTACCCATTGTGTATTTAATTGCTGCAATGATCGCTGCTACTCCCAACAGGAAAAAGAAAACTGAATATAGGAAATATGCTTGTCCAAAAGATTGATAAATAAGACAAATGGCCAAACACAAAGTTACAATAGCAGTAATCACAATTCCTCTAAACATTTCGTTTTTGGTAATTGCACCACTTTGCAAAGCTCTTTGCGGACCAACTCTATCTTCATTATCAGTTCCTTTTACACCATCTCCGTAATCATTGGCAAAATTCGACAGAATTTGTAATCCCAAAGTAGTAGCTATCGCTAGCCAAAAAATAGATGTCTCTGAGAAATACAAAAGTTTTCCACCGAAACCTTCAGAATATTCTAAAGAAGGATTCATGTTAACTTTTAGATTATTGAACATAGAAGAACCTACTATGATACCTGATATAGATAAAGGTAAGGTTCTAAGTCTAGCTGCAGAGATCCACGCTTTTAAATTAGCCATTACAATAAAATTATCGTCAAAGGAACAGTATTTTAATTTCAAAAAAAAATAAAAAATTATTCGATGAATTATTTAAATTAGCGATATGCCGATTTCGATACCTTTAGAGTTTCCTGCGTTTAACATTTATAGTACTCCTTTATTGGTGCTAGTGTTACAAGCATTTCTTTTTGCTTCCCTTTTATTGCAAAGATACTTTAAGCATAAGTACATATCTGCACTATTTTTAGCGTTGCTGATTTTTATTACCGGCTATCATAGAACTACTTATACTATTGGTTTTATGGATTGGTATGATACCTATCGAAATACAAAAATCAACTATTGGTTAATCGCTTTATCTCTGGCTATAGGTCCTTTACTCTATTTTTATGTAAAATCAATTACCACATCCGGTTTTAGATTTGTTAAAAAAGACCTAATTCATTTTATTCCGGTTTCTATTTACGTTTTATATAAAATAGTCATATTTATTTATGATGCTTCTCAACCAGGATTCTCGGAAACTCAAAACGGATATTTAAAAATAGCGTTAGATGAAAAATATGTAAGTCCATTGATTGGAATTGTAGAAAATCTTCAAATGTTATTATACTTGGCTTTTACTATTCAATTATACTATGTGTATCGAAAGAAAATACAACACTTTTTTTCTAATACCTATGTGTTGGAGCTTAACTGGATTCGAAACTTTCTTTTCATCTATTCCTTCTTGTTTTTATATAGTGTTTTTCAAGGAGTAATCGACTCCGTTATAACAGATCTTCATTGGACCCAAAGATGGTGGTATCATTTTTTTACAGCAGTAGCGATTATATATATAGGTATAAAAGGATATTTTACAGATACTAATAAATTAAATAATCTTAATTTTTCTGTATCATTAAAACAAACTTCTGCTGAAGAAAGTAAGGCGAAGTTAAGCGACGAAATTATTCATAATAAGAAAAAAATTGAAGAGTTTATGAGTGATCAACAACCTTTTCTTAATCCAGATCTCAATTTAACCGAGCTATCCAAAATGCTACATATTCCTGCTACAATTGTATCTGAAACCATTAACGCGGGTTTTGAAAAGAACTTCAATGATTTTATAAATTCTTATAGAGTTAAAGCCGTACAAGATATGATTAGAGAAGGAAGACAAGAACAACTTTCATTACTAGGAATAGCTTATGAGTGTGGGTTTAATAGCAAAGCTACATTCAATCGAGTATTTAAAAAACTTACGAACGTTTCCCCTTCTCAATACGTAGCATTGCAAAACAAATCCTGATAGTTTATGATTTTTACGGAATTCGCAATTATATGTACTCGTTTTTTTTAAGGCAATTTTATAGATTAGCATCTTCAACTCTTATTTATTACGATAATTTCATAATTTAAATTATGGAATACAAAAACAAACACATGAAACATTTATCAACTGCTATTCTTGTTATTTGCCTGAGTGCATTCGTCTCTTGCAAAGAGGAACCTAAAACACAACAAGAGATAACCGAAACGAAAGAAACAAAAGAAGTTACACCTGTAACTACTGACAAAATTCCTTTTATATGGGAAGGTGCAAATGTATATTTCTTACTTGCTGATAGATTTAATAATGGAGATACTAGTAACGATGAGGTTCTTGATAGAACAAAAGAAACAGCAGTATTACGAGGTTTTGAAGGAGGTGATATTAAAGGAATCATACAAAAAATTGAAGAAGGATATTTTGCTAATCTCGGTATTAATGCTCTTTGGGTAAATCCATTAGTAGAACAAATACACGATAGTGTTGATGAAGGTACTGGAAATACCTACCCTTTTCATGGATATTGGGCTAAAGACTGGACAAGAATAGACCCAAACTTTGGAACTTATGATGACTTAAAAAAACTTGTAGAAGTTGCGCATAAAAATGGTATTAGAATTCTAATGGATGTCGTAATCAACCATACCGGTCCTGTAACAGAAAAAGATCCTGTTTGGTCCGATGATTGGGTAAGAACTGGACCTCAATGTTCTTACAAAGATTATGAAACAGCTGTAAAATGTACTTTAGTAGCTAATCTTCCCGATGTAAAGACCGAAAGTGATGAAGAAGTAAAGTTACCAGAACCATTACTTAAAAAATGGAAAGAAGAAGGACGTTTGGAAAGTGAAATGGACGAACTTGAAATCTTTTTTGCTAAAACTGGACTCAAAAAAACTCCTAAAAACTATATTATTAAGTGGTTAACAGATTACGTTAGAGAACTTGGTATTGATGGTTATCGTGTGGATACAGTAAAACATGTTGAAGAAGGGGTTTGGGCTGTACTAGCCGAACAAGCTAAACTCGCATTTGCTGAATGGAAAAAGAATAATCCTGAAAAAGTTTTAGATAATAACGAATTCTACGTTTTAGGAGAATTATATGGATATGGAATTGATGGAAAACGTTTTTATGATTTTGGTGATCAAAAAGTTGATTATTATGCCAATGGATTTGACAACCTTATTAATTTTCAATTTAAGTATGACGCGAAAAAATTAGACTACGAGAAATTATATAGTAAATATAGTGCTGCGCTTCATACCGGATTAATTGGAAAAAGTGTGATGAATTACATCAGCTCTCATGATGATGGTGATCCTTTTGATAAAGAAAGAAAAAAGACTTTTGAATCAGCTACTAAGCTTTTATTAACTCCTGGAATTTCGCAAGTTTACTATGGTGACGAAACAGCGAGATCATTAATCATCGAAGGAACTGAAGGTGATGCTACTTTAAGATCAAAGATGAATTGGGAAGATTTGGAAAATGAAGACACTAAATTACTCCTTAAACATTGGCAAAAACTTGGTAATTTTAGAAAGAATCATCCATCTATTGGTGCTGGGAAACATAAAATGATCAACGAATCACCATATGTTTTTTCCAGAACTTATAACAAAGATAATGTTGTTGACAAAGTAGTAGTTGGTTTAAATCAGAGAAAAGGAACTAAAACTCTTAAAGTAGATACTATTTTTAAGGATGGCACAACCGTTATTGACACCTATTCTGGAACAGAAACTACCGTAAAAGATGGGAATGTGACTATAAAGTCTGATTATGAGATTGTATTATTAGAAGCTATGAAATAAGGAGTAACAGTAAAGACTCACTTTATGTAGGACGGCTCAAATTATGATTTGAGCCGTCCTATTTTGTTTTGGGGCGCAGTACTAAGAAACGATTCAGACATTTGAACCATCAAACAATCTAAAAATCGTTTCAGTTATGAAAACAGTAATCAAAAGAATTATTCAACCCATTACAATGAAACATTGGTCAGCAGATCTATTATTTGCTTTTCCAAGAATTGTATGTGGTTACTTTTTAGCAGTGAATTTTGGAGGAAGTAAATTTGGAGTTCCCTGGAGTCCAGAAGGATCGCCTGACTTAGCATTCCTTGAGGTTGTAGAATGGTTTCCAAAAGATATAGCAGAATATGGAGGCGTATTTGCAATGTTTCCCGTATTCTTCGCATGGATGGGTGCAGCAAGTGAAGCCATTGGTGGAGTTTTTTTAGCACTTGGCTTCAAAACGAGAATCGCATCATTCTTTATCATTTGTACAATGCTAGTAGCCATTATTTTCCAAAAATGGGATCAAGGACTATGGGGTATGTTGCCTGCTATGGGATTCTTATGGATTGGTATTTACAATCTCATTTTAGGATCAGGTAGATTTGGAATTGACTATGTATTAACTAAAAAGTGGTCATTTAAAACTAATAATAAATTAACACAAAATTTTATCTAAAAAATAACATCATGAGAAATATCATACATCTAATTGTTCTATTCATAAGTATTACAGCAGCGGCACAAATAAGAGGTAACAGAGAAATTGTTACTAAGACTTATAACAGTAATAACATTACGAAAGTAAAAATTAATTTTTATGCACAAGTAATCATAGACCAATCCAAAGAAGAAAGCATTACAATAACTACTGATTCTAATTTATTAGAATATATTGACAAGGAAGTGATAAACGGTACTTTACATTTGGATCAAAAGGAATGGATATCTCCATCAGAGAATGCGAAAATAGTAATTGGCGCTCCTAATCTAAGAGTTGTTGAAAGTGGAACACACGATATAACTAGAATTATAAATTTAGATAATGATTATATACAAGTTTTAGCTCCAATTGGTAAAATTTTTCTAGAAGGAAAGACAAAAGAGTTACGAATTGGTGCAGAAATGGCTTCAGTTAATGCATCTAATTTAATAGCAGAAAATGCAAGTATTGATATTTGGAGTCGTGGAAGTGCCAAAGTTCAGGTAACGGATGAATTAACAACAAATCTTAATAAAAATGCAACATTAGAGCTATTAAATACTCCAAAAAAAATAAAGGGAGATATAAAAAGAATAGCTTCAAAAACTAAGAAAATCAAAAATCCCGATGCTAAGTTTATCAAATTTAAAATAAAGAATAACTCAATTACAAGAAACCATTTCTATGTTGTTGGACCAAAACAGGATGGGTCAAGATTTAGTTATGGCTTTCCGATGATGCCACAAGCAATTAGAAAGGAAAACTGGACCATAGGAACTAAAGTATATAAAGTGAGTACTTTAGGAAAACGAAAGTTATTAATTACTATAAAACCTGAAAACGAAAATACTACAGTAGCCTTATTTTAGAGGATATGCCCTAAAAAGAACTTACCTCCTGTATTCAAGGAGGTAAGTGTTGGGGAAAACAAAAAAAGTAAGGGAAAAATTGTAATTGGAATACTTTTCAAAGATAAAGAGGATTAAGGAATTATGGTTACGGTTTAACCTCAAACTTTAGCCGGAATACGAGCATTGCGTAAAATTAATCTAAATAAACGATTATTTATCAGTGTATTAAGGGGAAAATTCCTCAAATAATTAATTCTAATTTTTTTTAATTTATTTTTTTTGACCTAAAAAATAAATTTATTGTTTTAAAAGATTTTAAAGAAGTATATAAAGAGTTAAATTTGCCGAAATCATTTTTATTAAAACCCTACTAATTATATAATCCTTGGAAAATAAAAAGGCACTCAAATTAATTGATAAGATTCTGACGGATATTGAAGCATCTGGAATAAATACGGACACATTAATAGAAGATCTTAAGGATTTAAGGTCTTATGCACTAGAACAGCAAGTACCTTTAGTGGTTAAAGTATTAAGACTTACTTATGAACATATAGAAGAAAATGATAGTTTCTTAATACCAATCCCAGATGATGATCCAATTGAAGATACTGATGTTTCACCAGAAAACAATAGTGAAGTAGATCCTGTAGAGAGTT
The DNA here is from genome assembly GCF_039523995.1 of Aquimarina litoralis. Classification (NCBI taxonomy): domain Bacteria; kingdom Pseudomonadati; phylum Bacteroidota; class Flavobacteriia; order Flavobacteriales; family Flavobacteriaceae; genus Aquimarina; species Aquimarina litoralis. The sequence goes on from NZ_BAAAGE010000002.1 coordinate 642,773, forward strand.
TAATGTATTTAATTTCTTTATTAAAAGATATTAAGAACAAAATGAATATAATGGATTTATCTGATTACAGAGATGCTCTTAACGCATTCTAACGATCAACTCTATTTAATAATATTATAAAAAAGGCTTTGATTATCAAGGTCTTTTTTCATTCATACAAAACAATAAATCCATATAAAAAAAGTTTATTTAATTCTTGTAATAATAATAACAAGTTAGCGACAAAATTTATGATTTTATAAACGTCTATAAATCATTAAAATATTATTTTTGTTGCCTCGTGGAAAAATTGTTATGAAAATGAATCCCAGATCTGTTAAAAAAACACGATTACAATTATTACATCAGTACTACAGTTATACTGGTTTTTACAAGTTCCTAGGAACTAGTCTTAAAAAAGCATTACCTCCTATTCTATTGTTCATTGCTGGACTATTAATTATTAATTATTTCGTAATTAATATTAATGACTTATTAATATATGTAACAGAAAACTACGCAGATTATATTGTTTTTAGTGTATTTTTCGCTTCAGAATCACTTTTAGGACTTATTCCACCAGAAATTTTTATTGCTTGGAGTGATAAAGCTGCTAGTCCTATTTTATATCTATCTATATTGGCTTTACTATCCTATCTTGGAGGTGTTATATCTTATTTTATAGGAAAGGCAATCACCAAAATACCATCAGTACACGAATACTTAGAAGTAAAAATGGCAAAACACATAAAAAATACTCGAAAATGGGGAGGTTTTTTAATTGTAGTGGGTGCATTGTTACCAATTCCATTTTCCATTACTAGTATAGCCGCTGGTATGATTAGATATTCTTTCGTAAGTTATCTTTTATTTGGATTACTTCGATTTGTACGATTTTATTTGTATGCGCTAGCTATTTTTAATTTAGTGTAGATATATAGCTCTCGTTTTTATTTCTAAAAATGCAAGATCTAACAAGATTCTTTTACAAGCTACTCGTAGAAAATAATGTTTCCACTCAACTAGCCGAGTATCTCAATGTAATTATAGGAATCTTAGTTTTACTACTAGTTGTTTTTATACTTGATCGAATTATTCATAAAGTAGTATTAAGTTTATTTAGAAAGTATGCTTCTAAATCAAAAAATACCTTTGATGATTATTTGGTAAAAAACAAAACCTTTGATTACCTATCTCATATCATACCGCTATCGATATGTGTTTGGGTAATACCAAAGTTATTTATTGCATTTCCAGTTGCCGAATATTATTTAGAAGTAATATTTGATATTTTGGTAATCGGATTAACCATCTGGATTGTAAGAAGTATCTTAAGAACATTCCGTGATTTTTTAAAGTCTTTAAACTCTTTTAAAGATAAACCGATAGATAGTTATGTACAGATTTTTATGATCATCGTCTGGGCTATTGGCAGTATCTTTATATTTTCTTCTCTTACTGGAAAATCTATTTGGACTTTTCTCACTGCACTAGGAGCAATGTCTGCGGTAATTCTTTTAATTTTTAAAGATAGTATTCTTGGTTTTGTAGCCAGCATACAAGTTGCAGTAAATGATACCGTGAGAATTGGAGATTGGATTACTATGGATAAATACGGAGCCGATGGTGATGTAATCGAAATTAATTTATCTTCTGTGAAAGTGCAGAACTTTGACAAAACTATTACCACTATACCTACCTATCATCTTACTTCGGAATCGTTTAGAAATTGGCGAGGAATGATGGATTCAGGTGGAAGAAGAATAAAAAGAGCCATTTTAATTAAAGCTTCTAGTATTCGATTCTTATCCGAATCTGATATTATACAACTTAAAAAAATCTCTTTAATCAAAGAGTATATTGAAACTTCACAAGAAAGTATTATTAATTACAATACAGAAAAACAGATCAACAAAGATATTTTGATCAATGGACGAAATTTATCCAATATGGGGTTATTTAGAAAATATGTAGAATTATATCTACAAAATCATCCTTATGTGAATAGTGATATGACCATCATGAGTCGTCAACTAGCACCTACACCTTATGGAACTCCATTAGAGATTTATGCGTTTAGTAATGATAAAGAATGGAAAAACTATGAAAAAATAGTAGCTGACATCTTTGATCATTTACTTTCTGCAATTACTTATTTCCATTTAGAGGTTTTTGAGTTAGATTTCCCAAATAAAAATTGACTTTTTCTCTGAGCAATCTGTTATGAACCGTACCTTTGCGAATATTATAAATTAAGTATTTGCATATGACTACTATTTTCAGGCTTATAAGTTATTTAGAAGGAATTTCTTATTTACTTATTTTGTTTGTTACCATGCCGTTAAAATATTTATTTGCTTCTCCCGAGCCTAATAAAGTGATTGGTATGGCACACGGATTTTTATTTTTGTTATATATCGTTTTTGCCTTCCTAATTAAACCGGAAAAAAAATGGAATAATAAAACGTTAATTATTGTTCTTTTATGTTCCATTATACCATTTGGAACCTTTTGGATGGATAAAAAGTATCTTTCTAAAAATTAACCGTTCCGTTAAAATCTCCTTCAAATCTACTATGTAGATTGATAACCGAATGAAATCCGTTTTGTCTTGGTTGTAATGAAACACTGCCATCTCTTAGTTCGATTGGCTGATTATTCAGGATAACTTCTGCAATTCGGTTGTTCTCTGAATATTCGCAAGAACTATAACTGTGGTAATTATAGTCCTGTGGATTCGCAGTAATTAATAAAATCTCCAATATATCTCCAGAGTCCAAAGCATAAATAAGACGCTCTTCTCCTCTATTGTATGATTCTAACTGAGCATCTGTTACTTGATATATCTGTCTACCGTATGGCCCATTTTGATTTTGGATTTCTCCAAAAGAAATATTTTCGTATACAGGTTTTGGAGGTCTTGAAATAATTACTGGATTAGGCTTTCTCCCAACAACAATTACTTCTGGAATAGGAAGATCTATATTGATATCAACAGAAACTCCTCCTCCAATTCTAACTTGACCAAAAGATTGATTTGCTATTAATACAGAAAAGATAATTACTAAAAAATGATTGGTTTTCATAGTACTTCAATTAGATGATTTTGTGAAGTACTATCCTAATCAAATAGCATACCAGAATCTATTTATTCTGGATATTCTATTCTTAAATGATAAATATTTGTAAGCTTTCTTTTAAACACTTTTTTTACCTGCTGAATTTCTTTAAATGTAATATTTGCATTTAAAAACTGTCCATCATCCATTTGCTTATTCACAATTTTTTCTACAAATGAATCAATAAGGCTACTAGTAGGATTTTTTAAACTTTTAGATGCCGCTTCTACACTATCACTCATCATAAGGATAGCTGTTTCCTTAGAAAAAGGCTTAGGACCAGGATATTGAAAATCTTCTATATTTACATTTTCATTTATTTCTTTGGCTTTCATATAGAAATAATAAACCGTACTGGTACCATGATGTGTTCTTATAAAATCAATTACCCGATCTGGCAAATTATACTTTTTAGCAATTTCGATTCCTCTAATCACATGATTAATGATAATTTTTGCGCTCTCTTTCGGAGATAATATATCATGAGCATTTCCAGAAGCGGTTTGATTCTCTGTAAAATATGTAGGATTTGCCATTTTACCAATATCATGATATAAAGCTCCAACCCTTACCAACATGGCATTAGCACCAATTTCATTTGCAGCAGCTTCGGCTATATTTGCAACATTAAGAGAGTGGTGAAATGTTCCTGGAGCTTTGTCTGATAACTCTTTTAGCAAGGAAGAGTTCGTATCACTTAATTCTAATAAAGAAACATCAGAAATAAGCCCAAACATCTTTTCATATGCATAGATCAACGGATGCACAATTAGAGTAGCGAAACCACTGATAATAAATAATCCTATCGTAGTCCAATCAATATCAGTAATATTCCCTTCCTGAATAATATGAAATGCTATGTATGCAAGAATGTAGATCATCGTAATCTGGCCTACTGTTATAAATAGATTCGCTCTCTTATAAGATTCTGAAATCGTTAATATCGTAACAATACCAGCAATAATTTGTAAAAACGTATACTCATAACTGTTAGGCACCACAAAACCTAAAATAAGTACAGTAACTACGTGTGTAAACAATCCTAATCTAGAATCAAAAAAGGCCTTTAGAATCAAAGGTAAAATACACAAAGGAACAATATATATATAATCAGATTTATATTTTACAACCAATGTGGTAATCAATACCATTAATAAGATATTAAAAGCGATAAAGGTTACCTGTGTATTATTATCAAAAATATCCCTTCGATACTTTCTAATAAATAATAATAGCATTAATAACGCTAAAGAAACTAATATACCGTATCCAAATACTATCCAATAAAAATTCTTATCACTCCAAACTTGGGATTCATATTCTGCCTTTAATGAAGTTAGTATCTGTAGTCGATTCCCTTCTACAACTTCCCCTTTGGCAATAATCCTACTACCTTTTGATACACTTCCTCGAGTACTTAATACCTGAGCAAGTTCATTTTCCAAAGTACTTTCAGTTAATTTTTGATTGAGCGAAACATTCGGCTTTACCAGATCATAAAAAAGCGCAACAAAACCACTCTTAAACTTCACATATTCGCTTTTTTCAATTCTAGAATTGATAAGCGCAGTAACAGAACTCGGTGTTAAAATCTGCCCAAATGTAATTGCATCTGCTTTATTCCCTTTGCTAAGAAATATTTGACGTTTATTTTCATAACTATAGGACTCTTGTAACACACCATATCTATAAATGTCATTAAGTAATATTCTACCGAAGAGTTTTGCTTGTTTTCCAGAACTACTTTGGTCTAGTGTTTCTAAATTACTTTTGAAAGCAGCATCATAGGTGTCTTTAGCTGCATTTGAAATGATTGTATCATATTCAAAATAAGGAATGTTATTATCTTTAATTCTCTTTTTCTCAACAGCAATTTCTTCTTCAGTTTTAGCTATTGCAAAATCAAAAGGAGCGTATAAATTTTCGTATTGCCATGGTTTTCCCTTTGTAAACTCATATTTAAAAACACCTCCTTTTGGAAATAAATAAACAATGAGTACTAGCGTACTTGTGAACAAAAACCCTTTGTATAAAAGGGACTGATTTTTATAAAAATTGTTAAAAAAATTCTTCACTTCGATATTCGTATGGGTATCCAAAAGTACTAAAAAATAAGTCAGTACAAATTGGAATAGAAAATAGAAGGATAATGGGATGGAGAACTTACGAAATCAGTAAAAAACTAAGCTATGTTTATCCTTCAAAAATCCTTAAATTCGCAAAATAACAAACATACATATATTAAACACAATATAATGAGTAAAGACGTTGTAATAGTATCCGCAGCACGTACACCAATCGGTAGTTTTTTAGGAAGTTTATCAACCGTTCCTGCAACACAATTAGGATCTATAGCCATCAAAGGAGCTATGGAAAAAATAAATCTAGATCCTTCTTTAGTTGAAGAAGTATTCATGGGTAATGTGGTACAGGCCGGAAATGGACAAGCACCAGCTAGACAAGCTGCATTGGGAGCGGGAATCGGTAATCATGTTCCTTGTACTACAGTAAATAAAGTATGTGCAAGTGGAATGAAGGCAGTCATGCACGCTGCACAAGCTATAGCGTTAGGTGATGCTGATATTGTGATCGCAGGAGGAATGGAAAATATGAGCTTAATTCCACACTATGCAAGATTACGAGCAGGTCATAAATTTGGCCCGCAAACATTAGAAGATGGAATGCAGAGAGATGGTTTGGTAGATGTATACGATCAAAATGCAATGGGAGTTTGTGCTGACTTATGCGCAACAGAACATAATTTTAGCAGAGAAGATCAAGATGCTTTTGCAATACAGTCATATGAAAGATCAGCGAAAGCTTGGTCAGAAGGTAAATTTGCGAATGAAGTAGTTCCAGTACCAGTACCACAACGTCGTGGAGAACCTGTAATGGTTACTGAGGATGAAGAATATAAAAACGTAAAAATGGAAAAAATTCCTGCATTACGACCAGCATTCACAAAAGATGGAACAGTAACTGCTGCAAATGCTTCTACTATCAACGATGGTGCTGGAGCTGTGGTTGTGATGAGCGCAGAAAAAGCTAAAAAACTGAATCTAAAACCATTAGCAAAGATTAAAAGCTATGCTGATGCGGCACATGAACCAAAATGGTTTACTACTGCACCTGCTAAAGCGTTACCAAAAGCAATTGATAAAGCTGGTATTAGCTTAGAAGATGTAGATTTCTTTGAATTTAACGAAGCATTTTCTGTTGTAGGTCTTGCCAATATGAAGATACTAGGGTTAAACGATACAAACACAAATGTAAATGGAGGTGCTGTATCTCTAGGTCATCCTCTAGGATGTTCAGGTGTTCGTATTTTGATTACATTAATGAGTGTATTAGAACAAAATAATGCAAAAATAGGAGCTGCTGCTATATGTAACGGTGGTGGTGGTGCTTCTGCAATGGTAATTGAGCGTGTATAATAGTGTTTTTGATGCTATCATATCTAATAAAATAATTAGCTTTTAAGGATACATATGTTATACGGTATTTGCAATCTTAGTATTGTGCCTCTTCGTTCTGAACCTAATGATCCTAGTGAAATGGTTTCACAGGTACTATACGGAGAACATTTTAAAGTTTTAGAAAAACGTAAAAAATGGAGTCGAATACGATTGGCCTTTGATACTTATGAAGGATGGATTGACAATAAACAATATCTAGAAATTACCGAAGAAACATATAAGGACTTTGATAATAAACCAATTGATATAGCATCTGACTTAATCGACTTCGTAAGTTGCGAGAATGATCAATTGATGCCTATTTCATTAGGTTCTTCTCTAAGTGCATTAGACTATTTTCAACATAGTTATGAAGGTAATCGAATACAACAACAGCAACCTAAGGAAAAGCTAATAGAGACTGCTTATCTTTTCTTAAATGCTCCCTATTTATGGGGAGGAAGAACCAATTTTGGAATCGATTGTAGCGGTTTTACTCAAATGGTCTACAAGCTTAATGGATATAAATTGTTAAGAGATGCGTCTTTGCAGGCTACGCAAGGTGATCCTCTTAGTTTTATTGAAGAAAGTGAACCAGGCGATTTAGCATTTTTCGACAACGATGAAGGTGCAATTACGCATGTAGGCATTATAATGAAAGATAACTATATTATCCATGCGCACGGCAAGGTGCGCGTGGATCGTATAGATCATACGGGTATCTTTAATGGAGAACGCCGTTTATACACGCATAAGTTAAGAGTGATAAAAAGAATAATCTAGTCTAATAAAAAATGGTAGAATCTAAGGAATTAAATTTTGTAAGAGTACTTCCCGAAGATAACCATACGATGCTTAATATTGGAAAAGCTACCTTCTATCAATCTTTTGGACCACCTTTAAATACTGAAGAAAATATTCAGAAATATCTGGATCAACATTTTACTCTTCCAAAAATTACTCAGGAAATCTTACATCCAGAGTCTTACTTCTATTTCATAAAACACAAAAAAGATATCGTTGGATACATAAAACTCAATTTTGGATCGGCCCAAACGGAGACTATTACCGGCAACTCATTAGAAATTGAGAGGATTTATTTGGTTCAAGGGCATCAGGGAAAAGGATTAGGCCTTAACATACTAAATTGGATTACAACGTTCACAGAACAATGTAAGCTAGATTTTATATGGCTAGGAGTTTGGGATAGAAATATAAATGCCATAAAATTTTATAAAAGAAATGGTTTTATAAAGTTTGGTGAACATCCATTTTTATTAGGAAACGACCTGCAAACTGACCACCTCATGAAACGAGTACTTTAATTATTTAAAAACTTTAATATTTTTATAACAATTCCTTATCAAGATATTATTTAAATTTGAAACGTTCATTTCAATAAAATGCCAAAAGTAGAAACTTTCGATAGAACCAATGTATTGCATAGCGCAACCGAAGTATTCCATAAAAAAGGATACAATGGTACTTCTATGCAAGATTTAGTAGATGCTACAGGTCTAAACAGATCCAGTATTTATAACTCTTTTGGAAGTAAGCTTGGTATGTTTATGGAAGTATTGTCTTTTTATCGTAATAACGGTAACAAGAAAATGGGCAAAGAGATTGTTCAAAATCAAAATGCTCTAGACACTTTGCAATCCATATTTTGTTGGTATATCAGTGATATTATAGAAGATAAAGACAACAAAGGATGTCTAATTGTTAACTGCAAGTCTGAAATGGTTAATCAAGAACCATTGATTCGTTCCTTTATGGAACAAAATCAAGAGCAAATGATGGCTTTTCTTGAAGATGTAGTGCATAATGGTCAAATGGAAAAGATCATTAATGAAGATCAAACAGCCGCGCAATATGCACTGTATTTGTACTCTTCAATTCAAGGATTGAGAATGACAGGGATTTTAAACACGAACAAAGAAGAACTTGAAAACCTGATACATACAATATTATCAGTACTTAAATAATTTTTTTTAACCAAATATGAAACGATCGTTTCAAATAAACAATAAAATGAAAACATTATTAAGAATAGACAGTAGTCCAAGGAAACAAACGTCCATTAGCAGACAACTAGCGGATGTTTTACAAGAGAAACTTGAGAAGTCCGAACAATTCAGCACCCTAAAAAGAGATGTATATTATGATGAACTAGTAACTCTGGGCAATGAAGACAGCGTTACGGCGTACTTTACACCAGAAGATCAGCAAACATCTACTCAAAGAGAAGCCGTAGCTTCTTCGAATATTTTAGCTTCAGAATTCTCAAAAGCGGATACTTATATATTTTCTGTTCCTATGTACAATTTTGGGGTCACAGCTGGATTAAAAGCTTACATAGACCTTATTTCCCGTGCTGGTATTAGCTTTAAGTATACCGAAAATGGTCCTGTAGGACTTTTGGAAAACAAAAAAGCATATGTAATCATTACAACTGGCGGAACAAAACTTGGAACTGGTGTGGATCATGTAACAGGATATATGAAGACCTTCCTGAATTTTCTCGGAATTACTGATATAGAGTTTATTAATTCTGATCAGATTATGGCAGATGCAGAACAGGTAATTGCAAAAGCAACGGAAATTATAAATAACATTTAATCATTAATAAAATAGAACTAAAAAAATGAAAAAATTAGAAAACAAAGTAGCCGTAATTACAGGAGCAAACAGTGGTATTGGATTAGCAACTGCAAAATTATACTTACAAGAAGGAGCTAAAGTAGTTGTATCTGGAAGACGACAAGAGGCTTTAGACGAAGTTGCTAAAGAATTAGAAGGAGATTTCATCACTGTGAAAGCTGATGTTTCTAAACCAGAAGATAATAAACATCTTATTCAGGAAGCGACAAACAAATATGGTAAAATAGATGTTTTATTTCTAAATGCTGGAATCGCACCTCCTACTCCAACAACCGATATTACAGTGGATCATTATACCGAAATATTTGATATTAATGTAAAAGGACCTATTATCGCCGCTAAAGAAGCTCTACCACATATTAATGATGGAGGTACGATTTTATTTACCAATTCCATTGTACATCAAAAAGGTTTTGAGGGATATGGAATATACTCAGCTTCTAAAGGTGCCTTGCGTGCATATCAAAGAGTACTTACATCTGAGGTGAAATCCAGAGGAATTAGAGTAAACGCTATTGCTCCTGGACCTATTGAAACTCCGATTTATGGAAAAATGGGACTATCAGAAGATGTAATTGAAGAAATGGGAAAAAGTTTTGCAGAGCAAGTACCACTAGGAAGATTCGGAACTTCTGAAGAAATTGCTAAATCAGCACTATTCCTAGCTTCAGAAGATGCTTCTTATATTAATGGTGTAGAATTAGAAGTAGATGGTGGATTAAGCCAGATTTAATATAAACAATGTTTTAGTGTATGGAAAAGGTTGGTTTTAATAATCGACCTTTTTCTTATAAATTAAGCCAGTAAGTAACTTTAAGCACAATAGATCTTGTTCGTATATCAAAGGCAAACCGATCCGCTGGACTGGCATCATTCCCCGTAAAATAATTATCTGTATAAACGAGAATAAGATCAGAAACCGGAGCAAATCTCCACTGAATTCGAGCATTGATATTGGTATTATCACTTTGCGAGTTGTACTGCACAAAAACTGAAGTGAATAAACTTTTAGACAGTGTGTAATCTATTCTGGGGCTAATAAGATAGGTTTCACGAGTACCTTCCAAATGTGGTAAATCAAATACATTCACAGCATAATTTAAAGAGAAAAAGCCTTTGGGCTGAAAACGAACATTAAAACCACCGCGAGTACCATAACGCCACCCATTAAAATATTCACCAATGTAAGGACTAAGATTCCAACTAAATACCTTTCTCCTATCACTCCTATAATTTCCAGTAAAACTAACCCAAGAAAAATCTTGATCAGCTGCTAATTCAGTAGAATCTGTACCCGTAGGATCGAATGGATCGAATAAATAAACATAACTATGATTTAGATTAAATCCAAAGTTAGAACGTTGGGATAATTCTCCTCCCCAACCTACTGAAAAGAAATGGTCTGTTTTTCCAAATTCAGGTCTCCAAAAAACATCTCCAGACACACTATAATTATAATTATTCAAAAAATCGTTTTGCGGATAATATCGTGACTCTGCGCTAGGACTGATCCGGAAATAATTCGTTCTAGGTACAAATCCAACTTCTGCATTATAATCCTCATGTACATACTCATGTCTCCACAAGGCTCCAAACTTTCTTGTATTATAATTTAGAGTAGATCCTTGGGCGATTGCGAGATTTGTATTTGGTGAAAAAGTACCGTGAACAAAACTCTTCCCAAACCAAGTATTACTTCTAGTAGAATAATTGTAGTCCAATCCTATCATTCTATTATATCTATTGATATCCAAAGTATCAAGGTTTTGATCAAAGTCTATTGCTTGTTTATTAACCGCAATAACGCCTATATTAGAACGTACACCGATCTTTCTCTGTGTTACTGCAACTCCAAAATTGGTAGCTGGAATTCCCTGACTGCTGCGGGCCTCAGTTTGCATATTTAGTAGACCTACACGTGTCTTTGGATCCAGTTTTCCGCTAATTCTAAGTCCTCCGTAAATTCTATTCTGAGCTAACTCGTCTGTAACAACATCTTGAGCAACTCCAATACGTCTGGAAAAAAATGGATTGATATTTGAAAAACCGAACTGTCCAAACAAATCCGCATTTTCTAAGAAGAATTGCCTTCTTTCGGGAAAAAAGATCTCAAAACGGTCTAGATTTGTAATTTGTGTATCCACTTCTACTTGTGAAAAATCAGGATTCACGGTTAAATCAAGATTTAAACCAGGCGTTAACCCAATCTTTGCATCTCCTCCTATTTCAAAAATCTGATCCGTAGGTGTTCCGTCTTCGTAGTCTTTATTAATTCCTGAAGAAACAAATGGTATTAATGATATCGCACTACTTTTTGTCGTTAAATCATCCTCCCAAATCATCTCTGCTGGATATGCTAAAGTGAAAACAATCTGATTTCTTGGTGTGCCTGGATATACACTTATTTCGTTAGATTGCGTATCAAATCTATACGACGTAAAACCCCATTTTTTTGAAGGTGTTGGATACCTAAACGTACTAAACGGAATCTCTAGTTCTGCAGTATAATACCCATCATACTTTTGGGCATTACCTCTCCATTTATTATCCCATGAAGTAGAAAAATCCTGAATGACATTACCACCATTACTTATGGTTCCTTCTCTCAAAACCCCTTCTGGATTGATACCAAAATAAAAAGCATTTGTTTGATCATCGAAAGTATCAAAAATTAAGGTAATATTATCATTACCTCCTGCACGATAGTCTCGTCTAAGAGATTCTACTCTCCAATCGTTTCCTGCTGCGTAGCATTTAATACCTATGTAAAGATTCTTTTGATCCGTACACATATATATTTCTGTTTGTGCTTCGGCAGGTAAGGAGTCATTAGGAAAATATTGCATGAAGTCTTTGGCAGGTGTTAGCTTTTTCCAGATAGCTTCATCAAGTTTACCATCAATAGCCATACCTTCTTCCGTAGTACCCACTAAAAATGATTTCTTTTCTGAACTATTTACCTCTTGAGAAAAAGTCTGCTGTCCTAACAAGATGAAAAGGCATACACTAATCCATAACTTCATAAAAAGAAACTTTCGTATTAAATTTATGTTTTAAAATAATGTGGCATTAAACCCTTTGGTGGTGCCAATAAGATCTCAAAAATATAATACGAAAGTTTAGTTTGTGTTAAAATTATTACAAACAAAAGTCTTCATACTTAGGTTTGTATCAAATTATGATATTATAACTCCAATATCTGTCTGATCATCTGATTGGTGAATCCCCATTCATTATCGTACCAGATCATAATTTTTACTAAATCTCCATCTACTACTCTAGTCATAGAAGCATCTACTGTAGATGCATAAGGATTCATTTGTATATCGGAAGAAACTATAGGTTCATAGGTAATATCCAATACCTTCAAATATCTATCGGTTTTGGCTTCTTCTTCTAGTATTTTATTGATCTCTTCTGCAGTTGTATTTCTTTCTGCAATAAATGTGACATCACTAACAGAACCTACAGGAACAGGTGTTCTTACTGCTATTCCGTCAAACTTACCTTCAAATTGTGGTAAAGCTTTTGTAGTGGCTATAGCGGCTCCAGTAGTAGTTGGTGTTAAATTTACTGCTCCTGCTCTTCCCATTCTAGGATTTTTCTTCGATGGTGCATCTACCAAAGTTTGAGATGCTGTATAGGCATGAATAGTGTTTAGGATAGCTTTCTTTACTCCAATTGTTCTACCTAAAATTTCTACAACAGGACTAATATTATTAGTGGTACAACTAGCACAAGAAAATATAGCTGTTTTACCATCTTCTGTATTTACTCCGTGAACTACAGTTGGTGTATCTTTACTTTTAGTAGGACCGGAAATTACAACATTTGTCGCACCAGCTTTTATATGCTTTTCTGCATCTTCCCTATTGGTAAAAAAACCTGTACTTTCGATAACAACATCAATGTTATGTTCTTTCCAAGGAAGTAATTCTGGATCTCTTTGTGTCAAATATTTAACTTTTTTACCAGCTATTATCAAAGAATCACCTTCGATTGTTACCTCTTTATCATAAATTCCATATACACTATCATACTTTAATAAATACTGCGCATTTTCAATAGTCATTAAATCATTAACAACGACTATTTCTAATTCGGGTTGATCCATAATTACTTTTAGTGCAGCTCTACCGATGCGCCCAAACCCATTTATTGCTATTCGTTTCATTTGTTCTTTTTTTATAGTTTTTTAATTGTCAAATGGAATTCGCAATTGAACATTTTGTTATATATGAACCTAAATGTTGTAGCTCATTTCATTTTTTAAGATTTTGTTGATTTATGTTGTGGTTAAAATTCGATTCTAATAGTCGCAAATACTGGTAAAAAATTACACGAATTACTCTAACAGAGAAACGCCATTTAGATCCGTTGTCAATACATCACTCATATAGTCGAAATAAGGTCGTAAAAGTCTATAATGATATGTAAGATTATCTAAAAAACCTTCTGAAAAGACTTCTTTATCCGTAAAGCTCTTGGTAACAAAAAAGGACTTATTTTTTATCAAATCAATCGCAGGATGTTCCTTACTAAAACCTTTTGGTGCAGTTTTTACCTGATAGTCTGTATTAAACCCTCCAAACGCTTTTTGAAACTCTGCATTAGATAAAATCTCACGAATTTCTTGATCATCCATTTCAAATTCCTTTCTTATACGTAGTAAATCTTTAGGTTCTGGACCAAAAAAACCACCTGCCATCTGGGAATTTCCAGGTTCTAATCTAAGATAATACCCACCACGTCTATGCGCTCCAGCTCGACTAAAACTTACACTTCGATGTACATTATAAGGTGTCTTATCTTTACTAAATCGAATATCTCTATTAATTCTAAAAACTTTTGTTTTTTCTATTTCATCCTCTTCATTTAATCTATCTACAACCGCAGCATAAAAAGCTTTTAGTTCCTTCTCATTAGATTGATATCGTTTTTTATGTTCTTGCATCCAATCACGATGATTATTCTTTTTTAGATCTTTTAGAAACTCAAAAGCTGTTTTTGGTATCATATTCATATATAAAGTTTGACATTTAAAATTACTAAAATCTATAAGCCATCACTAAGTTTAACGTAATTTTATGTATAAATCGGAATTTTTGATACGAGATGTTATAATTCCGTAAAAAATGTAAGTATTTACAAAGAATTAGGACTTCTCTATTTCTTTATTCTATATATTTACTAGACTTTTCAAAACAGGCACAATGACTAAAGAAAAAGATCAGGTTATAGCTAAGATTAAGGAGCAGAAAAAGAATCCTAATCTAAAGCTAAAATTAAAAGAAAGAACAGAGTATTTTACCAATCTTCTTTTCTACACTTTATTCGATTCTGATACAGAAGTAGAAAAGAATATAGACATTCTCGAAAAAACTTTCGAGGAGCTAGTTGATCTTGCCTGTTGGGAAACTGAAAAACCTTGTAGTAAAATTTGGCAATCGTATTTAGAGAAACTGCCAGAAATATTAGAAAAACTAAATAAGGATGCAGATTCTTTTATGAAAAGTGATCCTGCAGCTAATTCTATAGAGGAAGTGTATCTTGCTTATCCTGGATTTTACGCCATTGCTATTTATCGATTAAGTCATGAATTATTAAAATTTGGCCTACCATTAATACCAAGATTGATGACCGAATATTCTCATAGACTTACAGGAACAGATATTAATCCTGGTGCAGAGATTGGAGAATCATTCTTTATTGATCATGCAACGGGTATTGTAATTGGTGAAACTGCCATTATAAAAGATAATGTAAAAATTTATCAAGGAGTTACTTTAGGAGGTTTATATGTAGATAGAAAACTACGAAATGTAAAAAGACATCCTACAGTAGAAAATAATGTTACAATTTATGCCAATGCTACTATCCTTGGTGGTAGTACAGTGATTGGTGCTAATAGTACCATTGGTGGTAACGCTTGGATTACATCGTCTGTACCAGAAAACTCTGTTATATCAAATACTTCAGAAATTAAGATCAAAAAAGTTATTTAATGTCTCATAGCATTTTAGACCTCATAGGAAACACGCCTTTGGTAAAAGCTACTTCCTTAATAAAAAATCCAAATATTACATTATATCTAAAATTAGAAGGTCACAACCCTGGCGGGAGCGTCAAAGATCGTGCGGCTTATAATATGATTAAGTCTGCTCTAGACCGTGGAGATATTGATCAATCTTCTAAACTTATCGAAGCTACTAGTGGAAACACAGGTATTGCCTTAGCGATGATTGCTGGTATTTTTAAGTTGAATATTGAGTTGGTAATGCCCGAAAACTCTACGAAAGAGCGTGTGCAAACCATGAGGGCTTATGGAGCAAAAGTAACGCTTACCTCTCAGGATGTTGGGATTGAAGGTGCACGCGATTATGCTGAAGCCAAAGTAAAAAACGAAGGGTATATCATGCTGAATCAATTTGCCAATGATGATAACTGGAAAGCTCATTACAAGACTACTGGTCCAGAGATATGGAAAGATACAGATGGGCAAATTACACACTTTGTATCCTCTATGGGTACCACAGGAACCATTATGGGAACTTCTACTTATCTCAAAGAGCAATCTAAAGACGTTCAGATTGTTGGAGTACAACCCACTGATGAATCCAGAATTCCAGGAATTAGAAAATGGCCAAAAGAATACCTTCCTAAAATATTTAATCCTTCAAAAGTAGATCAGGTAATCGAAGTAAGTCAGGAAGAAGCAACAGAAATGGCGAAAAGATTGGCCAAAGAAGAAGGTGTCTTTTCTGGGATGAGTAGTGGTGGATCTGTAACAGCAGCATTAAAACTAGCAGAAACCATAGAAAGCGGTGTTTTAGTAGCCATTATTTGTGATCGTGGAGATCGATATTTAAGTTCTGATTTATTTTCATAATTTACACTACTCTTAATCCCTATAATAACCATTTAACCAATTAATCAACCAGCAGTAGTTAGGATGGGATTAAGTATATCGATCTAATTAGATTGGCACTTAAGATGATTCTTTCTATAATAAACAAACCAGTAAATGAAACGTATATTTTTATACCTTTTTGTTATATCTTGTAGTATCTCATGCACAGAAAAAAATATAACCTATTCCAGTTTTGAGGAATACCCTACTCCTTCAGAAACAAATCTTTATGTTGATTACACCAAAGAGACTACTACTTTTAAAATTTGGTCTCCTATTGCAGAAAAAGTTCAATTACACTTATTCCAAAATGGTGACAGAGGTTCTGCATTAGAAAGCATTTCTTTAGATCTTGATGTAAAAACTGGTATATGGAGTACCAAAATCAATAAAGATTTAAATGGTACCTATTACACCTATCAAATAATGCATGAAGGGAATTGGTTAGAAGAAACTCCTGGTATTTATGCTACTGCCACTGGTGTCAATGGTAAAAGAGCGATGGTATTAGATTTTGATTCTACAAATCCCGAAGGATGGAATGAAGATAAAGGACCAACCATAAAAAGCCCAAATGAGGCTATTATTTATGAGCTACATATCAGAGATATGACAATTCATCCGCAATCTGGATCTAGCAAACCAGGAAAATATTTAGGATTAGTGGAAGAAGGAACCAAAGGACCAGAAAATGTAAGCACTGCAATTGATCATTTAAAGGAATTAGGTATCACGCATGTCCACCTATTACCCACGTATGACCACTACTCTATCGATGAAACAAAATTAGATACTCCACAATTTAATTGGGGATACGATCCACAAAACTATAATGTTCCCGAAGGATCTTTTTCTTCCGATCCCTTTAAAGCTGAAGTAAGAATCAAGGAATTTAAACAAATGGTGAAAGCATTCCATGATCATGGAATTGGTGTCATCTTGGATGTCGTTTATAACCATACTGGAAGAACAGAAAACTCTAATTTTAATTTAGAGCTTCCTGGATATTATTACCGCCAGTGGGAAGATGGTAAATTTTCTGATGCGTCTGCCTGTGGAAACGAAACAGCATCGGATCGCATAATGATGCAAAAGTATATCACCGAATCGGTAGCGTTTTGGGCAAAAGAATATCACTTAGATGGTTTTCGTTTTGATCTAATGGGAATACATGATATCGAAACTATGAATAAAGTTGCCGAGAAAGTAAAATCTGTAAACCCAAACATATTTATTTATGGCGAAGGTTGGACAGCAGGTGATTCTCCTCTACCGATCGAAAAAAGAGCACTGAAAAAAAATACTTTAGAAATGCCTGAAGTTTCTGCATTTAGTGATGACCTTAGAGATGGTTTAAAAGGATCTGTTTTTGAAGAAAAAAGTACTGGTTTTGTAAGTGGAGCTAAAAGCACCGAAGAATCTGTAAAAATGGGGATTGTAGGAGCCATTAAACATCCACAAATTGCTTATGACAAGGTAAATTACTCTAAAGCGCCATGGACTAATAAGCCTTGGCAATCAGTTTCTTATGTTTCCTGTCATGATAATCATACCGTTTTTGATAAACTAAAAATCTCCAGAGAAGATGCTACGGATGAAGAATTGGTTGCAATGCAAAAACTTACCAATGCTATTGTTATGACTTCTCAGGGAATTGCCTTTATGCATGCTGGATCCGAAATGTTACGTACTAAAAACGGAGAGCATAATTCGTATAATTTACCTGATAGTATTAATCAGATCGATTGGAATTGGAAAAGCAACAATGCTGATGTTGTTGACTACTACAAAAATCTAATCCGATTACGAAAAGAGCATCCTGCTTTTAGGATGGATACTGCGGATGAAGTAAGAGAAAAACTAACCTTTGTAAAAGACTCTAAAGGATTGATTAGTTATAAAATCAGCAATCATGCAAATGGTGATAAATGGAAGAACATTTACGTGATCTACAATGCCAAACCAGAACGATTAACCTATATGCTAGAAGGTTTCTGGCGTGTAGCAGTTCTAGGTGATGATTTTGATTTTGAAGGTAAAGAAATGATGAAAAATTCCATCTCTATCCCACCAATATCCATGGCGGTTTTGTTTGAGGAATAAGTATACTCAACATTGCAGCACATTAAATTATAAATCCAAGAGTACAATATGCCAAAATATTTTTTAATTAAAAGAATAACAGCGGGGTTGATTGACTATACAATATGGTTTGGTTTATTCTGGTCCTCTTTATCTCTATTCGGAGAGAAAACTGGTGTAAGAACCTATGAATTTGATTATGGTTGGATATTTTTTATTGGACTTTGGATAATTGTCATGATTATTCCTGAGACATTATTCCAAAGTACTATTGGGAATCTATTACTAAAGTTGAAAGTAGTCAATGAAAATGGCGGAAAAATAAAATTTTCGCAATCCCTTTTGCGACATTGCGCTGACATGATTGATATGTGGCCTCTAGGTTTGGTTGGTATTTTGACAATAAAGTACAGTAAAAAACATCAACGTTTAGGAGATATGATTGGTAAAACAATCGTTATAGAAAGAAACTGAAAACGTGCTACAATAGAATATATTAGAACTATAGCAACTAGGTGATGAATCGATTAGTTTTGTATTTTTAATAAAGCACAATGTTTGCGAAAGTTAAAGTTAGCAACCAATGCTCAAAAAAATCAAAAAGCAAGGTAACATTTTGCCTTGCTATGACACTTATAATAAATGTTGTGCATTATTAAAAAAAATGGCATTTCCTAAAAAAAAGTCTCGAAGAATTATAGTTAATAACCACCAATATAGGTGGATGGTTAAAGGTGATTTTTATGGTGTTATGCTTTTAATTATTTCTGAAGAATATAATAGACAAAAACTATTCGCAAATTTCAGACATAGTATAAATGGAGAAAAATCTTGTATGTACGATAATCCATTTATTATTGAACCTGAATTAGTTAAAAGAACTATTCTTTTTGGACTATCAAAAGGCTATTCACCCAACCAAAAAGGCAATGACTTAAATTTAGGCGATTTGAGTCAACAATTAGTTTTAAATTTAAAGAACTAGAGCGAAGTATAATAATTTATTCTAAAGAATTCTGAATTATAAAACTAACAACTATGAAAAAAATAATTCTATTAGTATTAACAATTACAATATTTTATTCTTGTAAAAATTCAAAAAAAGAGGAGTCTGAAACGAAAATTCAGAAAAAATCATTTGCACAATCTAAAAAATTCATAAAACAATATATTGAAGATTCTCAAAAATATTGGGACAAAAATGATAATGAAAATGCATTAAAATATGATGACTCGATTAAGCAAACTATTTTGAACAGTTTTATTAAAGATTATAAATTTAAATCCATTAATAAAGATATTTACAATACGGCTAAAAGAAAAAAACCTCTTTTCTTACAGGTGACAGCATCTTGGTGTGCCGCATGTAAATTCGAAGTTACAGCACTAAATAAAATAGTTGAAAAGTATAGTAATCAAATAGATTTTGTACTTCTATTTTGGGATACTCAATCGGATTTAGAAAAACTTGCACCTGATTATAATAAAGATATAGTTTTAGTTCCCTCTCAAGAAAAACATCCTGATCCACATACAATCGATATTTCTGGTTTTAGACATATTATGGGATATCCAACAAATTACTTGATAACTACAGATAATGAAATAATTAATTTTTCTTCGGGAGCAAAAATTCCATCAACTTTTACTGATAAAGAAGGAAAAGAAATTATAATTACAAAAGAACAAGCCAATAAAGAAAATTATGAGAGACTTGAATCCGAAATTCAGGAATTGATAGAAAAAAATAGTAGTAACAAAGTGTAAAATTTATCAAAACACAGTATCAAAGAGACTTTATATCTGATGTAAGAGAAACCTTGCTAACTCAATAAAATTATTTCTAACTACAAATCCCGTTTAATTACAAGCATTTAAGTTTCAAATGAGTATTTAACCAGTTCAGCTAAAATTTCTTTACATTTATAACATAACAACAAAACCATACACAAATGAAATTAGGAGCTTTTTCAATTAGTTTAAGTGTAAAAGATATTAATGTTTCCAAAGAATTCTATGAAAACTTAGGATTCGAAGTTTTTGCAGGAAGTCTGGAAAACAATTATCTCATTATGAAAAATGAAACCACCTTAATTGGCCTTTTTCAGGGAATGTTTGAAAATAATATCATCACTTTCAATCCAGGTTGGGATCATAATGCAAGTACTCTAGAAAACTTCGATGATGTTAGAGAAATTCAAAAACACTTAAAAAGTAAAGGTCTCCCACTGCAAAAAGAAGCTGATGAAGATTCTAAAGGTCCTGCAAGTGTTGTTTTAACAGATCCTGATGGCAATGCTATTTTATTAGATCAGCATATTTAGAATTGAGAAATAATTCATAAACTTTAATTTCGAAAGTTTAGGTTTGCCACCTTTTTCCGTTCTTTGCAACTATGCCAGAAAAAGAACAAATTTACACTACACTCAAGGAGTATTTTGGGTATGACAGTTTCAGACCATTACAGGAAGATATTGTAAATTCTATATTTTCTGGTAATGATAATATGGTTGTTATGCCTACTGGTGGCGGAAAATCTATTTGTTATCAATTACCTGCTCTCTTACTTCCAGGAGTTACCTTGGTTATTTCGCCTTTGATTGCCTTAATGAAAGATCAAGTGGATGGACTAAAAGCAAATGGTATACAAGCTGCCTATGTAAATAGTAGTCAGAATGAAGATAAACAACAAGAAATTTATACTCAGCTTCAGGAAAAGCAAATTCAATTACTATACATAGCGCCAGAGAGCTTAAGTTTTATAGACAATCTTCTTTCTCAGATAGAAATCAGTTTAATCGCAATTGATGAAGCACATTGTATATCGGCATGGGGACATGATTTTAGACCTGCTTATACCCAACTGGGATATCTGAAAAAGCGTTTTAATGATGTTCCTGTTATAGCACTTACCGCTACTGCAGACAAGGCAACAAGAAAAGATATCTGCGAACAATTAAACATTCCAAATGCCAAATTGTTTTTAGCATCTTTTGATCGAAAAAACCTTAGTTTAGAAGTTCGTCCTGGAAATAAAAGAATAGAACAAATATTTGATTTTCTGGAAGATAAAACTGAAGAAGCAGGTATTATCTATTGTTTGAGTAGAAAAACTACCGAAATGCTTGCAGAAAAACTTCAAAATCAAGGTTTTAATGCCGAAGCATATCACGCAGGGGTTGCTCATGAAAAAAGAGCTTTAGTACAAGAGAATTTTATAAACGACACAACGCATATAGTCTGCGCTACTATTGCCTTTGGAATGGGAATCGACAAGTCTAATGTTCGCTGGGTGATTCATTACAATTTACCAAAAAACATAGAAGGGTATTATCAGGAAATTGGTCGTGCCGGTCGAGATGGATTACCATCTTCTACCCTACTTTTTCATAGTTTTGCGGATGTTATTCAATTACAAAAATTTGCCACAACATCTGGTAATCATGAAGTACAGATGGCAAAACTAGATAGAATGAAGCAATATGCTGATTCTTTAAGTTGTAGAAGAAAAATACTATTAAGTTACTTTGGCGAATTGATTGAGAAAGATTGCGGTAATTGCGATGTTTGTAAAAATCCTCCGAGTTTTATAGATGGAACAATAATTGCTCAAAAAGCATTATCTACGGTAGTTAGAATAAAAGAAGAAGAACCTATGGGAACTATAATTGATGTTCTTAGAGGTGCTCAGAATGCTGTTGTTATTGACAAAGGATATCAAAACCTAAAGACATACGGAATTGCCAATGATATATCATGGCAAGATTGGCAACAATATATCATTCAGTTAATCAATCAAGGATATCTGGAAATTGCTTTTCATCAAAATAATAAACTAAAACTCACCCAACGTTCGAAAAAAGTTTTGTTTGAAGGTGAAAAAGTAAGTTTAGCGAATTTGGCAGAATTTGAAAAAATTAAAGAGACTGCTGCGCAACAAATCAAACAGCGAACAGCAAATACATTATTTGATAAATTAAGAGAACTACGATTACAACTGGCAAAAGAAGCAGGAATTCCTGCTTATCAAATCTTTAATGATGCATCGCTTAAAGAAATGGAAAAAGTTAGACCTATGAGTGATGAAGAATTTATGCAAATCAGTGGTGTGGGTAGATTGAAAATGCAAAACTATGGATATCTATTTATAAAAGCTATCATTGATTATTCATCCGAAAAAACAAAAAAGAAAAAAAAGCCCGCTAAAAATAAAGGAAACTCATTTAAAGAAACTCTAAATTTATATCAACAAGGTCTATCTATTGAAGAAATTGCTGAAGTAAGAAAACTAGCGCAATCCACCATTTTTTCTCATATTATGAAATTATATAATGATGGAGAAGATATAGATCTCCATACATTTGTAGCTAAAGAGGATGTAAAAGCTGTAAGAGTTGCGAAAGAAGCGTTAGATAATCCAGATACATTAAAACCCTATTTCGAGCATTTTGAACAAGCAATGGATTATAATACGATTAAATTAGCACTTGCCATATTAGAAAAAGAATCAGCCTAGTAGTTAATGATCTGTTATTGAAACTAGCTGATAAAAAGGACCTTGATCACAACCATTTGCTACCTGCGCAAGTCCTGTCTCCAATAATAACATATGATGATTTTTAGAAAACCAAACCCTTACAATACTTTGGTATAATAGACAGTTCTCTTCTAAATCAGAACCACCATTACAACAAAAACCATGAGATGATATTCTAGGAAGATCAATTTCCTCACTTATATACTTTTGATCCTCAAGAGTAAAAGTAAGCGTATGTTTATTATTTATATCATTATGATGATTAAACTTAGTAACTTCTTTCAACGTTCGGTAGTTATTACTATCCAAAAGCTTCTGCACCTCCTTGTAAGCTGTTTCTAAATCTTGAACTAAAAATTCTGTTGCTTCTTCTCCTGGATATAATATAATTTCATCTAAAACCGTTCCATCCTTAGCGCTAATCTTTTGTAGCTTTGTTTCGGTAGATACGCAACAGGAATATTGACTATATTCAATTAAATAATGTGATCCATCGTCAGAAATAGCAGGAAAGTTGTCCACTACTAAATTATCACCGTAAAAATCAACAAAGGGCTCAAAGAACTCTTGAGCGATTGAAAAACACCCAATAAAAAAGAATGCTATAAGTATGAATTTGTTCTTCATTTTATACTGATTTTCAAAAATCAAATTTCATGTATAACTAGAAAACATAAAACACCGTAAACCGTGAAAAACTATGTACTCTTTCTAAAAATATCATCTGCTATGATCTTAGAATCATTAACAATAGTTCCTAAGATTCCGCCAAGTTTATAATTATCAAAACCAACAAAATATAAACCTTGATGAATCCCTGTTCCTATTACATTCTTAGGAACTCCGTATGAATCCAATAAACCATTCGTATTTTCAATAAACTGCTCAACTTTAGCACGATATCCTGTAGCTAAGATCACAACAGCAACACTTATGTTAGTTCCGTCTCGTAGTTTTACACCTTTTTCATAAAAGGAATTGATATCTCCTACCACTTTTATTTTGCCAGATTTAATTTGTTTTACGGTACCGAGATCAATTACTGGCGTTTTACCTGTTTGCTTCAGATGATCAATTGGATCTTTTTTAGAAATAGAGATTCTGTATTTAGAAAGATCTCCAATGACAATTTTTCGAACTTGCTTTCCAATCCATCTTCCTAATCCAAAAGGTAATTTCTCTAATTTTTTGGCAGTAATCTGTACTGGACGGCCATTAATATCCCTAGGAACAATTAATAATGGACTTCGTACAGATATGCTAACATCTATATCATGCTCACTAAGATCTAATGCTAACTCAGCACCTGTATTTCCCATTCCTACAACCAATACCTTTTTCCCCTTAAAAGGCAAAGCATTCTTATAATTCCTGCTATGCATTATAGCTCCCAGAAAATCACTTTGATTTTCCCAAGTTGGTACAAAAGGAGTTCTATTTATACCAGTGGCAATAATAACATTGTCTGCCTTGTATGAACCATTATTTGTATCAATGACCCAATCGTCTTCTTCTTTTTTTACTGAATTTGCAGTGGTATTAAAACGAGGTCGAATATCCAAATGTTCCGCATATGTCTCATAATATGCTGCTAATTTAGCTTTAGGCACATATCTGGGATAATCTACAGGAAACTCCAAGTGCGGCAAATGAGAAAGCTCTTTTACCGTATGTAGTAACAACCGATCATAATGGTTATGCCAACTCCAAGCAATTTTATCAGTTTGCTCGATGATCTCAAAAGGAATATTTTGTTTTCTAAAACGTCCTGCTACTGCCAGACCTGCAGGTCCCGCTCCAATAATTAAATTCTTGGTGTTGCAAACATCCATATACTATTTAGAAATTGAGCTTCCGTAGCGGTTTAGAATATTTTTTTTATTGTTTGTAGTAACAAAAGGATCGTCGATTGCCTTTTTGGCCAAAGCTTCATGAGAATTCTGGTCATAAAAAAGTTTGTACATATCCTGAATAGAAACTCCTTCTGTATGTAGCTCTTGTGGAATCAAAACATCATCTTTTTTAACCAAACCAGCAGTCAATACTCTTACATATACGCCTGGCATTAATGCTTGTATAAATTGTTTCAAAATAGTTTGAGTTCCAAAACGAACTCCCAATTTATAACAAGGTTGTCTTGGTTGCGTTACCTGAACCACAGCTTCACCAAGATTAAATATGCTTCCGATGTGGATAATACGCTCATCTAATCCCAAAACTGTTAGGTTTTCACCAAACATACCATAATTCCAATCGAGATCTGGATACTTCTCTTTCCAATAAGGATAATGCTCTGCAGCATATAAGTAGCAAGCTTTGTCTACACCACCATGAACTCTTCTATCAATCACATGATCACCCTTCACATCTTCTTTATCTAAAAAAATAGGTTCATCCACAGGATACTTATAAATACCAGTTTTTACTTCTTTTCCTCTCCAAGATATGGTTTGAGGTTCTCCGATGTTTGTTGATATTACTTTCATTTAATCATATATTTTTATAAAACACTGCATCGCCACCTAATAATGTATTCAAATATATTATTCCCGTAATTCCACAGAATTTAATATCAAACCAGAACCAGGAACAATGTGTTCTAATGTTATTTTTTCATGATTTGGATCCAATGTGTTTTTTATAAATTCTAAATCAATTTTACCCTTTCCTAAATCTAATAGAGCGCCCATCATCAATCGTATTTGATTTCTTTTAAAACCAACACCTTTAACCCTTAACATATAACTTGTATCTGGAAAAAAATTAGCTGTATACAAATCGTTCTTTGTAATCTCACAAACTAAAATTTCTCCATGAACAATCGTATTCTCATTAGGACGATGGCAATAAGATCTATAATTATGCTTACCCTCAAACAAGGTCGCTGCTTGCATCATACTCTCGATATCCAGATCTTCCATTACATTATACATAAAAGGTGCAGAAAATGGATGAAATTTCTTCCCGAATGAGAATAAATATACATATTCTTTGATCTTGGGATGTTGTATAATATTAAAATTCTCATCTGTCTCTTGTATGCTCAAAGCTCTAATGTCTTGGGGTAAATTTTGATTGAACAGTACAAAGAAATCTTTTAACTCTAGTTGCTTATGATCCACAAACAACTCTATATACGCTTCATTGGCAGATACCTTGGCATCTGTTCTTCCTGCAGCTAAAACTTTAAAATCTTTATGATCTAAAACATACGCAATAGTACGCTCCACCATTCTCTGCAAAGTATTCACGTTAGGCTGTTTTTGCCAACCATGATATCTAAAACCTAAATATTGAATTTGAATGAGGTAATAGAAACGTTTTCGAAACATGTAACTAATTTTATAACAATTCGAATATAGATAAATTCTGCATTTTGTCGATTATTTCCTCTTTTTTAATCTTCTTATATGCTAAAATCAACTGTATAAATTATTATATTTGAGTAAATCTAATTAATAATTTTAAATCAACTTAGTTATGGTTAAAGCAAAATATCAAGATGTTTTAGATCTTGGACAAGAATTAAATATTCAAAATGGGGATGTAACTGAAGAGAATGGAGTTCTTAAAGTAAAAGGAACTGCCAACACGCAATATGAAAAAAACCAACTTTGGGATAAGATTAAAGAAATCGGTGGTGAAGCTCCGTCGGATATTGAAGCAGATATAGATGTAGCTGATAACTCTGTATATCATAGACATACAGTAAAAAGTGGAGAATCTTTAAGTAAAATAGCAAAGCATTATTACAAAGATCCTATGAAATACAAGGAAATTTTTGAAGCAAATACGCATATCTTAAAAAATCCTGACGTAATTCACCCAGATCAAGAATTGATCATCCCTAATCTATAAAACATATTAGATATCATATATCATTAGATCTTCTTAATTAGTAAGGAGATCTTTTTTTTGTAGTAAAACTAATATAAACGTTGTAAACATTCATTAATTCTCTAGATTTGGTGATTTAAAAAAATAAAATTACTAATTTTACGGCTTTACCGTAATAACACTTCACCAAATCGGATTTTGATATGAGATCAGTTATACTTTTTGTTGCATTAGCTATTGGGATATCTGGCTATGGACAAGTTTTATCCAAAACAAATATCATCTTCGAATCTAATAAAAGTGTTGTATTGAATAATGGTAAGGAATATAAAATTCTTAAAGAAACACCATTGTATGCCATTTCTGATACTTCAATTCCTCTTAAACATACAGTAAAAGAAAAAACCTTAATACTAAACAGGGTTCTTTTGATAAAAGAAAAAGATGAACCAAAAGAGCTTATAGAGTACATTAAAGGTAAGATGTTTTACTACGAACTAAGAGAAATAAAAAGTTCTGAATGATGTAAGTCAATAAATCAGTAGTTATTGGTTACTTCATCCAATAGTATTTTGAGCAAGGTCTAAAATCTGTTGAAATTGTTCATCTAATGTTAGATTAGAATTATCAATTTGTATAGCGCCTTCAGCTTTGCGAAGTGGAGAATCTTTTCTTGTGCTATCAATATGATCTCTATTCACTACGTTTTTAAGAACATCTTCATAGGTTACTTTATCACCCCTTTCTACAAGTTCTTTATACCTTCTCTCCGCTCTATCCTTTGCAGTTGCTGTCATAAACAATTTCAACTCTGCATCCGGAAAAACTACCGTTCCAATATCTCTTCCATCCATAACAATCCCCTTATCTTTGCCCATAAGTTGCTGTTGTTCTACCAACTTCTTTCGAACCTTAGATACCGCGGCTACAGGACTTACTAATCTAGATACTCCAAGCGTTCTAATTTCTTTTTCTACGTTTTTATCATTTAGAACAACTTCTGCTAGTCCAGTTTTAGGATTTACTTCAAATTTTATATGTATTAAAGGAAGGCTATTTTCTAATGCTTCTTTATAAAAATGATCACTGCCAATATATCCCTGCTTCATCGCATACAACGTAACAGCACGATACATAGCACCCGTATCTACGTATATATATCCTAATTTTTTAGCGAGTTGTCGTGCTACAGTGCTTTTTCCAGTAGAAGAATACCCATCTATTGCAATGATAATTTTTTTATTCACTATTGTAAATTTACGTTGACACCAAAAGTACTTGAAGATGCTGCAGAATTGTAGCGAGCATAGGAATAAGCGAACCTGAATTTCCCTAATTTCAGAGAAAAACCACCGCTTAATCCTGCAAAAGATCGTTGATCAACAATTCTTAATTCTTCTGATCTTCTAAAATTATATCCTAATCGAATATTAAATCCACTTTCGGGAAAAAACTCTAATCCTACCACTACATGACGCAGAGCATTATTAAAAAAGCTTGGATCATCAGCTTCTACATTACCCTCTAAGTCAGTAATATCTCTAGCAGGATTTCTAAAAGCTACATCCCAAACCTGCAAATTTTCTAATGTAAAATTCCATCGTATAGGAACATTTTTTAATGTCTGTGCAACGCCCATATCTACAGATAAAGGAAGATTCTCTCTAGTTTCATCATAGGTAGTGAACTGCATTCCTAAATTTCTTACTGCAAAACCAAAATCAAATTTTGTTTCAGGATTATGATATATCAAACCTACATCAAGAGCTCCTCCAATAGAAGTATATTCTTCTAATTTAGAGGATATAAATTTTCCATTAGCTCCAACATGAAAATTAGAATTAGGAATAGTATAAGCATAGCCTACTGAGATCGCAACTTCACCAGCACCAAAATCTCCTGTCTCATTTCCAAACTCATCAAACCCGTCAAACCTTCCATAATTTATATAAGTAACTCCAGCGTGAAACATCTGTCTATTCCGACCAAATGCTTTAGCATAAGCTACTGACCCATAATTTACATCTGCTATATAATTCACATAATTTACAGACAGTTGGTTATCCATCTCACTATTAATCGCAGCAGGATTTAACATAGCATCTGTTGGATCCATACTATAACCAGTAACGTATTTACCGCCAAGGGCAGCTTGCTTAGGAGAAGAAACCAAATTAAGGAATTGATACGTATACCTACCTCCTATTTGTGAATAGGTAAATGTAGTTAAAAATAGGAATACTAGAAATATGTAGTTACGCGTCATCAGCAGCAAAAATAAAAGAAACTAACTGGAAAACGGTAGTTAGCCATAAAAATTTTATAACCGTTTAAATAAAACCTAAAACACCTTAAAAAACTAATACCGCAGATGTTTTACGAGCTGCAAAACATCATTGCAAATTCCTAAGAATTACACTAAAAGCACCAATATATTACAAAGATTTGAATATCAGTTGTTTAAAAAATAACTGACAATATAATAACCATCTTGGAGTTATTATCAATTAGCAACTCAAATCTAAAACTAACTTAACACACAGAACATGGGCTTATTAGACTTTCTAACCAATAAAATTGCTGTTGATTTAGGAACAACCAATACTTTGATTTCTCATAAAGGTAAAATTGCAATTGATGTCCCCTCTATTATTGCGGTTAATAGATTAAGTGGAAAAATAATAGCAGTCGGAAAAGAAGCCAGCTCTATGCGTGGTAAAATCCATCAAAATATTAAAACCCTATATCCACTAAGGAACGGCGTTATTGCCAACTTCGATTTATCAGAAAAAATGCTCAAAATATTAATCAAAAAAATTTCTGATATCAGCAATGCCATATTTATAAGATCATATAAAATGATTATTGCTATTCCCTGCGGAATTACGAAAGTAGAAATGAGAGCGGTTAAAGAATCGGCTAGACGTCTTAATGCTAAAAATGTATATCTAATTTCGGAACCCATGGCAGCAGCTATTGGCGCAGGAATCGATGTATTACAACCCAAAGGACATATGGTTATTGATATTGGTGGTGGTACTACAGATATTGCAGTCATTACACTTGGAGGGATTATTTCTGGGCAGTCCGTTAAAATAGCTGGTAACGTTTTTAATAACGATATCATTCAATATGTAAGAGAAAAACATAATCTACATATTGGAGAAAGTACAGCCGAAGAAATTAAAATAAAAGTAGGATCTGCAGTCAACGTACTGGAATTGCCACCTAAAAAGACCACGATCAGAGGAAGAGATGTACTTACAGGCAAGCCTAAACAAACTTTCTTAACGTATAAAGAAATTTTTAAAAGTTTGGATAAATCAATTACTCAAATCGAGAATGCTGTATTAGAAACCTTATCAGATATTCCACCGGAAATTTCATCAGATATCTATAATACAGGAATCTTTCTGACAGGAGGAGGATCATTATTACGAGGTCTAGATAAGCGGTTTTCTACTACTACAGAATTGCCTGTTTATAAAAGTGACAACCCTCTAGAAGTAGTAGTAAAAGGAAGCGATATGGTATTAAAAAACATTGATCGATATAGTAATGTATTAATTAGAGATATCTAGTAAACCAAACATAGGTATACAAAATATACATATTTATAAAATTAAATATGTATATTTGTCTTATGAGAAGAGATCAAGTATTAGAAATTAAAAAAGCCTTGGCTAATGCTACCCGTTTAGACATTTTAAAATGGCTTAAAGATCCGGCTAGTAACTTCCCTCCTCATTCCGAATTAGGTCACTTTGATTTTGGGGTTTGTGGTCAATTCATTCAAGAAAAATCAGGTTTATCACAACCTACAATCTCTAATTATCTCGCTACAATGCATAAAGCTGGTTTACTTATACCTACTAGACACGGTAAATGGACTTATTTCCAAAGAAATGAGAAAACAATAGAAGCCTATATTAATGAAATGAAGAATAATTTATAAAAAATTTACAACAACATATTGATAAAACTAAATATATAATTATGAAAATCTTATTAATTGGATCCACAGGAACTATAGGAAAAGAAGTATATAATCATTTAAAAAATACTCATGAAGTCTTTGGCGCACATAGAAATAGTAATACCTATCCTGTAGACATTACAAACAAAGAATCTATTACATCAATATTTGAAAAACTACCAAAATTAGATGCTGTAATAAATGCGGCAGGTACAGCCTCCTGGAAACACTTACAAGAATTAACAGAAGAAGATCATTATATAGGAATACAGAGTAAATTAATGGGGCAAGTAAATCTTATACATATAGCTAAAGATTATTTAAATGATCAAGGATCTATAACACTAACTACCGGTATTTTAGCCGAACATTACGAACCAAAAGCTTCTGCCCTTTCTCTAGTTAATGGCGCAATACATAGCTTTGTGCATAGTGCATCCCAAGAATTGGAACGAGGTATTAGACTAAATACGGTAGCTCCTGGAGCCATAGCTGGTGATTTCCCTAAAGATCAAAAATTTGCTGGTTATTTCCCTGTAGAAATATCAGATGTTGTGAAAGTATATGAGGAAGCAATTACCGGTAATAAAACAGGACAAGTATTCAAAAAATATGAATAACTAATTAAAATAATAACAAATCCATTTTAAAATTAAACTCATGAAAATTTCCATTTATCAAATAGATGCTTTTACTCAAAAGTTATTTGGAGGTAATCCTGCGGCAATATGTCATTTACCTCATTGGTTAGACGATGAAACCCTATTAAATATTGCCATAGAAAACAATTTAGCTGAAACTGGATATTTTGTAAAAAAAGATGATATTTATGAAATTAGATGGTTCATGCCTTATGCAGAAATTGATCTATGTGGTCACGCTACTCTAGCTGCTGCTTTTGTTATTTTTAATTATTTGGACACTTCTACCAATGAAATCACTTTTTCATCAAAAAGCGGTATTTTAAAAGCTAAAAAAGAAAAAAATGGTAGTATCACATTAGATTTCCCATCACGACCACCTAAACAGATCGATATCCCTAAAGAAGTTTTTAAGGCATTTAACTCTACTCCTATCCAAGCATTTGCTGGAAGAGATTTATTACTAACTGTAGCTTCTGAGGAAGAAATAATAACCGAAGAACCTAGATTAGAATTACTAAAAGGTCTTCCTTATTTATGTACTATAATTACTTCTGAAGGAAATACATCTGATTTTGTATCCAGAGTTTTTGATGCTAATCGAGATATACCTTTAGAAGATCCTGTAACTGGATCTGCTCACTCCGCATTAGTTCCTTTTTGGGCAGAAAAATTAGGGAAAACTGAACTTCATGCCAGCCAACTATCAAAGAGAGGTGGAGAATTATTTTGCAAACTAGAAAAAGATAGAGTGTTTTTAAGCGGATATGCCGTTCCTTATTTAATCGGTAACATAGAAATATAAACTTTTAAACAATGAAATAAACTACAATAAATAGGTTAATCTAACTACTTATAAAGAGACTTCATTGAACAATCAAAAATAAACATAAACAAATGAAAACTATAGGTTTAATTGGTGGTATGAGTTGGGAATCCTCAGCTATCTATTACGAATTATTAAATAAACTTGTAAAAGATAAACTTGGTGGATATCATTCTGCGAAATCAGTAATGGTATCCGTTGATTTTGCAGAAATAGAAAAACTTCAGAAAAAAGATGACTGGAAAGCGCTTACTCAACATATGATTGCATCATCCAAGGAATTAGAAAGAGCCGGAGCGGATTTTATAATTCTCTGTACAAACACAATGCATTTATGTAGCGAAGAAATTATAAACAATACAACAATTCCGTTTTTACATATAGCAGATGCTACAGCTAGTAAAATCAAATCTAAAGGATTACAAAAGGTGGCATTGCTAGGTACCAAATTCACGATGGAAAAAGATTTTTATAAAACAATACTTCATAAATATGGTATAGAGGTAATCATTCCTGAATTAGTGGATAGAGAACAAATTCATCAAATCATCTACGACGAATTGGTACTCGGAAAAGTTGAAGATAATTCAAGAGAAACCTTTAAACATATTATCGCTAAACTTAAAAATGATGGAGCCGAAGGTGTAATTCTTGGTTGTACAGAAATACCGCTATTGATTCAACAAAATGATGTTGATCTTCCCATTTTTAATACTACAGAAATTCATGCAGAAAAAGCAGTTCAGATAGCGCTAGAAGTTTAAACCTTGTAAAGTATCACTTATCTATAAAAACAACTGGTTGATCTTAGATCGAAGTTTTCTTTCGTAATCTTCTTGTAGCCAATCTCTATAATTTTTTGTGCTTTTACTGATACAATAAGAATATCTACGAACTCTATATTCTATATCTTGATTTAGCAGCTTGCTAAGAATTCGTGCGTCGAATACATCTTCGCTATTCTCCACGCACATCTTAGCATGCTGTTCGATAGATTTTTCCAAAACACTTTTACTACGCAATCCATATTTCTTGGTATTCGCATATTCAGTCTCTATATCAAACTCAATATCAGTAGATTTACTAAACTCTTTACGAATCTCTTCTGGCATTACATATTTAAAATTACGCTCAATTTCTTCATCACTAACCAAACTATCGTAATAAAAGTCTGGTGATCTAAATATGGATTGCCAATCGATATCACCATTCCACAGTCCAAATCTAGCTGTATTATTTCCCATATCTATGATGGAAAATTCTGGTTTATTAGGCAATATCCTGGAACCTCTACCAATCATCTGGAAATACAAGGTCAATGATTTAGTTGCACGATTAAGAATTACCGTTTCTACCGTAGGTTCATCAAATCCGGTAGTTAGAATACTAACTGAAGAAAGTATTGCATCATCAGTATTTTTAAACCATTTAAGAATATCTGCTCTTTCTTGTTTGCTATTGGTATTATCTAAATGTCTAATTGGGTATCCAGCTCGATTAAACACGTCATATACCTGAACAGAAGTATTGATTCCATTATTAAAAATTAGTGTTTTCTTACCTTTAGCTCTTTCTTCATAAGCCTTAAGTAACTTATCTTGCATTAAAGCATTAGTATATAAATCTTCGGACGATTTTACAGTATAATCTCCGTTCATACCAATTTTTAAAGAACCAAGCCCAACATCATAAGTAAACGTGACTGGTTTAGCTAAAAATCCTTTGTTAATTAAAGATGAAATGGTATCCCCTACTATTAGCTCCCTATAGTTATCCTTCATAGGTAATTTCATATTAGAACTTAAGGGAGTTGCAGTAACACCAAGAATAAAACAATTATTAAAAAAACGAAATAACTTCCTGAAAGAATTATAATGTGCCTCATCAATGATTACCATTCCAACATTTTCAATTTCCAATTGGTCATCATTCAATCTATTATTTAGTGTTTCGACCATTGCTACAAAACACATATATTCATGTTGATCTTCTAGTTTTTTTACGTTACTGTTGATTATCTTGTTTTTTACATTAAATTCAGTAAGCATTCTAGATGTTTGATCACAAAGCTCTATTCGATGAGTCAGAACAACTACTTTTTTCTTAGTTGTTTCGATATACCTTCTTACGATCTCTGAAAAGATTACTGTTTTACCACCTCCTGTAGGTAATTGATATAATAAATTATAATTATTAGGAAATTCATTTAAACGCCCAAAAATTTTATCAATATCTCTCGCTTGATAATCATAAAGTACTTTCTGTTCCTTTTTTTCTATTTCTGAGGGCGGTACCCGCATGTCGTTTTAGTTAAGAGTAAACTACAAAATTAAATACTTTATAAGCGTCTAGAAAAGAATTTATAAAATATATTTTGCTTATATTTTTAAGCTTTATACAAATGTTAATTAATCACAATATTTAGTTCTACTAATTCTGATGAATTAATTTTAATATATATTTCAAAAATACATAGTGAATAAAATCGATAAAGATCAAATACCTGTTCAGGCTTTATTAATACCTAAAACAATTTTGTACACAGGTAAAATCCTAAATTGGATTTCTCCTTTTTTAGCGTCTAGGTTTGGTGCGCGATTATTTTTAACTCCATTCAGATATAAAAGGCCCGAGCGAGAAAAAAACATGGCCTTAGAAAGCAAGAAAGAAGTCATAACTATCAAAAAAATCAACAGAGAAGTTGTGGTTTATAATTATGGCAATGCTGATACCAAAGTTTTATTAGTACATGGGTGGTCAGGCAGTGGTACACAATTATCTATGATTGCAGATCGATTATTGGAGAAAGGGTTTAGTACTGTTAGTTTTGATGCTCCAGCGCATGGTGAAGCTCCTGGAAAAAGAAGTAATATGCTTCACTTTATAGAAACAATTCACCAATTAGAAGAAACTCATGGTCCTTTTATAGCAGCCATAGGACATTCTCTTGGAGGAATGTCATTATTAAGAGCCACGAAGTTTGGATTAAACATTAAAAGACTTGCTATTATTGGAACCGCTAACAGTATTACTTTAATAACGCAAAACTTTGCTAAAAACTTACAACTTAATCAAAAAACAGCAAAATTGATGAAACTTTTTTTTGATAAACATTATGGCGAAGATCTCGATAATTATTCTGGTGGTGTATCCGCAGAAGGAGTTGCAATACCAACATTAGTGGTTCATGATAAACAAGATGTTGACGTGCATTACAATGATGGAATAGAGATTCATGACAAATTAGAAAATGGAACATTATTACTAACAGAAAAACTTGGCCATAGAAAAATACTTGGCAATCAAGAAGTCATTAATAAAATTGTAGACTTTGTTGTAGTTTGAGATAAATAGTATTGTTATGAAATTCCATAATCAACGACTATTGAAAGGAAGTAAAAGAAAAAATTGAATACTATGAAAAAATTAATATTGTTATGTGTGAGTATACTTGTAATAAGTTGTACAGGAAATGCACAAAAAGACACAAAAAAAGAAAAGAAAGAATATGCTATCACTAAAACAGAAAAAGAATGGAAAGAAATTCTTACAAGTGAACAATATTACATTCTAAGACAAGCGGGTACTGAAAGACCTTTTTCTAGCCCTCTAAATAAAGTATATACAGATGGAACTTTTTACTGTGCAGCTTGTAATACTGCTTTATATGAAAGTAAACATAAATTTGATAGTGGAACTGGATGGCCTAGTTTTGATAGAGCTGTAAAAGGGAACGTAACCGTAGATGTAGATTATAAACTCGGATACGCCAGAACAGAATTATTATGCAATACCTGTGGTGGTCATTTAGGCCATGTTTTTAATGATGGTCCTAGAGAAACTACCGGACAAAGGCATTGTATTAATGGAGATGCATTGGTGTTTCAAGCAAAAAAGAAATTATAGAGAACTAATTTGGATTAAGTTTGTATTTAATCTAGATGATTGCCTCGTAAATCTTTTGATTACTAAAAAAAACAATAACCAGATGAAAAAATATCCGTTCTACAAAACCGAAGAACAATGGAAAAAGGATCTTACCGAAGAGGAATATAGAGTATTAAGACAAAAAGGAACGGAAAGACCTTTTACTGGAAAATATAATATCCATTCTGAAGATGGAACTTATAAATGTATGGCATGCAATACGCCTCTTTTTGAAAGTTCTTCTAAATTTGATTCAGGATGCGGTTGGCCTAGTTTTGATGAATCTATCGAAGGAAGTATTGAATATATTAGAGATACATCTCATGGAATGATCAGAACTGAAATATTATGTGCTAATTGTGGAAGTCACCTAGGGCATATTTTTAATGACGGACCAACAGAAACCGGACAGCGTTACTGTGTGAACTCGGTAAGTATTGATTTTGATAAATCATAATCACAAATAAAATAATATTTTTTGGAACACTTATTGATATAAAATATTTAATATCAAAACAACAAATAATACACATTATGAAAAAGATTTTTGGACTTTTATTTTTCTCAACATTACTATTCACTTCTTGCGTAAATGATGATGATGTAGATTTCGATACTATTGGAACTACCTTTGAATTTACTACCAATTTTAATCAGGCAAATGGTTTTGGAACTCGTTTCTTTTTTAACCAAGAAATTTTTGAGTCCGATGTAGTGTTAGTATATAGATTAGAAGCAGTAGATAGTGGTTTAGATGTTTGGGAACCTTTACCTACAGCTACTATATTTTTAGATGACGGAAATGGTGGTGAGATTACTGCGCTTTATCGATTTAACTTTACTATTGGAGATGTAGATGTATTGCTAGAAAGCAATGCTCCAGATTTATTACCTGCTGATTTAACCAATAACCAAACATTTAGAGTGGTTGTTGTACCAGCAGCATTTGCTGAAAATACAGATATTAATTTACAAGATTTTAATGAAGTACAAGCAGCTTTAAATTTAGAATTTTAATCCTATAAATATTTTAGCAAAAACGTTAGATATTCTAAAAAAGTAAGGAAAATATCAAAAAATTAACACTATCGTTATGATAGTGTTTTTTTATGATATTTATTGGGTTATTATTATGAAAATGGAATTCCCATTTCCTTTTTAGGTTAATCGAATTATCCGTAAATTCGTGTCTTCAAAAAATTCACATTTATGAGCGCATATGATATTATCGTATTAGGAAGTGGACCTGGTGGTTATGTTACCGCTATTAGAGCTTCTCAATTGGGGTTAAAAACTGCTATTATAGAAAAAGAAAGCCTAGGAGGTGTTTGTTTAAATTGGGGATGTATTCCTACCAAAGCATTATTAAAAAGTGCACAGGTATTTGATTATCTTAAACATGCTTCAGATTATGGCTTAACAGTTGAGAAATTTGATAAAGATTTTGATGCGGTTGTAAAGCGTAGTCGTGGTGTAGCTGAAGGAATGAGCAAAGGAGTTCAGTTCCTTATGAAAAAGAATAAAATAGATGTAATCGAAGGGTTTGGAAAGTTGAAAGCGAGTAATAAAATTACCGTAACCGACAAAGATGGAAAAGCATCAGATTATGAGGCAAAACATATAGTAATTGCTACTGGAGCAAGATCTAGAGAATTACCAAATTTACCACAAGATGGTAAAAAAGTTATAGGATACCGTGATGCTATGACTTTAAAATCTCAGCCTAAGAAAATGATTGTAGTAGGTTCTGGTGCTATAGGTGTTGAATTTGCTCATTTTTATAATGCTATGGGAACAGAAGTAACGATAGTAGAATATCTACCTACTTTAGTTCCTCTAGAAGATGAAGAGGTTTCTAAACAATTCGAAAGAAGCTTTAAAAAAGCAGGTATAAAGGTAATGACAAATTCGGCAGTAGAAAGTGTTGATACCTCTGGTGATGGTGTAAAAGCTACTGTAAAAACAAAGAAAGGTGAAGAAGTTCTTGAAGCTGACATCGTTTTATCAGCTGTAGGAATTAAAACCAACATAGAAAATATTGGATTAGAAGAACTTGGAATTGCTACAGACAGAGATAAAATCGTAGTAAATGATTGGTATCAAACAAATATTCCTGGCGTTTACGCTATTGGTGATGTAGTAGCAGGTCCAGCTTTAGCACATGTTGCTTCTGCAGAAGGTATTACCTGTGTAGAGAAAATTGCTGGTATGCACGTTGAAGCTATCGATTATGGAAATATTCCTGGTTGTACATATGCTTCACCAGAAATTGCAAGCGTTGGTATGACCGAAAAACAAGCTAAAGAAGCTGGTTATGAATTAAAGATTGGTAAATTTCCATTCTCAGCTTCCGGAAAAGCAAGTGCTGCCGGAACTAAAGATGGTTTTGTAAAAGTAATCTTTGATGCCAAATATGGAGAATGGCTAGGATGCCATATGATTGGAGCTGGTGTTACTGATATGATTGCAGAAGCAGTATTAGGCAGAAAATTAGAAACTACTGGTCATGAAGTACTAAAAGCAATACATCCTCATCCAACAATGAGTGAAGCCGTAATGGAAGCTGTTGCCGATGCTTATGATGAAGTGATTCATCTATAAGAAGAATTGATACTATAAAAATACGAGCACCTTATCTTTTTAGATAAGGTGTTTTTTTATTTATACAGGGACTAAATCGCAATACCAAAAAGAGGTATCCCAACTTTTACTATCTCGATCTGTATAACAATTGTCATTATCATCATCGGAAGGCTTATAATTTCTTAAGACCTTCTCTCCTATTTCAAAATTAATAGGCTCTTTAAAAATTGGCCCATCAAAAACAAACGTATGAAATTCACCATTTTCGCCACATGGATCTACGTTTTCTGGTAAATCCTCTAAAAAACCCCGATCTAATTCTCTTCCACAAAAGGATTCATCTAGATAATTAGCATTTACACAAACCGTAATCGCCCTAAAACCAAGATCTATAAATTCTTCTAACAACACTTTTGTATCTCTCTTCCATATAGGAAAAATACCTTGCACACCAACAGTTTGTAATTGATTTTCTCTATATGCTTTTAGATCTTCCAAGAAAATATCTCCAAAGCAACAATGAGTATAACCAGAATTCTTTAATTTATTGACTTCTGTTTGCATAATCTCATCATACAAACTCATTGATACTTCGGCAGGAAATTCAATTTTGTGTAGTGGAATATTAATACTTTTAGCTTGTTGCTCCAATAAAGACACTCTTAATCCATGCATAGATACTCGGCCATAATCCTTATTAACTGTAGTTACCAAAGAAGAAATATCATATTCTTCTTGTTGTAGCATATAATACAATGCTAAAGAAGAATCTTTTCCGCTGCTCCAATTAAAATACGTTTTATACACTTATAAAAAACTTTGAATAGCTATTACATAACTTTGTAATCCGAAACCAAGAATAACTCCTTTGGCATTAGGAGATATATATGATTGATGTCTAAATTCTTCTCTTCCAAAAGTATTAGATATATGAACTTCTACAACTGGCACAGCAACTGCTTTTATAGCATCTCCAATACCTATAGAGGTATGTGTATATGCACCTGCATTTAAGATTACTCCTTCAAAAGCACCATCTGCTTCCTGAATTTTAGTAATCAATTCTCCTTCTATATTAGACTGGTAGTATGCTAATTCAATATCCTTAAACTTTTCTTGTAGAGTACCGAAAAACTCCTCAAAAGTTTGACTTCCATATATACCTGGTTCTCGTTTTCCTAATAGATTTAAATTAGGCCCGTTTAAAATTAAAATTCTCATTCGTACGCTTCTCGTATTACTCTTCTATTGTTTTTTGTTTTAAATAAATATCCTACAGATAATTGAGCTATAGAATTTCTATTGGTAACATCTATAATTCCAGGGTCATTGATATTTGTTAAACCAAGATTATATCGTAATTGAAAAAACAGACCACTTTCTAACTTATAGCCTGCCCCAAAAGCCCAACTAACATCTAGGTCTCTAAAAGAATCAAAAAATGGATCATTGTCCGCTACATCATCATTTCCGATAGTCGTTAATAAAGAAAACTGTGGTCCTGTTTCCAAACTTATTTTATCAGTTATGTAAAACTTAGAAATTATGGGTAAAGAAATATAATTTAAACTTATCGTTTGCTCTACTCCTGCTACATCTGTTTTATACCCTTGTGCAGAATATAATAATTCACCCTGAATATAGAACTTACTTGATATAGGATATTCTACTACTGCCCCAAGATGTATTCGTACTCTTCCACTTACATCATCTGTATCTCCTAGAATACTGCTATAATTGACACCACCTTTAAAACCTGCACGAGCATATAATGGATCTTCATCCGAAATCTTTTGAGCACTCATTATTGAAATACTCAAAATCGTAACTGCAAAAATAATAATCCTTTTCTTCATATTATTAAAATAGGTTAATACTCAAAAGTAACTCTATTTTTTTGAAACCAATCCAAGTAATTTAAAAACTATAAGAGTCAATAATATCCATATTACAAGATTTACAATATTGCTATTCTAATATTCTATCAAAAGTAGAATTAAATAATGTTAAATATTTTTTATGAATAACTGATTTTAAACATCTTAAAAATTATCGTAAACAAACACCAGAAAGTTTCGGAAAAATGGCGTAACAAAATACCTTATAATGTCACTAATGGGATATAAACAAATAAACAAACAATATGAAAAAATTGATTTTAACTGCAATTGCAGTGTTCGCATTAACTTTTGCTAACGCACAAGATGGAGGATTTGCTAAAGGAGATGTTTTCCTTTCTGGGTCTTTTGGCTACAATTCAACAAAGACTGGTGATATAAAGAACAATTCCTTTGAATTTACTCCTAGAGCAGGATTCTTCGTTTCAGATAATATCGCTGTAGGGGCTAGATTAGGATTTACAACAAGTAAGCAAGAAACGCCATTAACCGAAGATTTAAAAACAAACACTTTTAATATTGGAGGTTTTGGACGTTACTACTTTACTCCATCTAATAAATTT
The DNA here is from genome assembly GCF_039523995.1 of Aquimarina litoralis. Lineage (NCBI taxonomy): Bacteria > Pseudomonadati > Bacteroidota > Flavobacteriia > Flavobacteriales > Flavobacteriaceae > Aquimarina > Aquimarina litoralis. The sequence goes on from NZ_BAAAGE010000002.1 coordinate 683,767, forward strand.
TCGATTTTTGGAGAATTAGGTCTAGAATATGCTAGTTCTAAAACCGAACAAGGTGCAGGTGAACTTAAAATAAATGGTTTTGGGGTAAATGTTGGTCCTGGAGTTAGCTATTTCTTAAGTGATCATTTCGCTCTTGAAGCATTTTGGGGAGCTCTTGGATATGCTACTGCAAAACCAGATGTTGATAATGCAGAATCAACAGACGTTATTACTTTTGGATTAGATTTAGATGATATCAATTTAGGATTAGTTTACAAATTCTAAGATTATTTTTTAAAATCTATGAAACCCATCATAAGATAGCTTATGATGGGTTTTCTTTTTTAATCTTTCCTAATCCATACATACATAACCTATTTTAAACCCCCAATTTCAGGGAAACAATTGTTTAAAATCTACCTGAAAACAGTGACTATTTTATTTTTACACTCTTCTAATTTTGACTTCGAATTTTAAACAAACAATTATCATGAAAAAACTATTATTAACAGTTGTTGCTGTATTTTCATTTACTTTTATTCACGCTCAAGATGGTGAGCAAACCTCTAAAGGAAAATGGCTTATAGAAGCAAATACAAACTTTGGAGCTGCTCATACAGCTAACACAGGAATTCAATTTACTTCTTTCTCGGATGATGCTGGTTCGATTTTTAATATTGGTCTAGAAGGTGGATATTTTATTATGGATAATCTGGCATTAAAAGCTGGGCTTGGGTATGGATCTATAAAAGCTAATTCTGATGCAGATGCTGTAGACAGATTTAGTTATAAAATTGGTGCTAAATATTATATCATTGGATCTATACCAGTACAGGTAGATTACAGTGGTGTAAGTACAGATGCAGATGAAGATCCTTCATTTTTAGGAGTGCAAGGAGGATACGCTTTCTTTATCGGAGATAATGTTAGCATAGAACCTGGATTACGATATAATGTAAGTTTAAATGATGATTTCTTTACAGATGCTTTTCAATTAAACATAGGATTCGCGATACATTTATAAAAAACATTACCCTAAAACCTATTAAACCATCTTGATTAGATCAGGATGGTTTTTCTTTTTATATTAGACCAATGAAATGGAGTCACGCAATAAAAGATTACGAACATTACCTGCGTATAGAAAGAGGACTTTCGGACAACTCTATTATTAACTATAGTTTAGATATTCAGAGACTAATCAAGTATTTAGAGTCACAAGATATTAAGACGGGTCCACTCTCCATAGAAAAAGAAATACTACAACAATTTATTTACGAAACCGCTAAACTAGTAAATGCTCGTTCTCAAGCACGTCTGATTTCTGGTTTAAAAAGTTTCTTTAATTATTTATTATTCGAGGATTATCGTGAAACCAATCCTATGGATCTTATCGAAGCTCCCAAAATAGGAAGAAAACTACCTGACACACTATCTTTAGAAGAAATTGACCTTATTATTTCCAAAGTAGATTTAAGTAAAGCTGAAGGTGAACGTAACAAAGCTATTATAGAAACTCTTTATGGCTGTGGACTGCGGGTAAGTGAACTGATCAATCTAAAACTATCGGATCTTTTTTTTGAAGAGGGTTTTATTAATGTTACGGGAAAAGGTGACAAACAAAGATTTGTTCCTATTGGAGATGTAACCCAGAAATACATCAATATTTATAAAGATCAGATTAGGAATCACCTTAACATTCAATCTGGTCATGAAGACACTTTATTTCTAAATCGTAGAGGAAGACAATTAACAAGGGCTATGATTTTTACAATTGTAAAACGTCTTGTTGAAAAAGCGGGAATTCAAAAGAATATTAGTCCACACACCTTTAGACATTCATTTGCCACGCATCTATTAGAAAATGGAGCTGATTTAAGAGCCATACAGTTAATGCTTGGCCATGAGAGCATTACAACAACAGAAATTTATATGCATGTCGATCGAAGCCACTTAAGCGAAGTAATGAACACTTATCACCCAAGAAGATAATATGGTTCTTAATTACTTAAGATACTCGCTGATTTTAATAACTCTCTTAGGCGGCTGTTCCATATATTCCCAAAGACTTAGTGCAGATGGTGGTATTATCCTCAAAGCAGAAATTACTATAGGAAATCAAAACCAATGGTTAAAATTAGGGGCTTCTGGTTTTGGTACGCTTAATTATGGTGATATCTCAGTAGAAAGTGGATTATCATTTCTCTCCTATCAATTCCTTAAACGACATACTGTCAAAACATCTGGATTTGCATATACCTATGAATTCTTTGCACTTGCTGGAATTGGTAAAAACAGCAACCTTCTTGGATCTACAGTTTCGAATGTAAATACCACTATTATTTATAATCCAAAAGGAGAAGGTGGCTTTCAGGGATTAGGTTTTGGATTTAGTAAAGATTATTTACCAGGAAAACTAAAGTCTTATGGACTTAGACGAGGTGCATTTTTAATGAGATTTAGCAACGCCAGTCACAATATTCATCTCTCCTTTCAAAACGATTTTAGTATTGGATTGTTCAAAGGTTCAGGAACAGACTACGGCGTAACAGGATCTTTAGATATTGGTTTTACAAATATTAGAGATTTCGAAACTGTACAAAAATTTGGTTTTGGTATTGATTTATTTACGGCAAGGCCTAATTATAGTATTGCCCCAAGAAACCCTATTAATTCAGATGATGGAAGAAAAAACGTTTGGTTTACCTTACCTCCTTTCAAAGAATTATTCTATGGCAACTTATATGGCTATGCTACGCATCAAGAGAATAATTATAACGTACATGCTAAAATGGGAATTAATAGTCAAAAAGCAGGAGCTTATATTCAGAACATATTGCATGATGGGTTAGGATTAAACCCAAGATTTCCTTGGCAAGTAGCTACTAAAGACAAGATTTTTATCGAAGCTTCTGGAAATATATTTCTTAAAACCACTACGAATGAGAAATAATATCAGATATATATTCTTAAGTATATTAATATGTTTATGCGCTGGCTGTTCTACGTATACCGCATTTTATAGTAAAACTCACAAAGAAGTAGTTGGAGAAAACATTTTAAAAATTCATCGATTAGACTTAAGCAATCAAAATCTAACACAACTACCGGCAAATATTGAGCAGATCAAAGATTTACGAATGATCAATCTAAGTAATAATCCGGATTTAGATCTAAGCAATACATTTGAACGTTTATCAGTCCATACGAATCTAGAAGTACTAATCTTAGATAGTTTGGATATTAATATAATTCCAGAGTCTATTTCTCAATTCAAAAATTTAAAACAAATTTCTTTAGCGCATAACACAGATTTATTAATGGATGTAACTCTTTCTAGGCTTTCGGAATTACCAATTGAATTTATAAATCTCGCAAATAATAAACTTACTGAGCTTCCAGAAAATATTATAAATCTTACAAGCCTCAAAGACTTAAATTTATCCTATAATAACATAAAAGATCCCAAAACTTATAAATTATTAGGACAATTACCCAAATTATATTCTTTATGGATTGATCACAACGAATTAGAAACTTTACCTGCTACTATTTGTAATCTTAAGCAAATTCGATTCCTATATATTGATCACAATAATTTAGCCTATATACCCGATTCGATGATCGATATGAAAAAATTATGGGTGATACATGCAGGATATAATAAGTTTAAGAAACTTCCAACCGTCTTTGCAAAAATGAAAGTATTATTAATGGTTCATATTAATAATAATGAGATTACAACAATTCCTAAAATCTATGAAACGCAAAAATATCCATTAGCTGGATTACTTTTAGACAACAATGCATTTTCCAAGGAAGAAGTGGAGCGTGCAAAACAGATTTTTAATGGTTTTTTCCTTCTCTCTTTTGAACAAACAGTATATAAATAAAAAAACTCCCATAATCGGGAGTTTTTCTAAATATAATAGGAAACTATATTATTAATTAGGTCTTGTTGCCCTTCCAGAAGGCATTGAAGAATCTGAAGTCATCATTACAGGATTCGCAGGTCCCGTAGTTATTCCAGCATTTCCACTTAACGGTTCAATAAAGAATGGCGCAGGGTCATTATCACCAAATGGTTCTACCGTGATAAATACTCTTCTACTTGCTACAGATGCAGGGAACGTAAGTCCTGTCAAAGGTATTTGACTTGGAAGAACTAAGAAGTCTTCACCTGGAAAATCAGGTATCATCCCTCCAGATCCACTAAAGAAATTTGCATCGTCTCTTGCGTCTACATCAGAAAATGTACCTGTCGAAACCGTAATATTTCCGAAATCTACCCATCCTTCATATTTCCATCCAGCAGCCAAGTCTGGTAATGTTAATCCAGCAGATGATCCATCCATAAACCACACTCCAAATTCATCATTATCCGCAACATCATCAGTTGGTGTAGCTAAGAAAAACTGTCCAGAAGTACTTGATAAGTCAGCAACTACGGGTGCGAAATTAAGTGTTGCAGTATTGGATCCATTAAAACTTCCTGTTAATATCTTTGCATCTGAAGGAACATTATCAGTATCACCTACTGGCTCTACCGTTAGTACAAATTCAGTAGCATTTTCAAGATCTGAAGCCAAAACAGTTAAATTAATTGATCCAGCAGGATTCGTAAATCGACTTGTAGGTACTGCCTGACCATCAACTATCAACCATCCTTGATAAGTTGATCCTCCAGTTAAGTTCTCTAACCCTATTGTTTCAATAGTAACATTAGCTACTGGTGGTCCATCATCACTTGAGCAGGAAACTCCTAAAACTCCTAAGGCAATCGCAGCAATTGCCATCATCTTTTTTTTCATCATTTTTTGCTTTTTTAATTTAATTCTTGATAGTATGGATATCATTATTCAAAGTAACTACAAAAAGTCAATAAAATTGTACGTTTTTAACGTTATTTTTTGACGTTAAACTAGGATTATGATGATGTTTGCGATCCCTGAGGTGGAATTTGTTGTGGCTTTTTAAACAATTCTAAATATGCCTTTCCTATATGAGCGACAATATCACTCGCTAACAAACCTTGATATCCAGTACTTTGTACTACCAAGTCTCCCGACATTCCGTGTAAATACACTCCAAATACCGCTGCATGTAGAGGATCATAGCCTTGTGCCGACAATCCTGTGATAATTCCTGTAAGTACATCACCACTACCCGCAGTCGCCATGCCCGGGTTTCCAGAAGTATTCACATAAATTTGGTCTTGATAAATAATCAAACTATTAGCTCCTTTTACTACAACAATAGCATCGTATTTCTTCGAAAATTCTTTTACTCTATTGATTTTATCAAAATCATCTTTCCAATCTCCTATTAATCTCTTTAATTCTCCTGGATGAGGAGTTAGTATTGTTTTAGGTGGTAAGTATTCCAAAAGCTCTTGTTTTTTGGATAATATATTGATTGCATCGGCATCAATGATCAAATTACTTTTATTTTTCTTTAGAAATGACTCAAAACCGTTGATAGTTTTCTCTCCAGTTCCTAGACCAATACCAATACCTATAACCGTTGGCTCAAAATCAATATCTATATTGGATATATAATCATCTTCTTCGTCAGTGATTACCATAGCTTCGGGAACTGACGTTTGTAAAATCTCGTATCCACATTCTGGAATATAAGCAGTAGCCAATCCTGCTCCTATTCGTAAGGAAGATTCTGTAGCTAAAACTACACTACCTATTTTTCCATAACTACCTCCAATAATAAGACAATGGCCATAATCTCCTTTATGTGCAAATTTATGTCTTGGTCTATATAAGGAAAGTACTTCATTTTTGCCAATTAAATCAGCAAAACCGGGTGTCTGAGCAATAAACTCTCTACTTAATCCAATATCAATTACCTCTAAATCCTGAGAATACTGGCCAGTTTCTGGCAGGAAAAAAACAAGTTTTGGAAGTTGAAAAGTAACCGTTGTAGATGCATATATAACCCCTTCCTTATCTTCCGGAGCTTTATCAGCATATAATCCAGAAGGTACATCTATAGAGAGTGTAAAACTTCTGGCAGCATTAATATGCTTGATTAAATTGATAACCCAGGGAACAATCGGTCTATTTAATCCAATACCAAAAATGGCATCAATGACCATATCTTGTGGACTAATAGTAGGAAAATCTTCTTCTGACTTAATTTGGGTTGGCCATTCAGAAGCTATTTCTTTTAGCCTATCATAATTGATCAAAAAATTCTTAGATCTTTTATCACTAAAATTTACAACATACGTTTTTACATGATACCCATGTTCCACTAATAATCTAGAAATCACAAGTCCATCTCCTCCATTGTTTCCGATTCCGCAAAACACATGAATAGGAATCGGAGCTCCTTGCAATCTTTGATGTAACACATTAAAAATTTGAGTGGATGCTCTTTCCATCAAATCTAAAGAGGTAATGTTTTGGGTCTGGATGGTTATTTCATCTGCTTTTCGCATTTGATCAGCGGAAAATATCTTCACAAGCTTAAATTTTAATTAATTAACTAGAAATATTAGGTGTTTACGTAATCAACCTTTTACTATACATTTTTAAGAATGTCTTAACGAATCAAGTCATAAATTAAAGTATTAATAAAAGTTTATGATTAGCACCTTTTTTATTTTGTTCAAAAGTAAAAAATTATACATTTGAACTTAAATATAAAGCAAACTAATGTTTAGTACGGTTTCAATCTCGGTTTTACTTTTCGCGTTAGGAACAATAGCGGCAATCGCTTATACTTCATTTTCTCGTACTACTACGATTATTACCCTTAGGGGTTAATTCATTTATATAACTTTAGAAATCAAGTAGGTAGTGTATTTTACGTAAAGAAACTATCGAAAAAGCTTTATCAATTCATCTTTTATAAATACCATATTATGAACGTTCTAAAATTTGGAGGTTCTTCTGTTGCAAATGCAGCGACTATAGAAAAAGTAATTACAATCATTGAAAAACAATCTGAAAACCAACCTTTATACCTTGTGGTTTCAGCATTGGGAGGTATTACAGATCTTTTAATTCAAGCTGGTAAAGAGGCCTCTTCCAACAATGAAAAATATAAAAATACATTAGCTATCGTAGAAACAAGACATCTAGATGTTATTAAGGAATTAATTCCTGTTGTTTCTCAAAGTGCTATTATTAGTAAAGTAAAATCTGAATTAAACAAACTAGAATCCCTATGTGAAGGTGTATTCTTGTTAAGTGAATTATCCCCAAAAACTGAATCTGTCATCACTAGCTTTGGTGAAATGTTATCTTCCTTTATCATTTCAGAAGCTGCTAAGGTAAAAGAACTGGATATTGTTCTAAAAGATGCTAGAGACTATATAATCACTACAGAAGCCTCTAAGGTAACTATCGATTACGAAGAGACAAACTTCAGAATAAAGCGATATGCACAGGATAATAAACACCAAATTAGTTTATTTCCTGGCTTTGTAGCTAGAACTTCTGAAGGAGAACCTACAACTTTGGGAAGAGGTGGTTCAGATTTTACAGCTGCAATTTTGGCTGCAGCCGTACAGGCCGAAAAATTACAGATTTGGACCGATGTAAGTGGAATGTACACCGCAAATCCGAAATTAGTAAAACAAGCGAAACCTGTTGCCCATATTTCATATCAGGAAGCTATGGAGTTATCTCATTTTGGAGCCAAAGTTATTTATCCACCAACTATTCACCCAGTTTTGGATAAGAACATCCCAATTGTAATAAAAAACACTTTTCAACCTGAAGATAAAGGTACCCTAATAACAAGAGAAGTTACAAATAGAGCGAAACCTGTTACAGGAATCAGTCATATCGATGATATTTCTATTATTTCTTTAGAAGGAAGTGGAATGGTCGGAATTCCAGGGTTTTCTAAACGCCTATTCGAAGCTTTGTTTTTAGAAAACATCAACGTAATACTTATTACCCAAGCTTCTTCTGAGCATTCTATCTGTCTAGCAGTAGAGTCTGTAGATGCTGAAAGAGCTAAAACTGTACTTGACGCTACTTTCGAATTTGAAATTACCAAGCACAAAGTAGATCCTGTTAAAATTGAAAACGATACAGCAATTGTTGCGCTCGTTGGTGATAATATGTATCATCATCAAGGTTTGAGTGGGAAAATGTTTAGTACTCTTGGAAAAAATAACGTGAATATTCGTGCCATAGCACAAGGTGCCTCGGAAAAAAATATATCTGTTGTTATCGGAAAAAAAGATATCAAAAAAGCACTAAATATATTACATGAACGATTCTTTGAAGTAAAAACAAAACAATTAAACCTTTTTATAACAGGAGTTGGAAATGTAGGTAGTAAACTATTATCACAATTAGAACAACAAAAAAGCTACTTAAAAGACAAATTAAGATTAAAAATTAGAGTTGTTGGAATCTCAAACTCCAGAACAATGGTTTTTGATGAACAGGGAATAAAGTTAAGCTCTTGGCAAGAAAAATTAGCAGAAGGAGAAAAAGCCAACTCAGAAAAATTCTTTGAAACTGCTAAAGCAATGAACATTCGTAATTCCATTTTTGTAGATAACACCGCCAATCCGGATATCGCAAAAGTTTATAAACATTATCTAGCTGAAAGTATGGCTGTGGTAACTTGCAATAAAATTGCTTGTGCCGATGAATATGTGAATTATGCTGAATTGAAAGAACTATCACGAAAATTTAGTGCTTCTTTCCTATATGAAACCAATGTAGGTGCTGGTTTACCGATTATTGACACACTAAATAACCTCATTGCTTCTGGTGATCATGTACATAAAATTCAAGCAGTTTTATCAGGTAGTCTCAATTTTGTGTTTAATAATTACAAAGAAGGAACTAACTTTTATGACATTGTAAAACAAGCACAACAAGAAGGATATACAGAACCAGACCCTAAAATTGACCTTAGTGGTGTAGATGTGGCCAGAAAAATCTTGATTTTAGCACGTGAAAGTGGACAAATAATGGAGCTTGAGGACATTGAAAAAGAAGCATTTTTACCAAAAGAAAGCCTGGAAACAGCTTCGGTAGAGGATTTCTTCGAAACATTAAAAACAAACGAAGATCATTTTGCAAAAATTCTTGACGAAGCTAATCAAAAAGATTGTCGACTAAAATATGTTGCTCAGTACGAAGATGGAAAAGCAAAAGTAGGGTTGCAACACATTCCAGCCGATCATCCATTTTATAATTTAGAAGGAAGTGATAATATTGTTCTCTTCTACACAGATCGTTATCCGGTGCAACCCCTTATTGTTAAAGGAGCAGGTGCAGGTGCAGAAGTTACTGCTTCCGGTATATTTGCCGATATAATTAGAATTGGTAAAAAGTAAACTATGCAATCACAAACAAAACGTATAAAAGTATTTGCGCCAGCGACAGTAGCTAATTTGTCTTGTGGTTTTGATGTCCTAGGTTGCTGTTTAGATACAGTTGGTGATGAAATGATCATATCATTATCCTCCGAACCAGGTGTTAGAATCACTAAAATAGAAGGTGCTGATTTACCTATAGAAACCGATAAAAATGTAGCTGGTGTTGCTGTGAAAGCATTACTCGAAATATACGAAAAGGAAATTGGTGTTAATATAGAAATATACAAAAACATAAAAGCAGGAAGTGGTATTGGAAGCAGCGCTGCTAGTAGTGCTGGTGCTGTCTGGGCTGTTAATCACCTTCTCGACAATCCGTTTTCTCCTCACAAATTAGTGGAATTTGCGATGGAAGGAGAAAAGTTAGCAAGTGGTAACGCTCATGCTGATAACGTTGCTCCTGCCCTTTTAGGAGGGTTTACACTGGTAAGAAGTTATGATCCCTTGGATGTTATAAAACTTCATACACCCAAAGATTTAGTAATGACCGTAATACATCCGCAAATTGAAGTAAAAACATCGGATGCCAGATCTGTAATCAAGCAAAAGGTAACACTGAAGCAAGCTATTCATCAATGGGGTAACCTAGGAGGACTTGTTTCTGGTCTATTTACCGAAGATTACGATTTAATTGGACGTAGCTTGGAAGACGTAATTATAGAGCCTATGCGCTCTATCCTGATTCCAGAGTTTAACAACGTAAAAAATGCTGCAATTCAGAATGGCGCACTAGGATGCGGTATTTCTGGATCCGGACCATCAATATTTGCTTTAAGCAAAGGAATGGATACCGCAAAAAAAGTAGCTGATGCCATCAGAGAGGTATATGCAACAACAGGATTAGATTTTGATATTCATATATCTAAAATAAATAGTGCCGGAATTAAAATATTAGAGTAAAAATGCAAGAAGTAAAAAAAATAGCAACTGGATCTCCTTGGGAAGATATTGTAGGATATTCCAGAGCGATTAAAATAGGAAATATCATTGAAGTTTCAGGGACTACTGCTCCAGGTGCAAATGAATATGAACAAACAGTCGCCATCATCGAGGCTGTAAAAAAAGTGTTGTCACAGTTAGACGCTGATTTGTCTAATGTAATACGTACTAGAATATATTGTACTGATATTGCCAAATGGGAAGATATCGGAAAAGCGCATGGAGAATATTTTGGAGATATAAAACCAGTTACTGCCATGGTCGAAGTATCAAAATTAATCGACCCTAATATTTTGGTAGAAATAGAATTTTCTGCTTTACTTAATTAAATAATAGCATATCTATGCAATATTATAGTTTACATCATAACGCCCCAAAAGTATCTTTTTCGGAGGCTGTAATAAAAGGACTAGCTCCTGATAAAGGATTATATTTCCCTGAAACTATTACTCCACTACCCGATTCTTTTTTTGAAAATATTGAGAACCTAGATGAAGTGGAAATTGGGTATCAAACCATCAAGCAATTTGTTGGAGATGAAATTCCAGAAACCGAACTGAAAGAGATTCTAAAAGATGTCCTAAGTTTTGAATTCCCAGTAGTTGATATTGCTGAAAACATCGGCACATTAGAGCTTTTTCATGGTCCTACGATGGCTTTTAAAGATGTTGGAGCGCGATTTATGGCCAGGTGCTTGGGATATTTTAATAAGAATAATGAAAATAAAGTTACTGTTTTAGTAGCTACATCTGGTGATACTGGTGGTGCTGTAGCACAAGGCTTTTTAGGTGTAAAAGGGGTTGATGTCGTTATCCTTTATCCATCAGGAAAAGTTAGTGACATACAAGAAAGACAATTAACTACTTTGGGTCAAAATATTACCGCATTAGAAGTTGATGGTGTTTTTGATGATTGTCAGGATATGGTTAAAAAAGCATTTCTGGATACCAGTATTACAGATTATATGCAATTAACTTCTGCTAATTCAATTAACATTGCAAGGTGGTTACCACAATTATTCTATTTCGTTTTTGCTTACAAACAATTAAAATCTAAAAGTAAAGATATCGTATTTTCTGTGCCTAGTGGTAATTTTGGAAACATCTGTGCGGGTATTGTAGCAAGTAAATTAGGACTTCCTGTGAAACATTTCGTAGCATCTACAAATGTTAATGATACGGTTGTACGTTATATGAATACAGAAAAATATGAACCCACCGCTTCTAAAGCTACAATCTCTAACGCTATGGATGTAGGAAACCCAAGCAATTTTATTAGGATACAACAATTATTCAATAATAATTTCAACTCGCTTAAAGGTAATTTTTCTGCTTATAGCTTCAATGATGTATTGACCAAAGAAGCCATGAAAGAAATCTATTCAAAATCCAATTATATTGCAGATCCACATGGAGCTGTTGGCTATTTAGGACTTAAATCCTATGGTCTTAATGAGAATGAATATGGTGTTTTTCTAGAAACTGCACATCCAGTTAAGTTTTTAGACATAGTAGAAAACACATTAGACCTAAATGTTGAGATACCAAAACAAATCCAAAAAGTACTGAATAAGGAAAAAGTAAGTATTAAGACAAATGATTACGGTAAATTAAAAGAGTTCCTTCTTAGCTAAGGAACTCTTCTGTTTATTATGAAATTATTTGGTTCTTTAAATTTCGTGAAGTAAAAAGATTAGTAAATTTTTTTAGCAAATGATTTCATCACCTTATACACAATGTATGAAGTGGATGCTAAATATTTAAAGTTTACTGTAGTGTACTTATCCTCAGCCTGACGAACATAAGGAGAATTATCACCATTCATTAACTCTGCCGTAATTGTAATCGTTTCGTACCCTAACTTAGAAAAAATCTTTGATTCTGGTGTAGAAACTCTTCTTTTAAAAACAGGTACTCCAGATTCCAATCTATATGCAGATTCTAAACTGATGTTAGAAGATAATAATTCAATTGCTCTATCTTCGTCATTATCCCATCCTACATAATCAGCGCGGTGCATAGAAGTAACATTATATTTATCTTCTTTTAGTTTTTTAACAAACATTCTGCAACCAATCATGTTTGTTTCCTGTTGATCGAAAAATACAACAATAAAATTAACCTTTCTTTCTTCCAATTTAGCAATCTCTCTTGCTACATACAAGGCAAGAGCAACTCCGGTAGCATTATGAACAGCTCCAGGACTTCCCTTTGCAGTATCGTAATGTGAAGTTAATACTACATACTCATCGCTACCATTGGTTGCTGGAATTTCTGTATATATGTTAGTTCCATTATACGAATTACCTTTCTTATCTTGGACATTATAGCCATTCTTTAAGGGTTTTAATCCAATACCTTTAAGATAACTAGATAGATAATCCGCGGTAATTCGTCTTTCAGATGGAGTAGCTCTACTAGAAAGTTTCTTTTTTCCTTTTATAGGTTCATGTCCTGTTAATTTCCCTACGATATCTTTCTGAACATTAATAATTAAAGCTTCTTCCTGATCCGTTAGGGCTTGTGCCATAGAAACTTGAGCACAAAAAATAAATAATAGTAATATTTTAAACGTATATAATTTCATTTTTAGTTTTTTGTATTCTTAATTTTTTCCTTCCTTCTAACAAATTTATAAAAATCAATAAATATTTTTACAATTAGTATTTTTATTCCCTAAAATAATTGTTTTTAATATGACTTTTTCAAAAATCATACCATTTTTTATACTACCATTGTTTGTAATTACCGGATGTACAGACAGTAATATCTCTTCTAATCCCCTTGTGGCACCTGATAACTGGAGAAAGGAAACTATAGAATTTCCGTTATCTTTTGCACCCACACTTACTTATAAAGGTACTGAATATGTGCGATTTGCACCAGGTTGGGGGAAAAAAGATGCAGAAGATTACTTTACATATGCATTTTTGTGGTATTTAGATGAAGTTCCAACGCTATCCAGTAAGATTTTGGAATCTGAATTAGAAACATATTTTAACGGCTTAATGACTGTAGTTTCTGGATCAGAAGACACAACTACTTCTTCAATTCCAACAACTAAAGCTTTTTTCGAAAAACTCGATGAAACATCGTATGTTGGTAAAGTAATAACATATGATGCTTTTACAACAAAAAAAGAAGTTACTCTAAATGTTATAGCAAAATATTCAGCTTGTCCTGAACTAGAGAAACATCTGGTATTATTTAAATTTTCTCCTAAAAAGGTAGATCATCCTGTTTGGTCTAAATTAGAAAACATACAAATAGATTTAGATTGTAAATAATACGAAGATCCTCTATAAAATTATGTGTCTTTTTTAAATCATCTAAGCATAAATTTTATTATTTTTCTTTTCTAAAATTCTTATTGCTCATGAATGTTTGTTTTCTAATGTATCCTTGGGAGGAAATTGATCCTGAAAATGACACCAGCCTTACATTAATCCACGAATTCGCAAAGCGAAAACATGGGGTTGCTTTGGCTACGCCCTCTAATTTAACTATCAGAGATAGTGTAACCTATTCTTTTTGTAAAGTATTAAATAGACAAGAAAAAATATCATCTTCAATGAAGTCTTTTTACACTAAAGCTTCCTTTAGAGATGAGATGCTACCTTTAGCTGGTTTTGATGTCATCATTTTGAGAAGTAACCCTCCTCTTGATATGATTATGCTTAATTTTTTGGATTCCATTAAGGATGATGTCTTTATCATGAACGACATTGATGGTATCAGAAGATCTAATAACAAGCTGTACACAGCGGCTTTTGATGATATAGATACTCATTTCATTCCAAAAACTCATGTAACAAAAAATAAAGATTACTTGATAAAAATGATCAAAGAATCCCCCGATGACAAAATGATTCTTAAACCTCTTAATGGTTTTGGTGGTTCGGGTGTGATCTTAATAGAAAAAAGAGCGATGAGTAGTATTCGGTCCTTGCTAGATTTCTATATTGACAATAAAGATGGTACAACCAATTATGTAATTCTACAGGATTATATTGAAGGAGCAGATCAAGGCGATGTTAGAATATTGATTCTCAATGGAAAACCTATTGGTGCTATGAGAAGAGTGCCTGCAGAAGACGATCATCGATCTAATGTTACAGCTGGTGGGTCTGTTGTAAAACATTCGCTAACTAAACAGGAAAAAGAATTATGTAGGCTTATAGGGCCGAAACTGGTAAAAGACGGTTTGTACTTTGTTGGTATAGATGTAATTAACGGTATGCTGGTAGAAGTTAATGTAATGAGTCCTGGCGGTATTACCTATATAAATAAAAAATATAAGGTTAGATTACAGGAGAAAGTCGTTGATTTTATCGAAGATAAGGTTGTTCAACGAGTAAATCGATTTGATAGAAAAGCCAAACTAAGAAAAACTGTTGATGATGCTTAGATTGTCTGTCTCAGAGATCATTTCCAAAATAAAAGCAGAAGAACCATTTCATGCAGTTGCTGAGGATTATTCTTTTACTATAAAAATAGATTCTTATGCTTATTATATCTGTGCGGCCGTGCATGATGGGCATCAATTTAGAAAAGAACTTTGGGAGAATTGTATTCATACAGAATATGAACGTTGGTATGAAGAAGATCCCGCTACTAAGCAAATGATAGCAAGTCATCCGATTGTTATAGCCGGATGTGATTCTAGATTTGAGTATGATTTAAATAGAGATCCCGAAAATGCCATTTATGAAGATGCTTGGGGTAAACAACTATGGAAAGAGCCTTTATCAAAACAAGAAAAAGATTTTTCTTTACAAAAACATCAAAATTTCTATTCGGTAATCCATGAACTTGTTCATAAAATTGAGTCAAAATATGGAGCTGCTATAGTGTATGATATGCACTCTTACAATTGGAAACGTTGGGATCGTGAAGTACCTATTGTAAATTTAGGAACTAAAAATATTGATAACGAACGTTTTGGTTATTTTGCCTCTTCTTGGTGTGATAGTCTATCAAATATTAAATTACCTTACCATACCCAAACTACTGCAGCGATAAATGATACTTTCCAAGGAAATGGTTACTTCCTGAAATATATTACCCATCATTTCAATAACACCTTAGTATTAGCGACAGAATTTTCTAAAATTTATTGTGATGAAATAGCATATGTACTATATCCAGAAGTAGTACAATCTATTGAAAAAGAACTCCAAGTAAGGATTCCAGAGCACGCCGCCTCATTTTATAAAAGCTTTATTGACCTAAAGTAGTGTTTCTCACAACTTAATCTATTATTTTTGCATTATAGTTAAAAACAAGATATGATAGGAGATGTTGTAGACACCTATACCGATTTATTCAAAATTGATCAAAATCTGGATCGATTAGTAAAGAATATTGAACTTCTTAACTACCTTAATCCTTTAAATATAGAGCAAGAAAAGAAGAGTTTTTTTGCTTGTAAATACCGCTTTAATCCTAGCTTTAACTATCGGAAAATAAAATTTGATCCGTATCGATTGCAAAGATTATTTTTTAGTCAACGACTAGAGAGAATTGAAGACGATGAAATTCGTAAACTTTTTCAGGATATTATTTATGAATATTCTGGATTGATTCAGTGTATAGAGACGATAGGTAGCGGAAAAAATTTCTATTATAATTCGTTAAAGGTATTTGGTACTCCTAAAGAACGTGATGTAGAAAACGCAAGATTTATTCTTCATTTCGAAGATGAAGATCCAGGTGAATCCATGCAAAAGAAGCATTCTGCAACGGACGCAGAGAAATACTTCAGAAAGTTCTCTGAAAGATATGATTTTGACTTTACCATTAAAAAGTCAACCAACATCTCTGCTTCTGCAATGGTATTAAATGCTTCGGAAACGCTACTATTAAAGAAAAACTACCAATTTAGTGATAATGAGCTTCAGGTACTCGCCAATCACGAAATTGGTGTTCATATGGTAACCACTTTTAACGGTAAAAGTCAACCGTTAAAAATATTTTCTAATGGTTTTGTAAATAATACAGAAACACAAGAAGGATTGGCTGTTTTTAGCGAATATATGTCTGGATCTCTTACACTAAAGCGTATGAAAGAATTAGCCTATCGTGTAATTGCAGCAGATAGTTTAATCAAAGGATATGACTTTAAAGATACATTTGATTTACTGTATAGTCAATACAAGTTAGATCGTGAAGCGGCATGGCAAATAACATTACGTGCTCATAGAGGTGGTGGATTTACCAAAGACTATTTATACCTCACAGGACTTAAAAAGATATATGATTATTATCATAATAATGAAGATATCAGTCTTCTATTAACAGGTAAAGTAACCTTAGAAAACAAACAACATATCAGCAAGTTACAAGATTTAGGATTAGCAAGTAAAGGCTTGCATATTACCGACTCCTTTGCCAAAAATTTAAACACTAATAAAAAGCTGGATTTTATACTAAGCAACTTAAAATAAATTATACAGTAGATTTGAGGAATGGTTTTTTGTAAGTACTAAGAATAACTACTATCTTACAGATACCTAAAATCTCAATCTATGAAAATTGCCTTTCAATTTGCTATAGCCTGTATTCTTTTTGGATGTATTTCTTCTAATAAAGAGCCTCAAATAATTTCTAATAAAGTTGCTGATTCCTCTAAATTAGATCAATCGAAAGAATCTATTGAAAGCCCTGTTAATGATACTTTAGTAGTCTTAAAAGATACTATTAACGAAAAGATTAATGATACAGTTACAAAAGAGATTCCTGCAAAAGCTGAAGCTATAAAAACAGAGGTAAAGAAAACACCCAGCAAAAAGAAAGAGAACAAAATTGTAAAAGTGAGACCAGATCATAGCATCTGGGATCAACTTACAAAAAAGTATGTATCCTCTTCTGGAAAAGTAAATTATAGAGGATTTAAATCTAATATTTCTAAAATTGAAGAATACCTAGTACATCTTCAAAAAACCTATCCCAAAAAAGACTGGACTAAAAATGAAAAACTGGCATATTGGTTTAATCTATATAACGCTTCAACCATTCATTTAGTGGCAAGTTCTTATCCTGTAAAAAGTATCAAAAATATCAACTCAGGGAAACCATGGGATAAAAAATTTATTAAATCCGGTAATAAGGTTTATTCTTTAAACCAAATAGAAAATACCATCGTACGTCCTAATTTTAATGAACCCAGATTGCATGTAGCTTTTAACTGTGCAGCAGTTTCCTGTCCTAAATTATTAAAAGGAGCCTTTTACCCATCTAAGCTAAATTATCAATTAGAAACACTTTCTAAAAGCTGGATAAACGATACTTCTAAAAACAAAATTGGATCGGATAAAATAGTTATTAGTAAAATATTCGAGTGGTATGCTATAGATTTCAAGAAAGGTGTCATACCATTTATCAATCGTTATGCTGTTACAAAGGCTAATGAATCTGCGAATATTCAATATTTGGAATACAACTGGAAATTAAATGATTAGTCTATTTATATAATACAAAAGAAAAAAGGGACTATGTGGTTGTCTAGCCCCTTTTTTGTTGAAATGAAAACTAATTCAACACAAACAAACAGATTTTATAAAAACAATTAAAAGATAAAATCCAATTGCTACTAGGTAGTATACTATTGCTTTTGTGTTCTAATTTTGTTTCAGAGTGTATTCCAAAGTAATAGGGTTAAAAGTTATTATATAATTGCCTGCGGTTACCGGAATATTATTATTAAGTGTTCCAGGTTCCAATATTCCATCGCTTTCTGCGTCTCCGTAGTTAATATCCCAGTCATTATTAAATCTAAATTTTAGGTTTCCATCTAGTAACTCCACTTCTGCCTTCCAATTATCAAACAAGGGATCATATGTTAATGGCATGTCAGGTCCATCCCAACCATTAGTTGTAGCATCTCCCACCAATCCCCAAGAATAAGGCTCTATAGAATACACAAGAGAATTCTCATTAAAAAGAATTTTATAACTGCCCGCAGCAATAACTATATCATTACCGCCAAAATCTAAAAGGTTATCAGATTCATTATCTCCGTAGTTTACAGCCCAATCATTATCTGCTCTAATTTTTATTGCTCCATCCAATAAATCAACATAAGTTACAAAAGTTCCAGCTGGTTCATTTTCATCTGTAGATTGATAAAAAGGCATATCAGGTCCATCCCAACCATTTATGGTAGCAGTTCCTACCAATCCCCATCTAGATGACAAATCCAATGCGGATAAATATGGAGTTACAGTCAGCGAATTTCTCTCCGAAAACCAGCTCGTATCTGTAGATAACACAGTTTCTACCACTATAAAAAGATCTGTCACTTCTTCTGGTACAGCACCTAAATTTATCAAAATCTGGTTGAGTTCTGCTGTAGTAAATGTTTTAGAAAAGCCATTCGTTACTGTGCTTATCTCTGGTGAACTAAAATCTCCATCTTGTAAATCGAACAAAAGTTGATACCCAATGGATCCAGCGTTATATCCAAACTCTGGTTCTTGAAAGGTGATGGTGAGTACTTCAGTACTCTCATTAGCACGATCTAATGTTATATTGCTGGTAGAAAATGTAGCAATTCCTGTACTAGCATTGGGTGAAACAGTTATCAAGTCATCATTGTTTTCACATGAAATCATCCCCAATGATCCGATCAATACTACAATAATTATAAATTTTATATTTTTCATATATACATACTATTCAATTAATATCCTGGTGTTGGCACTAGATTAGGGTTAGCATTTAATTCTGCACTCGGCATTGGATATAAGTCTCTAAACTTTTCGGTTGTTCTACCAGCAGCTATATTTCCTTTCCATGGCCATATTCCTTGATCAGAAAACTGACCGAAACGGATAAGATCTGTTCGTCTATGACATTCCCAATACAATTCTCTCGATCGCTCGTCTAGTATAAAATCTAATGTTAGATCAGAAATAGCTATATTACCGCTTGCATCTCCATAAGCTCTTTCTCTTAGAAGATTGATATAAAGTAGTGCTGTACTAGCATCTCCTCCTCCTCCTCTAAGAAAAATCTCTGCATACATTAGGTAAGCGTCTGCCAATCTAAACATAGGGAAATTGACATCTACATTATTTCCAGAAACATCAGAACCTATAACTCCGTTGACATCTACATTTCTATATTTTGTTACAGCATATCCTTGGGTAAAATCAAATGGATTTTCTATTTCTAACGTTTGTCCACTGGTATGAAATTTGGCTCTAGAATCTGTATTTCCAGATATATCGTTAAACTTTGCAACAAAAGCACTGGTTGTTCTAAGACCTGCCCACCCAGAATTTACTCCAAAATCTGCAGCATTCATATTACCTCCTATAGCGGCATGTACCAAATATGTAGTTCCTCCAAAAGATCCATTAGCAATTCCATCAAAAAGTACTGGATAAATAATCTCACCCTCTGCTCCATTACTATCATTATCTGCTAAGAATAAATAACTATACTCTGGTACTAAAGTATATCCAGCATTTATGATTCGTTCTGTATACTCTAAAGCATCTACATATCGATCTGTATTAGTATAGACTTCTGCATTTAAATATAATTTTGCTAGTAGCATCCAAACAAAAGCTTTATCTGCTCTTCCATATTCATTCTGCCGGGGATTAGGTAAACGACTTTCGATATCTAACAATTCTGATTCTAAATAATTAAACATTTCTACTCTAGATGTTTGTTCTGGAAAAAATGCTCCAACCGGATCATTCTCGTCTACTAAGGGAATATCTCCAAACATATCAATCCCATGCCAATAGCTTAACGCTCTCATAAAACGTGCTTCATCTCTAAACCCTGCAATTTCTTCTCTTAATGCTTCATCTACATTCCCTCTACTATCCAAAACTCCAGGCTCAGTCTCTCTCATAAACTGGTTAACTAAACCTATCTGAAAATAAACCCTAGCATACATAGCCGTTATGAAAATATCTGAAGAAGTCCATACATGGTTATGTATATTATGTATAGTCTGATCATTCCAAGCGATAATAGATTCATCTGTAGCAAGTTCTTGTGTTGTAAAAAATAAACGGAGGTAGTTTGAAAAATTACCATTAATTCCCGCTATATCATCAAAATTACCGCTAGTATCCTGTCCTGTTAAGGAAATCCCTCCATAAATCTTTGCTAAAAATTGTTTGTAGGCATCTAGATTTTGAAAAGTAATTTCAGAAGTTTGCGCACTAAGAGGCTCTAGATCCAATTCATCTGCGCAAGAAGCTAGTAATAGTAACATTACCATAATGAGTAATGTTGAAATATTGGTCAAGCGATTTAAAATTTTAATTGCTTTCATATTCATTTTTTTTAAAAGTTCATATTGGCCCCAAATACAATATTGCGAGGTCTTGGGAAGAAATTATTGTCAATACCACCACTAATTTCTGGATCGATACCATTATAGCCGGTAATTGTAAATACATTTTGCATAGTCAGTTGAAGACGTAGACCGATGTTGTCATCTTTAAGGATGTCTTTAAAATTGTATCCAAGGGTTATATTATCCATTTTTAGGAAAGAGGCATCTTCTAGATAATAATCAGATAATAATTGGTTATTTCTAAAACCTGTTTCCAAAATAGACACGTGTACATTCCTATTAGATCCTAAAGAATGTAAACCGAATTCATTTCCTGTGGATGACGCTACATTGTTATATACATAATTACCTAAGCTTGCTCTCATCGTAAAACTAAGATCCCAGTTTTTATAAGAAGCACTGGAAGACAATCCGAATAGGTAATCTGCCGCTGGATTTTCACTTACATATAGATCTCCGGAATCTATAACGCCATCATTATTAAGATCTTCATAAACCCCTTCTAAAGGTCTACCATCAGTATCATATACTTGTTTAAATAATAAAAATGAACGCTGAGGAGAACCCACTCTATGAATCTGCACGGTATTTCCAATTCCTCCTGTAATAAAACCAGTGGGTACTCCAATAAAAGAAGGATCATCCACAATATTTAACTTCAAAATTTTATTGGTTAGATAAGAAGCATTAAAACTCAAGTTCCAGTTAAAATCTTTCTTCCTAATGATATCTGAGGTTATTGTAAATTCAAAACCACTATTTTCAAGATCACCAATATTAGTGGTTAGTTGATTGGTAAGATTCGTTCCCGAAGGAATTGGAATAAGATTTAAAACATCATTTGTTTCTCGGGTAAAGTATTCTATACTACCAGAGATTCTATCGTTTAAAAATCCGTAATCAAGACCGATGTTATAGGTTTCAGACTCTTCCCACTTAATATTTTCATCAAAACCTTGTGGTCGTACAGTATTATAAAAAGTATTCCCTAATTGATACTGTTGATTATCTGCTCCATTCACATACACAGGTAAATATCCGAAATCCACACCGATCTCTTGTTGACCTGTTTGGCCATATCCTAATCTTAATTTTAAATTAGATACGGTATTCGAATCTTTTAGAAAATTCTCTTCGGATATATTCCAAGCTAGGGCTCCAGCAAAAAAATTACCCCAGCGATTATCTTCACTAAATCTAGACGACCCATCCGATCGATAACTTGCCGTTAATAAATACCTACTATCATAAGAATATCGAAGTCTGGTAACATATGATTCTAGTGCGTTTTGTGTTTCAAAACTATTCTCTACAGATGTTCCTACGGTAGGTGTATTACTATTAAAGTTTTTTCTATAAAACTTCTGAAATGTATGTCCTGCTGTAAGTTCAATGGAACTACGAAGACTTTCGATATCTTTTTTATAGTTTAAAAATGCATCAATCAACGTACTTCTTCTAATACTTCCGTAATCACCAACACTACCTTGAGAAAAGAAACCTGCCGCAGATGATGCAGGAGTATTAGTTACTCCATTTACTTCATTATAATCAAAACCTAAGTTAATATTGGCATTCAGTCCTTCTAAAAATGGTGCGTTATAATCGAACTTAATATTTCCTAGTGCTCTTTCAGTTTCTGCTGTATTACTTAAAAGTTGCAATAGTGCCACGGGATTTCTTGGTGATAACGGTTGTGGAGTGCCATCAGGTTGTAGCCATTCCCAATAACCACCAAATTCCTCTGAGCCACTAAAAACAGATTGAGTAGGATCAAATTGTGATGCAGATCCTAAAGCTCCTCCATTGGCAAAATCATCCTGAGTAAGTGCTCCACGTAGATTAAGATCTATCGACAAACTATTATCAAATAATTTCTGAAGAAGGTTAATGGATGCCGAACTTCTTTCGAACTTTGAAGTTTTTACCAAACCTTCTTGAGTCGTATATCCTAATGATACTCTATAAGAAGTACTTCCAAAACCTTGAGTAAGTGTTATATTACTATCTGTACCTAAGGCTTCCTGAAAAATCTCATCTTGCCAATCGGTATCAATATTGCCTAATAATGGTACGATCAAAGAAGCATTCTGACTATTTACCGCTACTTGTCTATACTGCTCAGCATTTAAGACATCATTGGTTCTTTGTACCATTCCGATTGATCCAGTAGTATTGATTTGAACTTTAAAAGGAGAGCTTAAATTTCCGCTTTTTGTAGTAATTAGTATCACACCTGCAGAAGCTCTGGATCCATAAATTGCTGTGGAAGAAGCATCTTTTAATACTACAAAACTCTCTATATCATTAGGATTAATAGAGTTCAATGCTGCTACTCCATTTCCACCAGTAGTTCCTTGGTCTATTGGCACACCATCTATGACTACCAGTGGACTATTATTAGCCGATAATGAAGAGTTACCTCCTCGTATACTGATGGTTCCTCCTTGTCCAGGTTGTCCACTTGGTGGAATTACATTTACCCCAGCAGTTTTACCCGTAATCAATTGTTCTGGAGAAGTTATGGCTCCTGGATTAAAATCCTCGGTGGTTACTTTTTCGATAGCTCCTGTTAAGTCTTTTACAGATGCAGAACCATATCCAATAATAACAACTTCGTCTAAAGTTGCCGCATCCTCCTCTAGAGCGATGTTTAGTGTACTTTCGGATATTACTACTTCTAGATTTTTAAATCCTATATAAGAAAACACCAGTGTTTCACCAATAGACGCTTCGATAGTATAATTTCCATCAAAATCTGATACGGCTCCGTTAGAAGTACCTTTGATAACAACATTAACACCAGGAATAGGATTACCTGTAGACTTTTCGGTTATAACACCTCTTATTATATTCTGAGAATATGCACTAAGAGATATAAAAGCGATTAAAAATAAGATTAGTTTTTGTTTTTGTTTCATTCGTTTACTTTTTAAATGATTAGATATCCCTAATCATCCGGTTATGAAATTGAATAATTGGTTAATAAAAGATGATTGATGAATTCTGAAAGCTAGATTTCAATGCATAGTTCTTGGGAAAATTCACTAAAGAATTGTATCTCAAAAACAACTTTGTGATAGATAGAGTCATGGATATTGTGTGCTAATTATTTGAATTTCAATCGATATTAACCAAAAACGATTTCGGAAGAAAACTCTATACACAGACAACCGAATATGCTGTCGAAAAACAGTTTAAGGGTATTTATTAATTACCTAACTGTATTTTTCATAGTTCTTGCCTTTTGTAAACAATAAGAGGTTGTTCGTATAACACTACTTGTAATTCGTTTATATGCATAAAAAACATAGGACTGTTTTCATATTTTATGCTTACTTTTCGCTTATAAGCCAACTAATGACCAATTTTTTTTACAGTAATCAATTAAAATACAGAATACCAAGGCACCTAATATATTGGCTAGGATTCTATTTCTCCTTAGTTCTTATATGGTCTAGTACAAACCATAATTACCAAATTCACTTTTTAGTACAAGCAGCCTTATTGCCAGCAAGATTGATCCTTGTTTATGGTACTCTTTATATTTTAATACCTAAATTTTATTTAAAGAAAAATCTATTTGTCTTTGGTATCAGTTACGTTATTTGGCTATTTTTAGTGACCATTTTTGTACAAAGACCTGTCTGGAATATTAGCAGACCTTACTTATTTCCAGATTGGAAAGAATATGATATGTTTAATTTCTTGGAAATCATGGGGAATTTCTTTGATATCAATCGTGCGGCAATTATTCCATTAATATTCGTTTTTGTGAGATTTTATCATAAAGAGCAAAAAAGAACACTAACCCTAGAGAGAGAACAGTTTAAATCAGAGCTTACACAACTGCGAAACCAGATACATCCACATTTTTTATTTAACACATTAAATAATTTATACTCTCTTATCATTAAAAAATCTGATGCTGCAGAAGACGCTTTGATAAGACTATCTGGTTTAATGAGGTATATGTTGTATGAAGCTAATGTTCCAAAAGTAACCTTATCCAAAGAAATAGAATATTTAAGAAACTACATTGATTTAGAAAAATTAAGATTAAATAGTACTAATACCATTCATTTTACCAGTAGTATGAATAAGGATAATGAAATTGCTCCTTTTATACTAATGCCATTTGTAGAAAATGCCTTTAAACATGGGATAAGTAATGATAAAAAGTCCTCTATAGAAATAAGTATCAAAGCTGACAATGAGATCCTAATGATGGATGTATACAATACTAAGAAAATAAATGCTAATAAAGATAACGGGGTAAAAACTGGTGTAGGAATGATTAATGTAAAAAAGCGTCTAGAATTATTATACAGAGATAATTATGAACTTCTTAAAGAAGAAACAGACACTTATTATAAAGTAATATTGAAGTTGAACCTGATCTAGTTTCTCTTATGAAAAATCAGAAAATAAGATGTTTGGTTGTAGATGATGAACCTTTAGCAAGGGATGTTATAGAAAATTTCATTTCGAGAATAGATAATCTTGATTTGATTGCCAAATGTAGTAGTGCCCACGAGGCTTTTAATGTTCTTCATAAAGAACAAATAGATCTTATATTTTTAGACATACAAATGCCCGAAATTACGGGTATTGAGTTTCTCAAAGACTTATCGCCAGCTCCTACGGTCATCTTCACTACTGCATATAAAGATCATGCTATCGACGCTTATAATTTGGATGCCATCGATTATCTGTTAAAACCTATTGAATTTTCAAGATTCTTAAAATCTGTCAATAAAGTATATCGGCAATCAAAATCTAACACAGAAACACCTTCAAATACCGCCGTAATTACTACAGATTTCAGACCTTATATTTATTTAAAAGTCTTGAAAAAAATGCAAAAGGTTTACTTAGATGATATCTTATATATAGAGAGTTTAAAAAGCTACATAAAGGTAAAGACCGTTATGAAAGAAATTGTAGCGCATCGACCAATATCTTCTATCATCACCGAACTACCAACTAGTAAATTTTTACGGGTACATAGGTCGTTTCTTATTTCGATAGATCATATAGATGCTTTTTCTCCAACAGAGATAGAACTAAAGGGAAATAAGGTGCCTGTAGGTCGAAAATATAAAGAAACGGTAAAAGAAATATTGGGTTATTTCTGATGCTTTACTTAGCACTTAGATATCCTTATACAGCCATTCTTCTGATATTACAGATAACCCAGATTAAAGAATAATTATAAAATATTTTCTATCTGAATTAAAATAGTACTAAAGATGATGAAAAAATATGATTTTTAATTATTTACAAAATAAATATGTACATGTAGAATTTAAAAGTATATCTTTGCATTGTTCTAGAAAGAACACCTTTTTAATTTTAAGGTATTTATTTGGTAATTAGTTAAAGAGTTTTCTCTTCTTTCCTTTTTTATTTTTCTTTACTTTATTTTTTTTAAGTTTTATTTAATTTTTAATTGAGTTGATACATAGCTCGTTAAGAATCATTTTATCTCTTTCCTTGAACAAAATATATATTTAATAATTTAAAATTTAATAAGATGCAAGAAGGCATAGTAAAATTTTTTAATGACTCAAAAGGATTTGGGTTTATCAAATCAAACGAATCAGGAGAAGACATTTTTGTACACTCTACAGGTCTAATCGATACTATTAGAGAAAATGATAAAGTTCAATTTAGTACTGAACAAGGAAAAAAAGGGCTAAACGCAGTTAATGTGGAAGTTATTTAATTTCCAGTAACATAATTTATGCTAAAGAGAGATTGTTACGGATAACAATCTCTTTTTTTTATCTCAGCAAAGGTACAAGAACAAAACGTCAAGTAATAAGATGTCATATATTCTCTATTAATTCACAAAAATCTTCTTTTTAAAATTAATCCCTGTTGCGGCAGATGCAGTAATCACTCCAGAAAACAATGCTCCTCCTACTCCAGCGGTCACGATATCTTGTCCTGTAAGATACAATCCTTTAATTGGTGTTCTGGGCTGTAAGAACTTTTGTCTAAAACGCGCGGGAGTATGATCAATACCATAAATCTCACCTTTCTCATAGTTAACAAAATGCGCTGTACTTAGCGGTGTAGAAAGCTCGTAATGATCTACTTTTCCTTCTAAATGCGGTAATTGCTTAAAAAGTGCTTTCATTAATCGTTGCGAAATATTTTCTTTCCAAGCTTCATAATCATCGCCTCTTTTCATCCATTTGGTACCTTTCCACTTAGATACCGATTCGTAAGGTACTAAGGTGATGATATCTATCGTACTTCGATTTGGATATCTATTTGACCAATCTGGATCTTTTGCCGATGGAAAAGACACATACACCACTGGAAAATCTGCGTTTTGATCCTGTAGATAACGGGCCACACAAGTATCATGATCTACATCTTCAGGATAAATCCAAAAATTGGTTTTCGGTAATTGTAAGTCCTCTGGACTACTCTTAAATCCCATATACAAACAAGCATGCGATACCGATGGAGTTACTTTTTGTAAGCTTTCCATCAATTTATGTTCTTGTATAACTGAATCCGGAAGCAAATTCCCGAATGTACTGAATACTCCTGTTCCACTGATGATTGTATTGGCATAAAACTCTTTACCATCGATCATCTTCACCCCTTTTGCCTGGTTATTTTCTACAATTACTTGATCTACTTCAGCATTTGTCAAAATTGTACCAGATGACGCTTCTATAACAGGATCTATTGTTTCTACAATTTTTGAAGATCCACCTACTGGAAAATTTCCGCCTCCAAAATAATGTCTGGCAACAGAAGCGTGCATTGCAAAACTACTTTGTTTAGGAGGTAACCCATAATCACCATATTGTGCTGTCAATACTTTTATTAACTCTTGATCATTGGTTAATTTACTAAGCACTTCATAAGTAGTCTGATCAGAAAACTTGAGATAAGGCCTTTTTAAAAAACCTCCTATCAAGAATCTTAAGAATCCTGGCAAGGCTTTTTCTTTATAAAAAGCTCCCATTACCTTATTTGCTTTGAACACCAGCTCTATATAACGATCTATAGCATTTTCTTCTTCTGGGAAATAGGATACTATTTTGTTTCTAAAATTTTCTACTCCTTTTACGAAATCATATGATGATTCTCCAATGATAATTCGATCATAAACTTCTCCCATGTCTGCCCATTGGAGCTGATAATTAGAAACATAATCAAACAACCTTCTGATAGGGCTTTTTTCTTGTTGAACTCCTCCTATATAATGTATACCCACATCCCATTCGTACCCTTTTCGTTTAAATATGTGTGTAAAACCTCCTGCAGTATAATGCTTCTCTAGAATTAGTACTTTCTTCCCTTCTTTCGCTAAAATAGCTCCTACGGTAAGACTTCCCATTCCCGACCCTATAATAATAGCATCATATTTTTCTTCTAATGCTGGACGTTGTTTATAGGATTGTATCATAAATTGAGTAAAGTTGAAAGTTCTTTATCAAATCTAAGAAGATTCTGGAGATCTTTACTTTTAAATTATAAAATCAATCTTTTAGAGAGGTTTTAGATTTAAATAGAACTTTGTATTTATAAAACAACAGTATTTATAAGGGATACAAACATATATGTTAGAGTTACTTTAATTACATATTATAAAAAGTTGAAATTTCCCCCATTTAGTAATTAAAATATTTATGTTTTCTTAAAAGTTCATTGCACTTATTTCCAGCACTCATTAATTACTTTTATTCCAACTTTTAACCTTAAAATTATAACAATGAAATCAACTTTCAAATCCCTTTTTGGGGCATTATTCGTATCCTTATGTATCGTTTCATGTAGCGACGATACTGATGTTAACCAATCAACCGAATCTATTGACAGAACTGCTGCTTTTGACCTTGTTGGTAATAAAGAACAAAGAACAGCCACTATCGAAGAAGTAAATCAAATTCCAGAAATTCTTGAAAAAGCCAACTGTACTTTACACGGAGACGAAGGTTGCTCGGATGATGCGTCTTCTGAGTTCGAAAGATATGTACGTGAGTGTACTACCTATACAAGACACTGGCCTCCATCTAATGTGGTTGATACTTACTTCAGAAGTATGGTATACTATGTAGATGGAGATAGCGATATTAACTTAGATCACTACCAAGATGATTTACAGGCTCATGTTACTCAAATCGTAGGATCTGCAGGAGCAGCGTTCGTAGATGCAGATATTATCTACTGGGAATGTAATGACAGACAAAATAATTCTTGTGTAATTAAGTACTCTGTTTTTAGATAATCATACTTATAAAAACACAAAAGAGGCTGTCTGCAAGGTGTTAAAACTTGTATTTGTCAGTCTGAGCCTGTCGAAGACATATTGAAAATCCGATAGTAAAATAACTTCGACAAGCTCATTTTGACATTATATAATAACCCTTTGGACAGCCTCTTCTTATTTGATTGATGATATTTTATATTTATAAACTACTAAATTCTACGAATTCATATTCTGGAGAATACTCGATCATATGCCTCAGTACTGATGCATGACCGTTTCCTACAATAACCAATATGCGATCTTCATTCGTATGATCTATTTGTTGGATTTTTCTAAACATCCTTAGGTTTCTATTATACCACCAAATCGATAAAAAATCCGCTCCTCTATTATTGTCTAATTTAAAATCTCCTATAAAGTAAGCCCCATAATTATTTCTATGACCTTCTATGGTATTCATATACTTAAAATAATCTAAGATTCTTACTTTAGACGGCAAAATAGTAGAAGCATTAAATGATTTCTGTACCATTTTTTCATAAGGGTCATCTGACTGAAAATCATAACCTTCTGTTAGTTCTTTCATCATTTTAGGATATTTCTTTTCCAAATCTGTACTAAATGTAGTCGCATCGATAGAGTAAATTTTATCCAAATTAAGATCATTGGCAATACGCATTCCCAATTGATAACTTTCATTTCGTTTGTCTCTATGTTTTCCTTGTCTATATTCCTTGTACATTTTATCCATTCCCCAATCTTCTTTAGCCTCTATAGCTATTTTGGTAGGTTTAAATTTTTTGATGTACTCAACTAACTCTAAAACTTCTGATTTCTTAGGTTCTTTTAAAACATCAATTTTATCTTCTTCGTTGGTTTTGGTATAATCCATTCCCGGATACGCAAAATGAAATGTGCCCACAACCAAAATCTTAGCTTTTTGTTTTGGATAATAACTAGCATAGGGTTTCAGATATTCTGAACTCTCTTTAGAAATTTGTTGCGCATTTAAGGTGGTAGCAAATAATGTAAAACTGATAACTGTAAGTATGAATAAGCTATATTTCATGGTATGTTGTTTTTAAAATTCACAACAATATTATCTCGTATTCTAAGGATAGATTCGCATTTTACACCAAATAGAGATATCGTTCTATAAACGAGCGTAATGATAAAACGTATGGTTTGATTGTGTAAAAAAGCCTGTTTGTCTTGTGAAAATAATTGTTTGTCATATCTTATAAAACTAAAAGTATTTTCACCTTACTTTTGAGATATGAATATGAGAAAAGAGCTTTTATACAATGGTATCATTATCGCCATTATCCTAATCGTTGATGTTTTAGGTGATTACATAATTTCTAACAAAAATGTTTTTGCCACTCAATCACCTTTCTTATTATTTAAGACCGCATTTACCATTTCATTATTATCTGTTTATGTGGTTAATTATCAGTACAGCGCGCCAAGATTCCTTTTTAAGAAAAAATATTGGCTATACGCAATTGCATTTCTAGGAATGATCTTACTATTTGCAGTAATTCGGTTTGTATTAGAAGAAGTGATTCTATACCAAATTACAGGAATGCATAATTACTATTTTGACGTACCTGTTTCCGATTTGATAACTAATTATTTATTGGACTCATTCTATTATACCTTAAGAGTATGTTTAGTAAGTACTGCTATTTGTTTATTCTTTAGATTAAACGAACATAAAGAACAAATACATTATCTAGAAATAGCACATGAAAAAGCTAAACTAGCAGCTTTAAAGTCTCAGATAAGTCCTCATTTTCTGTTTAATACACTAAACAACTTTTATGAAGAATTATTCGATGAGAAGCCAGAAACCGCTAATGATATTTTAAAGCTTTCAGAATTATTGAGATACGTTACCTATGAGACTAATAATGATATTACTTTCTTAAGCAAAGAAATTACCTTTATCGAAGATTATCTCTACTTCTTTAAACGTAGATATGAAGATAATTTTCATGTATTACTTCAAATTGAGGGTATGGTACATCTACAAAAAATACCTACTCTAGTTTTAATACATTTTGTAGAAAATGTATGCAAACACGGAATCATCAATGATAGCAAGAGACCTGCCTCTATTTGGTTAGACATTAAAGAAGACTCATTGGTATTAACTACAAAAAACTATATCAATACATCCGAGCAGCATACAGAAACTGGTATTGGCACTGAAAATATTAGACAGCGATTAGAGGTTTTATATAAGGATAATTTTATTTTAGAGCACACAAACAAGGATAATCAATTTGAAGCGTATTTACAGCTAAAATTCTAACCTAATCAATTTTATAAATGGAGAAATTATTTACTTGTGTACTCATAGATGACGAACCTGCTGCAATTCGATTATTAGAAAAGTATTGTGCTAAAATCTCCTTTCTAGAAGTAAAAAACACCTTCACAAACCCTTTAGAAGGATTAAACTATCTAGAAAAACAGCCCATTGACCTATTGTTTCTGGATATACAAATGCCTGAAATTACCGGAATTCAATTATCCAAGATCATTACAGGCTCCACCAAAATTATCTTCACAACAGCTTATCCACAATTTGCATTAGATAGTTATGAGGTAGCCGCTTTAGATTATTTATTAAAACCCATCTCTTTTGAACGTTTTTATAAGGCTGTTTCTAAAATAAAAGACTCTAGCAGTCACGAAACAGTATCTAAACAGCAAAACACAGATGAATTTTTCTTTTTCAAAACAGATGGAAAAAACAAATATGCTAAAGTATTTATAAAAGACATTATGTATGTAGAAAGTTTAAAAAACTACATCGCAATTCATTTAAAAGATGAACAAATCATCACCTATAACACCTTAAAACATTGTAAAGAAGGCTTACCAGAATCTAATTTTATACAAATACATAAATCCTACATTATTTCTATTCAGCACATTGATAAGATTACTAATGACTCGGTATGGATCCAAAATAAAGAATTACCTATTGGAAATACGTATCGTAAATCATTTTTTGACACTATAGGAAAGCATCAATTGTAGTTAAAAAATAGGAAATCATATAATTATGAATTGAAAATCGAGTCGTTATAAGTCTTCGACAAGCTCAGACTGACAATCAGAATGCTTAACTAAATAACACTACCCTGCAACCTCATGTCGATCTAGTCTTAATTTCTGACCATCAAACTTAAAAATCCAAAAAGAACTATATTCACTTTCTGAATAGTAATTACTCCCATATTTAAAAGGTTCTTTCATAATTTCAGAATGTGCCAGATCTCCCATACTGGCGATTACTTCATCTCCATTAATTCGTAAGGAAGTTTCTCTAATCAAAAACCCATTGTCAGTAGCTACTTTATATATCGCTTCATCACGATACCAATTGATGTCTTTTAGATCTATTTTAGAAAAAATAGAAGCCAGTTCATTAAGTGCTTCTTTTGCGTTTACTTCATCTTTAAGTCCATTATCCAAAAACAAATTGATAGTAATCGTATCATTGGCTTTCAGAACCCTTTTTAGTTCTTTTAGCTCAGAAATCAATCGTTTCCGCTTATTCTTAATATTAGACTCAGCACTTTTAATAAGTGCTATGTTGGTATTTTCAATATCATTCAATGTGATTTCAGGTGGATTGTTATAGTCCGGTTGATACCAGGAATAATCCTGAAAATGTTCTAATAAACGTTCATCCTTAAAAATATACTGATGCCTGGCAAAAATCTCATTTCGTAATAGCTGAAGTTCATATAATGAATTCTTTGCTATATCCTTTTTCGAATAGGTTTTGGTATCACATTCAGAACAATCTTCTAACTGTGAGTATGCAATAAACGAGAAACAAAGAAAAACTAAAAGTATTGAATTTTTCATACGAATAGAGATTGGTTAGCGTGTATTAAAAATAATATAATTTGGTATACAAGCTAAAATTTATTGCTATCAAAATATAATCTCTAAAGAGAATGAATGCTATAAAATAGCAAAAGCTCCTCTAATTTGGGGAAAGAGGAGCTTTTAGGTAGGTTGGTTATCATAGTAAATTGATAAGCAAAAAAAAGAGTGAAGTTGAGTTTGGGTGTTGTGTTTACGTATCTTTTCGAAAAAGGTTATCTCCTAGGGTCTGATTGCCTATTGGAAAAAACATTCAGACCCCTTGACGGAAATAGATTGGTTGGTTAATTGAGATAAATGGGTAATCAATTTAATTGTTAAGAAATAGAAACCGATTGTTCGTGTTCTTTAAGTTGTTTCTTCGTAAGGTCTCTTGTAAGCCATCCGCTTCTTCCTGCAGTGGCAATAGCATAAGGAGTAATCCAAAATAATGTAAAGGCATAAAACAAACTATATGGATACGCCCAAAGAGACTCAGACAGACTATGTTTTTTAGCATAAAAGAATGCCTGAATACTAGAAAACACTAGAATACTCATCATTGTAGAACTAAAAAACAATATTGGATATGTAGCGATAAAATAGATCATTAATAAAGTAGCAGGATACGCCATGATTAGTTTTAACCATTGGTTCATTAGTAATATCCTTGTTCCAGATTTAGCGCCGTCTCTAAAGTTTCCAAAAGCAAACTTACTCATAGCAATATTCTCTCTAATATTACTTCGCTCCCATCTAATAAACATTTTATATAAATTCTTATAGCGCTCTGGAGTATTGGTGTACACGTAAGCATTTTTCTGAAACAATACCTTATATCCTTGCTTTAGTATCATATTAGTCATCGCACGATCCTCTCCTATTTTAGAAACTTGGCCTAAAAAAGTTTGTGTAATCCAAGCCTCACGACAGTTCATTACAGCTTCTCTTCGATAAGCAGATAAGGCACCAGGAGTACATAATACAGAGCCTAACGCACTTTGTGCAGAACGGATAAACTCAAAACTAAAAGCAAAGCTTACATTAAGCATTCTTGGAATTAAAGCTTTATCTCTGTTTAGTACACGTACATTTCCGGCTACAGCACCACATTCATCATTTACAACAAATGGAGAAGCCATAATACGGAGTGTATCCTTTTTTACAATAGAATCACTGTCTACTGTTATAAAAACATCTCCCATACCAAGTTTAAAACCTCTGTACAATGCATGTCTTTTCCCTTTGTTTTTAGACTGTTGGTAGATAGAAATACGATTTCCCAATTCTTCCTTTGCAAGTTGCATCCACTGCCAAGTATCATCTTTACTTCCGTCATCAATAGAAATAATTTGTAATTTCTCCGCTGGATAATCACTTTCTGCTAAACTATGTAGGGTTTTATATACTAATTCTCCTTCATTGTAAGCAGGAACAATCACTGTACATAACGGTAATTCTGTATCCGAAACTGATGCTACAGTCTTGTAACGAAGGTATAAAAACAAGATATATACCAGAAAGCTTACTTTTATTAGTAATAACGTTAGCCCAGAAATCATTAAAGTAATTCCCCAAGTAGTATTCATTCGTTGTAAATGAATTTCTTCAAAATAAGGTTGTAAGAAATACAATAAAGAAGCCGAACTAAACAACACTAAAAACGTAGCTAGTAGAATAAAAGAAGAAGATGCGTTCTGCATTTTATGTTTTAGACGATCTAAAACATTCTCCATTTTTGGTGATTCTGATATTCCTATTGATCTTGAAATTTCCATATTCGTTTTTATTTCCACACTGGAAAACCAAAATTGATACCAATTCTAAAGATTATTGAAAAACAAGGGCTTAGAGAATATGCCAAAAAATAAAAGTGTGTATTTTTTACACAACTGTGTATTTACAGGACCAAAATTCCACAGTTTTCATAGTTAAAAATAAAAATTGCTTTTGAGATATAAAGCTATCTCCACAAATTCCGAAGTGATTAGAATGTTTTGTTATTTTTGTTATATCAAAATAGTAAGTTCCTTTCACACTACTTTCTGACACACAAATGAAACGTCGACTCAAAAAATACCTTCGCTTATTATGGCAATCTATACTCTTCTGGTCTATTGCTATGGGATTGTTCTCTATCTTTAGGTATTACGGTATAGATGAAGAAGAAGGTTTTACGGTGATTCAAGAATATAGTGGTATTCAAGGGACATTAAGAGCCTTAATGGGATTTACGAGTATTGGCGTACTGCTTGGTATTGTGTATACTACCATAGATATTTTCTTTGATAAATATAGTTCTAACAGAATATCATTGGTATATAATATCATCATCCAAACACTATTATATTTCATCACTACCGTTATCATCTTTACAATCATTATGGATATTTTTTCGGATATCTATAACATCAATTTAAATACAGATACCGGTTGGTGGAGAAAAAACAAGTCTTTTTGGGCCACCATATTATACATGGTGATGGTATCTTTTGTCTTTTCTTTTATCAAAATTGCAACCGAAAAGTTTGGAAGAGGCGTGTTTATTAAAATGCTTTTTGGTAAATACAAAAATCCCCAAGAAGAGAAACGTATTTTTATGTTCTTGGATCTTAAAGATTCTACCACTATTGCAGAACAACTAGGGCATTTTAAATATAGTCAATTTATACAAGATTGTTTCTATGACCTCAATACGGTAGTTCCTAAACACGAAGCGGAGATATACCAATATGTAGGTGATGAAGCAGTACTGAGCTGGCCTTATAAAAAAGGGCTTGCCAATAATAACTGTGTAAATCTATTCTTTTCATTTCAGCAAAGAAAACAACAAAAAGCTGATTATTATAAGGAGAAATACGGTGTTATTCCTGAGTTTAAAGCAGGATTGCATGGAGGAAAATTAATGGTCACCGAAGTCGGAGTTATCAAAAAAGAAATCGCCTATCACGGAGATGTCATTAATACATCTGCTAGAATTCAAGCAGAATGTAATAATCATAAAGTAAAACTTCTTATCTCCGAAGATTTGCTAAAAGACCTCAGCTTTACAACGCCTCTCACTGCTACTTTTTTAGGAAGTGTCTTGTTAAAAGGCAAACAACAAGAAGTAAATATCCATACAGTACAAAAAGTTTTTTAACTTTTTTATCTTCTAAAAATCAAATATTTACATTCTAAAAAGAACGCTTTTACTATTTTTTGTAGGAAAAAAGTAGGGTGTATTTATATCCATATGTTTTAGGTACAGAAACAAAGTCATTGGGGGAATGCCAAAATAATTGATGACTTATTAAATATACCAGTTATGAATCGTACACTAAAACAACATTTGCAATATGTATCGCAATCTGTACTTTATTGGTCTATTGCAATGGTATTATATGCTATATTCCGATTTTATGGAATTGAGGAAGAAGAAGGGCTTACGATCATCAAAAAACATGAAGGGGCTTTAGGAGTATTGTATTACTCGATTAAATTCATCAACATTGGGTTACTTATCGGAATCTTATATACAGCGGTTGACTTTATATTCGATACCATTTCTAACAAAGTTTCACTTACCAACGATCTAATTTTTAGAACATTTTTTCACTTCTTAGTAACACTGATTGTTTTTACCAATATCAAAGATATCTATGCCGGTATAGCTACAATGGAGATCGAAAAGATAAATGATTGGTGGTTATTAGATAAATCATTTTGGACGCTATTATTATATTTAACCATAGCATCTCTAGTATTTTCTTTTCTCAAAATAGCCAATGAAAAATTTGGAAAAGGAGTCTTCATCAAAATGTTGCTAGGAAAATACAGAAACCCGCAAGAGGAAAAGCGCATCTTCATGTTCTTAGATCTTAAGGATTCTACTACAATCGCAGAGAAATTAGGTCATTTTAAATATAGTCAACTCATACAAGACTGCTTTTATGATCTGAATAAAGTAGTCCCTAGACATAATGCAGAAATCTATCAGTATGTTGGAGACGAAGTAGTACTTAGTTGGCCATATAAAAAAGGGTTAGCAGATAACAACTGTGTTAATCTATTCTTTGCATTTCAGCAACGTAAACAAAATAAATCAGCGTATTATCTAAAGAAATACGGAGTGGTTCCAGAATTTAAAGCAGGACTACACGGAGGAAAATTAATGGTAACCGAAGTAGGTATTATCAAAAAGGAAATCGCTTATCATGGAGATGTGATCAATACATCTGCTAGAATTCAGGGGCAATGTAATACCTATAAAGTTCCATTATTAATTTCGGAAAAGGTAATTCAGGATCTTAAAATCAGTGCTAACCTTACTTGTCAGTTTTTAGGTAGTGTGTTGCTAAAGGGCAAGCAACAAGAGGTGAATATCCATACAATTGCACGGGTTTAGTTTGCTTAGGTTCTGGGGAGGATCTAAGTAAAACCGAAGCTTACTAATTATTGTAGGCTTCGGTTATTTTTTTGGTATAGTGTGACAGCTCAGTATACGTCTCCAAGCCTGGTAAAATATATTTCTACTAAATAAGATTTTTAGTAGGTACATTCTTTTTTTCATTGCCAAAAAAAGAACCAAAAAACGCTAGTCTGAAGAAATTACTACTAAAAATTTTGTTCACTCCGCTACATAAAATGAAGCTATATGTATTCACATAAACAATCCGTTAATCAATAATATAACTGCTATAAATGTCCTACAACATTTTGCGAATTTTATGTTACGCTACACTTACTTCATTTTTAACGTAGTATTTTCTTAGGACGGAATTTACTTTTAGAGTGTAGACTGAGGTTATTCCATAGACGGACACTTTTCGAAGCCCGACAAATTCATTGCGACAGCTCTGTATCGTCTTAAAGCTGTAAGGCTTATTGAATATCTACAAATTATAATCAATCTATAAGTAAGAAAGCCTCACTCTTTCGATTTATGTAAAGAGTGAAGCTCTTAAAAATTAATTTGTGTTGCCTGATATTTTAATGGTGTTATTGAACACTTACCATACTATCCAATGCTTCATCAATAATCGTTTCTCCTGTAAGAATTTCAAAAACCTCTCTTTTTGCAATTTGATCTTCTAAACTCTTTACTAAAACCTTAGCCACATCTCCCCTTGGTATAGCACCAGACCTATCTTCTAGTTGCTCAGCAATTCTAATTTTTCCAGTAGGAACATCGTTATTTAAAGTTCCAGGTCTAACAATGGTAAACTCTAAACCACTATTGGCAAGATACTCATCAGCATCTCTCTTCGCTTGTAAGTAATCTTGTAATCTTTCTGCTTCTTGAGGTGCATCGGCTCCAACGGAACTAAGCATTACTAATTTACGAACCCTATGTTTTTTTGAGGCATCTATTATTTTCATTGCCCCTTTACGATCAACAGTTTCCAAAGCTTTTCCTTTAGAACCTGCTGCAAAAATTACCTTATCAACTCCCTCCGCAACATGATTTACATCTTCAGTGAGATCCGCTAGAATTGTTTCTATTCCTTGTTTCTGAAAAGCCGCTTGTTGCTCTTCTTTTCTCACCATCGCAATCGGATGATAATTTTCATGATTATTTAATTCTTTAATGACTGTATTTCCTGTGGTGCCAGTTGCACCGATAACTAATATTTTTTCCATACTATAATATAACTTTCAAACCCCTTCAAAGCAATTAAATCAGTTGGTTTAACTAGGGTTTAACGGTTATGCATAAAAAGTTCTTAAAGGGAAAAATCATCATAACAATGTTTAGGTTTAGTAGAAAGCAAATCCATTTTTTAGGAATAAATATTAAGCAATTCTTTATAAGAAGTTAATATCGTTTTTTTAGAAGATAAAATTTGCTTTCTTTCTAATAGGTATGAAAAGAAAAACAAAAACATGAGTGATGTTTACAGAAAATGTCCCAACTGCGGAACTTTAAACTTGAACAAGGATTATTGCAAAGCATGCGGAACTTTAATTAATACACAAGTCAGGAGACAGCAAGAACGAGCGAAACGATTGGAACAAAAACAACGAGCGGACCAAAATAAAAAGCCGCATAAAATTACATTGTTTTTTGAAAATGCTAAAGAGCACTCTAACCCTTTTATAAAGTATACCTTTAGAGTATTATACTCCATTTGGGTGGTCGTCCTTGCCATTGGCAGTTTTATTGCTTTCATCATTGGATATGTAGCGGCCTAAAAAATAAGTATGCATAACAGAATAGCTCTCATAACTCATAAATATTACTTCTGGATCTTTTTGGTAATCGCTTCTTCTATCTATGTTTTACAACAATTAGAAATAACATTACCAATGTTTTTTCAAAACTATCTAAATGATCTACTATGCATGCCCCTTGTGTTATCTGTATGTCAGCTTGCTATACGAAAATTAAAAAATGATACCCGTATCTTATTACCAATGCCTTTATTGATACTAGTAACCATAGGATACTCAATCTATTTTGAGTGGTACATGCCTCAATATGATGATCGTTACACTGCTGATTGGTTAGATGTACTAATGTATTTTATAGGAATGTTTTTCTTTTATGTAGTAGAAAAATATAAAAAGATTTAATGAATATGCTTTATCCTAGCTTGCAAGAATAATAAAGAAACTAGAATTCAGGGTTCGAGAGCCTCACCCTTCGATAACAGTTGTGGGCTGTACTTCGACAGCACTTCGACAAGCTCAATGTGACAGCTCAGTACCCATCTCGAAGCCCGGCAGGCTAAGTGTGACAACTCAGTATATGTCTCGAAGCCTGGTAAAATATATTTTTACTAAATAAGATTTTTAGTAGGTACATTCTTTTTTGCATTGCCCACCCTTCGAGAACCTCAGGGTTCGTTTTATCTACGAGGGCTGTGCTTCGACTGCACTTCGACACGCGTCCGCCTATGGAGGAAGCTCAGTATACGTCTCGAAGTTGTTAGGCTTAATAATTGTTTAAAAGTCCAGTTCTAAAATTGTTATAGAAAATATAATAAGGCTACCCAGTTAAATCGCATTAGCATGTTTTTTAAGCGATTAAAAACATCCATCCCCAACCCTTCCTTCAAAGGAAGGGAGCCTGATATAGCTCTATTAGCCCCTCTTAGAAGAGGGGTTGGGGAGATGTTTACAAATAAGTTGTGACCTAGATAGGAACCCTAAAATATGATTCACGGTTCGAGAGCCTCACCCTTCGATAACAGTTGTGGGCTGTGCTTCGACAAGCTCAGTATCCGTCTTGAAGCCCGACAACTAAATAAAATAAGAAGTAATAATAGATGCAACGAGTAAAACTAGTGCGATAAACACTCTCCGTAAACGTACCTCATCAGGTTGCATAGTGATTTTCTGTGGATTGTTTTTTAGCACTTGTACAGGTACACTGCTTCCTATCTTTACATTTTCTACGGATCTGGTGGTAATTACCTCAGAGTAGCTTTTACCATCGATATGATAGGATAATCCTACTTTAACAGCCTTTTTATCTCCTTGTAGCATCTTATCTGCTTGACTAAGGATCACTAGCGCATCTACTTTTATTGATTGATACTTAAAAACAAAAAAC
This sequence comes from Aquimarina litoralis, assembly GCF_039523995.1. Lineage (NCBI taxonomy): Bacteria > Pseudomonadati > Bacteroidota > Flavobacteriia > Flavobacteriales > Flavobacteriaceae > Aquimarina > Aquimarina litoralis. The sequence continues at coordinate 724,033 of NZ_BAAAGE010000002.1, forward strand.
GTATACCCAACATACAAAGTGTAGAATAATAGTAATAATGATATGATAGGTAAATAGGTACTCATAAGTTTTTAGTCCAATTCTTTAATTTCCAATGGATGATGTTTACAATATGTTACTGCTCTAATGGGTTCTGTACCCACTATGATACCATTAGCAATAAAATTAGTACCATTATCCAATTCCACAATCGTATAAGTTAATTGTTCATTTATATCTTTAGCAATAGAAGTAATTCTTTTGGATTGATTTTCTCCCAAGAGTATTGTACCCACTTCTAGCAACTCTACAGTATCATAGTCATAATCTCTCATGGTTTTAGCAGGATGGTAAGACACCCAAGATCCTTTAGAAGTTAATAACGGATGATCAGTAGTACATGTAATATGAGACTGATCATCAAAAGTTATGGTTATAAGCTGATCATGTACTGGATTTGCTAATTCTTTTATAACGGATGTCGAGTATGTAGTCGTGCTAGTATTATAAGAGAGTATCTCATCTCCTATTCTTAATTCTTCTATATTTTTTTTAGTGGTATCAGCCATAGTAATCTTGGTGCCAGCAGCGAAGCAATGCACATCAATTCCATCAAAATATATTTCAGAAATTACCGTGTCTTCATATTTTTCTCCTGGATAGACTTCTAAAATTTCAAACTTCAAGGTCCAATCTGGTAATTTAGACAACTCATCATAATTATGCCTATCTCCATTGCCTATCGGCGGAACCGTAAAATGATGCGCTGCTCTTTTGTCTTCCATCATTAATATGGCATAAGGCTCATCATCTAAATACATTTTTATTTTTTTTACTCTACTATTGGCTCTCCAAGCTTTTTCACTTTTTACATACCCATTTACAATACTAATGGTGGTGATCCTTGGATTTTCTTGCGGAAAACTATAGGTAATATATTCACCGATACCATATCCAGAAACTCCTTCGACCCAAGCGCTTTTGTAATCAAAATCATGAGCATTTTTTGGAGAGTAGGTAGTATTACCTTGTGAACTTAAATATGAAGAAGCAGCAACTTGTGCTACACTAGCACCACAATACCAACTACAACCGTCTGTTCCAACTTGCCAATAATCGCTATGTACTTCGCTAACTTTATCTAAAGCTTCTTTATCTTGGATACTAAGATCATCATAATCGATACCATTTTGCATCTTCTCGCTAATAGCTTCATATGCTTTCCAATTATCATTGAATTCCTTTTCTCCTTGTTTACTAAACTCTAGAGGTTCTATCGAAGCAGTCAATACCTTCAATTGCTGCGCAGGAAGTACTGCAGCATATAGTAATACTATATAGACTGACCATTTAAGTTTCATCGTGATTGTTTTGGTAGGGCTGTTGTTTGCACAAACAATTTCCTACAAATATACTGTTTATTCCCATAGTATTAAACAAATGTTAAAGAGTAGGATTATAAAATATTATTAAAAAACTAGCGTCATCTTTTAACATTTGACAGTTTATACTCCAATAAAATTAACATCATGCAAAGAGCTGTTATCATCTGGTAACTCCCTCCTAGTACTCTAAGCATCACAAAAATAAATCCAACAAATCGAATGATTACCCAAATAAGCTTTAAATAATCCAATCGTTTTTTTATGGGTTTCTGAACAAAATGCATCAAATAAGAAAAGATGATTCCTAAACATCCTATGACTGTAAATAGGTTTTGGAATGACCAATGCATGATTTTAAATATCATGCCTACCAGTATCAATGCTACCAATCCTAGTGCAATTCTAGAATATCGAGTCTTTATAAAAGTACCGTTACGCAATAACAGAAATAACCCAGGAATTTCGATCAACCATAGTCCTACAGTAAAAAGAAAGTCACCATTTTCTATGGATGTGTAACTAGATAACACCAAACCTATCAAAGTCATTAGAAAGCCTACAATAGAAAGAACAATAAGTGTTTGATTACTAAACATACATTTTTGTTTATGTGCAATACTATTTTCGATTTTTAATCATCCGCATGTATTTTATCTTACAATACTTTTATTAAAAAATAGATACGCTACTATTTAGTATCCAAACCATGGGTTTTGTTACCGTTGTAATGGCTATTATTTTAAAAATTTAACACCCTTTATTTGTTAAAAAATTAAGATGACCAAACCTTCATAGGGTACTTACGAAGTACCCTCCCCCTACTTAAAAGTTACCCAAGGGGTATTTTAGAACTAAATGACACGAAGGTTTGAGGGAAGCTCCACGATGCTCTGAGGTTGGTGCTTCTTTGCTATTTAGTAGGTGCATCCTAGCTCTGAGGTACCCCCAACATTGTTATAGTAATCTACTACCCACTTATATAAGTACCCCTCGTTAACATCTCATTTAAGACACCCCACTTACATAAGTCCCCCTACCCACTTGTATAAGTAGGTTTTCGGTGTTTTTGTATAATTTTTCTTAAAGAATAGTTAATATGATAACGTTAAGCAGATACAGTATGAATCATCATATTTTGGAATAGCATTACTTCGTTTACCAGGCATCGAGACGGATACTGAGCTGTCACACTGAGCCTCCTCCATAGGCGGACACGTGTCGAAGTGCTGTCGGGTTTCGAGAGCCTCAACCCTCGGAATCATTCGAACACTGAGCGAAGTCGAAGTGTGAAACTTTCACATTGAGCCTTTCAAAATACAGCCCTCGGAATCATTCGAACACTGAGCGAAGTCGAAGTGTGAGCTAGTCGAAGTGTGAATTATAAGACTAACAAGCATTCATACTCCTACTTAAGAAGATTATTCAACTGTAACATTTTGTACAATCAAGACACATATAATAAAGCCTATACTAAATCTGAAAAATGAAACTTTTTCCAACAAAAAAATATGAATTCAAACTAATTGGAACAAAACAAGAAACTTTAGACCGATTAACAAGGAGAACTGAAAAATCCGATTATTTAACTTCTCAATGGACGGACAAAACATTCAGAGGAAAGATAAGCGGAGATGAATTTAGAATTATTTCTTCAACAATAGGAAAAGGAGCTTTTTGTGTCTTATCTGGTAAAATTGGCTCAGCAAACGGAATTGTAAATGTTGAAATTAACAAAGTCTTCAAAATACTCCTAGGAATTATATACTTAATGCCTATCATTGGAATTATTATAACGATAAAACTTGGAGGAGAAAAATTTGAACCGCTAATGATTTTATCAATAATAGGACAAATACTTATAATAAGATTTATAGCAGTTTGGTTCTTTTTTATAAGATTTTCAAAGCATAGCTTAAACCAATTTAGAGACGTATTAGATATTGAATGGATAAAAAACTAAGTATCATATCTACTAGATGAATAATCGAATGATTTATACTATGTAGTAAAGCTACATACTTACTTGAAAAGATTAGCTATCTATATGCGTAAAAAACTAAAATCTAGGTAACATTTTATACTTCCAAGACACATATAGTAAATATTGTAAATAATTAAGAAACCGAAATGTCAACCCTATCAGATATATTAATAAAACACTCAGATAAACAGAAAATTATATCTTTCTTATCCGATCATTATAAGATTGGAAAGAAGATATCTGATTCTGAACTTCAACTATTGAAATATTACAAAGTAGATAGCGAAGTAAAAACTTTTGTGATTCATAAGGATAAAAATGACGAATGGACGCAAATCGAATATGAATTAGGAGAATCAACAGAATCATTAAAAGAATTTGATAATTTAATTCTTGAATTTACAGAAAAGTTTAAAACTCAAGCTATCATAGCATATGAACAAACAACAAGTGGGGCTTGCCGATTCACAGTTTTCGAAAATGGAAAAATTGTTCGATCAATTATCCAAACCTATTTATATCCTGATGATAAAATTAGAATCACAGAAAATATTGGCAAAAAATTCAATTTTGAAACATATAAATATGCAACCGCTATTAACGAAGAAATTGATTATGAAGAGTTGTTAAGCTATTACGATGATTTTCAGCCATGGTTAAAATGTCTTGGTTTTGAGTGGACTCGAGAATATGGGACTTATAAAGACTATATTCATTTAGAAATTTTACAGAAAAAAATAAACACTTAAAAACAAATTGTATAGTACATATACCGCCTTTGGTTGATAAACACAACATCCAAGAGACATTAGCTATACTTACAAAAAGTTTACAATGGGACAGAGAATACATTTTTACAAAAATAATTGGAACAATGAACTTGAAGATCTAATTCTTGAGAATTATTCTGACTTTGCCGAATGGTATGTCAAAAGAAATCAAGCCTCTCTAGAAGAGTTTGATGAAATGTACGGAACCGAGCAGTTAATCGATTTCTTTAATAGTAACAGGAATATTGAAACTAATTTAAAAGAACTTGACAAAAAACTTTTGGACGAATTGGTGGCGGAATTTGTCTGTGAATACTCAGAGTCTATTAAAGTATTAGACTTTTTTGGTCCTTCAATGAACAAATGGAAGTATATCGAAAGTACTAAGTTAGTATCAAAAACTAAAGACTCCGAATTCATTACTCTTTGGGGATATTTAATAAACGGAAGGTCTTTAAAAAACTCTGAAAAATTCGACAGTTATACCAACGAATATAAAATCGGATATTTATCCTATGAGGAACATTCAAAATTAAAAGAATTAATCATTCAATATTTTGGAGATCTACAAGGTATGAAAGCAACGTATTGGACAAAATCTGAAAAGAAAAAGCTCGAAAATGCAATTCGCAATGCTAAAAATGGGAGTTATTATTTATCAAATCATAATCCTGTCACTTCTGGTCTCGAATATGTTATGGAAGCTCTCAATGAGATAAAAGATATTAAAACGCAATTAATCACCGGAATAGAATAAAAACACAACCCTTCTTTTACCCTAAAAAATACCACGGTACTTCCACTTTTTCTTCTATTCCCGTATCCGTCAGGGTTCCTCGAATAAACTTAAATTTTCGTCTATACTTATAGGGCAACTCTGCTTCCCTGTCTGTTAAACACCATATTTCCATATAGTCTGGATCTACATAAATAATACTTTCAATTTCCTCAAGTTTATTTATAAAGCGAAAGTTTTTAAAATCATAAATCTCCAAAGTATGTGCTCCAGAAAAGATATTATTTAAGACAAAAATGTAGCTGTTATCAATAACTTGATCAATGGTTTTATTAATGGTGATTACATCAGGTATTTCTCTTACCGTATTTGTAGTCATATCAAAAAAGAACTGTTTTAACATATCATTTGTTACACCAATCTCATTACAGCATCCTATAATATCCACCCTATAATTAGAAACTATTTCAATACTATACAGTGTAGGACCTAATTGGCGTGTATTGATATATGTAGCTTTTTTATGATCGATAGGATATATACGATCTCCATCTACAATTAGTTTTCCATTTCGTAGTTCGAAATGATGATCTCCGATAACATCCCAAGTTTGCTCTTTTCGTAATAGTTCTTCTCTATGTTTTAGCTCATTGATAATGGTAATTTCTCTATCTGTAAACTGATCAGACACATCATTATAAATACCTACCAAATCATAATGCATTCCGTAGAACTCATCAAGTCCGGTATTCTTGAAACGATATTGTTTTTTTGCAAAGATATAATTGCGCAATAACCATAGGTCTCCAATGGATAGGTATGGAGGAATATCATCTATAGTTTCTATAGCATCCCATGCCTTATCAAACTCATAAGGGTTGATTTGTGCATTTAATGAAGTATTTATGATAATAGATGATAATAAAATGGCAAATAGTGTTCGAATCATAAATTTCGATATAATGTATTTTCCCTAATCCAACAGTTATCAAAAATACTGAAATTAGTGATATAAACTCTTCCATAAATATATACCAAAGGTCTACTGACTACCGTGGGGCTTCTAGTCGGATACTGAACTGTTATTTTTATTAATATTTAAGTTCCCTTTGTTTTGACTAGGTTTAATTATCTTTTTTTCTTTCCTTTTTAATTATATTCGATGCCTGAGCGCAGCCGAAGGCAGAAGAATACCGCTCCAACCAATGTGTATCATTCTGACACTCTGATAACCGATGTAATTCATCAACTTCTCCTCTAATCAAAACCTCCTTTTTTGCTCTGCTCCAACCTTGAACTTGCTTTTCCCTATAAAAGGCAGTGTCAATACGATCATACTTTTCATAATAAACCAATGTTACAGGTTGTCTCTTTTTGGTATGATTGGCTCCATCTCCACTTTGGTGTTGTTGTAATCGCCTTTCCAAATCCTTAGTGCTTCCCGTATAATAACTTCCATCAGAACACTGTAAAATATACATATAACCTATCATTTTAGTAAAATATTTCGTTCATATCAATATGTGTTTCAAAAAAGAGGTTTGTTACCGTCAAAAGACTATAATTCATTTATAAATATTATGAGATCCGAAAAGAAAGCTTAATATAATACCCCAGTATCCATGCAGTAAGATAACTGAAATGATAACCCTTCGGCTCCGCTCAGGGTTCGATTGTAAATTTCTAAGAACACTGAACTGTCACACTAAGCCTGTCGAAGCGCTGTCAAAGTACCACCAACGAAGATGAAACGAACACTGAGCGAAGTCGAAGTGTGAGCAAATTCGAAGTGTAAGTAATACAAAAGCATACACCCCTCCATACTTTATAGAAAAATTATCATTTGATTAATGTGCTACGCAACGCATTTTACATAACTTGTTTTTAAAAAGTATAAAAGATCCGATATGAGCATAAAACAAATGTCTATAGTACTAAGAGCAGCAGCGATATACAACCTACTATGGGGAGCATGGGTAGTATTGTTTCCTAATCATTTTTTTGAATTGGTAGGAATGGAACTCCCTACGCATCCTATGATCTGGCAAGGTATGGGTATGGTGATTGGCGTGTATGGTTTAGGCTATTGGTGGGCTGCACAAGATCCTACTACCCACTGGCCTATTGTTATGGTTGGATTTTTGGGTAAAATCTTTGGCCCGCTAGGATTTCTGTTTAACTATGCGACTGGAGAAGTGCCTTTAGAATTTTTCTATACGCTCATTACAAATGACTTTATCTGGTGGATTCCTTTCTTTTTGATTCTTAGAAAAACGTACCAACAGAAAAAGATTAAATGGATATAATTTACTTCATACACTAGTCTTCATTTTATTTTATGCTTTTCTTTTTTTCATTGCCAACCCTTCGACAAGCTCAGGGTGACTAACGAAAAAAAAATAGTCTTATAAAATTTCTTGGTAAACATAACAGAACTAAAAAAATAGTATGGTTAAATATGTATGGTAATGCAGCTTAAACAACTTTTTCTATATCTACTCTCCGGTTTCTTTTTCATTGCGGGTATCAATCATTTTGTACATCCCGACTTTTATTTACCTCTCATCCCTGAGTATTTAGGATATCCAGAATTTATCAATTACAGTAGCGGTGTAGCAGAAGTCTTATTAGGTATTGGGGTTTTATATGCAGGCACTCGTAGAATTTCTGCTTATCTAATTATTGCTTTATTGATCGCTTTTATCCCTTCTCATGTGTATTTTATCAAAATAGGTAGTTGTATTCCTGATAGTTTATGTGTTCCTAGTTGGGTTGCTTGGATAAGACTTATCATTATTCATCCGTTGTTTATGCTTTGGGCTTGGTGTGTGAGGGGATGATTAATAAATAATTTATTCTACATTAATATTAATTTGGATTTCTTCTTCAAAAGTTTCCAAAATATCATTTAAAGTAGACACCCTAATAATTATTGGCTCTGTCTCATCGATATCACCTGTATCCGTCTTAAAAACAGCTTTTAATTTTCCATTTGCATCTGAAATGGCTTCTGATAGACCAGTAAATCTGCCAACAGGTTTTTCTTCTCCATCCAAAACCTGGAAAGCTTCAAAATCGACCGATGCACCAGCACTAACAGACCCTAAGTTTCTTCTTAAGAATACCGAAATCTCATTTTCCGCATTTAATGCCATCAAAACATTGTTAGGTTCTATAATAATTTGATCTGCATAAGCCCTCTCTAGTTGTATTTGCTGTTCATCAAAAAAAGTATTCTGATCTTTAACCTGTGCTTTAAAAAAGAGTTGGTTTACATGAATCGGAACAACTAATTCTATAACAACTCTATTAGTATCATCAAGGGTTTTTATGGCTTCTTCAGCAGAAATACCTTGAAATACACCTCCAGAACTTGTAAATTGTACTTGTTCAATAGAACTTAAACGTTCATCAATAGAAGCTTCTAAAAAAATACTTGAATATCCATCTGCTTTAACTCCAGTATTGACGAGATCTCCTTCAGTATTAAGGAGTCTAAGAGTTATTATATCAGTTATAGGAACTAAATTAAGAGTGACTTCTCTTTTAAAAATATTAGCATCCGATCCTATTTCAGCTGATAGGAAAAGGATTTCCTCATTTAATGGTACTTTCAATTCTATTTTTGCAATACCATCACTATCTACTGTTCTGACTCCACTATCTGCATCTATTCCGATAAACTCTCCTCCAGTTTTTTTGAAAGTAACGGTTCTGAACCCTTCGTCTGCATTAGCAGGAATCTGAGCTTGCAATACAACAATGGTTTCTCCATCACTAATAATACTATCTGGTAAGTTGCTTCCATCAGTATCTAAAATCTGAAGTTCTATAATATCTGATGGATTAATTGTTTCTTCATCTGTATCATCGCATGATGACAAAAAAACTAGTAAAACAAGAGTAAAAATTGAATAAATATATAAGCTTTTGATTTTCATAAATTTTATTTTAAGAGATTCTCCAAATTACGCTATTCATCCATTTTCTATCCGAATACTTACAATCTATAATCTCTATTTTAATAATTGCGTTTATTATTAATTTTAAGTCTTCCAAAGAAACTTTGGAAACCAATTTAAAAGAAAAAGTATCTGTAAATTCCTCCGAAATGATACCATAGTGTTTATAGATTTCATATTGATCATTATCAAACTTTAAATACAATTGATCCTTAATACGTAATCGCAATCCACATTCGATTTGTTGGTCTCCACCAGCATAAAACTTTGGAGTAATTTTGATATTAATCAAACATGCTTCGCTGATATTAAGATCTGATTCCGAAAAAACAAGTTTGCTCGTAGGGTTTTGCGATATAATATTTGTTGATAGTTTTGGTTTCATTATTTTACTATATTTAGAAGATCTCCAATAAATCCTAGTGCTCCAGACAAACTGGAATTTATTGAAATTGTAAATGAAGGAGAACCTTTTGTTATTTTTTCGCTTATTATTGGATTGGTATTTTCTAATTCATATATTAGGAGTCCAGTTCCAACTCTTAAGTATCTATTTATTCTAAATCCGGCTCCAAAATATGGAGTACCTGCATCTCCTAGCATCCCTCTATAATCATCATTATCACTACCTAGTTTTTGAGCAATCCCAATTTGAAGACTCATTTGTTTCCAGAACTTATCCCATTTTTTCAAATCTGAAAAATGACTTTTTCTATTTACCGGTTTACGGTGAAAATTAACTATTTGTAGCGCAAAAAAATCATTTAATTCGGTTGCATATAATAAACCTAAATCTAAATTAATATAGGGGATTGCTTCTGATTCTACATCAATAGTAGTTTCATAGCTTGTTATTAGATCTTTTTTAAAGTACCTATTTGTGATAATATCAGGTATTGTATTCGATTCTCCCTGCATTTGATCTCTTAAATAATTTATTTTTTTAGAAAGCATGATTAAGTTAGTTAAATCATCTGGGGCAGAAAGTTCGCTTATTATATTTTTCAAATCATTTTTTCTTTTAGCAAAAAATAATTTTCCATTACTATCTTCAAGATCTAATAATATCGAAAATGTTGCAGCAAGAAGTTGTAAAGATTCTGTATGATATCTTTTATTATCGGGTAAGATTTCGGGTATTAAACCATTGTATTTTGATTGCCCATCTAATATTGAAAACAAATATTTATTATTCCGTTTACAATTCGCTTTAAAAAATGCCAGCATATCCTGCAAAGTAACTTTACCATAATTAGGCAAGAGCCCATTAATTGGAGTTGTTAATAACTCTTTATATTTAATAGTCTTATCATCAATTTTTTCTACTATTGATAGTATATCACTTGTAAAACTTATAGAAAAAACATTCTTAACATTTCGGATATTTTGATCATAATTATTGATAACATGACCAAAATCAGCATAATTGGTTTGCAAGTTTGATATTATGTTTGGTAAATCTGTAATAATGATATTTTTTATTTTTGTCTGATTTCCATCCTTTTCATACAATTCTGATGTGTTTTTGTTAATTACGTTAGTTATACCAGTTTTTATATCATTAGGCCCAGGTAATGATTTAACTAAATAAAGTCTTTTTACTTCATACAGAAGTTCCTCTTTTAATACTTTAGTATCATCTTCTGATAAAGTTCCATCAGTAAAAATTTCGAATTCAAATTCATAAGGTGTATTAGGATGAAGAGGCCCTATATCAGAGATAGAAAAAACTTTAGATTTTACTGTTTTTAAAGGGATCACTATATATCCGCAATCATTTGCTCTTTGGTACTGAAAATAGTGTTTCTTCTCGTCTAACTCTTCGCCTCCATTGTTTAGGCAATTAATATCATTTTTAACTGTGTTTTTAACTCTATACTGTATCCTAATTGCTTCAATTTCTGTGCTGGATTCAAAAACAACTTTAAATTTTTCATCAAAAGGTAATGCTGTTTTAAAGTCTCCTTTATCTATTTCGAATGTGACTTTGGTTAAATCTTTTGACTGAGAGTATATATTATGTAAGTGAAATAATATAACAAGGAAGAGAAGTATTCTTTTGATCATAACCTTTTTGATTATTTATAATGATACTGTAAAACAACTAATTTTTAACCAACAATCATATACCCAATACAAGGTATATCTTGTAATTCATTTTTCTATTTAATAATATCCCAATTATTCCAGTAATAATCTATTGGGTTGTCTAGTGTACCAATAAAAATATTGTCATTTCGTATTTTTAGTACGACTCTAAAACGCTCATGAGTTTTAATATCCTTAATGGCATTCATATGGATTAACTCCTCTATTTTATTAGCAGTTAGTATCAAAACTGACTTAGTATCATCTGGATGGATCATTACAAATACATAAAAAACATTACCTGCATAATCTCGCTCTAACGAAACTTTACGCATATCAAATACATAGGAATTGGAGTTATTTAGGTTTGAAGTCTTGACTTGTAAAGAGAATAGTTTATTGTTCCTCGTAGCAATGATATCCATTCCTACATCCACACTCATAATACTGGCATTATAACCCCTAAACAACAATTCTGAAGTCACATAATGCTCACCTGCTTTGCCGATAAAACCACTACCTATTTTCTCAATAATTGGTGTCTTTTTTATTACAGCTTGTTTTTTAGTCATCGACTCTTTGGGTTTATTAGGATTTAAATCATAGGTAGCAGGAGCAGTTTTGATAAAAGTAGATTGATTGCCTTTAGCATTAATCTCTGTTATTAATTGTGCATTCATCGATGCTGCAGGTGTTTTACCCTCTGTTTGCAACCAACCTTTTTCTAATGCTATCTCGGTAATTTTTACATAATGCAATGGTTGTTTTACTTCTTCTAATACCTTGATTGCTGCTGTTTTGAATTTGTTCATTTGATGACTTTATGTTGTTGTAAAATATCTTTTTTGAATTTATCTAGGTCTATTTCTTTGTGTTCTGCTCTCAAAAAGTAAATTAGAAACTCATTTCACAACTACTATTTCACTAATTTCAATTGTCTGGCAATATCTTGAGTATATTTAGCCATTGGTCTTTTATGTACTTCCTCGGGTTTACTATAATTACCAATAATCATTCTATCAATTAGCGACTTATCATGAAAAATCTTATTAAACGTTTTATTTAATAATTTTCTATATGTTTCCGGATTAGCTTTATGCTTCCAAACTAATTCCTCTCCAACATCAATTTGTGCATCATAAATCTTTTGTATTTGAAACAAATCATTATGATTTTGAAGCAATTCAAAATCTCCATCAATTGTATCCAAGTATATTTTTAAGACTTTTGGATCATGCAGTAACCAATAATCAATGATAGATTTATCATCAATCCAAAATTGAAAAATATCCAAATTATCATCTATAGTATATAGTTCAAACTTAGCATCATCTTTTCCTTTAGCTAGATTACAATTTGCACATGTTGGATATAAATTAAAAAAAGAAGTACATAAAAAGGGATATTTAGATTTTGGGTGATAATGATCCAGTTGTAATTTTGCTAGTATTTTTTTTCGTTTCTTTTTTTCCTTCTTATAATAAATGGGTTGAATTGATAACGTAGATTGAGAATTACAGTAAACACATGTTCTGATATCCGAGTTAAGTAAATACTCAGGAAATTCTTTATCTCGCAAATCCTCATAGCGCATAGCATGAACTACTTCTTCGTGAAAACTATACTTTTTACTATTAATTTTTCTTGTTAGCTGTGAATTATCTAGTATCAGATCAAACTCGGATATTAAACTTTTCATTTTTGAAGGATCTGCATTTAAAATATCTCCATACTCATTAATTATTTTTTCAACATATAGTTTAAACTGATTATGTTTGTTAAGTTTTATCTTATGAATTAGTTTGTTTAATCGATCTATAGGTTTTTCAAAACTAGCCGTCCTTGTATTGGTAAAAAGATTAGTGTTAAAATTCTCCACCCCTTTTCGAAGACTATCTGTAATTTTAATTTTCCTCATCTTCAAGTTTTTTTAATTGCTGGTTTAGTTGACTAATTTTTAAACGGAGTAATTCTTTATCTTTTGAAAGAACTTTTTTATCAAATAATGATTGAAGACGTTCTTTTATCAAGGGTTCATCTATCATTCTTATTACCTTCTCTGCTTTTTCATTATTCCATTTTATATCCGGGTTTTGATTTGAATTTAGAACCTCTTTATCTTCTTCAAATGTTAAATAATTAATCAAATCAGTAATTACATATTGGGCGAACTCTCCCATAAAACCATTTTCAAGAAAAAAACTATGTGCCAAAAGATCATGAACGTTAGCACCAAATGTAGCTAAGTTGCTATCTGACTTATGATCAACAATGAATGAGTCATTAGTTCCTTCATTTCTATCAATAAAAGTTACATTACTAATAGGTATATCAGAGAGTGTTAATGGATCATGAGTTGTAAAAATAATTTGTGTTTTTAATTCATCAAATTTTTGGGAATCTGAGTCAAACAAATTTCGGGTTGGAGTTAATTTATAGAATAATACAGGGATGGCCTTTGTAATTGCATCAATAAATTTTCTTTTCCAAACTGGATGATATCCTAATTCTGGTTCATCTAATAAGAGTAAATAGTAATTAAAAATTGGATGTGCATAACTAGAACTATTCATTCTGTCAATTCTATTATTAATCCTTGCAAAAAAATTAAGTAATGCTTTTTCTCCAGAAGATAATGGATATTTAGATTTTATTGATAGTAAATCCAATCTATAGATAAAATTCCCAGTTAGACCCAAAATATGATTATAGGATTCTATTAAGTTATAAAAATCATCTGCATTATGTTCTTCAATTCTATAAACTAATGTGTCCTCTTTTAGTTCTAATTTATTGCCCGAAATTAAATCATTTAAAGTACAATAAAGATCATAAAAAGCTTTAAATCGATCTAAGTACCTTAACATTAATTCTACAGCATCTGAAGATTTAAATCCCGATGACTTGAATTTTTTATTTATTTCAACGCTTATTATTTCTTTTATTTGGTTATAATCCAAGATAGAAACTCTTCCTAATTTTTCGTTAATATTATCCCTAACTATATTATAAATGCTAACCATATACAAATCAAAAAAACTATCAAAACGATCCTGAAATGCTTCTTGATCTAAAATATTCTGGAAATCATAAGTTCCTTGAAAAGGTGTTTGGGGAAAAGTTGCATTTAAAATTAAATACGAAAATAAGGTAACTTCAAAATTTGCTATAAAATCACCTTCGTCGTGTACATGGTCATTATTATTATCATGTTGATATTCATCAAGAGACCAAAGACGATCAAATAAGCTGTTTAGACCAGAACTATTAATGATATTAATATACTTTTCTAAAAATTGATCTCTAACCAAACCTGGACTAATTGAATCACCCCATTTTCCACTTTCAAGATCTTCTAGATCAGATTCGATGTAAATTTTTGCAACTGAATCTCTATTTTGATTACCCAAATTAGCAGTTGCATAAACATTTTTAAAATCGAACTTTCTATGATTTGTAACCTTTATTTCTAACTCTTTATATTCTGGAAAGTCTGGATATACGGATTTTAAAGTTCCTTTTACTGGGTCATTTAACAGAATAACATCCTGCTTTAATTGTTTAAGATATAATTGAGAAAGGTTCTCTTCACCCGTTGAAACAAGGTTCAATTGAGATAGTGTATTAATTTGTTCAACATCAACGATTGGTGTATAATAATGTTTAACAGATTCTAATGAATTTGAGTTAATTTCTTTTATTTCAAGATCTGAAATAACGGTCTTAGTCTCCAATTCATTATAGTAATAAAACGACTCTTCCGATTCTTCAAATAAATAAAAAGCATTTTTCTTTTTCTTGTCACCAAATGAATGTAGTGCTCTTAAAATGCTTGTCTTACCTATTCCGTTTCTCCCAACTATTGCGGAGATTAAAGAAATATTTTTACCCCAAAAATCAGGAATAAAATTTTCGTTATCTGATAATATTTTAAGTTGGATATTATCACTATTCTCCTTAATTTCGTAATTGTACCTACCTCCTAAATTTAGAGTTAATTCGGCATGACCTTCTCCAAACAAATATGGTAAACAGTTTTTCGGTAAATATACCGCCGCTAATCTCATATAATATATAATTACAAACTACCCCACCATCCCTTCTATAAAGGTCTGAATGTAGTTTTTCATTTTGCTAATAATACGTTCTCCGATTTCTCGGGCTTTTAGAACGCTAGGCCTGTTGTCCAGGCATTTGAACACTTCTTCTCGTATCGGTTCCTGACCGCTATAGACATAGGCATTGATGAGTGCCTGAAACTGTTTTTGATCCAGGTTTTCTTCTTCGCATAGTTTGCCTAAAGCAAGTACTTTTTCGTTATTCCAGAATTTTTCGAATTCATCTTCGATACGATCGATGTGATCTATGTGGGGTAATTGTTGCGCAATGAACTTTTCGATAAGTTCACGTTTGCTTCGTAGTGTAATCTCCCCGGTAAGGAGATCCATAATATTTTTCTTTTGTTGTGCTGCTGCCTGAGCATCCTTTTCCTCCTTCATCTTGGTAATCAGCTTTAGGATGTACGCAACATTAATAACATCACGATGTACCAACTCTAGTTCAAAGTCGATATCATCGAGTATAGACGATTTTTGCATTTGGTGATCGCTCTTTACACGATCCCTTAAATCCAGGTATTTGCCCAAATAGTTGTAAAAGGTTTGCTCAGGCATCGCTAGATCGTCCCAACTAAACGCTACAAAAGATTCTAATACATTTTTAAGCCGCATTAGTTTACGAAATGCTTGTACAAATGCTAATTGATCATCTTCACTAATGAGATTATCTACCATTTTGTAGGTAGGTGCAATTTTTAATAACTCGATTACCGCCTCGTTAAAATCAGTGACTATTTTGTTATAATCGGGTAATATGATCTCTTCTTTGGCTTCTTTGTTTGAAAACAAAAAGATGGCCTGATCGGTAGCTTCTTTTAAGTTTCTAAAACAAACAATATTACCCTGAGATTTTTTCTCATTGAGAATACGATTGGTACGTGAGTAGGCTTGTATCAATCCATGATAGCGTAGATTTTTATCTACATACATCGTATTCACCTTTTTAGCATCAAAACCTGTGAGCATCATATTGACTACAATGACTAAATCCAATCTATCTTTGTCCTTAAAGTTTTCCTTTTCCCGTTCTTTTAAACGTTTGCTTATATCTTTGAAGTAGTTTTCAAACTGTTTCCCATCTTTGGTAGAAAAACTAGTATTGTACATCTGGTTATAATCAAGGATAAATTCATCTAGTTTTTCTCTGCTATGACTAGTTTTATACACAGGTCTGGGTTCTGCTGCCATCATCATACCATCATCTGGCAAAGATCCAGTTGCTTCCAGATCTTCTTCATTGGCGCCATAGCTATAGATGGTCGCAATCCGTAAATTATGTTCGCCTTCCTCCTTTTTCTTTTTAAAGAATTCGTAATAGGTAATCAAGGTATCAATACTACTCACAGCCAGCATAGCAGAAAACTCCCTATTGGTCGTTTTGGTATGGTGATATTGTATGATATAGTCTACAATCTTTTCGATACGTTCTGGTGCTTCCAGTACTTCTCTTGTATCAATATCTTCTACTTCAATATCGATAAGGGTATTTCCTTTTTGTTTGTAGCGACCAATGTATTCGATACTAAATCGCAATACATTCTGATCTCGAATTGCATCAGTGATTACATATTTATGCAAACAGGTACCAAAAAGATCTTTGGTGGTGCGTTTGCCCAACTCGTTCTTTTGCGCGTTATTTGCAAAGATGGGGGTACCAGTAAAACCAAAAAGTTGGCTATTGGTGAAGAAATCGGTAATTCTTTTATGCGTATCTCCAAACTGACTGCGGTGGCATTCATCAAATATAAAAATGATCCGTTTGCCCTGCAGATGCGACATACTTGTTTGATAACGCCCTGGAGAAATAGCGTTATTTAACTTTTGAATAGTTGTTAAGATCAATGGACTATTAGGATCTGTAAATTGATCGACCAATGATTTGGTATTATCGGTTACATCTACGCTATCTTTTTTAAAGCTATTAAACTCTTTCATCGTTTGATAGTCTAGATCTTTACGATCCACCACAAAGACTACCTTATGTACCTCTGGTAGATCCATTATAATCTGACTTGCTTTAAAAGAAGTCAATGTCTTACCAGAACCGGTGGTGTGCCAGATATATCCATTCTCATGAGACGTTTGTACCCGATGAATCATCGCCTCTGTAGCATAAAACTGATATGGGCGTAATGCCATTAATACCTTATAGGTTTCGTTTTGTACAATGTATTGGGCAATCATTTTACCCAGATGTGGAATATCTAGAAAGGACTTGGCAAAATCTGCTAACTCCGTGATGTTTTTGTTATTGACATCTGCCCAGAAAAAGGTCTGTTTATAAGTTAAGGCGGACAATGGATTATTGGCATAATACTTTGTATTACCCCCATTACTGATTATGAATAGTTGTACATATTGAAACAATCCTCGATTGACCCAAAAGCTTTGTCTTTTGTATCTGCATATTTGTTTAAACGCTTCTTTAAGCTCTATCCCTCGTCTTTTAAGTTCTATTTGTATAATGGGTAATCCATTGATTAAAATGGTAACATCATAGCGGTTTTTGTAGGTTCCCTCTTGTGATATTTGATTAGATACCTGATACATATTTTTGTTAGTATCCTCTGCAAAGAAAAACCGCAGATAGATTGACTCCCCATCATCACAGGTTAATTGAAAACGACTACGCAAGGTTTTTGACTTTTCGAAAATGGTACCCTTTGCCAGGTGGTTCAGGATGGCATCAAACTCTTTATCAGTAAAGATTGTGTTATTTACCTTCTCTAATTGTTTTTTTAGATTAGACAACAGACTATCTTCATCTTTGATCAATACCCTTTCATACCCTTGCTGTGCAAGTTGTTTGATGAGGTTATTTTCTAAGATCGCTTCTGATTGGGCAGTCATATTGTTGGTTATAGGCTTTAAGATATATTGGTTATACAAACATTTGTTGTAGTAGTCCTTTTTTAAATCGTTGTGTTATTTCGATTTGTGCTACTGTCTTATCTATTTTATCATCGATAGCAGATAGAAAATCAGCTATTTTTTGTTGTTCTTGAATAATTGGCAATCCTATTTTCAATGTTCCTAGATCTTTACCCGTAAAACCTTTTATTGAAGTTCCTTGACAAAGTCTGAACAATAAACTCTTAAAATGAGATAAATAATAAGCCAAAAAAATAGTATTTTGATCTGATATAAGATTAGTAAAATCCTGGCTAGTACATAAGTTTTCAGGCGCAACAGCAAATTTTCCAACTCCTACTCTTGAAACAATAACTAAACTACCTTTTGGAATAATTTTAGTTGCAGATTTTTCTATTGCGATATTAGTAATATGTCTGGTAATACTAATTTTGTTAATTGAATTTTCATCAAGATCTGAACTTGAGATCCAAGGGACATTTCCATTCCAATAACTTTCAATATCGCTACTAGGAGTTCCACCTCCAATAAACTTACCTATATCTCCAAACCTTTTCTCCTCCCACTTCGGATATTCACTCCCATCATCTTCCCCTTCGACTTCGCTCAGGGCAGGTTTAAATCGTATCTGTTGTGAGAAAACTTGCTGCATCACTCCTTTTTTGTATTGCACAAGCAATTCTTTTTTACGTTGTAATTGTTGGATTTTGGTTTCTATGGTACTTAAAAAAGAGGCTATTTTTTGTTGTTCCTGAGAAAAACCTGTCATATGAATTTGAACGCCTTTCAAAGTTTCTTGACCTATATTATATCTTGTACTACCACCACTTTTTGCAATCATCTCCTTTCTCGCTTTATCGGTTTTAAGCAAGAAATTCATATACATTGGATTATAATCATTAATCCTTTTCCCTCTTATTACAAATCCTCCAAAAGTTACATTCTGAGACTTATCTAGATAAACATTTGATTGTCCAACTTCTTCTCTGGTTTCAGAACTTCGTTGAAAAAGAATATCCCCATATTCTACAATGTTCTTATCAAAAATTTCCTTAGAAATATTGACTTGTCCAACAATTTTATTATAAATCAAATAGTCGTTATTAATTATATCTAAAATATTTATGAACTTATAGCCTCTTCCATAATCCTCCTTATTTGCATTGATTCCATTTTTAAAGGATAAAAAATCGGATAGTTTTCTTTTCTCCCAATTATCGTTAAACTCAGGAAATCGTAATTTAGGTACCAACTTTGTTTCTTTTTTTTCTATCACAGCTGCTTCCATAGGTTAAAAAGGAGTTTCGATGCCTAGTTCTTTGCAATAACTTGCGATTTCTTTATCGGTGGCTTCGAGAGCCTCTGCCACCTGTCGTAGCTCTTGAGATACAGTTGCTAGATCTATAGGTTCTTCTTCTTCAAAAGTGTCTACATATCTTGGGATATTTAAATTGTAGTCGTTTTCTTGTATTTGACTAAGAGTGGCTACATAGCTGTATTTGTCCACTTCTGCTTTGCTTAGTTCATCATTGGTATAGTTTTTATAAGTAGCTATGATTTTATCGATATCTTCTTCTCGTAAGATGTTTTGTGTTTTTACCTTTTCAAAATGTTGGCTGCTATCAATAAACAACACTCTATCTACTTGTTGTCGTTTCTTCTTTAATACCAAAATACATGTAGGTATCGACGTACCATAAAAGATATTGGCAGGTAAACCTATTACTGCATCCAGATAGTTACAATCTTCTATTAAATACTTACGTATATGCCCTTCAGCTGCTCCTCTAAACAATACCCCGTGTGGTAATACACAGGCCATGGTACCATCATCTTCCAGCTGGTGTATCATATGCTGTACAAAGGCAAAGTCTGCTTTGGTTTTTGGTGCTAATTTACCATAAGATGAAAAACGATCATCACTCATAAATAACGGACTGGCACTCCACTTCGCAGAAAATGGTGGATTTGCTACAATGGCTTCAAACTTTTGATCCTTATGTTTTGGAGATGGATTCTCCAGTGTGTCTTCGTTATAAATATCAAAACGCTTATAGTGTACATTGTGCATGATCATATTCATACGACACAAGTTATAAGTCGTAGGGTTACTCTCTTGTCCATAAAACCCTCCAACTTCTTCCACCTCTCTGGAAACTCGCAATAATAATGATCCTGATCCGCAGGTGGGATCATAGACGCTTTTTAGTTTTTTCTTATCGCCAACTACCAACTTGGCTAATATTTTAGACACCTGTTGTGGCGTATAGAACTCTCCTGCTGTTTTACCAGCACCAGAGGCAAACTTACCAATCAAATATTCATAGGCATCTCCTAACAGATCGTTTTCCGTATCTTCTAACTCAAAACTAATCGCTTCTAGATGAGATAACACTTTTACGATAAGTTCATTTTTAGCTTCTTCAGACTTTCCTAATTTGCTACTAGTGAGATCCAGGTCTTCAAACAGATTACCAAAGTCTTCTTCGCTTTCGCTACCCATCGTACTTTGTTCGATATTTCTAAGTACTTTTTGTAGGTCTCCTAGAATAAAAGCTCCTTTACCTTCGGTATTTCCTCTTCTTGCCAATTCGCTAAATAATTCTGAGGGTTTTAAGAAATACCCTAGGGCATCTATAGCTTCTCCTTTGATAGCTTCGAGATAGGCATCTGCCTCTTTATGATCTTCAATGGATGCATATGCAAGTCCATCCGGTTGTAAAATTTCATTGGCATACAATTCCATTTTACGACTCAAGTACTTATAAAAAATAAATCCTAGTATATAATCTCTAAAATCATCAGCATCCATTTTTCCTCTCAGTTCATTAGCGATCTTCCAGAGTTGTTGTTCCAGATGCTGTTTCTTTTGGTCTTCTGACATAATTGTTGTTGTAGTATTTACTATTTTGGGGTGGGGTGAGTAAACTAAAAATCGAATATACTAATATTTCCCACATTACAAAACAAAAAACACCCCTAACCATTATTGCTAATGATTAGGGGTGTTTGGTAAATAGCGTGGGCTGTACTTCGATACTTCTACTCACACTTCGGCTTCGCTCAGTGTTCGGATTCCGAGGGCTGAGCGGAGTCGAAGCCCGAAGTCTCATTACGCTGCATCCGAATTCTCATCCGTTTCGTCTGGGATATCGTCATCGGTACTACTACCACCAGCAATTACGAAACGTTCTTTGAGTCTGTTATGCAACGCCTCTGCTCCTGCTACGCCACTATTAGCAGCTACCCCAAACATTTTATACGCTAATAAGGATGTGGTATAGGCTTCGGATCCTGCTAGGATCCTTGTGTCATTAACCTTTTCGGTTAACTGTGCTAATTCTAATGCCAGCACCTTAAGCTCATTATACAAATCATAATCCTTCTCCACTTCATCCACACTGATAAAATTAGGAAGGATATTCCCGTTTTGACGCATACTGTCCAAAGTATCTTCTACAAAGATCTTGTTACTACGATTGATCTTTGGAAGGGTTCTACGTTCCTCCTTCGTCAATCCTGTTAAAAATGGTAACAGCGTATTGATTTCCTCAATTCTGTTTTTTACTTCTGTGATCACTGCTGGATCTACGGTTACCGATAATCGGTTGTTTAATACATTACTCATACTTCATTTGTTTTAGTAATCTGGAGGTTTGCTTTTGATTAAATATCAATTGTCAATCTATAAAAGACTAATGTATCACAGGCTCACCCTTCGGCTACCACTTCGACAGGCTCAGTGTGACAGCTCACCCTTCGGCTACGCTCAGGGTTCGGACTCCATTCGAGGGCTGAGCGGAGTCGAAGCCCGACAGCACTTCGACAGGCTCAGTGTGACAACAATATCTAAAACTCAACATAAACACATCCAGATTGAGTTTAACATTCATTTGAGATGATGTATCGTCAATTACAATACCGATATTTTAAGAATTCATTGGCTTTATTGATAATTTTGTGTTAAAAACAAAACTTAACTTATTAATTACTAACTTTTTCTGTAAATCGTTATATATTTCTCAATCAACAAAACGTATACTGACAGGCTGACGTTTTGCTAAATCACTATGATACAAAGGATTAAAAACGTATTCTTTTTAGAAACGTACATTTTGAATATTTCATTAAACGCTTTCTCAGTAGATCGTTACTGACAGCTTTGATTTGGTTTTTGAAGAATATACTGGCGTTGTGACAGCTTACACTTCGGCTTCGCTCAGTGTTCGAATCATTCCGAGGGTTGAGCGGAGTCGAAGCCCGAAAAATATGTTCTGTTTAAATAACTTTTTATAGTTGACACATTCTTTTTTGCATTGCCAACCCTTCGGCTACGCTCAGTGTTCGGATTCCGAGGGCTGAGCGGAGTCGAAGCCCGATTACGATCAAGGATTCCGACGGTTCAAATACGAGAGAAAGACCTCCTTAGGAGATTTTTATTGCTTATGTATAATTCATTGTCTTATTGTATATGATTTGATACTTTTACGAGTAACACAAAAAGAATATAACAATGAAAAAAACCACAAACTCTCTTAGGGTGCTACTAGTATGTATACTAGCAGCATACAACATTCAAACACAAGCACAACACACATTTTCGATCGTTGCTGTTGATCCAGTAACTGGAGAAATGGGAAGTGCAGGCGCTACCTGTCTCGATATTGATGACCTCTCTGGGGAAGAAGGTGCCGTAGTTATTAACGATATTATTCTAGGAATTGGAGTAATTAATACCCAAGCCGCCTGGAGTCCCGTGAATCAAGCAGCAGCAAGAGACCGAATGGAAGCTGGCGATAGTCCACAAGCCATCCTAAATTGGTTATTTGCTAATGATCCAGCATCGGGATCCAATCAATCCCGTCAATATGGAATTGTAGATCTTATCGGTGGTTCCGGAGGAACACCCAGATCAGCCGGATTTACGGGAACCCAGAACGGTGCCGTAGCCAATCATATTGTAGGACCCAACTATGCGATACAAGGAAATATCCTCATCTCGCAAGATGTATTAGATGATATGGAAACTGGCTTTCTAAACGCTAACGGAACTTTAGCAGATAAGCTAATGGCAGCCCTACAAGGAGCAAAACGTATTGGAGCGCAATCCAATTGTGCTAGTAATCAAACTAGTTCTAAATCCGCTTTTTTAAGAGTTGCCAAAGTAGATGATCTATATAGCAATTATGGTCATGTAACGGTAGATCTAAATGTAAGTAAAACCAACTTTGCCGAAGATCCTATTGATGTTTTACAAACTACATATGATTTCTATCTTGCAAATCCTGGATTTACCTGTTCTAATACAATCAGTACGTTTCCATATGAAGAAAGTTTTGAAAACGGTCTTGGACTATGGCAACAAAATGACCTAGATCTATCTCATATTGGGAATACTGATTTTGACTGGACACGTAGATCTGGTAGTACACCCACCACATCTTCTGGACCACAAACTGCTAATGATGGAAACTTCTATCTCTATACCGAAGCTAGCGGGACCAACGTAGGTTTCCCTACCAAAAGAGCTGTGCTAAACAGCCCTTGTATGGATTTTTCAGGATTATCAACTGCTTTTCTAACTTTTGATTATCATATGTTTGGAGCTAATACTGGAAATTTGACTGTTCGTGTAAATGATGGTAATGGTTGGAAAACTATTTGGTTGTTAGAAGGGAATCAAGGTAATAACTGGAATTCTACTACATTAGATCTTAGTACTTATGTTGGAAACACCATCCAAATACGTATGGATAGCACTACAGGGCTAGGACCGCGAAGCGATGTAGCAATTGATAATCTACGCATTACAACTACTACGGGAGATGAACCACCCGCAACATATTGTGATGCTAATGGTCAAAACCCAACCGAAGAATATATATCCCGAGTACAATTAGGAACTATAGACAACATATCGGCGGCTTCTGTTGGAGGATATGGAGATTTTACCTCCTCTTCTACTACACTCAATACTACAAATACGATTACTATTACCCCCACTTGGTCAGGTACAGTGTATAATGAAGGCTATGCCGTTTGGATAGATTACAACAAGGATGGTGATTTTACTGACACCAACGAATTGGTATGGTCTAAAGCTCCTTCTAGAGATGCTGTTAATACAGGAAGTTTTACTATTCCATCGGGAACATCTAGTGGTACCACAAGGATGCGAGTGGCTATGAAATATAACGCCATCCCTAATTCATGTGAATCATTCCGATTTGGAGAAGTAGAAGATTATACCGTAATCATAGATGCAAATCGAAGAGCTACTCCTTTTATAAACTCTGATAACGTTAAACGCTCTGACAAAGACATATTTATATATCCGAACCCAGCAACCTCCTTATTACACATTACTCTAAACGATCCTAATGACAGCGCATATAAGATATATAATATTGCTGGGCAAGTGGTGCAAAAAGGAACTTTTACAGAAACTATCGATGTAGCATCATTACATCGAGGTGTGTATATACTACAAATTAACACTTCGGAAGAACAGTACTTTAAAAGAATTATATTACAGTAATTGATAATAAACCTGTAAAACTAATCGTACGTTTCATGCAATACCATACCGCTAATAATGATAGCTATTAGCGGTATTTTATTGAGTTCCTGTTTATTTTTAAAATATTTTGATGTTTTAGGAGAAATTAATTGACTAAGGAACATTTTAACTGCCTTTCGAAAAGCACTTCGACATGTGTCTGCCTATGGAGGAAGCTTACACTTCGGCTTCGCTCAGTGTTCGAATTATTCCGAGGGTTGTGTACATTCTTTTTTGCATTGCCCAAAAAAGAACCAAAAAACGCTAGTCTGAAGAAAACAATACTAAAAATTTTGATCACTCCGCTACATAAAATGAAACTATATGTACTAACATAAACAATAATTTGATCAATAGTATAAGTGCTATACTATATCCCACAACATTTTACAATTTTATGTTACGCTTCGTTCTCTTCATTTTTTACGTATTATTTTCTTAGGACGAGATTAAAAAATGTTTCGAGGGCTGTACTTTGACAGCACTGAGGGTTTCGTTATATCTCCGAGGGCTGAGCGGAGTCGAAGCCCGAAAAATATGTACTGTTTAAATAACTTCTTATAGTTGATACATTCTTTTTTTCATTGCCATCCTTCGAGTGCCTCAGAGTTAGATTTTCATTTGAGGGCTGTACTTCGACAAGCTCAGTATCCATCTCGAAACCCAACAGACTCAATGTTACAGCTCAGTATTCGGACTCCGAGGGCTGATCGGAGTCGAAGCCCGACAGCACTTAGACACGTGTCCACTTTGAAGTAGTATTTTCTTTGGACTAGACCGAGAACATTATTAACGGTTTAATTTTGGATACCAAGCATCAAGAACGGAAAAAGAGCCTTTGATATGGTATTGATAGGCATCAACATTATAAAAATCAGATAACATCCTTGGAATATCATCTGGATAATTTACCTTATCATATCGTTGGTTTGGCGTCTGTATCCAGATATCTGTGTAGAAATTTTCAGGATCAAAAAATTCTAAATACACATACACCTCTTTTGTGTATTGATCTTTGAATATTGATGCACCATCAATCAAGGCTTGTAAATAATCAGTTTTTAACGCTACAGCATCTGTTTCTTTAAATTGAAGTGTTTTGACTAATAACAAAAGTTTACTATCATTTTTCTTTACTACAAAGTTGTCTAAAGAATCAGTATCCCTCTTCAGATATGTGTTCATATAATCTCTAAATTTCCCCATAGGAGAAGAACTATCATGATCCCTTACATAGGTTAATTCCTGCGTTTGTCTATAAATCAATCGCGAAACAGCTTCTTTTTCTAGCTTCTTATCTCCAGATACTAGATAATACAATGATTTTGGATAGTCTTCGAAAAGAAGATCATAATACGTACGATCTAGCTTGCTCAAATAATAAAAATAAGTGGTAAAGGTGTCCTCGCGTATGGTTTGATATTTTATAATACTATCAGTTTCTTTTGTATGATTCACTATATCATTAAAAGAAGCGTGTAAGGAAGTGATATATTCGGATAACTTCATTCTATTTTTATAGGTATTGGTAAGCTGTCGCAAAGAATCTCCATATGGAAATATTTTGTCTAATTGTGGATCAAGTACCTGATAGTGTTTTATAAACGGATCTTCTTGAATACGATCCCAAAACTGAATCACTCTAGAATGTTTTCTCGAAAAATCAGATACCGTATAATTATCATATGCTACTGTATCTCTGTTTTCTATCAATGTGATCTGTGCATAGATACTACTCCAATTACAAGCTTCGTATTTTAGTTTGGCATATTGGTAATCCCAATCTCGAATAAGTTCTTCTTTAAGCTCCTGTTGTATCTTCTTAGTGCGATTCTTTTGATCGATACTTGTTTTTATAAGATAATAACTTGTACCTAAAATGGTTAAACAACTGATTATAACGAGTACTTGAAAAGCCTTTTTTTTAATTTGAGACACTGAATAGATTTGTGATTGATATAAGTATTCCTATTTAATAGAATTTATTTTATAATGCCCTTTGTTATTTCCCATGACTTGTGCATCAAACTTCATCCGTTTGTCATACGAAACAATAGAAATCTTCTGAGAAGATTTGTCGGCGATAAACTTCCCTTCGATTAACTGGGCAGAAAAATTGGTGTGCTCAGCTTCTAGCGTATCAAAAGTAAGATCTCCTACACTAGCGCTTGTTACATACTTACACGTACTATCTTTTGGATTAGTTTCTACTATTTTGATCCATCCATGTGCTAAAAAAGGTGGTTGGTTTTCATCAATGACCTGATGAATAAATCCGTAATACTTATCTCCTATTTCTGGTAATGAAACGAACTCATCGATAGCATTTTTAGACTGCGGAGTAGTAAAAAAAGCTAAATAAAAAATAAAAATACAAGCCGCTAATACTCCAATACCTGCTATAGAAAATAGAGTCTTCCCTATCACAGAAAAATTCTTACCTGCATCCCAAACAGGATATTCTTTTATATAGGCCAATGCAGCATTTTTCATCTGTGGTGTCCAATGCTTTTTTGGTATTTCTTTTCTGTCTGTTGTCGTGTAGAATTCGATAATCGGACTTTTCTGGATATGTTGGATAAGTCCTGTTTGTATTACTTTTTTGTATAAGTTTACCTCCATCAGTACTTGTGATTTATGATATGGAGATACAAATTGACTTTTTAATGTTTGATAATGTTCTAGGTGTTCTTGAATCGTAAAAATGGGCATAGCTTTGTGTGTTGTCAGTTGCTGAAATCAAAGTAACAATTTTCCTACATGAAAAACACCCCTGAAAACCACTGTTATGGTTGGAAGATTCCCTTTTTTTTTAAAAAGTTATATCATTGTAATTTCCTTTAATCTATTTAGTTCTTTTCTTTTTTTCATTGCCAAAAAAAGAAACAAAAAAGTCTAGGCTTACAAAACGAACTTAAGAAAATACTACGGCATCATCAGCCACGGATAAAAAAAACTCACTACGTTCAAACAGTTTTTGATCCCAACCCCAAACGGCTGCCTTGATTTTTAAAATTCTTTTTGATAGGACGGTATACAGCAATTATTATACTGAACAGAAATCACTAAGAATTGAAGTGGTTTAAACTTTTTTGATTTAAGTGAAAAATAGCAGTTTTGTGATCAGATGAAGTAATTTTTTAGTTGCATAGCAGCGCTACGGAAGTCAAAAATTGCGAAATATGGGTACAAAAAAGTATTTTTTTAGCAAATTGAAAAAAGTTTAAACCACTTCATTATTAAAATAAATACCTTTCTAGACTAAATGGAAGTATTTATAATCCTTCGAAGGGAGATTTAGAAGGATGCAATTAAAAACATCAATCCTCTAACACCAAACGCAAGTACTTTTGGTCTGCGCATTCTTCGAAGACGGTAAACTCATTCATGGCATTACCATAATTTTGTATCACGATTTCATCTTCGTTATAACTACCTTGTACTTCTCTTTTGGGATTATCGGCTAATAATCCTTTGAAGGTGATATACCCATCTTGGATTTTATAGGTTCCAGCGTGTTCTCGTTTGCTAGTTTTTAGATGGTACTGGTCGCCTGTTAATTTAATTTCTAATCCACAAGAAGCAGTTTCTTCTAAAACATAGGTTCTACTATACAACTGATAACTATCATAATAGCGTAGTAATTGTTCAGATTTCTGTGTCGTTTCTTTTTCATCACAATCATCTTCTCCTTTTTCAAAAGATTCTATATTTTTAGTTTCTACTCGCACTTTAATATCATAAAATCCATTATACGGATTGGTATCCATTATCAGAATCTTATCCACTTTAGTAAATTCTCCGGTACATTGAACGTCCCACTCACCCCAAAAGGAATGTATTTCGAATTCATCTAAAATCTGCACCAATGTATTCTCTTCCTGAATGAATAAAGACAGTGTTTTAGAATTCATAGGATTCGGTCTGGAAGCTCCAATATAATACAGTGTAACTCCAAAAGCTCTTTTCCCTTCAGCAACCATATAGTTAGCAGTATCAATTCCTATTTCCCGAAGCTCAATAGCATCTGAGTACCAGCTTTCTTTTTCGTAGAACTGTTGTTTGATCTTCGCTGTTTCGGAATCCACTACCAATACATAACTATTTAATGTAAAAACTTCCCAATCATACTCCTGACTCGCTACAGTAGGAATGACCACAATTGTACTACTGGTATCATAATGCATTACCTTTTGCACCACAAACTCCTCATATACTTGTTTGGGTTGTACTCCCAATTGGTCTAGAATTTTAGCAATGAATGAGGTTGGTTGGAAAATTTCTTCAGGTTGATCAGAAGTTTCATTGGTTTCTACAGGTTCTTCTCTACTTTCTACAGCGTCTTCTACTTTTTCCGGAATACGCTCTACAGCATCCTCTAATTTAGTACCTTCTTGTTTCGTTTCTGTAGGTTTAGAATTGGAATTGCAGGAAATAAGAAGACTCAGCGTAAGTAAGATGAATAGATTTTTCAATAGAATGTGTTTTTTAGGTTGTATACAAAATTAGCCTTCTTTAACGTAAATACCACTCATCTTTTCCTACGTATTTATAAACAGGTTCATTAATGTGAATACCATAATCTTTGTCTGTTTGATAAATATGTGGTCCACTATCAAAATCTCCATTTTTGATTTTTTGGTAAATCTGTTTCCATTCCTTTGGAGTGTAATCAAACCACGTTTTTGCGTATTTTAAATTAATCACACTTTCTCCAGCCCCTAAATCAAAATCTGGAGCAAACTTATATGGAAATCTATAAAATCCAAACAAACATTTTTTCTGTTTCGAACTTTGATGTGATGTCCATGTCCCTACAAACCCTCTTATAACACCTTCTTCTTGCGGAGCATTGAGATCAAATACAATTTTTTGTTCGGTTATTGGCACTAAAGGAATACAAATGATTTTTATACCTCCTTGAAAAATCCCTGAATTTGGTTCTGATCTAAGCTCTTCAAATTTATATGTTCCTTTGATAATAATACGTTGCACCTCTAGTTCTCTATCACCGTAATACAGATCCGCTTTATCCAATTTTATCATACCCTTGAATTTGCATATAACTCCTTTTAAATTGGATTTACCCTCAACCATATAATGTTGTGGATTTTCGCTTTGGGATACTTCAGTAAAAAATATTTCTATTTTTTCATAGTCTTTACCAAAAATCCCATTCATAGGCATAGCTGGATCATTTTGATAATTGGGATACGAATTACTTAGCATATTTTTGAAGTTATACTTTGAAAACAGAAAAGAAGAAACATCCCTTTTTTGATCATTCTCTTCTATAAACTCATGTTCCTCTGTCCAAATTTCACTATTACTTTTTTGCCCATATGCTAAGGATATAGAAAAGAAAAAAAAGCAAAACATTAAGCTATTAAAGATAAATCTGTGTAACCAATACTCAGATATATGAAATAATGTATGTGATAAATTTTTAGATATCATTTTATAATTCCCAAACCCGATAAATCAGAATACAAAATATTTTCCGTTTACAATAATCTTGTTGTCGTGTTATTTACTCAGAAACAATGCCTTTGAATGTTAATAAATCTTTTTTTATTGTAAACTCAACTTTCTCTGAAGAGTTACTACTGTCTAAAGTAACATAATAAATAATTATACTATTAATATATGAGCTACTTTCATCTAATTGAGTTTCAAAATATGTATAGTGCCACATAACATCCAACGTTTCATCTTCTGTGCTATCAATAAACCTTTTTTCTTCGGTAGAATAATGTTTAAAAAAGGAACGATGAAGTATTCCTGATTTTAACCAACTATTATCATAATCTAAAATATTTGAAATCTTATATGTAGTAAAAAAATCTCCTCCATCATTAGAGTAGAATTCATAATTTTTAGAAAAATATTGATCCTTGTTTTTATTTATCTCAAAATAAGAACCTTTTTCTGAGTAAAAAGGTTCATTTTCAAAAACCACTTTTGATGAATCTATATATTCCTTTAATATTAAAGTCTCTCTATCTTTTTCTTCAGTATTTTGGAAACCATCAGGTCTAAAAAAGTTGTAATCAAAATTGATATCTAGTAAATCAACACTCGATTTATCTTGGAAATATGTACCACAATTACCAGTTGGATTTACTCTTTGTAAGTTTTTAGCACTAATAGTTTTAACTTTCGTAACAACCTCTATCAATTTATCTTTTTCATTCTCTGTTAATACTCCAGACAAGGTCGAATCCTGAATTGCTTTAATAATTACGGAAAGTGATGAATTCTTTTGTTTTTGTACAACAAATTGATTGAAAATTTTGTTTTCTCTCTTTTCTAAAATTAAAGTATCTAAACAGTCTTTTTTGATTACTGAATTTAATGGAACATCTTGTACTGTTCTTATTATAATCTCATTTCTTTTTTGACTTGATAAATTCAAAATAAACAAAGTGAGCCAAAAGATAAAATTCTCCTTCAAAAGTTAATTTTTAAATATCTCTTCTAATCGATAAGTTTCTTCTTCATCAACCATCCATTTATCTTGATCTTTCCATTCGCCACTACAAAATAGATCCTCATATTTGTCAGACAACTTAATATTTTGAATATCTAAAAACATACAGTTATACTTTTCTATCTCCTCAACAGAATTTCCATCCGAAAGCTCTCCTTTTTCTATCGCATGTAATAATAGATATTTCTGGTTGGGAGAAAAATCTGAAATATCACTTTTCTCGTAACTTAACTCTTTAGGTGTACTAACATTAGTAATGACTCCATTCTCAAGTTTTTTTACTTGAATCTTCTTCCAACGATTTTCTACTTTATCTGAGAAATAAAGAACCTTATCACTAAGCTTAAAAATTAAAGTATCATTTTTTATGGTGTGTATGATAGTATCTATTTGTTTATAGCTACTTATAGTATCAATTCTGATATCCTTAGATGTTTTATCATCAATAGAAGAAATATTTTTACTCTTTTTTTCTTTACAAGAGAAAACAATTATCAATAATACAATTAAATATCTCATAATTCTGTCTTTAAATGCTCATATCTTCCAGAAGCAACGCTAACACCATTTCTTTTAGACATTCTTCTGTTTACACCATAATCTTCTAGAATAGTGGTCTCATAGTCAGAATGACTATCTCCCCAATCAGCTGGATTTCTAGAAATTTTAGCTTTTTGATCCTTTTTTTCTTTGTTCTTATTATACTCATCAACTTCAGAATCCTTTGCTGTAAAAAAATTATCCAAAGCTTTTCCCAAATCTGGTTTAACATATGCTGGTCTATTGATATGATGATCTAAAGCCACGGCTTTACCTAATTTAGATTTCAAATAATCTTTGACTCTATATGAATAACCGCTAGGTTTAAATTTAGACACTGAATTTAAACGTTTTTTTACATCAAGTATTTGCAAACTTTGAAAATCAGGGTCTTTCATAGCTTTAACAATTGGCTCTAAAATTTCGCACTTCAATTTTGTATTATAACTAGAACTATCAAATCCTTCTCTAATTTTTGTTTTTAATGAACTTCCAGTAAGTTTTGCGGATGAGGAATCAGAAGGATCTTTATAACTCATACTATCTTCATTTTCTAACAACCATCCACAATCTTCAAAAAATTCTTTGTATTTATCGGGAAATTCCTTTTTGAATTTGGCTACTTGTTTTGGAAACTCTCCTTTACCCGATGAATTAACCGTTTTTTGAGAAGAACCTGCTGAAAGAATTTCACTATCATATGAATGTACTGTATCTAACTTTCCCTCATTTTTGGTAACAGCAATTATTATTTCTTTTTCAATATTTGTCACTTTACCCTCACTAACCAAATTATCCCAACCTGAGTAAGAATTTGTTTTAACTGTACCACTATATAATGGACCATATTGTGTAGTACTAGAACCCGTATATTTAACACATTTAAATTTAAGATTTAAACTTTTACCACAATCACAACCTTTTTTTAATTCAAACCATTGTCCATCCGTGTCTAACCACCTATTTGTTATTTTTTCACCTCGAATTTCACCTTCCTCGGTATCTCCGAGATATTGAATATTTAATTCAGTCTGTCCTTCTAATGTATGTGCATCAGCTAAAATATATAATAAGGTTTTCTTATCCGTTGCCTCACTTAATGACTTAATCCATTCTTTCTTTCTGTCATCATCATTGTGATCAATTGCTATTTTAAAAATTGCATGATTCACGAAGTCATCTTTATTTACAAAATCTGTTTCACTCATACCACCTATTGTAG
Organism: Aquimarina litoralis; assembly: GCF_039523995.1. Classification (NCBI taxonomy): domain Bacteria; kingdom Pseudomonadati; phylum Bacteroidota; class Flavobacteriia; order Flavobacteriales; family Flavobacteriaceae; genus Aquimarina; species Aquimarina litoralis. Next base: position 756,734 of record NZ_BAAAGE010000002.1, read on the forward strand.
TTTTAATCATTTGGTGATATTTACCTTGATCATCCTTAAGCATTATATTCTCATCCAACTCTTCGATTCCTTTTTCTTTACCTTGGCGAATATTGATTGCCATCGTTTTGCCTTCCAGTAATTCTGTCTCAACTACTACATAAATTTCAGCACCTAAATTCCCTGTACTTACTTTTTTAAAAGTGATCTTTTTCTTTTTTTCTTTTGCAGGAACAGTGCTTGGTAATGTTATCTGCTGTCCTATGCTTAAACTATTTTGATTTGCAGTAGTAATTGTTGCATCACTTTCTATAATAGCAGCAACTGTTGTACCTTTTTTATTAGCAATTTTACCTAGCGTATCACCAGAAACTACAGTATAAATTTCATTTTCTTGTTCGCCTGATTCACCCTCTACCTCCACTTCTTCTATAGTAGCTTCCGCAAAATAGGCTTTTGTCACTTTTGGTCTTACTATTTTAAGAGAAGGGACTGATTTAAATATGTTAGGAAAATCCTTGAATGTTAGCGTTGGCATATTCTATTTCTTTTGAGTGATAATCTCTAATTTAATTTTTTGAGTATCTGAGGTGATTGTTAGATCTTCAATAATATCATTTGTTAGCACTTCTCCATTGTACTTAAAGTCATTTTGATTATCATCAAGATCTATATCAACATCTTTACCTACACCATTTTTAGTTTTCAATACAAGATAAACAGCAGTTCCTGACTGTAATTCATCATCTGGTATCCTATTTCCATCCATATCAGTATAATACATATCCTCTATTTCGGGTTCAACATTCTCCTCCCTCTCCGTAATCGGAGCGGCTTCAGCAAAAGGATTGCTGGGATTCCAGTTTTTTTCGAAAACCTGTCCACGTACTCTCTGAATACCTGGCGATAACAATAATTCCATTTTTAAAGGATCATTACCTTCAGCATTAAATTTTTCATCTAATTGTACACAATGGCAATTACCAAACTCAAAATCAAATAGCTTACTAAACCCATCCCTCTTGTAAAAGCGAACATAACCGTTATACATGGTATGAGTAGAAAACATCCAATCATAAAATAATTCATCATTTTTGGTAGACTCTACAAGTAAATGAATTTTACCATTTTGGATGGTCGTTTGAGGTCGACCATTAGTATCTACCAATTGTTGATACAAAAATGCGCTGTTCAGCACATTTCGTTCTTCGTCATTAATAAAAAGTTTTGCCTGAAAGGCCATAGCGCGACAATTTGGAATTTGGAGCAGTAAAATATCAAAAATATATGGAAGGAGCCATACTCAAACAAATTATTTCGATATAGGTATAAATTCCCGGATAAACTGTAGATAAGTGCAGTACCAAAAGGGTATGTAAGAATAAAATATTAACTAGCTTTTGATCGGATGACACTAGTAAGTACTTTGGCCCAATGAATGGCATCTCCTAAAGTGTCGAATCCCTTGATCTTGTTGCGCATAAACAACTTTTCTAATAACACATTCATTAACCCTTTGGGAGTATAACTTACAATACCATAAGCACGAAGTTTATATTCACTTCTGTAAAACTTAATCCAATCACTTGGCTTTACGGCATAAGAATGTACTCTATTGGTAATATATACAATTTCTCCGCCATTATGATCGTATAAGTTGGTAAGGTGTTCTACCAGAATTTTGGCATGATCGTCCCAGGTAAAAACAACATCTTCATTTATTTCGCCAACCACATAACCATCGAATAAATAAAAATTTCCAAAGGAATAATTTAATTCCTGAATGGCTTCGCGAAAAAATACGGTGTCTTTAAGGTATTGCATAGTGTAAAAATAATACATCTATGATCTGAGTGAAGAAAATTACCTATGAAAGGTACACATATTTCGGTTAATAAACAAAAAGTGTAGACGAATGGTATTGTATGAGGTATAAGTGGGTTACAATATAAGCATAGCTTTCGGACGATGCTTTTATATCTATCAGTTTCTGGAGGAGTTCCAATATGACAACTTACCTTTCGAGAAATACTTCGGCTGTACTTCGACACCTGTTCGCCTATGGAGGAAGCTCAGCATCAGTCTCGAAGCCCAATAAGCTCAGTGTGAAAGCTCGGTATTTGTCTTGAAGATTAATAAGTATAAAACAAAAAAACCGCTCCTATTGAAGAGCGGTTTTTGACAAATCTTGTGGTATATCTCTGGGATTAATTCTTAAGTAATTTCATTGTTTTCGTTTCACCATCATCAGTGATGATCTTTACAAAATACAATCCTTTATATCCTTTTAGCTCAACATCAAAACGGTCAGTTTCTTTCTGATGATCTGCATAGATAACATCACCAGCCATATTTCTGATCACTATCCCTACATTAGTATAAGTATCATTTAACTGAATTGCTACTTCTCCTTGTGTTGGATTAGGGTATGCACTAAAATCAATCGTCTTGATTTCTTCTACCGGTCTAGCATCTTCTTTATCATCTTGCTTGCCACCAAAATTACCTATTGTAAACTGTTCTCCTCCCATAGGCTGGAATTCTTCATCTGTTTGTAAAATATTGTAATTAAGATACGTTCCTTCTTTTAGCGCTACTTCTGGTTTTACGAGTAGTTTAACACTAAAGGTTTCATAAGGTTCAGCCCTAACGTTGTAAATCATCGCTTTAGGTTCATACACTCTATAAATATTCCTATCCACACGCTCAATTCCTTCCATCTTAGCTTCTCCTAACAATTCATTTAGTTTTTCATCTGGCATTAAATAAAAAGCTCCTATTTTTTCAAAAGGGATTCCTGTTTTGTTTTCCGTAACAGCTAACTGAAGATTGATAGCTCTCACTCTTTTATCTATATTTCTGATAAATACTGCTGGTGCTACATTGTTGAACGCATTTATATCATAGACACTAACATTTTTCCATGCAATATTGTTATTATTTTTAGTGTTTTGCCAAACAGAGGCTACCTCAACTCCAATTGGATCGGTAGCAGATTCTATTCTTGCTAGTAAACAAAAGTGGTGTACATCATTTACAAAGTCTGCTGGATTTGGTGGATACCAAGGAATTTTTACAATAATCTCATCATCTGGAGACGTAGGAATGGCTACATCACCAATAAAATCACCGTGCAGAATATTACTTCCTCCTACCATTTGATAGTAATTGTTCCAATGTACTGGCCATGATAATCCTGTAGAAGCTTTACTGAAATAGAGCTTAAGCACTCCATCATCGATATTAGAGCAATCTTTTCTATTAATTCTTACATACACCCAATTAGGACTTAAGAGTTTGTATTCTGGATTTTCATGTGTTAATATACCATCATCATCGTTTCGTACCCAAATATCTGGGCTTAGATACATCGTTCCCGAAGATGGTTCGGTACCGTCATCTGCCACGGTATCTCGTATATACATATCAGAGGTATCCACAGCCAATACTGCCTGATGCGCATTTAATCTACCATATCCTAGCTCTTGAGAATGCCCTGGCTCTGTTGCATTCCAGTTATAATTATAACCTCCAACCTTATCAGCAGTACATTTTAGAATATCTTCAATCTCCTGATTACTTAATGTCGGATCTACAGATAACATTAAAGCAGCTACTCCTGAAACCGCAGGAGCAGCAAAGGAAGTTCCATCGCTATTAGCATATACATTTCCGTTCTGAGTACTTCTAATTCCCACTCCAGGAGCAGCAAGATCTAGATTAGGTCCAAACTGAGAGAAACCTGCTTTAGCATCTGTATTGGTAGTTGCTCCAACAGAAAACACATTTACATTTGAAGCTGGATAGGATATTGCTCCGCCTCCAGAATTACCTGCTGCACATACAATAAATACGCCTGCATTGTATGCATTTTGTAATGCTGTATTAATCGCAGGCGAGCTCCCAACAGTCAAACTTAACTGTATGATATCTGCTCCATTATCCATTGCGTATATGATCGCATCATCCAAAATAGCTGCATTTGGAAAATTATCTCCAACACCTTCTAACATCAATCTTGCTCCAACACCATTATTACCACCAGCAATACCTGCAATACCGGTATTATTATTGGTTTTAGCACCAACTACTCCAGCTACATGGGTTCCATGCCAAAAAGGTCCCCTAGAATCATTATCACCATTATGAAAATCCCAACCTTTCCAATCATCTACGAAACCATTACCATCATCATCAATCCCATTTCCTGTGGTAGGATCATTAGGATTAGCCCATGCATCTTCTCCAGGATTAAGGTATACGTTTTGGTATCCATCGGTTCCTAATCCTAAATCTTCATGAGTCCAATCGGTTCCACTATCTAATATCCCTACAATAACATTACTGTTTCCTGTGGTTATATCCCACGCATCTTCGGCATCAATATCGGCATCACTCACCTGCTCCAATCCCCATTGCACGCCAAAAAGCGGATCATTTGGTGTTAAGATATACGATCCCATAGTATTTGTGAAGATTTGCTGAGCATCTACCTCTCGGGCCATTTTATCATACGTATCCAGAATTTTACCTCTGGTAATGATCTTAAAGTCATAAAAACCAAGTCTGTTACTTCTCATCAGTTTCATCCCATAGGTTTCTTCTAATCGTTGGATGGCCCTTTGAGAAGGTGCTTTTTGAAACTGAATCGTGATCTCATCACTTAGTGCAAACTTCTGCCCCGTTTGTTCATCTACCAATTTCCAACCCTCTTTTTCCTCGGAGAACTGTTGTTGATTGATAGTTCTTGTTTTTTGTGCCCAAGCCATTGTCGTAAACAATAGCAACATACACCATACAATAGTTGTTTTTGATTTCATCTGTAATATATTTTTAAAGTTGATATCGTAAACTTACAAGACACTATACTTGAAGACAATAGGTGTTTTACCCTTTACAAACAGGGATTTGTCCCTTATTGATTATGGTTAAGCAGCAAGTAATTCGTTTTTTAATAAACGATTTTAAAGAATAACACACAAACCCTTCATAAACAAGTTTCTACAAAAGAAACAAACAGTCAACTCCCTGAAAACAGGGTGTTTTTTTCACGGAAAAGAGTGTTTGGTGACTTCTATTACGAAGATATATTTGTACCATAATTAAAACCAATCGATTAATTAACACTTATATAAAAATCATGAAAAAAACCATTTTAAATTTCGCATTAATTATCGCTGTTTTGTTTGCAGCTTCTTGTAAAAATGAAACTAAATCTGAAGCTACTGATACTGCAGATAAGACTGAAGAAGTAGCGACTGAAGAAAAAACTGAAGAAAAAAGCAGTGAAGCAAAATCAACATCATCTGATGGTGTTCCTAGTTTTAGCGACCAAAAAGTTCAGGAATATGTAGATTCTTATGAAGCTTATATCGAAGAATACAAAAAGGTAGTAGAAAGTAAAGATATGACAGCTTTCGCTTCTTTAGGGCAAAAAGGTCAGGAGTTAGGAACAAAAGCACAGGAAGTTATGGGTAACCTTTCTGGAGATGATGTAAAAAAGCTAAATGATTATATGACAGCTAAGTCGGCTGAGTTACAGGAGCTTTCTAAAAAGCTAATGCAGTAATCATTTAGGACCTATTAAGTTTAGTTATCATAATTGATAGGGGTTATTGAGCAAATCCTGTTCTGTTTAGAACGGGATTTGTTGGTCTTAGCATACACAATGTTCCACATACTAATACTAAAAAGTCAATATGTTACTACTACATAAATTCCAGAAAGTTTTTAAACAACAAATTGCATCTATTGGTTTGGCCTTGACTTCAGAAAGTGAAGATGAACTGATTGCAAAAAACCATGAAAAACATTTACATCTAAAAACTTACTTGCTCAACTTAGGAGGCTCAGGACAATTAGCAATTGCTGAACTACAAATTATCAAAGGCAATATTGAAAAAGCATTAAAAGAGAACCCTTTTGAAAGTCGTGAAAGTTTGCCTACCTCAAAAACTATAGGGAATTACACCTTATACACAGAAAAAGAAGTCCCTAAACAAGAAATAGACTTGGTATACATGCAAAGTTTACATACCAAAATTTATAAGAATGATGAATATATTATTATAAAGCAAAAAGGAAATCACGATCTTATTCGTAAAAATCCAGTTTTTATAGATTTCTTAAGAGGTAAAATAACGATCGATGAATTGTTTACCCTAATTGCTTCGATGCAAATTCCAAATGGATTATATCTTCAAAAACCACATGGATTTGGAGATCCTGAGAAAATCAAAAAATGGAAAAAGATAGGAACAGTGATTACGATACTAACAGCAATTACACTTATCTTAGTTCGTATCCTAAAATATATACAAATACATTAGATATATCTTATCAAGGAAGTTTTTGATATTTTTGAGCGCAACCTTCTATACAAGAATAATAAAGAAATAATCTTCCTTCCTTTATTTCAAAACTAATACCGATGAAATTTTCGCAATCTGCAGTAATAGTGCTCTCATCCAAGGAGTAACTAACGGTATTTTCTCCGTCAGAATCGATAGCTAATGAACATATATCACCATTGGTAACGTTTAGCACTCCTTCTTCAAGAAACTCTAATTCCTGATCACTTGAGATTGGCTGAAATGTACCGCTTCCATCTCCAGGATCGACTAATTGCTCTATCAATCTCCATTTTCCTAACAAATCAGGATTATCAATACTTGCATCATCATCATTGCCACAAGCATGCAAGATCAAAAATGGGATTACCAATAGAAAGAAACGCTTTTTCATAAGTTCATCATTATGTATTCTTTTTATAGATACAAAAACAAACAAATGGTTGCTTTATAAATACAGGAATACTAGATTTAGAACACTCAACAATAAATTCTTTATTTATAAAGTATCATTGTCTATCTCCCACTCGGTATACAAATTTTAGCCCACTCCAATCGCTATCTATAGCCGCTACTTTTATATCTACCAGTCCTTGTTGTAAAACGTAGATTCTTATTATCTCTCTTTTCAGATCAGTAATTATACTAGAAGTTCCTTTTGGCCAACTTACCCAAAGCATTCCTGTCTTTTTCAATCCAACCTTATATTTTGGTATGATCTCTTCTAATTCTTTCTGAGTTTTGCAAAACACATGAATAAAGTCAAGCTCTTCTTCTACAACCTTTTTCTGGATATGAAGATCATTAGGCATATCAGAAAACAATTTCCAATAATGATCTGGTGCATTATACAATAATACACTTGTTCCTGCCTTAATTCCCAATTTTTTAGCCAAAGGAGTTCCTGAATACCCTGCAGACATAATCACTCATTTATTACACGAAGTATGCTAAAGTTATAAAAAAACGAATAGAGCAAGATTACGAATTATCAAATTCTCAATAAATAGCTTTTAGATTAGTAAAAAGTTAACAATTTATCATCTAAAAGCATTGTTTACCAACGCAAAGTTTTTTACTTTCGGCGTCAATTTGATTGCTAATTCTATTAATTTATAATTTATGAAAAATACTGCGCTAACTGAAACTCACATGGCATTAGGAGCCAAAATGGTGCCATTTGCCGGTTATAATATGCCTGTATCGTATGAAGGAGTAAATGTAGAACACGAAACGGTTCGAAATGGTGTAGGTGTTTTTGATGTTTCTCATATGGGTGAGTTTCTTATTACTGGTCCAAATGCTTTGGAACTCATACAAAAAGTAACTTCTAATGATGCTTCTAAATTAGTAGATGGAAAAGCACAATATAGTTGTTTACCAAACGATAAAGGAGGAATTGTAGATGATTTAATCGTATATCGTTTAGAAGAAGAAAAATATTTATTAGTAGTAAATGCATCAAATATCCAAAAGGATTGGGATTGGATACAAAGTCATAACACGATGAATGCAGAAATGCGTGATTTATCAGAAGACTATTCTTTACTTGCCATACAAGGACCAAAAGCAGCACAGGCTATGCAATCGCTTACTTCTGTAGATTTAGAAGCATTAAAGTTTTATACATTTCAGGTAGCTGATTTTGCAGGTATCGAACACGTGATTATCTCTGCAACAGGTTATACAGGAAGTGGTGGGTTTGAAATCTATTGTAAAAATTCTGAAGTACAACAAATATGGGATAAAGTATTCGAAGCAGGAGCGGATTTTGATATCAAACCAATTGGTCTGGCAGCAAGAGATACGCTACGCTTAGAAATGGGATATTGCCTATACGGAAATGATATTAATGATGAAACCTCTCCTATCGAAGCTGGTTTAGGATGGATTACTAAGTTCTCTAAAGACTTTATTAATTCTGAAGAACTAGCCAAAGAGAAAGAACGTGGTGCAGAAAGAAAACTAGTAGGTTTTGAGCTAGATGAAAGAGGAATTCCGAGACACGATTATGATATTGTAGATGGTAATGGAAATGCAATAGGTATTGTAACCTCTGGTACCATGTCTCCTTCCTTAGGGAAAGGAATTGGTTTAGGATATGTTCCAACAGTATTTGCTTCGCCAGGAAGTAAAATTAATATTCAGGTTCGTAAAAAAGCGATTCCTGCAACTGTAGTAAAATTACCTTTTTATAAAGGATAAGTTCTTTATAACAATAATAAACCGTAAGTTAAGTTTCAGGATTACAGATACTAATACATAGTGATCTCTGAAACTTAACTTTTTTAGCACCCCAATATTGAAAAAAATTTTAATCATAGGAGCCAGTGGTTTTATAGGGAATTCCTTGTATAAGGAGCTAAATTCCTATTTTGACACCTATGGAACATATCATACGGATAATGCTTTCTATGAAAAGAATCAAAAATTTTTTCAGTATGATATGGAACTAGAGGATATCTCTATCCTATTAGATAACTTAAAACCCAATATTATTGTTTCTGCGCTTAGAGGTAATTTCAATTCTCAGATAGATGCACATTACCGCATGATTAGTTGGTTACAAAGAAATACCGCAAGACTAATCTTTATCTCTAGTGCGAATGTATTTGATACTTTTAGTAATTATCCGTCTTATGAACATGATAAAACTTTAAGTGAAAGTATATTTGGTAAGTTTAAAATTAAAATAGAAAATGCGCTATTGCGATTACCTACGGATAAATATGTAATTGCGAGAGTACCTATGGTATTTGGTGCCAATACACCACGTGTCCAAGAAATTAAAACATTACATGATCTTAAAGCGTCTATAGAAGTTTTCCCGAATGTAATTATTAATGCCACATCAATTTCTAAATTAACTCAACAGTTACATTACATTATTAATAGAGATAAAAAAGGAATCTTTCATTTGGGAAGTACTGATCTTATTTATCATCTAGATCTCATTACTGAAATATGTGATACTTTGCAATTAGAAGATCCTATCTTTAAACAAGTTTTTGATTCTAATAATGATAGGTATCTAGCGGTATTACCAAAGGATAACATACTACCTAAAAACTTACAAATCACTACTAAAGAAGTTATTGAATCTGTAATCATTAAATAACCTACCTTCTTAACGAAATGATAATTCTAAGGTAAATTCGTAATTGGTACGTATCTTTGTACTATGAACTTAGAAGGGAAAAAGGTTATATTATTTGATGGTGTTTGCAATTTATGTAATGGTGCTGTCAATTTTATTATAAAACGTGATAAAAACGATGTGTTTCGATATGCTTCGCTGCAAAGTGATGTAGGAAAACAATTAGCAGCAGAACGAGGCGTAGACACTTCTAAATTAGATACTATCTTATTAATTGAACAAAACACATATTATCATAAATCAACAGCTGCTCTACAAATTGCAAAGCAGCTGTCTGGTGGTTATCCGTTACTTTCTGTTTTTTTAATCTTTCCTAAGCTTTTAAGAGATTGGGTTTATGACATTATTTCAAAAAACAGATACAAATGGTTTGGTAAAAGAGATAATTGTGTAATCCCAACTCCGGAGCTTAAAGCTCTTTTCATTGACTAAATTGGTTATAGGTTATCCAACTTATACGATTGTTTTTGTGTTAGTGTGTTCAATTTTACTTGTCTCTTTTTCCAGTTTATTCATATTGTCTATATGTACAAATCCTAAACAGCATATGGCAAAACATATGAGGATTACCGGTAATAACAATTGTTTCATCCTATCTATTTTATTTTGGGTAAAATAATTTGGGAGCAAAAAAAAGACCATCTTTTAATTACGGTTTAAAAGTAATTATCAATCATGACCTAAGTAGTAGGTATTTTAGAATTCGTTGGGTTTCAATTAGAATTCGTTTGATATTGGAAATTTATAGCTATGCAAATACCAAATATTCCCATTATTTAACTAAAAAACTGCCTTACCAAGATTTGGTAAGACAGTCTTTGGGTGGTTATCCGTTACTTTTGTTGTTTTCCCCTCTATTCCACTAATTCTGGAATAATGGCTCCCTCTTGTTTATTGGTTTGTAACGTATCTTGAGCTGATGTTCATTTTTTATCCAGCTGCTCAATAGCTGTTACCTCAGTATTATCATTGGTATCTAACTGATGTTTTTGTCTTAACTGATTATATTTTTTATCTAACTTATTTACATTATCTATATGTACAATACTTAAACAGATCACTGCAAAAGATATTAAAGCTAAGGGTAGAAAAAGCCGTTTCATATTGAGTTAATTTAAGGTTTATTTTATGTGCGGTTCAAAAGTATGTTTATATCTGAAGCAAATTAAGGGGACTTTAGCTAGAAATCATATAGGGGTTTTCCCCCTTTTTCATTATGGGTATATAATATCAAACTCTATACCAATAATGTAAGCCATTATATAGTTGGAAGGTAAAATTCAGTTTCTAAACATATTAAGCAAAAAAAATAGGCTTTGTAACAAGCCTATTTTAATTATATCTTATTAAACTAATTATCAGATAAAATTATTTTGATCCAATTATCTATTATCTTTCGAATCGAAAAGTAAAGCCATCTACTAAAGATTCTTCGACAGTAAAAAAGTTATTTTCCAAGGTAATTCTTCCTAGATTTACATTGTTCACAATTAGATCATCTGCGTCTGCAGGAGCGGATATACTATAAGTATACGTTCCGGAAGGTAAAATGGTATTAAAAGATGCATCAGATATTGTATTTGTAATAGTTACCATACCTGAAGCTTCGTCAAAATCCCATTCGATTGTTCCTTTATCTATATCTTCATCAACTCCGGCAAAACCACCAGTAACCTTTACTAAACTCCATTCTCCTTCTATTGTAGATTGTACAACTGCGTTACCATCATCATCATTACTACAACTCATCATAAGAATTGACAGTAAAATAAAATAAAATCGTCTCATAAACTTGTGTGATTTTCTAATTTACTATTTAGATGCTTTCGTTAGAAAAAGGTTGCGTAGATCACACAATACAATATCAAAGTGACTTAGCAATGATTTCTATTTCATCTAACAATGCTTCAAAATCTTCCTCTTTAGTCAATGGATTCATTATAGAAGTTCTAAGATAACGTTGTTCATTAATCATCGTTTGTACAATATAAAATTTACCGGATTGCAATAGTACTTCTCGTATTTTGGAATTGTTTGCATTTAAATCGGAATCTGAAAACTTTAAATATCTAAAATTCAAAATATTGGCTTCAGGTTCCATTAACAGTTCGAATCCATCGCGATTACGTATGATCTGAGCAAATACTTTTCCTTGGTCATATAATCGATTGATATTTTTCTCGAATACATCCTCTCCATACATCTTAATAATAGAATAAGCTTTTAGAGACATCATTAATTTGGTGCATTCAAAAGTTCTTTTCCCAGAATTATACCATTCTCTAGATTGTTGGGAGTCCCATAAATATTGAGCTCGTTGTTCGAAAGTTTTATACGATTCTTCTCCTTGTTTAAACAATAATGCTGTATTTAAAGAAGGGGTCAATAACATTTTATGAAAATCTATGACCACAGAATCTGCTTGATCTATGCCTTTGGCTAGATGTTTATATTTTTCAGAAAAAACTACACCAGCACCATGAGCTCCATCTACATGAAACCATAAATTGTGCTTTGTAGCAATCTCTGCTAACGCTGCTAAATCATCATATGAACCTGTAGCAGTAGAAGAAGCACACCCAACAATAGCAATGACCACTAAGCCATCTTGCTCAGCTTTTTCTAAGTATTCTTCTATTACGTTTACATCTATCTGAAAAGAGGAATTTGTGGGTACTTTTATAATCCCTTTGGCACCAAAACCTAATATTCTTGCTGCTCTATCAATACAATAATGTGCTTCTTCAGAAACTAAAACAGCTAGATTTTCCTGGTGCCCTTCTTCCCAAACCAATCCAGGAGCTTTTGCTTTTCTGGCGGCCAATAAGGCTGTTAAATTGGCTAAAGTTCCTCCAGAAGTAAGGAAACCAGCAGCATCTGTTCCATATCCAATTTTTTGAGAAACAAAATCAGTTACGATCCTTTCTAAAGCATTAGAGGCCATTCCCATTTCATAAACTCCAGTACCATTACTAAGAAGATCTGTGACCAGCCCCGATAAACTACTTATAACAGACGGAACAGCAACCTGATGCCCCATATAACGAGGATGATGCACATGTATGGATCTATCTAAGATTTCTTTGTAAAAATCCATCATGCTAGAACCGGAAGACAAATCATTTTTCCAATAAGACAGTTCCTCTTCTGGATTTCGATATTTGATAACGGGTATATCACTATCAGATTGAACTTGCTCCAGGTGATCTGCAAGCATATCTACCAACTGATGTCCTATTTCTCTAAAATCCGAAGGATCATATATTTTTTTCAATGATTCTTCTAAAAAAATAGCTTCCTTCATTCTTTTGTGTATTACTCAATTTTTTAATAAAGGTATAACTACGAATAATATTATTGAGAAAAAGCATCAAATTTTAGAAAAAGTATAACAAATTCTTGGATTAACCTTATCCTTCGTAGTGATCATCCCAATCTTTTACCTTAGGATCCCCTAGTTTTCCTACGCTTTTTGCTACCATCATAGATACAGCTGCATCCCCAGTTACATTTACTGTAGTTCTGCACATATCCAAAGGACGATCCACAGCAAAAATTAGTGCTAATCCTGCTTCAGGAATACCCGCCTGTGCTAGCACAATAACTAGCATTACCATTCCTGCACCAGGAACTGCGGCAGAACCAATAGATGCTAAGGTTGCTGTTGCAACAATCCCCAACTGTGCTCCTAAAGTAAGATCCATTCCAAAAGCTTGAGCAATAAAAACTGCTGCTACCGCTTGGTATAAACTTGTACCATCCATATTAATAGTAGCTCCTATAGGTAACACAAAACTGGTCACTTCTTTTTCCACACCAAGATGTTCTTCTACTCTTTCCATAGTTACAGGTAAGGTAGCTGCACTAGAACTAGTAGAAAAAGCTAATAACTGTGCTGGAGAAATTCCATTGATAAAAAAGGAAGGGCTTTTCTTAGTGAAAAACCATACAATCAAAATATAAACTCCTATCATTAAAGCAAGACCGATAAGTACAGAAACTCCATACATTCCCAATGCCGCAAATAAATCTGCACTCGGAGATTCAACCACCAATGCCGCTAACAATGCAAAAACACCATAAGGAGCTGCTAGCATAATAAGGTCAATGAGTTTTAGTATAACATCATTAAAACCATCAAAAAAGTCTTTTACAGGTTTTGCCTTTTCTTCAGGAATTAGAATTAATCCTATACCAAAAAATATAGCGAAGAATATTACTTGTAACATATTTCTATTGTTACTCGCTGCACTAAATATATTACTAGGCACCAGATCTACAAGAGCTTGTAACGGTCCTGCATTCTTTTGTTTCTCTGCATCTGCAATCTTACTATCTGCTGCGCCTTTATAACTTGCGATAAGTTCACTTCTTGTTTCTTCAGTGATTGCAGCTCCTGGTTTTACGATATTCACTACAATCAAACCAATACTTACTGCTATCACAGTCGTAATGATATAGGTTATAATCGTACGTCCACCCATTTTAGAAAGCTTAGAAATATCTTTTAAATCTGAAACTCCTTTAATTAAAGACGCCAAGATTAAGGGCACCGCAATCAATTTAAGAGAATTGATAAAAATGGTTCCAAAAGGTTTAATCCAATCTGCTGTAAAACCTTTTCCCCAAGAAAACTGAGTCATTAAAAATCCGAATAATATTCCAGCAATCATTCCTAAAAGGATTTGCCAGTGCAAAGCAAGTTTCTTCATGTGAATTATCTAATTTTTTGAATACAAAAAGTCGAAGATATAAATTAAAAACAAAAAAACGGTAACCTTGTTAAGATTACCGTAACATTAACTATATTTTTAAGTGCTTATTTTTTAATCGTACGATTCATAAGCCAATAATCAACAATCACTAAAGCTGCCATTGCTTCTACAATAGGAACAGCTCTTGGAACTACACAAGGATCATGTCTACCTTTTCCTTGCATATTAACTATGTTCCCTTCTTTATCAATAGTCTCTTGGTCTTGCATAATAGTAGCTACCGGTTTAAACGCTACGTTAAAGTAGATATCCATTCCATTAGAAATTCCACCTTGAATTCCGCCAGAAAGATTAGTTTTTGTAGTACCATCCGTATTGAAAAGATCATTATGCATACTTCCTTTCAGTGCTGCTCCGGCAAAACCACTACCATATTCAAAACCTTTTACTGCATTAATGGAAAGCATTGCTTTACCCAGTTCTGCATGGAGTTTATCAAAAGCTGGTTCTCCCAATCCAACAGGAACTCCAGAAATAACACAACTTACTAATCCCCCAACGGTATCTCCTTCTTTTCGTATCTGTTTGATATACTGTTCCATCTCCTGCGCCTTCTCGATATCAGGGCATCGAACGATATTACTTTCTACTAACGAAAAATCTAGTTCTGTATGTGGTTTCTCTAATTTAATCGATCCTACACCACTCACGTAGGCATTAAAACTAATACCAGAAAGTACTTGCTTTGCTATAGCTCCGGCTACTACTCTACTAGCAGTTTCTCTTGCCGATGATCGTCCTCCCCCTCTATAATCTCTTATACCATATTTCTGATCATAAGTATAATCCGCATGTGATGGCCTATAAGAATCTTTAATGTGTGAATAGTCTTTTGATTTTTGATTTGCATTTTTAATCACAAATCCGATCGGTGTTCCTGTTGTAACACCTTCAAAAACACCAGAATAGAATTCTACGGTATCAGGCTCCTTTCGTTGAGTAACAATTGCAGATTGTCCTGGTTTTCTACGATCTAGTTCTGCTTGTATCGCATCAAGATCGAGTTGTACTCCAGAAGGACATCCATCGATGACTCCTCCTATTGCTGGTCCGTGAGATTCTCCAAAAGTGGTTACCTTAAATAGATTCCCAAATGTATTTCCTGCCATTCAAAAACAATTTTCAACAAATGTACTTGTTAATCTTCAAAAATGCGATAGTAATTTGATAGAAAACTCTTCAATATTTTTCGAAAATTATTACTATTTCATATTTCAAACTTATTTTTTGAACAATACTTATTTTCTACCTCATTTATACCTTTAACCAATTCATTGTACTAACAGCTTTTATAAAACTTTGCATCTGTGGGAATGTTCCAATACTGATCCTTGCCCAAGTAGGATAATGTTTTCCTCCACTAGGAAAAATTGCAATTCCAAATGTTTTTAATTCTTCTTTGAGTCGTTTTACATCCTTTACTTCTATCAGCATAAAATTTGTATCGCTTTTTACATACTGAAGTCCTAAATCATCTAAACTATCTTCCATATATTTTTTTACTTCAGAATTCTTCTTTTGATACTCATTCACATATGAAGGATCTTCTAGAGCGGTAATCGCAGCAACTACTCCAGGATTGCTGATTAATCCATCAAAATTATAAAACTCATGATTCAATTTGGCTATCGTTTCTGATAAACCCATGGCATACCCTACTCTTAGACCTGCCAATCCATAGGCTTTAGAAAATGTTCTAATAATCAAAACATTATATTTTTCTCGTAATAATTTAATCGTATCAGGTTTCTTCTTGGGGTCCATAAGTTCTACATAGGCTTCATCTATAGCCACGGTACAATTAGATGATGCTACTTCTTTACAAAAAAATAGTAAATCATTTGCTGATAAAGCTTTACCAGTAGGATTATTAGGATTACAGATATATACCAATCTGGTAGCCTTTGTAATCGCACTTTTGGTTGTTTTTAAATCAATATCCATAGCATCTGTTAACAATATTCTTTTGGCCTTATGATCAAAAATCCTGTCAGCAAAAGCTGCTGTAACATTAAAAGTGGTTGCAGGTACTATAATACTATCTTGCTCCTGTCCAAAGGCTCGAGTAAGCATGCATAAAATTTCGAAAGAACCATGTCCCAAAATCACTTGATCTTCATTTATACCATTCTGCTTAGCTATTTTTCTTTTTAACTCGTCCGTAGCATATGAATTAAAGGATGCATATCTATTGACTCTCGATGTATGCTCTTTTATTGCATTAGTTACCTGTTTTGAAGGTCCGTAAGGATTCTCATTAGAGAATAAGCGTATGGGTTCTTTTTCTTCTAGGGTTCTAAAATCATTTTGTTCCAATAAAGAAGCTCCATAGGTAATCGGAGCTATGGAACCAGCCACAGCTAAAGTGCTCCCTAATTGTAAAAATTTTCTTCTATTATGTCTATACGTTTCCATAAATAAGGTTTTCTACAAATTTGGTAGATATACTGCTATTTTCATTCCTAAATCATGATATTGGCACACTAAAACATGATAGTAGAATAATTTAAACGCATTATTCTTAATTAAAATTTGACTAATTTCCCACCGGAAAACTAATTTGAATTAATGAAAGTTTGCATAGCCGAAAAACCAAGTGTTGCGAGAGAGATTGCTGCTGTTTTAGGAGCTACCACAAAGCGCGATGGATATTATGAAGGTAATGGATATGCTGTTACGTATACTTTTGGCCATTTGTGCACGCTATACGAACCTAATGACTACAAACCACATTGGAAGAGTTGGGACCTTAATAATCTACCTATGCTCCCTGAAAAATTCAAAACCAAAGTTGTAGATAATCAGGGTATCCAAAAACAGTTTGGTATCGTAAAATCATTATTCGAAAAAGCAACTGTAGTAATTAATTGTGGTGATGCTGGTCAGGAAGGAGAATTGATACAACGATGGGTAATCGATCAAGCCGGGTATACTGGTGAAGTTCAACGATTATGGATTTCTTCTCTTACTACAGAAGCTATCAAAGAAGGTTTTACGAATTTAAAACCATCTACACAATATGATAATTTGTATTATGCAGGTTTTTCTAGAGCTATTGGAGATTGGTTATTAGGAATGAATGCTACCAGATTGTATACCGTAAAACATGGAGGGTACAAACAAGTATTATCTATTGGAAGGGTACAAACTCCTAGTCTAGCCATGGTAGTCCATAGATTTAAGGAAATTCAAAACTTTATACCACAATCATATTGGGAATTACAAACCTTATACAGAGATACGCTATTTAGTTATGAAGAAGGTCGTTTTTCAAAAAAAGAAGACGGTGAAATATTAGCAAATAAAGTAAAACAAAGTGATTTTGAGATTATTTCTATTACCAAAAAGAATGGTAAAGAGTATGCTCCAAAACTGTTTGACCTCACTGGTTTACAAGTATACTGTAATACCAAATTTGGTTTTTCTGCAGATGAAACACTTAAAATTGTTCAACGATTATATGAATTAAAAGTAGTTACTTATCCTAGAGTAGACACCACCTTTTTACCAAATGACATCTACCCAAAAGTTCCGGGTATTTTACAAAAGCTAACAGACTACAATGCTCTAACTACTCCAATTCTTGGAAAAAAGATCAAAAAATCTACCAAAGTCTTTAACGATAAAAAGGTCACTGATCACCACGCTATCATCCCTACCGGAGAGCAAACCAACTTACAAATCAATCAGAAAAAAGTGTATGATATCATTACACGACGATTTATTGCTGTATTTTATGACGATTGTAAAGTGGCCAATACAACAGTTATTGGTAAAGCTGATACCGTATCTTTTAAAACGACTGGAAAGGTAATTTTAGAAAAAGGTTGGCGTATTGTCTTTGAAACACCAGAAAGTGTTAGTAAAAAAGAATCTGGGATACTCCCTGAATTTGTAAAAGGAGAAAAAGGTCCTCATGAACCTTCTTTTCTAGAAAAAGAAACCAAACCACCCAGACAATTTACAGAGGCTACTTTATTAAGAGCTATGGAAACAGCAGGAAAACAGGTGGATGACGAAGAAATGAGAGAACTCATGAAGGAGAATGGAATCGGAAGACCTTCTACTAGAGCTAATATTATTGAAACCCTATTCAAACGAAAATATATAGAACGTAATAAAAAACAGATTTTACCAACTAACACAGGTATACAATTGATAGATACGATACAAAATAAACTATTAATATCTGCTGAGTTAACAGGAAGTTGGGAAAAGCGACTCAAGGAGATAGAAAAAGGTACGTTTCATGCCGGTGCTTTTATAAAAAATATGAAGCAAATGGTAGATCATCTAGTATATGAAGTACGAACTGAAAAAACTAGAGCTAACATATCGTATACCACTTCCAAAAAAACAGAAAAAGCGACTAAAAAAGTTGCTAAATCATCTATTTTACAGGAGAAATGCCCTAAATGTAGCAAGGGAACGCTATTAAAAGGAAAATCCGCATACGGATGTAGTGCTTATAAAGCAGGTTGTGATTTTCAATTACCTTTTATTTTTACAGGTAAAAAGATCTCTGAAAAACAATATGTTCGATTACTCAAAAAAGGTTGTACAGTAAACTTAAAAGGCTTCAAAACAGAAGATAAAACAGTAGAAGGTTTAATACGTTTTGATAAAAATCATCAATTGGTTTTAGAAACTAAAAAAACAACAGCACAACCCCAAACTATACCCGATAAGGTCTCATGCCCTAAATGCAAGAAAGGCCATATACTAAAAGGAAAAACCGCTTACGGCTGTAGTGAATTCAATAATGGTTGTAATTTTCAATGTTCTTTCGAAATCATAAGAAATAAAGCAGGTAATCAAAAGTTATCAAAAGAATTGGTATACGATATTATACAGAGTCATGTTTCGTAAAGACAAGACCTAAAATCAAATAAAACCCACCTATTCAATTCTTGCTAATGCAGCTATAAATGGTTATTTTAGAGTCATTTTATAACTGAGTTGTTAAATAGCTGAATTACAATAATCAGCAATACAAAATTGCATAAAAGATATCAGTAGCAATGGTGGATTTTACTAATATCGAATACTTAAAATCAGGTAATAAATACCAACAAGACACCTATAACGTACTTCGGAATTTAGAAATTTTTAAACAGCTAAAATCTTACGATCCTATTCTAACAGGAACCATTCCTATTGATATTTATACTGATAATAGTGATTTAGATATTATTTGTAAATGTCATGATCATGAAGAATTTACAAATACAGTATTTACATTATTCTCTGACCAAGAGGATTTTCGAATAGCTACAAATAATCATCGTATTTCTCCATACACGGTAGCCAATTTTAGCTATTCCTCGTTTTCTATTGAAATTTTTGGACAAAACATTCCTACTCAAGAACAAATGGCATATAAGCATATGATGATAGAGTATGAAATTTTGAAGAAAATGAGCCCTACTTTTAAGGAGAATATTAGAATGCTAAAGAGAAAAGGAATAAAAACAGAACCAGCCTTTGCAGAATTATTGCGGATATCTGGAGATCCTTATGAAGAACTATTAAATTTTAGAATATAAGTTATAAAGAGATATCATGGTAAATTACGCATTATTCATCAAAAAACTTTCATATTCGAATGTTATCAAAAAAGCAAGAACTATAATACTATTATTTTTAGTTTTTTCAATGGCTTGGAGCTGTAAAGGTGACAATACAAATACATTATCTCATACAGATCATAAAACGAATATCTTAAAAGAAGAGCAAGCCATCTTAAATACTTTAAATAATGAAACCAAAGCTGCATTTCGTAGAGACTATAAAGCTTGGCAAGACTACTGGATTCAGGATTCTTCAATAACAAAAGTATATCTTGATTTTACAACAAAAAAATTCTCAGAATCAGTAGGCTGGGAAGAAATTAGTCGATTTGTAAAAACATTTATGGATGAACATCCGGAACCAGAACCTATTCCAAAACTATTAGACAAAATTAATGTTCGACTTTATGGTGATGGTGCCTGGGTCACCTATGAACAGCAAGATTCTCTACGCGGATTGAAACGAGAAACAAGATTAATGGAAAAAGTTGATGGTCACTGGAAAATCGCAGGAATGCAAACTACCATATACGGGTTACCAATATCTAACGAATAACAGTACTTATAGAAAATTTAATTTACAAAACATACATCAAATAAAATAATATATGCTTTACACGATAATCGGAGCAGGAATTGGAGGGTTAACCACTGCATTAGCTTTTGAAAGAAATGGTATTGATTTTCAAATTTTTGAGCAAACACCTAAATTATTAGAGGTTGGTGCAGGAATTTGGTTAGCTCCGAATGCCTTACAAGTATTAGATCACTTGGATGTATTAGAAGAGGTACAACAAAAAGGAAATACTATTGATCGAATTACTTTAGGAAAAGCTGATTTAACTCCGCTTTCAGATAATTATCAAAACAACATAAAAGATATTTTTGGATATACTACGGTTGCAATTCATAGAGCAAAGCTTCAAAAATTATTATTTGATAAGATTCCAGAAAATAAAATACACCTTGGCAAAGGTTTTCATAGTTATGAAGAACTTTCTAATGGCAAAATAAAAGTGTTTTTTGAAGACGGATCAAATATAGAAACAGACTATTTAATTGGTGGAGATGGTATACATTCTAAAGTAAGAAAGCAACTTTTCCCTGGTAGCAAAACTAGATATTCTGGACAAACTTGCTGGCGCGGAATTGCAGATATATCGTTGGATGAAGAATTTCATCATCGAGGAATAGAACTTTGGGGAAACCAAATACGTTTTGGAATTTCCAGAATATCAGAAAACAATGTATATTGGTTTGCCGTAGCGATAGATAAACAAAATGAAAAAGACGAAGCTGATACCAAGAAGAAGCTTCTCTCAATGTTTAATGACTTCCATCCTATCGTAAGCAACTTAATCTCCGCTACTTCACGGGAGCATATAATTCGTAATGATATAAGCGATATAAAACCTTTAGAAATTTGGCATAAAAACAATATCCTTTTAATAGGAGATGCTGGTCACGCGACCACACCAAATATGGGACAAGGAGGTGCTCAGGCTATTGAAGATGCTTATTACCTAAGTGAACTCATCAGTAAAAATACGAATAAGAACATTTTCGAAATATTTGAACAAAAACGAAGAAAAAAAGTAAATCAAATTGTAAAACAATCTTGGAATACTGGGAGAATAGCACATTGGAGATATGGAAAAGGGCTTAGAAATTTCTTTTTAAAGAATGCTCCCAAAAAAATGATCGAAAAACAAATGCTAGAAATGTATCAAATCGATAAAACCGTATCAATCCCTTAATAGGTTTTGTATAAATTAGTGACTAAAACTCCTTTATTTGTACCTAATGGAATCGTGAGTAAATTTGTTACTTTTTTTGCTTTAAAATTAAAAGGAGGCACTAACACATCCACACCACTCTTCTTTTTTAAACGGATACCTTGACCAGATATAATATCTATATTAGGTTCGAAATTTCCGTTTGGAAGATGTTCTGTAATAATTACGTATCGATATGAAGATAGTTTTGCAAGTGTGCTTTCAATTTCGGCATTAGATATATGTTGAAATACCTGACGAATTATTGCGCAATCTGCTACAGGTAACTCATCCTTTGCGATGTCTAAACAATAAAAAGTTACGCGATCATGTTTAAACTTTTCTTTATTTCGAAGGATTAAACTATCTACAATATCAACAGCAAAATATTCTTTTGCATACTGCACCAGTTCTTTACCAACATTAAAATCTCCACAACCCAAATCACAAACGGTAATTGGACTTTCGAAAGATTCTAAAAACTGAGATAATTTCTCTACATATGGCTTCTTGATATTTGGATGATGAGATCCCTCGCCAGAATAGAAATCCGAACCGTTCGAACCCCACAAATTCATATCATAAATTTGTTCCATTGCTTCCTTTGTAGGCCAAGGTTTCTTTACTTTCTTAGTGTGATCTCTCTTTATATTCAATAGCTAATAAGTTTTCAGATTCAAACCTACAAAATAAATGATTTAAAAAATTTTAAATTTCAGAAAACAATTTAATCTGTACTTTTGGCAATGAATAAAACACGTTTACATCTTGGATCCATCAGTTTCAAAATTTATTCATAAACTTGGAGATTTTACCGAAGAAGAATCTTTTTTAATAGCACAAGAAGTACTCCATAAAACATATAAAAAGAATGACTTTCTATTAAGAGTTGGAGAAACTTGTTCTTCATTATGTTATATTATTTCTGGTAGTTTCTATCACTTTAAATTGGATACTGATCTCAATGAAAATGCGATAGATTTAGGCGCGGAAAATGATTGGATTCTCAACCATAAAAGTTTTACTTCTAGAAAGCCATCTGAATATGATATCAAAGCCTATGAGGATAGTGAAATCTTGGAACTTACGATAGATTCGATTCATAAACTCATTGGAATTTCCCAATCATTCCTAAAAATGGGCGTCGTACTACAAGAAGCTACAGCACGAATATCTCTATTGAACAATAATACTCCTGATCAAAAGTATAAATACCTTCTTGAAAATAAGCCTCGCATTATCCAGAAATTTCCTCAAAAAATTATAGCTTCTTATCTAAATATTACTCCCGAAACTTTAAGTCGAGTGCGAAAAAGGTTAAAGTAATTTCTTGATTTGGATCAAGTGATCCAATGAATGAAACCTAAGATCTTTGATGTTTTAATATAATCTAAAACATATGAAACATCACATGTATAAAAGTACGGGGTCCGCCCTGATTTTAGGAGCGCTATTAATAATAGTAACCATGGTATTACATCCTTCAGGAGGTACTATCGAATATATCCTTAAAATTTCAAGATCTATTCAAAATACTCATGCACTGGCAATTTTTAGTTTACCCATATTACTATTTGGATTTTATGGACTTACTAACGCGCTTATGGATACATACAGGCTGTCAATTCTAGCTTTAATAGTAATTACTTTTGGACTTATTGCAGCAATGTTTGCAGCGCTTTTTAATGGACTTACACTGCCCTACTTTCTGAGCAAATATGCTGATAACCTGGATCAGAATATAGAAACTTTAAATATGATTAAAAACTATGGATTTGCTATTAATATTCCTCTGGATTACATCTTTATCGTAGCGTGTTGTTTTGCAATTTTACTTTATTCCATTGCCAATATTTTAGCACAAAAACATCCAAAATGGATCAGCTATTTGGGAGTTTTTATTATCACTTTCTCTATTATTGGCGCATTCACAGATTTTATATTTACAAACTTAGTAGGTTTTAGAATATTTACTTTTAGTATAGCTGCTTGGGTATTGTCAAATGGAATTTTATTAGTAAAGTATTCTTCGAGAAAATGAAAATCCTAATATTTGGAGCTTCGGGTACAGGAAAAACGACATTAGCTAAAGAAATTGCTAAACATACAGATTTTATTCATTTAGATTCTGATGACTTCTACTGGAAAAAAACAACACCTCCTTTCCAGAAAAAAATACCCTTACCAGAAAGAAACCAAAATCTGAAAGCTGCTTTTGATCTTCATGAAAATGTAATTATCAGTGGTTCCTTAGTAAGTTGGGGAAAACAATGGAAATCACTATTTGATCTCATAGTTTTTATATATCTAAACAATGAAGAACAAATGAATAGATTAATCCAAAGAGAAAAAGAAAGATATGGAACACTGTTATCACACGATAAAAACACTCAAGAACATTCAAAAGCATTTTTATCTTGGGCCAATCAATATGAGAATCCTGATTTTGACGGTAGAACCCTCAAAGTCCATCTCCAATGGATAGATAGATTAAATTGTAAGGTTATAAAAATACGCGGAGAGATTCCATTAAAAGAAAAAATAAAAACGATCACCTCAGAAATTAACAAGAGGCGTTTTAATCCTCTATAAATCTGATAATTAAGAAAGAGATTCTCTATATTTTAAAGCGGTTGTATTAGTGATTTTTTTAAAAGAAGCATTAAACGATGAAATACTGTTAAAACCACTTTCATATGCAATTGCAGCAATTTTAAAATTTTTGTAAGCTGGCATACTCAATAATTTCTTTGCTTCTTCTACTCGATATCTAGCGATAAATTGAGAATAATTCTCATTTTGATGTTGATTAATAATTTGTGATAATTGTTTAGATGTTATTCCTATTCTATCACTTAGTTTTGTTAAGGTAATTTCTGGATCTAAATACAACTTCTCTTCTTTCATTAGATATATTAGCTTATCAAGATAGATCGTTGCATTTTGGTCAGATATGGTGGAACCTGTATATTTTTTTGGTTCTATTTTAAATAAAGATACATTCTTTAATCCCCATATAGCTAGAGTAATTACTACTATTGAAAATAAAAATGCTGTACTTAAATAAGGTACCCATCGAAAAAATACTCCAATTTGTATAAGTGACATTAGCATGGTAAGCAATGTCAAAAAAAACAGCCAAGTATATGTCTTTTTTTCTTTAACAATCAATTGCTCTTTATTTCTAAACAGATAGTACAAAGTATAAATTCCATATCCTAAAATATGTAGTAATAATACAATAAAGATCATTCTGGAAAGCTGAGAACCATCATTAGGAATTAGCCAACAAAATCCTACGAAAAATAACAGCGGAATATAATGTACTTGCAATACCTTATGCCCCTCTTTTTTATTGTTGGCACTAAGGTTTTTAACATATAGCCATAAAGAAGGGCCTATAGCTAACAACATACCCAAAAAAACATTTCTAACTATAGGGTTTATAGGGAAATAGTTATAAAATAAGGATTTACCAATTCTTAAACTAAATGCCAAAAGATATATAGCTAAAAAAATGTTTGCACTTTTTTGCTGTTCTTTACTGATGATCATAAAGGCACCAAAAAACAGCGCTATTATTAGGCCAACACTTCCTAACAACAACTCAATATGTTTAAAAATCTCAGGATTCATATAAAAGCAAAGAAAATAATTTTCCTATTGCTTTACTACTAATAATACGATAAAGAATTAAATAAATTTAGACTTTTATAGAAACGAATCATTAATACCTATAAACATGGGATTCAAAATATATACCATAGTAACAAAGACATTATAACTCCAGTTATAGCAATCAGTGTTGTCATTACGGTCCACGAACGAAATGTTTGTTTTTCGGTCATTCCCAAATATTGACCAACTAACCAAAAGCCACTATCATTTACGTGTGATAATATTGTTGCTCCCGATGCTATAGAAATTACAAATAATGCTATCTGTGCAGCACTAAAATCACCAGCCATAATGATTGGAGAAGTAATTCCAGCTGCTGCTATCATTGCTGTAGTTGCAGAACCTTGCAAGACTCTTATTAGGGCTGCTACAATAAAAGCAAATAATAACGGGTGAATATATGAGCTCTGTAAGGATGAAGCTAGCAATTCTCCAGCCTTTGTATCTACCAATATTTGTTTAAATGCGCCTCCAGCACCTGTAAGCAGTATGATAGCACCTGCAGGTTTAAAAGACTTCATAGAAATTTTTAATAAATCATCTCTAGTAACACCTCGTTTAATCCCTAAGAAATACCAAGCAATTAAATTTGCCATAATTAGTGCTGTAAAAGGATGTCCTAACAATGTTATCGTATATAGTATTGCTTTCGGGAACTGACTTTGATCAAACCAATCTCCCAACAATACTGTTTTTAGTACAATAAAAACTATCGGGAACATAATAATTCCAATGATCCCAATGGGATTTGGAGGATTATCAATAGAAGTGTTAGTAACCTCTGTATTTGGAATATCTAGTTTAATTTTTTTTGAAAGATGTTTACCTAGCATGGGACCACTAATAATAGCAGCAGGAATTCCTGTTAAAAATCCAAAAACGATAACCCAACCTAAATTAGCGCCTAAGATATCAGCAACTGCTACTGGACCAGGTGTTGGGGGAATAAAACTATGGGTAATTGCCAAACCTGCTAATAGAGGAATGGCATATAACAGTAATGATTTTTTGGTTTTTCTTGCAATTGCATATACAATAGGTATAAGGATAATAAAAGCTACATCAAAAAACACGGGGATTGCAATGATAAATCCTGTAATCATCAAAGCCCACGAAGCATTTTTTTCTCCTGCCAATTTTAGTATGTAATTTGCTAATCCTTGTGCACCACCCGAATGTTCGAGTAAACCTCCGAACAATGCTCCTAATCCAACCACCGTAGCCACAAACCCCAGCGTACCTCCCATTCCATTTTTTATACTATTAAGAACATCTTCTGCTGGTAATCCTGCAATAATTCCGACAATAATACAAACAATAAGCAAAGCAATAAATGCTTGCATACGAAGCTTTAAGATCATAAAAAGTAAAGCAGCAATTCCAATTCCTACTGCTATTAATAATTGATAGTCCATAGGTTAGCTTTTCCAGTTTGTATGAAAATATTGATCTAGAGGTTTATCAACTCTTTGATAGGTATGCGCCCCAAAATAATCTCGTTGCGCTTGTATAATATTCGCTGATGATTGAGCGGATGTATAGCTATAAAAGTAGTTAATCGCTGATGACAATACAGGAAGTGGATATCCAGATTTTAAACCAGCGCTTACTACTTCAGAAAGAGCGGTTACATTAGATTTTAAAGTTTGAACAATGGCCGGAAAAAGCAGTAAAGAAGATTGATTCTTTAAAAGAAATAATTCCGAAATCTTTTCCATTAAGGTACTTCGTATAATACATCCATTAGTCCATATTCTAGCTATTTCCGAAAGATTTAATTCCCATTGATTCGTAGTCGAAGCTTCCTGCATTAATTCAAAACCAATATGATGATTAATAATACTTGTAGCGATAAAAGCCTTTTCCAAATTATTGATAAACGTTTCCTCATCTAAGTCGCATTGACTTTTATCTAATTTATAAATTTCTGAGGCTTCTACTCTTTTAGATTTGATTCCAGAGACATTACGAGCCATCACAGATTCTGAGATCGTTGGTAAAGAAACTCCCAGTTCTAAAGCTGCAACTGTGGACCATCCTCCAGTTCCTTTTTGCCCTGCTTTATCCAAAATCTTATCTATTAAAAAATCTTCATTTTCTTTTTTTAATAAAAGATCTGCCGTTATTTCGAGTAAATAGCTCTGCGCACCATTTTGAATCCAATTCTTAAATATATCAGAGATTTCAATAGGAGTTTTAGAAAGATAAAATCTTAATAAATGATAAGTCTCCGCCAAAAGTTGCATTTCGGCATACTCAATACCATTATGCACCATCTTTACAAAATGTCCAGATCCATCTGGTCCTATATACGTACAACAACTGCGATCGCTTTTATCCTTTGCCGCAATAGCTTCTAGGTACTTTCCAGACCTTTCATAGGCAGCTTTAGCGCCTCCAGGCATGATAGAAGGTCCCTTTAATGCACCTTCTTCGCCTCCAGATATTCCAGTTCCTAAAAAATGAATGTTACTTTTAGCCAATTTCTCACTTCTTTCTATGGTAGCCTTATAGTGCGAATTTCCTCCATCTATGATACAGTCACCATTTGATAATAATGGAATTAATGCTTCTATCACTAAATCAATGGGTTTACCAGCATTGACCATTACCATGATCGTTCTAGGTTGTTCTATTGAGTTTACGAATTTTTCTAAATCATCAAAACCTAAAATGGGTTCGCTTTCGGATTGGTCTTCTACAAACCTCTTTGCTACATCTACTTCGATCCCATCAACATGTCTATTATAAACAGAAAGTCTAAAATTATTCGACAAAAGGTTTTTAGCCAGGCTTTTACCCATAACTCCCAAACCTATCAATCCTATTTCTGATTTATTCGTATTCAACTTGGATTTAATTTCATTTATGATTTGATCTATACTTTTATCAATATTAATAGCAATACCTTCTTTTGGCTTTTCCAAAGTTTCGAACTGTGAAACCAACATTTCTTTCTTAAAAAAGTGATTTTTTCTTGCCTCCAACCTGTTTTCAATAAGCTCAAAACTTCCTTCCAAAAAAATCCATTTTATATAATTTGGACCTATACCTTTCAAGGTATTTCTATAAGATTCTTTTAGAGCAGAACATGCCAATACAGCTCCTTCCTTTACATTCCATTCGGAAATTGCATCTGCCAATTTTAGCAGCCAAGGCGCTCTATCTATATCATTCAACGGGAAACCATCAGACATTTTTTGAATATTCTCCTTGGGATGAAAATCATCTGCATCATAAAACGGAATTCCTAAGTTTTCTCCTAAAGCTTTTCCAACTGTAGTTTTACCACTTCCGGAAACTCCAAATACAATATAGACTATAGCATTCTGCATAAAAGATAATTATTCTATGGTAAATTCTAAAACATTACTTTCATCTGAAGCATCCTTTGCTACCCAAAGTTTGAAATCACCAGGTTCCGTAATCCATGTTTTGTCAGGCCCATAAAAAGCTAGATCATCGGTAGCAAATGTGAAAGATACTTCTTTGGATTCTCCTGGACCCAATGTTATTTTCTGAAATCGAAGTAGTTCTTTTACAGGTCTTGTGATACTACCTACCATATCACTGAAATATAGTTGTACAGTTTCTTTGGTGATTCTGTTTCCTTCATTCTTTACGGTTACTTTTACCGTGATTGTATCTCCTATTTTTGGAGTATTATTAGAAATAGAAATATTAGAATAGGTAAAAAGACTGTAACTCAATCCATAACCAAAAGGATATTCTGGTAAAAATCCAGCATCCAAATAATGAGAGGTATTTCCTAATGAGCTTTGCCAAGCACCGATAGGAATAGAATCCATTTGTACGAACTCTTCTGGAATTACCGGTCTTCCTGTGTTTTTATGATTGTAATGTATAGGTATTTGACCTACTTCTTTTGGCCATGTAACGGGTAATTTTCCTGAAGGAGAGACTACTCCTGTTATAATATTTTTTAAAGCTGGTCCTCCCATTGTTCCTGGGTGCCATGCCATAAGAATCGCATCTACTTTGTCTTTTACATTTTCTAAGGTTATTGGTCTTCCTGCCATTAATATTAATACAATTGGCTTTCCTGTTTTGTGTAGTTCATCTATTAATGCTTCTTGTGCTCCTGGCAGATTGATTTTTGCTCTACTATGTGCTTCCCCAGATAGAATAGCTTCTTCTCCCGCGAAAAATAAGATCACATTAGATGATTTTGCTATAGAAACTGCCTTTTGAAAATTTTTGGTGGATCTATCTCTACTGTACGATAATCCATTAGTATACGCTATTGTGTATTGATTATCATCTTCAAAAGCGTTTAAAGGAGTAATAGTATGCTCTTTTTCTCCGTCAAATGTCCATGTACCCAACTGTTCATGAGGAGCATCCGCCAAAGGACCTATAATTGCAATTTTTTGTTTAGAATTTATGGGTAATACCTGATTATTGTTCTTTAACAATACAGTACTTTCTTCTGCTGCTTTTTGTGCAGATTCTAAATGCTTTTTAGCATACAAAACCGTATCATTTGGATCAAAATATGGATTATCAAACAATCCTAATCTAAATTTAATTCGAAGAATGTTTTTTACAATTACATCTAATTCTTTTTCAGAAAATTTTCCTTCTTGTATTAACTCCTTAAGATGATCTTGATAAGCAGTACTGGTCATCTCCATATCTAGCATTGCATTTATTGCTTTTTCTGCTGCTTCTTTCTGATCTTTGGCAAATCCATGATTCACCATTTCTTTAATAGAGTTCCAATCACTTACTACAAAACCGTCGAATCCCCATTGTTCTCTTAAAATATCTTTTAAGACATAAGAATTTGCGGAAGCTGGGATCCCGTTGAGATCATTGAA
The DNA here is from genome assembly GCF_039523995.1 of Aquimarina litoralis. Taxonomy (NCBI): domain Bacteria; kingdom Pseudomonadati; phylum Bacteroidota; class Flavobacteriia; order Flavobacteriales; family Flavobacteriaceae; genus Aquimarina; species Aquimarina litoralis. The sequence continues at coordinate 786,859 of NZ_BAAAGE010000002.1, forward strand.
ACTTGTCATAAAAGTGGCAGAACCAGCATCTACTGCAGATTTAAAAGGTTTTAAATAAACATTATGCAATAAATTATCATTGATATTCGCGGTATTATAATCCCTTCCTCCTTCTGCAGCTCCATATCCAATAAAATGTTTGACACAAGCTGCCATACTTGTCGGAGATGATAAATCATCTCCCTGAAACCCTTTTATATAAGCTTTTGCCATTTCACTTGTTAAATATGGATCTTCTCCGGCAGACTCTGCTATTCTACCCCATCTCGGATCTCTTGAAATATCTAACATAGGTGCAAAAGTCCATCTTATGCCATAAGTACTAGCTTCTACTGCTGCAATTCTAGAACCTTCCTGAACCAGATTAGGATTAAACGAAGCCGCCTGCCCTAGCGGAACGGGGAAAATTGTTTTGAAACCATGAATTACATCTCGTGCAAAAATTAATGGTATCTTACTAGGGCTTTCTTCTACGGCTATTCGTTGTAATTCTTTTGCATCTTCTTTATTCATGATATTCAGAAAAGAACCTATTTGTCCTTTTCGAACAGCATCTTTTAAATCCTTTGGTAATTCTTTAACTCTACTGGATTTTCCTCTTTGCGCAGTTTGACCTATTTTCTCTCCCAGTGACATTTTAGATACAATACTGTCTATTTTAGCCTCAATCGGATCCTCTGTTTCACTATTTCCTTCTGTATTAGATACTTCAGAATTACAAGATGACAACAAAAAGATCATGCTAAAAATCATCACTCGATAAACATAAATTTTTCTTGAAAAAATGAGCATAGTGTATCTGTATTAGTGTAAAGAAATCTAAATCATTTCAGTAAGAATACTGTTAAGATTTGGTTGACGAATTTATAGATACTTTGTGATAAGAAAAAAGCAAAACAAACCAATTGAAGCATTGTTAAGAAAGTATATAGAAATATTATCCGCAATGAAATAATGTCTTTTTTAATGAATTGATCAAAAAAGTATCAATTCATTATGTTTTTAGTTGTTTACAACTTTTTGATAATAATATCTGTTTAATGTTTTGGTAATAATGACGTAAAATGTTCAAGAACAGATAACAATATGCTCATAATCGGTTAATTATTTTTTAACCATTTCATAGTTTATTTGTAGTAGTAAGTCATTTTTATGAAAAAACGTACTGTAGACCTCGTTGTTATCTCTGACGTTCATCTAGGAACTTTTGGATGTCACGCAAAAGAATTACTGAACTACCTAAATAGTATTAAACCTAAGGTATTAATTCTTAATGGAGACATTGTAGATATTTGGCAATTTAGAAAACGATACTTCCCTAAACCTCATCTAAAAATTTTAAAGAAAATTATAACCCTCGCTTCTAAGGGCACCGAAGTAGTATACATTACTGGCAACCATGATGAAATGTTGCGAAAATTTAGTGATACCATTATGGGTAACTTTAAATTGGTAGACAAATTAGTATTGGAACTAGATGGTAAGAAAGCTTGGTTCTTTCATGGAGACATTTTTGATGCTTCTATTCAAAATGCAAAATGGTTAGCAAAATTAGGAGGATGGGGATATGATATGCTAATATTATTAAACCAATGCATCAATTGGTTTTTAATACGCCTGGGAAAAGAAAAATTTTCTCTTTCCAAAAAAATAAAAAACAGTGTAAAAAAAGCAGTCAAGTATATCAATGATTTTGAAGAAGTAGCGGCAGAATTAGCTATCCAGAATAAATATTCATATGTAGTTTGTGGGCATATTCATCAACCTCAAATGAGAACCTATAAAGATAAGAACGGATCATGCCTTTATTTAAATTCTGGAGATTGGATAGAAAATCTTACCTCACTTGAATACCACGATAAAGAATGGAAACTTGTTCATTACCAACAACTACAATTAGAGGCCTATATCGAAGAGTCAAATGAAGAGATTGATAATGTTGCTATTGATCTGGAAGGATTACAACCTTCATTTTTCTTGAATTCATTCCTTGAAAAAAAGTACTAACACTTAATTATAGAATTCACACAATTTCTTGATTACATAACTAAACTTAAAACTTATGAAAACTCTTAAAACCGCGCTGCTATATTCAGTGCTAACTCTTTTTGTATCCTGTCAGTACTTAGATGATTATTCTGGTGGCCCTATTTCTGTTCCTCCTCAATTGGTCTTGGAAGAAAATATACAATATGAACTACCATTCGAAGTATTAACGACCACTCAAGAAGATGTAGAAATTAGGAATGGAGGTTATGGTTCTGCTGCAACGGCTCATCCCAGAAGAAAGGGAGAATTTTATGCTATTACCGATAGAGGACCAAATACTGATTTTCTTGATGGAAAAAAGTTTCCAGTTTCAGACTACACTCCAAGAATTGGATTATTTTCCGTTACCAATGATGGTGAAATCGTTTTAAAAAAAGAAATTCTTCTAAAAGATCCTAATGGCAACCCAATTTCTGGAATTCCGAATCCTGAAGGTAAAGGTGCTACCGGTGAAATCCCTTATGACATTGATGGAAATCAATTACCTTTTGATGATTTTGGTTTAGATGCTGAAGGTTTAGTAGCACTACATGATGGCAGCTTTTGGGTATCTGATGAATATGGCCCTCATATTGTTCATTATTCTGCTAATGGAGTAGAATTAGAACGTATTTCTCCATACGGTATAAATGAAGGTAACGGCGGTAGAAAAATACCTGCTGTATTTGCAAAACGTAGACCTAATAGAGGAATGGAAGGATTAGGAATCACTCCTGATCAAAGAACATTAGTAGGGATTATGCAATCTACTATGTATAATCCAGAACGTATACAAACAGATCTTACTAGAATTTTACTATTTGATTTACGAACCGGAAAAACCAAACAATATCTATATAGACAAGAGAATACGAATTTATCAAATTCAGAAATCGTTGGATTATCGTCTACAGAATTTCTTGTTATCGAAAGAGATGGTAAATTTTCTGGTGAAGGACCTGTACAAAAGCATTTGTATAAAATCGATATTTCTGGCGCTACAGATGTAAGTTCGGCAAATGATGAAGATGAATTTGGTTTATTACTTAATGGAAAAACTTTGGAAGAATCTACCTGGTCCGAAATCGAGAATACTGGAATTGTTCCTGTAACCAAAACATTGGTTGCTGATTTGGTTCAAAAGACTGGATACCCACACGATAAGTTGGAAGGGATTTGGCTTATTGATAACCATACATTAGGCTGCATAAATGATGATGATTTTGCAGTTACAGACGAAGATGATAATGGTATCATAGAACAAAAAATCCTTCCTGGAGAAACTCCAACTATAGATGCCAGCTCTCTATACATGATTAAACTTGATACTCCTTTAAACAATTAATAAATTAAACCAACTATTTATATCAGAATTAAGTTTTTACAGACTTAATTACAACCAATAAAGCGGAATTGAAAACTTATTATTTCAATTCCGCTTTTCCATTAATTAATCTAAAATGACATTGTGTTCTTAGTAATAAAGAACTTTTATCACTTGTGAAACTCCCATACAATTATTTCACTTTTTTTGCTGGCATTTTTCTGCCTCCTTGATTCAAGGTTAAACTTTCTACTTTTCCTTCTTTATCTTTATTAAATGTAATTTCTGCTGGTACAACTTTTAGAAAAAATTTAGTTTCTGATTCTGCAAAAATTTCAAATGTAGGTTGTCCTGTAGCTGTAGCGAATATTGAATTCCCTTCTACCGTAATATCAATCAAGAAATTAGGTTGTAATTCATAGGTGCCGATGTATGTTTTTAAAACATCTAAACCTACCGAAATTTCTTTTCTTGCCGCAGGAGGTGCTTTATCGATACCTTTACCTAGTAAACTTTCATCTGATGTTTTAAAAATAGCTTGTCTTTTACCATCTTTAGTCATCGAAAAATTATACGAAATGGTACCATCATCGAAAATAAAAGATCCGTCTTTCATTGGATAAATTTCAAATTCTTGTGTCGGTCCTCCTTCTCTAAGACTAAATAGCTTACCATCTTTTAACTGAATATGACGTATAACACCTCCATCAAACTCATACGCTCCTACCCATTTTTTTAATTCTTTTTCAGGTAATGAAATAGCATCTTTTTTATCTGGAATAGGTTTTCCTATTACCGTAGCTGCAACTTTGGTAGTAATCTCTCCTACATTTTTACAACTACAATTGGTAAGCCCTATAACATATACATTTTCTTCTTCTAAAAAGATCCCATTTGTTGTATAACCAAAAATACCTCCGCTATGCGCATATCCTTTAGCGCCTTGTATATTTGTTTTTCCCCAACCATATCCGTAATTAATGTCATCTCCATTATTAAGTTTAGAACCATAAATTGCTTTTTCTAAACTCGTTCTTTTGATCAATGTATTTGCACTAATCGCATTTTGCCATTTTAATAGATCATCTACTGTAGACATTAAAGATCCCGCAGCATATGGTAAGGTTAAACTAAGATAATCTGCATTTAAATAAGAACCTTTGTCTTGTTTATATCCTGAAGCTCTATTCTTTATTACTTGACTCATTTTACCGTAGTAAGAATCTTTCATACCAACTTTATCAAAAATGTTTTTTTCTATAAAATTTTCATAGGTGTCTTTTGTAATTACCTCTATGATGTGTCCTAATAAAATATATCCCGAATTATTGTATCTAAACTCTTCTCCTGGATTAAAATCCATAGGTTCATTTTTAAATACATCGATCAATTCCGTTGGTGTCATATCTTGTCTGGTCAATTCCATAAAATTCGCCATTCCAGTATAACTTTTAATTCCTGAAGTATGATTTAATAGATGATGAATGGTTATTTTTTTTCCTTTGGTCGGATAATCAGGTATGTACTTTGTAATCTCATCTTCAATTTTCAATTTCCCTTGCTCCTCCAGCATCAGAATAGCAACGGCAGTAAACTGCTTTGTAATAGAACCTATTTCGAATACATTTTCTGGTTTTAAGGGAACATCCAATTCTAGATTTGCTTTTCCAAAAGCTTTACGATAGATAACTTTCCCATCTTTGGCTGCCAGAATGGAGATACCTGGTTCCTCTGCAGAATACATAGAAGAAACGATATCATCTAACTGCTTTTCTATGTTCTGAGCGTTAATGGAATATGTAAGCAGTAGACATAATCCCAAGGTTGATAGAATTTTAATTTTTCTGAATGATTTCATGTGATCGATATTTTGATTGATTGTGGTTGTTTTATTATTGTTACATATATGACGCTTAAATAAAAAAATAGTTACCGAAATATTTAAAAAAAAAATCAACCCTAAAAGCAAGATACCTCTAAGGTTGATCAAACTAACTAACCAGAATTAAACGATACTTTATAATTCTATTTCTACTTCAACTTTACAATCTTCGAATTCTACACATCCACCCCACTTCTCGCATGAAAATCCAAATAAGCTTTCTCCTTCTTGTTTAGAAGTCGCACGACATTTTACTTTTATCTTAATCTTTAACTTTCTTGTTTCTAATAAACCATCTAATCTATCGCCATATTTAAATTCATCATTAATAGCTAATTTAGCTTCTAAAATATCCGTTTGATCAGAAATTAACTTTGCTGTGTAAATACCATCTCCTTTCTCTGCGTCGAATCCTTCTCCATCATCTACAAAACTTTTTCCATCTACATCATAAGAGTCTAAAGCTTTGTAATCACTATCAAAAGGTACCACTTCCACTGTTTCGATTTTTCTTTCTGCCAAAATAGAGTCTGTGTTTATTAAGAATGCTACTGATTCTTTTAATAATTGTCTTTGCTCTCTTAATTCTTGTGCTTCTAATACGGCTGGATCAATAACTTCTTCATCCTTAGTACAACCAATAATTGCAGTTATACTTAGAAATACTAACAAATTGTTTAAAATTAAATTTTTCATTGTCTTAAGTTTTTAGGTTTTATACCACTATATCAACAACAAAAAAATTTGTTACCCTTTAAACACAAAAAAGTTTTTGTACATGTGCTGTTTAATGCACAATACAAAAACTTTTAACTTATTAATTAGGATAAGAAGCTTATCCATTTATAAAGATATTACTCTTCTTCTTCTCCTATAAAACCGGGAGCTGCAGGAACACTATCATCTATTTCTACTTCTTCTACCGTTTGAATAGAATCTCTAAGTGCTTTAAATCTTTCTAACTGCTCTTCTTCTCCTGTAAAATATGGAAATACATCCATAATCGGAGATTCAGCAATTGCAGGGATAGTGTAATCTCCCATTGTTCCTTTCATAACACTATTGGTATTATCAAACGCTTCCTTTACATCATTGGCTTGTACTAATAAGTACATATTTGTTTTTCTTTCTTTACCACTTTCTTCGTCATAAGCAATCAAAGAAACTTTAGATTTAAACCAACGATCCGAATTTTCAAAAGGGTGTATTTCTGCAAAATTCGCAACCTTAATATTGGTGATAATGAATTCTTCACTTACATAGGCCGACATCTCTTCATTAATTCTTGTTTCTGCCTCAGTGTAGGATACTGCATCCACCAAATAAGGTTCTGTAGTAACCTTCTGTACACCAGAATCATTTATCTTTCTATACTTTACTTTACATTCATACCAAGTAGCACTCATATATTTCGTTTTTTTAGGATGCCAAATATATATCTTAAAAAAAGTTCTTTATATGATTTTTAGGATTAGATATTCACAATTTTAAAACATACTGTCAATAAGCATTTTACAAGACAAATTTTAAACTAGTGCATTTCTTAAAATACTAATAGGATGTTTGGCTACTCGCTCTGTTCCATCCTTGATTTGATGTCTACAACTAGTACCAACCGCTGCAATTACAGTGGTTTCAGGAGCTTTTCGAATCGCAGGAAATAAGGTTTGTTCACCAATCTGCATGCTTACATCATAATGTTCTTTTTCATATCCAAATGATCCTGCCATACCACAACAACCTGATGGTATGATTGTTACTTTAAAGTTTTTAGGAAGATTTAAATATACAAACGTTGTTTGAATATTAGATAATGCTTTCTGATGACAATGACCATGAAGTTTTATTGTTTTTTCCTCATTACTAAATTGATCTGAAGAAATATTTCCTAACTCAATTTCAGATTTTAGAAATTCATCTATTAGAAATACTTGTTTAGAAAGCTGTTTTGCTTCTTCCTTTTTATCTGCCAATTTTAAATATTCATCTCTAAAGGTTAATATAGCAGAAGGCTCTAATCCAATCAAAGGTGATGTATCAGAAATTATGTTACTAAAAATATCGATGTTTTCATTAGCCAGTTCTTTCGCCTGTTCTAACAATCCTTTAGAAATAAATGTTCTTCCACTTTCCTTATGATCCGTAATTAATACTTCGTATCCAAGATTTGTTAGCAGTTCTATAGCATCGATTCCTATATCAGCATCTAACTGATTCGTAAATTCATCTACAAAAAAGTAAATTGTTTTTATGGGACTTTGAGGTTGTAAAGAGGCTAAATTTTCCTGACACCACTTTTTCAAAGATTTACGACTTAACTGCGGTAGTTCTCTTTTTTTGGCAATTCCTAAGGTAGATTTAAGAATTCCGGAAGTTAGTTTATTTTTAAAAAAGAAATTTGTGACTCCAGGAGCAATTCTTCCCAAATCATTTAATCGGTTATTATATGCGAACAATTTTGTTCGTAAAGAAACGCCGTTAGCTTTTTGATATTGATACTCAAACTCTGCTTTTAACGAAGCTACATCTACATTAGAAGGACATTCTGAAGAACATCCTTTACAGCTAATACATAAATCAAAGACTTCCTTCAGCTCTTTTGTATCAAACTTATTAGCCTTTGTATTGTTAGTTAATACCTCTCTTAATGCGTTGGCTCTTCCTCTTGTAGTATCCTTTTCATTTTTGGTAGCTCTATAACTAGGACACATCGTACCACCAGCTTCTATTGATTTTCTGCAATCACCACTACCATTACACTTTTCTGCAGCACGTAGAATACCTAAAGAATCCGTAAAATCTAATATGGTTTCTATTTCTGGTTCTTTTCTATCAATCTCATAGCGCAACTGTTCATCCATAGGAAAAGCGTCCACAATTTTTCCTGGATTAAAAATATGATTAGGATCAAAGACTTTCTTAATTCTCTTTAATATTTGATAATTTTCTTCCCCAATCATAAAAGGAATATATCCAGCTCTAACGATTCCATCACCATGTTCTCCGCTCATCGATCCTTTATACTTTTTTACCAAGGTTGCTACATCATCTGTAATCTTTTTAAAAAGTACAACATCTGTCTTCTTTTTAAGATCTAAAATTGGTCGTAAATGTAATTCTCCTGCTCCTGCATGTGCATAGTATACAGCTTGCTGATCATATTTCTTCATCAACTCTGTAAACTCCGAAATATAATTAGCTAAATCAGATAAAGCAACAGCCGTATCTTCTATACAAGCAACAGCTTTTTTATCACCCACGATGTTTCCCAATAATCCTAATCCTGCTTTTCTTAATTCCAAAGCCTGATTTATTTCATTTCCAGATAAAATAGGATTTGCATATGATAATTTAGAAGCTTTAATGGTTTCTAAAAGTGCTGATTTTTGCTTTTCTAGGATATCTAAATCATTTGCTCTTAATTCCAAAAGTAAGATAGCTTCCGGATCATCTTCTATAAAGAAACGGTTTTTAAGCTGCTCTACATTATTCTTTGTACAATCCAGTATGGTTTTATCCATCATTTCGCAAGTAAATAATGGATGTTCCATTACCGGAGCTACTGCTAATAAACAGTCTTCTATCGAATGAAAATGCGAAGCAATCATTAAAGATTCCTTCGGCGGTAATGCATCCAATTGCAAGGTTACTTGTGTAGTAAAAGTTAGTGTTCCTTCACTACCCGCTAACAAATTACACATATTAAAATCCTTAGGATCTTCGGAAAAAACATTGGTTTTAATCAATTCATCAATTGCATACCCAGTATTACGCCTATGAATATCAGACTTTGGAAAATTTTCCTCTATATGTTTCTGCACCTCAGATGATGACAATTCTTTATATAATTCCTTATAAATAGTGCCTTCTAAGGTGTTTTCTTTAGTTTTATGAAGAAACTCCTCTTTAGAGATATCAGAGAAAGTAACTTCACTCCCATCGGATAATAATGTTCGTAATTCTAATACCTTATCTCTTGTTACTCCATATTGAATGGAAGTAGTTCCGCTACTGTTATTCCCAACCATACCACCAATCATACAACGATTAGAAGTTGATGTATTTGGACCAAAAAACAAACCATAAGGTTCTAAAAATCGATTGAGATCATCTCTAATGACCCCTGGTTGTACAGTAACTGTCTTCTTTACTTCATCTATTGCTATTATTTCTGTAAAATGTTTAGAAACATCCACCACAATTCCGTCTCCCACACATTGACCTGCCAAAGAAGTTCCTGCTGTTCTAGGAATTAAACCACATTCATTTTTATTAGCAAAAGCTATAATCTTCTTTAAATCCCCAATATTTTTGGGAAAAGCGACTGCGGTTGGAATTCTCCTATATACAGAAGCATCTGTAGCATATAATGATTTCGTAAGCGTATCAAATGCTAAGTCTCCCTCTAATTGAGTTTTTAAGGCATTTAGATCTTTTTCTGGTATCATATACTTTGTCCCTTTACCAATGAATCTAGTGTGATTTGTCTTTTAAAATTTGTATCGAAACAAATAAAACTATCGGTGCCTGCTACCCCATCGATTTGATGTACTTGCTCATACAAGATATTTCTAAGATGATGATTATCATAAGCAAAGATCAAAATAAAAAGAGCATAATTACCAGAAACATAATTACATTCTAATATCTCCGGAATTTTAGCAAGATCATCTACTACAGACTTTGCATATCTAGCTTCTTTGAGTCGAATACCTACATATGACTTTGTTTTATAGCCAATTCGTTTTTCATCAATAACAAATTCAGCTTTATCTATAACCTCATTTTCCTTTAATTTTCTAATTCTTTGATGCACTAAAGAATTAGAAATTTTTAATTCTTCAGCAATTTGTGAAAATGGTTTCCTCGCATCTTTCCGTATCTGCAGCAAAATCTGCTGATCTATGTAATCAAAATGACTCATAAACAATTGAATTTTAAAAGATCTATACTTAAACAAAGAATCCTTTCTGTAAGCAAAATCAATTTGACATAAAAAAAATCAATAAACAGTTAAATATGTGTATATCATTAATAATACTAGTCAAATGTAGTACTTTTACACCAAAAACAAATAGATAAAAAATGAATTCTACACTTTTTTTCTCAGCACTATGGGAACAGTATGCTAATAAAACACCTTCGGCATATAAGGTTAAATCATTATTAGAAAGGGAAAATGAAACAACGGTATATAATGATCATATTGCTATTAGAACTTTTGATGATCCCAGAACTAATATAGAGGTAATTGCAAAACCTTTTTTGTCAATGGGATATACAGAAATGGGAGAGTATCATTTTGAAGCTAAAAAGCTATATGCAAAACATTATGAAAACCCTGAAGACTCCGATGCTCCAAAGATTTTTATAAGTCAATTACTAACCTCCCAATTTTCCGAAGAACTACAATCAAACGTAAAAAATATTCTAGATGCTTGTGAGCAAACTGTTTTTGATAAAGACGATCTTATATTAAAAGGACGAATATGGGAAACTCCTTCTTACGAAATATATCAATCTTTACAAGAAGAATCTGAATATGCGGCTTGGATGTATGTAAATGGATTCTGCTCTAACCATTTCACGGTAGATGTAAATAAGCTAACTAACTTTGAAAATCTTCATCTTTTAAATGAGTTTTTGAAGGACAATGGTTTTACAATGAACACTTCTGGTGGCGAAATCAAAGGTACTCCTGAACAGTTTTTAGAACAATCTAGTATTCTCGCTGATAAAATTGAAATGGAGTTTGTAGAAGGAATCAGAGAAGTAACCTCTTGTTATTATGAGTTCGCATTTAGATATAAACAAGATAATGGAAAATTGTTTACTGGTTTTATTGCCAATTCTGCAGATAAAATATTTGAAAGTACCGATATGAAACTTCAGAAGGTATAGTTCATTCTACTATCTTAAATTAAAACTTAAATTAACAAAATCTTAAGCAATGTTCTTACATTAAAATGATGTATCTAACGTTATATGGCATATTAACAAAAAACAAATTCATAATGACGAAGCGTATTTTTATATCTTTTATAGTAGTAGTAGCTTCTATTTTCACGGCAAAAGCTCAAGACGTTCCAGAGCATGCACTTGGTTTACGATTAAGTGAAAGTGACGGCTTTTGGGCTGAAGCTTCTTACCAAGCGGGATTAAACTCTGATTCCAGAATTGAACTAAATCTTGGTGTTCAAGGAAGAAACCGATTTAATGCTTTAAAGCTTACAGGAATGTATCATTGGGTATTCAATATTGATGGTGGTCTTAATTGGTATGTAGGTCCTGGAATTGGTGGTGGATTAGTCGATTTTGATAACGATCTTGATAATAGAGATGATTTAGAAACTTTTGGTTTTGTAACAGGCGATGTAGGAGTGGAATATCATTTTGACTTTCCGTTGCTTATTTCTATTGATTTCAGACCGGAGATATATTTTGATGACTATAATAACGATGATATTATATTTAATTTAGGACTTAGCGCACGATATAAGTTTTAGAAAATAAGATACTTACAAAGAAAATAACCCTTGAGCATTATTGCTCAAGGGTTATTTTTTTATTTTAAAATGTTAACCTTTTAATTCTTATAGATACAAAAGATAAATTTTAAAAAAACCTTATAATCATGAAAAAATTATTTTTTGTTACATTCTTAATTCTAACTACATTTTCTACACACGCACAGGATATTCCAAAAAATGCTATAGGTATTCGATTATCAGAAGGTGTAGTTGGAGATGAAGGATTTGGTCCTGAAATCACTTACCAAAGACAATTATTTGGTGAACACAATAGAATCGACTTAAATCTAAGCTGGAGAACAAATGCTTTTATCAATACCTACAGAGGTGGTGGATATTTTCACTGGAGTTATAATATCTGGGATAACCTAAACTGGTTTGCAGGACCTGGGATTGGAGCCGGATATATAGACTTCAAAACTAGTTTTTTTGGTATAGGAATATCTAGTAATAGAGATAGTGAATTCTTTCCATATGTAGGTGCTGATTTTGGAGTAGATTATCGCTTTGATTTTCCGTTGCAAGTAGCTTTCAGTATACGTCCTACCTATGATATTCATAACATCGAAAATTCTGCAGGAGTAAATGACGTAGATAACTTTGGAGTAAATATTGGTATTGCCGCTAGATATACTTTTTAATAATAAAAGATCAATTGATTTGATTTTTGTTTAGTTGTAAAGCACTGTTGTCATGGACAATGGTGCTTTGTTATACAGTTGCTAATGCATTCTCATATAACTCCACATATATAGGAACGATATTATCAATATCGAACTTAAGCGCCTGTTGAAATGCACCTTCTTTAAACTTTGCTAGAGTATTATCATCTTTAAGAATACGAATAGCATTGGTAGACATTTCTTTTACATTACCAACATCACTTAAATAACCAGACACACCATCTTCATTTACCTCAGGAATTCCACCAGCATTACTAGATATAACAGGCACTTTATTAACCATTGCTTCTAGAGCTGCTAAACCAAAGCTCTCTCTTTCTGAAGGAAGTAAAAACAAATCCGAAAAACACAAAATTTTATCTATCTCATTACTATTTCCTAAAAAGATAACTTTTTCCTTAATTCCAAGATCCTTACACTTCTTTTCAGCAGCTTCACGTTCTGGTCCATCTCCTACCATTAATAATTTAGCAGGAATTTCTTTCTGAACATTATAGAATATATCTACAATATCCATTATTCTTTTAACAGGTCTAAAATTACTGATATGCGTTACTATTCTTTCTTCAGGTGTTGCCATTAATTCTCTTTGGCAATCGGTAAAATCAGTTTTACGAATACTTGCGTCAATAAAGTTCGGAACTACTTCAATCTTTTTCTTAATATCAAAAAGTCTTAAAGTATCTTCTTTTAAACTAGCTGAAACCGAAGTTACTATATCACTATTATTAATACTAAAAGTTACCGCTGGTTTGTAAAAAGGATGATTCCCCACAAGTGTGATATCAGTACCATGCAGGGTAGTTACCATTGGAATATGTATTCCTTCTTCTTCTAAAATCTCTTTAGCCATGTAGCCTGCATACGCATGTGGAATTGCATAGTGTACATGTAATAATTCTATATTGTACTTTTTAACTGTATTAACAAGTTTACTAGAAAGTGCTAATTCATAAGGTTGATAATGAAAGAGCGGATATTCTGGAACAGTTACCTCATGAAAATGAATATTGGGATTTAATAATTCCAATCTAACTGGCTGCTTATAGGTAACAAAGTGCACTTGATGGTTTAACTTTGCGAGGGCAATTCCTAATTCAGTGGCAACTACTCCACTACCACCAAATGTTGGGTAACAAACAATAGCAATATTCATCTATGTATTCTATTTTTAAAGTAGGTTAGATGGAATTCGCCAATGATTGTAGAATCGAATTAGTGATCTATATTTATGGCGCATTTCACAAATACAATTTTCTTTATGTTGCACAATGTACAAGAAAATTAGTATTGCTTATTGTTAAAAGAGTTGTAAAATCTTATTCGATACTATTTAATATTAATTCTTCTGAACTTATTTTATTGACTTTAAACTTCTTCTCCTGATCAGTCTTGTAATCAAAGACAATCAATAATTGCGTATCAGAATCATACTTCCAAACATCCTGATTTTTGAAGTCATTAGAAAAATATGGTCTGTTATCATTTCCGCATCGTCTTGGAAGGTTTTTTGAAGTAAAAATCTTAATTCTTCTTTTACCAGTGTATTTACCTATGAAAAAACTAACACCATGTCCTTTATAATTAGTAATATTATTTAACTTATTTAGATAAATATCTGGAAAGTGTTCATTGGATTTTTTCATACTCCAATCACCCAAAAAATCATTAGTTGTTATTTGATTTTGTTGAGCTAAAGCGCTATTCGAAATATATAGAAAAAGTACTATCAAGAGTTTTTTTAGCATGGTCTGATCTGTTTATCAATAATCATCAAACAGTATGCCCAAATAAAGAATAAAAAAGCAGATCATAAGCCGGATTCTGTAACTCACCTAAATGAGATCCTTATCATTTATCTAGTTCTAAAATTACTTTTAGAATCCAACCGCCTACCCTCCAACATTGGGCGTGCAACCCTTAAGCGTTGGTATACATGGCGTTGCACCGCATAGAGTTTACCTGATTTCACTACAGCATTACCTGTACATTCTTTCTGCTGCACTTGTCCTCGTCTCTCGACGGACGGGCGTTACCCGCTATGCTGCACTATGGTGTCCGGACTTTCCTCCTTGTTCCAAACTAAGTTCGGCACACGGCGATAAGGTGATCTGCTTTCCGCAAAAATAGTATAATTTATATACTAGTATTCAGAAACCACCAATATTTTTAGATGTTAATAACTCAGTATAAAAACCAAATCGTACAATTCTTTATTTCCAATCTATTTTTAACTTTGTAGCAATGGAACATTTTATAGTATCAGCTCGTAAATACAGACCCCAAACGTTTAAGGATGTTGTGGGTCAACAAGCTATTACTAATACTTTGCTGAATGCTATAGAGAATAATCATCTTGCGCAAGCTTTATTGTTCACGGGTCCTCGAGGTGTTGGTAAAACTTCTTGCGCCAGAATATTAGCGAAAACTATCAATCAACAAGGACATGAAAATCCTGATGAAGATTTCGCTTTTAATATTTTTGAGCTAGATGCTGCATCCAATAACTCAGTTGATGATATTCGTAATCTAATTGATCAAGTTAGAATACCTCCTCAGGTAGGAACTTATAAGGTTTATATTATCGATGAGGTTCATATGCTTTCTCAAGCTGCTTTTAATGCTTTTCTTAAGACGTTAGAAGAACCTCCCAAGCATGCTATTTTTATATTAGCTACCACCGAAAAGCATAAAATCATTCCTACCATACTTTCCAGGTGCCAGATTTTTGATTTTAAAAGAATTACGGTTACTGATGCAAAGCTACATTTGATGCAGGTTGCGGAACAAGAAGGTATTGTAGCCGAGGAAGATGCTCTGCAGATTATAGCACAAAAAGCGGATGGTGCTATGCGAGATGCACTATCTATATTTGATCGAGTTGTAAGTTTTAGTGGTAAAAATCTAACCCGCCAAGCGGTTACTGAGAACCTGAATGTTTTAGATTATGAAACTTATTTTAGAACTACAGATCTAATTTTAGAAAATAACATTCCGCAGTTATTACTAGAATTTAATGAAATTCTATCCAAAGGTTTTGATGGACATCATTTTATTGCTGGACTCGCTTCTCACTTTAGAGATCTCTTAGTTTGTAAAAATCAAGCAACTATTAACCTGTTAGAAGTTGGAGAGCAAACCAAGACTAAATATCTAGAGCAATCACAGAAATCTCCTCACCCGTTTCTTATTAAAGGGATTGAACTGGCAAATGATTGTGATCTGAAATATAAAACGAGTCGAAATCAACGATTACTCGTTGAACTTTGCCTAATGCAACTTGCCTCTGTACTTACTAAAGACGGAGAAAAAAAAAATGACCAACCTTACATAATCCCTCCTAGTTATTTCAAGGAAAAAGGCATTCAACCTGTAAAAATCTCACAGGAACAAAAACAAAAAGCAGATGAAAAGCAATCTTTACTTAATGTAGATCATACTCCTGCTCCAACAATTACAAAGGAAGTAGCTGAAATACCTATCGCTAATACTTCAAATAACACTACAACGAACAATGCGGTTGCAGAACCAAAAGAAGTTACTAGTCATACTACATCCCAAAGTAAACCTCTAGTAAAACCAAGACAAAGAGGAACTTCTGGTTTATCTCTAAGCAGCATTAAGAAGAAAAAAGAACACGAGGAGAAAAAAGTAGATACCATTGTTGATCCTAAAAATCTACCTAGCGACGATTTTACAGAAGCTCAAATGCAAAAATGTTGGGAAGAATACGGTAAAATGCAAGATAAAAAAGGAGAGCGTATCATTGGATCTATGTTTGCGATGAATATACCCACATTGAATGACGGTAAGATTTATTTAGAACTACCAAACCATTCCATGAAAGCCGATATGGAAAGCGCGCTACCTGGATTGTTTCAGTTTCTATATAAAAAACTAAATAATTATAGTATTGCTCTTGATATCCATGTAAACGAAGAAGCTTCTAAAAAATATGCTTTCACACCACAGGATAAATATGCCAAACTTCGAGAAAAGAATCCTCTTATCGATAAATTAAGATCTGATTTTGATTTAGATATCTAAAATATCCCTTTTCAAATTTATATTCGTAATTAAAAAATTGGGTATCTTTAATACACTAACCTAAATAATTTTAATTATGAAAAAACATCTTTTATACCTTTTGGTAATCCCATTCTTTATGGTGGCCTGCACTGACAAAAAAGCTCAGGAAGAAGAAGCAAAAAAAACAGAAGAATTAAATAATGAAATTGAAGCTGTAGCTACTGAAATTGATAAAGATTTTGAGTCTTTAGAAAAAGAGGCCGAAGAATTAGAAAGTGCTTTAAACGAATTAGATAACCTATAAAAAAACACCATGAAATTTTCAAAATATATATTTATCGCATTATTAGTTGGCTGCATTGGAATTACCAATGCTCAAAAAGCTGAAAAACCTGCTAAAGACCTCAAAGAAAAGAAGATGCAAAAGAAAGAGGAAATGAAAGAAAAGCGCAAAGAGATGAAGGAGAAACGGAAGGAGATGAAAGAAGAAATGAAGGAGAAAAAGCAAGAAATTAAAGAGGCTAAAAAGGAACTGAAAGAAGGTAGAAAAGAAATTTTAGGAGAGCATCGCGAAAAAATGAAGGGAATGACAGCTGAAGAAAAAAAAGCATATTTAGCTGAAAACCCAGAGCTTAAAGAAAAAATGGATGCTTATAAAGAAGCGACTAAAGAACAAAGAAAGGAACTAAAAGAGAAACGTGCTTCGTTTAAGAATGAAAAAGCCAATGCGGTACAAACAAGAATTGAAAACAAGAAAGATCGTTTATCTAATCTTGAAGATCGCAAAGTAAAAGGTGTGGATAAAATTCAAAAAACAAAAGATCGTTTGCTTGCCAAAAAAGAAGCAGGAGAAATTACGGAAGAAGAATATACTGCTAAAATGGAAAAAGTAGCAAAAGCCGAGGAACGATTAAAAAAGTATGAAGAGAAAATGGAAAAAGTTAAATCTGGTATCACAAAAGGAGAAGAAAAACTTGTAAAGCTTACTTCAGAAAAAGAAAAGAATTAATACTTTTTAATACAATCAAAAGCCTGAATGAATAATATTCAGGCTTTTAATTACTTCTCTATTTTAAAGCAGTATCTTGGTCCTCTAGAAAAAATTATACAGTTAAATAGAAATAATATGCTTGGTTTGAAGCTTCCTACGGATCCGAGATGGGTAAATATCGTAGAAAAGAATATTGAAGAAATACTTACTGATCACGCTTATTGTGAGCAAAAAGCAACCTCTACAGCAATATCACTTATCGTTAGTTTTCCAGAATATACAGAACTAGTTCAGGAAATGACAAAGTTGGTAAAAGAAGAAATTAGCCATTTTAAAATGGTTCATGATAAAATTATTGCTAGAGGATGGACTTTAGGCAGAGATAGAAAGGATGATTATGTAATTCAGTTGGTTACTTTTTTCCCAAAAGGAGGTAGCAGAACTACTCAATTAGTGCATCGATTACTATATGCAGCGCTTATAGAAGCAAGAAGTTGTGAACGCTTTAAACTCTTATCCGAAGAATTAGAAGATCAAGAACTCGCAAAGTTTTACAGAGATCTTATGGTAAGTGAAGCGAATCACTATACTATGTTTTTAAATTTTGCTCGACAATATGGTGATCGTAAGGAAGTGGATCAAAAATGGCAAGATTTATTAGAATTCGAAGCAGAGATCATGCAATCTTTAAGCAAAAAAGAAACTATTCACGGATAAATATAACTTACTTAAATACACAGAGATATCAATATCCCTGTGTATTTAATTCTCCCCTATCATTATAAAGGAATAAAAGCGGATACTTTGTAGAACTCATCTGATGTTCCCGCATCTGTATTTAATGTTGCTCCCGCAGATATTCTAAAAGCAATTCCTTTATCGAACTTCAATTTAATAGATCCTCCTAACCATTGATAAACCAGCAAAGGATCTCCATCTTCTTGTCTTGTGATACCGAACGACTCGTAGAAAGCCCCCAAAACAACTCTCTTGCTCACATTAATTCCTGGCGCCATCCAATTCAATAAATAATCTTTGGTGATGATATTATCATCTTCGCGAATAGATTTATAATAAGCTATATACCCCTCGAAATCCAGAAACCTTTTTTGGTAATTCACATATAGGCTTGGTACAACACCTTCTGCAATCTTAGTTCCTGTACTATTAGAAGAGAACTTTCCGCTAGTAATTCCGAAAGAAGGATTAATATATAATGATTTATCAAATAGTTTAAAACCCAATCCTACAGATGTTTCTAACAATAAATCACTTCCGGATTCTAAGTTCCCAAACGCAGGATTTGTCCAAAAAATAGTATAAAATGTAATATCATAGTTTTTACTGGTTTCGAAGTTTCCGAAGAAGATCGGATAAAATCCAGCAACACTATTATGAATAATCTTTGTTGCGAAAGTTGTTTTATTTTCTTTTTCCGATTCTTGAGCCTGTAAAATATGAGTTGTGAATAGTAGTACTAAAAACTTTAGTATAACGTTTTTCATGATTAATGTGTATTTTGATTTATAAAAATTGATTAATTAGAACAGCGATTTCTTCATGCTGTTCTTCTAAATGTAGATGATGTCCTCCTTGCAGCCAATGCAATTGTTTCTTTTGGAATCTTTGCAATCTTTCATGAAACAACCCTTTGGCAAAAAGTCCTTGTTTCCCAAGTATTATTAATACTTCGGCATTAATTTCATCAATAAAAAGTTGCGCTTGATGCTCTGTCATTTTATAGATTTCAGGTAAGGCGATACGCGCATCATATCGCCACCGATATCCATTAGATATTTTTTGCAAGGAGCGTTCTATCAAAGAAGTAGAAGATTGGTAAGAAATATTTCCAAAATTACTCTTCATCCTATCTTTAATGGCTGCTTCTTTTGTAGCAAACTGTGGTACATCTATTGAAGAAAAACCATACAATTTGGTCTTCTTGGCCATCTTTTGTTGTTTAATAGACCGTCTAAAATTGTTCACAACATTGCTATCTTCTAAAACAAATGGAGCACCAAGGCCATCAATAAATATTAGTTTATCTATAAGTTCAGGCATTGCTCCAGCCATAATACTAGCAATTCCTGTACCCATGGAATGCGCAAGAATTGAAATTTTTTTCCTTCCTAAAATATCGATGACACCAAGCAAATCTTTTGCGTAATCCCACAAGAAATATGAGCTATTTTCGGGTCTATGATCTGATAACCCATGTCCAGCGATGTCAATTGCAATAAAATATTTATCCGTTGAAATTAATGGCGCTATACTATCAAAAGTATTTGCATTATCTAACCAACCATGAATACCTAAAATCGGAGGGTTATTAGAATTACCCCAAGACTTAGCCTTTAGTGCTAACCCTCCTAAGTCAAATGTTAATTCCATAATTAAATCACCGAAGAATTAATATGCTCTTCTTTTAAAAGCTGCAATGCTCTGTTTTTTAATTCGATTACATTGAATTTGCCATTTGGTGTTTTAGGTATTGATTTAATAATTTTAAGATACTCTGGAACCTTATAGATCTCTAGGCCTTCTTTACTCTGAATTAAGATATCATTTTCAGAAACTAAGGAACCTTCTTCCAACACGACAAAAGCAAAAAGCGCTTCTCCATAATCTTCATGAGGGACTCCGGTTACTACTGCCGAATGAACACCTGAGATTGTATTTAGATAATCTTCAACCTCTTTTGGACTCACTTTAATGCCTCTAGAGTTGATCATGTGATCCATTCTGCCCTTAAAATACAGGTATCCGTTCTCATCAATACAACAATAATCTCCAGTGTATAATATTCTTTCACCAGGATATATTCCTGGTTTTAGTTTTTCTGATGTTTTCTCAGGTTTCTTCCAATATCCCTGCATTACGGTTGCTCCTCTTATTACCAATTGCCCTACTGTATTTGGTGTAAGAATTCTATTCCCTTTTTCGTCTACAACCCATAACTCAGTATTAGGAATTGCAATTCCTACGCTATTTGGTTTTGCATCAATCTCTTTAGGAGGTAAATACGTGCATCTTTTGCACTCAGTAAGGCCATACATTGAGAATATATCTGCCTTAACAAATAGCTTTTTTATCATCTGAATATTACTTGGCAACAATGCTGCTCCAGTATTCGTTACTGCCCTAATACTAGAAAGATCAAAGTTGTATTTCTTACTTTGCTCATGTAACAACATAACCATAGTTGGAACTGCTGGCAAAATAGTCGCCTTCTCTTTTTCAATAGTCTTTAACAAAAATATAGGCCAAGAAGATTCTTTTTCCAATAACAAGGTTGCTCCTTTAGAAATACACATGATCATCTGGTATAGACCGTAATCAAAAGATAATGGTAACGCACATAATACTTTGTCATGTTTTTGATAATTAAGATAGCTATTTAAAGAATTTGTAGCAGCGATCATGTTTTCATGTGATAGCATAACACCTTTAGGTTCTCCTGTAGAACCAGAAGTATAAATAATAGCAGCTAGATCTATACTGATTAAACCTGAAGACTTTAATGTCGAATGATGACTCTTTAACGTATCGGAATAATCCACAAACAAATCTTCTTTGAGTTGATCATCAATATCCGTTACAATAACTTTAGTAAGTTTAGATTTCGCTATGATATTTTTGTGTAATAAGATGGTGTCTTTTGCTGAAATAAAAACTATAGCACCAGAATTATCTAAAATATATTCCAACTTATTTGATTTCAATTCTGTTCCAACTGGAATAACAATAGCTCCAACTTTAAGAACTGCCCAGAATGAAATAACCGCTTCGATCGTATTTCCTAATTGCAGTACAATTCTGTCTCCTCTGTTTACCCCAACACTTTGAAGATAAATTGCTAATGAATCTGATTGATGCTCTACATCAGAAAAAGTATATATGTCTTTCCCGGTAACTACCGCAGCTTTGTTCGGAAACCGACGTACTGATTCTTCCAAGAAATTTTGCATTTTTGGTATCATTGTTTTGTAAGATTTGTGATGTTATATAAAGAAAGAAGATTAATCAAGGCTTCTAATATCTAATCATACTAAAAGCCTTAATTGTTCTCTATATATAAATAATTAATAATATAAGATAGTCTATGAAAAGTGATTAATTGTATCTTCTTTTAAATAGCAGAAACAGGTATTTTCATTTCATTCAATACATATTCAAATATTGATTTTAGCGTATTAAAATGCTTGGCTTCTATAGTATCTGCATTCACTTCAAACCCCTGAATATTATCTTCTAAAAAAGTCAGAAAAAACATAGATGATAATGAGTCAATCCCTAGATCATTTTTAAGATGAGCACCCATAACAATTTGATCTTTTGTAATATTAGGTATACTATCTATAAGTCCATTTTTTATAGTATCTAAAATTATGTCTGTATTCATTTTTAGCTAGTTTAAAATTAATTCATCGTGATGCTGGACATCCACCATTATTTGCTTATTCATGATATCCAAAGTAGTATCGCTTTCTCTAATCAAATATGATTTATTTTGATACATGAGTACTTCTGAGGGAAAACCATGACTATGAAAAAGTCCTGGAGAAGAACTTGGTCCATATGCCCCAGAAAATGCTACCAAAAGAACATCTGAAACTTTTGCCTCTTTTAATTCCATATTTCTACCAATGATATCATCTGGGCTACACAAGGGTCCTGATACTTGATATACCACCCTATTTGTACTATCCTTTGGTGCTGAAATATTTTGCATTGGAAAATTTCTTTTCACGACACGTCCTGAACCTGCTGCTGCAGAATGACAGTTCGTACCACCATCCGTAACTAAAAATGTTTTTCCATGATTTACTTTTATATTATTTACAGTAACAGCCAGATAGCCTGCTGTTCCCGCTATAAATCTTCCAGATTCCATAATAATGCGTGTATCTGGATATTTTTGATTGAATTTAGAGAATAACGGAACCATCAATGCCTTAAATTCTTCAATATCTAGTTCCTTCTGGTTATTAAAATACGGAACACCCATTCCTCCACCCACGTCAACCATAGTAAATTTGCAGTTATACATCTGCACAATTTTATCATATAATCCTAGGATGTATTTTGTGTTTTCGTATACTGAAGAAGCTTCTAAAATATTAGTTCCATTATACACGTGAATTCCTTTCACATTTACATTTGGAGTGTTCAAATACTCTCGAAAGTATTGTATGGCATGTTGTTCTTCAATTCCAAAATGCGTAGGTCTTCCTCCCATTTTCCACGGTGATCCTTCGGCAGAAAAGTCTGGATTTATCCGAATAGCTACATTAGCTACTACTCCTAAATCTTTTGCAAAACTTGAAACCCTTTCTAATTCGATTTCGGATTCTACAACAATAGCGAATATATTTAACGATATTGCTCTTTTGAGTTCATAGTCCTTTTTACAAGGTCCTAAATAGATAATATCTTCTGGTGTAGCTCCTGCTTTTAGTGCTATTTCCATTTCGGTAATCGAGCACACCTCAGTACATGCTCCATGATTTCTTAATAATCGAACAAGCGAAACATTCGGATTTACTTTTAATGCATAAAATACATCTACAAAGTTTGGTAATGCATTTACGAGGTTTTTATAATTTTTCACTAATTGATCTCCATCATAAATATAAGATGGAGTACCATATTCTTTGGCAATAGATTGTATTGCTGAATTATTTATTTTCATGTGTGTGTTTTTATTGCTAGAATAGAAAATTCCTTTACGATAATAAGACCCATTGTTTTTAAGCGATTCTATTCTAAACAATTATAGTTATGCAAGACTCTAGTAGAAATCGTATTAATATAGTCCTGCTTTAGTTGTAATTGTGATTATGAATTACAATTACTTCTATACAAAGCTTTGTAATTACAAATTGATTTAAGAAAATGACTATTTATCGGAATTAAACATATCATATTCTATAAGCCATTCTCCTTTTTCTTTTTTCCATAGAATTACATAAGACCCTTCGAATATGGGTTTATTGTCTGTATCCACATATCCTAACATATGACATCGCTGAAAAGCAACATCCATTCCTCCGAAAAACTGTAACTCATCCTGAAAAAATTCTACTTTGTCTACAGATTTAACGCTTGTTGCAAATTCTTGTTCTATTTGCAATCTTCCAATTCTTGGTTTTACTCCTGGTTTCATAAATACAGCTCCAGAAGTAGTGTATTCTTCAGAGATACCTTTTGGATCTTTATTTTTCCACTTTGTTTCGAATCGTCGATCTGCGATATCAATAAGTTTTGCTTCTTTTAAAAGGTCCTTTTTGGATACTGTTTCATCTCCAAAATAGCTTACTACAGATTCTTTGTATTCGATCTTAACTACTTCGGATATATCATTTTTTGCAAATGAATAGATTATTGTAGTCAATACTCCAAGTAGCATGAGGATAAATCCCCGTTTTAAATGAATTGAGTTCATGATTTTAAATGGTTTTAAGAGTTATTAATTGTGTTTTTATACAACTCGAAATTAGTATAGGGTCTGCTACTTTGGTATAAATTTTCTAACACTAATTCTACTTTATTTTAATTATGAATCCCTTAAAACGACATATTAACCTCAAAAGAAATATGTATTAATCACAATTAAATTCATTTTACAATGTTAATATGACATAATTTTAACATTTGTTTAATTAAATAACCAACTTAATTCAATGTCACTTACATCATTAAACGCTTTGATTCCAAAGGATCAAAAACAATCTAATCATTATTGCAAGAAAGAAATCATTGTTCAGGGAACCTGTTTCTACAAAAAAATATTCCATGTAAAAAATGGGATTGTAAAAATCAGCAGCATTACAAAAAATGGAGAAGAAACTATCCCTTTATTACTAACTTCTGGTCAATATTTTGGCGCTAAACCTATGATCGATAGCTTTCCTTTTCATTATGTCTGTGAAGCACAAAAGAATAATACAGAAATACAAGAGTTTGATATTATGATTTTACAAAATCTATTACATGATAAAATATCAGAGAATATTGGGTTTTTGAAAATCTTAGGAGATCAATACATAGAACTAGAAAAAAGAATTAAAATGCTGTATCTAAGAAATACGGAACAAAGAATTCTTCATGTATTGATGGAGTTCAAAGATAAGTTTGATCATAAATTAGATCATCAGGAGAATATTATTATTAACATGCCTTTGAATCAAGAAGAAATGTCTAATTACTTAAGAGTAACCCGAGTAACCATTAATAAAATTATGAATAAACTAAAACGTAAACTACTCATTAAATCTGATCAAAATACATTAACGCTAACCAAAAAATTCTTTGAGTACTATGGAACATTTTAATATTAAAAAAAGCTCACCATGTGATTGGTGAGCTTTTTTATATTTCATTTAAAAAGTATATTTTATAGTCTATAACCTACTGAAAGTTGAATATTGCGACTAGTTCCATCGATATTTACTCCTGCACCTTCATCAAAAACATTTGCAAATCCTAAGGCATACCTAAGATCAACGAAAAAATTATCCGTGATATTAGCGCCAACACCAATCACTCCAGCAAAATCAAAAGTACCAAAGTCCGTAGTCCCAGCTTGATTATCTTCCCACTCCCATATCTTAATACCTGCTTGTGGTCCTAATTGAACATTAAAAACATCTGTTATATTGTATTTTAATAAAATTGGAAGCTGCAAGTAATTTACTCTAAGGTCTCTATCTTTATTACCTTGTCCAGAATATTGAAGTTCAGGTTGTATTCTTAATTTGTTAGTTAATCTATAATCTGCAAGAAAACCAACTACCACTCCGATTCTACTTTGATCCAAATCACCTGTAATATTATCAGAATTTAAAGAACTTAAATTCGCTCCAATTCTAATTCCATACTTGGATTCCTGAGCATTTAGCGTAAAACAGGTTATTAACACAGTAAAAACTAAAAGTATTATTTTATTCATAGTGTAAATATTTATATTGATTTGGTTTGGTATACAATTTAAAACAAAAAAAATAATTATTCCGAAATCTGTCTAATATTAATTATTAAAACAATAGTTTATTATCGATTAAATACAATAATAATCGATAAAAAGCATTTATTTATTATCTAACTTTTCGCTGTAAAGGTATTTTATTATACCATCAGAAAGACCTATTTTAGGCACATAAATTTCTTGAGCACCACTCCATTTCATTGCCGATAAATAAATTCTAGTAGCCGGAAGAATAACATCCGCTCTATCTTGATTAAGATTTAATTCCCAGATTCTCTCTTCATAAGACAATGACTTTAATAAGTCATAATACGAACTTAAATACAAAAAGGAAAGTGGTTTTCCGTTACTTTTTCCGCTATTTTTAAAAATATTATTAATATTTCCTCCAGAACCAATAAGAGATAGTCGAGTATATCCAGTAGTAATATTTTTAATCCAATTCTCAACTTCGCCCCAAGTATCTTCAGAAACCACATTATTAAGTAACCTTACTGTTCCCAATTTAAAAGATCGGGAATCAATAGTCTTACCATTATGGTATAATGTAAATTCTGTACTTCCTCCTCCTACATCTACATAAAGATAGGTTGCATCAGAATTTATCAAATCATGGAGATCAGTCATAGCTATAATCGCAGCTTCATTAGAGCCATCGATAATATCAATATGTATTCCCGTATTTTCCTTAATAAGATCTACGACCTCTTTACCATTATTAGCTTCTCTCATTGCTGAAGTAGCACAAGCCTTATAACGCACTACTTTATGAGTTTTCATTAAAAGTTGATACGCTTGCATAGCATCTAACATCCTACCAATATTTTCTTCCGAGATTTTTCCATTTAAAAAAACATCAGCTCCTAATCGAATAGGAACTCTTACAAGGCTAGTTTTTTTAAATCGTGTCTTTTTTCCTTCTTCTTCGTGGACACTACTAATCAACAATCTCACCGCATTGGAACCAATATCAATAGCTCCATATTTTTCTATAGTCAACAAAATATTTAATTTCCTAATTTTTTTAAATAATAGTCATAAGTGGCAATTTGGGATCTTACCTTTTCTTTATCATTTCGAATATACCTATTATCTTGATTTTCTGAAAGCTTTCTTCCTTTTACATTATCACTCCAACAGATATCAAAGGTATCAATTAATTCTTCTTTGATATCTTTATCATATATAGGACAGCTTATTTCTACTCTTCTGTCTAAGTTTCTTCTCATCCAATCTGCAGAAGAAATGTATACTTTAGAATCTCCTCCATTTTCAAAAATTAATAATCTTGGATGTTCTAGAAATTTATCCACAACACTGATAGCTTCAATATTTTCGCTCATTCCTTCGATTCCAGGAATCAAACAACAAATACCTCTTACGATCAAATTGATTTTTACACCAGCTCTACTCGCTTCATAAAGTTTATCAATCATTCTATAATCGCTAAGACTATTCAATTTCAATCTAATTCCTGAAGGTTTGTCTGCTTTACTGTTCTTAATCTCATTATCAATTAATTTCGTTAAAGCACTTCGTGTATAGTGAGGAGACACTAATAAATGTTTATACCTACTTACCTTATAATTAATATCAAAGAACTTAAATACTTTATTGGTTTCTTTCAAGATTGCCTCGTTAGTAGTAAATAAGGTATAATCTGTATATATTTTTGCTGTGGACTCATTAAAATTACCGGTACTTATAAAGCCATATCTTTTTAACTTTCCTTCTTCTTCTCTTTCTATTACGCAGGCTTTACAATGTACTTTTAGACCAGAAACTCCAAAAATTAGATTAACACCTTCTCTTTGCATTTGTTCTGCATATCTAATATTAGCCTGCTCATCAAATCGTGCTTGCAATTCTATTTGTACCGTTACATTTTTACCATTTTTTGCTGCATTGATGAGAGAACTGGCAATATGAGAAATCCTTGCCAATCTATAAATCGTGATTTTAATCGTCTTTACCTTTGGATCAATTGCTGCTTCACGCAAAAACTTTACGGTATATGAAAAAGTATGATACGGTGTATACTGTAAAAAGTCTTTTTTTGCAATTTTATCGAGTAAGCTTCCCTGTAGACTTAGTCCAGGAATTGTAAGTGGTATCAATTTCTGATAGACAAGACTTTTCTTTCCTAAATCTGGAAAATTCATATAATCCCGACGGTTATGATATCTACCGCCAGGTATAATGCTATCGGTATTATCCACACCCATCTTTTCCATTAAGAAATTAAGTGTATCCTTATCTATTGTTTTATCGTATACAAATCTTACAGGTTCTCCATCTCTTCTCGATTTTACACTACTCGAAATTTTCTCAATAAAACTCTTACTAAAATCATTATCAAAATCTAACTGCGCGTCTCTTGTAATTTTAATCATATGAGCAGAAGCACTGATATAATTAAAAATACTAAAGTTAATTTGCATACAATACCGTATCAAATCATCCAGAATTATGATATATTTTTTACCATCTTTTTCCGGAAGCACTACGAAACGATCCATATTTTTAGGAATCTCTATAAGTGCATAGATTTTCTCTTTGGTTTTTTGTTGTAAGATTTTAGATATGGTACCTTCTTTCGGCACTGTATCCTTCAAAACCAATTTTACGGCTAAATAAGCCACACTATCCTTAAGATGAGGAAACTTATCTAAATCATTTAAAATATAAGTTACTAAAGCAGGACTTACCTTGTCTACAAAATACCTACGTATAAAATTATCTTGCTCTGGAGTAACTTGATTTTCATTTATGATAAAGATGTTATGATCTTTTAATCTTTCACTAATCGTATTAATCGTTTTTAAACTTTCTGACTGCTGTTTAATAACTATTTTAGTTATTTGTTCTAAAAGTTCACTGGCAGTCATTCCTTTTAATACATTTTTACCATCAGTACCAGAGAGATCAATTCTTTTGATAGCAGCATATCTAACTTTAAAAAACTCATCCAAATTATTTGAAAATATTCCGATAAAACGAAGTCTTTCTAACAATGGAACACTATCATCCGATGCTTCCTGTAATACTCTTGCATTAAATTGTAACCAGCTTAATTCTCTATTTATATATCTATTTACTTGATTTTCCTCCATTTATCGTAAATCTTTGGGAAATAAGGTTAGTATGATTTTTCCTACGCTAATATCCGCCCAATTATCAATATCAAATTGAATACCTACCACACCTGCAGTCGGCAAATTATCTATCATTTGATCTCCATAAAGATTAGCAATTGAAGTAAAGGCATGATTATGACCAAAAATTACCAATGTATCAATGTGGTTCTCACAATTTTTTATGACTTCTATAACCTGATGGCCATTAAAGTCATAAAGCTTGGGTTCTAAATTAAAAATATCCTCCTCAATATCTAGGTGACCAAGAATAATCTCAGCTGTTGTTCTTGCTCTTACGGCATCACTGCTAATTACCTTATCAATAGGTTTTATAAGGCTTTTAAGCTGTTTACCTATTATATCAGCATCTTTTAAACCTCTTTTATTCAATGGTCTTTTATGATCTTCTAAATCAAATTCCCAAGATGATTTTGCATGTCTAATAATGTATAACGTTTTCATGATTGAATCAAAAAATTATATCCGCCTAAATTTACACATACGCAAGTTTAAGAATAAGCATTTACATTTCTACATATATTATCATAAAAATATTTTTTGTTAAAAAAAGCGGTAAACGAATTCTAGAAAAAACTCGATTTATTCTGCTACTCTAAAATGATCTATTTGCGAAAAACTCCCTTAAAACAATGAAAATGAGCAGACTAATAAGCTGCATTTAATCGATAAAACCACATTTTATATCGAAAAGATCAGTTTTTACTTACATAATAAGTTGTTAAAATTTAACTTTACCTACGGTTTCCCCTTATAATGAAGATGTTTACCCTTAGTAATTAAACACAATTTAGTATCAAGTTTTAAGTTAAATATAACAGGGATTAAAAAAGGAAAAGTGGAAAAAATTGGACTTTCAAAAATACTAGGCTTAAAATTACAATACGCTCTTGCCGTTTTTGTAATCATGAACTGCTCTACAATCTTTGGGCAGGTAGAGGTACCTTTAGAAAAAAGAACGGAATTTACTATTAAAGGAGATTTCAAATTTGTATCCAACACTATACTTGGTAAAGTAAGTAATGATGATGGAACAGATCCTTTCAACCCAAACAAAAGTTATAATAATGGTGGTCTGAATAATCAGTTCAGAATGGGATTTATCGATATTGATAATGATGATACCACCTTTAACTCCAGTAGTGCTGATCTAGATATTCCTTCTGGCTGTGCTTCTATTAAACATGTAGGTTTATATTGGACAGCATCTTACGCTGATAAAGAAAGAGCAAATGATATTACTTCCATTAAAATAAAATACCCGGGAAGTGATACGTACACTAATTTGACCGGTGCGCAAATCATTCATGATTATTATAATGATGACAAGTCATTATTTAAGCAATACTCTTGCTACAAGGATATAACAGATCAAGTAACAAGTTTACAGGATCCGATGGGTACTTATACTGTTGCTAATATTCCTGCCACTACATCAGAAGTGAATGATGATGAAACCTTAGGCAATGGCCTTGCTGGTGGTTGGACTATGGTTGTTATTTACGAAGATAACTCCAAGCCAAGAAAACGTTTTTATGTATATGATGGTTTTGTAAATATTGATTCTAAAGCAAAACCAGTAGAATTTTCATTTGATAATTTCCAGACTATTCCAGAAGGAGCTGTTCATGGTAAGATAGGAGTTATCTCTTATGAAGGTGATAAAGGTATCAGAGGTGATCGTTTTCAGGTTTTATCTAATGAAACTAATAAGTATAAAGGAATTACGGATAATACCAATCCTATGAACAATTTCTTTAATGCTAATATTACTGAGAATGGTCGAAATATTACATCCAGAGTTCCTGCTAGTCAAAATACTCTAGGATATGATGCTGACCTATTTGAAATTAAAAATCCAAGAAACAGTATTATTGGTAACAATCAAACCAAATCAAGTTTTAGGTTGCTTACCGATAATGATGGTTATTCTGTAATGGCAGTTGCTTTTAGCGTAGAAATTTATGAGCCTGCAATTCAAATCGTTAAGAGATCCAGATATTCGGATGGTAGTTTTGTATTTCCTAATGACGTAATTGCACCTGATCAAGAAATTGCATACAGTTTAACTATTCATAACGATGGAAACGATGACGCTAAAAATACCATTATTAAGGATATTCTTCCTGAGCATGTTGTCTTTTCCAAAGAATCTGTAGTTCTTCCTTCAAAAAGAATCAAAGTTTCTTATGATGAGCCTACGCGGACACTAAGCTTTTCTGTACCTAATAAAATGGTAAAAATGGATAGCGAACCTTTTGAAATCAGATATGCAATACAGGTAAATAGTACTTGTGAGCTTTTGAATGAAACTGGAGAAGTTCTTGTGCAAGATCAACCAGTAATAGCTGAGTTCAATGGGTCTCTTAATGAAACTAAAAAATATACTAAAGGATATAACCACATTAATAAATGTAATCTTCCTGACTATTACCAAATAAAACTAGCGGTAGATATGAGCGGACTAAATTGTCCAAATTTTAACGCAAATTTTGCTGCAAGAACAAAGAATTTAGAGAAAAATATCGTCGAAGTTAATACTGCCAACAAATCTGAAAATACCGAAAGTACTGGTCTGAATGATAACGATATCGTAAACTCTAATCAAGATCCTTCATCTAATCTAAGTTCAGACGTGAAGCTTGACAAAACGATTAATGATCTCATTAAGTTAAATGAAATTTATTTCGAGTTTGATAAATGGGATATTACAGAAAAAGCAGAAGTAGAGCTTAACAAAGTAGTAAAACTAATGAAAGAAGATTATCCCGGGATGATCATTAAAATTGAAACACACTCAGATAGCCGAGGAAATCATGATTATAATTTAGATTTATCTCAAAAAAGAGCAGAATCTATCTATAATTATCTTGTTGGTCAGGAAATTTCTAGAAATAGAATACTCTCTTATCAAGGTTTTGGTGAAACAAGACCTGTAAATAATTGTCTTGATGGACAAGATTGTGAAGAAGAAGAGTATCGTAAAAATAGAAGATCCAATTTTGTTATCATGGATTAAACCACCACAAGACTAATCTTATAGGGTAAAAGCACCTTTTTTTTCAGATACTAAGGAGATAATCTTTCGATTTTCCACTCGTTCTTGTTATCCTCAGATTCAAAACGTATTCTATCATGTAAACGATTTGGTCTACCCTGCCAAAATTCGAAGGTAACGGGTTTGATACAATAACCACCCCAAAAGTCAGGTTTTGGGATGATTGTATCTTTATATTTTTCTTCTAAATTTGCTAGTGTTTTTTCGAGAACTTCTCTATTCGAAATCACATTACTTTGTGCAGAAGCCCAAGCGCCAAGTTGGCTACCGCGAGGCCTCGATTGAAAATATTCATTGCTTTTCTCATTCGATATTTTAGCAACTTCTCCTTTAATTATAACCTGTCTTTCCAGATTAGGCCAAAAAAATGAAATACAAACCTTATTATTAGCTGCAATAGCTTTTCCTTTTTCGGATTCATAGTTTGTATAAAACACAAAACCTTTTTCGTCATAGTGCTTTAACAAAACTATTCTTGCTTTCGGAAAACCGTCTAATCCATTGGTGGTAATGGTCATTGCATTAGCTTCTTCTACTCCTCCAGCCTCTTCAACTTCTTTAAACCAAGTAGAAAACAATACAAAAGGAGATTTCTCTAGTGTGTCTTCCTCTAAAGTTTTCTTATCATATGATTTTCTATAATCTGTAAGATCTCTATTCATTTAACAGTATTCGCAATAATTAATACTGTAAAAGTAAGACAATTTGATTTTAAAAATGCATGAGAAATTTATAAATAAACACTAAATAATTAGTTATCTTTTTAACAGTGTTGTGTGATATAAAGAATTAGCTCCATCTATTTGATAGCGCACTATATACAATCCATTAGCAAGATTTGAAATATTTATTGATGCTACATTATTTTCTAATTTTTCTACCAATTGCCCAGTACTGGAATAAATAGACGCAGATTTTATTTTTACATTGTTAGGTAATTCAAATGTAATAATATCTCTAGCAGGGTTTGGATACAAGAAAATTCCATCATTAGGTTGACTAGTCACTTCATCTATAGAAAGTGTTTGATCATTCATTAAAGCCTGTAAACTTTTGAACAAATTCAATCTCCCTCCAGTCGTTGTAATATCTTGTATAGAGGTATTTGGATCTACATTATCCAAAATATAACCTCGTACTTTTCTAGCTGCTTCTTCAGGATCATTAATAGCTAATTCTGCAAAAGAAGTATTTGGTGCAGAATATAATAAAGCAATAGCACCAGTTACATGTGGAGTTGCTCCAGATGTACCTCCAAATCCTCCATAACCACTTCCAGAAGTAATCGTAAAAGCATTTTCTCCATGAGCACCTAAATCGATCGTAGTTTTTCCATATCCAGCAAACTGTACTTTCTCATCATCCTGATTCATATTGGTCACTGTTATTAAAAATTCACTTGGACAAGCTGTTGGCAAATCTCCAACTACATCAATGTCTTGATCATCATTAATAGTTGCTCCCGCATTTAATATTCCATTTTCACCAAGTGTATCGTATAATTCACACCATAGAGGAGCATCTCCTGGTTGGCCAAAGTCCACTCCCCAAGATGCATTAGTAGCTACAACAAAAGCACCTTTGGCTCCATTAGTTTCATTGTATAATTTTCTGTTATCCAAAGCATAAGAGTACGCTCTAATAACCTCTTCTTCTACTCCTGTTCCTCCATCAATAGCCATTACCTTTACATCCCAATTCACACCAGCTACTCCAATACCATTATTTCCTTTTGCACCAATTATACCACTTACGGGAGTTCCATGTCCTAAATCACCAACATTATCGTCATTAGTTGCTGTATTCCATCCTTTTACATCATCAATATATCCATTACCGTCATCATCAATACCATTGTCTGCAATTTCTTGTGTATTCATCCAAATATTGTCTTTCATATCTGGATGATCAAACTGAATTCCATCATCAATGACTGCTACTACAATTTCATGTCCATTTGCAGTAGTTCCACCAGTAGTTATATCCCAAGCTTCTTCTGCATCAATATCTTTATCGTTTGATTGAAAGTATTGCCATTGTCTATCAAATTCAGCATCATTTGGAGTAGTAGCTCTTTTAGTAATAATATGATTGACCTGAACTATTTGAGTGTTTCTATTTCTTGAAACATTATTTAAAATAGTTTTCATAGGTGTTTTATTTTCATCAAAACTGAACTTCCAAATGTTTAATGATTTAGACACCAAAACAGGATTACTCAACTGACTACTAGACCTTTCAAAATCCTGAACAAACTTTTTACCAGAGTATTCTTCGTTTAACTTAACAAGAATTTCTCCTGGAACGTATTTAGCTGTTTGCGCTTTAATCGTAAAAGTTGAATAAAAAAATAGGCAACAAATTAAGATGATATTGGTTTTCATAAATTAGAGTTTTAAGATTCGTTTATTAAGATCACACAAAACTGCAGATCTATTACTGAAACAAACTCATTTATAAAAACCCTAATTTTTATTTAATATTTAAAAACTTTTCCGTCATCTCCTATCTCTACATTTTCAAAAACAGTTTGGGCTTCTTCCTTGAAAAGCTCAATATTCCCATATCTAGTAGAATAATGTCCTAAAATTAAATTCTTGACATTTGCTTTTTTAGCAATCTTCGCGGCTTCTATTGCGGTACTATGACCTGTTTTATCACATAAATATTTATGGCTTTCCAAAAATGTAGATTCATGATACAAGGTTGTCACATCTTGAATTAAGGGTATCTTTTCTTCATCATATTTTGTATCGCTGCAAAATGCATAACTCTTTGCTGGAGCAGGATCATCTGTTAATTCAGAGTTTGGAATTATACGACCATCATCTAATATTACATCTTTCCCCTTTTTGATGGATTTGTAATACACCTTATCGATATCGTAATTAAGCACCTTACTCATAAGCAATTTTCGATCTCCTAATTTTTCTTGAAATAAAAAGCCATTACAATAAATACGATGTTGTAAAGGTATGGTACTCACAATAACTTTATCATCTTCGAAAACGACCTGGGAATCTTCGCTAGTTAGTTCATGAAAATGTAAGGGATAATCTGTCCAAGAATTTGAAAGTTTTAGTTGTAATGTAATTGCTTCTTTTATTCCTTCAGGGCCATATATATGAAGAGGATTTTCTCTATTCAACATTCTAAAGGTAGATACTAAACCTACTAATCCATAAAAATGATCTCCATGAAGATGAGAAATAAAAATATGGTTAATCCTAGAAAACCTTATCTTATTTCGTCTTAATT
Source organism: Aquimarina litoralis (assembly GCF_039523995.1). Classification (NCBI taxonomy): domain Bacteria; kingdom Pseudomonadati; phylum Bacteroidota; class Flavobacteriia; order Flavobacteriales; family Flavobacteriaceae; genus Aquimarina; species Aquimarina litoralis. The sequence continues at coordinate 821,784 of NZ_BAAAGE010000002.1, forward strand.
CTACTTGCGTTCCTTCTCCGCAATCAATAAGAAAAATGTGATTATTAATTTCTAATACCTGAGATGTAGGATTCGTAAATGTTCTTGGAGTGGCCGAATAACAGCCTAAAATGGTAACTTTCAATTTATTTTATATCTTAATTTTTAAAAAGTTCAAGATAACTTAATCCTATAGATATATCAATATTAACGGCCAAAAGAATCAAATGTAGTAAGCAATTCCATATATCTATTTGCAGACATTTTTCGGTATCCTGTTGCGCCGAGTACTTGGCCTTCTTGATCAATAACAAGAATGACAGGGAATACCATTTTTTTATTATACCGGTTTGCCAAAGAAAAGTTTTTTTTCTGTTGTTCTTCTGATAGACGATTTTTTTTTCGTTTTGGAAAATCTGCTTTTACCCAAACAAACTTTTCGTCGGCAAACTTTTTAAAATCAGTATTAGAAAAAATTTTTCTTTCTAGTTTGATACAAGGCGGACACCAATCCGAACCAGTAAAAAGTAAAACAATATTTTGATTTTTTTCTTTTGCTAATACTTTAGCTTCTTCAAAATCATATTTCCAGTCTTGTGCAATTACAGTTGTCGAAAGCAACAAAGTAAACACAAGAATAAATGGGGCTATTTTATTCATGATAAATAAGACGTTAGAAATTAACTTTGATTACAAAAAATATCAAAGATTTTTAAAAATCCAAATCACGCTCGATTTCTTCCATTTCAATTAAGTCCAAAGCTTCTATTAAAGTTGGAACAATAGTAATCTCTTTTGGCGATTCATCGTAAGATACCTGATCCGTTACTATAACAAATGAACGTTTATTTGCTTTGTGCTTATTTGAGACCCTAAGAAACTCATTGATATCATCAACCGATAGGTTTTTTAATGAGAATAAGTTTGCAACAATATTATCATTTTTCATTGACTCGTATTTAGTCTCAATGGCTTTCACGAAATCAACAACTGTTGCTTTTTCTTGTGTAATAATGGTTGTAGAACCTTCTTTATTGAATATCATACTATTATTGTTTTATTTTTGAAGCTAAAAGATAAATAACCGCCATTCTCACTGCTACTCCGTTTTGAACCTGATCTAGTATAATGGCTTGTTTAGAATCAGCAACATCACTCGTGATCTCTACACCACGATTGATGGGTCCCGGATGCATAATTACAATCTCCTTGTCGAGGTTATCTAACAACCTCTTATTTACTCCAAACTGTTGAGTATATTCTCTTGTGGAAGGGAAATAGCTAATTTCCATTCGTTCATTTTGAACACGTAACATATTTGCTACATCACACCATTCTAAAGCCTTTATAAGATCCGTTTCTACTGTAACACCAAGTTTTTCAATATATTTTGGTATTAACGTTTTAGGACCACATACTTTTACCTCTGCTCCTTGAAGCTTAAGTGCAAAAATATTAGACAATGCTACTCTAGAATGTAAAATATCTCCAACAATAACAATTTTTTTTCCTTTTACTTCTCCTAACTTTTCACGGATGGAATAGGAATCCAATAACGCTTGAGTTGGATGCTCATGAGCTCCATCTCCTGCATTTACAATACTTGCATTTACATGCTTAGACAGAAAAACACCCGCACCTGGATTAGGATGTCTCATCACTACCATATCCACCTTCATAGACAGAATATTATTAACTGTATCTATGAGTGTTTCTCCTTTTTTAACGGAGGAAGATGCCGCAGAAAAATTAATAACATCTGCAGATAATCTTTTTTCAGCTAGTTCAAATGATAATCTAGTTCTTGTACTATTTTCAAAAAAAAGATTAGCAATGGTTATATCTCTAAGCGAAGGAACTTTTTTAATGGGTCGGTTAATGACCTCTTTAAAATGATCCGCTGTTTCAAAAATGAGGTTAATATCTTCATTGGTAAGATATTTGATTCCTAGTAAGTGGTTTACACTTAATTCGCTCATTCTGTATTTAAATTTAATTTTTATCTACTTACAAGATAAACTGCATCTTCTCCTTCATTTTCTATCCAGTTCACCTTTACTTTTTCCTGATTAATCGAATCTACCTGTCTACCTCTATAATTTGGTTGTATGGGTAAATGTCTGCTAAAACGTCTATCGATTAATGTTAATAATTCTATTTCTAATGGTCTACCAAATGATTGAACAGCTGTTAATGCAGCTCTTATACTTCTTCCCGTGTATAATACATCATCAATAAAAACAACTCTTTTGTCTTCTACGACAAAATTAATATCTGTCTTATTAGCTTCTAAAGGTTTTTCTCCTCGTCTAAAATCATCTCTGTAAAAAGTTATATCGAGATACCCTAAATTCAAATTATGGAGTTGATATTCTTCAACAAGAATTTTCTGTAACCTCTTAGCTAAGTACGTACCTCGCGGTTGTATTCCTATTAAGACTGTATTGTCGAAATCTGTATGATTTTCTATCAATTGACAAGCCAAACGGTGCAGAATAATATCTATCTCTTTTGCACTAAGTAGTAATTTTTGACTCATAATTTCCAAATAGACATTTGGAATACAAATGTAATCAAATTTTAGGATTATTCAATCTTAGATTTCGGATAAAAATAAGCTCTTGTATTTCAAAAACTAATGTTTCCTATAAAAGAATTTTATTATAAAATGGAATAAAAATCTGTCATTCTTTTATTTCTATCCAAGATCCACCTAAAGGTTTAGGTTTAAATGATGTCGCTGTAGGAGTAGGATAAAAATTCTTATACGGATCATCATAATCATAAATCTGTCCAGATTCTTTATCAATTTTATAAGTAATAGCATATTGATCACCAATTTGTATACTATAATGACTCTTATGTTCTCTAATAGTAATATGCCTTTGTGTTTCAGGATCTAGATAATATTGAGGATCATTTCTATTATTAAGCTGAAAAACTTTAGAGACCATCTTTTTTTTATCTTCTGTATGTTGATATAAAAAAACTTTACTAAAATTATCTGCTGCTTGTTCCTTCTTTTGATTGTATACAATACTTCCGCTGGAACCAGAGACATGATCCATAGAAACATATATGGTTTTTTCTAAATGATACTTTGTATTCATTGGAAAATAACGAATCGGAGAATGCTCTTGAATATCAACTTTTACCGTCAAATCATTATACCATACAGAAATAGTAACTTTATCATTTTTTAAAACTGATTCTGGATCATCTGTTATATTGGTTAAAGCGATGTATACTATTTTTTCTCTCCCCAGCTGCCTGGTTTGACTTACAATCTTCTTAAATTCCTGTAACTCTTCTTCTGTATGCATATGCTGACAATGTAATGAATGTATAAACAAGTTACTTATTACTAATAAAAACAAACCTCTCATTACTACTATAATCTTATGACATCTAAATTCTATAAATTATTAGATTTCTACTACATCAATATCAGTGAATACGTAGCACCTACTTTCAGTGTAAAAAAAAGACCGCTCTTTCGAACGGTCTTTTAATTTATAAAGAATAAAGAGATTAGTTACCTCCTTTTTCCATTTTAGCTTTAAGATCTGCTAATGCATCGATATCACCAAGAGTGGTTTTCTCTGAATTACTAGCGGCAGCTTTTTTCGCAGCCTGCTTAACGATCTTAGCTTCTTCTTCTTTAAATAAAGCTGTATGAGAAGCTACCACTCTTTTGAATTCTTTATTGAATTCAATAATTTGGAATTCTGCTTCTTCACCTTTAGCTAACTTCTTACCATCTTCTTTCTCTAAGTGACGAGACGGTACGAATGCAACGATATCCTCATTAAACTCGATAGTAGCTCCTTTGTCTACAATCTCAGTAATGGCATGTGTATGCTTAGTTCCTACTGCGAACTCAGTTTCATACTTATCCCAAGGATTATCTTCAGTTTGTTTGTGTCCAAGGCTTAATTTACGTCCTTCTACGTCTAACTCAAGAACAATTACATCCAACTTATCACCTACATTAGTGAAATCTGATGGATGCTTGATTTTCTTCGTCCAAGAAAGATCAGAGATATAAATTAATCCATCAATACCTTCTTCCAATTCTACGAATACTCCAAAGTTTGTAAAGTTACGAACGATTCCAGTATGCTTAGAACCTACAGGATATTTAGATGTAATATCTGTCCATGGATCTGGAGTTAATTGCTTAACACCTAGAGACATTTTGCGCTCTTCTCTATCTAAAGTAAGGATTACAGCTTCTACTTCATCACCTACTTTTACAAAGTCTTGTGCTGATCTTAAGTGAGTAGACCAAGACATTTCAGAAACGTGGATTAATCCTTCTACACCTTCTTCAACTTCGATAAACGCACCGTAATCAGCGATTACAACAACTTTACCTTTAACCTTATCTCCAACTTTTAGTTCATTATCAAGAGCTTCCCAAGGATGTGCTTTTAATTGCTTAAGACCTAATTGGATACGAGTCTTAGCCTCATCAAAGTCTAAGATTACAACGTTTAATTTCTGATCAAGTTCAACAATCTCATTTGGATGATTGATTCTAGACCAAGAAAGATCAGTAATATGGATAAGTCCGTCAACTCCTCCAAGATCAACGAATACACCATAAGAAGTAACATTCTTAACAGTACCTTCTAATACTTGACCTTTTTCTAACTGACCAATAATTTCTTTCTTCTGCTCTTCGATATCTGCTTCGATAAGCGCTTTGTGAGATACTACAACGTTTTTGAACTCGTGGTTGATTTTAACAACTTTAAATTCCATTGTTTTACCTACATACGCGTCGTAATCACGGATTGGTTTTACATCAATCTGAGAACCTGGTAAGAACGCCTCGATTCCGAATACGTCAACGATCATTCCTCCTTTAGTTCTACACTTAACAAATCCATTTACTATTTCACCAGTATCATGAGCGTTATTTACTCTATCCCAAGCCTTAATTACTCTAGCCTTACGGTGAGATAAAATTAATTGACCTGTAGCGTCTTCACGCACATCAATTAAAACCTCAACCTTATCACCTACTTTAAGATCTGGGTTGTAACGAAATTCATTTAATGAAATTACACCTTCACTCTTTGCATTAATATCAATGATAGCATCACGATCTGTAATATTGATTACTGTTCCCTCTACTACCTCGTCGTTTAAGGTGTCCACAAAATTTTCTGCAACTAGCTTTTCAAACTCTTCTAATTTAGAATCTGCGATTGGGTCGATACCTTCCTCGTAATTGTGCCAGTTAAAATCTTTTAAAAATTGCTCAGGGTTTTCTTGTTGAGGTGAAGCCGCAGGAGCTGCCTTTGGAGCCTCTACTTCCTGAACATCTGTGTTTTTTGTTTCTTCAGACATTGAAGATAAAATTTGTATCCTGTATTTGTTTGAGAATCAATACGAAAAACTTATACAGAAGCGTTAAATTAAATTATATTTATCCTTTTCTATTCTCTTAATCGCCAAAAAGGGCTGCAAAAATACAATTTAATTTATTAGAAAACAATATATTAAACATTTGTTTATTCCTTTTAATACTTGATAATCTCAAATTCACTTCTTCGGTTGATCTGATGATCTTCCTCCGAGCAATTTTTTGTATCACAATCGATTAACGGAATAGACTCTCCAAAACCTTCAAACTTCATTCTTCTCGCATTTACATAACCAACTAAAGCAAGATAATTACGTGTTGATTCTGCTCTCTTTTCTGAAAGCACCTGATTATATGAATCTGTACCCCTACTATCTGTATGTGAAGAGATTTTAATGTAAACACTTTTATATTTCTCTAACTTTAAGGCAAATTCATCTAGCACCTTTTTAGAATCGGCTCTTATATTCCACTTATCATAATCAAAATAAATAGGCGGAAGATCGAAATATAGTTTTCCATTTTTTTCTATCACTGGAGGGCCTACCTTATCGTTTAACAAGGTGTTACGTAATTTTTCTCCTGTTAAGTTTTCCTTGTTGGTAACTATATCTTTGTTAGGAGCACTTGTATTATTTTCATTATTACCATTTTCCTCTACGACAGAAACTATTTCTTTATCCAAATAAATAACATAAACCTCATTTTCTTTTTCCTTTACTATAATTGATTTTGTTTTGCTCTTGTAGCCTTTTGCAGTAGCTGTGAAATCATATTTGCCAGGAAATAAGGATATGGTAAAAAATTCTTGTTTGTCTAGCTTACCTTCATGTAATTGATTTTCTAAATTCGAAACAAATATATCTGCATCGGGTATGTAGGAATCTGAAGCAAAATCTTTAACCGTGAATCTAGCTTTATATTCCTTAAGAAATATTTCTCCTATCTGAGAAAACAAATAGATATCATCATCTGTTTTATTTTTTCTATTTGAAGCAAAAAAACCATCCGTTTCATTATAATAGGTAAGAGAAAAATCATCGTACCTAGAATTAATCGGTGCTCCTAGATTCACTGGTTTTTTGAAAACATTATTTTTTCTTTCTGATACAAAGAGATCCATCATACCTAGACCTAAATGACCATTAGAAGAAAAAAACAAATGGCCATCTTTAGATATAAACGGAAACTGTTCTCTATTAGCAGTATTGATAGTGGCCCCAAGATTTACAGGCTCATCATACGTACCATCCTGATTAACAAGCACTCTATAAATATCAAAATCACCATATCCACCAGGCATGTTAGACGAAAAATATAATATCTTACCATCTGTGGAAAGTGATGGGTGCTCGACAGAATAGTTTGTATTATTAAAAGGAAGCTTTTCTGGAGTTTTCCAAATACCATCTGTCTTGGTTGATTTATATAAGAATATTGAGTTATTTCCTATACTATCGTATTTCTTTTTGCCTTTTTCAGAATTACTTTTAGAAAAGTAAATGGTGTTGCCGTCTTTGGTAAAACAAAAATTACCTTCATGCAATTTAGAGTTAATTTCTCCTGAAATTTTTTCTATATCAGTTGTTGGTATATTTTTCTCATTCACCCGAACCTTATAAATATCTAAAAACGGACGATGAGTCCATTTATAGCTTTTATCCATAAAACCATTAGAATTTCTATCAGAACTGAAATAAATGGTACTATCGACCTTTACTGCAGCAAACTCTGATGCATTGGAATTAATTTTTAGAGGACTAATGGTATAGTCATCATCTTTTAGTTTAAAGGCCTCAATAACAGCTATAGCACTTTCTTTATTTAATTCTTCTGATTTGTTTTTCTTATACAAAGCCAGAAACTCTACTGCTTTTTCATATTTTCCTAAAGCAGAAAGGACCTGATACATTTTAAAATTATACGAATTATCATAACTCTTATCTTTTGCATAAAACTTTCCAGAAGTCAAGATTTTAAGATATCTATATGCCTTTTGAAACTGAAAAGCATTATAATATGAGGTAGATATCTTTTCTAATATATCTTTTCTATACCCTTCTCTATTGAGTTCTTCCTCATATTGCAATGCCGCATTGATATAGTCTCCTGTTTCAAAAAAACGATCTGCTCTACTCTTTCTTTGAGAAAAAATAGTTTGTCCGATCAAAAGGACGAATACAAAAAGTAACTTAGTTTTCATATTTTAATAAAATCTTGGAGATGTATATTTATTGCTAAGATTGAGTAAATCGAAATTATAAAGAAGTATAATTTCATGACTTCCGTTATTATACCCACTTAATTCGCTAGTACTAAAATCATATGCATATCCCACTTTTAAATTTCTGGTAATATTAAATCCTGCCAGCGCAATAAAAGCATCTTCATAACGGTAAGAAACTCCTAGTTCGAATTTATTATAGATTAAGGAATTTAAAGAAATATCAAAGGTTAATGGTGAATCCAAAACCTGTTTGATTACCATAGATGGTTTCAGTTTAACCTCATCAACCAAATCAAAAACAAAACCAGTAACCCCATATAAATGAGTCTTTGATCTAGATACACCTACTCCATCTATATCAACATCATTAGGTAGTAAATTTGGAGACGAAATACCAGCATAAAAATTATGAGAAAATAAGAACAAACCTGCTCCCAGATTAAGTTGTAAAGAAGAGTTGTTATCAGAAAAGGCAGGATCATCAGATACATCTGACCCGATAGCATTAAACTGAAAACTAGTGATACCAGCTTTTAAACCATATGATAACTTAAATTTATCAGAAATACGAGTGATATATGCAAAATCAACATTAAAATAATTATTATTGGTACGAATCGCTTCACCAATTCTATCATTTACATAATTTACGCTCAACTCTACCTTTTCGTTTAATGGAATATTACCAAAAACATTTGCTGTTTCAGGTGAACCTTCAATTCCAGTCCATTGTTTTCTATATAAAAGACCAGTAGAAATAAGCCCTCTTTGGTTAGTTACATAAGCTGGATTTACCGTACTCATGTTATACATATACTGGGAATATTGTGGATCCTGCTGTGCATACATCACCGAGCAGAAAACAAGTGCTATACTTAAAATTAATCGTGATCTCATGAACTATTTATCTGCTTAGGTAAAAACTTCCTTGAATTGGAAAATTATTTTCAAAATTGGGAGTAAAAATATAGAAATAGGTTCCAGAAGGAAGGTCATCTCCTAATCGCAAAGAAACGTTACTTTCTCCTCTAAATTCTTCTGTATCTCTATTCCCCTCATATACTAAAGCTCCATATCTGTTGTAGATTTTTAAATCAAAATCTGGAAATGCAATTGGAATATTAAACTGTTCTTCTATAAACAGATCAAAAGTATCATTTTGGTTATTTCCATCTGGGGATACTCCATCCTGAAAATCCAAAGCACATAATTCTCCATTAGAAAACCGTTCTCCCATATTTAGGATATTTATTTGCACCATCACTCGTTCTGATTCACAATTATCAGCATCTACTGTAGCTATATAAAAAACTTGATTATCAAAGAGTAGAGGATTATCAATAATTGGCATATCACTTTCTAGATTATCATACCAATTATAATTGAGTACATCAACTTCTATATCATCTAGTCTTTTTGCATCCAGAATACAAAACTCTTGATCTGGCACATTTGGTTCAGGCAAATCAATTATTTGCACTTCAACATTCAATGAAGATTGATCACAAGGAGCAGAATTAGGAATAACATATCTAAAATTATATATCATATTAACCTCATTATCCGGATTGGGCAATAGATCAAATTCTACCACACCTTCGGGAGTTAGCGCTCCTGTATTTTCAATATCCTCAAAACTTCCAATTCTAGGAGTATCATTATCTAATAGTATAAATAGATTAACACGACCATCTATTTCGCAAAAAGAAGCACTACGATCATTTCCTATTTCTACAGGCTCTACTATTTCTATAGTTACTGTAGCTTGATCTTGACCAGTACATCCAGCATTACCACCTACGGTGTAAACATAGTTTCCAGGACCTAAGATTGGTAATGTAAGATCTGTAGCATCAAAAACTCCTAAATGATCTGGTGAGGTATATCCGAAAGGACCTGTCCATATTCCTGTTGGATCAGGATTTCCTTCCAATAGATTAAAAAGAGTAATGGTTAAATTATCTGAACATACGGTAACAGCAGTTCCGCTTCCAGCACCTGCTTCAGCTTCTTTATATATTGTAAATTCTAGTATAGCTTCATCAACACATCCTGAAGGATTCATAGTCGTATGTGTAAATGAATAAGAAATAGGATCTACAATATCTGTTGGAACCATAAAAATATCATCTACTACAACATTCATATTATCTGTCCAAACTCCTTCTGCTATTTCTCTCCCATCTGAGTTGAGTAAACTGCGTAAACTAAATTGATCATTGGAACTTTGACAAATATCAAGATCTACTGTATCCTGTCCTGCATAATCGTAAGGCAAAATTTCAATCGTCACAATAGTAGAAATCGAAGCGCAAGGATTACTATCTATACTAATAGGATCACATACGTCATCCGAAAATAAAAATGTAACGTCGCAGCTCTGTCTGGGAATCACATCATATCGAAATCTATAAGTTCCGGGATTTGCATTGGCAATATTAATTGGTCCAAGATGTTGCTCATCTTCAGGTAGATCGTTTAGATTATTTTCTAAATTAAGGTCTCCATTTGAAGGCACTCCTCCAACAAAGGTCCAAAAGGCAAAATCATCAGCAATTGAACCATCCATATATACATATCCAGGTTCAAATTCAAGTAGATCAAAAAGATTAATTTGATCCGGAGAAGAATTAGGACAAATTTCTTCTACTGAATTCTCAGGAGCAAATGGCCTTAATTCTTCATAAATCACAAAGGTAACCGTTTCTTCGTCGTTTGGACAAATAGGAGATCTGCTGTTGATTTTATAGGTATAACTAAAATTTACACAACTAAAACCAGGAACATATTCTGGAGAAGCTCTAAAAACGTCGTAAACTTCTTTTAAATTAATTGTTGAATCCGTGGCACTTGTAATCTGACCAGTATTATCATCATCTTCCCAACTTCCTCCTGTATCTTCTCTTGTTAAAAATCTATCTTCAAAAAGATTAATATTCTCATCCCACAAATCAATATCACTTTCACAAATCGTAAATGATGATGCGTAACCAGCTGTCACCGGTCTTACTACTGTTATTTGGACATCAACAAAATCCGTTATACAAGTATCTACATTTAAAACAGTATATCTAAAACTAAAATCTTCACTATCTACAGGAAAACCTCCGTTATCGTCTATAGTAGTGGCAAAATTTGCACCTTCTAATATATAAGGATTTGCTGGTTGAGGACCTGTGTAGCTCCACTCACCATTTAAATGAGGAAGCGCAAAACCTTCTCTAGATTCTAGGGTATCAAATAAATTGATATCAACTTCGATACCAGGTTGGCAAATATCATCATTGTCACATACTGGAAAGAATCCTGTAGTAGCAGCAATCCCGGCATAAGGGCCGAGCTTTAGATTAACTCTAACTCTATATCCACTTGGACAATTGGGGTTTATAAGATCAAAAAAATAATCCCCAGAGGCATTTCTTAATTGCCACAATCTTAAAATACCAGAAGACTCTATACCCTCTTCCCCTTCGTCTATTCCTGTAGATTCCCAAGAATCACCAGATTCGGGAACAATACCAGTTTCTGTATACAAATTAATTATTCCATCTGGGTTACCATCATTATCAAAGTCAATGGTTTCCATATCACAAACGGTTATGGTTTGTGTAGTGTTACATTGAGCAAATAGTTTTTTTGTGACCCCAAAAAACAGAAATACAATCAAAAAGTGTTTTACGTAATATTTTTTCAAGATGAATTGGTTTAAGTGTAAGTATCATTTTATCACATTTTGTTACTACCAAAAGTGAAATAAAATTGATTAATATTTTAAAAGCATGTCAATATTAAAAAAAGTGCCGTAAAAACACTATGATTTGTATTAAGATTGATGCCTTTTTAGTAAAGAAATTTCCCCTTCATCAAATATGAAAGAAAAAAGGCACATAAAAGAATATACCAAACAAGATCTTCATAAATGAATTAATCATTTATGAAGTATCAAATCAATTATTCTAAAAGTTCGTTTAAAACTTATCTTAGTATCGCTATGATAATTTGGAGGTAAAACACACTAAAATCAGTTAATGTCTATCCTTTAAAACTTCAACAATATCGTTTAATTTATATCCTTTTGCTTGTAACAAAATCAAATAATGAAAAAGTAGGTCCGCGCTTTCATCTAAAAACAGCTTTTCATTATCATCTTTAGCTTCAATAACAACTTCTACAGCTTCTTCTCCTACTTTTTGAGCAACCTTATTGATCCCTTTTCTAAATAGAGATGCTACATAAGATTTTGAATCATCCTGATTCTCTTTTCTGTTTTGAATAACATTTTCTAACTCGGTTAAAAAACCAAAAGTCTGCGCATTATTTTGAGCCCAACAGGTATCATCTCCCTTATGACAAGTTGGACCAACAGGATCTACTGTTATTAGTAATGTGTCCTTATCACAATCATTTTTTATATCTACCAGGTTCAAAAAGTTACCGCTTTCCTCTCCTTTTGTCCATAATCGTTTTTTAGTTCTACTAAAAAATGTAACCTTTTTTGTATCAACTGTTTTCCGATAAGCTTCTTCATTCATGAATCCTAACATTAGTACATTTTTTGTTAAAGCATCTTGTATGATTGCTGGCACTAATCCATCATTATTTTTATTGAAATTTATTTCCATTATTAAAGTTTATAACTCCACAGTAGATGTGAAATATATTGATTGATTGTATGTTATTTTGCTATAAGCTCTCCCGATTGTAAAAGTATAATGTGATTATAATCTAACGGGAATGTCATTCTTTTTTAATTCTTTCTTTAGATCTTCTATTTCTATTTCCTTGAAATGAAAAACACTGGCCGCTAATGCTGCATCTGATTTACCTTCCCTAAAAGTATCCACAAAATGCTTAATATTTCCTGCTCCTCCAGAAGCAATAATAGGTATATTAAGTTCGGTAGATAACCTTGCTAATGCCTCATTAGCGAAACCATCTTTAGTACCATCATTATCCATTGAGGTAAACAAGATTTCTCCAGCTCCTCTTTCTTCCACTTCCTTTGCCCAATCAAAAAGATTTAATTCCGTAGGTACTTTTCCTCCAACCAAATGTACTTTCCATTCTCCATCTATTTGTTTAGCATCTATCGCTACAGTGATACACTGACTTCCAAATTTACCGGCTAATTCATTAATCAATTGTGGATTTTTTACTGCAGAAGAATTCACTGAAACTTTATCCGCTCCATTTTTTAGCAATATATCAACATCTTCCACAGAAGAAATACCTCCACCTACAGTAAACGGAATGTTTACTTTTTCTGCTACTTTCAGCACTAAATTTGCTAATGTTTTTCTTCTCTCTTCTGTTGCAGAAATATCTAAAAACACTAATTCATCAGCGCCTGCTTTAGAATAGATATCTGCTAATTCTACAGGATCACCCGCATCTCTTAAATCTACAAAGTTCACTCCTTTTACGGTACGTCCGTTTTTAATATCTAGACAAGGTATGATTCGTTTTGTAAGCATTACTTATCGTTGTTTTTTATATTTAAGTCCATACCATCGTAAAAACCTAAATCTTTATTTTTTAATTGTTTTGTCCAAAATGCAATTTGCCCAGTATGATATGATAAATGCTCCGTTACATGAATAGCAATACCAATTCCTGAAAAATTAAAACCTTGTACTTCTCTTTTTCTTTGATACTCTGCGGTTGAACAAGTATTGATGATCTTTTTAGCTTTAGTAATTGTAGCAGTTAATTTGGTTAACAATTCCGATTTGGACAATCCATCGGTAGCACTAAATTCAGCATCTCGATCTCTATTATCTTCTAAATTCCCTAAAGACGAGATTGCGTATTGCGTAATATTACCACATAAATGTAATATCAAATTACCTATACTATTCGAAGATTCATTAAACCGTTTCCAAATATCTTCTTCAGAAAGTTGATCAAAACTAATAGTTATCATTCGTACACTTTCATCTAATCTGTAGATGATTTGTTCTTTAAAATCCTGAATTATATCTGAATCCATTTTTAGTTTATTTGAAGAATATATTTTTCTAACTGCTTTAAGCTAATTCTATTTTCATATATGGCTTTTCCGATAATAGTTCCTTCACATCCTATCTCTGCCAATTTAGGTAATTCGTCAAAAGCTGAAATCCCACCAGAGGCGATTAATTTTATATGTTCGGAATTATCCAAAATCTTTTTATAAAGATCAAACGAAGGTCCTTCTAACATACCATCTTTACTAATATCAGTACATATTACATAAGACACTCCTTCTTTTTGGTATTCCTGAATAAAAGGAATTAGTTCTTTATCGCTTTCTTCCAACCATCCACTCACAGCAATTTTTTCATGATGAGCATCTGCTCCAAGAATTATCTTATCATTACCAAACTTAGACAACCAAGATTTAAAAGTTTCAGGATTCTTCACTGCAATACTTCCTCCTGTAATTTGGTTTGCTCCACTCTCAAAAGCAATCTTAAGGTCTTCATCAGTTTTTAGTCCACCACCAAAATCAATTTTGAGACTTGTTTTAGATGCTATTTGTTCCAAAACTTTATGATTAACTATATGCTTCGATTTAGCACCATCCAAATCTACCAAATGTAAATACTGAATTCCGTGTGCTTCAAATTCTTTTGCTACTTCTAACGGACTTTCATTATATATTTTCTTAGTATCATAATCTCCCTTAGAAAGTCTGACACATTTTCCTTCTATAATATCTATTGCTGGTATTATTCTCATTTTTGTCTTTTGGTAAATAGTTATTCTTTATTAGTAGTTGGTTTAAATTTATAGCTTTAAAAAATTCTCTAAAATTTTCTCTCCAACAGTACTGCTCTTTTCAGGATGAAACTGAGTTCCATAGAAATTATCTTTTTGCAATGCTGTACTATAGGTTATTCCATAGGTAGACTCTGCAATTGTAGTTTCTGTAATGGGAGCATAATAGCTATGTACTAAATAAATATATTCGTTTTCGGATATATCATTAAAAAGTGGAGATTTTAGAGATGTTATTTGATTCCATCCTATCTGGGGGACTTTTACATCCTTCTGAAATCTAATCACATTTGTATCAAAAATGCCTAAACCATTGGTATCACCTTCTTCCGTATAATTACACATCAATTGCATTCCTAAACAAATCCCCAAAACTGGTTGTTTTAATTCTGGAATTAGTTTTTCTAAACCAGAAGCACGAAGTTTTTGCATAGCACTACTTGCTTCTCCTACTCCTGGGAAAATGACTTTATCAGCAGATTTAATCTCCTCTGGATCATCACTCAGAATGGCATCATATCCTAATCGCTGAATTGCAAACTTAATGGACTGAATATTACCGGCTCCGTAATTTATAATTATTATTTTCATTTATATTGTCATTCCAGCATAGGCTGGAATCTTTTTTAATTTAAACCTTCTTCTTTACAGTGGATTCCAGCCTGCGCTGGAATGACAAAAGCATTGGTTATAACATTCCTTTCGTACTTGGTAGAATCATTTTTTCAGGATCTCGCTTTACTGCTACTTTAATTGCTTTGGCAAAAGCTTTAAAAATAGCTTCAATTTTATGATGCTCATTGGTTCCTTCCGCCTTTACGTTTAAGTTTGCTTTTGCACCATCGGTAAAGGACTTAAAAAAGTGATAAAACATTTCTGTTGGCATTTTACCAATCATTTCTCTTTTAAATTCTGCATCCCAAACAAGCCAGTTACGTCCTCCAAAATCTATTGCTACTTGGGCCAAGCAATCATCCATTGGTAAACAAAAACCATATCTTTCTATACCCAATTTATTGTGTAGAGCTGTACTAAAAACTTCTCCTAAAGCAATTGCAGTATCTTCAATGGTATGATGCTCATCAACCTCTAAATCTCCTTTTACTTTAATCTCTAGGTCCATTTGTCCATGACGTGAGATTTGATCTAGCATATGATCAAAAAACTCCAATCCTGTAGAAATATCACTTTTTCCAGTTCCATCCAGATTTAGCTTAATATAAATATCAGTCTCATTGGTTTTTCTACTTATTTCGGCTACTCTTTCGTTTAGTTTTAAAAACTCATAAATCTCTTTCCAATCTGTTGATGTAAGTGCAATGCTATCTAAGATAGTCTTCTTATCGGTTTCTATTTCATCTGCGCCAAGCTCTGGATCTTCAGATAAGAAAATACCTTTAGACCCCAAGTTTTTGGCTAATTCCATATCGGTAATACGATCACCCAATACAAAAGAGTTTTCTAGATCGTACTTTTCTTTATCAAAGTATGCTGTTAATAAACCTGTTCTTGGTTTACGAGTATCTGCATTTTCATGAGGAAATGTTTTATCGATATGAATTCCATTAAATACAACCCCTTCTTTTTCGAATGCTGATAATACTTTATTATGTGCCGGCCAAAAAGTATCTTCTGGAAAGGAATCCGTTCCTAATCCATCTTGATTAGTGACCATTACCAATTCATAATCTAATTCACTGGCTATTTTGGCCATGTATTGAAAAACTTTTGGGTAAAACTCTAATTTCTCCAAACTATCTAATTGATAATCTACAGGTGGTTCCAAAACAAGTGTTCCATCACGATCTATAAATAATACTTTCTTTTTCATTTTTTTGTCATTCCAGTAAATGCTGGAATCTATTTTTAATTAAACATTTTGTTATTTATGGATTCCGAATCAAGTCCGGAATGACAATTACAAACTTTTTAATGCCTCTATTAATTTTCGGTTTTCTATTGTCGTACCCACTGTAAATCGTAAGGTATTTTCACAAAGTGGTTGTGTTGTTCGATTTCGGATCACAATTCCTTTTCCTATAAGTTGGTTATACCTACTATTGGCGTCGTCTACTTTTACCAAGACAAAATTAGCGTCTGACTTATAGATCTTCTCAATAAAGCTAATTTCCTCTAAGGCAACCAATATCTTTTCTCGTTCTTGCAAAATATTGTCTACCTCTCTTTGTACAGATGCTACATCCTCTACTCTTTCTAATGCCTTTCGTTGTGTTAGTTCATTTACATTATAAGGTGGTTTAATTTTATTTAATACCCCTATAACTTCTTTAGAAGCATAACACAATCCAAGTCTAATACCAGCCATTCCATATGCTTTAGATAATGTTTGTGTAATTATAAGGTTAGGATATTCCTTGATTTTACCAATCCATGTTTCTTGAGATGAAAAATCAATATAAGCCTCATCAATGACAACCAACCCATTAAAGTTTTCTAAAATATCCACTATACTCTTTTCTGAAAAAGAATTACCCGTAGGATTATTAGGAGAACATAAGAATATCATTTTTGTTTGGTGATCAACTGTATCTAAAATCTTAGCTACATTAGGCTCAAAATTATCATTTAGAAGAACTTTCCTGTTTTCTATATCATTGGTGTTTGCTAATACATTATACATCCCATAAGTTGGTGGCAATGTGATGATGTTATCAACTTTTGGTTCACAAAATGCTCTAAACAAAAGATCTAAAACTTCATCACTGCCATTTCCTAATAAAATACATTCAGTTGATATATTTTTTTGCTCACTTAATATAGCTTTAAGACTTCTTTGTTGTGGATCAGGATATCTGTTTACCCCATTTTCATAAGGGTTTTCGTTTGCATCCAAAAAAATCATTTCCGAACCATCAGAAACATATTCATCACGAGCAGATGAATATGGCTGTAAATCTTTTACATTCTCACGAACTAATTGGTTTATATTGAATTTTATCGTTTTCATTATTTATTGTGCTTCTTTATTTATTGAAATAACTTAAAGAGAAATATAAATGCAATTGTTATTATTATTATTAAAACACCGAAAGTTATTGACAGAAGGACTAATACTGCTATAAACTTTAAGAACTTTAAAAAAATTTGTCCAATACTATAATCACCTAATTTTTTATAGGTATAAGAGTAATAAAAGATGACAACTAAAGAACTTACCATGTATATGTAAGGTGAAGTAATTAATCCAAGTAAAAAGAAGAGCGTTCCTGAAAATAATGCTAATCCCAATAAATAGGAGTTAATTACTAAGTGTTCTCCATAATTATACTTCTTCTTTCCAAATACTAAGAATGATAACAATGCATAAAAAGGAATCATTAGAAAAGCAATAAAGTTGAAATATTTAAGCATAAAATTTTGAGTTCCTTTATTTATCTCATGTTGCTCTTGTTTGTATTGTAAAAACTGTTCCTGATAAGCTGCCGATTCTTTATCTAATTCAGGTTGTGTAATAGAAAATATTGTCTCATACATTGCTTCATTTTGCGCGGATAACATTAATTCGATATATTTCTCAGAAAAGAAGTTAAACGTAAATGTTGCAACTGCAGTACCAATTACCAGAAACGCAAATGGATTCATATACTTCTTTCTTGTTCCTGAAATATATTCTGAAATAACCTTTTGTGGAGAAGTAACTATACCAATCAATGTTCTAATAAAGAGATTGTCTAGCCCTAGAACATTACTAAAAAAATCACTTTTTAATCCTTTAAAAGTAATCCGTTCTCTTATTACTTTTGCGCCACAAGATTGACAGTAATCTGAACTTTCAGATATGAGATATGAACAATTTCTACAATTCACTAATTCCTAATTTTAGTTTACATTCTTTATAAAACTATTAACTAACTATTTTTCAAACTCTGTAATCGCAAGGTTACTGCATTTTTATGCGCTTGTAAACCTTCTGCTTCTGCCATAATTTCGATAGCATTTCCAATATTCTTTATGCCTTCTTTAGATAATTTCTGAAAGGTCATAGACTTCATAAAACTATCTAGATTTACACCACTATATTGTTTAGCATATCCGTTTGTAGGTAATGTATGGTTAGTTCCTGAAGCATAGTCTCCTGCACTCTCTGGAGTATAATTACCAATAAAAACAGAACCAGCATTGGAAATATTATCGATATAATACGCTTCATCGCTTACACATACAATAAAATGCTCAGGACCATATTCATTAATCAATTCTAAAGCTTCCTTATCATCAGAAACATAAATCAATTTAGAATTTGCTATAGCAGCTTCTGCAATTTCTTTTCTTGGTAATACTTCACATTGTTTTGCTACTTCTAACTCTACATGCTCTATCAAATCTTTAGAAGTTGATACTAAAATCACTTGACTGTCTTTTCCATGTTCGGCCTGACTTAACAAGTCTGAAGCTACAAAAGAAG
Organism: Aquimarina litoralis; assembly: GCF_039523995.1. Classification (NCBI taxonomy): domain Bacteria; kingdom Pseudomonadati; phylum Bacteroidota; class Flavobacteriia; order Flavobacteriales; family Flavobacteriaceae; genus Aquimarina; species Aquimarina litoralis. The sequence goes on from NZ_BAAAGE010000002.1 coordinate 840,549, forward strand.
GATCTGCCGTTTCATCCGCAACTACTAACAATTCGCTAGGACCTGCTGGCATATCTATCGCTACACCAAACTTAGTTGCTAACTGTTTAGCAACGGTTACAAATTGATTTCCAGGACCGAAAATCTTATATACCTGAGGAATCGTTTCTGTTCCAAAAGTCATTCCAGCTATTGCTTGAATTCCTCCTACTTTAAAAATCTTAGTTACTCCACAAAGATTTGCTGTATATAGGATAGCAGGGTTTATTTTTCCTTCTTGATTAGGAGGAGAACACAGTACAATTTCTTTACATCCAGCTATGGTAGCTGGAACTGCTAACATTAAAATTGTAGAAAATAATGGAGCTGTTCCGCCTGGAATATAAAGACCAACTTTCTGAATAGGTCTTTTCTCTTGCCAACAATTAACACCGTTTGTAGTTTCTATGGAAACCTTATCAGTTTTCTGTGCCGCATGAAAAGCTTCAATATTAGATTTGGCCATAAGAATTGCTTCTTTAAGATCAGACGACACACTATTCTTAGCGATTTCTATTTCTTCCTTACTAACTAAAGTAGTACTAAGAGAAACCTTATCAAACTTCTCCGTATATTTATTAATAGCAAGATCCCCATCTTCCTTTACTTCATTAAAAACATCTAAAACAACGTTCTCAATATCTGCTACCGTTTGAGTTGGTCGTTTTAAAATTTCCGACCACGTACTTTTTCCTGGATTATATATTTTATTCAAAACAATCAATACTATTTGATCTCTATTAGTTAGAGATATTAACCATTATAATTCTTTCTGAAAATGATATGCAATTTTCTCATACCCCTGATTTTCCCAAAAATTATGTGCTTTTTCGTTACCTAAATAGCAATTTAACTCAGAAGCAACACACCCTTTAGATTTGGCATAATCAAAAATCCAATGCATCATAAGTTCACCTATTCCTTTTCCTTGATATTCTGGAAGAATAAATACATTATCTGGCTCTACATGCATCCCTACATAATATTTGGTAAGAAACCACAACCCAGAAATACCAATTAAAGTTTTATCATCATATACACCAACACACTCGTACCCTTGCAGAATCATTTCTGCTAACCTATTTGACAAGATTTCTCTACTAATATTAGGATTGAGTTGTTCTAAAAAAGGAACAATGATTTGGATATTTTCTTTAGGTATAAGAGTAATTGATATCATAATACCATTTTTTCAATTGGACATACCAGAATCCCTTCAGCTCCTTCTGATTTTAATTCATCCAAGATATCCCAAAACTTATTTTTCTCCACCACAGTGTGTATAGAACTCCAACCTTTTTCTGCTAGTGGCAATACTGTAGGGCTCCGCATACCTGGTAAAATATCCACAATACGATCGATTTTATCGTTTGGAGCATTTAGCAACACATATTTAGAAGCTCTTGCTTTCAGTACTGCTTGTATTCTGAATTGTAACTTAGCTAGTATCTCTTTGCTTTCTTCACTAATCTTTGGAGAAACAGCTAAAACTGCTTCAGAAGTAAGCATAACTTCTACTTCTTTTAGATTATTCTTAAATAAGGTACTTCCGCTAGACACTATATCGCAAATTGCATCCGCTAAACCGATATTCGGAGCTATCTCTACCGAACCTGAAATCTGGTGGAGATCAGCAGAAACGCCTTTCTCCTTTAAATATTCAATGACAGTATTGGGATAAGAAGTAGCAATTCTTTTTCCTTCCAAATCCTGAATAGAATTATACTCCATATCCTTTGGAACTGCAAGTGATACTTTGCACTTAGAAAAATTTAATCTCTCCGCAATATCAATATCCTTTCCTTTTTCTACCAATACATTTTCACCGATAATAGCAATATCCACTACTCCATCTCTTAAATATTGTGGAATATCTCCGTTTCTAAGAAACATAACTTCCATAGGGAAATTTCTAGTGGCTGCCTTCAATTGGTCTTTTCCATTATCTATAGAAATTCCACAATCTTTAAGGATCTGAACCGAATCTTGGTTTAATCTTCCACTTTTTTGAATAGCAATTCTAATTTTTGACATGTTTTTGTTGTTGTGTTTGGTCAGTTCAAAACAAGTTTAAATAAAAAACCCGTTTGACTTTGCTCAAACGGGTTACTATATATGATTCACTTTTACACATATCAACTTACCACGCTTGGGCGGAAATGTAAGAATGATGATGATGTAAAAGTATGTTTTTCATTTTTTCTAAATCTGCAGCGAATTTATAAAAAAAAAGTTTTACTCAAAATGTATTTCAGCTTAATTTTTTGCAATTCATCTTTTTTTGATGCATAAATCATTCTGCTTTAACAGATTAATTAAAACATTTCATAAATTTAAAAGAGTAATACTAATCATCAACCTATGAGAAATTTAATTTCCTTTTTAATTTTTATCCTATTTGCACTACTTGCTATGTGGTGGTACTATTCCTGCCCTATCTGTTTAGGAGATAGAGATAGTGAAACCACAGTTGTAGAAAAATCAGATCCTGAAGCAGAAGCCAAGGCTAAAAAAGCGTACGAAGACAGTATTGCTTTAGCTAATGGATTATATGCATTAGATATCGACAACAACGATATCTTCAGGTATCCTGCCAATCTTCAAATTAATAATTCTAATCTCGATGTATTTATTCCAGAAAAACTAAAAGGTTTTGAATCCAAAATAGCTGATTATATAGGACAGCATCAAGATCAGGAATTAATTATAACTGGTTATGAAATTTCTACTGAAAGAGAAGCTGATAGCTTAACTGGTATTACCAGAGCTGATTTTATTAGGAACATTTTGATTAACGCAGGAGTTAATGGTGATCGTCTTGTTTCTAAAGCAAAATTACAAGACTACTCTTATGATGAAAATGGAAAATATAACGGAGGTATTCTTTTAAACTTCCATACACTAGATACATCTAGACTGGAAGAAGTAGAAAAAGGCATTGCCAATAAGACATTGTACTCTGATTTTGGGTCTAAAGAATTCAAACCAGATGCAACCCTTGCCAATTATACGCTCGAGTTAAAAAGTTATCTTACCAAATACCCAGCTAAAAAAGTGTTGATCACTGGACATACAGATGATATAGGTGATAACAAATCCAACCAATACTTTGGGTTAAAAAGAGCTGAAAATGTAAAAAAGTACTTCATCTCTCAAGGGATCTCTCCAGAAAAGCTTTCTTCAAAATCCAAAGGAGAAACAGACCCTATCGTTCCTAATGATAGCGAAGAAAACAGAGCAAAAAATAGAAGAATAGAAATAACTGTAAACTAAATACCAACGATAACAATGTTAGATTTTTTAAACGAAGCAAACTGGTGGTGCCTATTACTATTATTATTAATCGCTTTCCTTTTAGGATGGCTATTATCTAGGTGGTCACTTAAAAATAAATACCAAGCAGAATTAGACAAATGTCTAAAGGAAAAGGAAAAACTTAGAAATGGAAGTTATAAAAAAGCTAATACTACATTCTCTCAACCAATTCCTGTAGAAACCCCTAAAGCAATTGAAACAACAGATATAAAGGTTGAAACGGAAGCTGTTGAAAAACCAAAACTAAATTTTGAAAGTTTCGGTAAAGCTGATGAAACTCAAAAAGATGATCTGAAAAGAATAAGTGGTGTTGGTCCTTTTATAGAGAAAAAACTAAACAGTATCGGAATATTTACTTTTGATCAAATCAGTAGGTTTACCAAAGAAGATATCGAAACAGTTACCGAACTGATTCAATTCTTCCCTGGTCGAATAGAACGGGATAATTGGACCGATCAAGCTGAAAAACTAAAGAATCAGAAGTAATATAAATTACCTCTAATCAATATTTGCCTTTAAGCGTTGACTGCTTAAAGGCTTTTTTTTGAAATAAAGAATAATAAAAAAGTGTTAGATTTACGTGATCTAATTAACTCTCTATTATATGTCATTATCTACCTTAGATTGGATTATCATTATTTCCTTCTTTATTGTTTTTGCTATCATTGGTATTGTTGTTTCGAAAAAATCAGGTAAAAGTGCTAGCGAATTTTTCTTATCCGGACGTAATATGCCTTGGTGGTTATTAGGTATTTCTATGGTAGCTACCACATTTTCTGCGGATACTCCAAATTTGGTAACAGACATTGTTAGACAAAATGGAATTTCAGGAAACTGGGTTTGGTGGGCTTTTTTACTTACTGGAATGTTAACTGTATTCGTATATGCCAAATTATGGAGAAGATCAGAAGTGCTAACCGATTTGGAATTTTACGAAATTAGATATAGCGGAAAAGCTGCCGCCTTTCTAAGAGGTTTTAGGGCTATTTATCTAGGTGTCTTTTTTAATATCATGATCATGGCATCTGTGTGTCTCGCAGCTATAAAAATTGGCGGCATTTTATTTGGATTAGCTCCTTGGGAATGTGTATTATACGCTTCTATCATCACTGTAATTTACAGTGCATTAGGCGGTCTGAGAGGTGTGATTTTTACTGATTTCCTTCAATTTATTGTTGCGATGATAGGATCAATCGCAGCAGCCTATTATCTTATTAACCTTCCTGAAGTTGGCGGGTTATCCAATTTATTAACACATGAAAATGTAAGTCCTCAACTTAATTTTTTACCCGATTTTAATGACTCCAACTCTCTTATAACACTATTGATAATACCATTAGCTGTGCAATGGTGGAGCGTTTGGTATCCTGGTGCAGAACCAGGTGGTGGTGGTTACATAGCGCAAAGAATGCTTTCTGCTAAGGATGAGAAAAATGCTATCGGTGCTACCCTACTATTTAACATTGCACACTATGCGTTACGTCCATGGCCTTGGATACTAATTGCTTTAATTTCATTAGTGATTTTTCCAGAATTAAATTCTATACAACAAGCTTTTCCTAATGTAGACTCTGAAATCATTGGACACGACCTTGCATATCCCGCAATGTTAACCAAATTACCCGCTGGTTTATTAGGGCTAGTTGTAGCTTCCTTAATTGCTGCTTTTATGAGTACTATTTCCACCCATCTTAATTGGGGATCTTCGTATATAGCCATTGACTTTTACAAACGCTTTATGAACCCCGATTCCAGTGAAAAAAAGCTAGTTAATGTTGGACGTGTAAGTACCATAGGTCTAATGCTATTTGCAGCGCTAATTGCGTTGGCTCTAGAAAGCGCTTTAAGCACTTTTAAAATACTATTGCAAATTGGCGCAGGAACAGGCTTAATTTTTATTCTAAGATGGTTTTGGTGGCGTATAAATGCCTACAGCGAAATAACTGGGATGATCGTTTCTTTTATTATTGCACTTTGGTTTGAATTTATCCATGAGCCTATATTTGGATCGCGTTTAGAAGGATATCAAGAATTAGTAATCGGAGTAATATTAACTACCATAAGTTGGATTGCGGCTACTTTACTTACCAAACCAACTGAAAATGAAACGCTGATAAAATTTTACAATAAAGTAAAGCCCTTTGGAATTGGGTGGAACGGTTTTAAACACGAAATCAAGAAAGATAATATTACACTAGATGATAGTTCAGATAGATTCACAATTGACTTGGCATCAATGCTATTAGGTGTATTACTTGTATATTGCTCGCTATTTGGCACTGGATACCTTATTTATGGTAATCTTGTGAGTGCTCTAATATTATTTGCTATAACAGCTATAGCTGTTATTGTGCTTTTAAGAATCAGAAAGAAATAATTATATCTCTAAATAATAAAGTGCTTCCACATATTTATCAGAAGAATCTTTTGTATCTCTTTTAGATGTAACTTCTTTTACTACACCTGCTATTTTCATTAGTTTTTCTGGAAGTTTCGCGAATTCCTTAGAATGTGCAATGATGCAATTAGAAGAGGAATTTATGTCTGATATTTCGTAAACGTTGTAGGTATCTATAATCGGAATCATACTAAATGTTGTTACTTTTCCAGCTACAATGGGAACCATTATAAAACCATTAAAGTTTGATTTGGAAGCAATCTTTTTAGGTACCCCAGTAATGATAACATTTGACGATAACTCGATCGACTCTATCTCCTTAGCATCGATAACTTCTCTGGCTTTGTACGAATTATAAATCAATTGTAATTCCTCGGACAAATAAGATATTACTTGATTTCTATCAGAAACTTCTAATTTAGAAGTCGCTACATCGAGAAATAAAATCATTTTTTGTTTATCACTAAATAAACCAGAAACCTTACCCAATTCGGCAGTAGATATCACACCATCCTCTGCTTTCGTTAGTATATTGTAAAATCTTCCTCCATTATCTAAGGACTTAATTGCTTCTTCAAAATTCTCGAATGGAACTATCTTTCTCATCAGATAAATAGATTACACATGAAGAAAATTATATAACTGCTTTCCAATAAATCCTCCAAAACAGTATAATAATCCTACTGCTATTGAAGACATATATAAAAACGTAAACAATCGTTTCTTTTTACCATTCTTTTCATTTTCTAAAGAAAGAAAACCAGCAAAACTCAATAAAGCAAAAAACATATAGTTCATAGTATAATCTTGTTTTATTTATAAGTATCTAAATAATCCAAAATGTTACAAAATTAAAAACCCATCTTACACTTAGTTGAAAGACGGGTTTAAAAAGTTTGCAGTTACGTAACCGCAATAAGTTCTGTTATGTTTTACTGGTTTCCAAGAATTAACGGCATACCATCCTTCCCAGATCCTACAACAACAACTTTGGCATTAGGAGATTTTGCTAATTGTAGCGTAGCTTCGATTCCTTTTTCCTTTAGAATTTTATCTGTTAAGGAAGCACTAAGAATTTGGTTTGCTACCGCTTTACCTTCTGCATCGATCTTTTGTCTCTCTGCCTCTTTTTTAGCTTTCTCTAATCTAAACTCATACTCCAACGCTTCTTGCTCTTGCTTTAATTTTCTTTCTATCGCTTCTTTAATGGTCGGAGGTAAAGTAACATCACGTACTAAAACTTCATTCAACTGAATATACTGATCTCCAACAATCTTTTTAGTTTCTTCGAAAATTTCTTTTTGAATTGCATCTCTTTTACTGGAGTATAACTGTTCTGGTGTATATCTACCTACTACACTACGAGCTGCAGAACGAATTGTAGGAAGTAACACTCTTTGTACGTAATTTTCACCTTTTTGCTGATGTAACAAACCTAGTTTCCCATAATCTGGTTGAAACCAAGCAGAAGCATCTAATTTAATCTCTAGACCATTAGAAGATAATACTTGCATTTTTTCAAATACTTCTTGCTGTCTTACTTCGTATACTATTACTTTATTCCATGGCGCAACTAGATGAAACCCTTCTCCTAGTGGTGGTGCATCCGTTACTACTCCGCCTCCAAATGTTTTATAAAGAACTCCAGCTTCTCCAGATCCGATAGTAACTGTTGACTTCGATACAAACACAATAGTTAATACAATGATGATTAGAATAGGTAATCCTATTTTAGGTAATTTTTCCATGATAATTTTTTAGTTTTTTTAATAATTAAATAAGCCCATTATATTTTCTCATAAACCACTCGATACTTAATAGCGCTATGAGTATTGCTAAGAGATATTTCCAATCTATTAAAGATACGATATTTTCCTTGCTCTTCTGAACCGCTTTGTACCTTTCATCTGCTACAAGATCTTGTATCAAAATATCATCTTGATTCATAAAATAAGCCTTTCCGTTCGTATTAGTCGCTACTTGGGTAAGTTTTGTTACATCTGCATTCAATAATTGTTGTTCGACGTTATAATCCAAAATACTAAAACTACCTGAACGGCTAATATTTTCTCCAATAACCGATACCGTATAATCATAATTCCCCGAAGACAAACTACTTAAATCCACTTCATATGAATTATTCTTTAGTAACATAGGAATTGTTTGAGATTGCTCTGTATCTTTATTTTTTAAACTGATACTAAGATTTCCTCTATTGTCAAACTCATAATTTCTGGTAAAGTATTCTGCCTTTATTTTTATACTAGAATTTCCATAATAAAAAGATTCTGCAATCGTATTAAGTCTACTTTTTTTCTTGTTAGAAGCAAGATATTGAACTAGTTTACTAAAGAATTCATCAAAAGTTTCAAAACTCTTTGTATCCAAATACGATTGTGCTCTCCATCTCCAAATGCCTTCTCCAAACAAAACTGCTTCTCTAGTACCGTTATCCTCTACAGTTGCTAGTAAGGGTTCTTCGGTATTGATATTACTGATATTTCTATGAAGTATCACATCATAAGAAGAATTTATAGCTATCTCTCCAAACGTTCCTACTAATGGTGGATAACCACCGAAACCAATATCTTCTAATAAAAAAGTTCCGTAATTATTATTGAATCTTGGAAGATAATACTCCGTTTGCCTTGTAATTTCCTGCTTATATAAATCTTGGACTTTGTTTAAAAACACCCAATCTGTTTTAGATCCAGTGATAGTAAAATGATTCTTCTTAACATCTGTAATCTTCTTATAAACACTGCTAAATCTTGTATTAGGTTGATATAAGATTATTAACTGATAGTCTTCTATATCTTGAACTTCTGCTGGCTTAAGGATTGTGATACTTCTTCTCTCATTACTTTCTACACTCTTTTTTATAGCTCCAAGATCTGGATGCGTCATATCACTAACCAAAAGAATATTTGTTTTTTGATCGATTACCTCTACTGCAAAATCTTTGTTATTATTAATAACATTCTTTTCATTTTCTAATGGCACTAATCTAGCGGTATATTGCAGAACCCCAGCTTTAGAAGCTCCTAAGGTTAAAGTTATAATTTCCGAATTATTATCTTTAGAAAAAGAAACTGGCTGAGAATAAATTGTATTCTTACCTGATTTTATTTCAAATTTCGTGGATACATTATCTACACCTGAGTAAGTAAGAATCACTTCAACCGGGAATCTATTCTTCAAATAAGAATATCGATTTACGTTTAATTGTTGAATTTTAGTATCGGCAACTTTTATTGTATCTCCTGCAATTACCGGAAAAACTTGTTGCTTATATGTTCTACTACTAAATTGATAATCCCCACCGTAGGTTTGATTACCATCGGTGATCAAAACTGTTGGTGCATTGGAGTTTTTATAAATCTGATCTAAATTTCCAAGAGCATTCGAAATATTTGTTTGTTTTTTATCAAACTTCAAATTCAATGTATCTTCTAAACGATCTGAAAAAGTATAAAACTTTACATTAAATCTATCTTGCAGTTCTTCCGAATTTTGAAATTTATCAACAAGTTCAATAACCTGTTTATTTTGACTCAGATGTTTTATAGAAGATGAATTGTCTACCGCAATGATCAAAGATGGCTTTTCGATATAGCTCGATTTTTTGCGAAATGTAGGGTTGATTAATAAAATCAACAGTGTAAACACACTTAAAAAACGTAGTAAAGCAAAAAACAGATGCTTTTTTGTTCTGTTTTTTGCTTTATAAGTATACTGAAATATAGAAATAATTAGTGCTATTATTCCAGCTGCGATAATCAATCCTATACTATGTATCTGCATTCTTTTTTGTTACAATCTTAAAATCTAAGATTTTATATTTCAAAACGAAAATTAATCAGATTTAATTTAAAAGATCTTAAACTTATTAAAAAACTGAAGGTTTAGGTTAACATACCACCATCCACATTTAGTACTTGACCTGTAACATATGAACTTAAATCACTAGCTAAAAATAGACAAGCATTTGCAATGTCTTCTGGAGAACCACCTCTTTTTAGTGGGATTGCTTTTCTCCATTCATCTACTACCTTATCATCTAATTTACCAGTCATTTCTGTTTCGATAAATCCAGGAGCAATCACATTACTTCTAATATTTCTGGATCCTAATTCTAACGCCACAGATTTCGAAAATCCTATAATACCTGCCTTAGAAGCAGCGTAATTAGCTTGTCCTGCATTTCCTTTTACCCCAACCACAGAACTCATATTAATAATACTTCCTTTACGTTGCTTAAGCATTGTTCGTTGAACAGCTTTGGTCATATTAAAAACACTTTTTAGATTTATTTCGATTACCTTATCGAAATCCTCTTCGCTCATCCTCATCAATAAGTTATCTTTTGTAATCCCTGCATTATTTACTAATACATCGATACTTCCGAAGTTTTCTAATACATCTTTAACCAAACTTTCTGATTGTTCAAAACTTGCAGCATTACTTTGATAAGCCTTTGCTTTAACTCCTAAATCGTTTAATTCTTTTTCTAATTCTTTTGCAGCATCTACTGAAGAACTAAATGTAAATGCAACGTTAGCACCATTTTTTGCAAAAACCTGTGCAATTCCTTTGCCTATACCACGTGTAGCACCTGTGATAATAGCAGTTTTACCTTGTAAGAGATTCATTCGCTCTGTAATATTTTTTTGGTATTACATATCATATCTCTATAATATGCCTGATTTGTGTGTTCAAATATAAGAATAACTCTCAGGCATACAACAATAAAAACATTGATTTATATAGGGTTTTAAACATCTGCTATGATCTCTAAAACGCACTAACGCCATAATCCATTATTTCATCCTATTTAGAGTCTTGAATATCTTGGGTTTAATAGTTAATTATAACGCTTCCTAAATAATATAAAAAAACCTTCATCCAACAAAGACGAAGGGTTTAAAAAATCATATTTGAACTTATAATCAATGATGTGCTACCGCTTCTAAACGATAGGAAGATAGATCTTTCTGAAAAGTATTATAAGTTTTCATTACTCCAAAAATCTCATCTCCTACCTCTTTTGACACCCCATCAGTATCTTTTAGTAAATCTGTTGTATTCATCAACGTTTGTGATAACTTACGCCCGTTATGATCCAGTTCTAAATACTGTTGATGCATATCAGGAGTGCATGGTTCGCAACGGTAAGAATGCAAATCAGAAAGCATAGCGGAAAGCTCTTCTTTCATTCTGCTCAACCTGAGGGTATGCTTTTGACGATTTGGGGAGAGTGTTAAAGTAATGTCATTTTCCATAATGGTTTGGTTTTAAAAGTGAGTGTTTTAAATTTACCAATAAATATGAAAAGATCAAAAAAATCCAGCATTACAGCTTTATGTTTTATGTTTTTGTTAAACATTTAAACAAATTGCAAACAAATTATTATTAAATCTCTAAAAAAATATAAAAATGATAATTTAATTAAGGGAAAATCCCCTTAATTAAATCAAAAAGTCATCTATTTAATAAGACAATGAATTCTAACAAAATATATAATTGGGGTATTTTAGGCTGTGGTAAAATAGCCCATAAATTTGCTCAAGATCTACAAAGTATTCCTAATGCAAAATTACAAGCCGTAGCCAGCAGAAATATAGAAAAAGCAAAAGATTTTGGAGATACTTATCAAACACCAACCCACTATGGAAGTTATATTGAACTTGCCAAGGATACCAAAATTGACATCATATATATTGCCACTCCGCATGTATTTCATTACGAAAACACTATGATGTGTCTTAATGAAAAAAAAGCAGTTCTATGTGAAAAACCTTTCGCGATGAATAAAGCTCAAGTCTCTGAAATGATACAAATGGCTAAAACGCAAAATACATTTCTGATGGAAGCACTTTGGACATACTTTTTACCACATTATGAATTTGTTTTGCAAACTTTAAAAGGCAATCAGCTAGGTAAAATTAAGTCTCTTAAAGCTGATTTTGGATTTGCTAGCACGTTTGATCCTAATAACCGAATATTTAGAAAAGAACTAGGAGGTGGCAGTTTATTAGATGTTGGGATATACCCATTGTTCGCAGCTTTAAGCATGATTGGAATTCCAGAAAAAATAGAAGCTTCGGCCAATTTTGGAGAGACCGGGATAGATGAAGATTGCAATATGACGCTTCATTACAAAAACAAGGTATCCGCTAATCTATTTTCTTCTGTTATTCAAAAAACTGAAACAAAGGCCTTTATCCAACTGGAGTATGGAAGTATTATAATAAATAGTCGTTTTCATGAACCATCTTCGGTCACCATTACTAAAGATGGAGATTCCAAACTGTACGAATTTCCAGTAGTAACTAATGGATATAATTACGAGGCAATTCATGTACAGAATATGCTAGAAAGGGGAAATATAGAAAGTACCGTAATGTCTTTTGAAAAAAGCCTAAACCTTATCGAATTACTAGATAACGTTAGAAAAGAAATCAAACTGGAATACTAACCATTCGATTTTTACAAAAAACCACAAAACATCGTAATTATTTTACTTTTTGTAAAGTTTATTTTACATTTAGTAAAAAAAATCATACTTTTGAAATATTAATCAAAAATCGAACAAGATGAAATATTTATTATCAAACAAGTTTAAAAAACCAGGATGGTTACTCTTCATTATTGGAAGTATTGCGGGAATTTATCTTCAACTACAGGGATTCGAATCAGATCAAATGAGGACTTCTGTTATTTCCTTATTTCATTATGATTCTTTTGAAAAAGAAAAGAATGGTATTATAAGAATCATAAAAAATGACATTTTAGACGAACTTATTATCATTTTAATTATTATAGGAGGACTACTGATTAGCTTTTCTAAAGAAAAAATAGAAGATGAATTTATTGCAAAAACAAGACTAGACTCTCTAGCTTGGTCGATTATTGTAAACTATTCTTTGCTCCTATTGTTAACTATCTTTATTTATGACATGAAGTATTTTCATGTATTAATTTATAACATGTTTACTCCGCTGCTTATTTTTATTGTTAGGTTTCACTACGTTATCTATAAAAACAATAGATCATGAAAAATAAAATCAAAATTGAGCGAGCTATTCATGATTTCACTCAAGCTGATTTAGCTGAAAAAATTGGAGTAAGTAGACAAACCATAAATGCTATGGAAAAGAACAAGTATGTACCTTCTACTGTTTTAGCGCTAAAAATAGCGAAGCTATTTGGAAAACCAGTAGAAGAAATATTCTTTTTAGACAGTGATGATTAAAAAAAGCGCTCTGAAACTCAGAGCGCTTTTCCATTTGTGTGAAAAAAAAGAGTGTTTATTTAGCTCCCCACTCTGCAAGGGAATCTTTATTTAGTTTTACGTAATCCGCATTATTTGCTTTCTCTGCTAATTGTAACGAAGTTTTAGCAGCTTTTATTGCCCCAGCCTTATCTCCACTCTTAGCTAATATTAGAGAATGTTGTCTATGCATCCAAAAAGCATCTGCTTTTCCAGCTACGGCTTTTTCAATATGTGTTTTTGCTTTTGCAATGTCTCCTGTTTCTTTATAAAAAACAGCCGCTTGATAATGATCATTAGCGGAAGGACCTGCCATGATCTTTTCTATACTCTCTGTAGCTTTTTTCTTTGTAGGAACTTCTAACTTTATAGCCGCTTCAGTATTCTCCCATAAAATATTAATTAAAGCACTATCCATCGTAAAATCACTTAACATGATAGTAAACGTTTCTACGTTCATAGGTATTTTAGTCGCTTTTACTTTTACAGTAGCAGCTACTTTACTATCATCCCATTGGCGTGGTGTACCCCAATTATTAGCATCACTATAAAAGATAACTTCCCAACTCTCTTTTCCCGGTTTTGTAAAAATAGCGTAAGTACCTTTTTTAAGGTCTGCTCCTTCTACTTTTACATCATCACTAAAAGTTACCTGTGTATTCTTATTAGCACCTGTTCTCCATAATTTATCAAAAGGAACTAAGTTTCCAAAAATAGTACGCCCTTTCATGCTAGGACGAGAATATTCAATGGCTACATCAGTTAACCCAACAACTTGCTCAATTTTTGATAAAGGACTTGGCTGTGGAGTTTCTACCTGCGCTTTTACACCTAATGATAATAAAGCCACAGAAACAAATAAGACGATCTTTTTCATTGTAATTGTATTTAATTTTATTCCGTTAATTAGTATTACTGGTAACGAAAATAATAATTACACATACATTAAGAGTTAACAAAAACTTAAAATAAGGAGTGTTATATTTGCCATCATTTTCAATTGTATGATGCGTAAATATATAGCAGAGATTATCGGAACTTTCACCATGATATTTTGTGGTACGGGAGCAATGACTATTAATGAAGTAACTGGTGGTGATGTAACTCACGTAGGAATTGCTATCACCTGGGGATTGATTGTGATGGCCATGATTTATTCGTTTGGTGACATTTCTGGGGCTCATTTTAATCCTGCGGTTACTGTCGCATTTGCCTTTGCAAAAAAATTTAGTTGGAAAGAAGTCCCTAAATATATTCTAGCGCAATGTATTGGCGCTATCGCTGCCAGTAGTGTTTTATTATTTTTATTCCCGGAAAGTGAGTTTCTTGGCGGTACTCTACCCTCTTTCGAAGCGTATAAAGCATTTGTTTTAGAATTACTCCTTACCTATTTCTTAATGTTAGTTATTATAAATGTATCTACTGGTTCTAAAGAAGTTGGCACGATGGCGGGCATTGCTATTGGTGGTGTTGTATTATTGGAAGCTATGTTTGCAGGCCCCATGACAAATGCTTCTATGAATCCAGCTAGATCACTCGGACCAGCACTTCTATCAGGACATTGGGAACACCAATGGCTGTATATGACCGCACCCGTAATAGGTGCTATTTTAGCTGTTCTAACTTGCAGATTAACAAAAGCCGATAATTGTTGCAACGACTGTTAACTTGGTATATCTAAAATCCAGTCGTTTTAAAATTAACTTTATTTAACATATCTTTATTGCATATTAATTTTTATGCAATTACAGACTACAGATTTTTGTACGATAGAGTTATATGAAAAGTTTGCGATTATAACCGTTAATAAAGGTATTACATTTACTTTAGAGAAAGCTAATATCATTAGAAAAGAGCTTCGTAGTTTTTATAAAGACAAAAAGTTTGTTTTAATCTCAAACAGACTCAACAATCACGAAGTATCAATTGATGTATACAAACAAGGTCAATTATCAAATATGAAAGGCCTTGCCATTGTTTCTAAAGAAAAAACAGATCGTGATAAAGCCCTTGAAGAACAAAAGCTGTTCGATAAATCATTTGTATTTTTTGATTGTTTAGAAGAAGCCAAATCTTGGGCTATTTCTTATTTTTAATTTTGTTTAACTTTTTTAGTTAAAAAATTAAACAAAATCATTGTACCTTTATCCTTATAAAAGGTATACAATGAAAATTTATACATTACAGACAAAACAGAATCTTCCGATCTCCTTGCAAGAAGCCTGGGATTTCTTATCAGATCCAAATAATCTAAAGACCATTACACCCGATTATATGGGGTTTGAAATCCTATCCGGAGCTGATAGAAAAATGTATGCTGGACAAATCATACAATATATAGTAACACCCATTGCGGGAATAAAAACCAAATGGGTAACAGAAATTACACATGCTATAGATAAAGAATACTTTGTAGACGAACAACGATTTGGCCCCTATGCATTATGGCATCATAAACATTTTATTAAGGAAATTCCTGGAGGTGTAGAAATGGAAGATATTATTGATTATAAAGTCCCTTTTGGAATTTTAGGCCAATTGGTACATCCTATTTTAGTTAAGCCAAAGCTAAAAGAGATATTCGAGTATCGTGAGCAAAAGTTAATTGAACTTTTTGGAACCTTCAAGCATAACACAAAAGAAGAAACAGCAACAGTTTAAGAATAAAAAAATAATATGAGAAAAAATATTTTACTAATTGGTGGAAGTCATGGAATCGGTTTCGAACTTGCTTTAAAACTTTACAAAGATCATAACATATATATTGCATCAAGAACCTCTCAAAACTTAGGAAATTTAGAGGTAACACACATTCCATATGATGCTTCTACCGATGAAATTGATACTTCTTTACTTCCAGAGCAATTAGATGGTTTTGTATACTGCCCTGGTAGTATAAATCTAAAACCTTTTAAAATGTTAAGTCTAGAGGCTTTTCAAGAAGATATGCAGATTAATTTTATGTTTTTAGTAAAAATCATGCATTCGATTATTCCTCATCTAAAAAAATCAGAGCAAGCAAGTATTATCTTTTTCAGCACCGTAGCAGTAAAAATAGGTATGCCATTTCATACAAGTGTAGCAGCTGCCAAAGGTGCCATAGAAGGTTTTGCCAAAGCATTAGCTGCTGAATATGCCCCAAAACTAAGAGTTAACGTTATCGCTCCTTCCCTAACCGATACGCCATTAGCCGAGAGGTTATTAGGAAACGAAAAGAAAAGAGAGAAAATGGATCAACGCCACCCACTTAAACGAGTTGGAGAAGCAGAAGATATTGCCAATATTGCCAAATTCCTATTAAGTGATGATAGCAGCTGGATTACAGGACAGATCTTAGGTGTAGATGGTGGTATGTCTACTTTAAACGTTAATTAAATGGCTGAAAAAGTAAATATTTTCTGGTTCAGAAGAGATTTAAGATTAGAGGATAATACGGGACTTCATCATGCGCTATCAGATGACTTACCAGTGCTTCCCATTTTTATTTTTGATAAAGAAATCTTAGATAAATTACCAAAAAATGATGCGAGAGTATCTTTTATACATGACAACCTTCAAAAAATTAATAAAAAGCTAAACAACTACGGAAGCTCAGTAGCAATTTATCATGGTAACCCAAAAGAAGTTTATGGTCAGTTACAAAAAGATTATGATATACAAAAAGTGTACACCAATCATGATTACGAACCTTATGCCAAAGAGAGAGATAAAGAAATAGGAAATTTATTATCTCAAAATAATATCACTTTCAAAACTTTTAAGGATCAAGTAATTTTTGAAAAAGAAGAGATCGTAAAGGCTGATGGAGCACCATATGTGGTGTACACTCCATATAAAAACAAATGGAAAGAGCAATTTAATGCTTCTTTACTAAAACCTTATGAGACCGAAAATGTACTTTCTAATACTATTAAAAATATAAATCTACCAAACTTAAGTTTATCTGATATTGGATTTTCTGCATCAGATATCAAAGTTCCTGAATATCTAGTATCCCCTTCTTTAATAAACAACTACGAAGAAACGAGAAACTTTCCTGCAAAGGAAAATGGCACTTCAAGACTAGGTCCACATTTGCGATTTGGTACGGTTAGTATTCGCAAAATGGTAAAAAAAGCCATAGCAGAAAAGAATGAGGTTTTCTGGTCAGAGTTAATTTGGAGAGAATTTTTTATGCAAATTCTATGGCATTTTCCACATACAAAGGATAAGGCGTTTAGACCTAAATACGACCGAATCGAATGGCGAAATGATGAAGATGAATATGACGCATGGAAAAAAGGTGAAACAGGATATCCACTTGTAGATGCTGGGATGCGTGAACTTAACAAAACCGGCTATATGCATAATAGAGTACGAATGCTCGTTGCCAGTTTTTTGTGTAAACATCTTCTTATAGACTGGCGTTGGGGTGAAGCATATTTTGCAGAAAAATTATTGGATTACGACATGTCAGCCAACATTGGAAATTGGCAATGGGCTGCTGGATCTGGAGTAGATGCTGCTCCTTATTTCAGAATTTTCAACCCTACAACACAAGTAACTAAATTCGATAAAAAACTAGAATATATCAATACATGGGTACCAGATATCAATGAACTTACCTATCCGAAACCTATAGTAGATCACAAAATGGCTAGAGAACGCTGTCTAAAAGTATACAAAGAAGCGGTTGCTTAATAATTAAATTATAACATTTCTTTAAAAACGCAGATAGCTATTTTTTGTAATTTAAGGGTCACAAATTATTAAAATCAAGACCAATGAATACACAAGAAGTAGCTAATCGTTTAGTAGAACTTTGCCGTCAAGGTGAGAATATGCAGGCATTAAAGGAATTATACGCGGATAATATTGTTAGTAAAGAAATGCCAGGAGCTCCAAACCCAGTGATACAAGGTAAAGATGCTGTAACCAAAAAAAGTCAGGAGTGGTATGCTACCGTAGAAGAGTTTCATGGAGGAGAAATTTCTGATCCAGTTGTTGCGGACAATCATTTCTCTTGTAGAATGAAAATGGACTGTACTTTTAAAGGTCAAGGAAGGATGCAATTCGAAGAATTAGCTGTATACAGTGTAGATAATGGCAAAATAATAGAAGAACAGTTTTTCTATTCCATGCCTTCGTAATATATTTATATTTTTATAAAACCTAAAAAAACAAGTTTCACCTCTGGCGAAACTTGTTTTTTGTTTATTAAAATTTATTGTAAATCTTAATCGGATTATTTTTTTAGAATTCTTTTTACCATCGTATCATTTAATGTAACATGATACATCCCTTCTTGTAAACCTCCAAGATCGATCACATTTTGAAAACTACTATTAAGTATAGTTTTAAAAACGGTTTTACCCGTAATATCACTAATTTGAACTAACGTTCTTTTAGTGATTCCATGTATTGTAACCAAATTATCAACCGGATTTGGAGTTAAAATAACTTTAGAAGAATCCAAAGGTGCAATATCCGAAACAGACAATATGTTTGATTCTATATTTATCATTATAGGCTCCATGGTATTCCATGGCCGATCGGTCCAAGACCACACTAAAGAACCATGCCATTCATTTTCTTTTAAGACAACTCCTAAGTATTCTGCTTCTATACCAAAAGTGTTATCAGGATAATATTCTGCAATAACAGCTTTTTTATCAATTTTTTGAACATCATAAAAATTATGAAAGGGCGAACCATTCTCTCCTGCCCAATTGTAATAATGAATATTGTAAAAATCTAGGTAACCCTCAGATTCACCTCCAATTTCTGCAAGTTTTTGATCCGTATAATAATTCTGATATCCCAGATCTATATCATCTACGTTTGTAAGAAAACCTAATGCCCCATTTGTTATCATAACATTAGGCTCTACTCTTCTAATTGCCGCAGATGCTTTATTGATAAATTTTTGAATATCTACGATTGAAACTTTCTCTATAAATCCCGGCCAATGAGACCCGAACTCAGTAGTCATACCTTCTGCTTCGTTAAAAATTTCCCAAGCATACAAACCAGGATGATCTCCAACTGCCTGAACCAAAGGAATCAAGGCATTAGTAAGATATGCTTCCATATTTTC
This sequence comes from Aquimarina litoralis, assembly GCF_039523995.1. Taxonomy (NCBI): domain Bacteria; kingdom Pseudomonadati; phylum Bacteroidota; class Flavobacteriia; order Flavobacteriales; family Flavobacteriaceae; genus Aquimarina; species Aquimarina litoralis. The sequence continues at coordinate 859,629 of NZ_BAAAGE010000002.1, forward strand.
ATCCTCAGTGAGTACTTTTTTATTAGCAACAGCATCAACATTCCACTGATCTTTTAACATATCAAATGACCAAAGACATATTTGTATTTGTAACTCTTTAGAAGCTGCCAGATCTAGTATTTTTATAACATCCTCATGAAAAAAAGCTGGGTTATTTGTTACTTTTTGATCCATATCATAAACTGGATTCGTCGAACCATTTGTATGATACCACCAGCGCAAAACATTACCACCAGCATTAACTACCTTATCCATAACTAAGCTAAAAGTATCTAAATCTGGATGATATTCTGTTCCATATTCTGGATCTACTCCAATATCCCTACCAAATGAAACCCAGGCGATGTTAATTCCATTTACAAACTCCGAAACATTAGCATCAGATTGTTGTTGAGAATTACTACTGATTATAGTAGTAGACTCCTCTGGAAAATCAAAAAATTCCTTTGGATTTAGAATTTCAGGACTCTGCTTAATAGCTTTAATGACATCTTCTTTATAATTCTCATGATTATGCCAAGGTTTTTTAGATCGTTGTGCAGAAAGTTGGCACACGAATAGCGTGACCATTAACTTGATAATAGTTTTCATGTAAGTTGATTATATTGTTAGTGTAATTCCCAACGAAAAAAAACAACAATAATTATACGTTCTTCATGAAATAACAATTCCTTAAAAAGAAGTGATTTTTTAAGAATCTAAAACAATAATTGTTTCACCTTAGCTAAAGCAGGATTACGATTATCTTCTTTCCATATTACAGACAATTCAGCTCTTTGAGAAATCCTTGGGATTTCTAAAAATTTCACTTTCAAATCAAAACCATATTGCAGAGAAGTCGGCACAATAGCCACTCCAAGACCGCTTTCTACTAATTTAAAAATTGTTTGCGCATGAACAGATTTATGAGATACAATTGGTGTAAAACCCTGATCTTCGCAAATACTCATTATTTTATCATAATAAATAGAACTATAATCCGAAGAAAATAAAACAAAATGTTCCTTAGACACTTGAGCTACACTAGTAAAGTTTTCTTGATTCAAAAAATGATTTTTTGGTAACACCAATGAAAAAGTATCGGTTTGAACTTGTTTAATACTAACTCCATCTGGAACTCTCGCTAATCTTACAAAACCTACATCCAATTCATCACTTAATATTCCATTTACCTGATCATAATTAGACATTTCTTCTAAGCTAAATTGAATCTTAGGAAATTCTTTATTAACCTTTATTAGAAGATTAGGAATAACAGTCTGCATAGCAGAGCCCAAAAAACCAATTCGTATCTCCCCTTCACTACCTTTATCTATTAAAGATGTTTGCTTTACAGTAAAATCAATATGATTGAAAATATAAGATAGTTCTTTTTTCAAATACACTCCTGCAGCGGTCAAACTTACATTTCGTTTATTTCTAATAAAAAGTTCAGCTCCAATGATTTCTTCCATTTGCTTTATCTGTCTGCTTAACCCAGGTTGAGAAATAAACAACCGCTCTGCAGCTTTGCGAAAATGTAATTCTTCAGCCACTGCCAAAAAATAAGTAAAATGTCGAAGTTCTAATTGATAACTCATAGTTATTAATTATTGATAAAATTAGTATTTATAAGTATTAAAAATACATATTATCTTTATGTACACAAATAAAGAATCGTACAAAATGTCTAAAATATCATCACACTTCCACTTTGGAGAAGACTATTTAACCGCTGGAAAGGCTATAAAAATAGCTAGAAAAGAACTAAAAGGGATAATTTCTAATGATGCGAGAGAAAAAATAAAAAGCAGCAGAAACATCGTAGAAAATATTGTTGAAACAGGAAAGCCTGTGTATGGAATCAATACTGGATTTGGACCGCTTTGTACAACAATGATTTCTAAAGAAGAAACTAGAGTATTACAATCCAATATATTACAAAGTCATAGTGTAGGCGTGGGAGATCCAATTGATCATGAAATTAGCAAACTTATGCTAATCCTGAAATTACAATCTTTAGCTAAAGCGTATTCTGGCATTGCAGAGAAAACTTTAGATCGTATTTTATGGCATATTGATAATGATGCTATTCCGATAGTACCTTCACAGGGATCTGTAGGAGCTTCTGGAGACCTAGCTCCTCTTTCTCATTTATTTTTACCTTTAATTGGCTTAGGGAAAGTAACCTACAAGAACAAAGAAATAACCACTTCAAAGTTATTTGACCTTACAGGTTTACAAGCTATCGAATTGGGACCAAAAGAAGGGTTAGCTTTGATTAACGGAACGCAATTTATTGCTGCTCATGCCGTTAAAGTTGTTGAAAAACTCCATAGTTGTCTTTCTCAAGCGGATATTATTGGAGCAATGATGATAGAAGGATTGCAAGGTTCTGTTAAACCTTTCTACAATGAATTGCACGCTTTAAGACCATTCAAAGGTACTATTCATGTTGCCTCCAGAGTAAAATCTTTATTAAAAGGTTCTGAAATTATGGAAGATCACATTGATTGTGACCGTGTTCAAGATCCCTATTCTTTGCGATGTATTCCTCAGGTACATGGAGCTTCTCGAAACGCTTGGCTTCATCTTAAAGAATTATTGGAGATAGAATTAAATTCTGTAACTGATAATCCCATTATTATCAATGAAGAATTAACTATAAGTGGCGGAAGCTTTCACGGACAACCTTTAGCTATGGCAATAGATTACGCTTGTATTGCTGCATCTGAAATAGGAAATATCTCAGACAGACGCATATATCTGGCCTTAGAAGGAAACTCTCCTGGAGTTCCAAAGTTATTAATGGAAGACACAGGTATTAATTCTGGATATATGATTTTACAATATACAACAGCCGCTTTAGCAAGTGAAAACAAAGGATTATGTTTCCCTTCTAGCGCCGATAGTATTCCAACCTCTTTAGGGCAAGAAGATCACGTAAGTATGGGATCTATTGGAGGAAGGAAAGCAATTCGAGTTATAGATAACGTAGAAAAGATACTAGCAATAGAACTTCTAACCGCTGCACAAGCATTCGAATACCGAAAACCGATGAAATCTGGCCCTATCTTAGATGAAATCCATAAAATGGTACGTACTAAAGTTTCTTTTGCAGAAAAAGATCGGGTTTTCTCAGATGATATAGAAAAAGGAATTGATATTATTAGAAACAATAGTATCATATACTTAGCAAATGAAGTAACTAAAAAGAAGAACTTATCCTTAGAAACCAAGTTTTCTTCCTTATTTGAAACATATTAATTATGGAAAAGTATACACTTATTGGACCTATTTCCCAAGTATTACCAATGGATGATACCCCACTAAAAGGTGCATTAAAAGATGAAGAACTTCGTGTAATTGAAAATGCAGGAATTCTAATAGAAGATGAGTTAATTCATTCCGTTGGCGATTATCAAGCGATCAAGGAAATTGCACTTAAATTGAATGCAAAGATCATTGAATTACACACAGATTATGTTTGCTTGCCTGGTATGATAGATGCGCACACGCATATCTGCTTTTCAGGTTCCAGAGCTAATGATTATGCTATGCGAAATTCGGGAAAGACCTATTTAGAGATCGCACGAGCTGGTGGAGGTATCTGGGATACAGTCACTAAAACAAGAGCCGCAAGTCAAGAAGAATTGTGCCATTCGGTTATCAAAAGAGCGAATTACTTGCTTAAAAACGGGGTTACTACCGTAGAAGTTAAAAGCGGATATGGACTTTCCATATCAGAAGAATTGAAAATGCTTAGAGCAATCAATCAAGCGAATTCAAATTCGGAATCCGACCTTATACTAACCTGTTTGGCAGCACATATGCTTCCAAAAGATTATGATGGTGATCATCATACTTACCTTTCTGAAATTGCCGAAAAACTATTTCCAATTCTAAAAACTGAAAATCTAAGTAATCGAATTGATGCATTTATAGAACAAAGCGCTTTTTCTAACGAACACATCGAACCTTATTTTCATAAAGCAAAGGAAATGGGATTTGATATCACTGTGCATGCAGATCAGTTTACAACTAGCGGTAGTGAAATAGCCATAAAATTTGACGCTATTAGTGCCGATCATTTAGAAGCCAGCACAGAAAAGGAAATAGAAAAATTAGCAACAAGCAATACTATTGCAGTGGCATTACCAGGAGCATCCATAGGTTTAGGGTGTGACTTTACTCCTGCCAGAAAAATTTTGGATCAAGGAGGCGCTTTAGCAATAGCGAGTGATTGGAACCCTGGTTCTGCACCTATGGGCGATTTACTAACACAAGCTTGCATCTTGGGAACTTTTCAAAAACTTAGCAATGCAGAAGTTTTAGCCGGCATAACTTGCAGAGCTGCTGCAGCACTAAAACTAAATGATCGAGGTAGTTTAGCACCAAAAATGCTTGCAGATTTTTGTCTATTTCCATCTCATCATTTTAACGAAATATTATATCATCAAGGTAAACTCACTCCCTCACAAGTATGGAAACGAGGTGAATCTGTGTATTCTAAATAACCAATCGATCAAAAAATCTAGTAATTAAAGGTCAATTACAATCCATTATCATGACTACATTCAAAGAGCAAATAAAAACAGGTATCCCGCAAACTCTTCCTAAAAAAAAGGAATTTAACACAAACATAAGCAGAGCTCCAAAAAGAAAACAAATATTATCAATTGATGAAAAGAAACTAGCACTTAAAAATGCTTTGAGATACTTTCCTTCGGAATGGCACGAAGAATTAGCTCCAGAATTTCTTGAAGAACTAAATGAATATGGCAGAATTTATATGTACCGATTTATGCCCGATTATGATATGTATGCCAGACCTATACATGAATATCCAGCAAACAATTTACAAGCAGCTGGAATCATGCTCATGATACAAAATAATTTAGATCCTGCAGTTGCTCAACATCCTTATGAACTTATTACCTACGGAGGTAATGGCGCAGTATTTCAAAACTGGGCACAGTATTTACTAACAATGCATTATCTAGCAACAATGACTGAGGAACAAACATTGCAAATGTATTCTGGTCATCCGATGGGACTATTTCCTTCACCTAAAAACGCTCCACGAGTTGTAGTCACCAATGGAATGATGATTCCAAATTACTCTAAACCTGATGATTGGGAAAAATTCAATGCTCTTGGAGTGACTCAATACGGACAAATGACTGCTGGAAGTTACATGTATATCGGTCCACAAGGAATTGTACACGGAACCACAATCACAGTGATGAATGCTTTTAGAAAAACTCTGAAAACAGGAGAAACTTCTGAAGGAAAAATATTTTTAACAGCCGGGCTAGGTGGAATGAGTGGAGCGCAACCAAAAGCTGGTAATATCGCCAAATGTATCACCGTATGTGCAGAAGTAAATCCAGCTGCTGCCGAAAAAAGACATCAGCAAGGTTGGGTAGACGAGATTATAGACAATCTAGACCAATTAGTAAATCGTGTTAAAGAAGCAATTTCTAATACTGAAGTTGTTTCTATAGCCTATAAAGGAAACGTAGTTGATATATGGGAACGATTTTATGAGGAAAATATTTATGTTCACTTAGGATCCGATCAGACATCATTACATAACCCATGGTCTGGAGGATATTATCCTGTAGATATAAGCTACCAGCAAGCTAATGAAATGATTGCCCACAATCCTGAAGGTTTTAAGGTAAAAGTTCAGGAATCCCTAAAAAGACACGCTACAGCAATCAATAAGCATACAGCCAAAGGAACTTATTTTTTTGATTATGGTAATGCATTTTTATTAGAAGCATCAAGAGCTGGTGCAGATGTTATGAATACTAACGGAGTGGATTTTAAATATCCTTCGTATGTCCAAGATATTTTGGGCCCTATGTGTTTTGACTATGGTTTTGGACCCTTTAGATGGGTTTGTACATCCGGCAAGTCAGAGGATCTGGATAAAACGGATCAAATAGCTATTGAGGTAATGCAAAAAATAAAAGCAGAAGCTCCAAAAGAAATCCAACAACAAATGCAAGACAACATTACATGGATTGAGGAAGCAAAACAAAATAAGCTTGTTGTAGGCTCTCAAGCAAGAATTCTATACGCTGATGCCGAAGGAAGAATAAAAATCGCTGAGGCGTTTAATAAAGCTATTAAATCAGGTGATATATCTGCTCCTATTGTTTTAGGAAGAGATCATCATGACGTTAGCGGTACAGATTCTCCATATAGAGAAACGAGCAATATTTATGATGGTAGTAGATTTACCGCTGATATGGCTATCCATAATGTCATTGGTGATAGTTTTAGAGGTGCCACTTGGATATCCATTCATAATGGAGGTGGTGTTGGTTGGGGCGAAGTAATTAATGGTGGATTTGGACTTTTACTTGATGGATCTAATGAAGCTTCAATTAAATTGAAAAATATGCTCTTTTACGATGTTAATAATGGTATATCTAGAAGAAGTTGGGCAAGAAATGAAGAGGCCATTTTCGCAATAAAAAGAGAAATGAAACGTACACCAACACTTAAAGTAACAATTCCTAATAAATTAAATAATAGCGTTTTAGATAGAGTATTTTAAAGCTTACATTCAAAAACAACTTTAATCAAAATAGATCTCAATAAATTTATAAAAAATGGCTAGTTACGAAAAAACTTCTTACGATATATGGAAAGGGAGAACATCTGACAAAAAGCTATATCTGCATGAAAAGGTACGATGCATCGATCTTAAAAAAGAGGAATTAACTAGAAATCAAAATATTGGATTCTCCATATTAGGATATGCATGTGAAGAAGGAGTTAAAAGAAACCAAGGACGTATTGGTACTGCAACTGCTCCCGATATCATTAGAAAAATGATGGGATCTTTATCAAATCACTTCAAAAATGATGTAGATATCATTGATATTGGCAATATAAACTGTGTTGATGGTGATTTAGAAAAAACCCAAAGTTTTACTTCAGATAAAATATATCAAATACTTGAAAAAGAATATTTTAATATAGTTTTAGGAGGTGGTCATGATTTAGGATACGCGCATTATAATGGTATTAAAAAACATCTCCCTACTGCCACTATCGGAATCATCAATTTAGATGCACATTTTGATTTAAGAGTCCCTAACGGAAAAGGGAATTCCGGTACTCCATTTTACCAAATAGCAAAAGAGAACGATCATTTCAAATACTTATGCTTAGGAATTCAAGAAGAAGCAAACAATAGGATTTTATTTGAAACCGCTCGTGAATTAGATGTAAACTTCATCAAAAATACAGAGTTTACAATGAAGCATACAGATCATATAGACAAAACCCTTATCAATTTCATTAATACTGTTGATTATGTATACCTCTCTATAGATTTAGATGGCTTTTCTTCTGCATATGCTCCTGGTGTAAGTGCTCCTTCTCCATTTGGGTTCTCTCCTTCTATAGCGTTACACACTATCGAAAAGATTTGTAATTCTAACAAACTTATTAGCGCTGACATTGTAGAACTTAATCCAGCTTATGATGTTGATAATTGTACAGCAAGATTAGCAGCTAGATTAATTTATTATATCATGAAGTATATTTCTACTTTATAACATGATTCGCAATTCCTTTTCTTTATCTTTACTATGAAGAATCTGAATCACCTAAATGGAATTAACCGCTAAAACACTCATTTATATCCATGCTTTCTTTGGTAGTATTGGATTATTATCTGGATTTATAAGTTTAGTCGGCAAAAAAGGAAGATTTTATCATAAAAAAGGTGGTGTAGTTTTTTCGATAAGTATGCTTATAAGTTCATTGATTGCAATACCTATTACATTACTACCAAATCATAAAAACTTATTATTACACCTACTTTCTATTTTTACTATCTATTTAGTTGTCTCTGGAAATCGTGTACTTAAATTTAAGAAAAATCACACGATAGGTAATACAGACCTTATTATCACTTCAGTAATGGGAGTTGTTTTTCTTGGGATGATTGCGGTAGGAGCTTATTATCAAATAAATGCAATACCTAAGAGCGCTTTATTTTTCTTTTTTGGAGGATTTGGTATCATGGCAACCACAAGAGATATTAAACTCTACAAAACCTTTAAAACAAACCCTACAGCTTATTTATCCAATCATCTTGGTAAAATGTCTGGAGCTTTTGGAGCAGCCGTAACAGCATTCCTTCTTGCAGCCTTAGATTCAAGCACTCTGTGGGTTTGGCTAACACCATCTGTCGTCACCCTACTATTTGTTACCTTTTGGAGAAGAAAAATTTCAAAAACTTAATGCTGTAACAACATTTCTAGTAAATCGTCTGATTACTAAATCTGTTTCTGTATGACTTTTCAAAATATTATGGAACGTACGTTGCGTTATTTCGTTTCATTTTTCATTTTCATATATGGCGCTGCAAAACCTTTACAATTTCAAAACAATAATGGGTTTCCAGATAAATTGGTAAGTGAACTTACAGGAATGGAACTTATGTGGTCCTTTTTTGGATACACTCAAACACTACCTATAATTATTGGATTGTTACAAGTAACAGGAGCTATATTTCTATTATTTTATAGAACAAAAATTATTGGGATTTTACTATTAATTCCAATTATGATTAATATCGTATTATTTGATATTTTTTATGAAGTAAAAACCGGCGCTACTGTGAACGCTATTGTATTTCTTGTAATTCTTTTCGTCCTTTTAATTTTTGAAAAGAATAGGGTTTCCAAAGTAATACAGATAATTAGTTCAAAAAAAGAAAAGGATCCAAAGCGAATCCTTTATTTTTTTGTTAGTGCAGCATTTGCAGCAACTTTATTTTTTGTGTATACATATCTACAAAACACCTTATAAATTAACCTAAAAAGTTCTTCTTGGCAAATCTCTATAGGTAACTGTCAAACCTTGGTATTGACCTTGCCAACCATTATCATCACCAACCCAGCCAAAATGACTTCGAGGACCATTTACAAACTCATCCACATCATTAATTTGGGTTCTTCCGCCCTGTACTCCAAAACATCCTGTATTATTAGCTCCTACCCAAGAAGTAGGTGTTATTGCCAACATGGTGTGTTGCAAAACTCCACCATGATCCCAAAACCCAATTACAGAGTTTTCACGAACTTGAACTTCTCCACCAACTCTAGCTGGCAAACCCATATCAGGAAAAAAGAATCGTTCTGCTTCTACAGAAGAGATATTCTGTAACGGATCTGGATAATCTCCTGTAAAATTTCCATTAGCTATTAGCCATCTGTAGACGAAAGTATGGCATATTTCAGAATCTGGACTCATTCCTAACTCTGGAACATATGTACTTAAAAAAATCCCCATTGTTGTTTATTTAAAAGGTTCTAAAAGTTATTATGGTTGAAATAAATATGAAAATAACATATTTAAATCCACCTTTAAAAATACAAAAAAAACCTCCAAATTTCGTAAAGCAGCAGGCAATTAAAAAAGGGAGAAAAATCATATCTCTAAAAACTTAAATATTAAGAGGACGTATATATAAATACTTTTGTATCTTAGAACAATACATTAATTCTCTTAACGATACACACATCGATCATCTTGAAGATTTTTTAAAAACGGCACTAAAAATTTCTTTCTTTCAATGAAAGTTAGGATGATTAATTATGTTCTATGGAAGCTATTAATTTTTATCAAATATCAGTTTTTCTACTACAAGGGTTTGTTGTCTCATCATTGGTATTGATATTATTCCATTTTCGTAAGGTCACTGGTAATGGTTTACTTTTTACCGCACTTGGGATGTTTCAATTCATACAGGTATTCACCGCGACTACTATGTATTTCGAAATATATGATGGTATAACTGTCTCTCCTGGCTCTTCTGTACTCTTTTCTGTTACGCTATTTTCAGTTTTAATATTTTATATAAAGGAAGATGCATTACTAACTAGAAGACTTATTTATGCCTTAGTCATTGCAAATTTAATGATTGTAATTTTATTACTGTTATTTAGCATCAACCTACAAGACTCTAAGATACATCAGGTGTCTTTTAAGATGATCTCTGATTTTTTTAACACCAATATCTTTTTGTTGATTTACGGCACAGTATTATTATTTGTTGATTCTATATTACTCATTTTCGTGTATGAATACATTTCTAAATATATCGAAAATCTATTCTTTCGCATATTCTTAACAATGCTTACTATCCTCACTTTCGATGCGATTCTCTTTAGTGTTGTAGGATTTTGGAACAACAGTAGTATGCTATCTTTTTTAATATCTGGTTTAGCTTCTAAAATTACTATGAGTTTTTACTATGGGATTATTTTTACTGTGTATTTAAAATACATACAAAAAGAAATCAACGAAAATACCTACGCTACTTTTAAAGATGTATATCATTCACTAACCTACCGTCAAAAATTTGAAGAAGCAGAAAAAGTAATTCAGCTAGGTGAAAATAGGTATCAAACACTAACTGATATTTCTCCGGTAGGTATTTTTATGACAAAGGCTAATGGAAAAACTACTTTTGTAAATGAAAAATGGTGCCAGACTTCAGGAATTCCACAGCAAGAAGCTTTGAATGACGGGTGGTTAAAAGCTGTTCACCCAGAAGATCGAAAAAAACTAAAACAAGGATGGTATCAAGATTCTAAGAAAAAAGATTCTTCTCATGCAGAATATCGTTTTTTACGCCCTGATGGAACAATTAAATGGGTATTAGGTCAAGCAATTCCAGAATATAATGAAAAAGGAGAAGTAATCGGTTATGTAGGAACTACTACAGATATCACAGATTTAAAACTCTACGAAATAGAACTGAACAAACTAAAAGATAAAGCCGAAGAAAGTGATCGATTAAAATCTGCATTTCTTGCCAATATGAGTCATGAAATTCGCACTCCTATGAATGGAATCTTAGGATTTGCCGAGTTATTAAAAGAGCCTGTACTAACCGGTGATGAACAACAACTATACATCAGTTTAATTGAAGAGAGTGGTGCTCGAATGCTAAACATCATTAGAGATATTATCGATATTTCTAAAATTGAATCTGGACAGGTAAAAGTGTTCCTATCTGATTTAAATGTAAATGAACAAGTAGCTTATTTATATAATTTCTTTAAACCTGAAGCAGATAGAAAAGACCTAGATCTTTCATTTAAAAACGGACTACCTGATAGTGATTCCATTATTAAAACAGATAAAGAAAAGTTTAATGCAATCCTTACTAATCTGGTCAAAAATGCCCTTAAATACACTCCAGAAGGTTCTATTACATTTGGATATGAATTAGAGGGTGATTTTTTACAGTTTTATGTAAAAGATACTGGTATGGGAATTGCTAAGGATAGACAAAAAGCAATTTTTGAACGCTTTGTGCAAGCTGATATTGAAAACAATTATGCTATTGAAGGTGCTGGTATCGGTTTATCCATTGCTAAAGCATACAGCGAAATGCTAGGTGGCAGTATCTGGCTGGATAGCACAAAGGATATAGGTAGTATATTTTATTTTACTATTCCTTACCAGAAGGAATAGTAAAATAAAGAAATGATTTATTAATTATTCTGTCGGAATTCTTTCATCTACAAATTTTAAAGGCATATCTCCCATAAGATCTATCATATCTAAGATATCTCTTATTGTTTGCTCCTCTTCCATTTGTTCTTCTACAAACCATTGTAGAAAGTTTTCAGTTCCAAAATCATTTACTTTTCTACATTTAGCAACAATGTTATAGATAGACTTAGTAACACTAATTTCCTGTTCTAAGGTTGCTTCAAAGACTTCTTTTAAAGAACTATATTCATGAGCATTTGACAAATTGGAAACTTCTGGAGAATACGCCGCTCCTCCAGCATCATTGATGAACTTAAAAATCTTCATCATATGCTCTCTTTCTTCTTCAGATTGTTTGTAGAAAAAATCAGCACTTTTAAGTAATCCCTTTTGATCACACCAAGAGGCCATCGCCAAATATACAGATGATGCATGTTGCTCTTTTGCAATTTGCGCATTAAGCAAATCCATTACTTCTAAATTGATACTAATCTGTTTTCTCGCTATATTTTCCATTTCTCGTGTGTTTTGTCAATTAATTTTAATTTAAAATTAAACAAAAAAAGAAAGAGAAAATAATAGCGATATCAATTTATAAAAAGTCTAAATATAAGTAAGATTAGACGGTAACAAGAATATCTTGCAATTCTATCATCGTGAATGTTCCATGAATCAGATCCACAAAATCTAACACCTGAAGTGTATCCAATAATAATACATGCTGTTTATCACAGAACAATAAAAGAGTGGTGTCACCCTGATTAAGCATATATTCTATATGTTCTTGGGCAGATAATTGTTTTGCCTTATATCGAAGACTCAATAATTGACAAAACGATACCTTTATCAATTTATGACCAAAATCAATATAAAAACAACGTTCTTCAGCAGACTGATAAGAAGTATAATATTTTGAGGCAAACAGTAATTCCATATTCCAACAGCAAAATTAATTGTTATTTAGATCTATTCCAAATATAAATAACAATTTTATAAGTTTTTACTATCTAAATAATATTATTCTTGATTTTCAAACATCAATGAAACAAATTCTGCTACACAGGCAGGCTTTCTAACGCCTTCGATTTCGACAGAGCAATCCCAAGTGATCTTTAATCCTTTCTTTGTATATGGCTCTACCTCTGCAATACTACTATGCAATCGTAACCTACTATCAACAATAACAGGGTGTGGGAATCTAACTTTATTAAGACCATAGTTTACCCCCATTTCCAAACTTTCAACAATCACAAGATCCATTAGCATCTTGGACAACAGTGAAATCGATAAAAAGCCATGAGCAATAGGTTTTTTAAATGGTGATTCTTTTTCAATACGCTCTAAATCCACATGTAACCACTGATAATCTTGTGTTGCATCCGCAAAAGAATTAATCATTTCCTGAGTAACAGTAACCCATTCTCCAATTGGCAAGGTCTTTCCTTTATGAGTTTTAAACTCTTCAAAGTTTTTACAAATAAGTTGTTCCATATATTTACGTATAGATTCATTTACCTAGAAATGCCTCCATCTATGGTCAAACAGATACCTGACACATAAGAAGCCTCATCAGAAGCCAAATATAAATATCCATACGCAATATCCATTGGTGTTGCAGCTTTTTGTAATGGTATTTGTGATTTTATTCCATCAATATGCTCTTTGGGGATTTGATCAGTCATTTCTGTTAGCGTAAAACCTGGTGCTAAAGCATTCGCCGTAATACCATATTTTCCAAGCTCCATAGTCCATGTTTTAGACATGGCAATCACGCCAGCTTTAGTTGCCGAATAATTTGTCTGTCCAAAGTTTCCTCTTAGCCCTACATTCGATGCTGCAGAAACTATTCTACCGTAGCCAGCTTCTTTCATGTACTTTGAAATAACCTGAGTACAGAGAAAAACTCCTTTAAGATTTACATCTATAACAGCATCCCATTCGGCTTCGCTCATTTTATGTAATGTACGATCCTTGGTTATTCCTGCGTTATTAATTAATATATCAATCTTTCCATATTTTTGATATATTCTTTCAGCCTCTATTTCAATTCCATTTTTATCAGTTACAGAAATATTTGTAAACTCAGCTACTTGATCTTGATCAGCTATAGCACTCGCCAAATCCTTACCTGCTTCCAAAAGGTCCCAAATAATTACTTTAGCACCTTCACTTGCAAATAAGGTAGAAATTGCTTTTCCTATTCCTCTGGCTCCACCTGTAACAACAGCTACTTTATCTTTTAATCTCATCTTTTCATTAATTATATCGATATCATTAAGAACACTGAATCACTACTTTCCCTTTTACCTTACGATTTATCATTTCCTCTAAAGCCTTAGAAGCATCTTTTAATTCATATACCTTATGAATATGAGGTTTCAATTTTCTTTCTTCGAGCCATTTCATTAATTGCATCGTATTATCCATATTCATTTTAGGATTCTTCATCGCAAAACTACCCCAAAAAACACCAACAACTGAACATCCTTTTAACAAAGGTAAATTTAAAGGGATTTTAGGAATAGAACCAGCTGCAAAACCCACCACCAAGTAGTGTCCTTCCCAAGCCATAGAACGTAATGCTATTTCTGAATAGTCTCCTCCTACTGGATCGTATACCACATCTACTCCTTTGCCATCTGTTAACTCTTTTACTTTAGATTTAAGATCTTCGGTAGCATAATTAATAACCTCATCAGCACCATACTCCTTGCATAGCTTTAACTTATCCTCGGAAGAAGCGGCTGCAATTACTTTAGCGCCCATTAGCTTCCCTAATTCCACAGCTGCAAGACCTACACCTCCAGAAGCTCCCAGAACTAATAAAGTATCTCCTTCGTTTAGATTTACTCGATCTTTTAATGCATGGTAAGATGTCCCATATGCAATCATAAACGAAGAGGCTATTTCAAATGACATTTTTTGAGGTTTTTTAAAACACAAATTCGCTGGCATTACCACTTCCTCCGCATATCCGCCTTTCATCACAAATCCAAAAACCTCATCATTAACCTCTAAATGTTTCACTTCACTACCCACTTCTTTAACTATTCCAGCAACATCACTTCCTGGAACAAATGGTAATTCTGGTTTAAACTGATACAATCCTTGAATAATCAAGGTATCGGGAAAATTAACCCCACAAGATTTTATCTGAATAAGAACTTCATCTTTCTTTAATTTCGGACTTTCTATATCCTCAAAAACCAAATCAGAAGGAGGTCCATATTTTTTACATATAATAGCCTTCATAATTACTCCTCTATAACCTTTAGAACTAGTTTCCCCATTTTGTCTCCAGAAAAAAGGCGCAAAAAAGTATCATGGAAATTTTCTATTCCCTGATAGACATCTTCTTTACTTTTTAACTTCCCTTGTGCTAACCAGCCTCCCATTTCTTTAGCTGCTTTCCCGTAATCCTTAGCATAATCCATGACAACCATTCCTTGCATAGTTGCTCTATTTACCAATAAAGACAAATAATTTTTGGGGCCTTTTACATCATTCATATTATTATATTGAGAAATGGCTCCACAAATGACTATTCTTGCATGCATTCGAAGTCTTGATAAAGCCGCATCTAAAATTTCACCTCCTACATTATCAAAATAAACATCAATTCCTTTTGGACATTCTCTTTTGATTGCATCATAAATTTCTTCAGACTTATAATCTATAGCTCCATCAAAACCTAATACCTCCTTTATGTATTTACATTTTTCAGCCCCTCCTGCTATACCAATAACACGGCATCCTTTAATTTTAGCTATTTGACCTACAATACTACCAACAGCTCCTGCAGCTCCAGAAACTAAAACAGTATCTCCTTCTTTAATCTTACCAACTTCGAGAATACCAAAATACGCTGTCATTCCAGGCATACCTAAAGTTCCGATATACATTGGTAAAGGCGCTAAGCTTGGATCCACGGGATACCAATTTTCTCCATTCGTTACTACATACTGTTGAACACCACCCCAGCCTGTTAAAAAATCACCTTCTTTAAACTTTGGATGATTATTTGACGTTACCACTTTACCTATAGATCCAGCTCTCATTACATCATCTAACTCTACTGGTTCAATATATGATTTTCCTTCTCGCATCCAACCTCGCATTGCAGGATCCAATGATATATAATGATGTTGTATTAGAACTTCACCTTCTTTTGGTTCTGGAATAGCTTTATTTTGCAATTCCCAAGTATTTTCATCTGGTAATCCTTCTGGTCTATTTTTTAAGATGATTTGTTTATTCATGTGTATTGTTTTATTTCTCTATTAGTTTAGTTCTTTTCTGTATCAATGGTTTATCTTAAAATTTGTTTATAAAGACGTTCCTCCATCTAACGTTATGGTTTGTCCTGTTATGAACTTTGTAGCATCAGATGCTAACCACACTACTGCTTCTGCTATTTCTTCTGCTTGACCATATCGCTTCATAGGAATTACACTTTTAAGCATATCGTCCATATCTGGTCGCACAGATAATAATTTATTAAGTAGTGCAGATTCTGTATAACCCGGACATACTGCATTAATTCTAATGTTTTTCGTAGCGTATTCTAATGCAGCTGATTTTGTCATTCCTACTACAGCAAACTTACTAGCACTATATGACAGGTTGTTTAATGATGCTTTTAGACCAGCCAGAGAAGCTATATTTACAATATTTCCATAACCTTGTTTCATCATTTGCTGTAATGCTAATTTCATACAATAAAACACTCCTGTTTGATTGACGGCAATTACATTATCCCAGTCTTGCAATGTATATTCTGCTGTTTTAGACATATTTCTAGGGCCAATTCCCGCATTATTAACCATTACATCCAACTGCCCGAACTGATCAACTGTTTTCGCAATAAGAGTTTCTACCTCTTCATAACTTGCCACATTCGCTGGAATCACTGCTGCTTTTCCTCCTTCATCCAGTATTTGATCCGCTGTACGTTTTGCTTTTCCTTCTTTTATATCCGATACTATTACCGTTGCTTTATGTTTTGCAAAATGTTTTGCGGTAGCAGCTCCAATCCCAGAACCTGCTCCTGTTACGATAACTATTTTATTTTGTACTTGCATATTCCTTTATTTTTGTTGAAGTTGTTTCTTAATGATTTGCGCATAAAATAAGACGAGAGTCTAATAAGGATCTGCTTCTCATTTCCATCGGATACGCCTTGTGACTAATCATTCCTATAAACTCTTCTTTACTTTCGTATTGTACAATTAGTATTTTGTCCCATTCTAAAGTATCTGCAGGTCCAATTAATTCGTAGATTGGTTTTCCGTTGTAAACTATTTCAGCGTTTGTTGCTTTAAAAAAAGGAAGTGCTGCTTTCATATATTCAGCATAGCCTTCTTCTCCAGTTATTCCCTGCTCTTCTATAATACCTTTAAATTTTAATAGATTAATCATTTGAAAAGATCCTGCGATAGGTAATTTCAAAAAATCACTTAATTGTTTTTCAGTTATACTAGTATAGGTTTTCATAAAGTTGATATTTACAATCTTATTTCTTTTAATCCTTCATACTTATTATAAATTTCGCCGTAATGTTCTCTTATATTATTTAAAATAAAATCATATGGTACATCTTCAAAATGCCCATAATCCTCTAAATACTCCATAAAAGCACCTCCTTCATTATCAAACTCTTGAAACATCGAATCTTCTTCTCCATTAAATTCTAGTGGTGCTACATTACATTTTTCGCACAACTCTTTATTAAATGCTGGAGAAGCCTTTAACCATTTTCCATTAAGAAAGACATTAATCATTCCGTGCGGTGTTAATTCATTCGTTCCAATTTTTTCAATCAATCGCTCCACACCTATGTGGTTTTTTACTTTTGCTAAGTGTATTCTTGCAGGAATTCCAAGACCTCGTAATCCTGCGATTAATATGATCGATTTATCTAAACAATGCCCACTATTTCTTTTTACTAATGCACTTGCCTTATACGCTTCTTTTTTTAAACGGATATGATAAGGATCATAACGCCACCCATCTCTAACTTTCAGATATAAACCAACCGCTTTTTCCTTTTGTGTTAGCTCTTCATTATCAAACTCCTGTATCATATTTTTAATATCAGCACTTTGATGATCGTAATAGTATGTTTCCTCTAAATAACTCATTTTTTCCAGTATTAGTCAATCTTTTTTGTTTGGATTGCCCTCCATGCCAACGAACATAACAAAGCCGATGCCTGATCCAATTGGGCAAAACGCGGGTCTGTTGTTAATCCTTTATCATACCTGTAGTAAATTTGCTGAGCAATCACTGCAATTTTAAAAAGTCCGAAAGCATAATAGAAAATCAGATTATCGACAGTATTTCCACTTTTCACTGCATATTTCTGAACAATTTCACTTCTAGTTGGATTGCCTTCCATTATGGTAGGTGAAGGAATTCCTTTTTTTACAAATTCATGATCACTCTGCATTGTCCAATATCCTAAAGATGTACCTAAATCCATTAAAGGATCTCCTAGCGTTGCCATTTCCCAATCCAAAACAGCATTTACTTCATTCCAATTCTCATCTTTAAAAACAATATTGTCATATTTAAAATCATTATGAACTAAGCTGTATGTATACTCTTTTGGCTGATGTGTCTCCATCCATTCCATTACTTTTTGCGCTTCCGGAACATCTTGAGTCTTTGCTGCCACATATTGCTTACTCCAATTAGATACCTGACGCTCCACATATCCCTCTGGCCTACCAAGATCTTCTAACCCTGCTTTATTATAATCTATCGCATGTAATTGAACAAAAGTATCTAACCAAGATTCTGCTATTTTCTTAAAACTTGTATCATTAATATTTCTCTTTTTTGCTTCTTGAATGCTTAGAATAATTCCTTCCACTTTTTCCATCACATAAAACTGGCATCCCAAAATACTTTCATCACCAGTATAAGCATGCATCTTGGGAACTTTTGGAAACGCTTTATAAATACCAGATTGAACCCTAAATTCTCGTCCCATATCGTGTCCTCGTTTTATGGCACCAAATGGAGGACGTCTTAACACATACTCCTTATCTTCTATTGCTACTAAATATGTAAGATTGGAGTAGCCATGAGTATATTGCGTAACCTTCCATGGACTCTCGATACTCTGTATAAGGTCATTTTTTTGTAGAAATGATTTTAATGCTTCTTCATTAAGTTCTTCTCCTTTACGAACATCTTGCATGATAGTAATCTTTAAAAAGCGTTGATTTTATATATTACTCAGCGTATTTTTTTATAATACTTTTTCCTAATTGGTACATATGTACTTCATCTGGTCCATCTGCTAACCTCAGCATTCTTGCAGCAACAAAAAAATGTGCTAATGGAGTATCTGGACCCACACCTTTTCCACCATGAATTTGCATGGCTCTATCAATTACTTTCAATGCCATTTTAGGAGCTACTACTTTAATCATAGCAATTAAATCTTTGGATAATTTATTCCCAAATTTATCCATCTTATCAGCTGCAGAAAGTGTCAATAATCTAGCTTGCTCAATATCACATTGCGATTTTGCAATTTCTTGTCTAATACTGCTATAATCTTTAAATGTTTTTCCGAAAGCTATACGTTCTGAAGCTCGTTTTGACATTAGCTCTAAAGATCTCTGAGCCATTCCGATAAGACGCATGCAATGATGAATACGTCCAGGCCCTAGTCTTCCTTGCGCTATTTCAAAACCTCTTCCTTCTCCCAGAATCAAATTTTCTTTGGGAACACGAACATTTTCTAGTAAGATCTCTGCATGCCCTTCTGGTGAATCATAAAAACCAAAAACCGATAAGGGTCTAATTATTTTTAATCCAGGTGAATTCATAGGTACTAAGACCATACTTTGCTGTTGATGTCTTGGAGCCTGTGGATCTGTTTTACCCATTACGATGGCTATTTTACAATTAGGGTTCATTCCGCCAGAAGACCACCATTTCCTTCCATTAATCACATAATCATTTCCATCACTCACAATGGAAGTTTCGATATTTGTTGCATCCGAAGAAGCGACTTGAGGTTCTGTCATTAAAAAAGCAGAACGAACATCTCCGTTTAACAAAGGTGCTAACCATTGTTTTTGCTGATCTTTTGATCCATACTTTGCCAAAACCTCCATATTTCCAGTATCTGGCGCACTGCAATTAAAGATTTCTGAAGACCATAAAATGCGCCCCATAATTTCTGCTAGAGGAGCGTACTCCAGATTTGACAATCCAGGACTTAGATCTCCATACGCTTTGGGTAGAAATAAATTCCATAAACCTTCTTCCTTGGCTTTCTGTTTTAATGATTCCATACCGGGCCATGGTTTCCAAAGATTATCAGGATGATACAGAAATTCATTGACTTCTCTTTCTACAGGCAGAATATGTGTATCAAAAAACGAAGTAAGTCTCTCTTGAAGATCTATAATTTTTTCTGAGTAATCGAAATTCATATACTCTCTATTATTAGCTATAATTATTATTTCAAAATCTATCTCTCAAGATTAACCTGCTATCATATAACCTCCGTCCGCGGTATACACTCCTCCAGTCATATAAGCTCCGGCATCTGAAGCTAGTAAACAAACAATCCCTGCCATTTCATCTGGCATTCCCATACGAGATGAAGGCAATGATTTTTCTATTTTATTAAGTAACTTTTCATTTTGCCAAAGAGCAGCACTGAATTTAGTTTTGATAAGTCCTGGACAAATTACGTTCGCTCTGATACCATATTGTCCCCATTCTTTAGCTTGATTCTTAGTTAACATCAGTAAAGCCGCTTTACTCGTACTGTATAAACCTAAACCAGCTCCTGGATGCAAAGCTTCTACAGAGGCTATATTAATTACACTACCACCTCCTCTTTCTTTCATAGAAGACAATACCAGATTAGATAATAGCCAAGGTGCTTTTACATTTACATCCATAATCTTGTCAAAAACTTCTTCTTCAGCTTCTTCAATTGGAGCATAAATAGGATTAATAGCCGCATTATTTACCAAAATATCTACTCCACCATAATGTTCTATGGTTTTTTCTATTAGCTCTTTACGTTGATCGGCTTTACCGATGTGACAAGCAATTCCAATCGCTTCTAAACCATTGTTATTGAATTCTTCTGCAACGTTATCAACCGCTTCTTGATTTCTGCTACTTATAACCACTTTGGCTCCATATTCTGCCAATCCTTGAGCGATTGATTTTCCAATTCCTTTGCTAGAACCAGTTATAATAGCTACTTTTCCTTTTAAATTAAATGATTGCTGTATACTCTTCATTAGGTGTTTAATGAATTAATGATTTTTAAATTGTGGGATAAATTAATGTAAGATCTCTTTTTCAGTTGCTACTGTAAGTACTTCTTCATTCGTTAGAATTTCTGCTAATCCAGTAGTCTTTGGCAACTCGTATTTATAATAAAACCGCATTGCATGAATTTTACTTTCATAAAACTCTTCTGAATATTTTAAAGCGCCAGAAATCAATGTGCTCTTAGCAAAAGTTGCTGTTTCTAGCCAAACCCAAGCTAGGGTGATATTACTTAAAAATTCCATAAAAGGAGAAGCATCAGATAAAAACCTTTCGTAATCGCCTTTTTTAGCAAAACCGACTAAAAATCCAATTACTTTTTGAGCTAATTGAAGTTTACCTCCAAGGGTATTTGCATATTTTCTTAGATCTTCGAACTTAGATGCATTTTCTATAGTTAGCATTACTTCTTTAGTAAGTAATTCTAAAGCCTTTCCATTTTCCATTAAAAGCTTTCGACCGAGTAAATCTTGAGACTGTATACCTGTAGTCCCTTCGTAAATTGGAAATATTCTAATATCTCTATGATATTGCTGTAATATAAAATCTGCACAAAACCCATATCCACCTAACACCTGTAAACCATTAGAAACAGCTTGTGCTCCCATCTCTGAAGGATATGTTTTTACCATCGGAATGATCAATTCTAACAATAAGCTATATCTTTCTTTTTCTAAAGGATCTGTAACAGTCTCTTTAAGATCATAATATTTTGAAGCTAACAATACCAAGCTTAGTGAACCTTCTGCAACTACTTTTTGCAATAAAAGCATTCTACGAACATCAGGGTGATTGATAATTAAAGTCTGGCCTTGTTCAGGGTCTTTTTTTCCGGTACTTGCAAGCTTTCTACCTTGCGGACGTTCTTTTGCATACTGTAATGAAGCATGATAGGCAGCTGTAGCAATTGCCGCCGCACCTCTTCCTACAGCGATTCTTGCACCGTTCATCATCAAAAACATATATTTAAGACCATGATGCGCTTCACCAACTAACCAGCCTTTACAATCATCTGCATCGCCAAAACCTAAGTGCGTAGTACAATAACCGCGTTGACCCATCTTTTGAAAATCTGCAACCGTAGTAACATCATTACTAATAAGTCCTCCTTTACCATCAGGTCGTTTTTTAGGTACAATAAATAAGGAAATTCCTTTTGTTCCTGCTGGAGCTCCTTCAATACGTGCGAGTACCAAATGGACAAAGTTTTCTGCATATTGATGGTCTCCTCCAGAAATAAATATTTTTTGTCCTGAAATTTTATAAGAGCCGTCATCCTGTGGTGAAGCTTTTGTAACCACATCAGAGAGCGAACTACCAGCTTGGGGCTCCGTTAAACACATTGTTCCTCCCCAATCACCAGATAACATCTTGGGAACGTATGTGTCATTCAATTCTTTATTGGCAAAATGAATGATGAGTTCTGCAGCTCCTAGTGTTAAACCTACGTAACCAGGCAAATGATTATTAGCGGCATCCTGTATAAAAGCAGAAGCTGTATAGACCATCATAGGCATTTGCAATCCTCCCGCTTCATAGTCAAAGGTACCTGAAATGAGTCCCATTTCTCCACCTTTTTTCATCATTACTTCTACCTGTTTATGCACCACTACTCCACCATTTTCGTGATATGCAGGGTTTTCATCCATTTCCTTGAAATACGGAAACAGTTCTCTATCCGAAAATTCTTTTACAGAATCTATAAACAAATTCAACGAATCCCTATCATGATCGGTAAAACGTTCTTGCAGTAATACCTCTTCTAGATTATGAACGTCGTATAAAAAGAATTTTAAAGTATCTATATCTACATATTGATTAGCCATTGCTTGAAGTTTTAAGAAGTTGATTATTGACAACTCATTAAATTTCGTGAATATTTAATACATTCTCATTAAACATGTTTAATAAATGAGAAATTTAAGATTTTGTTAGGTTTTCGATCTAACAAAAATAAACTCTATTGTTGGCTAAGGCGTTTTCTTATTTTTGAAAGTCCTACTGGCGTTAATCCTAGGTAAGAAGCAATCATATATTGAGGAACTCGTTGAAAAAGAGAAGATCTTTTTTCTAACAACTGAAGATATCGTTCCTGATTTGATAAATTTTTGATACGATTAATTTTTTGAAAATTATTGATATAGGCTTTCTGCATGGACAATCTTCCGAATCTTTCTAACGCATGAGAATGATCAAAAACTTTTAATGCATCACTTTTGGATATCGCATAGACTACTGAATCTTCTGTAAGCTCCAAATATGATTCTGAAGGTATTTCTTCTATATAAGGATATAAATCTGTAAAAAAAGTATTCTCCGTATAAAACTCCATAACCCTGGTTACTCCATTTTCTACGGTATAGTAGGTTGCACAACCTTGCTTCATATAATAGAAATTACGGATATATTGCCCTGGTTTTACAAGAAACATTCCTTTTTTGTACGTTTCTTTTTTATAAAACTGAAGCCCAAATTCCATATCCGAATCGCTAACTGGTGTAAAGGACCGTATTTTTTCTTCTAGATCTTTCAATATGTATTGCTATATCAAC
The DNA here is from genome assembly GCF_039523995.1 of Aquimarina litoralis. Classification (NCBI taxonomy): domain Bacteria; kingdom Pseudomonadati; phylum Bacteroidota; class Flavobacteriia; order Flavobacteriales; family Flavobacteriaceae; genus Aquimarina; species Aquimarina litoralis. The sequence goes on from NZ_BAAAGE010000002.1 coordinate 883,010, forward strand.
GAAAGAACAAAATATTTATATAAAGACCAAGTATTACACGAGGAATGAGTTTATGGTACAAAAAAAAGGTCACTTACAAGAAGTAACCTTTTTCGACTATTTATAAACTACAACTAAACAATTTATTATTTACGGATTGCATAACTAGATGCCCCGGGAAGATCTCTTAAAAAATCAACTGCACTTTTTAAAATAAGCTCAATAGAAGAGTAAAGGTGATTCATAACTGTGTGATTTAAAGATTAAACAGGTTAAATATACATAGTTATTAACAATTTAACAAAAATATTGTTCAATTAATGTTTATAAATTGTTTAAAAGTACATTTTTAAGGATAAAATTGAATTAATTTATATATTTAAAATGAAAATGTAAGTTATTTCTTTCTATAATTGTTAATAACTATGTTAACAACTGTAATTTATGTTAATAACTAGGAAGATAACTAGTAACTAAATTCAAAAACCTATATAGCATGTGATCATGGAAAGTGATTTATAATCAAAAAACGAAACTATTATTCATAAATATGCGTAGGCATATTTTGATAAAAACTTGTAGTTTTTCCTAATTTTTGTTCTTAAATTAGAGGTAAATTCCCCCAGCCTTAACACACAATCTTTATAAAAAACTGTATGCCAAACAATTAAAAACTAAACATAGATTTGATTTATGGAGCAACCAAACCTATCTTTTATTACTAAACTCTCTAACGGAGATAAAGTCTTTGAAGAAAAAATATTTAAAGTAATTCGAAAAGAGTTTCCTGAAGAAAAAGAAAAATATTTTTTGAGTATAAAATCAAAAAATTACACGAAAGCAGCGGAAGATGTGCATAAGCTTAAACACAAGATTAGTATCTTGGGATTAGAAAAAGGATATGATGTTGCAGAAAAATACGAAGACAACCTAAAAGAATCCTCTGAAATACTAAAAGAGGAGTTTGAAAATATCTTAACTAATATCACTAGCTATTTAGCAGAAACCCTATAAGGTTTTATCATATTAATTTTTAAAACTATAGTGGTATGCTATTTGACCTAATTGCCCAACAATTTTCACAGAGTCTTTCATGGATAATTTGGATCCATCAGCATGTATCCACCTTTTAAGAGGTTGTTCGCATATATAAGAAATTGCTTTTTTCTTTCCATAAAATTTTCGCATTCTCATAAAAATCTCCACGTCGAATAACCATCTTGTAATGAACTTTTCTTTAAACAACTCATTAAATACTTCTTTATCCATTATTTTGGCTCCACATTGAGTATCATTAAATGACATACCCAATATATTACGAATGATTAGATTAATAGTTTTACTAATTATTTTACGTGCTGATTCCTTGGTGATATCCGCTCCCATTCTACTCATTCTGGATCCACTTACAATTTTAAAATCAGAAGAGGCTATTGTTTTTACCAAGTCATCAAAATCCTTGAAATCTGTAGAAAGATCGGCATCTAGATATCCTATATAATCTAACTGTTTATCTTTTGCCATATGTAATACTCCTTGTCTCACTGCCTCACCTTTTCCACCATTTTTCTCGCAATTATAAACACTTATATTATCTTCTCTCCCTTTTTGTAACTCTAATAAAACATTAAGTGTATCATCTGTACTTCCATCATTAACAAAACACAAATGATATCCTAGATTACTATTCGTAAAATCAATAAATTCCTTACTTAACAATCTTTTTTCTTCATTGTAGCACGGAATTACCACTCCCACACAATTTCTTTGTAGTATTTTACCTTTAGAATCATCGCTAGGAATCCTGTCTTTCTTCACCCCTAAAATCCTACCTATTCTAACCGAAACTTCATTCAATGATAGTGGTTTTTTCATATAATCATCAATCCCTAAATCAAAACCATTAATGATGGTATCTTCATCGTTATTTCCGGAAAGTACTAATACCTTTACATCAGGTTTTTTTTCTCTTTTTACGGTTTCTATAACTTCTAAACCAGACATTCCATCCATATTAATATCCACGATGATAAGATCAGGGTCAAAAGAATCAAAAAGACGTAATCCTTCTTGTCCGCTATCCGCACATTTTACTTCATATCCCAAATCGGTAAGATGTTTTTCTAAAGATAATAGTATTAGTTGCTGATCATCAATCGCTAAAATTCTTTTCATTATATATCTAATTTAAAACTTATTATAAAATCTTAATCGAGCCTGTACTATTTGGATTTGTGGAAGTATCTGTTAGCGATAAAATCACTAAAGATATTATTAGCTGTTTTATAAATTTAGGGAATTTTCACCTAAATACACAAGGAGATAATTTTATTTTCAAAATATTTGTGTAATTCAAGTTACAGTTTTTATCCTAAAAAATCAATTAAGATAGTTTTATAATAGTTAGAAAAACAGTCGTTAATCTTTCAGTAACCTGTACATTTGCAAAATGTCATATACAGATCAAAACCAGCAGGTATTTTTAAAAAAACTAGGTATAGATAAGCTTAATCCCATGCAAGAAGAAGCAGGATTGGCAATTAGTTCCAGCGATAATGTCATTTTATTGTCTCCAACTGGAACAGGAAAAACCATTGCTTTTCTGTTACCCATCCTGGCCAATCTAGATGTTGATTGCCAAGAAATCCAGACGATTATAGTAGTTCCGTCTAGAGAACTTGCGATACAAATAGAAAAAGTTGCCAGAGATATGGGAACAGGATTTAAGATTAATGCTGTCTATGGAGGAAGATCGGGTACTCAGGACAAATTAGACTTAAAACATCGTCCAGCAATTCTTATTGGAACTCCTGGTAGAATTGCCGATAGACTTCGACGGGATAACATCTCAGTCGCTCATCTTACCACTATCGTTTTGGATGAATTTGATAAATCATTGGAAGTAGGTTTCGAAAAAGAAATGATAGAGATTATCAATTCATTACCCAATATCAAGAAAAAAGTACTTACTTCTGCCACGCAAGAATCTACAATACCTGATTTTGTGAGACTTCACAATCCAATAAAAATCAATTATCTAGATCAAGCTACCTCTCAATTAACGCAAAAAAGAGTTATCTCTGAGTCTAAAGACAAATTACCAGTATTAGTAAAAACAATTAAACACATTGGTAATCAGCCTGGAATTATATTCTGTAATTACAAAGATTCTATACAACGTGTCAGCGCATTTTTAAAAGAGAACAAGATAGATCATGGTTGTTTTTATGGAGGTATGGAACAAAAAGATCGAGAACGAGCCTTAATAAAATTTCGAAATGGAACACATCAAATAATCGTTGCCACAGATCTTGCTGCAAGAGGAATTGATATTCCCGAAATCAAATATATTATACATTATCATCTACCTATAAAGCGTGAGGAATTCACACATAGAAATGGTAGAACAGCAAGGATGAATACTAATGGGACCGCTTATATCCTGCAATGGGAAGAAGAAATACTTCCTGATTTTATAGATGAAGTGGAAATCGAAGAATTGATTGATGCTCCCATTCCGGATAGATCTGAATGGAAAACATTATTTATTTCTGGAGGAAGAAGGGACAAAATATCCAAAGGAGATATTGCTGGTCTTTTTATAAAACAAGGAAAGTTACACAGAGATGAATTAGGCATTATAGAAATCAAACCTGATTGTGCTTTTGCAGCCGTAAAAGCTTCTAAAGCAAAAAAAGTAATCGAACAGGTTACGAATACCAGACTTAAAAAGAAAAAAGTTAGAGTGACCATAATATAAAGGATTAAAACAAAAAGAGGAACAGTTTAGTTCCTCTTTTTGTTTTTTTCAATATAAGTAGATCTTTTACTTATGAGTCCATTCTAATAATCTTAGCTCCTATGGCTCTCAATCGATCATCAATATTTTCATATCCTCTATCTATCTGCTCAATATTATGAATCGTAGATGTTCCTTTTGCACTTAAAGCCGCTATTAGCAAAGAAATTCCAGCTCTAATATCTGGAGACACCATAGTGGTTGCTTTTAATGTAGATTTAAAATCATGACCAATAATAGTTGCTCTATGTGGATCACATAAAATGATCTTAGCCCCCATATCTATCAATTTATCTACAAAAAACAATCGACTTTCGAACATTTTCTGATGTACCATTACTTCTCCTCTAGCTTGTGTAGCTACAACAAGTACAATACTTAACAAATCTGGAGTAAATCCAGGCCATGGAGCATCAGCAATTGTCATAAAGGATCCATCTATATAACTTTCAATTTGATAACCATCAGTATGAGCTGGTATGTAGATATCATCTCCTACACGTTCTATAGTGATACCAAGTTTCCTAAATGTATTTGGAATAATACCAAGATTATCCCAGCTTACATCCTTGATCGTAATTTCACTTTTGGTCATAGCAGCAAGACCGATCCAAGAACCAATCTCGATCATATCAGGCAATACTCTATGTTCGCATCCACCTAAAGATTCAACTCCCTCGATAGTTAGCAAATTAGATCCAACACCTTGAATCTTACCACCCATGGAGTTAATCATTTTACAAAGTTGTTGCAAATACGGTTCGCAAGCAGCGTTATATATTGTTGTTTTTCCTTTCGCCAGTGCTGCAGCCATAACGATATTAGCCGTTCCTGTAACAGAAGCTTCATCCAGTAACATATAAGTACCTGTAAGACCTTCTGGGGCTTCTACACCATAAAAACGTTCTTCCTTGTTATATCTAAACTCTGCTCCTAAGTTGATAAATCCTTCAAAATGAGTATCTAATCTACGACGCCCAATTTTATCTCCTCCTGGTCTTGGGATGTATCCTTTTCCAAAACGGCCCAATAACGGCCCAACTATCATTATAGATCCTCTTAATCCACTTCCTTCTTGCTTAAATTGTTCACTCTCCAGATACTCTAGATTCAACTCATCGCTTTTAAAGGTATATTTACCCTTTCCAAGTTTCTGAATTTTTACTCCTAAATTTCTAAGAATCTCTATTAATTTATTTACATCTCTAATATCTGGAATATTAGAAATTGTAACTTTTTCTGGAGTTAATAATACTGCACAAAGAATTTGTAAGGCTTCGTTTTTCGCTCCTTGAGGTGTAATTTCACCTTTGAGCTGATGCCCTCCTTCTATCTGAAAAGTACTCATAAAAGTTGATTGGTTAAGGTAATGTTTTGGTTAATAACGTTTTTTTCCTCGGTTATTACCACCGCTTCGATAATTCTTTTTTCCAGAACCTCCACGATAGTTTTTCTTTTTTCCTCTAAGTAGATCAGTAGAAGTACTTAAATCCTCACTACTATTACGAAGATCTATTTTACCATCACTTAATTCCAAAAGATGATTAAAAATTGCCTGATCATCAACCGTATCCTTATTCCAGTTGAGATAACATTTCTTCATATGATTGGCAATTGTATATGTAAGGGCAGTTTTTAAATCTCCTTCTTCCCAACTTATTGCAACATCGATCATTCTCTTGATATTATTACCGTAGTATCGATATTTTGGGAAATTTTGAGGATATTCTAAAGGCTCCGGCCTTTCTTCTAACTTTTCTTTTGTGAGTATAGGATAAGGAGCTTCTACATCCAGTTTAAAATCACTCATAATAAAAAGCTGATCCCATAGTTTATGTTGAAAATCTGGAACATCTCTTAAATGAGGTTGAAGATTTCCCATAACCGCTATAATCGCTTTTGCTACTTTATTTCTCTCTTCTCTATCTTCTATTTCAACAGCTTGATCAATCATTTTTTGAAGATGACGACCATACTCTGGAATAATCAACTTATCCCGTTCGGTATTATATTCTAAATTATTTATACTCATATGATTGTTAAAGTCTATAAAATGTATAAGTAGTAGTTTTGAGCATCTACAAAAAGGAATGGTAAGTAATATATCCTGACTTTTAGGCGACTCAATATTTGTTTGCAAAATACTAAAATAATATTAGTATGCTCAAAATGAATCTAAAAATATTCCTTTTATAGAGAAATTACACCTTCTACCTTATCCGCTACTTCTTTATACTTAGAAATAACATGATCCGGGTTTTTCATGCGAACGTTTATAGAAACACTAGTGTATTTTCCATTTTTGGACTGTTTGGTAGTAATCACAGCACCAAGATTATTAAAGATCTCTTCTACCTGATTCACTTTTTCAGTTTCTGTAGGAACGATAAACTTATACAAATAGTTTGTTGGCCAAAGAGCTGTATCAGCTAATTGGGCTTTTAATTTTTTATAAAATTCTTCAGATTTTGAAGGGTCACTCATCTATTACAAAATTTTTGGGCAAAGATACACCTTCTCTTTTATATATGAAGAAGTGATATATTACTCTTTTAGCCTTTTAATTAACAACCGATATTGTTCGATTGTGTCCATATCATCCGTCTTATTTTTACCATCTAAGGTAATAACCTTATCCTCATATTTCTTAATAATATATCTTGCTCCAAAATCTTCTTTTAGCTCTGATAATTCTTCAAAGTAAATACTAGAAAATATTGCTGGAACTCCTATTTTAGCTTGCATTGCTGTAGCTACAATCGCATTTGGATTTTCGGCATAATGCTTTATCAAATTATTAAAATGCACAAGATCTATAAAAGGTTGATCAATTAAAGATATTAATACTGCTTTATATTTCTTCGTTGCACTCATTATATGTCGAACTCCCGTGCTTATAGAAGTTCCCATTCCAGATTGCCAACTTTGATTGTACAAAATACGAACTGGTAAATGTTCTATTTCCTTATTAATTAAATCAAAATTAGCTCCTAATATGACATAAGTTTCTAATTGAGATAATTTTTGAACCTTTTTGATTTCAGATACTATCAAAGATTCTTCTTTCCAAGGTAACAATTGCTTTGGAGATCCCATTCTGGTAGAAGCTCCTGCTGCTAATATGATATGCGCTATTTCTTTAACGATTTTTCACTGTATTATGAGCGAGATTATTGGAATAATCACTGTGAATACCTCCTATTTTTTCATGTAATGGAATAGGTCTCTGATTACGAACAACAGAAAGTATTTCTGCAATAATAGAAATAGCTATTTCTTGTGGAGTTTCTGCTCCTAAATTAAGCCCGGCAGGTCCATGAATACAATCCATAAACTCATCTGTAACTTCAGGAAAATATTCTATAAATGCAGATAGCAGTTTTTCTCTTCTTCTGGAAGGTCCCAACAAACCTATATACACAGGACTTGTATCCTTAATTGCCTGCAGATATAATAGATCTTTCGCGAAATTATGTGTCATCAATACAATTGCTGTTTGTTTATCTACCTTATCAATTATTAAATCTTCAGGAGATTGATTGATGATTTGATTAGATCCTGGAAAATCGTCGACAGTTTTAGGTTTTTTTGGAGAATTTACCACCGCTACTTCCCATCCAGTTTTATGAGCTATTTCGCTCAATACTACTGCATCATGCTCAGAACCAATAATCACTAATCGAAAGCATGGTTTCATCTCTCTTTTAAAACAATGAATTCCACTGGAAATATCTGTCGATAATAATTCAAATTTATCTGAGAATCTAAAGCTATGAGTAGCATCAAAAGACAAAGTAGATCCCATAAGAAGTTTAGTATTCTCTTCTTTTGCATAAAAAGAACTCATCTCAAAAGATGTTCGAGATTGTAAATACGACTCTATTTCATCTATATTTTCAGAACTAATTAAAAAAGGTTCTATCAGAATATATAAAACACCTTCACAACCCAGACGATACCTTCCGTTATACGTCATAATCTTAGCTCGTCCAGAATCGAAAACGGATTGAGCTTGCCTTAACACTTCTTTTTCTACACATCCTCCACTAACCGCTCCGGTCATCTGTCCATTCTCCAGAATCAACATTCCAACTCCTGGTCTACGGTAAGACGAGCCATCAATATCAACAACTGTTGCCATGACGGCTCGCATTCCTATTTTCTTTGCTTCTTTATAAGAAGCTATTATTTCTTTAAACTCATGAGTCATATTCTACCCAAGCAATTCTTTTTCCTTCATATTTTTCACAAAAGGTTGTTTTGTCATTCGAACACCTTTTGCGGCTTTTATAGCATTAGCAATTGCAGCTCCTGCTGGTGGTAATGTAGGTTCACCTAATCCTGTAGGCGCAACATCACTTTCGATAAAATGTGTTTCTACAATAGGAGTTTCATTCATTCTAATTAAACGATATGTATTAAAATTAGTATCCTGAGGTTGACCATCTTTAAAGGTGAAATCTCCATACATAGCATGTCCTATTCCATCGATAACTCCTCCTTCTATTTGGTTTTTAGCTCCTAAAGGATTTACAACAATACCACAATCAACCACACAAGTTATCTTTTTCACTACAGGTTGATCATTTTCTATGACCACATCTGCTACTTCGGCTACATGAGTATTATGACAATAATAAGAACTAAACCCTTGAAATACTCCTTCAGGTTTTTTACCCCACTCAGATTTCTCAACTGCAGTTTTGATCACTTGTTCTAATCGCTCTGGAGAATATTGAATTCTTTCATCATTATGTCCTTTCACATTCTGCAATAAGTCTAGTCGTAATTGTATATTGTCTACTTCCATTACTTCAGCTAGCTCATCAAAGAAACTTTGCTCTGCAAAAGCAAGAAAATTCGTGTATGGCGCTCTCCAAGCTCCTATGGTAATATTACTATCATATTTAGCAACGTCTACCTGATAATTTTCCACTGCTCCCGCAGGAAAGAAATTAGGAATTAAGCCATACATATTAGAATTCACTGCAGCTTCTTTTAAGTGATAACCTATTAATTTACCATCTTTTATCGCAGCGCTAATTCTATATTTTATTGCAGGTCTGTAGATTCCTGCAGACATATCATCTTCTCTGGAATATACCACTTTAACTGGTTTTTTAGCGATATTAGAGATCTCTGCAGCTTCTAAAGCAAAATCTCCATATAATCTTCTACCAAAACCACCGCCCATTCTGGTCATATCTACGGTAACGTCTTCTGGCTTTCTATTTAATAGTTCCGCTACTCTTCTTGCAGTCCCTGCTGGTGTTTGAATAGGTCCAACCAAACGCACTTTTTCTTGGGTTACATCTGCAAAGAAATTCATAGGTTCCATGCAATTATGCGGTAGAAAAGGAGATTCATATGTTCTCTCTAGAACCTTATCTGCACTTGCAAAAGCTTTTTTAACATCTCCGTCTGCCCTCATCGTATTAAACTCACTCCCATCCAAAAGAGCAGTTAATGCCTTATCATGATCTTCTGTATTCTCTAGTTTAGAATCATCTTTCCACTTTGCTTTGACGATTTTTTTAGCTTTCATCGCCGACCAAGTATTTTCGGCCATCACAGCAATCTTATCACCAAACTTGAATATATCGACAACACCTTTTACCGTTTTAGCTTCTGTAGCATCAAAATCTTCTAGTTTTTTACCAAATGCAGGCGGTCTCACTACACTAACGTATAGCATTCCTTCTTCCTTATAATCTAATCCATATAGAGGTTTACCAGATACGATTTTATCAATGTCTACATTTTGAATATCTTTTCCGATAATAGTAAAATCCTTAGGATCTTTTAATTGTATATCTTCAGGAATTTCCAGAGAAGCTGCTTCTTTAACCACTTCTCCGTATCCGAGTTTATCTCCATTGCTATTGGTTATCACTCCTTCTTTAGTAGTACATGTAGAAGGATCTACTCCCCACTTTGCCGCTGCAGCATTCACTAGCATTTGCTTAGCAGTAGCTCCTGTTTTTCTTAACGGTTCCCAACCATGCCTTAAAGATTGACTACCTCCAGCCACTTGTCTGGTAAAGTTTTTGGTATCCAATGCTCCTTGTGCTACCACTACATTATCCCATGCAACATCTAACTCTTCTGCGATTAACATCGGCATCGAAGTTTTTACTCCCTGCCCAATCTCTGGATTTGGAGAAAAAATAGTGACCATTCCATTATCTGCTATTTTAATAAATGCATTAAAATCATTAAAATTCAAATCAGCAATATCTACTGGAGGCGCAGCTTCTGGTTTACAAGCCTGAAATAGGTTAAAACCAATTAACATTCCTCCACCAGCCAATGCGGATGTTCTTATAAATGACCTTCTACTAACAGAAGGTGTTGTAATACGTTTCATTTTTTTGGATTTAAATTGGTTAACTTAGCTTACTTGCAGCTTTTTCTACAGCTTTTTCTATCCTATTATAGGAAGCACATCTACATAGATTTCCACTCATAGCAGTTCTAATCTCCTCTCTATTAGGATTTGGATTCTGCTCTAAAAACGCGGCAGCGGTCATAATTTGTCCGGCCTGACAATATCCACACTGAGGAACATCTATTTCTTTCCAAGCTTGTTGAACTGGATGCGAAACGTCTTCAGATAACCCCTCTATTGTCGTTATTTCCATTTCAGCAGCTACAGATACTTGTAACAAACAACTTCTAGTAGCTACTCCATCAGCGTGTACTGTGCAAGCGCCACATTGTCCAATTCCGCAACCAAATTTGGTACCCACTAAATCAAAATGATCTCGTAGAATCCATAATAATGGTGTGTCCTTATCTGCATCAACAGAAAATGATTTACCATTTACTTTTAGATTATAAACAGGCATGAGTTTAATTTTTAAAGATTTGTATTTAATTAGTCTAAATAAGCTAAAAATCTATTTTCGCTTTTTTAAAGTAATAAAAATAAATACTGGGCAATTCAACTTTAACAGAGCTTTATGGTATCCTTATCAATCTATTTTCAAAATCCTATAATAATTCCGAAATTTGTGGAAAAATATTTCTTTGACGAAACACAAAATAGTAATTACAGGAGGTCCTTCTACTGGAAAAACATCCATCATAAACAAACTCGAAGATGATGGTTTCTTTTGTTTTCCAGAATTTATTAGAAGTATAACTCAAGAGGTGAAACTTAGCAACGACGCGATGGAAATCACCTCTAATCCTATTGTATCTGTTGATGATCCTCACGATTTCAACTTACAACTTTTGCAAGGTAGAATTGATCAATATCAAGATCGTACAGCTAGTGATAAACAAATTTCATTTTATGATCGTGGAATTCCTGATGTTCTTGCGTACATGGATTTGTTTAATCAAACATATGACGAAATTTTTGTTGATGCTTGTAAGTCGTATCGGTATGATAAGATTTTTATACTTCCTCCTTGGGAAGACATTTACACTTCTGATGAAGAAAGATATGAAAGTTTTGAGGAAGCAAAACAAATATACCTTCACTTATTAAACACCTATACAAAGTTTGGATACAATTGTATTGAAGTTCCTTTTGGAAATGTAAAAGAACGCAGTACCTTTATATTAGAACACGTTTTATAAAATAGTATTGATGATTTCCCCTATTCAACTATTAAAGGAAAATTGGAATTATAATTCTTTCAGACCTTTTCAGGAAGAGATCATCAATGCACTTCTCGAAAATAATGATGTCTTTGGTCTACTCCCTACCGGTGGAGGTAAATCAATTTGTTTTCAAATACCAGCACTTTTGAAACCTGGTATTTGTATTGTAATATCACCACTTATTGCTTTAATGCAAGATCAAGTACAACATCTACAACAAAAAGGTATTAAGGCAATAGCGCTTACTAGTGGAATCAAATATTCTGAACTAGACACCTTATTAGATAATTGTATCTATGGAAATTATAAGTTCCTTTATCTTTCGCCTGAGCGACTACAGCAGGATTTGGTGAAAGAACGTTTAAAAAAAATGAACATTAATCTGATTGCAGTAGATGAGGCACACTGTATATCACAATGGGGTAATGATTTTCGCCCTTCTTATAAAAAAATAAGAACTCTAAGAGAATTAAAACCTTCCGTTCCCATAATTGCACTTACGGCTTCTGCTACTCCCGAAGTAGTAGATGATATTATAATTGAATTAGATTTATTTCAGCCAAAAGTATTCCGACAATCTTTTTACAGGAATAACTTGGGGTATATCGTAACCCAAACTTTAGACAAAAATGACCAATTACTTCGGATTCTTTCTAAATATAAAGGTAGTTCTATCATTTATGTAAGAAATCGAAAATCTGCTTTAGAAATTAGTGATTTTCTAAATGCAAATAAACTGAAAGCAACTTATTATCATGGAGGTGTAGACGCAAAAGAAAAGACCAAACGTTTCCAACAATGGATGCAAGAGGAAATTACTATCATGGTAGCTACCAATGCTTTTGGGATGGGTATTGATAAATCAAATGTAAAAACTATTATACATTATAGCATTCCCGAAAGTATCGAAAGTTATTTTCAGGAAGCTGGAAGAGCTGGAAGAGATGGAACCACATCATTTGCGTTTTTACTAAATAGTAATAATGACATCCGTAATGTTCAAAATCAGTTTATAAAAGTATTACCGGATATAGAATTTGTAAAGTTGGTTTATCGTAAACTCTGCAATTATTTTAGAATATCTTATGGAGAAGGTGAACAATCCTCCCATGGTTTCAATTTTAATATATTCTGTAAAACTTATAATTTAAATACATTGATTACCTACAATGCATTACAATTTTTAGATCGTTGTAGTGTATTGAGTTTTTCTCAACGATACTCCAAAAAGAGCACGATCCATATCACTACTACTGGAAATCAACTTCTAGGATATCTAGAACAAAAACCTCACTTAGCATTAATTACCAAAGCAATTTTGCGAACATACGGAGGTATCTTTGACGAAGAAGTAAAGGTTAACCTATCACTAATCGCCTCCAAAGTAAATTGTACAGAAACGGATGTCATCGACACATTAAAACAATTAGAAGAAGCTGAACTCCTTATTTTTAAGCATAAACTAACAGATGCTAATATCACTTTTTTAGTACCTAGAGAAGATGATCACACTATTAATAGAATAAAACCCTATATAACAGAATTGCGATTATCAAAAACTAAAAAGGTAAATGCAATGATTGATTTTGTACAAAACGAGAAAATATGCAGAAGTAGATTTTTGCTAAAGTATTTTGGTGAACAAGATGCTGTTGATTGTGGAATTTGTGACATATGTCTCGCCAAAAAAAAATCAGTTATTGATCCTGTAACAATCAAAAAACAAATACTCACTCTTTTAACAAAACAAGACTTATCCTCCAGAGAATTGTTACACCAACTAGAATGCTCTGAAGAAGAAGGATTAAAAATACTAAGAGAATTAAACGAACATCGTATTATAAAAATAAATTCTTATAACAACTATCAACTTGTATAAATACATGAGAGACTTACGAATTCTATTTATGGGTACACCTGATTTTGCAGTAGAAACCCTTAAAACAATTATAGAAAACAAATTTAATGTTGTGGGTGTTATTACCGCTCCAGACAAACCTGCCGGAAGAGGTAGAAAACTGAGAGCGTCTGCCGTAAAAGAATATGCATTATCCCAAGGTCTAACAATATTACAACCAACAAATCTAAAAAATGAGGATTTTATAAAAGAATTAGCTTCCTTAGAAGCAAATCTAAATATCGTAGTTGCCTTTAGAATGCTACCAAAACTAGTATGGAACATGCCCGAGTATGGCACATTTAATCTTCATGCATCTTTATTACCAGATTACCGAGGTGCTGCACCAATTAATTGGGCTATAATCAATGGAGAACAAAAAACTGGAATTACTACTTTTTTTATCGATGAAAAAATTGATACTGGTCATATCATTCTTCAAAAAGAAGTAGAAATTAAAAAAGAGGACACTGCAGGGATGCTTCATGATAAATTAATGACACAAGGAGCAGCTTTGGTAATTGACACCATTAAAGCTATAGAAAACGAAACGGTTACTACTACGAAACAACCAAAAGAAGAGACTTTTAAGACTGCCTATAAACTGCATAGAGAAAATACCAAGATTAATTGGAACGACACAATTGAAAATATTTACAACCTTATTAGAGGTTTGAGTCCTTATCCTTCTGCCTGGAGTAACCTATATAATAAAGGAGAAGAAATATCTATAAAAGTATATGAAGCTGAAATAGAACTAATAGAACATAATTTTGAGATAGGAAAAGTAATCATTGAAGATTCGAAAATCAAAGTTTCTGTAGTAAAAGGATATATTATTTTAAATAAAATTCAACTTCCGGGGAAAAAAGCTATGGAAGCTAAAGCACTCCTTAACGGGTACACTTTTTATAAAGATGCTAAAATGTGCTGAGCCCTTGCTATCAAAGGAGTAAGAAAAATCCAATAATTCATATATGTTTATTAACAATCACCTTGAGTTATCAACAAAAGCCCGTATTTACTGGGCTAATCCTTGCACGAATCATAAATCCGTATAAATTTGTAGAGCGTTTAACAAAAATTTGGTTTAACCAACAATTAATTTAAAAACAGAATTATGAACAAAACAGAATTAATCGATGCAATGGCAGCTGATGCTGGAATTACAAAAGCAGCAGCAAAAAAAGCTTTAGAGTCTTTTTTAGGAAATGTTGAAGGTTCTCTTAAAAAAGGTGACCGTGTTTCTTTAGTTGGATTCGGTTCTTGGTCAGTTTCTAAAAGAGCTGCAAGAGAAGGTAGAAATCCTCAGACAGGAAAAACTATCAAGATCGCTGCTAAAAACGTTGTAAAGTTCAAAGCTGGTGCAGATTTATCTAGTTCAGTTAACTAATTTAGTTAGTTTTTGATATTATAAAGAGCTCCTTTTTAAAGGAGCTTTTTTTATGGAGAACAGCTAAAAATCGGCTATACTTTTTGATTATTAGAAATAATTATTTAGTTTTAGTATAAACTACACCATCTATGATTTCATTACAACCAGCAAAAGGACACCTTCTGATTGCAGAACCATCGATTATTGGCGATGTTTCTTTTAATCGCTCGGTAGTACTTTTAGCAGATCATAGTAATCAGGGATCTATAGGCTTTATCATGAATAAACCATTAGATTATGTGCTTTCTGATTTAGTTCCTGAAGTTGAATCAGAATTTCAAATTTATAACGGAGGTCCTGTAGAGCAGGATAATCTGTATTTCATTCATAAAATTCCAGAGTTAATTCCTAATAGTGTAGAGATTTCTTCAGGAATTTATTGGGGTGGTGATTTTTCGGTAGTATCTAAATTAATTATCGAAAATAAAATTACACCTAATGAAATTCGTTTTTTCTTAGGGTATTCTGGATGGGATGCAAAACAATTACTACAAGAATTAGAAGCTAACTCTTGGGTGATTGTGAAAAACACTTATGAGAAGAACATTATAGGAAAATCCTATAATACTTTCTGGAAAGAAAAAATGATCGAACTAGGAGGAGAATATGTGCTGTGGTCCAACGCGCCTGCAGATCCTAGTTATAATTAATTTCCCAGTCTTATTTGTGCATTTAATACCCCAAGTAATCTTCTCGCAATATCTAAATTATACTCTTTCTTTCTAAACTTAGTAATTGGTTGAATACCTTGTATCACATTGGTAATAAAAAGTTCGTCTGCTTTCTGTAATTCGAAAGGAGAAATAGAAGCTTCCTCTATATCGTATTCTGGTAACTTTTCAATAATTCTTAGTAACTGAGCTCGTAATATCCCTTTAAGACATCCATCCGCAACTGGCGGAGTTTTTATCTTATTCCCTTTTATCAAAAATAAATTTCCATTTAAAGCCTCAATAACCATTTTATTAGAATTAAGTAATAAACAATTATTGTATCCATTTTCTTTAGCAAAAATACCACCAAGAATATTCACTAATTTATTATTAGATTTTAGTGTGGATAATAAATCTGTAGCAACATAATGATCTTTAAATAATGTTACTTCATAAAAATCTTCAGATAAAGTATAAAAGGACGATGTAAGTTGCTTTATCGAAATAGAATAATCAACATCATTGGTGGCTGGCGTATATAAACCTCCTTCTTTTCTATTTACAATTATCTTTACGCGAACAGAAGAGTTTGACAAACCATTTTCTTCTATAAGACCTAAAATCTCTTCCTGTAAAAACTCTGGTGTAAACTTCATCGGAATTTGCATTCTTAGAATCCTCATGGAAGCCATTAATCTAAAGTAGTGGTCTTCCCAAAATAGAATGGTACCAGAATTCACCCGTATTGTTTCAAACAATGCATCTCCGTATGTATATCCTCTATTGGTTGTAGATAATGTAGCTTCATTATCCTTCAACAAATTTCCGTTTATATTGATCATAAAAAAGCCCCTTATTACCAATTATCATTGGGCGGGGCAAATATACATTATAAAAATATAGGAATTAAGCAGAACCTAGTACATGTTTTAGGTTACTAATCATATTCTCCCATAACATTTTATTTTCATCGATTTCGTCATCATCCGAGAAATCTGTAACCATTAAGGATACATCTTTGGTAATTTCATCTACCTGAATTCGCATTTCGAAAAAATAATCACTTCCATCTTCATCATCTGCTAACCATCTAAATTTAATTCTTTCACCACTTTTTTTACTTAAAAGCTTTGCTTCCTCTTCACTATCGTCCCATATAAATGTAAACATTTCACCTCGAGAATTCACATTATCAGAAAACCACTCAGAAAGTCCTGAAGGAGTTGAAATGTATTGATATAATAGTTGAGGAGAAGATTGTATTACAAATTCAAGCTCGTATTTTATTTTTTCAGACATATTGGAAATTGTTAGTAAGCCAATATATAGATTAATTATTGACTTTAAAAATATTTGAAAAAAATTAATTCTACTTTATTGTTTGCTACAATGGTTTTTGTTTTTATATTTGCACCCGAATTAAAATGATGTAGCATCTATTTGGCGAGGTAGCTCAGCTGGTTAGAGCGTTGGATTCATAACCCAGAGGTCGGGGGATCGTGCCCCCCTCTCGCTACATTAATTCACAAAGCCCTTAGAAATAAGGGCTTTTTTTGGTTTATGGAAGAGTTTGTAGTCTACATATTATATTCTGAAAAGTATCATAAAACTTATACTGGTTATACGCTAATCCCATTTAAACAAATAAAGCAGATAAGAATAAGAAACTAAAAATAACAGTTTAAACAAAAAACCACCTTAAAATTAATTTTAAGGTGGTTTCTTTATTTGTAGAATGTGCTAACACTACATTTGTCTACTTAAAGCATCTATTTGTTTTGTTTTTTCCTGCATATACTTACTCATCTTTTCTATTTCATCAGCAGGTAAAGTCGAAATTAATTTCCTATACTGTTTTGTAAGGTTACTACTAGATTCACTAAGCTTTAAAAAGGCATCCATATCAGCTTTAGATTCTACAGCTTTTTTATATTTTGCAACATAGGCTTCATAATCTCTAATATACTTTCTTGCTTCTCTACTATCAAATGACGGCGCCCCAGCAGGTACTTTTATTTCATCAGTTTTTGGTTTCTTTTTCTTAGGCTTCTTTTTCTTTTTTACAACCGGTTTTTTTTCCTCTACAACTTCTACAACATCTGTTGAGTCTGCAACCTCTTCTACAACTTCAACCTTATCTTCCTTAGGATCCTTTTTACAAGACACTGCAAAAGACAATAAAAGACATAAAAGTGAACTCAATAAGATATTTTTCATAATTATAATTTTAGGGTAGTTAATAGTATTTGCTTTTAGCAAGGTACATTTATTGGTTGTTATTTCACCTTAAAAGTAACTTTAATTCTTCAAAATTCATAGTTTCTTGAGTACCAGTATTCATATTTTTAACGGTATAATTATTATTTTCTAATTCTGAGGCTCCCGCAAGAATAACAAACTGTATGTCTCTTTTATTAGCATATTTCATTTGCTTGTTCATTTTTGCACTATCAGGATATAGCTCAGTAACAATACCTTCTTTTCTTAATTGAGCAACTGCTTTTAGACTATACAAACCCTCTTCTGTACCAAAATTAATAAATAGAGCTTTAGTTCCAGGAGCAACTGTATCAGGAAACAATCCCAATTCTTCAATAACCAAATATATTCTATCCAATCCAAACGAAATACCCACTCCACTTACATCTTTAAGTCCAAAAATACCTGTAAGATCATCATATCGACCACCACCTCCAATAGATCCCATTTTGACCCCTTCTGGTGCTGATACCTCAAAAATTGCTCCTGTATAGTAATTTAAACCTCTTGCTAAGGTAACATCCAAATCGAGCTTGGCAGTTTCTAACGGAATTTCCTTAATAGCATTTACGATAAACTCTAATTCATCTACTCCTTTTAACCCTATTTCTGATGTAGCCAAAAGCTCTCTCAACTTAGCTAACTTCTCTGCAGTAGTTCCCGTAAAATTAAAAAGAGGTTGTACCTTATCGATAGCAGCTTGCTCGATTCCTTTGGAAAGCATTTCCTTTTTTACACCTTCTTCTCCTATTTTATCCAACTTATCTAATGCAACAGTAAAATCAATAAGTTTATTACTAGCTCCTATAACTTCTGCAATACCAGAAAGAATCTTACGATTATTCATTTTTATTGCAACTCCATTTAAACCTAATTTAGAAAACACTTTATCATAAAGCTGTACAAAATCTACTTCTTGCCATAAAGATTTACTACCTACCACATCTGCATCACACTGATAAAACTCTCTAAACCTTCCTTTTTGTGGACGATCTGCTCTCCAAACTGGTTGTATCTGATACCTTTTAAAAGGGAAATTAATTTCATTTTGATGTTGCACGACATATCTAGCGAATGGAACTGTAAGGTCATAGCGAAGTGCTTTTTCACTAATTTTGGAAGTGATTTTTGTACTTTCTTTACTAGCATACAATTCATCATCTACCTTATTTAGGTAATCTCCACTATTTAAGATTTTAAAAATCAAGCGATCTCCTTCTTCCCCATATTTACCCATTAATGTTTCACTATTCTCAAAACTAGGAGTCTCTATCGGATGAAAACCAAACAATTTAAATTGTTCTTTAATAGTATTCATGATATAACTTCTCTTAGCTACTTCAATTGGAGAAAAATCACGTGTCCCTTTTGCTATAGAAGGTTTTTGTGCCATATATTTTCATTAAATTTTAGCAAAAGTATACAATTCTTTATTTCTACTCTTACTACTAATTTTGATTTATTCTAAAGGATGTAAAGATCTAAAAAAGCTTAAAATTTTATATCAAAAAATATAAAGAGTTTTACTTATTTTAATAAAATTTACTTTTTTGAGTAACTTTAATGACGTTTTGTAGTCTTATACAAGAAACGGATACTAATTCACTAATTATGTTTTCACTTTTTCGCGAGAATGTACGTATTGCCTTAGACTCTATTAAAGGGCAATTATTACGTACCATTCTTACTGTATTAATCATTGCTATTGGTATTACAGCACTGGTAGGAATATTGACCTTTTTAGGAGCTTTAGAAAACACCATAACCGGAGACTTTGCTTCCATGGGCTCTAACACCTTTAATATTCAACGTTATGAGTTTACTACCAGAAGAGGTGGTAGTGGCGAAAGAGAAAAAATAAATCCTATTATAAACTACAGAAACGTACGACAGTTCAAAGAAAAGTTTCAATATCCTTTCTCTAAGACTTCTATCTCTTTTACAGGAACTAGAAATGCAGAAGTAAAATTTGAAAATGAAAAAACAGACCCAGAAGCCTCTGTAGTAGGAGTTAATGAAAACTATCTAGAGAATACGGGCACAGAAGTAGAATTTGGAAGAAATTTTACTTTTTTTGATATAGAAAACAACAATCGTGTTTGTCTAATTGGTCCAGATTTTAAGAAGAATATTTTTAAAGATACTGATCCTGTAAATAAAACGATTAGCATTAGAGGAGTGAAATTTAAAGTGATTGGTGTATTAGAAAGTAAGGGAGCTACTTTTAGAAACAATCAAGATCTTAAAGTATTAATTCCTTTGCAAGTAGCACGTTCAATTTATACTTTACCAAACATCAACTACAGTATCAGTGTAAAGGTAGATGATAAACAATTTTTAGAAGGTGCGCAAGATGAAGCAATCATTACTTTTAGAAAAATACGCGGTCTCAATCCTATAGAAGAAAATAACTTTGGTCTAGAACGAAGTGATGACTTGATTAACCGTATTTCTAGTATTACTGGATATCTGTATTGGGCAGCGTGGATCATTAGTATCATTACGATATTTGGATCTTCTATTGCTCTTATGAATATTATGCTGGTCTCTGTAACAGAGCGAACTAGAGAAATTGGAGTTCGAAAAGCTCTTGGAGCCAAAAAGAATACTATTTCCGTTCAATTTTTTATGGAAACTGTTATTATTGGTCAAATCGGTGGTGTAGTAGGTATTATACTAGGAATAACTATTGGAGCAATTATTGTTGCTGTTTCAGGCTTTGAATTTAGTACACCTTGGTTAGCAATTTTGGCTGCAGTGGTTACCTCATTTTTAACTGCAGTTGTGTCCGGATCTTATCCAGCTGTAAAAGCAGCAAAACAAGATCCTATAGAATCGTTACGATATGAGTAATTTGGACATAAAACGTTAAAATGAAATTTGAAAAAAATTACTTTTTTCTGATATCCAGATTTATTTTAATTAATGTTTCGGTATTTATCCTATTAATAATAGGCAAAACCTTTTTTACTGGCACTACCTTATTTAACATTCCAAATTACCTATTCATATTACATGGAACACTAATAACCATTATTCTTTTCCTAATGGTTCACACAATTTCTATTAAAAAGAAAATACTTATATTCAAAAATATTTTTGGTGTTACTATAAAACTCATAGATTTAAAAACCATAAAGAGCCGGAAGGTAGATTATAAATCACTCCCTAGCAATATCCATAATATTTTGCTAAGAAAAGAATACGATAGTACTTGTAAAATAACGTACACTTTAACAAACAAGATATATTCTTTTAACGGTCATGTTTTATCAGACAAAGGTTTAAAATTACTATTGGCTAAAACCAAAAAATAATTTTTCCTATTCTTTATCGCCAATAAGTTTATCAAAATATTGAAACAACTCTCCTTTGGTGATATTTGCCCCTTGAAGAATCAGTTTAAACTTATCCATATTAGGATCTTCTCCGTAGGCCTTATTAGCATTATAAAAAGCTACTTTATCATCTAATAAATTATTTCGTAACCAATCATAACCTTCTTTTGTAGTGATATCAACATCATCCACATTTACTTTTATCGCAATCAAATGCATTTCTATTTCTCCAAGATGAAACAGATGTATTTGATCTTTAGAAAAATGTTCTAAAAACTGAGCGCTATTAAGAACTCCTTCCCAAACTAGGTCACTAAAAACATCTATCTCTTCCTCTGCAACTTCAGGCTTATTTGCTTTGATATCACTCCATTCTTCAGCTGTAATAGATTGCGTAGCTAAAAAATTAATAAACTCTTGATGTAATTCTTCTAATTGTTCTTTGGTGAGCCTTTTGTACTTCATCTTTTCTATAAATTGGCTGCAAAAATAGTAATAATTAAAAATCCGCTCCTAATAATTAGGAACGGATTTTTATAGTATTCTGAATACAATGGTTTTAGTTAAATATATAACGCAAACCAACCTGTGCTTGCCATCTAGAGTCTAAACTAAAATCATTTGCAAATGTCTTTGTCTGCGAAGTGTCAAAAGAATAGGTAGGTGTATTAGTAGCATCCACCGTAACCCCAATTGGCTGATCATTTACAGGTATCTGGATCACACCCCAATCAGAATTTAACAAATTTCCAAAATTAAGAATATCGACACTTAATTGAACCGTATTGGTTTTATCTCCTATTTGAAAATCATAATCCTGCAAAAGTTTTACATCCCATCTTCCTCGCCAAGGGCTTAAAATTGCATACTTCTCGGCATAGTTACCTCTTCTTCCGCTAAGATACTCATCCTGCTGAATATATGCTTCTAGCGCAGCTCTTTGCTCTTCTTGTTCTGCTGGAGTTCCGCTAAAGTCATAAGTACCTAATTCTGTTTGTGTTGGAATATAAATCAAATCATTCAATACAGATCCATCATTATTTATATCTCCAGAATAGGTGTAAGAGAATCTTCCGCCTTGAGCATATTCATAAAAAGCCCCTAATGATGTTCTCCATTGTTTATTTTTTCCATAATGAAAAGATTTGTTTAATTGCCCCACAATTCTATGCCTATCTCCATATCTAGATGCAGTACTTATCGCCTGATTTACATTTCCAATAGCTGGATTTCTATCGAAAGCATCACTCGAAATTTCAGCATCAAGCGAACTAGCATCCTCTGCTTCTAAGAAGTTATAAGCAATACTGGCAAATAATCCATTCTTAAAACTCTTTTGTAATTTAAATGACCAGTTAAAAGAATAGCCTATGTTTGTATTTGTAAATACGTATGCAGCATTGGAAAACCCAAAACTATTAGAAGTAGATCTATCAGTTGCTAAATAAATAGCTCTGTCATCAACACCATTTAAGGTACCACTTGGTGTATTTAACCCGTAATTCCTTACTATCTGTGCATTAATATCTTCTGTGTAAATAATATCAGTGGATGCAATCAAACCATTTTTAAATTTATAATCAATCCCTAAACTATTTCTAAATACTTGAGGGAATCGAAAATCAGGAGCAGTTGTAGTGTAAAAGAAAACCGTAGGATTTGCCACTTGATTTCCTATCCACACAAACGGAAGACGCCCTGTAAAAATACCTGTTCCCCCTCTTACTTGTAACGTCTTATCTCCTAATACATCATAATTAAATCCTAATCTAGGTGAAACTAATAATTTTCTAGTTGGAAGATCTAGACTATTTAACCTTATTGGATTTCCATTCTCGTCAAAATAGGTAATCCCTGGTTGATAAGTTGCATCTTGATCTTCCGGAAAAGTCCCTCCTGCTGCTCTTTCTATATTTTCGGCAATTTTATCTCTGGTATCAAAAAATAGTGGTTGATCCACTCTAATCCCATAAGTTAAGGTAAACTTGTCATTCATTCTCCATTTATCCTGTGCATAAAAAGCCAATTGCCCAATGTTTGTTTCTGCCAACGCCCAATTGTTTGTTGCATTATTAGTATCAAATACGTTTTGAGCATTCGCAAGAGCCTCTGCGATGAGTCCATTATTTAAAGCCTGTTCAAAACTATTCGTAGAACCAGGTGTTATCCTAACGCTATCAAAATCAGGAGCAAAAAAACCAACGCCTCCATTAGCATTAAAAAAACTATATGCTCCAAGATTAAAAGAATTATCGAATTCGAATCTTTCAAAACTTCCTCCTAGAGTAATTGTATGTTTACCAGTTACAATATTTAAATTATTAGTTACCTGATATACTTTTTGTTCTAATCTATTATTGATAGAAAATGGTTCATGTCCGGCGACAATATATCGCACACCATCTTGTGTAATATTGATAGGAGGTGCAGGCGCTGAAAAAGGATCTCTACTATCATCAAACAAGGTATAACCTGCCTGAAATTTATTAGAGATATTACCTCTAAAGTTAGAGTTTAATTCTACTAAAAAAGAATTAATCTTATTGTTTATAGTGTAACCAGCATTTCTAAACTGTAAAGTAGTCAAATCTGGCCCTCTCCGACCCGCTGCTTCTGGATTCGCAGGTAAATCTCTAGAAGCGTCTAAAAAATTATAAATTAGTGCTAATCGATGATTATCACTTATATTCCAATCCAACTTTAAAATTCCTTTTGTAGATTCTGTATTATGGGTATAACCTTCATAAGGTCCTGTTTCATAACCTAATAAACGAAGCTGTTCAGACACATAATCTAAATCTTCAGCAGAAACTCGGGATACATTTGCTCCAGTTAATCCAGGTCTGGCTGCTAAGAAATTAGAACCCAAATCTTCGCGATCATCTATCTCGAAGTTTCCAAAAATGAATAATTTGTTTTTTACAATCGGTCCTCCAACACTTAAACCATATTGTGCTTGGGTCAAATCTGGAACTATAATATCATCATCTCCTACTTTATCTCCGGTTAAATCCTGATTACGATAAAAACCATATACGGTACCTTTCCATTCATTGGTACCACTTTTCGTAACTGCATTTACAGATGCTCCGGTAAATCCAGCTTGTGTAACATCATAAGGCGCAGTAGAAACCTGAATTTGATCTATAGCATCTAAAGAAATAGGTTGTGCATTGGTCTGTCCACCAGGAGTGGCTGCGTCTAATCCGAATGGATTATTAAAAATAGAACCATCTAAACTAAAATTATTAAACTGATCATTTCTTCCTCCAAAAGAACCATTACTCGAGGCTGTTGGCTCTAAACGATAAAAATCCGCTGCAGACCTAGTAATTGTAGGTAGAGATTTTATTTCTCTATTACCAATACTAGTTTCCGCACCTGTTCTTTCACTACTAAACGTAGCATTTTTATTGGTAGTGATTACGACCTCTTCTAATTGATTGGCGTCCTCAATCATAACCACATCAATATTATATGTTTGTCCTAACTGAAGATACACATCATCAAACACCTTTTTTTTAAAACCTACATAACTAATTGTTACGCGATAGGGTCCTCCTACTCGCAAATTAATAAGGTCAAATCTACCATCGAAGTTAGTTGTTCCTCCGTAAGTGGTTCCAGTAGGCGAATGAACAGCAGTGATATTAGCTCCTGGTAGTAATTGATTGGCATTATCATATACCAAACCAGCAATATTGGAGGTTGTTACCTGAGCATGAATAGTAATTGCCAATAAGGCAAAGACTAAAGTGATAAGAGTTTTTTTCATTGATTGATCGTTTTTGTGTGAATACAATGAAAATAAACAAAAAAACCACTCCAAAGGAGCGGTTTTTCTATTATTATAAACTGGTTTATTAACCGATTTATTTATTTTGCTTGTGCTACAACTTCAAACGCAAGTGGAGTAATAACAGCTCTATGAAGACGAATTGAAGCTTCGTATTGACCAAGACGTTTTATTGTTCCTCCTGGCACTGTGATGAATTTTTTCTCTAATTCAACACCTTCTTTCGCTAAAGCTTCAGAAACATCTGCACTAGAAACAGAACCGAATAACTTATCACCTGATCCAACTTTTGCAGCAATTTTGATTTCAAAAGCAGCAATTTTCTTAGCTAATTTCTCCGCATCTTCAACTTCTTTCTTTTCTTTAAAAGCACGTTGCTTTAACGTTTCTTCTAATACTTTTTTAGCAGATGGAGTAGCTAATACTGCATATCCTCCAGGAATCAAAAAGTTACGTCCATAACCGTTCTTCACCTCTACTACATCGTCTGCGAATCCTAGATTCTCAACGTCTTTCTTTAATATAAGTTCCATAATGTTATGACGAATTTTATTTTAATAAATCTCCAACGTATGGCATTAATGCTAAGTGTCTTGCTCTTTTTACAGCAACACTCACTTTACGCTGATATTTTAAAGATGTTCCTGTAAGACGACGAGGCAATAACTTTCCTTGTTCGTTTACAAAAGCCATTAAGAAATCAGGATCTTTATAATCGATATATTTAATTCCTGATTTTTTAAAACGACAATATTTCTTCGTTTTAGAAGTATCTATATTTAATGGAGTAAGATATCTGATCTCTCCATCTTTTTTTCCTTTAGCTTGTTGTTCTATCGATGACATAATTAAGCTTTTTGTTTGTTTCTATTTCTTCTTTTCTCAGCCCAAGCGATTGCATGCTTATCTAATTTTACAGTTAAATAACGCATCACTCTTTCATCTCTTCTGAATTCAACCTCTACAGTGTTGATAGCTTCTCCTGGTACAGTGTACTCAAATAAGTGATAAAAACCACTTTTCTTGTGCTGGATTGCATAAGCTAACTTCTTAAGACCCCAGTCTTCTTTAGATATCATCTTGGCACCGTTAGAAACAAGAATGTCTTCGTATTTCTTAACTGTTTCCTTTATCTGCTCTTCAGATAAAACGGGATTCAAGATGAAAACAGTTTCATAATGATTCATAAAAATCTATTTTTAATTAAAATTGGCTGCAAAAGTAATACTATTTTTTAAAATATTCAATAAACTCAACAAGAGAGTAAATAAAAAGTATTATCAAAAATGTAAACATCGCCCGTCTATCGTTAAAAAACACAATTCATCGATAAAATACACAAATTCATTTAAGTTTAGATAATTTTTGAGTACTATTGTAACATCCTAAATCTAATAAAATGAAAAAACCTTTAATCAAATGCGCAGTTGTAGATGATTCCAATATGCAGCGTCTTGCTATAACCCAATTAATCAGAAAACAACCCCAATTAGAACTAGTAGGGGAATGGAGCAACGCCATCGAAGCAAAGAATGGATTACTAGATGTAGACACAGATGTATTATTTCTCGACATCGAAATGCCCGTACTAAATGGTTTTAATCTTCTTGATTATTTAGAAGACAAGCCCCATGTTGTCATCGTCACTGGAAAATCAAAATATGCTCATAAAGCTTTTGATTATAATGCGATAGATTTTTTAAAAAAACCTTTGAAATCAAGTCGTTTTTCTATCACCATAGATAAACTTTTACAAGCTGATAATTTTCATAAAAAAATTGAAGCGGAAAAAAACAGTCCTTCGGTATTCATCAAAAGCGGTTTAAAAGAATACAAGGTTTATTTACAAGACATTTTATTTATATCAGCAATGGGAGATTTTGCAAAAATTCACTTAGAAAAAAGTACTCCTTTAGTTGTAACTGGTACGATGACTTACTTAGAATCCTTGTTACCTAAACAATACTTTTTTAGAGTACACCGATCATTTATCGTAAATCTAGAAAAAATAGAACGTTTTACTGCCAGTTATTTGGAAATTAAAAACGAGGCTATTCCTATAAGTAGACAAAAGAAACAAGAATTAAGGGATATTTTAAAATCTAATTAGCGTTACAGATCATAAAAATTAAATATAAGTAACTGTGATTAAAGTGATTCTAAAAAATGACATTTAGAACAAAAAATCATTGAAATTTTTCATTTCGATGAAACACATTTTTTATCGATAAAAAGCGTAAAATGTTTGTGGAAATAATATATATTCATTAATATTGTATAGAATATTAACCTATGCAAGTGGAACAATCTCAATTAAAATGTGCAGTAGTAGACGATTCACGTCTTCAAAGACTCGCAATTGTAAAACTAATAGATGAACACTCATCACTAGAATTAGTAGCTGAGTGGAACAATGCTATTGAGACAAAAAACGGATTATTAGATACTCCGGTTGACCTATTGTTTCTAGATATCGAAATGCCAATACTCACCGGTTTTGATCTTTTAGATGATCTAGAAAACAAACCTCATATCATATTTGTTACTGGAAAAACAAAATATGCTTTTAAAGCCTTTGACTACGATGCTATCGATTATTTAAGAAAGCCCCTAAAAAAAGATCGATTTAATGCAGCTGTAGAGAAAGCACTTAGCATGTCTCGTTTAAATTCGGAACAAGCATCTGTAGAGGATGATGATTACATCTTTGTAAAAAGTAATCTGAAAAAACGAAAAATATTTTTAAATCAATTAAAGTATGTAGAAGCTTTGGGTGATTATGTAAAGTTAATTATGGAAGATGGTGATCCTATTGTGGTTTTGGCTACGATGAAATCATTTGAGGCAGAATTACCAAGTGATCGTTTTTTAAGAATACACAAATCGTACATCGTAAATCTTGATAAAGTAGAACGTTATAATAGTCGTAACATAGAAATAGCGGATGAAAAAATACCGCTGAGTAGACACAAAAAACATTCTTTGATAGAGGCATTAAGCGGATAAAACAAAGTATAATAAATATACAATCCCGTTACTATATAGTGATGGGATTTTTTATTGAATGAAACCCAGCAATCATCAATAATTATCTACATTGATAATTATCCGTACTCCAGAAAATTCTTTAACACTTTTAAATGAGTTCTCAATTTTTTTAATGACTTCCTTTGTTTTTTTTAGAGATTGTCCTGCTGGTATTTTAACCAATATATTTTTATTATATTGGTTTCTGATTCTGGAAATAGGTGGAAATTCGGGCCCTAAAACATGTTCTTTAAAACTCATTCTAAGAGATTTAGCAAACCAAGCTGTAGCCTCATTAACTCTATTATAATCTTTATGACGTCCCGTTATTTTAATAATCCTGTAAAATGGAGGATATTTATATTGATAACGCTCTTCCATCTGATCCTTATACATTCCTTCGAAGTCATTAATAGATACTTGTTGAAGAATTTGGTGAAAAGGATTATAGGTCTGAATCAGAACTTTTCCTCTTTTACTGGTTCTACCAGCTCTACCAGCTACCTGTTGCATTAATTGAAAGCTTCTTTCATGCGCTCTAAAGTCAGGGAAGTTGAGCAAATTATCCGCATTCATGATACCCACTAAGGTTACATTTCTAAAATCAAGTCCCTTGGTAAGCATTTGAGTTCCTACCAAAATATCGAT
Source organism: Aquimarina litoralis (assembly GCF_039523995.1). NCBI lineage: Bacteria > Pseudomonadati > Bacteroidota > Flavobacteriia > Flavobacteriales > Flavobacteriaceae > Aquimarina > Aquimarina litoralis. The sequence continues at coordinate 911,452 of NZ_BAAAGE010000002.1, forward strand.
CTCTCCATTTTCGAATTTGGTAATGATTTTTTCATATCCATGTTTTCCTCTTGTAGTATCCTGATCCATTCTACCAATATGATGCTCCGGAAAAAGCTCTTTAAGCTCATTTTCTATCTGTTCAGTACCAAAACCTTTTGTTGTTAACTCCGGACTATCGCAAGCAAGACATTTTTGTAACATTGCGATATGATATCCGCAATAATGACATCTCAATTGATTTCTATAATTATGATATGTTAAACTAACATCACAATTAGGGCACTGCGGAGAATGACCGCAAGTATTACATTCTACAACAGGAGAATACCCTCTTCTATTTTGAAATAAAATTACCTGTTCATCTTCTTTTAAAGCTTCTTCGATAGCTGTTAACAATGTATCACTAAAATGCCCTTTCATCTCTTTACGCTTGTATTTCGTTTTAAGATCTACCAGATTAATATCTGGCATCAATACATTGCCATATCTTCTATTTAGAGTAACCAATCCGTACTTTTTTTGATTGGCATTATAATATGATTCTAAAGAAGGAGTAGCAGATCCAAGAACTACTTTACCCTTAAATAGTTTGGAAAGTACAATTGCTGTATCTCTAGCATGGTATCTAGGAGCAGGATCATATTGCTTAAACGAACTTTCATGTTCCTCATCTATAATGATTAACCCAAGGTTTGAGAATGGAAGAAAGATTGAAGATCTAGCGCCAATAACAATTTGTGCTTTTGCTTTAGATTCTTTTACGTTATTCCAGGCTTCTACCCTTTCATTTACCGAATATTTTGAATGATATACAGTCAATTTTTCACCAAAGTATTCTTGTAATCTACTAATTAGTTGCGTGGTCAAAGCTATTTCGGGTAACAAATACAAAACTTGTTTTCCTTTTGCAATTTGCTCTTCTATTAGTTTTACATATACTTCTGTCTTACCAGAAGAAGTAACCCCATGAAACAAACAGACATCTTTTTCTAATAAATGCTTTTGTATTTGCTCTAACGCTTGTTCTTGAAAAGAATTCAATTCTTTGCTAGCAACACTAAGATTAGACGTATACTCTACTCTATCGGTTTGTTTATGATACTCCTCTAAAATACCTTTATCAACTAAGGCCTTAATAATATTAGCACTACTATTAGCTACTTTAATAAGGTCAGCAACTTTAATAGCTTTATTTGTTTTGGCTTGCAACATGAACAAGTGCATCAGCACTTCCTTTTGCTTCGGAGCTCTTGTTAAAGAGTCTAATAAATCTTGTAATGCTTCTTCGGTACTATACGCAATCTGTAATTTAACATACCGAACTAGTTTAGGCTTGTATTGCTCATAAATCTCTTCCTGAACAGTAATTACATTTTTCTCTATAAGTCTTTTTATAAGCGGAAGTACACTTTTCTTACCTACAATATCCATTACCTCCTGTATACGAAGTAAACTTTGATGCTGCAGTGCTTCGTATAATAAAAATTCATCGTCTTTTAATTCTTGTTCATCTATTGTATGTGAATCATTTCTAAGAATAATAGTTTCACTTTCGAGTAAGAATGCACTAGGTAAGGCAGCTCTCATTACTTCTCCCTTAGAACACATATAGTATTCCGATATCCAAGACCAAAGTTGTAATTGATCATTTGTGACAATAGGAACCTCATCCAAAATATGCTCGATCTCTTTAGCTTCATAAACCTGAGGAGCCGTTTGATGAATGTTTGTTACCAATGCAGAATAAACTTTACTTTTACCAAATTGTACAGCTACTCTCATTCCTGGTTTTAGGAAATGAGCCTCATTCTCATTAACACTATACGTAAACTCTTTATGAAGAGGAATTGGAAGAATTACATCTATATAATACTGCATTGACATTTTTGATTCATACAAAAATACATCTTTAGCCAAATTATAAACAACAAAAGCCAGATCAATTGACCTGGCTTTTGCTAGATTTTGGGGTAAATTTATTTTATCCGTTTTGACCTAACATTCCTCCTTTGATTAATTTACAAGCTGGCTCATCTCCTAACCAAATTTTGAATAACGCATATTTAAAATCTCTTCCTTCTATATATCCTATTTCTTCTCCATTCTTATACGTTCTTATTCCTTTTCCTTTTATGTAAACTAGATCGAAGAAATCATTGATTTGCGTACTACTGCCGAATAATTCTAAAAACTTATCGATTCTTTCATCTAAACTTTGCGTATTTCCAAACATTGCATCATCAAAACCTTTTCTGAACACTTTGATCATCCTTTTATTAGTTACTTTTTTAGAATTGATTACTAATCGGATAGACATACTCTCATCTGCATCTAAAACTTTTCTGTCATCTGTATATTTGTTAACCGTGTATAAACCTCCTGAATATGTTTCTACTCCAAGTACTTTTCTAACTCCAGCACCATTAAGGGTAAGTTCTTCTCCTTCAAAATTTACTTTATAAGGAACTACTGCGTCACCAACTCTAATTTGAGCCGTAGCTATCGTTGCAACTAGCAATAATATAGATAGGGTAATTATTTTTTTCATGATTTAGTTTTTTAAAAATTACAAGGTCTTAGTTCTGTATTTTTTTAAAAACTAACAATCAAAAATGTTAAAATTTTGTTTAAACATAAAAACGTTAAGAAATACACTAAGCTTTTACCCACTGTTGAGTACGGAATAAAAAAGCTATGTAACCCCTTACATTTAAGGTGTTTGGATCATTTTCTTCCAACCAAATTTTGCATCTGTACACCTTTCCATTTTCAGGATCTAAAATTGTTCCATCTTCATATTCATTTCCATCTTTTGTTAAACCTTTTATAATAACCATACCCTCGATAGGTTTATTATAATCTTCTCCTTCACATTCTTTACATAATTGTCCTCTATCCGATTCTTTTAAAATTCGATCAATCTTTCCGTAAATTTTATCTCCTTTTTTGTAGATTTCTACGATAGATCTGGCTTCTCCCGTAGTATCATCTATAGTTTTCCATTTTCCAATAATTCCATTTTGAGCATTAACAAAACATGATAGTAATATAAAACAGCTAATAATGATTTGATGTAATTTCATATTGAGTATTCATTTTAGATTATAATATTAAAAAAATATTGTGATACTAAAGAAGCTACCTGAGCTCAGGTAGCTTTTATGTTTATGCTATTGAAAAGTAGAATTATTGTAATCCTAACATTCCATTTTTGATATCGTCACTAGCAGGTTCATCACCTAACCATATTTTAAATAACGCATATTTAAAGTCACGTCCTTCTATCTCTCCGAGTTTTTTTCCATTTTTGAAACAGTGAACACCTTTGTCCTTTATATATACAATATCAAAAATATCATTCTTTACAATAGGCTCATTAAAGAACTTAATAAACTTATTGATTCTCTCATCTAATGATTTTGTATTACCAAAAGTAGCTTTGTTAAATCCATCTCTAACAGCTTTGATCATTTTCTTTTGAGTAACAAATCCAGAAACAATATTTAGTTTAATAGCCATTGTTTCGTCAGCATCCAAAATTGCTCTAGGGTCTTTACTCTTTTTTTGTAAATACAACCCTCCAGCATATAGGTCAATCCATAACATTGCGCGCATCCCCGCACCATTTAACTTAAGATCTGTATCGCCAAAATTCTCTTCATAAGGTAACACAGCCTTACCTACTCTAATTTGTGCTGTAGCTGTATTTAGAGAAATTAACGCTACAATTAATAAAGTAATATTCTTCATCTTTGTCAAAGTTTTATTTGGGGTATATTAATATCAATTTTTCCATCAAGTTTTCAAAAGTAATAAAATCTGTTATGCGCGCATAGCAATTTTCAAAAAAAAACGTTAAATTGTGTATTTCACCGCTAAAATAAGCATTTTATCCTAAAAAGCGCCTAACATTTCATTTTTTAACCCTTTATCTGCTGGATTATCTCCAATCCATATCTTAAAAAGCGCTTCTTTGAAGTCCAAACCTTCTACATGTCCCTTTTCTACACCATCCTTATAGATCACACTTCCCTTTCCTTTTTCATATACTATATCGTATATCTGACCTTCTTCGATCTCATCTTTTATAAAACCAATAAATGTATTAATTCTATCGTCTAAAGGTGCTGTATTACCTTTTGTAGATTTTTCAAATCCATCTCTTAGAGCACCAGCCATCTTACTTCTAGACATCATTCCTGATAAAATATGCAATTTAATTGCCATCGTTTCATCGGCTGCCGCTATCGTATTCCCACTAGCACTTTTCTTCTTAAGATATAATCCTCCAGCATAAATGTCAAAAAAGAACTTTACTCTCAATCCAGCTCCATTTATAGAAAGGTCTTCTCCGCTAAACGTTACTGTATTTGGAAGTGTAGCATCTCCTACCTTCACTTGAGCTTGAGTAGTTCCTACAATTGCTAAAAGAATAAATAATAAGCTTAGTTTTTTCATTTTTATTAAATTAAATGTTTGTATGATGCTAAAATATTAAAAATTCTTCTTCAATTTAATAAGAGATGCGTTTAATTCAAATCCTAATAAAAGTAAATTAGCATTGAGCCAAATGTATACCATTAGAATCAGCATTGCTCCTATAGAACCATACAATTTATTATAGTTAGAAAAATTATCTATATAAATACCAAATAAATAGGTTGTAATCATAATTAAAATGGTAGTCATAAACGCACCAGGAGAAAAAAATCTATTCATCTTACCTTCTGTAGTACCGAAATAAAACAAGGTAGCTACAATAAGAAAGATCATTAGTACAAATAATCCATATTTTCCAAATTGCAACCAAAAAACGGTATTGTCCATTACTCCTATTTTTTTCAGATTTTCTAACAAGTAACTAAAATATAATGTTACTATTACCGTGATAAGCAACAATGATGCCACAATTAAAGACACTCCTAAGGCAACTATATATTGCTTTACAAAATTACGGTTCAGTGTTACGTGATAGGAGTATTCGAATCCCGAAAAAACTGCATTTATCCCATTCGTCATTAAAAACAGCGACAAAACAAATACTGTAGATAATAAACCTGTTCTGGGTGTATCGGAAATATCTTTATAAATCCCTTCAAAAAAAAGTTTTGATTGATTGGGTAGTGCAGAGGTAATAAACTCGAAGAAGTTTTCCTGAAAACCATCAATCTGAATTATAGGAATTAAATTAAGTAAGAAAAGTAAAAAGGGAAACAGGGATAAGAAAAAACTCCATGAGATGGAACTTGCTCTTGCCGAAAATGTTCCCTTAACGATACCTATCGAATAAATTTCTACCAAATCATATAATGATAGCCCTTCGAAGCCTGGAAGAATTACTTTTTTACCGATTTTAACAAAAAGATTAATAATCGGAATTTTATGGAGTTTATCTTCGACTTCTTTTGACATATATTACACTGCTTTCAAACTCAAATCTAGATTATATACCGAATGCGTTAACGCACCACTACTTATATAATTAACACCACACTCTGCGTATCTACGAACTGTATTTTCATTAATACCACCACTAGATTCAGTAAGACAAGTATCTCCGATAAGCTTCACTGCTGTTCGAGTATCTTCATAATTAAAGTTATCAATCAAGATTCTATAGACACCAGGTGTTTTAAGTATTTCCTGAATCTCTTCAAGGTTTCTAGCTTCTACAATTATTTTTAAATCTCTTTTGGTATCAGCTAGGTATTTTTTTGTCTTTTCTATGGCTTTTGTAATTCCTCCAGCAAAATCAATATGGTTATCTTTTAGCATAATCATATCATATAAAGCAAACCTATGATTTTCACCACCACCAATTTTTACAGCCCATTTTTCTAAAGCTCTAATTCCGGGAGTTGTTTTTCTTGTATCTAAAATTTTAGTTCCTGTTCCTTCCAGAAGTTGTACAAAATGATTTGTTTTTGTAGCAATAGCACTCATTCTTTGCATTGCATTCAATACAAGTCGCTCTGCCTTAAGAATAGATTGAGAGCTTCCAGAAACATAAAAGGCAATATCTCCATATTTTACTTTAGATCCATCTTCGATCATCACTTCGATTTCCATATTTGGATCTACATAGTAAAATACTTTCTTAGCAAAATCTACTCCTGCCAATATTCCTTCATCCTTTACGAGAAGTTTTGCTTTGCCAGTTGCTGTATCTGGAATACAAGCAAGAGAGCTATGATCTCCATCACCAACATCTTCTCTAATAGCATTAGCAATAATTAATTCAATTTCGTTGTCGAATTGAGCCTTTGTAATCATATTGAATGGTTATTTTTGCTAAAGTAGGAAAAGTAGTTGGAAGAATGAAGTAGTAACTACAAAGTGCATAAATAATAAATACAAATGACTATTAAATTAATTGCAGTTGGTAAAACAGATCATAAACAATTACAGGATCTTACTGCAGAATATATTAAAAGACTAGGTTTTTATATCAAGTTTTCTTTTGACATTATACCTGATATCAAAAATTCCAAGAATCTTAGTGAAGCACAACAAAAAGACAAAGAAGGAAAATTGATCCTGCAGAAAATAACCACTTCTGATGTGTTAGTTTTATTGGATGAGAATGGTAAGCAATATGACTCTGTAGGTTTTGCTGATCTATTACAGAAGCATATGAATAGTGGTATAAAACAATTAATATTTGTTATTGGAGGGCCGTATGGATTTAGTCCAGAAGTCTATAATCGAGCGAACGGAAAACTTTCTTTATCCAAAATGACATTTTCTCATCAAATGATTCGCTTATTTTTTATTGAACAACTCTACAGAGGTTTTACGATTTTAAGAAATGAGCCTTATCATCACAGATAAAGCTCATCTCTATAATGATTTCAATTTTTATAGCTATTGAGACAAAACTCATTATTAGTTATCCTTTATTAAGCTTCTTAGATCATCAAAAGCATCAATAAGATCTTCTACCAAATCAATAGAAACTGCATCTTTATCTAAAAAAACTGATAATTTTCCTTTTTTAAGTTTCACTTTATACCCATCTTCTCCATTAGCCAAATAGTTCCATTCATAAGTTCCATAGCTTTTGGTCATCTTTGCATCTAAATGATCTTTTAAAAACTTTTTTACTTTATCTGTTTTATCAGAAGGAAAACTGGCTTTTAATCTATAGCTATCATCGGTATTGGAGACAGAAATATTGATATTATACCCTGTATCGGTATCATCACTAGAATAATTAACAGTTACTTTAGTGTTTGAATTTGTTTGTGTATATGCTGTTGGCACTGCCATTGTCATACATAAGATAAAAATGATTGTTTTCATATGTTTATATTTATTGTTTTTCCAAAGGTCATATGGAATCGCCATATAACATATCAGTTAATACCAATACATTGGTTATGGCCTATTTCATAATTCTCTTTTTTTGATTGATGATTCACTTTAAGTGAACAGATTATTGATTGATTTTAATAATTACTAAATACTAACTTCCTGATTCTTGGGAAGTCATTTCTTTTAATTCTTTACCGATGAGCCCAAATCTCTTTAATAATTTGTCTGAAGCTAATTCTTTGTTTACGTTTATTCTAAGTTTATTTCCTTTTAGTTTTACTACATATATTTCTTCATCTTCTAAACCCTTTGTCCAAGAATATGTATTGTCTTTTATTACCATATCTTTTTGCCCAAACTGATCGATCAAATAAGATTTTACATGAGACTTCATGCGTTTCATGAACTTAATCTTAATACGATAGTTATCATCTGTATCGAGCGTAACAAATGATCTATAAAATGCTTTATGCTCTGCATCAGTATCATACGTTATAGAAAAACTAGAAGAAGATCCTGATGAGTTTTCGTCTGTTTGTGCCTGTGTTGTTAGTAAGCCAAATACAAGACTCACAATAACAAAAATTACTGTTTTCATATTATTATTTTTAATGATTTATATTTATTCTGTGAAATGTGGAATCTGATCTTTAATTCCACTCTATAACTTGGAATTGATACTTTTTCATCATAAAAATTCCATATAGTAAACATGGTAATACCAGTAGGGTTATTAAAATTGCATCCTCAAATGAAACACTATTGATTGTCCTATTTTTCATGCTAACCCCAATTGTATCAAAATCCCCAACAAAATCAACAATGGCGTGAATAATAATTAAAGGATAAATTCTTCTTGTCATGACCAATAACATTCCGAACATGATTCCAATAAACGTTGCATATCCAACTTGAGATAATTCTCCATAAATACCTTTATCAAATTTGATGGTATGCAGTAGTCCGAAAAACAAGGATGAAATTAATACGGACATAATTATACCTTTCTTTTTAGAGCCAAAATGTTTTATTAAGTGAGATTGCAAAAATCCTCTAATACTAAACTCTTCGGCAAATCCTATGGACAAAGAATATATTACGAACAAAATGATATTAAGCACCAAAAGTTCTCTATTTATTTCATCCATCAGTAATACATTAAGCAACACCAAATACACAACAGGAAAAATTAAGAAGTACTTCTTTTTAAGCTTCGTGTTTTTTATTCCTGCAATTTCGGAAAGCTCATTTTTCCGTATCAATAGTATTGATACTAAAACGATAAGCAAGTTTGATCCAATATTTAAAAGTGTATGTATTTCATACGATACAATCTCTTTTTGCATTAACAGCTTAATAATGTACTGCTTACCCATTAAAGTAGCGAGTAAAACGATCACAAAGAGTATAAGCTGATTCCAAAATTTTGATTTCAACATTTTATATGTTCTTTTTATAATTAATCTAAACTTGATATCTCTTTATAATCGTTTTTAAACTCTTTAAGCGAATTCCATATTTTTTGAACAGAACTAATAACATCCTTATCTTGATCAATACCTGTATTCATAAAAAATATAGCTCCTATTTGATCATTTTTATTAAAGTACATTAGTGTTAAGATTCCTGGATCCGATCCATTATGACCTATCTTTCCAGAAGTTCCTACTTCCCAAAAGAAACCATAATTGTTTTTTTGATTTCCTTTATTATTTAACTGGTCTTTATCCAGTTTAGCGGACATCATCTGTTGAAAAGATTCAGTTTTTAATACAGAATCTTCTCCATAATACCCTTTCATCAATCCTTGCAAATACGCTGAAAGGTCTTTTATACTACTCCTTAATCCTCCGTCTGGATACGTAATTAAATCATACTTAGGTATTTTATTACCATTTTCTGTGTAAATCGATGCGTAGTTTTCTGGGTTAGATGCTGCATAAGACCAACCCGAGTTACTCATTCCTAGTGGATCTAATATAATTTGTTGTGTATATTCTGTAAATGAAGTTCCTGTAGCTATTTCAATAATATATGCTAATAGTGCCGAACCTATATTGGAATATTCATATCGATCGCCTGGTTGATGCTTAGAGAAGTTATTTTTTCGAAACCACTCCCCTTTTGGTGTCAAATGATTTTTTAGAAAAGCTTCTAGACTATACTTGTTATTTCCTTTTATCAAGCTAAGATCCTTTAACTCGCTTTTGGTATAAGTATTTTCATCGAACTCCGCTTCATTTTCTAAAACATAGCTTTTTTCATAAGCATCTGTATCTAAAATCGAAGAAGTATGTGTTGCCAAATGTTTTACCGTTATTGGTGTTTCAGGATGTCTTGGATGATTTATTCTAAAAGGTAAAACATCATTAATTGGAGTGTCTATTGAAAGCTTCCCTTCTTCGATAGCTTTCATGAATGCAACTCCTATAAAAGTTTTAGAAACCGAACCAATATTTTGTACTGTATTAATTGTGTAAGGCTTTTGTGTTTCTTTATCAGCATAACCAAAGCCGTTCTGATACAAAATTTGATTAGGAGTAAATACGGAAACTCCAAAACCAGAAATTTTACTGGATTTATAAATATCTCCTAGTTTTTGATCTAATTGCTCTTGTTTTAATTGAGCATTTACATATAATGATATGCAACAAAATAATAGTACTTGTAGTGTTTTCATGATGTTCGTTTTTTGATTGATAATTGATGATTGATGATTGATGAAATTTATTCTATTTGAAATGTTAGTCCCACTCCTCTTACACTTTCGATTTTTATTTTACTATCTTTTTTAAAATACTTCCTTAGTCTACTGATAAACACATCCATACTCCTTCCTGAAAAGAAATCGTCATTTCCCCATACATCTTTAAGTAGATTTTCTCTTTTGATCATAGTATTCTTATGATCATATAGATACTGAATAAGAATTGTTTCTTTTTCGGTTAATTTTTGTCGATCATCGTTCAATTTTAAACAATAATTTACAGCATCAAATTTAAAATCACCGATAGACAACACCTCTTCCTTTATTACTTGAGTTCTTTGAGATCTTTTTAAAATATTCTGAAGACGTAATACAAGAATATCTGCTTCAAAAGGTTTTACGATATAATCATCTGCGCCTAGTTTTAGCCCTCGTATTTTATCTTCCTTCATTTTTTTTGCTGTTAAAAAAACAAAGGGAGTTTCTGGGTGTATTTCGATAACTTTTTCTGCCAATGTAAACCCATCCATTTTGGGCATCATAACATCAAAGACGCAGATATCGAATTGTTCTTGCCCAAATATTTCTAAGGCTTCTTTCCCATTTTTGGCCCATACCACCTTATATCCATGAAGTTCTAAATATTGTTTTAGAATACTTCCGAAATCAAAATCGTCCTCTGCTAATAATATATGCTTCATCTTATTTATTGATTGGTATATTGATGGTAAATGTGGTTCCTAAATCTAATTTGCTTTCCAAGCTTATGTTGCCCTGATGTGCTTTTACAATTTGATTGGTAAAAAACAATCCTAAACCTAATCCCTTTACATCGTGCACATCTCCTTCGGTAATACGGTAAAATTTTTCAAAAATCCTTCGCTGTTCCTTTGGCGAAATTCCAATTCCGTTATCATGGATTGATATTTCGTACAAATCATCTTTTAGATAAGTTCTAAAAACAATTTCTACCTCATCTTTTCCATATTTTACTGCGTTATCTAAGATATTTAACAAAGCTGTGGTAAACATAAACTTGTCTATATTTAAATTCACTTCTCTAAATTCTATTTTGGAGGTGACGGTAACATTTTTGTCTTGCACCGATAATTGAAAATCCTTTAATACATTTTTAAAATAAGTATCATCTAATACTTCTTCTTTTTTAAGAATAATCTCCTCAGATCCCAAGCTATTTGTAACCACTTGATCTACCAATTTTTGTAATCTATCATTTTGTCGATCCAGTATATCTAAAGTGTTAGCAAAAGCATCCGGAGAACCTTGTATCTCAGGTTTTCTTAGGGTTTTAGAAGCTATTCCCAAAGTCGCCATTGGCGTTTTTAACTCATGAGTTATATTATTTATAAAATCAGTTTTTATATCTGCTAATTTTTTTTGTCGAATCAAATTTCTAATAGAATAGAATAAGAGTATTACAACAAACAGAATTAATAAGACTGAAAAAATAAACAATGATGCCATTTGCCCAAATACGATTCTTTTCCAACCAATGATATTGATATAATCTACAGTGCGAACTTCTAAATCCATGGATATTTTAATTCCACCACTGTTTACTTCATCTTCATACTCAAAATCTGTAAACCATCGAGCATTACTCATTACTACCTCATCTTCTTGTGGAAACTTTTCTCCAAAAGTGTAAATATTTTCACCCTCTACTGCAGAAAATATACTATCCATCTTTTCTCCTTCAAAAAGCACAATACTTTTAATATCCTTTTTATATTGAATATCATACTCCAAATTACGCTTAGCAATCTCCTTTTTATAATACTCTTTAAAAAGATCATTTAGCGAATCTGTTTTGGGCCTAAACTTATCAAGAGCTTCTTTCTTTTGAATTTTATTTTTCTTATACTCTACTAAATTTTCACTCAGATATGTATACCATTGTTCCGCGAGAGAATCCATTTCTTTGGTATTATCTATATTACTAATAGCTTTCTTTGTTTCTTTTATAAAAACATCTTTCTTTAATTGATAAGTATTATATATCAAATATCCTTGTATACCAGATAAAGCAAGTAAAGCAATAACCGAAGTAATAATTAATAAGTTTATATTTTTCTTCATTATAGAGATGCGTTAATAATTTCAATTGCCTTTTGCAACTGATCTTGGGAATCTAAGATAAAGTGTTTTGGTTTAAAATCTTCTCTAGGCATTCCATTTATATGAAATAGTTTTTCTACAGGAATTTGAAAACCAATATTCGTTTCTGGTAAGGTATAATTATAAATGGCGCCTAATAAATCAGCCATATCAGCACCTACAGTTTCGGATCTTTTTAATCCATCGAAACCAATCGTCATTCCTTCTCCCATACTTCCTGTCCATTTTCCACAAAGAACAACTAACTTCTTACCATATATCTTTCCTCTTGGCATAACCAATTCTATCGTTTTTCTTTCTACTCCATATAATCTTTCTTCATACGTAAAGCTATGTATTTGGTAGGCTGCTTCTTTGTTAATAAATCTTCCCATAATTCCTCTTGCTACTGTGGTATTTCCGCCTCCAGGAGTATCTCTAAGGTCTAATATTATCCCATTTGTATTCTCTATAGCGCGTAATGCTTCATCGAAGGCAGCAATGGTATTATTATTTCCTAATGAGTTGTTTATTTTTATGTACCCAATATTATTATCAATGATTTTTGAGGTCACCAATTCTTCATAATTTTTGTTTCTCACCTTTTCTAATTCGAATGTTAATGAGTCATTAACATTCAAAACTCTACTCTGATTATGTGTCCCTGCCAATAATAAATTGGCTGCGTACTCATACATTTCTTTTGTATACGTGGTAACACTCTTAGGTAAAAACTTTTTAATAGCTTTTGATATTGAAACTCCATTATATGCTGTAATACACATTCCTAATTTAACTCCTTCTTTTTGTGTCGAAAAGCCATCTCTAATGCCAGATACAATGAATTGTTTGTTCTTGTAAGAAACCCAAATATCAGTTCCTGATGGGATTACTCTACTAGAGGAAGCTAAATTCCTGTTTAAACCAATATGACCATTATAAAGCTCATTATTAGTCATCTCCAACAAGCGAATAAAATCATCATCATTTTGAATCGTATCTACAATCGGTTGGTAAATATTTCGCACTTTATCCCAATTCGTTTTCTGAACGTCGAAATAAGCAAAGTATTGATCCACTGTTTCCCAATAGGTGTTAAAATCCTTTTGATACTTTGTTTGAGCGAATGAACTCGATACGATTCCTAAAATGATGATGATTCTTAACATTACTATTTGTTTTTTGATTGTTGATGGTATCAAAAGTATAGAAGGGTTTCAAAGAAATCGAAAAATTACAGATCGTTAACCCACCATTAACGTTAACAAGCATCAAAAACCCTTATAAAATAAAGGATTGAAGAGACTAAGTTAATACTGCTATAAAAAAGATTAATTATTACATTTGCGAACAAATCAATTCCATCAATTTATGCAATCATATCTAAAGCTCATTAAACTTAATAATCTTCTTCTTATAGCATTAGCTCAATTATGCATTAAGTATGGACTTTTTGAACCTTTTGGAATTGATATTACTTTAAACGGATTTGGAATCTCGCTTCTAATTATTGCTACCATTTCTCTAGTGGCAGCTCTGAATGTAATGTTGTATCTAGAGAATAAAGAAGAATCGAATATTGCAATCTCTGAAAAAGTAGCAAATCGACTTTTCATTATCTTTAATGTTATTGCCGTAGGTATTGGTTTTTATCTTTCCAATATTATTGGTCGACCCAAATTGGCTGCTTTATTTATTGTCGTTTCTGGTGTATTCTATATTTACACCACCTATTTGAAGGAAATTATAGTTGTTAAAAATGTTCTAATGGGCATTATGATGGCTTTAGGATTAATTTCCGTAGCCATTTTTGATTTACTTCCTGCAATCACAGAGCAGAACAAGGCATCCCAAAAAGTTATTTTTCTGATTATTGTAGACTATGCAATGTTTGCATTTATTATGATCACCATTAGAGAAATTGTAAAAGACCTTCTTACCGTGGATAAAGATCATAATACAGGATTACAAACCATACCAATTGCTTTAGGAAAAGACAGAACAGCAAAGCTTATCAGCGGTCTTACTCTAGTTCCTGTTGGTATGATTATTTATTATGTATATACTTATCTGTTTAATAATTCAACCGCTGTTGTTATAGTCTTAGCAGTATTGGTAGCTCCTTTGTTATATTTTATGTTTAGAAGTTGGGGAGCAGAAAATGACAGAGATTATAAAGTTTTAAGTATGATTTTAAAACTAGTCTTATTCGCTACTTCTTTATCTATGCTGTTATATCAATTTATATTGAAATAAGTTATGCTTAAAACCGTTTTAAAAGATTATCAACTTATTTTGGCTTCAGGTTCTCCGAGAAGGCAACAGTTTTTTAAAGATCTAGATCTCGACTTTACCATACAAATAAGAGAAGTAAATGAGGTGTATCCCGAAGATCTAAAAGGCACCGAAATATCAGATTATTTAGCTAATCTAAAAGCTGAAGAGTTTTCTGATTTACAACCCAATGATATTTTAGTTACAAGTGACACTATCGTTTGGCATGAGAATAAAGCATTAGGCAAACCAAAAAATCCTGAAGATGCTAAACAAATGATTGCTTCCTTATCTGGCAAGACTCATGAAGTCATCACTTCTGTATGTTTTAAAACGATACACCAAACTAAAGTTATTAACCAAACCACCAAAGTCACCTTTAAAACCTTATCGAAAGATGAAATCGATTATTATGTTGACACGTTTTCTCCATTAGATAAAGCTGGGGCCTACGGAATACAAGAATGGATAGGATATATCGGTATAACTAATATAGAAGGTAGTTACTATAATGTTATGGGACTACCGGTACAACTTGTTTATGAAACGTTAATAGCGCTTGCTAGATCATAGCTTTATCGTAATTTAGTTTTTGTTGATCTATTATTCAAAAGGATTACTAGTAAGAAGGATCTTGAATAATCATATAGATCATAAAACTTAAAATTACCGCTATGAAAAAGTCTTTACTATTATTTGGTGCACTTGGAGTTTTAGTTATTATTGCCTGTAATAATATCAAAGCTGATGAAAAAAACAATACGGCATTAAACAATAGTTCCGAATCAGCAGAATCTGAATTACAACCAGCAAAAGAACTTTCAGAAGATTTTAAAAAATATTGGTATGCAGGAAAAGCAGAAATCACTTCTTATACTCTAGAGCAAGCAAGATATGGAGAAATAAGAGAAGGAAAAGCTGTGCTGATTTATGTAACAGAGGATTTTTTACCAAAAGAACAAGTAAAAGCTGATTACCAAAACGATACTAACGTGCCTGTTCTAAAACTCAATGCTACTAAAAAATTTAATACTGGAATCTATCCTTATTCTATTATGCAAAGTACGTTCTATCCAGTATCTGACAATAAACATGCGATTAAAGTATCCAGCTCTATGCAAGAATGGTGTGGTCATGTATACGCACAAATTAACAACAAAGAGAATTATGAGATTACGTCGCATTCTTATTTTCAAGGAGAGGCTGATCAAAACTTTACGTTGGATAAGGATATTTTGGAAAATGAGCTATGGACTAAGATTAGAATAGATCCCGAAAATCTTCCTACTGGAGATATAAAGGTAATCCCATCACTGGAATATTGTCGATTAAAACATAAAGAAATAAAAGCTTATAGTGCTAAAGCTACCATAACTAAAGAAGGTAATTATAATAATTATAACTTGGAGTATCCTGAATTGAAGAGGAAACTGAATATTACTTTTTCATCTTCTTTTCCGTATGAAATAGAAAATTGGACAGAAACTTTTACCAGTGGTTTTGGTCCAAATACAAAGGAATTAGTAACAAAAGCTACAAAATTAAAGAGCATTAAATCCGCGTATTGGGGAAAGAACAGTAATAAAGATGAAGTTCTTAGAGATGCTTTAGAATTGAAATAATACAATCCTGCACAACCTTTTCACAACTTACTGAAAACCAAAACATAAATCATATTTCATTAGTAACATTTGTTAGGCGATATTAGGAAAACTAAGCTTTTATTAAGAAATTGCTATCACCAAAGAATTAAACTTAACAAATCTACTTAATTATGAAAAAACTCATGTTATGCATATGGTTACTCATGTGCATATGCGAAATTGAAGCGCAGTCATTAACGAATTACATTGTTATTGATCAATTCGGATACAGACCAAATTCTGATAAAATTGCGGTAATTAGAGATCCACAAACAGGTTTTGATTCTAGCGAATCTTTTAATCCAGGAAATACATACGCGTTAGTAAATGCTTCCAACGATCAACAAGTATTTACAGGAACTCCTGTAGCCTGGAATGCTGGTGCAGAAGACACATCATCAGGAGATAAAGCTTGGTGGTTTGATTTTAGTAGTCATACAAATCCTGGAACTTATTATATTCTAGATACTACTAATAATCTTCGCTCTTTTGAATTCGAAATTAGAGAGGATATATACAATGAAATACTCAAACAAGCTGTTCGAACATTTTATTATCAGCGTGTAGGGTTTGCCAAAGAGACTCCCTATGCAGAACCTAATTGGACAGATGGTGCCAGTCATATGGGTGCGCTACAAGATACACAATGTAGGAGTTACGATACTCCGAACGATGCTAGTACAGAAAAGGATGTAAGTGGCGGTTGGTACGATGCGGGTGATTATAATAAATACACCAACTGGACTTCTAACTATATCTACGAAATGTTATTAGCCTATGAAGAATCACCTGATATTTGGGGAGATGATTATAATATTCCGGAATCAGGAAATACTATTCCAGATATAATTGATGAAGCCAAATGGGGAATGGATCATTTACTACGATTACAAAATAATGATGGTAGTATGATTGCTGTAGTATCCGAAAGTCATGCTAGTCCGCCTTCTTCTGCAACCGGACCAAGTTTATACGGAGCAGTTAATACAAGTAGTACCTGGAATTCTGCTAGTACTTTTGCTTATGGAGCCAAAATATTTGCCTCTTTAGGAATGACTGCTTACGCCAGCACTCTAGAACAGGCAGCCATAAATGCGTGGAATTGGGCAACAACAAATCCTAACGTAGTATGGAGAAATAATGATGTTGCTAATGGATCACAAGGTATTGGTGCTGGGCAACAAGAAGTAGATGATTATGGAAGAGCCATGTACAAACTACGAGCAGCTGCGCATTTGTATGAAATTACAAATCAAGATAGCTATAAAACTTTTTTCGAAAGTAATTATACCGAAACTCATATGATTGCTTGGAACTTTGTTTTTCCTTTTGAAGCTAGAGAACAAGAAACTTTATTATACTATACTAGAATTCCTGGAGTTTCTACCAATGTTAAAGATAATATTATAAACACGTATAACAATTCGATGAATTCTAATGCTATTAACTTTATGTCATTTGATAATAAGGTTGATCCGTACATGGCTCATTTAGACACTTATACTTGGGGAAGTAATAACACGAAAGCTAAGAAAGGGCTAACATTTTATAGTATTAAAGAATATGCACTTAACAATACCAGAGAAGCAGACGCCGAAAAAGCGGCAGAAAACTACATTCATTATATGCATGGAGTAAACCCTTTGAATATGGTATACCTAACCAATATGTATTCTTATGGAGGTGATCATTGTGCTAATCAAATATACCACACTTGGTTTCAGGATGGAACGGATTGGGATGAAACCGGTGTTTCTTTATATGGTCCTGCTCCCGGTTTTGTTCCCGGAGGACCTAATCCAAGCTATGATAGAGATCAATGCTGTAACAGTAGCTGTGGAAGTACCGCAAATGATGCTTTATGTAATGCCATTTCCATCAACCCTCCTAAAGGACAACCTGATCAAAAATCTTATTTAGATTTTAATAATAACTGGCCATTGAATTCGTGGTCAATTTCTGAAAATAGTTGTGGATATCAGATAGCATATATTAGACTTTTATCAAAATTTGTTTCAGATACTAATAATACTTTGTCAATAAACACACCCAACACTCGGAACCCAAAGTTAGTGGTATATCCTAACCCTGCTAAAAATCAAATAAAAATAAAATTCCCGAATAATATAGATACTTCAGACTATACAGTAACTATTTCTTCTCTAGTTGGAAAAAAATTAATTGAAACCAAAATTAAAGATTACATAAATGTTTCTAAATTAAACCAAGGAATGTATATATTGACAGCAGAAAATAAAACAAAAAGTTTTAGTCAAAAATTTATTATTCAATAAAATAAAATTATACCAAATGAAACTTTCAGAAACTGAAATTACGGATCGTCTTAAAACTATGGACGGATGGGAATATGAAGATAATGCACTACATACATCTTTTGAATTCGAAAACTTTAAAGATGCTTTCTCTGCTATGTCTAGAATAGCATTTGAAGCGGAAGCATTAAATCATCATCCAGATTGGTCTAATGTGTATAATGTAGTAAATATATCCTTGTCCACACATGATGCTGATGGAGTAACGGATAAAGACTTTGAGCTTGCAAAGGCAATTGACGGCATTGTAGAAGAAGAATAAAAATATGATGTAGAATCAAACATCTATTTGTGAAACTTTTGGTTTCTACTTATGTTTGTAATTAGATTTTAAATTTAGATTATGGGAAGAGCTTTTGAGTTCAGAAAGGCGCGTAAAATGAAACGTTGGTCTGCAATGGCCAAAGCATTTACTAGAATTGGTAAAGATATTGTAATGGCTGTGAAAGAAGGAGGACCAGATCCTGATTCTAATTCACGTTTAAGAGCGGTTATACAGAATGCCAAGTCCGTTAACATGCCAAAGGACAATATCGAACGTGCGATCAAAAGAGCTTCTGATAAAACCCAAGGAGATTATAAAGAAGTTCTTTTCGAAGGGTATGCTCCTCATGGCATTGCTATTCTTGTAGAAACTGCTACCGATAATAATAATAGAACCGTTGCCAATATTAGATCTTATTTCAATAAATGCGATGGAAATTTAGGAACTTCGGGATCTGTAGAATTTATGTTTGATCACACTTGCAATTTTAGAATTAACGGAGAAGGTCTAGATCCAGAAGAATTAGAACTAGAATTTATTGATTTTGGTGCTGAAGAGGTGTTTCAGGATGAAGATGGAATTTTAATCTATGCTCCTTTTGGTAGTTTTGGAACTATCCAAAAAGAATTAGAAAGTCGCGAAATAGAAATTCTTTCTTCTGGTTTTGAGCGTATCCCACAAGTAACTAAAGAATTGACTCCAGAACAAGCAGCGGATGTAGAAAAGCTTTTAGAAAAAATAGAAGAAGATGATGATGTTCAAAATGTATATCATACGATGCAAGAATCATCTTCTGAAGCATAATTAAAAGTATAACAATACTTTATGAAAAGACTGTCTATAAAAGGCAGTCTTTTTTGTTATGTTTAAATAATGTTTTCGACTTAAATGAAAACAACATACAATGAAACAATGGATATTTTTGATTTTATTATCGTTTGGTGTAAGCGTTACAGCCCAACAAATGAATAATGAAACACTTGGAGAAATAATTACCCAAAGAGCTGATACGATTAATGGAATCACCGGTAACTGGCAATTTATTTATAAAGAAATCCCAATGTTGTGTGTTACCGACGAAAGGAATAACCGAATGCGAATCATAGCTCCTATAACCGAATCCAATAATCTAGATAAGGATTTATTGTTAGACTCTATGACCGCTAATTTTCATTCTGCCTTGGACGTAAAATACGCCATTTCTAATGGAATCCTATGGTCCGCTTATGTGCATCCGTTAAAGGAACTTACTACTGAACAAGTCGAAAGTGCTTTATCACAGGTTTATCTTGCTGCCAAAACCTTTGGAACTACGTTTTCTAGTACAGAATTACTTTTTGGAGCAAGCGCTTTAGAAGAAAAAAAAGAAGAACCTAAAAAAGAAGTAATAAAAAAAGAGAGTACTCGGAAATTTTAATTATTCCGTTTCTTAAATTCGGTATATCCTTCTTTTCCAATAATTTCATAGATATCTGACTCAAGTTGTTCGGTTTGATTATCGTTATCTTTATATTGTTTACATAAGGCGTCCAGATATAAAGATAAACGTTCTTTCTCTTCTAGTTCTTGTAATAAAAATAGAATACACCTTACTATTTCCTCGTGATACTCTCCAATAAACTTATCCTGAATATCTTTTGCCAATTGAGCAATTTTTAGCGTTTCTAACAGCCCATCCTTTTTATGATGGATCTTACTTAGATGTAGTGCTTTCATTTTTTGATAATTAATCAATGAATAAAACTTGATATAATTACCCTCTTCAAATAAAAACTCTTTACTAGCATCAAGAGAAACACCCATACCATGTAATCGTACTATTTCTTGATCTAATACTTTTTCAAATCTAGAGAACAACTTGTGATAAAAACTACTTTTATCCAATGGACTAAGGTATGCATGGATTTGTTCCATTTTAGCATAAAAATTAACCAAATACTTGGGTTGGTCAGGAGTTAGTAGCGTACTTTCTTCTAGAAGTGCAATTACTTGATTATATAGAACATCTTCTACATTTTTATAATCAATAACACTTACATGTTCAAAAACAGAATTACAATATGAGCATGTATATAAATTTGGTTTATTCTCTATGAATGAGTCATTCGCTCCACAACTAGGACACTGTAATCGATTACTATTCATAGTATTAACATTGCTCTGTTATAGTATAATTGAAAAGATTTAAGGATCAAAACTGTATTCAGGAACTTTTCCTTTAACCCCTTTAAAAAAGCTATACATATGCTTTAAATCCTCATCCAACTCACCTGTTGGATGAAAAGCTTTAGAAATTACCACTCGCTTTTTTCCAAAATCAAAAGCTACCATGATTATTGGAACATTTGCTGCCATTGCGATATAATAAAATCCTGTTTTCCAAGATTCCACTTTTTTTCTGGTACCTTCTGGAGCTAACGTAATTCTTAATTCATCACGCTTTTCAAATTCTTTGGCAATTGCTTCTACTTTATTCTGCCCAGGTGTCCTATCAAGAGCAATTCCTCCTACCTTTCTAAAATACCATCCAAAAGGCCACTTAAAAAGCTCTTTTTTTCCCATGAAACTAATCTTCACACCTGCTAATTGCCTAATTAACAAACCGATGTAAAAATCATGCCAACTAGTATGAGGAACAGCAATGACTATGCACTTTTTTACGTTATCAGCATCGAAATCACCTATCATCTCCCAGCCCATAATTTTATGAAATATAAAAGATGATAGCTTTCTCATGAGTCATTAAATATTATAGAGAGAAGTTACAAAGAGCGATAAATACCTTTTAACTTATCTGCATTGATATGTTCCTTCCAATTTTTACCCAGCGCATTTTCCCATAAAGGAACCAATCCAAGAGCCACAGAGACCATGGTATCCAACTGTTCTTCAGAAACATTAGCACATATCCCTTCTGGTATATGTATGTTATGCAGCTCTTTCATTTGTTTAAAAATCGCTACACCTTCGGGATAGTACTCCCCTAATTTATCGAATACGATGCAATTACCAATACCATGTTTTGTTCCTAAAACGTATGCTAATCCATAACTCATAGCATGAGCAATACCAACTTGAGAATAAGCTATACTCATTCCTCCATGCCATGAAGCCATCATCAATTTAGCATCAGCTTCTTCTTTGTCTAAAGTATTATCTAAAAATATTTCCTTACAAAGATCATACGCCTTTTCGCCATAACTTTGACTAAATGCATTAAGATAAGTACCTTTTAGTGATTCTATACAATGTATATAGCAATCCATACCTGTATAAAACCACTGATCCTTTGGTACGTCTTTTATAAGCTCTGGATCTAGTATTACCTGATCAAACGGAGTGAAATCAGAATTAATACCTAATTTTTTTTCAGGACCTGTCAATACTGTTGTTCTCGACACCTCTGCTCCAGTTCCAGATATTGTGGGAATACCAACGTGGTACACTGCTTTGTGATGCACCAGATCCCATCCTTGATACTCAGTAGCACTTCCAGAATTATTCATCATAATAGCAACCGCTTTAGCAAGATCCATGATAGATCCTCCTCCAATTCCTATAATTCCGCTTGGAGTAAAGCTAAACTCTTGCTTTAATTCTGTTACAAGTTGATCTACTTGAGAAGTTTTAGGTTCTTCTTTCGTAGAAACATATATTATCTTGTCTGTACCTGATAATTCAATCCTATCTTCGATAAATGTTTTGTTGTTCTCAAAGACATCATCAATAAGATAGATGAATGGGGCTCCATTCTTTCGTTCTGCAGAGAGGATTTGTCCTAACTGATTAAAGGATCCTTTACCAAAAACCACTCTTGGTACCATAGGAAAATTCTTATGGAAAGATTCTTTTACTTTAGGAGTAACCGTAGATGTAATGTTCAAAAGATTTTGTTTGTTAATTAAATTCCTTGCTTTTTCTAAATCTTCCGGGGTATCTATTTCCACACCTTCATGGTGTGTCTCTATCATTTTTATATTCTTACCATATTCTAAATATCGTATGCATTCAATTTTCTCTGAAGCTTCTAACGTTCTCATCGGTAGGCGATAAAAATCTAAAATTGCTTGCTTTCTAAATGCATAGATCCCTTTATGTTTAAAATAGGTATGACTTACTTGTTTATCACGTGGATAAGGTATGGGGGCACGAGAAAAATATAATGCGTAATCATTCTCATCTACAATTACCTTTACACTATTAGGATTTACGATATCATCCCAATCGGTCATTGGTGTCATCAAACTTGCCAAATCGATCTTATCTGCATCTTCTCCCTGAAAAACTCTTAATACTTTTTCAAGACTTTCCCTTTCTGTAAATGGCTCATCTCCCTGAACATTAACCACTATATCTATATCCATATGTTCCACAGCTTCAGCAATTCTGTCGCTTCCACAGTCATGCTCTTTTTTACTCATAATAGCTTTACCACCATGAGATGTAATTTCATCAAATATAATTTCGCTGTCGGTGACTACATACACCTCGCTAAATAACGCTGTTTTTAACGCAGCTTCATATGTTCTTAATATAACGGATTTCCCTTCAAGATCTTGCATAAGTTTCCCTGGAAATCGGGAAGCAGCGTATCTCGCAGGGATCATTGCGATAGTTTTTAGATCAATGTTGTTCAAATTTGCTTGCTTTTTCGGGTCAAAAATAACTTTTTTAAATCGATTTTCAAGAAGAGTGCCTGAATAGTTTCTTATAAACTTTTCTTAAACCAAAAAACAACGCTATTACCATAATGATAGCCACCAACGGAAGAAATACCGATAATATCGACATAACGGTAGCAGTTCCGGTTTCTACCGTAGCAATTACTGGATTTGCCAATCCTCCAGTTGTAGCAGAGGATGTTAAACGCGATGCTCCCATGGTACTTTTTACTGTTGCCGCTGTTCCTCCACCAGCAATAATTGCAAGTGCCCAAGTAACTACAGGACTCAAATTAGCTACAGTAGAAACCATGACAGCTGTTCCTGCAATCGCTGCAAGTGGAATCGCTATGGTATCGAGTAAATTATCAAACCATGGAATATAGTAAGCTAATATCTCTACTACTGTTGCTATAGATAAAACGATTAAAGCAGTATTGCTCCCTACCCACTCCCATTCTGAATTTAAAGGAATAACTCCATAATGCCCTGCTATACTGATCGCTAGCAATGGCAAAAAAACTCTAAATCCTACAGAAGCAGCTAAACCAACTCCTAAACATATACTCAAAATAGTCTCTTGCATATACTTTTACTTTAATTTTCGATAAAAAAATCATCTTTAAAACCTATAAGATATAACTTTTCTTTCGCTCGGGTCACTGCCGTATACAACCAACGTAGATAGTCTTTATTAATTCCGTCAGGAAGATAAGGCTGTTCTATAAAAACAGTATCCCATTGTCCTCCTTGAGATTTATGACAAGTGATGGCATAAGAAAATTTCACTTGAAGTCCATTAAAAAACTTGTTGTTTTTTACACCTAAAAACTTTTTATATTTAGATTTTTCATCTTCATAATCCTTTAAAACCTCTTGATACAATTTATTAGAATCTTCATATGATAATGAGGGAGTCTCCGTAGTTAAGGTATCTAAGATTAATACCGTTTCTAGTGGCTTTTGATCAGGATAATCCACCATCATAATTTTTACTTCTGCAAAACGAAAACCATATAATTCTTTAATTGCATAAATTTCAAGAATTTTAATAATATCTCCATTTGCAATAAAACCTGCTTCACTTTTGTTATCTAACCAAAAATAATTATTCTTTACCACCATTAGATAATCTCCAGAAGATAACTCTTCTTCCTGAAATAAGATTCTGGATCTAATTTGTTGATTATAAATATTGGCTCTTTTATTAGATCTTAGTATGATAACAGACTCTTCATGTCCTGAGCTGGCATAAGAATCATTTAAAGCATCCATGATATCATGACCATCCACTAATCGAATAATATCTGGATATCCTTGAATATCGAATTGAAAAGATTCATAAAACCCACTATTTAATAATTCCCTAAGATTAGTGGCATTCATGAGTATACCGCTATCTTCAGCTTGCCTTACGACTTCGTCTAATTCTATTTGAGTTACTTCTTTATTAAATCCCATTGATAAGGTGTCAGGATCTAAAGCGGGACTAACTTCTAGCTTTACTGGTGGCAACTGTGCAGTATCCCCTATAAACAGGATCTTACAATTATGACCAGAATAAACAAACATCATTAGATCATCTAGTAATGAACCATTCTCAAACAATTTACTATCACTTGGTGTATCTGGTATCATGGAAGCTTCATCCACGATAAAAATAGCATTCCTTTTCTTGTTCTGTTTTAGTTGAAAAGCAAGACCACCGCTATTAGTTTTTTTAGGATAATAAATATTCCTATGAATGGTTTGGGCTTGTCGTCCAGAATAATTGCTAATTACCTTTGCTGCTCTACCTGTGGGAGCTAATAAAACGGAGCTTAACTTTGCTTTCCATAGGTTTTTTACCAAAGTACCTATTAAAGTAGTTTTTCCTGTTCCGGCATACCCTTTTAGTAAAAAAAGATCATCTTTTTTACTTGATAAAATAAAAGCTGAAAGTTTTTGAAGTACAACATCCTGTTTTAGAGTAGGTTCAAAAGGAAAATCATCTTTTAATAATTGATAAAACTCTATTTCCCTCATGAAAAATTCTTGTTCCGTAAATCCATAATCTGTTAATAAATCAAAGATAGCAATGATTTTTTGGCTATAAACTTTTACGATTAAAAAAAAATTGTAGATTTGCGTATACACTAATGTCTAAAAGCTAAATTATAAAATGAAAATTGTTCTTCAATTAGTTCTATGGGTAGTTATCGGAGTTTTGGGATACCTGGTATTTAATTCTGTAATGGGTCCTGTAAGGTTCAATAAAGTTAAAGAAGCGCGTTATGCGAAAGCCATTGAAAACTTAAGAGATATCCGACAAGCAGAATTAGCTCATAAAACCGTGGTTGGTAGATTCGAAAAAGATCCAACTAAATTAATTGCTTTTATAGATACTGCTAAATTTACACTTACGCAGCGTAGAGATTCAAGTTTTGTGAGATTTAATAAAATATTACAAATTGATGAGCCAAAAGATACTGTTGTAGTTGATACTCTTGGCTATGCTTCTGTAAAAGATTCTTTATTTAAAGGAAGTGATCGTTATAAAAACATGATGAAAGTTCCTGTAGAAGGTAAAGATGCGAATTTTGAATTGGATGCTGGATTCATTGATAAAAATGGTATTCGTGTAAGTGTTTTCGAAGCGAGAGTAGCGAAAGATGTTTTATTACACGATCTTGATAGAGATTTACTTTTTCAGGAAAAGCAAGTTGTTTCTGTTGAAGAAGTAAACGGACCTTTCTTGTCAGTAGGTTCTATGCAGGAAGTTAATACTAAAGGAAACTGGCCAAAAATTTATGACACCAACGTTACAACCACAGAAGAGTAACACCTCTGGTAATGAAAAACATATATTGTCCATTCAGGTTAGCCTGAATGGACTTTCTTTTTGTATCGCAAATTCTGAAAAAGAAATCATTGCCTTAGAACAAGATAATTTTGGGATTCATTTATCTCCAGAACAAGTACTGGATAAAATCAAATATATATTTGACCATCACCCTAAATTTAACAAGGATTTTGAAAGCATAGAAGTTATTTATCAAAATGACTTGTATACCTGCGTACCTAAAGCTTTGTTTGACGAAGAACAACTCAAAGAATACTTAAAATACAATATCAAAGTATTAGAAAATGATTTTATTGCTTACGATGAACTACATCAGCATGATATCATTGTGGTGTATGTCCCCTATGCAAACATCAATAATTTCTTTTTCGACACATTTGGATCATTTACCTATAAGCATGCAGCTACAATTTTAGTAGACAATTTATTAGCAAAAGAAAAGAATAACGATACTATCAAAGTATATGCCCATATGAATGACGCATCTTTTGATCTAGTAATCACTTCAAAAGGTAAACTATTATTATCTAACTCATATCCGTATGCAAACGAAGAAGACTTTTTATACTATGTAATGTTTGCTGCAGAACAACTTCGGTTAAACCCAGAAGAGTTTGAACTGATCTTTTTAGGTGACATTACCCAAACAAGTAGTTGCTATACCATAGCGTATAGTTATATTAGACATATTTGTTTCGGAAAAAGAAGCAATCTTATTAGTCTTTCAGAAGAGATCTCAACCATTCATGAACATGAACACTATTTGTTACTAAGTCATTTTTAATATGCGAATTATCTCAGGAAAATATAAAGGAAAACGATTACAAGCACCTAAAAAACTACCTGTACGCCCTACAACGGATATGGCTAAAGAAGGACTATTTAACATTCTTAATCATCATTATGCTTTTTCTGAAGTTACCTTGTTAGACCTTTTTGCCGGAACAGGAAATATCAGCTATGAATTTGCTTCTCGTGGAACCGAGCATATTACTGCAGTAGATGCTCATTATGGATGTGTAGGATATATAAAAAGTGTTGCCAAAGAGCTTGATTTTTCTATAGATACTATCAAAAGTGATGTATATAACTATCTAGAAAAAGTAAAAAAAACTTCTGATATTATTTTTGCCGATCCACCTTATGATTTTACTGCTGAAGAGTTTGCCAAAATACCGGCGTTAGTATTCGAAAATGAATTGCTCAATGATGATGGTGTGTTAATTATAGAACATTCTAAGCACACATCCTTAGAAGACCTTCCTAACTTTAGGAATTCGAGAAAATATGGAGGTTCTGTTTTTAGCTTTTTTGAAAAAACAACTACATAATTTACAGAAAAATATTTTACCAATAAACTCACAATCTAAGTATCGGAATCCTTCCTACTGCTTAATAAATTTAAAAACGTTACTATCCGTCTTGTTTTTTATTTTAATGAAGTAAGGACCAGCATTCAATAAACTTACATCGATTGTATAAAGATCTTCTGAAATAGTACCAGACAAAAACTGTTGCCCTAAAATATTATAAATAAAATACTTATTATTTCCTTGATTAAACCCGTCTAAATACAGCCTATTAGTAACCGGATTTGGATACATTCCAACAATTTTATGAGCAACTTCATCTGTAGACAAGATATTACAAGACAAAACTGTATCCCAACTGATTGTTTCTTCTCCTAAAATATTGTTCTGATGTTTAATAATCAATTTATTAATATTAGGCCAGGCACGTTTCGCCCAATCTTTTACTTCATTTAACAACCCGCAATCTGCTCCTAATTCTTCTCCAGATTTTAATGCCCAATATATATGATCTGCATACATTGGTTCTTCGGTACTTATAGCTTTTGTAACATCAAATATTTCTGTTTTGCTCCAAGAATCCAGATTCTGCGAACCATTTCCTCCTTTTATTCTACTAGCTGGTCCTCCAGGAATGCTTTCCATGTTATCATAGCGCCACCAATTTTCATTACTACTACTAAAATCAGAATTATCGACAATATATAACCTATTGCGTGGTTTATTAATTTCTTTTAAAAACTGTTTCAACTGTGCATTTAAAATTAGAGGTAACATCCCTCCTTCAATTTCATTAACGGATTTTACGAACTCCAGCGGTGCATGTCCCGCAAGCTGAGAGGCTCCCGCATCTGCTTCTTTTCCAAAAAAGTACCAAGGTCCCATCACTCGAATTCGAAAACCCCTGGCATCATTTGGATTGGTATCTCCCGACCAGGTTTTTACTTGATACATATTATTAATCGTATGAAAATACCGAAGTGGCTGATTAATTCCGGAGGATTTACTAGAACTTAATATAAACTCTGGCTGGTAATTAAAATCTACAGGACCATTTCCATAATTTACACCATAACCAGGTGTAAGAATCATTTGCAATTGATACCATGCGGTAGACTCATATTGCCCAGTTTCTCTAGGTTGTCCCATAAAATTCTGGCATCCGCCTTCATCCAGACATCCTGTAAGATGTGGTGGTATTTCGAAAACATGTTTACTATCATAATCTGGAACAAACCACTGATGATCCGAGGGATTATCTTCTGGATTTAGATAGTTCGCTGCCTGATTTTGTAGACTAAACTCATTCATAAACTCAAAATTCTTCACAGCCATCAACCTAGCCATACTGGTTGCAGCGAAAACCTGAGGGACATGATCTGCGATGGAATTTAATCCATCACCTGTTCTTGTTCTCCAATGTCCACTCATATTTTCATTATCTGAATTTAGTACCTGTGCCTGAAAAAAACGATAATGTACTCTATGCCTAACATGCCCTTGCATTAATTCATTAATTTGATCTTGTGATAAACTCGATAAATTAATGTTTTTAGTAACTGCCGTGCTATTTGTAGCATAGCTTTCTAATAGCTCTCTAAATACTTCATATCCTTTCTGGGGATTTAAGTAACTCTTTACAATACTTACAAAAGGAGTACGATCATCATAAGTCGTTTGGTAGAAATTATTTTTTGTGTAGGCATCCATAGGATGTATCATCGGTAGCCAATGTTTCCAATCAGGAAATTGAATTGGTAACGGAAGTGTATAGGTTTCTGGAGATTTATCAGCATCAAAGAAAGCATCCATATCAGCTTGAGTAAATCCAGAAGATTTACCAAATAAGTAGGGCGCCATATCGCTATCATTTCCCAAAACAGCCTCTAAACCAGCTCCTGCCGACCATTCGTTTATTGGTTTGTCTTTTAGCTCCGTACCCGGTTGGTATGGAGGATTCCAAGGACGTCCATATCTATGAATATTATTTTTGTTACCATCAGCGTCTGACAATGAACGGATGTAAGCAGCTATTAATTTACCTTCTTCTTCTGTTAATCGATGAAACTTAGATCTTTCTACAATCGCTTTATTTGAGTATGAAAAAATCTCTAAATCTCTTCCATCATGCGTATGACAATCTGTACATTTGGCCTTGATCTTTCTAGAATTCCCTAAATCATAACCATACCAGAAACCGTTATTTCCACTAGTTAAATAATTACTCCATAAATCTTCTCCAGCTGTTTCGGATACAAAATCTCCTCCTCTTCCATAATACCATAAACTTTTTCCTTTATAGATACTATCTAATAAAGCAGATTGACTGATAGAAATTCCGGATTCGGTATACGGATTTGTCCAAGTTAAAGGGTCATCTTCGTTAAAATAACTTGCACCGTATACTCTGGAAGCTTCTGAAACCTGATTTGCAGGAAGATAATACTCACTATTTTTTAATATTCGTGCTCCTCCACTATCTACAAGATCTAGATCTATGATTCGGTATCCGTTAGAAATACCATCAGAGATTTTCATTCTAAACCGAATTGAATTTTGACCAACCTTCAAATCTGTACTTGTAAAATGTAATCTTATAGTATTATAACCACCATGCACCATTCCTCCTCTGGCTAACTCTTGTGGATATATACTGGTATTATTTTTATGTAAGCTGGTAAACGTAGTATGATTTACACTTATAGACACCTTTTCATCATAACTAGCATTATTAATCTGCAAGTAAAGGTTATTGGTGTTTCGTATGCGATCATACATAGATTGATCTATGGTAAATCTAATCTCTGCTAATGCACGTTTCAAGCTTAAACCTTCCAATTCTGTATTAGCAACGGCAATATTTTCGGGTAAGCCAAAAACTTCTATAGGAAGGTTTATTTTTTGGGCTCTAAGATTGGTATAAGCAGATATTAAAAAAGAGATAGCTAAGAGAAAGCAGTATTTTTTCATGACATAAGAGATTTGGTTCGATATAATTAGTTAAAAACTAACTATTTCAAAAAATAAAACTTTTCAATTTTATTTTTATTACGAAATGTTTCGTGTTGCCAGAAAAACCTTTCAAGATAAAAGAAATCAACTATTGATTTCTATTTATTAAAGTAACCTTTGGTAATAGAAGTATGATTTACTTCCTCTTCTTTTTATTAGATACTCCAAACTGTTTACGCGCTTTAATCTTATTGTATAGTAGAATAACAACAACGATCAACGCCAAAATAGCAAATCCTCCCCTACCCAATAGGTAATCGATAATGTCCATACAAATACTTTTGCTCTAAAGTCGGCAAATATGATGGATACTTACATTAGTAAGAAAGAAAGTAAATTGAATTTATAACACTTACCTTAAGCAGACATTACACTGGTACGTATAGAATACTCATCGATACTCGACAGATTGCTTAAAGAGTGTATCTGATCCGATGTATTGCTGATGATATCTTCATAATACGCCAATGTTTTGGCATCAAACCCAGGAGTATCTTCTGCTGTAATCTTAAAGATATCCATCTGGTAGATGAAATTATTTAAGATATGATGGCTAGAAGATAACATTGCCTTATAAATTCGGAGTTTTGCATTTTCTAATTTTATCTTTTTGATGCGTCTGCGTGCATCCAGTGCTAAGAAAATACCAAAAATTAAGAAGGGTAGAATTAATTCATCGAATCGCAACTGTTCTATCTTAGAAAGAGCGATTAGGATATATTTAAAAATGTCTAATTCTAAAAAAACTGAGGTGAAATAAACGAAGATGGACAATACCAATCCAATAATCGTGAGCTTGTAGTTGTTCATTATAGGGGTAAGCAGTTTAAATTAATGACGATTTGTGACTTGCTTTTTTAAACATTATGATTACATTGAGTTAGAATGTAATCATATAAGGATCGAATTGTTAGTGCGCTAAATTTACACAAAAAAATAATACAAAATAATTTTATGCACAATTTATTAACAATGCATGCATAGTTATTCACAATCATTAAAAAATAAAAAACTTGACTTTTAAAAGGGTTTTTATATCAAAAAAACACAGACATACTGAATACCAATACATTATAAAAAATCTGACTACGGTACACATACCCCTATGAAACCGTAGTCATTGATTTATAAGCAAAATTGTTTCTTTGATTAAATGCCTACCTTATTTATCAAAATCAATGTTTGCTATATATAAGTATCATTTGAGTCAAATATGTTACCCCGATTTTCTGTTTTTTTTTAATTTTTCTTTAAAATATTTTAATCGCATCGAAATTAGCGACAAAATTATCTAGAAAACAATAAGATAAACTTATTACGCTACTTCATGTCCTGTAGAAGCTTCCCAAATTCGAAACCACTCTTCATCAGAGATTTGAACATGTAATGAATCTACAGCAGATTGAATTCGATTTATTTTAGTAGATCCAATTATAGGAAGTATTCCTGAAGGATGTTTTAATAACCAAGAGGTTAATATCTGATCCGCTGAAACATTATATTTATTCGATAAGTCACTAACAACAGTATTGATTCTGAACACACTATCCTCGGGGTTTTTAGCAAAAAACTTCCCTCCTGCCAATGTAGAATACGCCATAGGTTTTATTCCATATTGTATACATTGATCTAAAGAACCGTCAACAAAAGGTGTTAGGTGCAATGGCGAAATTTCTATCTGATTTGTTTGCAAAGGAAAAAAACCATGTAACATTTTGAACTGGGATGTTGTAAAATTAGAAACTCCAAAATGCAATACTTTGCCTTCAGATTTAAGCTGCTCGAAAGCCTCTGCAATTTCTGCTGGATTCATTATAGGACTAGGTCTATGAATCAATAGCATATCTATATAATCCGTTTGTAAGTTTTTTAAAGACTGTTCTACGGATTTTACAACATAGTCTTTTGTAGTTTTATAAGACTTGATCCGATTATCTGGTCTATTGGGAGTTACCAATCTAATACCACATTTGGTAACAATCTGTATTTTTTCCCGTAATGATTTATTGTTGGTCAAAGCCTCTCCAAACAACGCTTCAGTAGTATAATGACCATAAATATCTGCATGATCAAAAGTAGTTACTCCAATAGAAATACAATCTTCTATTAATTGTAACGATTGTTCTGCACTAAGATTTGCGCCCCAAGTTCCCCAATTCATGCATCCTGCAACAATTCTGGAAAATTCAGGTCCGTATCCTGAAACCTTTGTTTTCATAATACTATTAATTTTAAATATTAGGTTAGTGGTTAATTTTAATAATTTATCGCCTCGTAAATTAACCTCTGAATCTCGGATCGAATATCATTAGAAATTAATTTTCGATTGGCAGAATCGGGAAATGTTCTATTACTCAGGAATACGTAAATTATTTCTTCATCCGGATCCGCCCAGGTAAATGTTCCGGTAAAGCCACTATGACCATAACTATTCATAGATATACAACCGCAAGTAGGCCCTATATCTCCTAACTGAGGTTTATCGAACCCCACTCCACGTCTTACTTTTTTATGACAGTAGGAACAGGTATTAAACTCAGCAATAGTTTCTGGAGAAATGTATTGTTTTCCTCCGTAATACCCTCCATTTAAATACATCTGCATTATTTTGGTGACATCATTAGCGTTGGCAAATAAGCCTGCATGCCCTCCAATCCCTCCAAACATTGCTGCACCTTGATCATGTACGTATCCATGAATTATTTCTTTGCGATACGCCTGATCATTTTCGGTAGGAACAATACGCTTTTTCTTGAATCTATTAATAGGAAGATACCCCATATTACTCGCTCCTATTCCTCTGTAAAAATGTTGCTGAGTTAATGCATCTAAATTATTCCCATAATGATCCTCGATAAAAGATTTCATCATATAATAAGGAAGATCACTATATTTATAACTCAGTCTCTTACGAAGCTCACTGTCTTTGATACGTAGCATCAAGGAATCTTTCATATCACTTCTTAAATACAAATTGCCTGTGACTCTAATATTATAATCATCTGAGCGTTTATTTCTATAGTACTTTTTATCAGGTTTTGTGGTAACGCTATCCAAGGTCTTTAGAAAAAATGGAATCCATGCTCTTAGACGCGCATAATGAGACAACATAGAGCGCACTGTGATATCCTTCTTATTCGAATCTTGAAAAGAAGGTAATAATTCACCTACTCTACTATCCAATGATAGAATCCCATTATCTTTTAATTCCATAGTTAACGGTAGCGTAGCAAGAATCTTTGTCAAGGAAGCAAGGTCATAAATATCAGATCCTCTGACTTTTCTAGATTTCGCATAGGTATGATAACCATAATTCTTATTAAAGATTACTTTCCCTTTTCTAGCTACCATTAATTGCACTCCTGGAGTCATATTTTCTTTAAGCGCTATATTCACAACAGAATCTATGCGTTGTAATTTGTGGCTATTCATTCCTACCGTTTCCGGAATTCCATATGCAAGTCGTTTTAAAGACCTTGTTTCTAAACCTGTTCCCAACGGAAAATCCATCCCCAAACTAACTGGAAGTTTACCTTTTGCTTCGATAGCGCCAAAAAGTAGTTGTGCTGCCTTTTCTTGAGCAACCTTACTGTTTTGATATGACATCAAAATACCCTCGAAATTTGTAGTTGTCTGTAGATCTAACATCGCATAGGGTCTAGAAAAAACACTAAGCACAGTATTATTAAGTCTAGCTATTTCGTACAACCATACAAGCTCCTTATCTTTAAACCTGTAATCTTTCCAAGGATTAGCATTTGATTTATGCAATCCTACAATTACATAATTATAGTTTTTAAGTTGCTCCAAGATATCAGGTAATTGATTTCCTTTTACCCAATCTACTTTGGTATATTTATTTAACTCTTCTAAAAAAACTTCACCAGAATCATCACCTAAGGATACATATGCTATTTTTTTCAGGTCTAAATTTTTAACTGGTAAAATAGCACGTTCATTTTTTAATAAAGTCAAAGAATTCTCAACCAGTTTATGATGTAATATTTCATTAGCAATACTATTTAACTCCTCGATAAGATATTCTGATTGGATTGGTTTATAAGAATGTAAACCAACTTTATACTTAGCCATCAAAATCTTCTTAACCGAACGTGATAATCGTTTTTCTGAAATTTCTCCAGCATAATACGCTGAAATAATTTTCTGAGATGCTAAAGGAACATCTTCCGATATTAACAAGATGTCATTCCCTGCTTTAAAAGCTGCTAGATCGATATCTCCAGGCGCTTTAAAATCAGAGGCTCCTTTCATATTAAGAGCGTCGGTTATTACCAACCCTTCAAAATTAAGACTATCTTGTAATATATTGGTTACTACATTCTCAGAAATAGAAGATGGGTATCCAGATCTAGGTTCTAAACTTGGAATATTTAAATGTGCTACCATCACACTAGACAATCCTTCTTTTATTAGTTTGCGATAAGGATATAGTTCTACACTATCAATTCTTTTTTCATCAAAATTAATTGTCGGTAGTGTTTTATGAGAATCGCTATCAGTATCGCCGTGACCAGGAAAATGCTTTGCACTTGCCAAGACACCCTCTTTTTGCATCCCTTTCATAAAAGCTAATGCTTTTTCTGTTACATTATCTTTTTCTTCTCCAAAAGAACGATTTCCGATAATAGGATTCTTGGGATTGGTATTCATATCTACCACAGGAGCAAAATTTATGTGCACTCCTAATCGCTTACAATGTTTGGCAATTTGTTGACCAGTTTCTTCTATTAAGCTGTTATCCTGAATAGCTCCTAAAGTCATATTCCAGGGAAATGCTTTTGTAGAATCTAATCGCATTGCTAATCCCCACTCAGCATCCATCCCAATCATTAAGGGTACTTTAGAAAGCTCTTGATACTCGTTATTTAGTTTTGCCTGACGATTTGGACCGCCTTTAGAAAATATAATCCCACCAATATGAAATTCTTCGATTAACCTTTTGATTTTATCAGTTTCTTTCTTTGGTTTAGAAGAAAAAACATCCACCATAAAAAGCTGGCCAACTTTTTCTTTCAAAGTCATTTTATTGTAGATACTATCTACCCAAAATCGCTGTCGATCCTTTTCATCCTCTACAATCAATGGGCTAACCGTAATGTTTTCCAAAACCTCTTCCACTGGTAAAGAATCGGTATTCTTCTCATACAACGGTTCTGATACATTAAGAGTATCGGGGTGTTGTGAAAAAACTGATACCGAGGAAATAAAAACTAAAACAGAAAAATATCTTCTAAAAATACAACTCACTAATCCTAATTTAAAAAACGGTTATGCCAACTATCTTTTGCTGGTACTTCCCAATCTGTTTTATATTCCGCTATATTTGTAACCAGATTGTTAAATACAATTGTATTAGGAGATACAGAGCGATTTTTTACCATTTTTCTAAAATCTGTAAGAGACTTATAAGCAACAAACTCTCCCTGTTTATAAGAAACATTCATTTTATCCATTAAATCTACTTTATAATCGTTTTCTAACTTTTGAATAAAGTGAACAGAAGCATCGATAGAACATCCTGTTGCTTGATTTAGATCCTGATCTAACGCAATGGTAATAAAACGCTTATATTTTATATCAAAGCCAGCTTTAAGATCTGCTCCATGGGCAGTCCATTGATTTATAAAAACCTCTAGCTTTTCTTGTATTTCTTCTAATTCCTCTTTTGTAAAAGATCTATTGGCCTGATATATCCAAACTCTCGACGTATCTGGCAATTCATTAAAATCTACTAACATCTACTTTCTTTTTATTCTCTAAAATAACAAAAAGTATTCCTAATTGTTGCAACAAAAAAGAGTTAATATGAACAAACATATCAACTCTTTACTTATTTTTAGAAATCTTTAAAAATTCTTTCTATAAATCTTGAGCATTTGCGATTAACTCTGCTACATCCAACACTTCTATACTATCTTCTTTTTCTTTATTCTTAACTCCATCGGTCATCATAGTATTACAAAAAGGACATCCCGCAGCGATAATATCTGGTTTTGTTTCTAAAGCATCTTCTGTTCTTTCGATATTTACATCTTTATTACCTGGTTCAGGCTCTTTAAACATCTGTGCTCCACCAGCTCCACAACACAAACCATTGCGTCTGCTTCGTTTCATTTCTGTAAGTTCTACTTCTAATTTCTTAAGTAAATCTCTTGGAGCTTCGTATACATTATTAGCTCTACCAAGATAACATGGATCATGGAAAGTTATTCTTTTACCTTTAAACTTTCCTCCTTCAACCGTTAATCGTCCTTCATCTAAAAGAGACTTAAGAAATTGTGCATGATGCATTACCTCATAATTTCCTCCCAACGCTGGGTATTCATTTTTCAAGGTATTAAAACAATGAGGACAGGCAGTAACTACTTTCTTTATTTCATAGGCGTTCATTACTTCTATATTAGTAACTGCCTGCATTTGAAATAAAAACTCATTACCAGATCTTTTTGCAGGATCTCCAGTACAGCTTTCTTCAGTTCCTAATACAGCAAAGTCTACTTTGGAACTATGAAGTAATTTTACAAAAGCTTTTGTAATCTTCTTAGCTCTATCATCAAAACTTCCAGCACATCCTACCCAAAATAAAACCTCAGGCATTTTACCTTCGGCCATATACTCTGCCATTGTTGGCACCTTTACTGCTTCACTCATATGTTTTATTATTTATATACATCGTTTTTGTTAGAAAAGATGTCTTACAAAAATTTATTAATCGTGTTTTCCATCATCAAAAACCTCGATGGTAACTACTCTCTCTACTAGTTCTGTAAATTTACCAGTATATCGAGTAGCTTTTACTAAATGATTATCTATCCAATGATAGTTTCCACCTCTTGGTTTACCCATTAATAAGCTATGGTATTTGAACCCATGCTTATTTAACCAAGTTTCGGTAACCTCTCTATGCTCTTCTGTTCTAGAAGTAAAGAAACAAATAATATGTCCTTCTTCATACCATTTATTTAAGGTTGCTAAAGCATCTGGAAAAGGCTCACAAGTAACCATACGCTCTGGTTCTTCGTTAGGAACATCTTCTGTAATTGTCCCATCAATATCGATGAGATAATTTTTAATACCTTCTGGTAAAACTGGACTTATATGTTCTCCAGCTTCAATCTTTTCATGCAATAATTTCTCTACTTCTTCCTTCTTCATAATTTCTAGATTCTCTTAATTTTTAAAAGTTTTCGGTTAATAGTTATGGTTAATAATATTTAATTTTTATTCTTGACTCCAATTTAATCTGTCCATTTGGTTGAATGGCCATGGTGCTCCATTATTTTCGATATTGGACATCATATTATTTAGGTCTGAAGGCGCAGCACTTTGCTCCATGACCAAATATCTTCTCATATCTAAAATAATAGACAATGGACTTATACTCACTGGACAAGCTTCTACACAAGCATTACAACTAGTACAAGCCCATAATTCTTCAGTTGTGATATAATCATTTAATAATTGCTTACCATCATCTACAAAGCTACCGTTCTTATCGATATTATCTCCTACTTCCTGAAGTCGATCTCTGGTATCCATCATAATCTTTCTAGGTGATAACTTCTTGCCAGTCTGGTTTGCAGGACATTCACTGGTACAACGCCCACACTCCGTACAAGTGTAAGAATTTAACAATTGTACCCAATTTAAATCTGTTACATCGGATGCACCAAATTTTTCAGGCTCCCCTTCTGGTTCGTCACCCGCTGGAGCTGCAAACGGATCTGCGTTTGGATCCATCATTAACATTACTTCGTTCGTTACCGCTTCTAGGTTATCCATTTGTCCTTTAGGATTTAAATCTCCATAATAAGTATTAGGAAATGCTAAAAGAATATGTAGATGTTTAGAGAAGTATAGATAATTAAGGAAAATTAAAATACCAATAATATGCATCCACCATGCTCCTCGTTCTAAAAGAATTAGGGAACCTTCAGACATCCCATCAAATAATGGTGATATAAATTGACTTATTGGATATGCTCCTGCTTTTACGTAATGATCAGCTCCTAAATTTTGTAATTGTAAATCTGCAGCATTCATTGTTAAAAACAGGGTCATTAGAACAACCTCGAAATACAGAATTATATTACCATCATTTTTAGGCCATCCTTTTAGCGTTTTAAATCTACGAATATTGATAACATTTCTTCTAATCCAGAAAATAAATACACTTACCAATACTAACAGGGCTAACACCTCGAATGAACCAATTAAAAAGTCATATAAACCTCCTAGAAATGCAAAAATTCTATGTGTTCCAAAAATACCATCTATAATAATTTCCAGAACTTCGATAT
Organism: Aquimarina litoralis; assembly: GCF_039523995.1. NCBI lineage: Bacteria > Pseudomonadati > Bacteroidota > Flavobacteriia > Flavobacteriales > Flavobacteriaceae > Aquimarina > Aquimarina litoralis. Next base: position 950,234 of record NZ_BAAAGE010000002.1, read on the forward strand.
TAATAATAATAAAACCTAGATACACAATGATGTGTAGAATACCAGCAATAGGTCTCCTTACCATTTTGGATTGTCCCAAAGCGATACGAGCCATATTATTAAAACGTTCTTTTTTATTATCCGTTCGATCTACATCTTTACCCAATTTTATATTACGAATAAGCTTACGAACATTTTTTGCAAAATATCCTATTCCAGCGATTAGGATAATTACAAAAATGATATTTGGAATATATTGCATAGTTTAGTGATAGTTAGTTTATTGAATCTGCCGGTTTTACATAAGGTTTGTTCTTTTTACCAAAAACCGAAATATTTACATATCTAGTAGGATGTAATCTAAGATCTTGAAGTAGTAATTCTAGTTCTTTACTAGCTCTATCTAAATTGTTATAAAGCTGATCATCCTTTAATAGCTTCCCTGCTGTTCCTTTTCCTACTTCTAAATCTTTAGAAATTTTATCAAAATTTGCTAACACCGCATCTAAATCATTCACCAATTTACCAATATTTACTTTTGATAACGAATCTGAGAATTGATTTAAATTAGTAGACATCTTATCTAGATTAGAAAGCGTAGTATTTAACTTATCTTCATTACCTGATAAAATATTATTTAATGATCCTGAAGCTCCCTTGAAGTTTCGAACAGTAATGCTTAAATCTTTAAAGATGGAATTTAGATTGTTTTTATTATCTACAGATAAAATTCCGTTTACAGAAGTTAATAACGTATCTGCGTCTTTAATGGCTGATTCAAGCTTTAATTGTAAAGGAGTAAGTTGCTCATTTACCAATTCTAGTAAACCAGCTTTTACTCTTCCTGGCAAGGTATCTTTATCTTTTGCTTCTTTTCCTACTTCGTAAATTGGGTTAATAGCTAAAGACTTACCTCCTATCAGATCACCACCATACACCATGGCTTCACTATTTCTAGAAAAGGAAAAATCGCTACTTACGTTAAATTCTACAATAAGATTACCTTTGGTATCAGCGAAATTGATAGAAACAACCTTTCCTACAACCAATCCATTAATGGTTACTGGAGAGGAAGGTATTAGTCCCTCCACATTATCATATACCGCATAAAATGTTCGATCAGATTCTAAAAGGTTCTTTCCTTTTAAAAAACTATATCCAAATATCAGAAGGGCTATAGCAGATAATGCTAAAATTCCAGTTTTAACTTCTCGAGTAAATTTCAAAATAGCATATATTTAGGACACAAATTTAGAATAAAAAATATACTTCCAAAGATTATTAACGAACGATTTATCAGTATTTATTTAGATTAATTCGATGAAGTATTAGTTTTCAGGGCTTCACTTAATGGAATTATCTCATTATTCTTAAATGCAACAACAAAACAAGAGGTATATCCCTTAGCAACAGCAACATTTTTTAACTCCTTGATTAAATTATAATTAGGTGTATTTCCAAAGTAATATTTATAAACCTCTCCAAACTGAACTTTTGATAACTGATCCAGCCCATTGAAATTTTTTGGATCTAAAACTACATCGTTTGAGCCAGCTTCAATTTGCACTTTAAAAGTGATTCCATCATATAATTCTTCATCAACTGTTTTTATTATGGTATCATTGGTGACTACCTCCGGGGTTTTTGGTTCAGGAACATAATACGTTTCATCCAGACTATCCTTGTAATCAACTATAGATTTAATGATGGATTTTGCCATATCATCTTGTCCCTTTTTAGAATTTAGATATTTACCTTCTTTATTATTTGTTAAAAAACCTAGCTCCACTAATACACTTGGCATATATGTCTGATGTAATACTACAAAACCGGCTTGTTTTACACCTCTACTCTTCCTTTTTAAAGTATTCGTGAATCTTTTTTCTATATAACTTGCCAAAATTAAACTTTGATCCAGATACTCTTCTTGCATAAGGGTAAGCCCTATAATAGATTCAGGAGAATTAGGATCAAAACCATCGTAATTCGCTTCATAATTGTCTTCCATCAAAATAACAGAATTCTCTTTTTTGGCTACGTTAAAATTTTCATCGTTGGCATGCAATCCTAAAACAAAAGTTTCTGTTCCATATGCTTGAGACCTATGAGAATTGCAGTGAATAGAAACAAAAAGATCAGCTTTTGCTTTATTAGCAATCCTTCCTCTTTCATGAAGTTCGATAAATTTGTCGGTCTTTCTTGTGTATACCACTTTAAAACGATCGTCTTTTTCTAATGCTGCTCCTACGGCTAAGACCACTTTTAATGCAATATCTTTTTCTTTATATCCGTTTCCTCTATTTCCCGGATCATCACCTCCATGACCAGCATCTAAAGCCACGATAAACTTTTCTGTATTCGAATCAGAAATTCTGGACATCAAAGCAAATCCAGAGGACACCATAATTAGTGCTACAGATACAATGCTATATATAATTTTCTTTTTCATAATTATCAAAATTATCCCTTAGCTTGAAACATTCCCAAATTGTTTCCGTATTTAGTATAATAATTCTAAAATCACAAGGTTAATGATCTTGGAATTTAATCGACATAGTTTCTTAAAAAATAACATTGGAGTATCGTATTTGATAGAAATATTTATTTTTTTCTCAATTACAATCTCTACATAAAAAATATATGTAATTTTGGCACTTCAAAAACTAAGCCATAGTTTTACAAAAATAGGATATAAACCATTGCAAACAACGGTACGTAACATACTTTATTCACTAAGTTTTTCACTATTTTGTATTTGTTATACAACTGCACAAGAGTTTGATAAAACGACAAAGAAACCTATTCAATCTCCAAAGGATTCTATTACCTTACCCAAAAAGGATGTCGAACCTAAGACGGAACTCCTTGAAAATGAAAAAGATCAGGATACTGTAAAGAAAGATAGCGTGGTGGAACCACCACAATTATTAACAGATAAGGTAACTTACAAGTCCAAAGATTATATGAGATTAAGTCGTAGAGAAAACAAAATGTACCTCTACAACGAAGCAGAAATCATCTATGGAGAAATGCAAATAAATGCTGGATTGATCATTGTAGACAATTCTAAAAACGAGGTATACGCCTATGGTATTAAAGATTCTGTAGGAGATTATACACAAACCCCTGTTTTTAAACAAGCACAAAATGTAGTTGAACCTGATTCTATTCGATTTAATTTTGATACAGAAAAAGCACTTATTTATAATTCTAGAACCAAACAAGGTGAAATGAATGTAAAAGGTGAAGTTTCTAAAAGAGTTAATGACTCTGTTATATACATGAGTAATGTAAAGTTTACCACCGCAGAAGATGTTGATAATGCAGATTATTACTTCTACGCCAGAAGAATCAAACTAGTACCAAAAAAGAAAATTGTTACAGGATTGGTAAATATGTTTATCGCGGATGTACCAACTCCTTTAGGATTACCTTTTGGTTATTTCCCTTTACAAGAAAAAAGAACCTCAGGATTTATCATTCCTAGTTATGGAGAAGAAAATAACAGAGGATATTTTTTACAAAATGGTGGGTATTATTTTGCTTTGAGTGATTATGCTGATCTTACTGTTACCGGTGATTATTATACCAATGGGAGTTATACACTATTAGCCGAAACATCTTATGCTGTTCGCTATAAATATAGAGGTAATTTGAGATTTCGATTTGAGAACAACCTAACTAGCGAACGAGGTTTTCCTGACTTTGCTCAGAGAACTACCTATAATATCCAATGGACACATTCGCAAGATGCCAAATCCAATCCAAACTCTAGATTTTCGGCATCTGTCAATTTTGGAAGCAGCGACTTCTTCCAGCAGTCTACCAATCAGTTAAACACAGGAAATTTCTTGAATAACCAGTTAAGTTCATCTATCTCCTATTCCAAAACTTTTCAGGGAGATCCTCAGGTGAATTTGAATGTTGCTGCAAATCATAACTCCAATACAAACACACAAGAAGTTAACCTATCACTGCCTAATGTAAATGCAAGTGTTTCAAGGATATTTCCTTTTGCTCCAAAAGTTGGTGTAAAAAAAGGTATTATTCAAAATATCAACACCCAATATAATTTTAGAGGTGAGAACCGCATTACTACCAATGATGATGATTTATTTACTGGAGATATGTTTAATGACGCTAGAATTGGAATGCAACATTCTATTCCGATTAGTACCAACTTTAAAATCTTTAAGTATTTAAGTGCGACTATGGGTACAAGTTTCCAAGAAAACTGGGTATTCGAAACGATAGAGCAAAGTTATGATCCGGATGCTAATGACGGTGCTGGAGAAGTAGTTAGAGATACTATTGCAGGTTTTGATGCTTTTAGAACCTATAATTTCTCTACCAGTTTAGGAACCACGATTTACGGAACATTCAATTTTAAGAAAGACAAAAAAATACAAGCTATTCGTCATACAATGAGACCAAGTGTTAGCTATAGTATTAACCCTGCATTTGATCAGTTTTATGACGAATACACGATTACAGATAACCCTGCAACTTTGGATATTAACGAGGAAGAAGTAGTAGAGTACTCTAGATTTGAAGGTGGATTCTTTGGTGCCCCTAGTAATACATTTTCTAGTAGTATTGGTTTTTCCTTAAGCAATAACTTAGAGGCTAAAGTCCGGAGTAAAGATACTACAGATCTCGAACCCAAGAAAGTGGTTTTACTTAATAATTTAAACTTTAGAACTGCTTATAATATTGCCGGTGATTCACTTCAATTAAGTCCCTTATCAATAACAGGAAATATTCCTATTGTTCAGAATAAACTAGACATTAATTTTAGTGCAGAACTGGATCCATATGCATTAGATAATAATAATCGTAAAATTGATGTTTGGAATATTGATAACGGAGGTAGTCTTTTTAGATTAACCAGAGCTAGTGCTAATTTTGGATATTCTTTCTCGAGTAAAGATTTTGAAAAAGGTAAAACCAATGAGGATCCTCTCACAAACCAGACCTTCCAAAATGGTGGTCGACCGGATAATTTGTTTGGCGGAGGAACAGATTTTAGAGAAGAACAAAGTTATCGTCAAAATAATAAAGATACAGAGAAAAAGGACGTTAAAAATTACAATTATAAAATCCCTTGGTCATTACGACTATCTTACACTGTCAACTATAGCAATAATGCTCGACAAAATGAGATATCTTCTCACTCCATCATGTTTTCTGGAGATGTAGAGTTAGCTCCTAAATGGACCGTTGGTGTTTCATCTGGGTATGATCTCAAAAATCCTGGTTTCACTTTTACTAATTTAAGATTCCAAAGGGATTTAGATAGTTGGAATATGAGCTTTAATTGGATTCCTTTTAGCGAAAGGACTTCCTGGAACTTTTTCATAGGAATTTCTTCTTCTGTTCTAAGTGATATCAAATACGATAAACGTAGAGAACCAGACAGACAGCTTTAGGTTTGAGTTTTGAGGGAAATAAATTGAAGTTTTATAAATCAAAATAACATAACACAATACACACATCATGAAAAAAATCATCACGACTTCTAAAGCACCTGCACCTATCGGACCTTACAGTCAAGCTATTCTAAACGGAAATACTTTATATACTTCTGGTCAGATTGCGATTAATCCTACTTCTGGAGAATTGGTTACGGATGATATCAAAAAAGAAGCAGAACAGGTAATGCAAAATCTTAAAGCCATTTTAGATGAGGTGGAAATGACTTTTGAAAATGTTATTAAGACGACTATTTTTCTAAGTGATATGAATAACTTTTCAAAAGTAAATGAAGTATACGGAAGCTATTTTAATGAAGATACTGCTCCAGCTAGAGAAACAGTAGCGGTAGCTGCACTACCAAAGTTTGTTAACGTTGAAATTTCGGTAATTGCGGTTAAATAAAAGCTCATTTGATTCAAATAAAAAAGCCTAAGTTTATTTGACTTAGGCTCTTGTGTTTATAAGAGATATTATTTTATCTAATTATGACATTTCGAGTGGCTTTTGTATTACCACTTTTTATAGAAAGTATATAATTACCCGTTTTCAATCCGTCAACATCAAATGATAGATTATAAATCCCTTTTTGAAGTTCCTGTTCCTGTAACTTTTGAACTAATCTTCCCTGAACATCAAATAAATTAATAATCACCTTACCCTCGGAATTCATAACATAATGAACATTCCCTTTATCAAAAATGGGATTTGGGTACACTCCCATGACAACAAATTTTTCACTAACACTTCCTGAAGACAATTCATGTTTTATAGTAGTTTCCTTTTGCGTTTCTCTGCCATTTAGTGCTATTGCAGCCTGAGAAGTTCTTCTTACTTTACAATCATTAGAATTTACATACCAGCTACGTGATCTATTTTCTTGTGCTATAGGTCTTGAAACATCATTCGTATCGAACCAATCAGCCTGTACTCTATTTTCCCTTACATCAAGCACATAATATCCATGATTATCTAAATCAACATCTTTTATATGTCTGTTTAGCAATCGTATATAAAATTCTGATAATCCAGAAGCAACTCCTCCTAAAAAATCCAAATTTGTAGAAGTGACACTAGGAACTACAAACTCGCACATTTCGCAATCACCCTTATAACGCACTTCACCAACAAAAGTACTATGTATATCCCCTGTTAGAACAATTACATTATTAATATTGTTAGTATTAATAAATTCTAAAAGTTGTTCTCTCTCCTCCTGATATCCATCCCACGCATCATTAGAAGGAACACCATTCCAAGGCATAACCATTACCTGATTACCTATAATTCTCCATTTTGCTGAAGAGCTTTGTAATTGATTTTTTAACCACAGAAATTGTTCTGATCCTAATATGGATTTATAAGACTCTCTATTAGATTTTGATAGTTGACTTTCTCTATATTTTGTTCCTTTCTGCAGTAATTGTTCTAAAGCAAAAGTCGATTTATTATCAAAACTTCCTTTTTGCAAAACTTGATTCACAAAACCATCAATCACCTGATCGAGCTCTTCTGCATTTAGTGCCTTTTCATTTTTAGATTCCTCACTACTATCTAAAGAAACATTCAAGATCATTGGTAACACTTCTTTTAATACTTCTTTTAATTCCTCTTCTTTGGTAAGATCCTTTTTAGCAATTACATTTTGTGCAAAGGTTTTGAATGCATCGTTAGAAGCGGCAGCACTAATAAGGTTTTTAGAAGAATTTACTTGTGTATCTCTTCCTTCTATTCTAGTGTCTAACATAATTAAATCCATTAACTTACCATAAGATATCTTTCTGTACAGTCTGTATTCTTCAATGGAATTAGCTCTTACTGGCATCCATTCAAAATATGCTTTGAACGCATTATTTTTTCTTGCTTCCCAATCACCTTCTGAGGATGAGGAATGATTTTCCGCTCCAAATTTATTTGCATCATTTGCAAACTCATGATCATCCCATATATTTATAAAGGCATGTTGTTGGTGCACATTACGTAACATTGGATCTAACTTGTAATAAGAATGACGTACTCTATAGTCATCTAAAGTAATAATTTCATTTTCTGGTACATGACCTCGATTAATTTCATTATTGTAGCCATATCCTCCTGACTCATATTCATAAATATAGTCTCCTAAATGTATTACAGCATCTAAATCTGTTCTACTTGCAATTTGATTGTATGCATTAAAATATCCATTTTGATAATTTGAACACGATAATACAGCAAATCTTAAGTTATCAACTAAATCCTCTTGTGCGGGAGCAGTTCTGGTTTTTCCTATAATCGATTTTGCACTTAAAGATTCGAACTGATAATAATACACTGTATAAGGCTCCAAACCGATCGCATCAACTTTTACTGTATAATCTTTTGATTGACTGGTATTTGTAGAACCTTGTTGTACAATTTGATTCATCTGAGGATCTTTGGCTATTTTCCAATTTACTTGTACATTAGTCTCATTAGTTGTAACTCTAGTCCATATAATAACAGAATTTTCTAACGGATCTCCCGATGCAACACCGTGATAAAATGGTGCTAACGAAGGATTAAAATAATCAGACACATCACCTACATTTACAGTTCGCTCTATTTTAGTAAGAACCGTATTTATTTGTTGAGCGTAAAAGCAATGTGTACATAAAAATAAAAAGATTAGGTTTTTAAGATTTGATTTCATGTAAAGCTATATTTAGTTGTTAGTTTTTCGCGAAAATATGCGAATGAGCAAACAAAAAATCAACGTGATTCTTTTTTAATCAAACCTTAAAATGGATAATGAATATTTTAATTTAACGCTTATAAATTAACTATGATTTTAAATCATTCTTTAAACAAAATACTATTTTATAATAATGATCAACAAAACACTTCTATTCTATAAAATTTAAAATTTGTATTTCTATAGTACTTTTAAAGAAAAAATCCTGTAGAGCTTTTATTAATCCTATTAAAACTAACTAATATTTGAAAAGAATCTACTTTGCGTTCTAGAAGATATGAGAATTACAAGAACGAGGCATCTATCACTTATCGTTATAATCCTTTAAGCAATAATTCTGCAGTAGATGGGTTTGTAGCTAACGGAACATCATATACATCACAAAGTCTCATTAACATAAAAATATCTGGTTCGTGAGGGTGTTTAGCTAAAGGATCTCTAAAAAAAATGACCATATGTATATCCTTCTCGGCAACACCTGCTGCAATCTGTGCATCTCCACCAAGAGGACCAGAAAGTAATGCTTCTACATTAAAACCAGCTTTTTTTGCTTTTTCTCCTGTAGTTCCGGTAGAAACAAGCTTAATTTTTTTAGAATCTAATATTTCTCGATGTTCGTTAAGAAACTGCACCATATCGGCTTTCTTACCATCGTGAGCGATTATAGCTATTGTCATCATAAATTTATACAGAAAGTATATCGGAAATTCGTAATAATTCTTTGTTAATGCTGTGGTCTTCTTTCAGACCATCATCAAAATTAGTGGCTACAATCTCGTTGTTAATCAATCCTACCATTACGTTCTTTTCTCCATCTAGTAATAATTCAACTGCCTTAACACAAAGCCTACTCGCTAAAGTCCTATCAAAACAAGTTGGAGATCCTCCACGCTGCATATGACCTAAAACGGTTACTCTTACATCATAATCAGGCATGTTTTCGGTAACATAATCCGCTAGTTCATATACATTCTTTCCAATTTTATCTCCTTCACTTACCACCACAATACTGGAAGATTTTCCAGATCTTTTACTTCTTTTTAATGATTCTAGCATCCTATCTAGCCCAAGATCCTCTTCTGGAATTAGGATTTCTTCTGCTCCAGCGCCAACACCACTATTTAATGCTATAAAACCAGCATCACGTCCCATTACCTCGATAAAAAACAGTCTATCATGAGAACTTGCCGTATCTCTAATTTTATCAATAGCCTCTACTACGGTATTTAAAGCCGTATCATACCCAATAGTAAAATTAGTTCCTGCAATATCATTATCAATGGTTCCTGGAACTCCAATCACCGGAATATCATATTCTTCACTAAAAACTTGTCCTCCTTTAAAAGTTCCATCACCGCCAATCAGTACCATAGCATCTACACCGGCTTTTTTTAAGTTGTCCGCAGCTTTTTTTCTCCCTTCCGGTGTTCTAAACTCCGAAGACCTAGCGGATTTCAGAATCGTTCCTCCTGTGCTTATAATATTGCGAACACTTCGTGCATTCATCTCACAATAATCATTTTCGATCATGCCCTGATAACCTCTATAAAAACCAATGCATTTTACATTGTAATATGAGCAAGCTCTTGCTACTGCTCTAATTGCCGCATTCATTCCAGGAGAATCACCTCCAGAAGTCATTACTCCTATTGTGCGAATTTCTTTAGCCATCTAACGTAGGTTATTTTATCAGAAATTAATTATTCTTATCGGTAAAATTAATAAAATCTGGTGTTTCTATTTTGGTAGTATCCTTCTTTTTTTGGGCTACCGTATCTTTTACTTTTTTTGATTTAAAAACTTTATCAATCAGTTCGCCGAAATTATTGAAATCTACTGAATAGGAAAGTCCTAATCCTTGTTTATATCCTTGAGTTTCTCCGATATATTGAATTTCGTTCTGACGATTGAAAATCTTTCCTTTTAGTGTTCCTTCTTCATTAAACAAATATTCTACTTCTACATCTCCTGTTACAACGGATTCACTAACACCTCCTATAGGAACTCCCACTCTACCGTTTATCAAAATTCTATTATTTATTTGTGTAGATACAGTAACTCCAAATTGATCTGCAGCTTCTTGATCTATATTCCGATTACCTTGAACATAGTTGACCCCTACTTTAAACTTATCATCATCTCCAGAAAATATTCCATTTACCAATCCTGCAGCTCTTTCTACCAAATTCCCTGTAATAAAGGTAGGATCTAAATTTCCACTATAAAATTGACCTTGTGTTACTAAAGACAACGCTTGTAGTTCCTTAGTTGCTTGATCTTCTAATTGATACTCCAACTCACTTTTGGCTACTGAACTCAAATTAGGCAATTCTATATTAAAATTAAGATCTGGTTGTATTAATTCTCCATTAAGATCAACAACTACTTCTACTGGTATTTTTCGGTTAATCGTAGCATTTTCTAATAATACAGCAGGATTTGCTTCTGTTTTGTATACTGCACTTAAATTAAGTTTTGCCCTAGTCGGACTACCATCCCAGTTAATACTTCCTCCTGATCTTACTGTAAAATCTTTACCTACCAATGCGCCGTATCTAAAATTATAGCTTCCTTCGTATGCTACAAAATCTCCCCACATATTAAATTTACCATTGGTGTTTATTTCTATTAGTAGCGTTCCTGCACCTCTACCTTTTAGAGAACTTCCCGTTTTTTTATCAACTACAACTTCTACTAAAGCATTGTTATTTACATACAAATCAAAATTTAGCTCTAACCCCTTAATTTCTTCTAAAATAATCTCCTTACCATCTAATCGCGCCTGTTTCTCTTCTGGACTTAAGAAATGTATATAAGAATTATCTCCTATAGATTCAGACTCATTTAGAGGAATCTTGAAAACTGTTCCTTTTTCTGTAGTAGCATTAACATCAATTACTAAACCATCGGTAGGTCCTGCTATAGTAGCATCTCCACTGATAAAACCTGTTCCGTAATATAACGATTCCTCATCTTCTTCAGTATCGAGAACTAACAATCTTTCTTTTGCTTTTAAAGTAAGACCTAAATCCCATTTAGAAAATCGTTGATGACCTATATATCCACCTAATATTCCTTTCGTTTTATATTTCGTATCTGTTATATTGATATTATCAAAATTAAAACGTTGCTGCTCCAAAATAACTCTAGAATTATTATCAAAATCGAGATCTACGTTTAAGTATGGCACTTTTAGACCTGCTTCATTTAATGTTAAAACTCCATCAATCGAAGGATTGACATAATTTCCACTTATTTTGGCTTTTCCAGAAACCAATCCTCTAAGATCAGAAATTACGATTCCGCCTAAATCACTAAATCCTGATACATCTAATTGATCTAAGTTTACATCGATATTCATATCTGGATTATTGTTAGAAACATTAATTGAACCCACGGCGGATAATGTCTTTATATCGTCGTTGTTTACCAACCTTGTATTTATCGAATACTGAGTCAATGATTCATTACCCGAAGCATTGACTCGTAGTTCGCCCATATTGATATCGTTTACACCTAAATCATTAATAATTACTGTAGAACTTGGGAAATAAACTCCTTTTTCTTGAAATATATTAAGATCTCCATCGACTACTCCCGATAATTTTAGATCTTCTATGTAAGGCGTAATCTTATTTAAATCCACATCTTTAAAAGTAGCTTTGATATCTTTATGATCTTTGCCTACCATATTACCTGAAACACTAATCTCCTCGTCTTCATGAGTTAACTTGATCGACTGAATATCGATATTCTGAAAGTTATTATCAAAAATGATCTTATTATTACTCTTACTTTTATATGGATTTGCATACCATGTATATCCTTTAAAAGTAAAATCGGATTTTTTAAATCCTAATACCGAATTATTGTCTTCGTTGATTGTATGATAAAATTCTAAATTGTAATTATCCACATTATTCTTCCCTCCTTTAAATTCAGAACGCATGAATAGTGTATCATTAAGAGTTACATTAATCAAGCTAAACTTAGAGAAATCATAATACTTAGTATTAATACTATCGATAGCAACATAGGTATTAAATAAAGGGTTCTTATTATCAACTTGAATGTCTACCTGTTTCATTAAATTATCAAACGCCTTAATTGAAGGTGATTTAAATGTTAATTTAAATTCGGAATCATTGCTTTCTACTTTTCCTTTAATAAACGTATTAGGAGCAAACTGAATTTCTGGAAAAAAGACATCTACAATCTTATTATAGATCCTGAAATTAAATTCCATAAATTCATTATCTGTAATTTGAGTTGGCTCGAAATTAGTGTATAAACTACCTATAGAATTGCGAAATAAATCATACACATTTTCAAATCTAAATACTCCCTTTACATTACCTTCGATAATATCAGGACTATTCATAGTTATCGTTCTTATATTTTGATCATCAAAACTAGATGTGATATCAAAATCATCAAAATAATAACTGGCGTTTTGATTTTTATATAGTGTTTTTTCAAAAGAGATGGTACCAAAAGCATCGTTAATACCTGTTCCTTTCATCTTCATCTTTACATCTCCATTAAAAATAGAAATACTATCTCTAGTAAAAATATTAAGCTTATGAAGATCTATATGATCTACATTGGCAACAAAATCATAATTATTAATTGCCTCAGAAATATCGGCGACACCATTAAAGCTAAATTTCATGTTTGGATCATCCGCTACTAGCTTTCCATCAAAAACTGGATCTTTTAAATTTCCAAATACATTAAGATTGGTATATGTATATCCATTAAACTCCAGTTTTTTAATATCTCCTTCTAGCTTTGTATCTAGGTTATCCAAGGTAAAACCACTTCCATCAACATTAATATCAAATGCTGCATTTCCTAATCGCGGTTTCCCTAATAATTGACCTACGTTAAAATTATTTGATATTACACTACCATTATATGTCGCACTTTTAACATCATCTAAATCCCCTAGTAAGACAAAAGCATTGATTTTTCCCAACTGAGAAAAGAAATCCATATCTATATCCACATCCTTAATGGTAACAATGGTCTTACCCACTCCTTTTACACTTCCTAACTGATACAGTTGTTTTGGAAGCGACTGTCCTAAAATATTTGGAAGGAGATTAACTAGATCATAATAGTTGGTTGTCAAGTTTGTTAAGTCTCCATCTAATCTGAATTTGGAAACATCTGTCACCGCATTTCTAATTCGTATATTTCCCTGAATTACCGATCTATCTAATCCAGAAATGTCAGAATCTAATACTTCAAAATCATTTAAAGTCCCTTTTAACGTAGTATTTTTTAACGTAAGATCTTCATCACGACCAAATTCATCATAAAACGGAATCAAATCGTTTGTAGAAATTACAGCTTTCATAAAATCGGCTGTAATATTCACACTATTCTCAAAATCTACGAGCCCACCTCTTTCATACTCGAATACTATTTCACCATCTACTTTAGAATCTTTCGTTTCCAAAATTAGATCTCTAAAACGCATTTCTGTTGGAGTAATAGAAAAACCAGTTTTCAGATTCGAGACATTTAAACCTCTATGATCCTTAAATGCCAAAAGGTCTGTTGTTATATAAAAATCTTCTCCATCAACCCTAAGACTCTCCGCATCCAACATAATATCCCGTAGAATGACAATATCAGAATAATTAAGATTTTCATCGATATAACTAAACTTACCATTCTCCATAGTTACATTACCTGTTGTTAGTAAAAATTTAGTTGTAGACGAGGATGTTTTACCAGTATTAAATTTTCTAATAAAAGTCATGAGGTTATCACTACTCTCACCTTTGTACATTTTCATTCTAAATGTTAGATCATCTATCGAAACTGCTCCTAACTCTGGCTGCCCTTTAGAAATCTCTCTAAGATTTAAAATGGAAGTTGCAATACTCCTAGCAAATAATAAGGTGTCTTGATGATGATCTTTTACAAAGACTTCTTTTAAATTTACTTTTCCAGAATAAGTTAAACCAACTTTACCAATGTTAATATCTACATTATATTCTTCATTGATATAATTGGTTATTTTTCGACCAAAAAAAGTTTGAATTGCGGGAATTGAAAATAGGATCACTAATAGCACAAATAGCGATATAAGGATAAGTAATATCCTTTTCAATATTTTCCCAAATTTTTTGATACGTTTTATTGTTTTAACTTTGCTGACAATATTAACAATTTCTATGCCTTTTTCCTCATAATGAGCTCACAAAATGTATACATCTTAGGTATTGAATCATCTTGCGATGATACTTCTGCCGCTATATTATGCAACGATCGTGTATTATCAAATGTTGTTGCTTCACAAAAAATTCATGAACAATATGGTGGTGTGGTTCCAGAATTAGCTTCTAGGGCGCATCAGCAGAACATTGTTCCTGTAATTGATCAAGCTATAAAACAGGCTGGAATTACCAAAGAAGATCTTACTGCAATAGCCTTTACAAGAGGTCCCGGTTTAATGGGATCTTTATTAGTCGGAACATCTTTTGCGAAATCATTGGCGTTAGCGTTAGATATCCCCTTGATTGATGTAAATCATATGCAAGCACATATTTTGGCGCATTTTATTGATGAAGAAGGATTCGATAAACCAGAATTTCCTTTTTTAGCTCTAACGATCAGTGGTGGCCATACACAAGTAGTGAAGGTTACTAATCATTTCGACATGGAAATTATTGGAGAAACGATTGATGATGCTGTTGGAGAGGCTTTTGACAAAAGTGCTAAAATATTAGGTTTACCCTATCCAGGAGGACCACTTGTGGATAAATATGCTCAATTAGGGAATCCAAAAGCGTTTCCATTTACCAAACCTCGAGTAGATGGTTTGAATTTTAGTTTTAGTGGTTTGAAAACAGGAATTTTATATTTTGTTCAAAAACAATTAAAAGAAAACCCTAACTTCATAGAAGAAAATCTTCATGATGTATGTGCATCTATTCAATATACTATAATCAATATCTTGATCGATAAATTAAAAAAAGCTTCTAAAGAAACAGGAATTAAATCCATAGCTATTGGTGGCGGTGTTTCTGCCAATTCAGGAATTAGAAAAGCGTTAAAAGAAGGCGAATTCAAATATGGATGGAAGACTTTCGTTCCAAAGTTTGAATATACAACGGATAATGCAGCGATGATCGGTATTGTTGGTTACTTAAAGTACTTACAACAAGATTTTACAGATATGAGTATTGTAGCCAAAGCTAGAATTAAGTTTTAATTACTATGCAGCTTTTTTATAGTAAAGATATCACAGCCACTACTGAAGAATTCGAATTCTCGAGAGAAGAAAGTAAACATATAACCAAGGTACTTCGTAAAAAAGAAGGTGATATTCTTCAGATTACAAATGGAATTGGTTTATTATGTAAAGGTCTCATCACGTTTTCCAGTCCTAACAAGTGTATTATACAACTACAAGATAAAAATCATCATGATCGAAAAGACTATAGACTACACCTAGCCGTAGCTCCTACCAAAATGAATGATCGGTACGAATGGTTTTTAGAAAAGGCAACAGAAATAGGTATTGATGAGATTACTCCCGTTATATGTGATCATAGTGAGCGAAAAGTAATAAAACAAGAACGTTTTGAGCGTATTCTACAAAGTGCTATGAAACAATCTTTGCAATATTACTTACCTGTATTAAACCCTGCTATTTCATTTACAGAGTTCATAAAACAGGAAAACGACGATCAGTTATTGATAGCGCATTGTGAAGAAACTGATAAAAAATCCTTGCAAGAAACTCTAAAAACAAAAGGCAGTACCACTATTTTAATCGGACCCGAAGGTGATTTTTCTAGTAAAGAAATAGCAACTGCTATAACTACTGGCTATACACCAGTAACCTTAGGAAATACACGTTTGCGAACAGAAACTGCCGCAATCGTTGCTACACATAGTGTTGCTTTTCTGAATCAGTAAAAATTAAAAGAGCACTTTGAAAGTCCTCAAAGTGCTCTTTTAGTCTAAAAAAACTGGAAATTATCTAATTACCAATTTATCAGTTGAAATTCTTTTGTTGTTTTCCAATAATTGCACTAAGTACACTCCTGGAGCAAAATTAGAAACATTTAAAGTAGTAGAAGTATTAGTTAATCTTGTACTAGCGACTTCCTTACCAAGAATATTAAATATTTTAATTGTGGAATTATTATTTGCAATAGCTGGTAAGGTAATTACACCATTATCTACTGGATTAGGATATATTTTTATAGAATCTTTGTTATCAGAAAATTCTGCAACACTTAAAGTCGCCGGGAAATCATTACTATCTCTAGCTGTAATAAAATAGCTTCCATTATTTCTTTCTGTAATTAAACCTACTATATTGGTTGATGATGTTGGCACTGTTTGACCAATATAATCAACATCAAAAAATGTAGCTCTAAATGTAAACATATCAGAGTTTTGAGTAACAGGATATTCAGTACCATTATCCCAAGTCATTGATGGAGTATTGTCTACTGTAACATCTGAAATTGCCACTAATTCAGACTCATAGTTTTCTGGGTTGGCAACAAGTTGCGCTACAGTTACAATCTGCGGATCTACTAAACTTCCTGTAGAAGTAGCAGCTCCTGGATCTGCTGAAGGCACAAACTGTAACTGACCATTAAAACTACTCAATTCTCCAGTTATACCAGTAATACCATCTCCTCTAGAATACATAGTTGTAATCACTGAACTATCATCATCTATTAGTATGGCACCAGTTGCATCTTCAATAAATTTTTGATTTCTAAACGTCTGCTGATAGGTTATAAAAGCTTCTCCTGTTAAAGTATAAAAATTATCTTCTGCGGAAGCTCTTAGAGTAGCTATATCAGAAACATCCGTTGCTGAAGCAACTGAGAAATTAACTGTTTCTATTACTTGAGGAGTAAGGGAACCACTAGCATCTTTTAATTCTAGAGTAACTGTATATGACTGTCCGTCTGCTACTGAAACACTTATTGGACTCATAGTAGTGGTCATTGGTGTTCCTCCATCTACAATATACTCTACTACATTATCACCTCCTAAACTGAAGTTATTTACAGAAAATGTTACATCAACTGAGGTAGTGCCTGGAGTAAAAACAGAAGAACTTGTACTTGCAATTAAGGAAGGATCACTTGAAGCCCCAATCCAAGAACCTGGATCAAATATACCAACTACATCTTGGGCTCCTAACGTATGATTTGTACATCCCATAACTTCACTATCTGCCCATACATTCCATTCTGCCTCATCAAACGTACTTGCAGAAGCCGTAACACTCGATGCTCTTTCTGCTCTTCCATCTTCAAATTCATGACAAGTACCTGTACCATCTTCTCCTGGTACACCAAATATATCAATAGTCATATCACTAGCATCAAAAATAGCAATTTGATCATCTCCATTGCTATCTGCAGCTCCTCCAGTACCTGCACTAATATCAGGTGCAAATCCGAAAACAGTTTGAAATTCCGTTCCATTTGCAGCTATGATAGCAAATTCGCCAGCTGCTAATGTACCTATTGGTGTAAGATCTATTCCTGAGGTTTGTGGATCTGCATTCCCGTTAGTCCATCTTCTAAGTTCCCAGTCCGTTAAATCAACATCAGAAGAGCTAATATTATAAATTTCAACATATCTAGCAGACGCATTATTATTAGGATCCGCTAACTCTGTTATGATTATTTGTCCAAAAGAAATGGTCGTGCATAATAAAGTGAGTAATAAAGTAATTTTTTTCATAATTCCCATTAAAGTTTAAAAAATAAGTGTGTAAAGATACACAATACGAACTTTTTAAGCCAATAATCAAAATTCTAGTAGAGGATTTAACCTTAAGTTAAAACCTTAATAACTTTAATATACAGGTTTACTACAATTATATACTAGAAAAGAGTGTCTGATAAGGCACTCTTTTTTTATTCCTAGCTATTATGGTACATTCCATTATGCTTAGTTATAATAAGTATAATTTACTACCTAATACATCGTATTAGGGTTCGCAGACTCTTTTGGAATTTGCTGAATAGAATCCCAATGCTCACAAATTTTTCCATTTTCATCAAAACGAAAAAAATCCATTGTAATGTATTCATCATTTCCTGGCCAAGTTTGATGTGTATGTAATGCCACTAAATCTCCTTCTGCAATACATCTCACAAATTCTATGGATTTATCTGCATATTCTTCTTGCATTCTTTCAAAATATGAAATAAATCCTTCGGTACCATCTGCTACATCTGGATTATGCTGAATATATTGATCCCCTACATATTTCTCTACTGCCGCCCTAGGATTACCTTCATAAGCCATTTTGTAGAAAGCTACAGCATTATCTTTATTTTGTTGTAAATCCATATTCTATTTTTACGTAATTTAAAACTACTACTATTTTCTCAAAACACACCCAAAACCAACTCATAGAAATTAAATAGACATCCTAAGAAAACAGTTCTAAAACCAATGTTCTAACTAGCACTTTTTACTTTGGTTCTCTCTATATAATCATTAATGATTTCTTCTAAAATATCTAAGGGAACGGCTCCATCTTTTAAAACTGCATTATGAAACTCTCTCAAATCAAAACGATCTCCCAATTCTCTTTTTGCCTTTTCTCTAAGTTCTAAAATTTTCAACATCCCAATTTTATAGGCGCATGCTTGTCCTGGCCATACAATATATCTTTCTATTTCTGTCGTTACTTCTGTGGTGGTCATACCTGTATTTTGTACCATATAATCGATCGCTTGCTCTCGTGTCCATTTTTTATGATGAATTCCAGTATCCACTACCAATCGTACAGCTCTAAACATTTCTGCTTGCAATCTTCCTAAATTTCCAAAAGGATCACTTTCGTAAAAACCAAGTTCCCAAGCTAATTGTTCCGAGTATAAAGCCCATCCTTCGATGTAAGAAGTAAAAAGCCCTATCGTTCTAAAAATAGGAACTCCTTCGAGTTCAGACTGAATTGCAATTTGAAAATGATG
The DNA here is from genome assembly GCF_039523995.1 of Aquimarina litoralis. Taxonomy (NCBI): domain Bacteria; kingdom Pseudomonadati; phylum Bacteroidota; class Flavobacteriia; order Flavobacteriales; family Flavobacteriaceae; genus Aquimarina; species Aquimarina litoralis. Next base: position 969,380 of record NZ_BAAAGE010000002.1, read on the forward strand.
TCCCGGTATACCTTCATGATAGGCTAAAGTCTTCATTCCGAATTTAACAGATTCATGTACATTTCTTAGATTAGCATAAAACACTCCTCCTCTAGATCCGTCCATTGCTGGTCTATTGTAATAGGCTCCTGCCGATCCTTCTTCCTTAAATTCTGGAACTCTTTTTACTTCTAGTGCTGCTTTGGGTCTTATATCAAAGGCATCATCCAGACCATTACTAATCTCAGAAAGAATTCGGTTATATTCATCAATCACCATTTGTCTCCCTTCATCATTATTAGGGAAAAGAAAACGGTCTTCTTTATTTAATTCCTGAATAATAGCTCCAACAGTTTTTGTAGAATCAGCATATCCCTGAGAAGAAAGAATAGCCTCCATTTCGCCTTTAATTCTTGCTACTTCTGACAAACCAATAGTATGCACTTCTTCTGGATCTAGATCAGTAGTGGTACGTTGTTTCAGCTGATATCTGTAATATGCATCTCCCTCCGGTAATTTCCAAACACCAGCATCTGTCGTTGCTTTTTGTTTTAATTGCTCAAAATAACTAATAAGCTTCTGATATGAGCCGAATACTGTAGTCGCAATTTCATTCTTCACTTGTTCTTTAAGCTCATTTTTTTCTTCCTGAGATAAGTCTTCTATTTTATCAATTTTCGTATCAAAATTGCTGTACAAAATATTCGATGTTACTGCATCATCCGTTTCCTTGATCTCGTTTTCTTTTTTTCCGATAAAACCTTTCATCTCATCGAGTACTCTATCCATTACAAACTTTGGAGGTATAATCCCCTTTTCTTCTCTAATTTTTAGATTTTCTATAAGCTGATTAAATTTTGTTTCAAATTTGGATAAACGAGTAATATACGCTTCAGCATCACTCTTATCCCTAAGCTTGTGCGAATCTTCCATAAGACTTGGTAATGAACTTTGTACACCACCCATTTGATTTACGGGATAATCATGATAAAAAAATCGCTCTCCTTCTAATTCTCCTTCTAAATAATACCCTAAAATTCTTGTATTTAACTTATTGGCTTCTGATTGACTTTCGAAATCATAACTTTTTAAGGTTTCGTAATCTTCTTTTATTTTATTAAAAGTTTCCCATTGCTTTTTGTCTGAGATATCGTCTAACTCATCTTTGGACCAGTTATATATTACTGGAATTCCCATTGCAGTGGTTAATTCTGGACTATCCAAAGCCAACTCTGCAAATATCCTATCATAAAAATGAGTGATATTAAAAGGACGAAACCAAATAAGATTTCCAACCCAAAATGCAACTAAGGCAAAAATGACTAGCAAGGTTCGTGAAGTCCAAAACTTCCAGGTACGTTTTTTTTTCATGATAAATGATTTATGTGGTTTTTGATTGATAACGTATTAGATTAGTGTAGACAGCCCATGTATACCATTGACGATTTTATATAGGCACTAGGCACAAATTCTTTTGTTTTTCTTAAAAGATCTTTTAACGAATCATCATAAATTTGATTTCCAGATACAATAACTATATAATACCCTTTAGAAAAACCACCATATGCACTTGACCATTCTATACTTACAAAATCTCCATCATCATATCGTCCTCTTGCCACGTAGCAAGGATATCCCCAATTACTTCCTTCGCATTCCTCTTTAGACCAAGTTAAACCTAAATTCTCATCACTATACTCTAATTTTCGTAGATCTAATGGCAATTTTAATTTTTCAGCAATTGATGTAGCGCTTGAAAGCGCTTCTTCGTAATTAGTCGTAGAAGCTGCAATTAGAAAATATTTCTTTACTTCGGTTGTAACATCTTCGTTCTGAGCATGGGAGACACATAAAAACATCCCAAAAAATAAACACATCAATACCTTTTTCTCAAAACTATTATCAAATAAAAACATCCTTTTAAATTTATTGGAAAAAGAAATTTAACTAAATACGATTATGTTAACTAGACGCCGAAACGACTTTTTTGTTACGTTACTATTTGCGCTAGATTTTTGCTCTATTATATTTAAGCTTACAACGAATCTATTTCTTAGCTAAAAAATCTTTGAATAAAACATAAATTTATGCAATAAAATCTATACAAAAAAAGTCATAACTATATCACTAGTTATGACTTTAACGTATGTAAAAAAGTAATTAATCAGATAGATACTTTTGCAGCACCTGTAGTGATTAATTTATTGTTTTGAGTATATGCGATAATTGTCAATTCATCCTTATCTTCTACCCAATCAGGTATTGTAATCTGAATAGAATCTATATCTTTAGTACTTATAACTCTATTAGCTACTATATTAGAGTTTTTAAGTGTTCTATTTCGATTTTCTCCTCTTTTAATTTTTGTAATCCGTTCGGATACCACCAATGCTAATGTGATTTGCTCAAAACTTTCTCCTTCTACTTCATAATTTATAGCAATGATTTCACCTTTTCGTTTGGCGTCCTTTAATTGAATAATATTATTTGTTGTTTGTTTTGAATAATTACGAATAGCAGAAACTGCTTTACTACTATTAGAACCTGTAAAATGTTCGCTCCCGTTAACTACCAACTGTGGAGTATAGATAGATCTGCTATTAAACTGTTGTGCATAATCCCGCTGATAATCCGTAAATCCTTCGGTACTAAAAGGATCTTTCCAACCTAATCGATTCCAGTAATCAACGTGATAAGACAATACAAAAACGTTATCATCTTTATACTTTTCTTTTATTACATCCAGCAATTCATCTGCTGGAGGGCAACTACTACATCCTTGTGATGTAAATAGTTCCATAACTACAAAAGACTTATCTTCTTGTTGTGCATTGGCCCATGAAGAAATTGTGATCGTTAATAGTATCAAAAGGTTTCTTATCATCTTTTTTATTTTAGTACTTTTAGAATCTCTTATTTAGACGATGATGGTAACAAAACTTACAAGTTTTATCGGAGTATTATTCTTTAGTGCGATGCTAAACGCTCAGGATATTGCTATTTTACATTATAATGGTGGTGGTGATTGGTACAGTAATCCAACGGCATTACCTAATCTTATTAGTTTTTGCAATCAGAATATCAATACAGCCATGAGCGCTAAACCTAAAACCGTAAAACCGCAAAGTGTAGATATCTTTCAGTACCCATATATCCATATGACTGGACACGGAAATGTATTTTTTACAGAACAAGACGCCGAAAATCTACGTAACTATTTATTAAGTGGAGGTTTTTTACATATTGATGATAATTATGGGATGGAACCTTATATTCGAAAAGAGTTAGTTAAAGTTTTCCCAGACATAGAATTGGAAGAGTTACCTGCTTCTCATCCTATTTTCTCTGCAAAATTTAAGTTTCCTGATGGCTTGCCAAAAATACATGAACATGATGGAGAAAGACCGCAAGCTTTAGGAATTACCCATGAAGGCCGTTTGGTATTGCTTTTTACTTTTGAAAGTGATTTAGGTGATGGATGGGAAAATCCAGAAGTTCATAACGATCCTGAAGAAGTAAGACAAAAAGCACTAAAAATGGGTGCTAATATTATCAAATACGCTTTTGAAAACTAAATTCATGTCTTCACAGCTTCATCACGACAATACTACTTTTATCAAAAAACAATTTCCTATTACTCTTGTTTGTGATCGAGTAAATGCTCCCGCTAACATTGGCAGTATTTTTAGGATAGCAGATAGCTTTGGTGTAGAACATATTTATTTCTGTGGAGAAGATCTTACCATTATTAGTAAGAGAATGCAGCGTACTGCTAGATCTACTCATAACTTTGTGAGTTATGAAGAACAGGAAGATATTGTGACTGTATTGGATACCTTACAAGATAAAGGATACAAAATAGTAGGTTTAGAAATTACAGAAGATAGCATTGAAATTGCAAATTATACCTTTTCTGCAAACGATAAAATAGCATTGGTAATAGGGGAAGAAAATTTAGGAATTTCCGAACATATCCTCACAAAACTTACAAATAGCGTACATATAAATATGTATGGAAATAATAGCAGTATGAATGTGGCAACCGCCACTGGTATTGCGTTATATGAAATCACAAAGCAAATGATGATTGCTGATTGATCGAAAGTAATTGCAAAAAATAACCTAAAAGTATCCATGTTAGCTATGCGGTTTATGCTAACTTTGGGACTCCAGAAAAATTATTCATATGAATTCAAAAATAATAGCATATGGTATTCTAAGGGCTCTTGGAGTAATTGTTGGAATACTTATTTTACTTTGGTTTTTATATAAAATACAGTCCATACTTATCTACATTGCTTTTGCTGCCGTATTTTCTTTAATGGGTAGACCATTGGTATTGTTTCTAAAACGAAGATTGAAGTTTAACAATACCCTGGCGGTCATGTTTACGTTATTTATTTCTATTGGTCTTTTCATGAGTCTTTTTCTACTATTTGTTCCTATTATTGCGGAGCAAGGTCAATTAATTGGTGAAATTAATATTAATGAAGTTGGAGATGACCTAGATCAATTGAATCAAGAAATAAGTGACTATTTTAACGTAGAAAAACTGAATTTTGTAGAATTGATTAAGCAAACAGACTTGATGGAATTCTTTGATTTAAAAGCTATTCCAGATACTATTAATAATTTTTTAAGTGGTTTTGGTGCTGTACTCATTGGACTATTCCCTGTACTTTTTATTTCCTTTTTTCTTTTGAAGGATAGCAAACTTCTAGAAACAAGTTTACTAGTTTTTGCAAAAAAAGAAGATGAAACTAGGTTTATGAGGGCTTTTACTAAAATCAAAGATTTATTGTCTCGTTACTTTGTTGGTCTGTTACTTCAGGTGCTGATTTTATTTGTTCTGTATACCATTCTACTTTTAATTTTTGGGGTTCATAATGCGGTTGCTTTGGCACTTATTGCAGCTATCTTTAATTTAATACCATACGTAGGACCCCTTTTTGGAGGCGCTTTGGTATTAATCCTTGCGACTACTAGTAATTTGGGTGCAGATTTCCAATCGGTAATACTGCCTAAATTATGTTACATATTAATAGGTTATATCATCATTCAATTAATAGATAATTTCCTAAATCAACCTTTAATTTTTGGTAATAGTGTAAAATCACATCCTTTAGAAATTTTCCTTGCCATACTTATTTTTGGAGCATTATTTGGCATTGGGGGATTGATTGTAGCCGTACCATTCTATACAGCGATAAAAGTAATAGCCAAAGAGTTTTTATCAGAATATAAGATTGTAAAACAATTGACAAAAGAGTTATAATACTTCTTAAGAAAAGAACGCAATAAAAACTTATCATATGCTATTGTTAGTCTGAGCTTGTCGAAGACAATTTAATGTTTGATAGAAAAGCACTTCGACAAGCTCAGTGTGACATTTAAGAATGACAAACTGTACTTATTAGATTTTATATTGAATCCAAAAATATTACATAGCGAAGTTCAAGACTACGTTTTCGAAACATCCGAAGGTCCGGTTGATATTACAAAATTAATACTATCCCGTAGTTCTTTTGAAGGTATTAGCAGCAAAGAACTTGCGCAGCAAATTAATGGAAGAAACAAAGCAAAAACCAAACTTCCTCTTTGGTATCAAACGAGAGACATTTATTATCCGCCAACCATTAATCTAGAACAAACCTCATCAGAGGTGACTGCTAAGTATAAAAGTGAATTAGTCTCTGGTGATTTCTTAATCGATATCACTGGAGGATTAGGAATTGATGATTATTATTTTTCTAAAAAAGTTTCTAGAGTTATCCATTGCGAACTAAACGCTGAACTTAGCGAGATAGCCAATCATAACTTCCAGGTATTAGGAGCTACTAATATCCAAACTGAAACAGGTGATGGTTTAGTTACTCTAGAGAATTTAACCAAAGTTGACTGGATTTATATCGACCCTTCACGTAGACATGATAGCAAAGGGAAAGTATTTTTTCTGGAAGACTGTTTGCCTGATGTTCCCACACATTTAGATTTTTTACTATCCAAAAGCGATCATATTTTAATTAAAACATCTCCTCTACTCGACATCAATGCTGGTATCAAATCATTACGATTTGTAAAAGAAATCCATGTTGTTGCCGTACAAAATGAGGTTAAAGAATTGCTTTGGGTCATTGAAAAAGATCATACCAATGATATTGCAATAAAAACCATCAACCTTACCAAAGATGGTCGACAGGAATTTTCATTTTTGTATGAAGAAGAAAAAACTAGTATCCCTACTATATCTGCACCAAAGAAGTATTTGTACGAACCGAATGCTGCGATCATGAAATCAGGAGGTTTTCTAAGTATATCAAAGAGTTTTAAAATTGAAAAACTCCACAATCACTCTCATTTATATACTTCTGACACATGGATCGAATTTCCTGGAAGAAGTTTTGAGATCCTTCAAATCATTCCTTATCAGAAAAAAAATATCAAAAAAGCCAACATTACTAAAGCGAATATTACCACACGCAACTTTCCTGAAACCGTATCGGGTATTCGGAAAAAATTTAAAATAAAAGACGGTGGTGACACCTATTTATTTTTTACCACTAATAGTGATAATGAAAAGATTGTAATTGTATGCAATAAGCCTTCGTATTAAAATAATTATTTATTTTTTTATAACTCTGCGTTTCTAACAAATATCTGGTTTTCGATCGCATGAATCACCAAACCTGCTATATTTTTAGAACCTGTTTTTACCAATAAATTATTTCGATGTCCTTCTACTGTTCTTGGACTGATAAATAATTGCTCAGCTATTTCAGAAGTTGTTTTCTGTTCGCAGATAAGTTTTAAGATTTCACGTTCTCGTTTCGTTAAATACTCTTCATCTCTAGACTGTTTGCCAGACTTTAGCGAAGCTTCTTCTAGCATGGTCATTACATTCTCATCATAATAAAATCCTTTTATTGCTACGTGATTAATGGTATTCACCACTTCGGTAGGTGTTGCATTTTTTGCCAAATATGCTACCGCTCCTTGCTGAATCATATTGGTAATAAATGGTTTACTATAATAACTAGTTAATGCTATAATCTTGATATCTGGAAATTTCTTCTTTACGATCTTTGTAGTTTCTACACCATTAAGATCTGGCATTTTTAGATCCATTAGAATAATCTCTGGTAAGTCTCTGGTATTATCTAATTGCTTAATTAAATCATTACCATTTTCTGCCTGAATGTTAATATCAATATTTTGCTCTTTATTTAGGATAAATGTAATTCCTTGTCGAAATAATGTTTCGTCATCGGCTATCGCTAATTTAATAATGTCTTTCTTCATTGTTTAGGTGTATTAGTGCTGATGTTAAAAGTTGCTCCCTTACCAATCTTACTATCATATGAAAGTTCCCCATCGAGTATGTCTACTCTACTTTCGATATTTTTAAGACCAATCCCTTTGTTCTTATTTACAGATTCCACATCGAAGCCTGTTCCGTTGTCTGAATATTTAATGAATACTTGTTCATTTTCTTCATTCATTTGTAAAGTGACCTTAGTAGCGTTACCATGTCTCACGGAATTATTAAGTAATTCCTGAATAATCCTGAAGATATGCAATTCATTGTTCTTAGACAATAAATTGGTATAAACAATATTGTGATCGATCTGTAATTTTTGGCTACAAATAAACTCATCGCAAAGTTCTTCTATTGCCGCCTGCAATCCAAAATTTTCAAGAATCGGAGGTAATAAATTATGCGCTAATCTTCTAGAGCTTTCTAACGTTTTGGTAGTAACAGCAAGTATATGCTGAAGGGTTCGATCCTTTTCGTCTTCTTGTAGATTCCCATCGATTAGAAAATTGGTACTTAAACTCACTACATTTAGTTTAGAGCTAATAGCATCGTGTAAGTCCTGAGCAATTCTTTTGCGCTCTTCTTCTTGTACTTCGATGGTGCTATGCAGTAAATCTTTTTGGTAAGAGATCTCCAGATTTGCTTTTTCTAGTTCTGCTGCAATTATTTTTTTACGAGAAAAGAAAAAGAAAAGTACCAACGATACTGCCATTAATAGCAACACCATAATAGCAATTAAAATAATCACTATGATCTGTGAATCTTCTTGTAATAATTCTTTCTCCATTCAATAAAGATTAAGATTTGGAAAATGATGTATAAAATAACATTCGATTTAAAAAGTAAATCATAAGTTTTTACTGGAATATTAATATCAAAAATTAAATTTCCGGACGCAAATATTAAACTACTACATATTAAATATAAAAACACACCAATATTAACATAAATAAATAAAGAATCTTTTTCTTGTAAGGAGTTATAAAAATACTTGATAGAGTAAACAATTAAAAGTAATTGTGTAACAGTCATGCCTATACCATTATACTTAAAAAAAAGGCTTGTATCACTTAAATACTGAAATAACAAAAACAATAATACCGGAAAAAGTAAGAAAGTTACCCACTTACTGTTTAGCAATATCTTATAAAAAAAAGACAAAACAACATACTGTAATATCAAAAATATATTTGTTATAAAAAGATTGTTTTTATGAAAAACTGAAGCAATCACAATCATAGAAATCTGTGTGATACAACTAATTAAAAGAAAAAAAGTGAAAATTTTAAAAGCCTTATTTTCATATAAGGCCTTTAAATATAAAATAGTATTCACAATTAGTAAAATTGTAGAAAAAAAACCCAAGTATCTGGTTAACTCCATTCTATTAATTCAGTGGACTGTTTGGATCACAATATGGTGGACAAGGATTAGTTAAGTCATACAAACCACTTTCTGGACCATCACTTATTTTTCCATCAGCTAATTGTACCTGCCCATTAATTATATCTCTATAGATCCCTTCATCATCTTTTTGAGTTCCTACCAAAATTACTTTTTCCAAGTTAGCTCCAGATTTCTTCATTTCTATAGCCATGTAAGCACGAATATCCAAGGATTCTTGATTAGCTTTCTGTTGAGCCTCTGCAGCAACATCATCAGCTAAAATGCCCATTTCATTTAATACTTCGATAAGATCAACTGCAGGTATCAAGTAAGCTCTGCTATTTTCTGGATATTGCGTTCTCCATCTTTGTGTCCAATCCTGAGCTGTTGCTAAAGAAATTGTGTTTTCGTTGTTTGGATTCATTGTGTTTTTAGATTTAAATTAGTAATTAGATTAAACGTACAAAATATGGAGTAAGGGTATAATAACTTTACAAGTAGTAATAACGAAATTATTATAACTCATAAAGATTTTTCTAAAATTAGAATAATTCCTACTTAAATCGTAAAGTTTTATAGAAAATTTTCTGTCAATTTAAACAGAAATCCTTCTTGTGATTGAAAATCAAAGACATAAATAAGAACATCCATCCCCAACCCTTCCTTCAAAGGAAGGGAGTTAAGAAGTCTCTTTAGTAAGGATATTTATTAAGGAGACGTTTATTTTAACTCTTATCTGTAGATACTAATCCCCTTGAATCTATAAACGAAATGGGTTTTCTGCTCATCTCTGGGAATTTTTTAGCTTTTAATGCCTCTTTAGAATTTAATACCAAATCTGGTACTACTCTAAGGTTGGCTCTAAGATGTTCCTTTAGTTCTTTTTGTCGCAATGCAGATAGAGTATCGGATATATGAATTAATAGTTTATCAGTACCCAAATCTCCTGTAATCACCTCAATAACATACATTCCCAATCCTTCGAAACTAGTTAACACCTCGATAACGCTTTGTGGATACAAAGTAGTTCCTTTGTATTTGATCATATGCTTCTTTCTGCCCAAAACTGGGCTTAATCGCATCGTTGTTCTACCGCAAGTACAAGGTTCTGTATGCGCTTGTACCATATCACCAGTGGTGTAGCGAATTAGTGGCATTGCTTCAATTCCCAACGTAGTAATTGCTAACTCTCCCACTTCTCCTTCTATTACAGGAATACCTTCATCATCTAAAATTTCGGTGATGATCAATTCTGGACGATGGTGTCCTCCCTGATGGGCGGAACATTCTGTAAACGCAGTGCTCATCTCGGTAGATGCATAGGTAGAATACAATTCTATATCCCACTTTTCTTTAATTTTACTTCCAAGGGTATTCAACTTAAAATCTTGATCTCTTAGTGGTTCTCCGATACAAATGGCAGCTTTTACAGAAGAACTATTATAATCTATTCCGTTAGCTTCTGCATAGGAAATCAGTTTTAATAAAAAAGAAGGGACTACCACCAAATAAGTAGATTGAAAACGATGTATAGAATCCCATTGTAATTCTGGAATTCCGGATCCTACTCTAACCATAGCCGCTCCTAATTTTCTGGTGCCTAGAAAATACGCTAATCCAGCCATAAATCTACGATCCAAAGTAGTTGTGAGCTGTACCACATCATTTTTAGTAACTCCCGCAGTAGCAAAAGAAGTAGCCTCATTATAGGCCAATCGCTGCAAATCTTTTTCTGTAAGTGCAAAAGTAACCGGCTTCCCCAAGGTACCCGAAGTAGTTACATAATCTACAATCTCTGATTTTGGAACACATAAAAAATCATCATTATATGCTTGTAAATCATCCTTGGTCGTAATAGGTAGTTTTTTAAGATCTTCTACCGTATGAATATCAGATGCTGAAAGACCTAGTTTATCAAACAATCGTTTGTAGTAAGGAGAGTTTTTTAATACAAAAGAAATTAACGCTGTGAGTTTTTCGTTTTGCATTTTTGTTATCTCCTCTTGTGTAGATCGTTCAATATCCTGAGTCATCAGCTTAAATTTTTCGTTCACATTTTCTAATATACTTCTGTATATTTTTCACATCTGGAACTGTAGTTACTTCTCTTTTTAATGCTAGCTTAAAAGCTATTAATGCTTTTTTATACTTTTTATGAGTATAGTAATACTCGCCCAATACATAATAAGTAGCCCAATAATTAGTATTTAAATTCTGAAATGTAATAAGCTCATCATCAGAAATAGCTATTTCATTTTCGGTAGCGCTTTCTATCTTTCTACTTAAAACTCTGAACGCTTCATAGTTCTCATATGTTTTGGTGTGAATAAAAGGATCTTCTGGAACATTCATTTCTTCTGCGGCAATCACTACTTCTTCTTTTTGCACAGCGATGCTATCAAAAACCTCATCCAAATCATACGCTACAAACTCTCCCATTTGATAAGGATTGGTAGACACCCACACTCTTCTTTCTTCTGGCTGAAAAACAATACCATGGTGTGCTAACATCTGATTTAGTGCTTTTTCATTTCCATAACCAATCAGTTTATCTTTTAGTCCTTCTCTATTTCTTAAAATGGCAACTGCCTTTTCTGGGTTTAGTTTATCATTTTCTGATAAGAGTTCGGTCATTCTTTGATATCTATAAAAAGAATGACTCTCTTCTATCGCTTTTTGGTTGCGTTTATCTTCTTTATAAGAATCACTCTGAAAATGATTAGAACAAATCAATTGATTTGAATTAGGAACATTATACACTCCAAAATTATCAGGAGAAACTTCTATCAAGGCTGCTCTTTTATCTTTGGCACTACCGATCATAATAGATTCTGAAACAAATACTTCTCTTTTTCTTGCAATCGCTACTGCTTCTTCTATAGTCGAGGCATATTGTAAAATTTCTCTGGTAAGTATGGAAATAGGAGTTTTGGCAATCAAAGGAATTTTTGATTTTCCTGCATTAATGGTAACGGTTAATCCCGTTTCATTCATACCAGATAATGCTCCCATCATTCCGGCCCAACCATATGTCATAAATTTATAACCGTCAGAAGGATTCATGAAGGTAACCAGTTTCTCTTTGGAAAAATCGTCACCTGCATAGAAATCAAAATTACGACCTATTAACAGTTTTCCATCATCAGTTTTATCGCCCCAAGCGGCAAAGGAAGTACATCCTACCAACATTAGATCTTGCAATGCATGACCAATGTCATGAGCTCCATGCGCATAGAGCATACGTACATAAGGCTCGGCGAAATCATTATAATCATTGGAAGCATAACGAGAAACTCCGTAAATCTCCGTTTTAAACTCTTCTGGAACATTAAGATGTAGCTTCCTATTATACCAAGCTACCACTTTACTTAAGAATCTTAAATAACTTTCTGAAGGCACTAATTCTGTTACTTTTCCAATAAAAGCATCTTCCTGAATTTTTATTAACTCTCTACTCAGACTTCCGGCAGCAATACCTCTTTCTAGTGGTTTTCCTTCTATATACAGTTCCCATAAACCTTGCTTATTTTTTCGCAATAGATTATTATTGAGCGTAAAGAATGTATCACTATGTTTTATTCTTGTGGTATCTACTGTTTCTATTCCTGAAATATCAGGTCTTGCTTCTAGTGATTTTTTAACGCCACAAGAAGATACCAGTAACACTAGAAATACCAAAAATATATGATGTAAACAACGCTTCATTAGGAACCTAACAACTCTTTTTCGGCTAAAGCACTTTTGATATCCTTCAGCAATTTTTCCTTCCCTACCAATTCTCCACAAGTAACTACAGCACTAATGGTAACACCTAATACTCCATGCATATTTAATCCTTGCCCTGTAAATAATAAATTAGGAATCTTAGTTCTAGGAGATAAAAAAGATTTCATTGGATTGTCTGCATCTTTTGCAAATCCGTACATAGATCCTTCATAACAACCGATATAGTCTCTGTATGATAAAGGTGTAGAGGTATGCACAGACTTTATGCATGATCGAATATTTGGAAACTTCTTTTCAATTTCTTTGAGGTAAGCTTCTATTTTTCTTTGCTTAAATTCTTCATAATCTTCACCTCTTTCATTTTTTTTCGCAACCGTATTAAAGGTATCTGCCCAAGGAGCAGTTTCTTCAAAACGCATGTACGCTATCGATGTTAAGTTTTCGGCATAACCAGGGTTTTTAAGATCCTCATTCATTGATATTAAATACGCTTCTGGCCAGTTCTCTTCCTCATACTCCTGCGTAGTCCATACTTTTTCTTCTGTATTCGTGTGATAATAGTTTTTATTCAAGTAAGGGAAGGTTCCTTTTTCAAAAACGATATAAATGCTAAAGGAAGAAATGATGCTTTCTGTATTTTGGATCCTTTTGTAATACAAATTCCTGAAGCGTTCTTTACCAATAATCTGCAAGGTAAGTTTAGGATCTACATTAGAAATAAAGTTATCGCCATAGAAGGTATCTCCTTTGGTTGTAGAAACAGATACTATTTCTTTTTCTTCAAAATTAAAACTATTAACCTCCTGATACTTATAAATTGTTCCGCCTAAGGCTCTAAATCTCTTCACCAAGAGTTTTGCTATCTGACTTCCTCCTTGTATGCATCTCCAGGCACTTTCCATATACGAATTGATAGACAATGCGTGTACATAGAAAGGTGTTTTATCTGGATCACCAGCATATAATAAGTTGGATCCTGCTAGTACCGCTCTTAATTTTGGATCTTTTACTACGCTATCGATATAATCTTTTGCTTTTAGTGTCAAAAGATCTTCTCCATAATAGCGATCTCCTTCTTCTAAATTGTACAGCGGAAATTTATAACAAGTATCTTTTACTTTCTGCACATATGTCTTTATTCCTTCCTCTTCTTCAGGAAAAAACTTAACCAATTGCTTTACAAAATTATCATACCCTTGAGCATGCGGATATTCTTTTTCATCTCCATCAAAAGTTATAACATCATACGCATCTAAATTCATTCTTTTGATCTTAAGATCATCCATGATATCCAGGTACGAAAAGTACTGATATAAATTTTGTCCTTTATCTAATCCTCCTATATAATGAATTCCGGTATCGAATATGCTTTTATCTCTTACAAAGGTCTGTAGATTACCTCCAAACTGATTGTTTTTTTCTAGTACACATACTTTTTTACCTTCTTTGGCAAGAATGTTCGCAGAAACCAATCCTCCTAGTCCACTACCGATAATAACAACATCAAATTTATCTTGCATGTATTATATTCTATTCAAAACTGTTAATCCAAATTCTTGAGAAGACACTTTAAAAGTTTCTTTCAATAACTCGGAAAGATAATTTTCTTCAGAGAACAAAACGATACGTTTTATATCCTCTGATACTATTTTTTCTAAATGTTGTGGTTGTACTGGTGTAGCTGTATGTAACAAAAGTACATCAAATTTCGACGATGTCAAATCTTCACTATCCACAAATTCTATTTTGTTTCTAATTGTAGTATAGCAATTTTTTACAACACTTAATTTTTCACTATCCGCTACTATTCCTTTAAGTTTAGCATACGGTCTTTTAAAAGAAATATATAGCAATAACTGTCCATACTGATCATCATATACCAAAACTCGTTCTTTATGATCAATATAACTAGTAGCTTTATAAAATCTTTCTTTGTTTTCTGAATAGTCCGATGCTACTTTTCGATAACAACTTTTATACCTATAATTATTCAGCAATGCTTTTTTATAGTAATCTACGCCTTCTAAGTCACTCTGTAACTCTGCATATTGATCTTTGAAATATGTACTTATCTTTTTCGTTCTTTCGGCATAACCTTCGCCAAAATCAACATTATCATTAGTGATTCTAGGTAATATCTTTAATTGAATAGCGCCATCGTGGATAATAAAATCTCCTTTTGGAGATACCTGTGCATTTCCATGAATAACCACTGGTAAGATATCTAAATCTAATTCCTGCGCTAAATAAAAAGATCCTTTGTGGAATCTACTCATTTTTGCAGTATTCGTTCTACTACCTTCAGGAAATGCAATTAATGAATATCCCTGCTTTACTTTTTCTCTAAGATGTTCTACACCTCCTTCTATACCTGAAGAAACCGGGTAAAAACCTGCTAATTTCGCAGCACGACCAAAAACCGGATTATCATATACCCAATCTTTTACTAAAAATATAAGTTTTGGATATAACATTCCTATAGAAATAATATCCAAAAATGAAGAATGATTTGCTATAATAATGCATTGCTTTCTGAAATCTTCGTTTTCTGTATTATACACTCTCTTTTTTACAAAAGGATTAGAATATAACACGGATCGCATTAATTTAGAAACTACTCTATGAAAAACACTCATTTTCTTTTTCATCTTTGCAGGAAACCATGGAATGATCAGACTACTTAGTAGTGATACGATAAATCCTCCAATAATGAAATACCCAAAACTAAATATTGACCATAGTGTTTGTCTAAGTCTTAAAGGTGTTAGACCTTTCTTTACTCTATTTGTTATAAAAGTTCTGAATAACATTGGCTGAATGGTAAAAGCCACCAAAACAGCCGATAAAATCCCTATTAAGGATACTGTAGATATTGATCTTAATGCAGGATGTTTTGCAAAAATTAAAACTCCAACTCCTAAAATTGTAGTAATAACCGATAAAAGAATGGAAGTTTTATAAGTCGGAAGTTCTTTTACACCATAAGTAAACTCTTTTATTAAACCATTGGTAATAAAAATGCTATAATCTACTCCCAGACCAAAAATAAATGTAGAAATAATTACATTAAAAATATTAAAATCTATTCCTAAGATTTTCATGACTCCTAAGGTTATCACCCAGGTTATTGCAATCGGTAATGCTGTGATAAGAGTAAGCATAGGATCCCTGTAAAACAGAAGTAGTAATGCTACCACTGCTATTAAAGAATATCCTATCAACGAATTGAAATCGTTTTTAAGATTCCCTAACAACGTTTCATTTAACTGCTTACGATCAATTACTACTGTGTTAGAAATCTTACTTAGTGATGCATTTAGTTGATCTGTATTTTCATGACTTACTTTAATTGCAGAAACTACCGTTGCGAAGTTAGGTTCGGTAGTCACAAACTCTTCTAAGTACAATTCTTTGATATTTTGATACTCCTCGAAACCAATAGGATTAATTTTATTGGTAAGCATTGCATAAAACTGATGAAAGGTCTGCGGTTTAAAACCAAGAACATTTCCTTTTTCTATCAATAAATTAGTGAGAGAATCTCTACGCTTTTGCGTCCAAAATTCATTCCAGAGTTTAATTTTTTCCTGCTGGGCTTCTTTGGATAAAACCACACCTCCTACAGAACTAAAATTAATGATCTCTTCATTAATTTTCTTTTTTTCTAAGGTTTTAAACAGCTTATTATTGGCATTTAATGCTTCATTTAGAGAAGAACCGTACGAAACCAAGTAGATTGATTTGGCTTTATTATTATTAATACGATCTAAATCTTCTTCTGCCGCCAACAACTCTTCTGGTTGGTAGTTCATCGTATTTAAATCTGTATTAAAACCGACTTTATGGAATAAAAACAAGCCAATAATAAATATCAAGCTAATCAGCCCGATTAATACTTTGTTCTTATGAAACTTGATTTGCGAAACTCTATCAATAAATGTTTTTCGCTCACTTTTTACAGTTTTAGAAAAGCGATATACTTGCGGAATAAATAATAAAGCAAATACAGAGGCTCCTACTACACTAATTGCTGCAAAAATACCCAGATCATTTAATGCTTCTGATTTCACAAAAACCAAACATAAAAATGCTACCGCCGTTGTTAAACTACTCATAAGAACTGGCATAGAAACATCTTTATATAATTCTTTTACATCATTATTGTTTCTAAAATGCGTAAGAATATGTAAGGAATAATCCAATGTGATTCCTAATAATACTGAACCAATTCCAAGTGAAATAGCTGATATCTTACCTTTGATCAAATAGAGAATCGCAATAGCTACAATAGCTCCAAACACCGTTGGCGTAAAGATAATAAGAGGTACCGCTAGTTTTCTGTAAAAGAAAATAAGTATTAGCAATAAGATCGTCATCGCGATACTTACAGTAAGTTGAATATCACTCTTTATTTGTTTTGCATTGGCTACAGCGTATAATGTAGATCCAAACAAAGTGGCACTTGCAGTTTCCTGATAAGTACTATTTAAGTCTTCTGTAATTCGCTTTAATTCTTCTACAAAGAGCGTATTCTCACCTGTTTCATTCGTTGCCAATGCAGGTGTTAGAAATAACAAAAGATTTTTTTTGTCTTTGGTAACTAAAAAACCGTTATACAAATCATAATTATCTCCTAGTTGAAGCTGCGCAAGTTTTTGAAGACCTTTTGGCGTTAATGTTAATGGATCTTTTACTATATATTTTTGTGTTACTAAACCTGCTGGAGAGATTAAAGACTTGTAATTGTTTTCTATTACTTTTGTGATAGAATCTGGATTGATCTGTCTATCGATAGCTTTATAATCTTCCTCCGTTAGAAAGAAAGGAAGATGCTGATACACAAAATCGTATAATTCCATTACATTATCATCGGCCACTTTCCCTTGTATTTTTTCAACATATTTTGGCAAATGTTTATTGATAGAGTCAATATAAGAAGCTGCATATGTAGTGAGGTTATCAGGATTCTCGCTTCTATTAGAAATATTTACAACTATCTTATCTGAAAAAGAAACAGTCTTGAGTACTTTTTGGGTAACTTCAGATTTATCACTATTAGGTATCAATCGAGTTATATCTTCTTCGAACCCAATTCTACTAGCAAGAAATGCAAAAATTGCAATACACCCAACAATTATTGGCCAGGCAATTAATTTGTTTCGCCTAATATATTGATATAAGGAAAGAAAAAAATTATGCATCCACAGCCTCTTTTTTAGATTTGCGAAAGCTAAAATACAAATACGCAATGACTCCTGAAATTGATGAGACTAGTGTTGCTAAAATTATACTTCCCAAAATATATTGACCCAAACCCTTAAAAACATCCGTTCCTGATTTAATATCTTCTATATTTAGTGTAGCATCCATTTCTTTACCCATGGCAATAGCTCCTATCTGATAGCTACCATAAATTATAAAAGGAATTAACGGTGGAATACTAATATTAGAAAACAAAAAGGCAATAGCTTTATTGAGTTTTAATAAAACTGCCAGTGATATTACTAAAATTGTTTGGAAACCCCATAATGGAGCAATACCTATAAAAAGACCCAAAGCTATAGCACTGGCTTTTTTTACAGGGGAATCATTACTTCTTAATACATTTTCTCTCCAATATTTTTTAAAGCCTTTTTTTTTTACTTTCCCGATTAATCGTTTAGGCAGATAAAAAAACAATGTTAAGGTAACCAACCAAGTATTTAAAATGCTGATTCTGGTAAAATCTTTAAAAGGTCTGAAGTGAGAAACTCTTTCGGTTTCATCGTATAGCACCTGTACGGGTATATTTCGAACTTCGACATTTCTCCAGGCAAGTTTTACAATAACTTCTATTTCTAACTCAAATTTTGTAGTAAACAGTTTTAGTTTACTAATCTCTTTGATTGGATATAATCGATATCCCGATTGGGTATCTTTAAGTTTTATTCCTGTTTCTACATAATACCAAAAATTAGAAAACTTATTTCCAAAACTACTTTTTCCTGGTACTGTAGGATCATCCATATTACGCGATCCTATAAGTAATAAAGAAATTGCTGGATCTTGCTTTTCAAGCTCATTTAAAAAAACAGGTAAATCGCTAGGAAAATGCTGACCATCACTATCGATGGTAATCATATAATCATACCCTAATTCTGACGCTATCTTAAAACCTTCTCGCAATGCCATTCCCTTTCCTTTGTTTTCGGGAAAGGTTATTATTTTAATGGAATTTTTATATTGCTCTAAGATAGTTGATGTGCTATCGGTTGATCCATCATTAATGATAATGATCCGATCCGTATATTTCATAACACCCTGAATTACTCTATCCAAAGTTTTATGATTGTTATAGGTAGGAATAAAAACACAACAATTTAGTGTTTCGAAACGTGAGTCAAATAAAGTCTTTTCTGCCACAGCGCTATTTTTTCCGATGCAAAAATAGCATAATAATAATTTTAATTATAAAGGAATTGAAATTTATAGAAGTAAGAAACTATATTATTTAAAAGCTTCAGAAGTAGACATGAACCCTTTTATAAATTTCTTCAATTTAGGAGAGGATACTTTTTCTATATTATTAGTTAGAAAACTTTTGTCTTCGTCCTTGTTTTTGTTGTATCTGGTAATTCTAGGTGCGCTGGTTTGTACACTTAGTCTTATCATTCTTAATTCTATATTATCCGGCTCAACTTCTATAGCTGCTTCAATTAATTTTTTACCTTTTCTAAAAAAAGATATTTTCTCTCCTGTACGATCTGCATAAGAAGCTTTTAGTGTCAATGCGCATCCGTGATAAGCAGATAAGACCGGATTTCCCTGATAATCAGTATTCTGAGTAGCCTTATAAAACTTCTCTGTATTTTCTTTAGTATCCTTGGCATATCTATATAAATTCCTTACTTCTACAATATCTGTAGTAGTTGTAAAACTTGTAAAAAGCAATCCAATAAATAATGTTAAAAATTTCATAACAACTGATTTATAGTTTAGTAAAAGTGATCACTACCTTTAAAGCTACTGTATCATCATATTTTACAGTACTTTTAACTTTAATCTCTTCATCGGAGTCTTTAAAGTCATTGGTAATCTCTAAATCTGGATTCTTTTCAGGATTGATAACCGCCATAAACTTTACATTAGACGATTTTTTCATAAACAAAGAACAACCTATTCTCTTTTCTGTCAATTCCTTAATAATCTGCAACGTACATACTCCTGGTGTAACAGGATTACCAGGGAAATGACCTTTAAAGATATCATTATCCGGATTTAATGTGATAGTCGTAGTCTGCACACCATCCCTTACAGAATCTTCGTTAATTTTATATAAATCAGCTATTAGCATATTATTTTAAAAAGTTTAATTCAATATTTAGTTTAATATTTTTATGATCAATCTTTATATTTTTTGCTACTTGATCATCTGATACTTTGTTGAAAGACACGATTACTTTTTCTTTCATTTTCGTCGCCTGCACAATCTTATCTAATCTTTTATCAGAAAGCTTGTAAAAATAATAATTACTTCTTTTCCCTTTTCTATTTTTTAGAACATTGTAAGAATCATTATAATACTTTCCAATAACAGGTCCCTTTTCATCCACTACTACTGAAAAATCTCTAATTAAAGTGTTTAAGATTATTTTTCTATTCAATTGTTCTACAACACTATTAATCTTAAAAGAATCATTTTGTAATTCAATATCAAAAAAAGTAGATCCAAACTGAGAAGTAAACACAATACGATGTTTATCTTCTGATACCTTTTTTATTATTAGAATACCACTAAATTCATTACCATAAACCCTTATATCTGCTTTATAAACATAATCAATAGTGGCGCTTGCAAAATATAAATTCTCAAACACATCAGATTCTTTTACATCTGACTCGATATAATCTTTTACTGTCGTTACTTTACAACTATAAACGCTAAGAAGGAGTATGCTAATGTACAAATACCGCATCTGGAATTGGTTTGTTAACAGATGTGTTTTTAAATTTAATAAGCGTATAATCACCAGAAGGTTCAATAAGTTTTACACTAGAGACCAGATAGCTTTTAGACTGAAAACCTAATACAATCTCTTTAAACATATTCTTTAATGTTTGGTCTTTAGGGGATAATTTGGCTATATAAACCCTTTTATTTTTATAAAAACGCATTGCAAACTGTGATTCATTGAGCATATCACCGCTAACACTTTTCGCTATAAGGTCATTTAATTTTTTAAAAACCTTATTCGAAGCCAAATTAATGTCGCTTTTCTTACCTGCATCATTAATGTATAACTTCTTATCCTTAAAAATTACGCTATACTCATAAGGTTTTAAATAAGACCATTTAATAATATTAGGCGATTTGAAATATAAATCTCCATTACTTTCTATATCATTAGAAAGAAAATCAATATGTTTTAATTGGGTAAAAGTATTAACAATAGTCTTAGATTTCTTTGCGCTGGCACTTACGGCATTTACGAAAGAGATAGCTTCTGTCTTGTTTAATTCAGTTTCCTGAGCCTTTACCCATGAAATACTAATAAAAAAAATAGCACTTAATAAAAATCTAAGCATATGCCTGTATCGAAAATAGTTCATCTATCGTAACGGTTGTAAAGTTATTCCTTTGCAAAAATAGCAACAATTGTTCCAATACTGACAAAGTAATAGTTTTTGTATCATGTAGTAAGATCACATCGCCATTTTTTAGGTTTTTGGTAATTCTTCTCAGAATCACTTTTTCAGAAGGAATGGTTGTGTCAAAAGACCTTTTATTCCATCCAATTACAGAATGACCTGTAGCTTTTACAGCTTTGGCAATATTTGGATTCGTAATTCCATATGGTGGTCTAAATAGTAAAGGCCTTTTTGTTGTATATTTTTCTATAATATGATCCGCATCTTTTATTTCATTCGTAAATCGTTCGGTACCATACATATCAATTAACTTATCATGACTAAAGGTATGATTACCAATCACATGATTCTTTTTAGTAATTTCTCTTAAGATATCAGGATATTTCTCTACTTGCTTACCTATGCAAAAGAAAGTACATTTCACATCATACTTATCTAATATTTTTAGGACTTCCAACGTATTGGGATCAGGACCATCATCAAAAGTAATCGCTATCTTTCTTTGATTAATCTTTGAATTATTACTAAGACTTTTTAAAAAATAGCCAGATCTAATATTCGCTACACCATACCCTGTAATTAATAACCAGATGAGTATTAAAACAAATAAACTCCACCAAGGGAGTTTATCAAATATTATTGCTGCTAGCATCAACGAGCCAGCTATAACACTTATAATATTAACTATATTTCTAATTAGCATCTTTGCAATAAAGCAATACTATGGTTTTTTCCAAGGTATTGATTGTATAGAAGTACTGTATCATACTTCTTAGCGGTAGTTGAATTAACCTTTAAAATAGCCGGAACAGTATTCTTCTCAAAAATCTTACATCCAAGCCAAAAGCCAAAACTAGAAGCCACTGGATAATCTCCTATTAAATGCTTATAGCATAATTGCTCAGTTTCAGAAAAAAGAGAGGTCTGTAAATTTCTATAATAATGATCATAATCGACATCACCATTATTCCCAAGAATTACAGCATCAACATCCTTTATAGAAATACCTTGTCTACCTAAGAACGTCTCAATATGTTTCTCTGCTTCTTCGCTACTTGCCTTACTAATAGTTTCAATATCTACAATTTTAGCACAACTGGTATCCGTTTTCTTGCTTCCAAGCATCATAAAAGTTGCTCCTTCGCTATGAACTGTACCTCCTGTTTTAGAATCCAGAAGATTAATTACATCTATATCATCCTCCTTAATCTGCCCATCTAATTTATGTAATAAGGTAGAATTCTTTGCTACTTCATCGATACCTCCAACCAATATGTTCTTTTCAGGCTCTTCCAATAACATAAGCTGCGCATCTATAAGAGAAGATTCAAATGAAGCAGCTCCTTGTACATAAGTTAGATTGTATGCTTTACATCCTAAACCAAGTGCTACCTGTCCACCAACAGTATTGTGAGTAGACTGAATAAACAATGTTGGCGTTAGAAATTGCTCATCATCATATAAGATCTTTTCAAGAAACTTTTCAGAATCTTGTTTACACCCCATTCCCGTTCCTGTTATAATAGCATCAGGCATTTCGACACCAGAATTATTTAAAGCTATAGAAGCAGCAGTAACTCCCATTTTTACAGACTTAGACATACGTCTCATTGCTGCTGGCTTTATAAACTCTTTATAATTCGGATCGTGAGCTTTAAAAATTGATGTATTATGAGAAATTATTTCTTCTAAAAATTCATCCGCATTTGTGGTAGGTTGCGCCGAAATATTAGCGATACCGTTTATGTAGCACTCTCCCATTATTTAGTAAAAATTAAAGTAGAACAATTTCCTCCAAAACCGAATGAATTAGAAAGAATTGTGTTTAATTCCTTTGAAAGCAATTCAGTTTGTGGAACCAAAGAAAACTCTTGCATCTTAGTCTTAAAATTCAAATTTGGAAAAATTAAATTCTCGCGAAGAGACAATAAAGAATATACAGCTTCTACAGAACCTGCAGCTGCTAGCGTATGACCCGTAAATGCTTTAGTAGAACTAAAAACAGGTGTATTATCTTCTCCAAAAATTCTAGTCATAGCAACACCTTCTGACAAGTCATTATTTGGTGTAGCTGTTCCATGTGCATTTACATAATCTATCTCTTTCGGTTCTAAACCAGCAATCTTTAATGCCTTTTTCATGGCCAAATAGGCTCCTTCTCCGTTCGAGGAAGAAGCAGTTTGATGGTAAGCATCATTTGCGTTTGCCCATCCAGCTACTCTACCGAGAATTTTTTTATTTTCTTTTTCTACAATTTCTTCACTCTCTAGCACTAAAAATGCTGCAGCTTCTCCTAAATTAAGACCTTTTCTATTGTCATCAAAAGGAGTACATTCTTCATCTGATAAAATCATTAATGTTCCAAAACCATTAATCGTAAACTTTGATAAAGCATCTGTTCCTCCTACAATCATTCTATCAATCTTACCAGCTTTGATCATACGTGCTCCCAACATGATTGCATTAGCCGCAGAGGAACACGCCGTACTAATAGTAGAAACATAACCATTTATCCCTAAATAGTTAGAAACGGATTGTGTAGTATACCCAGCATGTTGCGCTTTAATGAACCTTCTATTCTCTTCGGATTCTGGATATTGAAGATAGAACTTTTCTGTTGTATCCATTCCTCCTACACTCGTTCCTGAGATAAGACCTGTTCGGTATTCGCTAATATCAGAAATTTGGGCGTCTACCAAAGCTTCTTTTGCTGCAATTGCGCCAAGCATTGCTGTTCTGGAAAAACTATTCAAAGGATTTAATCCAAGTTCTTTTATAAGATCTTCATTGGTTTTTTTAATCTCGCCAACCATGATATCGTTTTTATGACGAGTTTCAATTAGATCTATTCTAGAAATTCCGTGAGAAACAGATTTTAAAGCATTTAAATTTTCTTCTACGTTATTCCCAATAGAAGAAATTATTCCCATACCAGTTATGGCAACGCCTTTATTCATATTACTTTGTACGATGTTTTGAAATATAATCAGCCATTACATTAATCGACTCGAAAATAGCCTTTCCTTCTTTAGGATCTTTTAATTTAATCCCGTAATCTTTTTCTAATAAAACTATTAATTCTAATGCATCGATTGAGTCTAAACCAAGGCCATCACCAAAAAGAGGATCGTCATCTCCAATTTCACTTACTTCTACATCCTCAAGGCTTAATTGCTCTATTATCTTTTCTTTTAGCTCTTCTTGTAATTCAGCCATAATTATTGATTGTATAAATTATTTAATTCTTTTTTTGTTAGCTCTTTTCTACCTTTTTTTGAAAGAAAAGCCAAAAATACGTCATATTTATCATTATCCAAATCAACCCAACCACAAATAACATTGCTTGCTTTTCCTGTTTGAAGTAAGGCTTTAGAATAATTAGCAATAAACTCTGGGTCAAACTGTTCTGACACAAAAAACGCGTTTTCACTTTTTAGTTTATTTTTTATGCTTATTTCACCCATAATGATATTGGGCAATGTATATACAAACACAGCTGGAGAAGGATAAAAATTGGCTCTATCATCGATACTAACTTGGTGTTTTCTATCAGTATCCAAACTAGAAGCTCTATTGGACAATACCAAAGCAGTATCCTGATCAATATTTTCTAATTGACTTATAAGTACTTCTGTTGCCAAAAAACCTAGTTTACACAATTCATCCATTTTATGAAACTTAGGATATTTTAAATCCAGAGACTTATAGAGACCTTTTGCAAAATCTTTAATACTATCCGATGCTACATCTGAATAAATTTCTTCTCCATTTTTAAAGACTTTATTATTTCGTAGCGAACAAAAATCTGATATGTAAAATTTTTCCATGTTCACTATGCTAATTTTTCTATGATTAAAGCTACATTACATCCTCCAAAACCGGAAGCTGTTTTTAAAACTCTAGTCAACTCTTTAGTTTCATTTTTTGTAATCACATTAACAGGTTGCGAGACTCCCAACTCTTCAAAACCTACAGATGCAATTAACACATTATGAAGTAGGCAATGTCTTGCTATAATACTCTCTATTAATGCAGATGCCCCCAATGTATGACCATAATATCCTTTCAAACTATTAAGAGGAACCTCTTGCAGACCTGCTCGATTAAATGCAATCGCTTCCATTTCATCATTAAACGGTGTTGCTGTTCCGTGGGCGGTAATGTAATCAATCTGTTGACTTTCCAAATTAGCTTCTTTTAACGCTTTCGTTATGCTGATATACAAACCTTCACCTGTTCTTGATGGGCCTGAAATATGATTCGCATCATTGGCCGAAGCATCTCCTGATATACTAATTGCTTCTCCATTTATTTTCTTTTTATCCGCGCTTAACCAAGCTGAAGCTGCTGCTTCTCCCAAACTGATCCCAGTTCTGTTTTTACAAAAAGGTTTACAAGGAGCCGAACTAACTGCTTGAAAAGAGAAGAATCCTGAAAGTGTAAATTCAGATAACAAATCTCCTCCAATAACAATAACATCATCATATAGTTGCGCCTGAATCATTCTTTTTCCTATTGCCAATGCCAAACCACCCGAAATACAAGCATTCGATAGTACTTTTGGCGTTTGGTCTAAATTAAAATAACCTTGAATTGTTTTAGCAATACTAGCTAGATAGGCTTTATCATTCTGTTCTTCTTTTATTTGACCTATGTTACCTTTAGTAGTCGAAATCACTATTCCACATCGGGAAATATCTAGTGAAGGATTATTGGATATAAGTTTAGAAACAGATAAAATCATCATCTTTTCTAACTTGGAATAATTTCCATTCTTATCATTAGAAATCAGGTTCCATGCTTCATGTAGCTTATCATTATCCACTACTGAACCGTAAAAGGGTGCAGACCAGATGTCATTATTTTTTACCTCTTTAATTCCAATATTATTTTTACGAAGATTTTGGAAATTTTCTTGTGTTGAAAAACCAAGAGGAGAAATAATACTATCGTCGACTAGATACACTTTTCTCATAGTAAACCAACTTTACGTTTCCAATCAAGAAAAAATTCTGGAATACTCAAAGACATATTCCCATCCATATCCAAAAAGACTTGAGTAGTTTCACCAACACACACAAGCTCTTTCCTTTGGTTATAGACATTATATCTAAAAATCATTTTCGCTGCAGGACTATCCACATATATGGTTTCTACTGTAGCTACATCACCATATTTAAGAGGTAATTTATGATCACAATTAGAGTTTACAATTGGAGTTACATAGTTATTATCTTTTACATGTAAATAAGAAATACCATGATTCCTTCCAAAAGCTTCTCTCCCTTCTTCAAAATATGTTATATAAATACCATGCCACACAATACTTAAAGGATCACAGTCGTTAAACCTGACTCTTACCTCATGTACGTGTTTTATATCTGTAACAACCTCTTTAGACCGTTTTTTTCTTTTCATAGTATAATATAGCAATTACGATAGTACTAATAAAAAATACAATAAGCAAACCAATCTCTGGAAGAATATCCTTCAGACTTCCTTTTCGTAAGAAACAATCATAGAAAGCCTCTAATCCCCAATTCATTGGAGATACTTTAGCGATCATTTGCATTGTATCCGGCATCGCAAAAACAGGTACCCAAACACCTCCTATTGCCGCCAACAACACTACTAAAACAGCTCCAAATGGTGCCGCCTGTTCGTGTGAATTAAATACTGTTCCTAATAAAATTCCAAGACCAATTGCTGCTAAACCTGAACTTAATGCCACTAAATACAACAACCCTAAATGATCTCCTAAATCCAAAACAGGTAATCCTAATTTTGGAAAAACAAAAATCCCTAACAACAAAATCAGGGTGAATTGTAATAAACTAACCAATAAGAATAAAAATGCTTTACCAGCAATAATAGTACCGTATTTTGCAGGAGTTGTTTGTAATCTTATAAATGTACCTTGTCCTTTTTCATGCACCAAATTTAGCGACAAAGGCAAAATCATAAAAAAGATAGCGAACAAGGTCCAAGCAGGTATATTGTGTTGTACTGAATTTGGAAGAACAGATTTTCCTGACAAGGATGGATTAATTTGATCGTATTTCACAAAATTATCTCTATTAAAAGATTTTAAGCTTTCGGATTCCCCTAATTCTTTTTCAAAAGCTTCATAAATCGATCTAGTTTCTATACTTGCTACCAGCTTATCCACTGCGAATATAACTGAGCTTCTAAAAGTTTCTTGAGTAATCGGATCAAAATAAAGTTTAACAACTTTGTTAGAGGGCACCTTTTCATTGATCGGAGGTACTTTTAAGGAATCCTCTGTACCTTCGAACTCTTCAAGTATTTTGGTGATATTCTTATCTATTTGCTTTTGTAATTCAATACTCAACCCTTCTGGTATAACTACCGCCAGCTGATACTCACCAGCAGCAACAAGTTGTTTTGCAGTTTCCTCAGTCAAAGGAGTTTCTCCAATCTTAGAAATAGGATCTAAAAATTCTATATCCGAAAAACTCTTTTGAATCTCATTGGATAACTTTCCTTGATCCTTGTCTACTAATAATATATCTATAGAATTACTAGAAACGGATTTAAATGTTGCATCCTGAATTAGTGTTATGGTTATCACTAAAATAATCGGCATAATAAAGAGGATAACTAACCCTCCAGGATCTCGAAGCAGAAGTAAAAACTCTTTTTTTATGGATGCTAAAAACCTATGCATAATCTCTAAGTTCTCTTCCTGTTAATTCAATAAAAACATCTTCTAGATTACGTGCATCTTTTGTTTCGGAAATAAGCTTGGCAGGTGTGTTCTCTGCAATTATCTTACCTGAGTCAATGATGCCCACCAATGAACATAGATCCTGAGCTTCTCTTAGATGATGCGAAGTATAAATAATTGTAGTTCCCACATCATTAAGCTCTTTTAATTTGGTAGTAATTGCTTGCTTTGACTGCACATCCACACCAACAGTAGGTTCGTCTAAAAACAAAAGTTTAGGATCGTGAAGTATTCCTGCTATTAAATTCACTCTTCTTTTCATACCACCAGAAAATGTTTTAATTTTTTTATCTGCAAATGGTAAAAGTCCCAATGCTTCTAAATGAGAAGAAATAATTGGTTTCAATTGGGCTTTCGTCATTCCGAACATACTCCCAAAATAGAATAAATTCTCTCTAGCAGTTAATTTAGGATATAAAGCATATTCTTGCGGAACAACACCTATTTCTTTCTGAATTTCTTTGGTTTCTTGTTTTAAATCTTTACCAAAAATTGAAACGTCTCCAGATGATGGCTTTATAAGACCACACAAAATAGATATTAATGTAGTTTTACCAGCTCCATTCGGCCCTAATAAGCCATAGACCTCTCCGCTTTTGATTTCAAGATTCACATTATCTAAAGAAAGAAAAGTAGCTCCTTTATACTGTTTGGATATATTTTTTATTTGAATAAGAGGATTTTGATCCATCTCACAACTATTTAATTGCTCTCTTAAGATCTAAAAAGAAAGCTCTCTCTGCTAATCCAATTGCATCTAGTTTATCTGCAATTTTATTATATGCATCAGTTTCCCTACTTCTGTTTTTATATAATCTAGAAGCGTCAATAGCAAAATCTCTCCATTGATCTCCTATAGCGGTCATTTCTACAGATAACTCGGCTAATTTCGGATTCTCCATAATTACAGAAGCCTCTTGTAAAAAAGCAGCAAAAATAAATCTAAAACCTCCACCACCAGTTCCTATTTCTTCTTGCATACGTACTAACTGACCAAGATAATGATTGGTTTTTTTAACTCCTATTTTATCAGGCCATTTACGAATACGCTTCGCAACATATCTTATTCCTCGAAACCCTACAAGTGGTACCGGAGCTAACATATGCCTATATGCTTGTTTAATTCCTTTTGTTATCGCTTTTTTAAGATCTACATCATTTGGTAATTCTGTAGGATAGTAGATATGCCCTTTTGGAGCAAACGGACCTTTAGCAAAACGTACTTTTTCTAATTCTTTTGCAGACAGCGTAGTTACCTGAGGCATCACTGGATCACTTATCAAATAATCGCCTCCATCCTTTCCATACACTACTAAATTATGTGCATTAAAATGAAAACGATACTCATCAGGAAAGTAAGTAAGATTGTACACTCCAACCTGTAATCCGACAGGATTATTTTTTGACAATTCTGCATCTAATGTTTGCTGCGCCTTCTCTTTAGAATTAAATTTATGTCTCTTAATTTTAAAGCCTAATCTTTTACTTACTCTAGAAAAGATAAATCCGGGAACAGGTCTAAAACTGAACATTGGTGCAAAATTCACCTTAATAAATGGTATATATATAAAAAAGACTCCAGAAGCTATCCCAAATACCATAGGCTCACTTACTTTAAGTCCGTTATAATTTAACAAATTCGAAACCACTCCATTTTCGCAATGAGCAGATTGATTGTGTTCAAAGTTTATTTTCAAATCTTTGGATTTTTAAGTTCTTCTAAGGAAATCTCGAAAGCTTCTGCGTATTTTTTTAGTGTTTTATCACTCATTTTTTTAAAAGTTTTTGCTTTCAAATGTCTTTTCACCTTCCACTGCCAGATACCAACATAACCAGATAACACCACTACATCCATACGTTGGGATTCCATATAAAAAGCAATTGGGCTAAGCTCTCCTTCTTTTATTTTTTGAATTGTTTCTTGTAGCTGTTCCTCGATTAAATCTAAAGATTCGTTTAAAGCAATGGTCTTTGCTTCCCAACCAGAACTAAGTGCTTTACCGTATTTACCATCCTTATCTACAGCATATACTACTTCTTTCATATCTGTATGAGAGAAACAACTTTCATCCTGAGGTACTTCTTCTTTTTTCATACTTATTTAGATTTAAAAGTTTCTAAAAACGTAAGATCATTGCGAATCCACAATAATTGTCTTCATCTCTGAAGATGCTAGCAAATTACCTTCTATATCTTTTACTTCGATTTTCACCAAAGACACTAACATAATTTCAGCAATAATTTCTACTGTAGTAATCAACTCTGTACCAACCTTAGGCAGCTCATGGATTGTAGCGTGTTTTATAGATCCTATAAAACCTGTTTTAGGTTTGCCATCTTTGCCCTTTTTAATATAACCTCTATACCCTCTGTGCAAGGCTATGCTTTGTGCCATGTTCTCAATTAAACCTCCTTCTGTAAAATATCCATTATTAGAAAGAATATTGGTTTCAGAAATTTTATACCCAGACACAACTTTATCAGGATCAAAATAAAGCAACTTGTCAATCATTACAAAAGGATCCTTTTGTGGGATTAATTTTTTAATTAAATCAATATCTGTGATTTCCTCCTGTAATTGATTATTCATTAGCAAACTGTTAGTAGAATATGAAAATACGAAAAACGACCACTTTCTGGCACAAGCAATAATATTTTTTCACCTTTTTTTAACTTCCCTGAATTTTTCAATTCATCCACCATTAAATAAATAGATGCCGAACCTACATTACCAACGTCCTTTAAATTTGTGAACCACTTTTTTTTGTCAATACCAACACCTTGTTCCTTCATTTCATCATCCAATTTATCTTCAAAATAAAACGATGACATATGTGGTAAAAAATAATCTACATCATTTATATCTAAATCATTTTTCGTAATTGCATCTTTAAGACTAAGAATAGCTTTTTTAACAACGTGCTCATCCAATACTTTCACATCTTGCTTCAAAGAAAAGATAGAGTCATTAAGCCAATCCTTAGGTGTATAATCAGTCCATGGTTTTAGAGAACCATCTTCCTGTTTTTCTCCTCCTGCATACATACATGCCTCTAGTTCATAAGCGTATGAATATGCTTGCATCCAATCAATTCGTAAAGAAAGATCATCACCTGGTTCTGATTCTAATAAAAATGCACCCGCACCATCAGATAACATCCATCTTAGAAAATCTTTTTTAAAACCGATCACTGGAGTTTCTTCCAGACTTTTAAGATTTTCTATCTCCTCATTATATTTTTGCGATTGCATCCAACTAGATGAGCGTTCGGACCCTGTACATATCGCATTATTGGTATTACCGGATTTTACAGAAAGAAAACCATATTTTAACGCACTCATTCCTGAACAACAAACCCCTGAAGCAGAATTGAGCTCAATACTTTCGGTATCCAATAATCCATGTACCATAGAAGCGTGTGAAGGCAATAAATTATCCGGTCCTGTAGTCCCACAAGAAAGCAATTCTATTTGCTTTTCGGTAAAACCGTCCTTACATAAACTTTTAACAGCCTCTTTGGTAAGTTCTGCATTATTATGAGTTACATTACCTTCATTATCTACTGCATAATATCTTTGCTTAATACCATTATTTCTTAGCACTATCCGCCTAGCTCTTGAAGGTTGATCATCAATCATACCTAGTCTCTTTTCCATTTCATCATTCGAGACTGGCTCATTTGGCAAGAAATGCCCTGTTTTTGTTATGTAAACGTTCTTCATAAAAGTGGTTACCTACCTTAATCTTACTGATTGATAATATTTAATATCCTTTTTTATACGTACATAAAAAGGTACATAAGTCAACAAAAATATAATAAAAACTATAGGTACAAAAACCCAAATAGCAAATTGTAGATAATACTGGAAAAAGTTTAACCATTTTTGTCTCCTTTCTGGAGATTTCAACCCTACTTTATAGATATGAGCTGACCACTTACTAAATATATGATTTCCAGATTTATCTGATCGTATTAAAAAAGGTTTTATTGCAACTGCTCCTTCATTTACCAAATCCTTTTGCAGTTGTTCATAATTTTCTCCGAAAAGATGTTTTTTTATAATAATTCCAAATTTATCCGCTTCGTTAATATCTTTATCAGAAACACCAGGTTTTGGAAAAACACCTAAGTACTTTGTTTTTTTACCACCCATCATCCAATGAACAATGGTTATTACACTAACATGATTCCAATGTCGATCTACGAAAGCAACATTACCTACCAATTTAGCTTTACAATCTACCAACAGTCTTTTAACCTTTTCCTGGGTTAAAATCCACATGTTTCTAGATCCATTGACGGTAATTACAGGTGTATCTCTCAACAAAATCTTTGCATCATCTCCCTTCAAAAATGAATTGATCGGAATAGAAGGTGAAAGATACCACACAGTATACCCTAAAATGATTAGGTCATATTTTTTATTCTTAATTTCATCAGGAATAGGAATATTTGGCTTTGGTATTTGCAAATACGATTCCGGAAACACTTGAAGAAAATCTTTCTTATTCCATGGAAATTGGTAAGGTTCTTCAGGGCAAATTTGCTGTACCGTAACCGAACAATTCTTATCTTTTTCCAGTGGGCTTATCAAATTTGATAATATATCTCCAAGCTGCCCACTTTGGCTATAATATAACACCAGTATATTTTTCATATGTTAGGTATTAATATCTTCCCAATAGTCGTAATAATTAAACCATTGTAATGGGTATTTCTTAAGCATGATTTCTGTATACCGTATATACTCTTTTAATACATGACTAGGTTTTACTGAAGCTTCAGTAAATTCTGGTTCTCGAGCATACAGGTTATATTCTTTACCTTTTCCTTTCATTATATACATAAAAAGGATAGGTTTCTTTTTACGTGCGGCTAGTTTATAAGGTCCGGAAGGAAATTTTACCGGCTTCCCTAGAAATTCTTGTTCTATAAACTGAATACCTTCCACATATCTATCTGCAGCAAAAACGATAACTTCTCCATTAGACAATACCTCATTCATTTCGAAAATATGAGACATATCTTCCTTTATTACAATAAATTTCATGGTAGTATCTGTAGAAACAGCTCCGACAAATTGTTTGATTTGCTCATTTTCTTGATCGGTAACAATCAAATTCACACCAGTATCTGTCATATCAAACTCGTCAAAAAAATATCGAGCAATATTAAAACTTCCAACATGACCACTAAAAACAACACCTCCTTCTTTGCGTTCTAATAATCTCTGAATTTTTTCTCTACCATCATATGTGAAGCTAAACTTATCCTTAAGTCCAAAGGAAATAGCAGTTCTATCGATAAGCGTTTGCCCAAAAACAAAATAATTTTTGTAAACACTAATGATCGACTTTAAAGTAGATTGACCAAGTCTTTTATTAAAGAAGTAAAAACTTGATTTTGTAGAAGAAAAAGAAAAGACCAAATAATATGCAGCTACAAATACCAAAACAGTATATGCAGCGTTCAGCCCAAAATTCTTAATGAAAAATATAAAAATTTTATAGCCTAAAGGCGTACCTTTAGCTTTACCTTCCCATTGGGCCATTGTGGTCTTTTAAATATTGACTTTACGCTCTATTAAATCATAAAAATCTTGGAAGCTTTCTACACCCACAAAGTCATCACCAACTAACTTTACTCCAAAAGTAGCTTCTATAGCTACAACAAGATCAACATAATCTAAACTATCTAAATCTAAGGTTTCTTTAAGGTTTGCTTCAGGAGCTATCTCATCTGCTTCAACCTCGAATTCTTCAATCAAAAAGTCATCAACTTTTTCGACAATTACACTTGTTTCCATCATCTTTCTAGTAATTTTTTTCTATCCTAAATCTTTTTAATTACGATTGCAGAATTTGTGCCCCCAAATCCAAATGAATTCGACAAAAATACATCAATTTTTTTATCTATCGTTTCTTTTACCAAATTTAACTTTGTAGAATCCTCATCTGGTTCTTCCAAATTAATATTAGGTGCTATAAACGAATTATTCAACATAATTAAAGAGTATATAATCTCACTTGCTCCAGCCATCCAACATTCATGTCCTGTCATGGATTTTGTTGAACTTACATAAGGTTTAGATTCCCCAAAAACCTCATTAATAGCCTTTGCTTCGTTTGCATCACCAATCGGAGTTGATGTTGCATGCGCATTTACATAATCTATATTTTCTGGCTTTATATTTGCCTGATCCACTGCTCTTTTCATTGCCCTTGCAGGCCCCTCTTGATTTGGAGTAGAAATATGATCTCCGTTAGAAGAAAAACCATACCCAACTACTTCTCCTAAAATCGTAGCACCTCTTTTCATCGCGCTTTCATATGTCTCCATAAAAAGAGCTGCCCCTCCTCCACTTGGCACCAAGCCATCTCGGTTACTATCAAAGGGTCTCGAAGCTTTTGTAGGGTTTTGTTCGTTTACCGAAAAAACTCCTAAACCATCAAAACTTCCAAAAGCGTAATCATTTATTTCCTGAGCTCCACCACAAAGCACATAGTCCTGAAGTCCTTGTTTAATTAACAAATACCCCATTCCAACGGAATGTGATCCACTTGCACATGCTGCACTAATGGTAAAATTAACTCCCTTCAGCTTGAAAACCGTCGAAAGATTCATAGTTACCGTAGAGTTCATAGATTTAAAGACTCCTCCAGAACCAACTAATGTAGTATCCTTTTTGATTCTTATCTTATCTATCGCTTCCATCACAGACTCTGCTGTACTATCGTTACCAAACAGCACTCCTATTTCTTCATTATCCAAAAACTCCTGATCTACTCCCGCTTGATCAAACGCTTGCTTCGTAGCTATATAAGCATATTCAGATTCAGAACCAAAACTCACTCTTTGCCGTCTACTTAACTCTTTTTTTAGGTTAGGTTTTGGAACGGTTCCTGTTAATGCAGATCGGTATCCAAATTCTTTGCGTGATGGCTCGTAAATAATACCCGATCTTCCTTGGTACAAGGACTCTTTTACTTCATCAACATTTGTACCAATACAAGAATAAATTCCCATTCCAGTAATAACTACTCTTCGCGTACTCATCTTCTATGAATAAATTCCTCCGTTAATATTTACTACTTCCCCTGTGATATATGCTGCTTTTTTAGATGCCAAAAAAGTTACCAGATCTGCAACTTCTTCTGCTTCACCAAAACGATTTACAGGAATCATTCTTTTTAACTCCTTTTCATCCATTTCTGCGGTCATATCCGTTTTAATAAAACCTGGAGCAACTGCATTCACAGTAATTTTTCGTTTAGCTACTTCCTGAGCTAATGCTTTTGTAGCAGCAACTAAAGCTCCCTTAGCGGCTGAGTAATTAGCCTGACCTGCAGTTCCTTTTACTCCTGACACAGAAACTACATTTACGATACGTCCGTATCTATTTGTCAACATTTTTTGTATCAGATGATTTGTCACATTGTAAAAACCGTTTAAGCTAATATTTAAAACATCATGCCAATCTTCTGGTTTCATCCACATAAACAAACCATCTCTAGTAATACCTGCATTATTTACTATAATTTCTATGGTTGCTTCAGGATTTTCCGCAATCCAAGCATCTAGAACTTTATGAGTATTTTCCCTTTCTGCAACATTAAATTTTAATAATGTACATTTTCCTCCTTCATCTTCAATTAACTTTTTAGTTTCATTCGCAGCAGCATCGTTTGACTGATAATTGATTAAAACTGGATACTCCAATTCTTTTGCTAGTTTTACTGCGATTGCTCTTCCAATTCCTCTGGATCCACCAGTAACGAGGGCGTATTTCATTTACATATTTGGTTTTAAGATCAAATAATTATTGAAATTTCATAAAACAACAATTATTCCAAATTAAGATATAATTAACAATATTAAAAAATTCCCAACAACTTTAACAATCGTCTAAGGTTGTTGGGATGCTAGAAATTCTATTTCACAGTTACAAAAGGCTCTGCATTTTCAAACCATTTCCCTCCTAATAACTTCCCATCTGGAGTTAAAAAACCCCATTTTTTTTCATACTTAACCCTTGCTAAGCCATCGACAAATCCTTTTTGAGGAACTCTACCCGATAGAAATCCAAAACTTCCAGCTGTAATCCCATACTTTGTCTCTATAACTAGGTCCCCTTTTGCATTTATAAATCCCCAATCCTCAATTTTCACAGGAGCCATCCCGTTTTCATCAAAATAATCAACATCATCATATTTGTTTTCAACAACTACTTTTCCATTAGTATCAATAAAGCCCCATTTGTTACCATCAAAAACTCCTGCATGTCCATTTTGAAAAGCTTTTGCCTTTACAAACTGTGGTTCTATAACCCATTTTCCTGATTTATCTATAAAACCATATTTTTCATCCTTCATGGCTATGGTGTACTTTCCTCCTTCTCTAAAGTCCCAAATTTTAGTTGCACCTTCTACTGCATTAAATGATGATGATGAAGCTATTCCAAAATTATCTTCACCTTTCTCTGCCCTTGCGACACCATTCCTATAATTGCCAATTGAAGTATATTCTGCTTTAATAACAATATTACCTTTGTTATCTATGATACCCCAATTTCCTGACTGATCTGCAAAACGAGCATAACCATCCTGAAAACCTTTTATTATTTTATATTCAGGTTTAACAATCACCTCTCCTTTAGAGTTCATTAAACCCACTTTTTTATCCTCTCTAACAAAAGCAACACCTTCTTTAAACGGATATATTTTTTCGGCATCTGAATATCCTAACTCCTTGCCCTCTTTATTGATATACATCCACTTTTTATCTTTAAGAACCATCGCTACTCCACTATTAAAGTCTTTTGCTTTACTAAATTGAGGTTCTAAAAGCCATGTCCCATCAGGAAGTATATACCCCCATTTTTTTCCGTCTAAAACTAAAGCAACACCATCTGCAAAACTATTTGCTTTTTTAAATTGTGGCGTTATTACGAATTCAGCTTTTTTATCTATGTACCCGAACTTTCCATTTTCTCGAACTTTTGCCAGTTCCTGAGAGAATATTGTTTGTAAACCAAATACTAATGCTACTGTAATTAAAAATGCTTTTTTCATTATTTTATATTTAAGGTTTATTTTTTAGTACAAATAAAAAAGCATAGGTTAACATGCTTTTTTCTTTATGGTAAAATATATTAAATATTAATGAAATAAATTAATATGCATTATTTTCTTTTAGGAAGTCTTTAACTTGCTGTACAAAGGGGTATGTAATATAGTCCTTATCAAATGGAGGAACTATAGCTTTGATATCTTTTACCAGTTTTTGTGTTCTACTTGAAAGTTTGTCCCCAAAATCTAGATACTCCAATGCCTGTACAATAGTCATCAATTCTATCGCAAGTACTTCAAAAGTGTTTTCTATAACCGTTTTAGTCATATTAGCAGCATTTGTACCCATGCTCACAATATCCTGATTGTCATTATTGTTAGGGATACTATGCACATACATAGAGTTAGAAAGCGTTTGATTTTCTGCTGTTGTAGAAACCGCTGTAAACTGAATACCCTGCATTCCAAAATTAAACCCTAACTTTCCTAAGTTAGCAAAAGGCGGTAAGATATCATTTAGTTTAGAATTTAATAAATAGTTTAATTGGCGTTCTGCCAACATAGAAAGTTTTGTAACTACCAATTTTAACTTATCCATTTCCAAAGACACATAATCTCCATGAAAATTACCTCCATGATACACATGCTCTTTATCTACATCGATAATTGGATTATCATTAGCAGAATTTAATTCTTCGATTAAAATTCTCCCTACATGCTTAATAGTATCACAAACTGGCCCTAAGATTTGTGGAACACATCTGAGCGAATAATACTCTTGTACTTTCTCTTTGAAATACGTATCTCCATTCTGACCAGAGTATAAATGCTCTGTACGATCTCTTGTAAGCTTACTATCTGATAGATGTTCTCTCATCATTCGAGCCACATCCTGCTGTCCTAAATGTAATTTGCTATGATTAAGCTCTTCAGACAAATGATCATCATAAGCTTGAACTATTTCATTGATTGCTGAAGAACATACTATAGACCAATCCAACAATTTCTGAGCGTTGATTACATTAACAATACCAATACCGGTCATCGCAGAAGTACCATTCATTAATGCTAACCCTTCTCTAATCTTTACTTCAATAGGCTTTAGTCCTAGCTCTTTAAAAACATCTTCTGTGTTTCGTCTTTCTCCTTTGTAAAAAACTTCTCCTTCTCCAATCAACACCAGTGCTAAATGCGCTAACTGCACCAAATCTCCACTCGCACCTACTCCTCCGTGATCAAAAATCAAAGGCGTAACATCATGATTGATCAAATCTTTCAATCCATTAATCACTGTTGTATTCACACCTGATTTTCCTAAGGATAACGTGTTTAGTCTTGCTAGCATCAATGCCTTAACGTAGGCTGGCTCCATAGGTTTTCCAGTTCCTGATGAGTGACTTCTGATTAAGTTAAACTGTAATTCTATCCTATCCCTATCATCAATTTTATATTGAGCCATAGGACCAAATCCAGTATTAACACCATAAATAACTTTATTTTCAGAAAATTTCTCTAAAAAATTATAGCTATCCTCCACTCTTTTTACAATGGATTCATCTATCGTAACCTTTTCTTCGTTAAAAATTACGCTTAGGAAATCTTTAATTTCTAACCTTTCTTTTGATATTAGCATTCGCGATTTAGTAAGTTTTTTCCAATATTTGTAAAAAAATTCAAGTTTACTCTTTATTTTTACGAGGGCAAATGTAATGTATTTAATGTACCTTTGAAAATTATGAAAAAAGAAAATGTAGATGTACTAGTTATTGGCGCTGGTCCTTCAGGCAGTGTAAGTGCTGCATATCTTAACAAACATGGAGTCAACGTTAAGGTAGTCGAAAAAACAAAATTTCCACGTTTTCAAGTGGGGGAAAGTCTCATTCCCAGATGCATGGATAACTTTGAAGAAGCTGGTCTTCTTGATTGTTTGATGAAGCAAGGGTACGAAAAGAAATATGGTGCTCGTTTTATCAAAGATGGTGTAAAAGGCTCTTTTGATTTTAGCAAAAAACACGGTGAAGGATGGGACTGGACTTGGCAAGTACCTAGGGATCATTTTGACAAAACATTAATTGACGAAGCTATCTCACAAGGTGTTAGTGTTGATTTTGAAACTGAAGTTACTGATGTACAGTTTGACGGAACAAATTCTTTAACCACTGTAAAGCATAAAGACGGTTCAGAAAGCGAAATTGAGGCTAAGTTCATCATAGATTCCAGTGGTTTTGGTAGAGTTATTGCAAGACAACTAGGATTAGAAGCACCCCCGAAAATTGCTGAACACGGATCTATTTTTACACAGGTAAAAGATGTAAATAGACCTGAAGGAGTTGAAGGAACTACAATTACATTTGAAATTATAGAAACCGAGGTATGGTTTTGGTACATTCCTTTTTCTAATGGCAACACAAGTATTGGTTTTGTAGGCCCAATGGAATGGATCAATAAATTTGAAGGTAACACAACCGAAGTTTTACAAGAAATGATGAAAACTTCGCCATATTACTACGATCAGTTTAAAGATGTTCCCTATCTTTTTGAACCTTATAAAGTAGAGAACATTTCTAAAAATGTTACCAAGCTTTTTGGTAATGGTTTTGTGCTAACTGGTAACAGTGCAGAGTTTTTAGATCCTGTTTTTTCTTCAGGGGTTTCGTTTGCTACAGAAACCGGTTTGTTAGCTGCTAAGTTAGCTATCAAACAATTGAATGGAGAAGAAGTTGATTGGCAAGAAAATTTTGTTGATCATATGAAACGCGGAGTTGATGTATTCTCTACTTATGTAAAAGAATGGTACACAGGAAATCTTCAGAAAATTATTTTCCATGATAAGCCAAGAGAAGATTTCAAGGAACAAATATGTGCGGTATTAGCTGGGTATGTTTGGGATCAAACCAACCCTTTTGTAAAAAAACACAATCACATTGTTAGAAATGTAGCCAAACTAATCGAAATGGAAGAGGAAAAAATAACGGAATAAATTTCTTCTACAATTTATACAATAAAAAAAGGAGGCGTTTTGCCTCCTTTTTTTTATCCAAATATTCTCGTTTAATCTCAAAATAATTGTTTTTACAGTTGCTACTAACTTTTAGTTTCTATTATTTGTAATAGGGATCATGTTTATCAAGATCACAAGTAAATAAAATTGTATTATCAATTCTACCTAAAAACCCAATACTACATTAAAAAAAATTTAAACAAATAAAGTCAATAAACATTCAAATAAAGTATGTCATATTAAACCCACTTATATTTTATAGCACAAGTACTATTTAGCTACAGAAACTTTTAGTAATAAATTATTCTTTTTACCATCAAAAGCTTCAAAAATCATATCTTGGTTAGGCAGCGTAGCGGCTTTGTATACTTCTAGGTTATCCAAACGAGAATTTCTGATGTCACTTCCTGTTAAAATCGGTTCTTTAACAACTTCTCCAGTAGCATCATCTATAGTATATGATGTTAGATACAAGAATTCTTTTTTACCATCAAAATATCTCGTTGGATATTCATCAAAAGACCTTTTAAGGTTAGTAAAATCATCGATATGAAACAAATAATGTTTACCAGAATTTTTAAAATTAAGATATGACATACTCCTCTTTCCTCGCGCACCAATTTGATATTTTGGTAATCTATGAAACCAAACTACAGTACCATCAGAAGTAATTTTCGAAGCTATCACATCTCTGTAGTAATATTTATACGTAGTTCTAGATC
This sequence comes from Aquimarina litoralis, assembly GCF_039523995.1. Taxonomy (NCBI): domain Bacteria; kingdom Pseudomonadati; phylum Bacteroidota; class Flavobacteriia; order Flavobacteriales; family Flavobacteriaceae; genus Aquimarina; species Aquimarina litoralis. The sequence goes on from NZ_BAAAGE010000002.1 coordinate 1,009,955, forward strand.
CCGATGAACTAGACGTTGTAAATGACTCAACATACCGCTGTTCTCCTAGTATAACTGCGCTTCCATCTTCATTATATACAACGTCATTCACTTTTAAATTTTCAAAATCCTTTTTATCTTTTTCGTCCTGTGTTCCTTCATTAATGCGCTCTTCTCTTTTTAATGCATACTGTTCTAATGTACCTGCTGGAATATCACTTTTGATAATTGAAGAAACAGTTCCTTCATTACTTAAGCTTGCAGAAAACAAACCTGAAGCTTCTATTTTATTATCATTATTTACATAAAAACCCGAAACCCTAACCTTACCTTGCTTATCTAAACCAAGTACAGCATCCATTATCGATTTACCTGGTAGTTCTATCTTACTTTTAATAATATCTTTAGGGTTTTCTTTTATTTTAAAAACTTCCGTTCTATAAGTGTTTTCTAATTTATCCTTTTCTTCTGCACCAGAATTAAAAATAGAAGCAGTCATATAAAAACTTCCTTCATTATCTATCGCGAAATCTTCATTCTCGATACGTTTACTAACATACGGTAATCGCACTTTTCTGCTCCAAAGCAATTTTAAATTCGAGTCATAAACACTAATTCCTATTTTATCAGCCTTGTCATTTGCTGTTTTTACTCTAAATAACACTAATAATTTAGTACCATCGAAAGACTTTTTAAAAACGAATTTGTTAATTCTTCCTCCTGCATCGAATCCATATGTACTTTTAAATCCAACATCATTGGTAATATTATCTTTATCACTACCTACTAAAACCGGTTTTTCTGCAATAATCCCTGTTAGTGATATTCGCTGCGCAAACGCCTTATCCTTGACGGTATAAAAGGCAACCGCTTTACCATTTAAATTCATGACTGTTTGAAAATCTCCTTTATCTTCAATTACCTGTCTTTTTTTGACATCTTCCTTGAGATCTTTCAAAGAAAATCTTTGAATGGTCATATCCTTTCTTCCCTTTTTTATAGCTACCATATGCTCTCCAGAAGCTACGTAGTAGGAACTTAAACTTTTGATCCTTTTATACTTTTCTCCTATTTTAAAATTAAAATCTTCAGAAAGTACAGGTTTTTGACCATAGTTATATCCTGCAATTAGTAGAACAAAAACTAGAAGGGCTTTTATTTTCATTGTAAATTTTCTTTTATCAAAACGCATAGGTCATTGTATTTGGGTCGTGTTTCACAAATATATGATTATAGATTGAAATCACTATTTATATCCTTTGATATCATAACATCTTAATTTTTCAAAAATTATTCCAAACAAAAAAACTGATTTTCAACTTTTTAAAATTATCCAGAAAATAAAACGAAAATAATGACAAAAAAATGTTGCATTGTAGATTCATAAAAGCTACATTTGCATCCGCATTTGAAATATTAATGTGGAGTTCATAATCAAAATTTGATTTAGGAGAGGTGCCAGAGTGGTAATGGAGCAGATTGCTAATCTGTCAACGCGTAAGTGTTGCCTGGGTTCGAATCCCAGTCTCTCCGCTTTAATTTTGAGTATTATTTTCAAAATTCGGGGTGTAGCGTAGCCCGGTTATCGCGCCGCGTTTGGGACGCGGAGGTCGCAGGTTCGAATCCTGCCACCCCGACAATTTGAAAGATATAATTTACTGGTCGCGTAGCTCAGCTGGATAGAGCATCTGCCTTCTAAGCAGACGGTCACAGGTTCGAATCCTGTCGCGATCACAAAAAGCCTTACTTTTTTGTAAGGCTTTTTTGTTTATATAACTTATTTATGTCTACCATTTATTTTCTTTTTAGTGGTTCTAATAATCAATGTTGCAGAAAAAACGAATAATTAGTAGATAATCTATGATTAGTAAAAAATATTCTTTTCAATATATCAAATGAATTAATATTTATTGGAATAGGATTCAGAAGCCAATTAAATGCACCTTACTTTTGGCAAAAACCAAAATCATCATGGGATTATTTGCAACCGACAAAAAACAAATCACTTTAATTTACAATTCGGAAACATCTATTGGAAGACAAACGTATGCTTATACTATCAACTCCAAAAAAGAGATAAGAAGTATTGATACATCAAAAACAAAAATAACAGGAACACAATGGACAGAAATTGCAGAAAAACTAGATGTCGAAATTCAAGATTTAGTGGATAAAAAACATCCTAACTTTAAAAACCTATACAGCGAAGATATTAGCCTCGAAACCCATGATTGGTTAAAAATACTAGAAGAAAACCCTCAGCTAATACAACCTTCTATTTTAATTAAAAAAGAGGAATTTTATCTTTTAAAAAATCCAACGGATTATCTAAAACACATGGAATCAGACAGCGCTGGAGTATCTAGGAATCCAGAAAAATAATCCTATAAACAAAAGTTTAAAAACACTAATACCTTATACCTTATATAGATATAATAAATTTATAAACACATAAATTTATATTTACGGAGAATAACGACGATGTCATCTCCTATATCAGAACACTGTTAGCGCAAAGTTTTAGCATATAATTAATCCCAAACCAATTATGATATTACTATAAAAAAAGAGACTATCTCTAAATAGACAGCCTCCTTTTTATTTTATTGACCTTCTTCATTACAACCAGTCAATCCTACAGCGTGAGAAACATCAAACCCACAATAAGACACATCCCATTGACACCCTATATTACGACCACATTCATGCTTAGGCAAACCATAACAATGAAAAGGTATCAATGGAGTACCTCCATTTATTGATCTTTGATCGAGCTTACTTAGACTACTGACATTCTTTAATTCTAAAAGTGATTTTAACATAATAAATTTAATTTAAGAGTAATTAATTCCTGAACATTTAAAGACAATCAGGATTATTGTCTTTAACTAACTATTCTAAATGAACTTATTGTTATTTTTGATTTGATTATATTCAAATTATCAAATAAATATAGCACAAAAGTTGAATTTTCCCTTATTCAATTAAAGATAAGATATTCATATAAATTAAGGAGTCATACGTCTTAATCGCTATTACTTTTTAGGCCTAAATACTTTTATATGATCATCATTAGTATCTAGAAAAGGATGCCCTATCAATTCTAGACAATAAGGAATTGCAGGAAAGACTGCTTGTACACATTCTCTAATAGATTTAGGCTTACCAGGAAGATTTACAATTAATGTTTTATTTCTAATTCCAGCAGTTTGTCTGGATAAAATTGCTGTGGGAACATATTGCAAACTTTCTTGTCGCATCAACTCCCCAAAACCTGGCATCATCTTTTTACATACATTTTCCGTGGCCTCTGGAGTGACATCTCTTGGCGCTGGTCCAGTGCCTCCTGTGGTAAATATTAGACAACACCCTTCCTCATCACTGAAAGCAATTAGTTTTTCTTCGATAAGATGTTGTTCATCAGGAATTACTTGATACAACGGAGTCCAATCCGATGAAATATATTCACTCATTACCTTTATAATTTCTTTACCAGAAATATCTTCATAAACTCCCTGACTAGCTCTATCTGATATAGTAAGGATTCCAATTTTTATTTTACTCATGTAAATAATTTTAATTTGGTCAATGTTTTCTCAATACGTTCTAACCTATTTATTCGATTCGATGCAATAATAAGGAGAGAAAACATTAAAAGCAACATAGTTGCATTTGTGTTTTTATTACTAACTTTGATCTCACAAGTATATTTAATTTTAGTCTTTATAGTGATGAATATTTCAAAGAAATTACCTGTTACAGTATTAAGTGGGTTTCTAGGAGCTGGAAAAACCACTTTATTAAACCATATTTTACATAACAAAGAAGGTCTTAAGGTTGCGGTTATCGTAAATGATATGAGCGAAGTGAATATTGATGCACAGCTTGTAGAAAACGAAAACACACTATCTAGAACTGAAGAAAAACTTGTAGAAATGTCCAACGGTTGTATCTGTTGTACATTACGAGAAGATTTGATGATTGAGGTTGAAAAACTGGCTAAAGAGGATAGGTTTGATTACTTAATTATCGAGAGCACAGGAATATCTGAACCGATACCAGTAGCACAAACTTTCAGTTTTGCCAGTGAGGACGGACAACTGGATTTAAGCCGATTTAGTTATGTTGACACTATGGTTACAGTGGTAGATGCTTTTAATTTTCTAAAAGACTTTTCTAGTCCTCAATACTTAACAGATAGAGACCTCACTAATATAGAGGGAGATGATAGAACTATTGTTAATCTTCTTACAGATCAGGTAGAATTCGCAAACGTAATTTTATTAAACAAAGTTGACTTGGTTACCGAATCTGAATTAAGAAATTTATATGACATCATTCATAAATTAAACCCTAAGGCTCGAATTATTCCGACTCAAAATTCAGAGATATCACTAGCCGAAGTAATTGGTACTGGTTTGTTTGATTTTGATGAAGCAGAAGCATCTGCCGGATGGATACAAGAACTAGAAAACGAACATATTCCTGAAACAGAAGAGTACGGAATAGGTTCTTTTGTATACCGAAGTCGTAAACCTTTTCATCCAGAGCGATTTTTAGATTTTGCGACAGAACACTTCCCTTCAAATATAATTCGTAGTAAAGGATTGTTCTGGCTTGCTTCTAGACCTAATCAAGCACTTATTTGGGGTTCGGCCGGAGGATCCTTAAAAACAGATCCTGCCGGAGTTTGGTGGGCTTCTATGCCGTTTACTGATCGAATTGGTTACGCTGCTTTTGTAAATAACCAAGAAATGATTGAATCTGAATGGGATGCAGTTTTTGGGGATCGCAAAACTGAACTTGTTTTTATTGGTCAAAACCTGGATGTTACAGGTACAACCGAGCTATTAGATTCTTGTTTGCTTACGGAAGAAGAAATTATCGAATGGAAAAACAATCAGTTTTTAGCAAAAGACAATTGGCCAATCCCTACCTATCAAGAACCAACACTTTAAATCCATAATGGTAATAGATATTATTAAAAGTCTTGACACCTTTAAAATATAACGCTAATATTTTATGATTTCTTTAGATAATTTGTTAATGCAATAATATTGCATTAACAAATTATCTTTTATATTTACGAGTAATTAAAACATTATCACTCTTAGATATTATCATCATAAAATCATCATTATGTTACAAAGAAAATTTGACCAAGTTGTAAAGCAGCATTATCCTAATGCTAAGGATGCAAAAGATACCTCCATTCATTATTTAGGAAAAATGCAAAATGAGCACAAACTTGATATTTCAAAAGTCTTAATGGCTACATCAGTTTGCTCGGACGATATTAATATTCCTTCTACAACATTTTTTAATGTTTTATTTGGGCCCTTTATCATGGGAGGACTTGGAGGAATCCCATTTGTAGGTCAGACAGGTATGACCGCTTTTGCGCATCACATTCCTGATGAAGGAAGTGCCTTTATATTTTACGGACCACACATAGGAGTAACCTTAGATGGTGATTTAGGCAAAATGTACCGTCCTAGACAAGAAGAAACAGGAAATTCCTGCGGAGCCCTTATGTTAGCACTTAGTCGACTTCAAGATTCGCACTATCAACCCGTATTGAATGAAAATGATTACCAGCAAATGAAGCTGGAAGAGAGCTTATTACCTTACAGGGAAGACATCATAAATAGTGACAATCCGCAGAAAGCTATAACGGAAGCAACCTATGATATTATTGACAAAAAAATTCATGAGTATGTAAAAACATGTAAGAATGAATTCCCTGTAGATAAAGTTGCTCTTTTAGGAGGAATCATCATCAATACAGATTATGGTTTAGACGATTATTTTGATGCTAAAAACTTTGAAATAGTAGACCTTAAAAGTCTATAATACTCTTTCTTAGATACAACGTTTTTTTAATCGACAAAACTATTTTCATTATTGTGAAAAAACACCTATATTTTCTTTGTCCTACCGATTATTTAGAGTCAATTATAAATGCTACTTTTCGTGAGGAGAACTATTATTATAGCTCTTTAGGAAACTCTATAACATTTGATTCGGAAATGGTAGGAATAGGTTGATACGAAAGAATGATATTAAAGAAATCACCTTTGCATTATCCGACAACAATCGTATTGTTAAAGACGCTATAAAAAACCGCCATTTTATAGATATCAAAGGTTTAAATGATTTTTATGAGCAAATTCATAAGCAGAAGCAACATTCAGATATACTTTGGCAAACAGATCATCCTTATTTTTCAGTTTTCTCATACCATTTGAATAAAAAAATTAATGAGTTACAACTTGCACTGAACACTATATATAAGATTCCTATAAAAATAACCGGTAAGATTTATATTAAAAAGGAAGCTATTTTTAAAAACATTTATTCTGATTTAGTTTGTGTAGACAAACATTATCTAAACTAATCTCCAAAATTCCTTCAAAAGCTAATCTCAACAGAAATTATAAGGAGAAGTATTCGTCTAATACTATAAAAAGATAGTATCTTAAACTATTACTTAAAAACAATACCTTTTAAATTAATATCATAGTGGTTAACAATAAAGAAGCCATCATAACGGTTGTAGGTTTTTTAGGAACTGGAAAAACTACATTACTCAAACACTTATTAACTAATTTTATCAGTGAAAATTGGGATCCATTTGTCATTCTCAATGACTATGAAAATGCGTATTTGGATGCTCAACAATTTTCTGAACAAATTAAATTAAATAGTATTAAACCATTAAGTGGCAGTTGCATTTGCTGTAGCGGTATTGTGGAACTAAGAAATGTGATTAATAGAATTCCAGACCGAAAAAACGGAATCACTTTAATTGAAGCTAATGGAACATCAGATGCGTGCACATTGATGGAGTTTCTAGGTGTTGGGCTGAATGAACGGTATTTACCTCCTATCCAAGTATCTGTGGTGGATGTTAAAAACTGGCAACATAGAGGCGAACACAATGAATTAGAAACAAATCAAATACAGGTTTCTTCTTTGATTGTACTAACGCATATACATACTGTTTCTTCAAATAGAAAAACTACTGTAGTTGAAGAATTAAAAATATTAAATCCATTCGCAAAAATTACGACAATGAAGGATTTGAATGTTTTATCACTTCCTGAATTAGTACCCTCGAACAATGTTGCCCAGCAATTTAATCATCAAAAAGCACATTGGGCATCTAGTTCTGTGGATTTACCCAACCTTCCTGAAATTGACTGTATTTACAAGATTTGTGAAGCTCTTCCTAAAAGTATTCTTAGAGTAAAAGGATGTACCCAAATAAGAAATGACAAAAACTACACCTACTTCGAAAGAAAACCTGATGGAGATATCTATATACGACCTTTTAATGGAATACCTATAACAGGAGCTAAACTTCTTACTATTGGACCAGGAAGCAACCCTTCTGCTTTAACAGAAGCAATTGAAAACAGTATTCAAAATATAAACCATTAACTATAATTGAATTAATCTGATACCAATTGCAATTGGTATCAACATAAAAAAAATCGAGTTAAAATTACTTTTAACTCGACTTATAATTGATAATTTATACTGATAAAGTTTTATTCTTTATCAGCTTCACTTTCTTTAGCTTTTTCCTGATCTTCTTTAATCATTTTCTCATCTTCCTCCTTAATTTGTTTATGCTCAGAAGCTAACTTTTGGTGTTCTTTTTCCATGGTCTCATGCTCTGCACTCATAGACTCATGCTCCTTTGTCATCTGCTCTAACGTAATTTCACCAGAAACATGTTTAGCTTCAAGCTCTGCATGTTTTTCTATTAATGCTTTGTGCGCAGCGATTAACTCTCCATGTTTTGCCAAAACATCAGTGTGTTTTTTTTCAGTAATCACATGAATCGAATCGTTTTCTAATGTTTTATGCGCATTCACCATTTGTTGATGATCATCCTTCATAGCACTATGCTCTTGAGCCATAGTCTCATGAGACGTTTCCATGGTTTTGTGTTTCTCTACCATTGCTTTGTGCTCTGGAGATTCTGCTGGATTTTGCTTGCAAGAAACAAACAAAATTACTGCTACTAATACTGTTAATTTACTAAGTGTTTTCATAATATGTAGTTAAGTTTTGCTAAGTTAAATAAAAAAACTCCCTCTTTATACAGGATAGTTTTTTTTTAATATTGATAAAAGTTCTTTATGTATACTTCTTAAAATGATTGTTCTCTGATTAAAAATTATTATTTTAACCGTATCAACGGGAATTTGAACATAATATTATGGAAATAAAAAAAACTAGGAATACAGAAAAACAAAACCTGGTTAAAGAAATTTTATCCAAATCGGAGCACACATTGTCTGCAGATGATATCATGCTCGCCATGCCTATAAAAGTCAATAAAACTACGATATATAGGATTTTGGATCGTTTTACAGAAAAGGGAGAAGTTCATTTCGTGACGGGTAAAAATGGAAAAGCGTATTATGCTTTATGTGGTAATAGCTGTGGAACTTCTCACAAAATCCATAACCATATTCATTTCGAATGTCAAATATGCAATGAAGTTACCTGCCAACCAAACACACTTCATATTCCTAATTTAGAAGGGTTTACGATACAGGAAACACAGTTTTTAGTGATTGGTATTTGTAATAAATGTAAAAAATGAAACCATCAGCTCTCCAGCTAATGGTTTCGTAACTACACATCCCAACGATAAAATAAAATGATATTCTTTTTATCTTACAGCGATAGGATAGTTTTCTCCTCGGCTACTAACTGTGCCGGATGTTCTTGGTCCGTTATTTCTAGCATGCATGATTCCAGCTACATGTGGTGATGCCATTGACGTACCGCTTAAAGTTGCATATCCTCCGTTTAGATATGTACTTCTTACACTACTTCCTGTAGCAATTACATCTACTGGATTCATATTATAATTAGAAAAAGATGAGAAACCTCTGTTACAAGTCATAGAAGCTACTGTGTAAATATTATTTCCATTTACACAAGCAGGCTGATAATTTGCAGAGTTCGCACTACTGTTTCCTGCAGCGATAGCTATTCTTGTCCCTCCGTTAGCTAATGCAGTTAAAGCACTTCTATAAGAAGAGTTGTTAGCACATCCTGATCCAAAGAAACCTCCTAGACTTAAATTAGCAACATCACCTGGTAAATCATACTGACCTACATGATTGATCCCTGATAAGATTGTAGATGTACTAGTTCCCCCACTACATCCAAAAACTCTTACCGGTACTACTGGTGCACCTGCAGAAACTCCTACAACACCAATTCCGTTATTGATTGCTCCCGCGGTTCCCGCAACATGCGTTCCGTGACCGTTACAATCATTTGCAGAACCTCCCACAAAAGATCTTGCGTAGGTAGTATTCGTTACTACATTAAGATCTGGGTGATCTAAATCAATACCTGTATCAATTACCCAAATCCACTCATCTCTTCCAGCGCCATTTCCAGCTCCACCAGCACGTGTAATTCCACAAGGTGTCTGCTGTGCCATTCTTTGAGACTGCTCTCCAGAGATTACTTCTTCTATTTCGAATTTTGGTAACTCCACTACTCTATCATATTCTATAGAAGCAATATTGTCATCTTTTGCTATTTTTTCGAATTCACTATCATCAAGATTAATTGCTACTCCAGAAATTTTCGTAGTGTAATAGCTTAATACTTTGGACTGATCTACATTGTACTCAGATAAAATTGTATTCATTTTTTTAATAGAAACCTCCGAGATATCGCGAACGGCACTTGCCTTGTCCTCTCTACTCGTAAAAGATCTTTTTTCTAAAACCTTTGATGCTGGTTCTACCTTAGAATCCTTGAACGTAATAATAAATTGTCCTGGAATAATTTTACCTTCTGTACTCGTTGGTTGTACAATTGTTTCCACCGTTCCGTCCGAAAAATTTTCGTTTTGACAAGAGGTGATCATCAATGCTGAGAGCATAGCGCCCGCAGCTAGTTTACTAAAAGTTTTCATATGAGTTAAATTTGTGTTAGTGCCCAAAATTAAAAATTCAAATGAAAAAATCACTGTGGTAAAACCATAGGCCAACGTATTAACAAATCCATTTTTAGGGTAAAAACAACCAAACAAAAAATACTAATGCAACACTACTGCATTAGTATTTTCCGCTGTTGAGAAGAGTTTTACCTTTAACAAAAGATTTCAAATTTTGTTTTAAATGAAAATAAATTCACCAAAACATTTAACTTTTATTTAACTAAATTTAACTATAAAAAAATCTTTTTAACATCTAACAACCCCATTAAATGTTTAATCTACAACAAAATAGATCAAACAAAATGATATAATATCTACTTGCTAAATATAATCAGAGCTTTAAATTTGTACGATATATTCTAAGATTCACTAGAATTCTTATATTTACCCAATGAGGAGTCTTTCTTTAAAAAATATTATTTCTCTATTTTTTCTTTTCAGTTTTCTCTTGATAAGAGTTGCTGACTTGCATGCGTTTTCTCATTTCTCCGATGATATTGGAGTAGAATGTGAATTATGTGAGATAATCATTACTCATCATCAGTTTACTCCTTTTTCTAATCATGATGTAGAAAGTTTTGAGTACAAACCTTTTATTGTCTGTTATAAAGAAACCACTAACTTTAACTATACTACACTCAACAATTGCATTACGCTACCTAAAACGGTCTACAACAAACCTCCCCCTAGTTGTTAAGTCTATACGAAGTTTTTATTTTTTCATGTTATTTTTTGTAATCTTTCTGCACATATAAGATGTTTACAGCAGGTTAACAAGTTGTTTTATATATCTGATAAAACGTTATGTTTGCATACACCTAGTCATTAAAAGCTTCGCTTAAAGAAACAATTGATATAGTCTAAGTCCTATTTTTTTCCACTAAAGAAACTCTAGACTCTATCATTGAAAATTTCTCATATTACTTTTCAAACTTATTTTAACATTAGCTATGAAAAACCTGTTTTTTATACTATTCGCTGTACTATTTACGTCTTGTGGTTCCAACGAAGAAGAAGAAAAAAGAGTTTTACAAATAAAAGAAGGAGATAGTACTTTAGTTGTAAATATTCCCAAGGCTGCATGTAAAAAGTGCCAAAAAATATTAGAAGAAGGAATTCTTAAAGAATCTGGAGTTCAACAATCTATTTTGAATCTCCATACGAAAAATCTTTCTGTAGTTTATACTCCGGAAAAAACTTCACCACGAATTTTAGAAACAACTATAGAAAGACTTGCTACACAAATCCCCTGTAAATAATTAAATTATTGTAAACATGAAATTTTTTAAAATCATACTTCTTGGAGGCATACTCCTTATATCAACGTCATTTAATAGCACACATCCCATAAAATTGACCTCTTCGTTAATTCAAAGCTTTCCAAAAGACAACGTATTAGGTGTAGAATGTAGGGTTTTTATTGATGACTTTACTTTTAGCATGAATGATACGTATACCAAGAACTTTAATGCTAGCAATTTATCAAAAGACGATATAAAAGCTATTGAAAAATATTTTCAGCGTTATTATAAGATCATTATTAATGACCAGGTTTATCCGCTGATCTATACTTCTTCCGAAGTCTTTGAAAAGCACAACGTACTCTCTATAAAGTTTGCTAAAAAAATTCCTTCAATTACAGAAGGAGATCAAATTTGTATAGAAAACACTCTATTTTTTGAAGATTTTGGTTTTTTACAGTCCAATAGAATGACCGTAAGAATTCCTCCTCATATTTCTGAAGAGTATTTTGAAGTCACCTCTTTAGACGAACCCATAACTCTAAACCTATAAACCATACAAAACATAAACTAAACTTTTAATACGTAAATTTTTAATGGATAATTTCGGTTCTTTTTTTATTAATGGATGGGAGCATATTGTAGATATTAATGCTTATGACCATTTGTTATTTGTAATGACATTGTGTGCTGCTTTCAAACTAGAACAATGGAAACAAATATTAGTAATCATAACAGCCTTTACTATTGGACATAGTGGAACTCTTATTCTCAGCGCTTTAGATGTGATACCGGCTAATTCCAAACTCATAGACACTTTAATTCCTTTTACCATTATGATAACCGCCATCGCTAATATTGTAAACTATGGCAAAGAAGGTAAATTCTCGGATACCAAAATAAAATACACCATTGCGTTGGTTTTCGGTTTAATCCACGGATTAGCTTTTGCTAGTAATTTTAAATTCATGTTATTTACTGATAGTATTGTTATGCCTTTATTTGCTTTTAATATTGGAATAGAGGTTGGACAGCTATTCATTGTACTTTTATTTACCATTGCTTTGTGGGTATATACCAAATTCATCAAAGGAGAACATCTTAAATGGAATCTATTTGTATCAGGAGCAGGTTTTGGAATAGCAACTACAATTTTCCTAAATGCTCTTAATGGAGCTTAGTTTACCTTATATTTCTTTATCTGTTTTTAAGTCATAAATAAAATCTAATAAAACATCAAGATATACAATGGAAATACTAGGATAATTTGTATTTTTTGGGCTAAAATTATAGAAGAAAAAATTCAACAATTTTAAGTCAAGAATTAACTAATCCAATTACAGTTGGTACTTTCATTAATTACAAATTTATAACCCTTGAAAACCAAACAAATGAAATTTCACACAAAACACTTATTAGCTAAAATACTCCTAATAGCAGTTACTTTTACAGCTTGTAAACAGGAGAAAAAAGCATCAGAAACAGAAACGACAACTGACCAAGTAGAAACTGAGGTTAAAGAAGAAGTAGCAAAGCCAGAAATCATATTAGATAAACTTGAAGGTTCTCCTGCATATGCCGATGCAACACTTATATTGGATACGCCAGAAGAAATAGTTGCTAAAGCATCTGGCGAGATGGACTTTTCGTTTAAAGTAGAAAACTATGAATTAGGAGCACAAACTACAGGTCCAAACCCAGAAAAATTAGCAAACTCAGGAAAAGGACAGCACATTCATTTTATCCTGAATAACCAACCGTATTCTGCTCATTACGAACCTACTTTCAAAAAAGAAATTCCTGATGGCGTTCATCATTTAGTTGCTTTTTTAAGCCGTTCATTTCATGAGTCTGTAAAGAATGAAAACTCTGTAGTAGTTCGCAAAGTAGTAGTTGGAGAGAACCCAAAAGATACTATAGGTCTTGATATGAAAGCTCCAACACTTATTTATAGCAGACCTAAAGGTGAATATTCTGGAAAAGGAACTGAACAGGTTTTATTAGACTTTTTTGTTCTGAATACTGAATTATCTCCAGAGGGGAATAAGGTACGTGCAACCATCAATGATAAAGTATACATGCTTACAGAATGGACTCCTTATGTAATGAAAGGATTACCTAAAGGAGAAGTGTCTATCCAATTAGAACTTATAGACGCAGACGGAAATTTAATTCCAGGACCATTTAATAACGTAAAGCGTACGGTTACACTTAAAGAATAAAACCAATACCAAAAGGCTTTAAAATAAAAGTCCAGTACAACTTTGTACTGGACTTTTATTTTAAACTATTCTTAGCACTATTTACTTTTTATACAGAAATCGTACTCGCTTTAGAAACTTTACTTTTTTTATGATCAAAATAAAAATCAATTCTACCCAAGTATAATCCAAAGCAACCTACCTGATTTACCATCACCTCTTTATCTTTTCGGTTTTGTACTATCGTTGGTTCTTTAAGAAAAGTATGTGTATGTCCTCCGATAATAAGATCTATATCTTCTGTCGCTTTGGCTAGACTTATATCCCCTACTTTATTTGGTTCTTTCTTATAATCATATCCCAAGTGAGACAAGCATATTACCAAATCACATTTTTCTTCATTCTTTAGTTTTGAGGTCATATCCTGAGCAATCTCAATCGGATCCAAATATTTCGTTTCCTTATATAAATCTTTCATCACCAATCCCTCTAAAGCAATACCAAGTCCAAATATTCCGATCTTAACACCATCTTTTATGATAATTTCATAAGGCTTTACAAAAGTATCCATTACCGTATTGGAAAAATCATAGTTCGCAGAAACGAATTTGAATCCCGCATAAGGCAATTGTGCATGTAAACCTTCAATACCATTATCAAAATCATGATTCCCAATAGTAGCTACATCATATTTAAGCATACTCATTAGCTTAAACTCTAATTCTCCTCCATAAAAATTAAAATAAGGTGTCCCTTGAAATATGTCTCCTGCATCCAACAATAAGGTATTTGGATTTTCTTTTCGAACATTTTCTATAATTGTGGCTCTCCTTGCAACACCTCCTTTATTTGCATTTCGTCCATCTTCTGGACCAAATGGATCTATATGACTGTGCACATCATTGGTATGTAAGATGGTAATCTTTTTAGTGTAATTCCCTGTAAAAGATGATAAACCCGAACCTCCTAATACTACCGCTCCTGCTGTTACAGCTGTTTGTTTTACAAATTCTCTACGCTTCATTCCTATACCTTATTTGTTAATTTGTATGAACCTATCATCCCTTACAGGATTAATTGTATCTACTTTTTTGAAATAGTCAATCATGGCATTTCGAATTTTATAATTCAGTATGTGTGAATTAGTTGATTCCTTAAAAAAAGACATATTACTACCTCCGTTATATAGATAATCATTTGTCGCCACGAAATATGAAGTCTCGTCATCAATCTCTTTATCATTAATTAATGCATTTACAACTTCAAAATTATGATCCAAAGTAAGTTTTAATCCAGAAATTGGATGTGCTCTTTTAGATTCCTGTAAATACGCAATCAACTTTTTAACTAAAGCTCCTTTCATTTCGGCTACGATTATGCTATTCTCAAAAGGCATTACTTGATATGCTGTCCTTGCACTTATATTCCCTTTGGAAATAGGAGCTCGTATTCCTCCATAATTTAGAAGTACCATATCAACTTTGTTACCTGTTCTAGAATTAAAAACTGGATTTGCTTGTTCTAATACTATATCTGCCATTAAATTACCAATAGCAGTATTCAGATCTCCATCACCTTTGGAATACGTTTGTGGAGCGTAAGCCAAAGCACTATCTAGCATTTTATTTACATGAGCTTTATAAGGCTTAATAAAAGCTTCAACTTCTGGATCGCTAGCAATAGCTTCGTTAATTTCAATTCTTTCACCTTCGATATTATTAAGGTAATTACTTTTCTTACATGAAGAAAAAATTGTTAGAAGTGCTATTATAAAATAGCTTTTTAAAAGCATCTTTTTCATTGATTATGAATCGTATATTTCTTTATTAATTCGAAGTCAAACTTAAGTAATTCGATCTAAAAACCAGTGCGCGAATGTGATTAATTTATTCTATTAATCTACCAGTAGCATCCCTAAGAATGTAATTACAATGATCTACATCATCGTCATTGAGTTCGAGTACACCGATCACCTCCACAATTTGATCCGTTTTATATTTTGTATTATTTTTAAATATCACTTCTACAACAGATTCAGGTCCAGATCCTCCGCAGAAAAAACAGGAGGACATTGGGTTTCGAGAAAGTAGAAAAAACTGATCATCTTCTGATGAAAAGTCTAGAAAATATCCTGTAAGCTTTATTTTGGTACCTTCAAGAGCTTCTACAGAGCTATCAAATGTTGGTTTCAAAAAATAATCATCATAGTTTACATTATAAACATTACGAAACGTTACTTGCGCCAAGTCATTCCAGGATACTTTTTTTTGAGAAAACAAGGTCGAAGTAACACTAAATAATACTACGATAAACAAACAAAACTTACGCATCAGCTAATATTTTAGAAACATTTAATTTTAATAAAGACAAAGAGGCTATAATTGCTGCTGGCAAAGTAGTAACCATTACTAGTAACAACATATAAACCTCTTCTCTATTAGGCATGCCGAACTGAAAATCATATCCATAAGCATCGGAGAAAACTGAAAACACCCAGACGCCTAATCTACCAAACAACCAACCAAAAATAGCACTGATTAAAGTTAGCATTAGCGCTTCCAAAAAAACAAGTTTTATCAACTGAAACGTACTTATTCCATAGGTTCGCAATAAGGCCAACTCCTGTTTTCTTTCTGTTACTGATCTTACAACATTAATAAAAATACTAAGGGAAGCAATAAAGAGAATTGCTAAAGAAATCCCATTAATTGTCTGAAAACCTACCCCTAAAAACGTCGTTAATCGATCAATTTCAAATTTTGGAATTGCTGCTTGCATTGTAGATTTTTCGTTTACAAACCTGGATGTCTGCAACGCTCCTATCGGATTTCTAAATTTAACCAATAATGAAGTGATTTCTTTTTTTTCTGAATGACCTTTTTCTAAGTGATGGTGTTCTTCTTTATGATCATGCTCGCTTTCATTCTTAGCATCCTCTTCCGAATGTTTATGTTCTTCGGCAGGGTGTTGCTCTTCATTTTCATGAGCATGCTCATCTCTTTCATGATCATGATCGTCATCTTTATGAGATTGTGTTTGTGTGATAAGATTAAAATTCTCTTTCTTAACGGGATCTTGATGCTTTTGATGTTCCTCTTCATTTTCATGATCTTTATCATCCAAGTGTTCATGAACTTCCCAAATACTTTCGAGATTTGTAATAATCAGATTATCAATGATAGTTCCTGTTGGTTTCAAAACACCAGTAACCACAAAAGGCTTTTCTTCATGAGTTTCTAAACCGCTTTCAGCCAAACCATGACTGCTTACAAAAGTTTTACCAACCTTAAGATTTATTTGCTTTGCAACTTGACTTCCGACGACAGCTTCGAATGATTTTTCATATAATCTTCCGCTCTGCAATTGTGCTTTATAAACCTCTAAGTATTTGTGTGTAGTTCCTAAAATTCTATATCCTTTATAATTATCTCCATATGAAACAGGAACCTTATATTTGACCATTGGTTTTTTAGCTATTTTCATAGCCTCCTCAAGATCTATATTTCCAGTCGGATTATCTATATGCAAAAGAGACGATAATACTAATTGCAGGGGACTTCCTTTGGCCCCAATAACCATATCAAAATGCTTCGTATTTCCTTCTAAATGTTCATTAAGTTGTTTTTTTACTTGCAAAATGAACGTAGTAAGTGAAATACTGAGTATCAAGAGTAAAATACTCAATATCGTATTTAGAGGTTTGGAAATAAGATTTTTGTACGCTAAGTATAACAATTTTATAGGTTTATATGATTATTAAAATGGGGCTTTACTCGCTGATCATGCGTTATGATTACCAAGTTACTATTGCAGATCTTAGCTTCCTTTTTTAGAAGAGAAACCACTATTTCGCAATTGATATCATCCAAATTAGATGTAGGTTCATCTGCTAATATAATTTTAGGTTTATGTATCACTCCTAGAGCTATCGATAATCGTTGTTGTTGTCCTTCGCTAAGCTGATATACCTTTTTATGCATTTGATCACATAATCCTAAATGCATTAATAACTCTTCTCTTCGGTATCGATCACTTCTACTCTTTGAGAATTTTTCTCGAATCAACAAGTTTTCTATTACAGATAAAGATTTTATAAAATAGGATTTCTGAAAAATGAGACCAATATTTTGCCCTCTAAAATGATTTAACTCACCTCTTGATAATCTATTTATATGAGTATCTCCAATACAAACATCTCCCGTATCTATAGGCAAAAGCCCTGCCAATAAATGCAATAAAGTAGTCTTTCCCACGCCAGATGCTCCTAAAACCAATAAACTCTCTTTGGAAGGAAGATGAATGTCGGGAAAAATTAGATTTTGATCTTCGGAGTGCTTATAAGCATATTGAAGAGACCTTGTTCGTATCATAAAAACATTTTGTCAAAAGTATAGAAATTATATTAACGCAACAACGTTGCAATTATAAAAATAGTAGTATATTTGCCGGGATTTAAATGTGCACTTCAGTTGAAATTATTAGACATACAAAATAACTCAGACAAATTGGGTATGTTGGCTAGCAGCCTTTGCCTAATACATTGTATCGCTACTCCTTTTTTATTCTTAGCGCATACCGCTTCACATGCTGCAGACCACCATGGTTCTAAACCTCTATGGTGGAAAAGTATGGACTTTATTTTTCTGGCATTATCATTTATTGCTGTATACCGATCTACTCAGACCACAAGCAGACCCATTATGAGATATCTTTTTTGGAGTCTATGGGGAATTTTATTTGCTAGTATACTTAATGAAAAACTCGAACTCATTCACTTAGGAGAAAGTATAATATATGTCGTAACACTTTCTTTGGTCGCTTTGCATTTTTACAATCAAAAATATTGTAAATGCGACGATGAAAAATGTTGTGAAAATTAATGGATATAGGATTATGAGTACAATAAACAAAGAAGAAATAGAAGCTATTGGTGATGCGCACGCTTCTAGTGCTACGGAAACTCCGTTGCGAGCGGATGCTTTTGACAAAAGTGATGATGAAAAAATAAAGAACATACAACATCATTTTGCAGAGATCATGAAAGAATTGGGTCTGGACTTAACTGATGATAGTCTTTCTGGAACTCCTTATCGGTTTGCAAAAATGTATGTAAAGGAACTTTTTTATGGCCTTAATCCAGCTAATCGACCGAGAACTTCAACTTTTGAAAATAAATATGGGTATCAGAAAATGCTCGTAGAGCAAAATATTAATATCGACTCTTCTTGTGAGCACCATTTTCTTCCCATAGTTGGGAATGCGCATGTGGGATATATCCCAAAAGATAAGGTAATAGGATTATCAAAAATCAATCGTTTAGTTGATTACTATTCACATAGGCCGCAAGTACAGGAAAGATTATGTCTGCAGATATTAAAGGATCTACAAAAAACCTTAGGTACCGATGATGTTATTGTTGTTGTAAATGCTAAACATCTATGTGTTTCTTCTAGAGGAATCAAAGATAAAAACAGTTTTACCACCACTATCGAATTTGGTGGCAAGTTTGCTGATCCTATATACCGAAATGAATTTTTAGGAATTATAGCAAAAGGTGATAATTAATTTATAATGAAACGAATACTAAGGATATATAGATTTTTAATACATAAAATTATTGCTATGTATCTATTCGCTACTAATATTTATAAGTCACAAAATTCACCAGAAAGTAAGACATCTTTTTCTTGTGAATTTTGTGGTTTACTATATAAACCTCCTCCAGCTTAACTAATCTATATTTTCTATAGAATTACTGGTTAATTCTTAAAAAAATTACACACAACTCATAAACTCTATACTACTCTATACTATGCTCACAGCAATAAATCTCACCAAAACATATGGTAAGCACCAGGCTCTTAGTGATTTAAATTTATCCGTTAATAAAGGAGAAATTTTTTGTCTACTTGGTCAAAATGGTGCAGGTAAAACAACTACCATCAATCTATTCTTAGGTTTGATTGAAGCCACCAGTGGTACAGCGCAAATAAACGGGGTGACAGTAACTCCAAATAGCAATAAAACTACCCAGATGATTGCCTATATTCCTGAGGTAGTTCAACTCTACGGAAATTTATCTGGTCTAGAAAATCTTAATTTTTTTAGTAGACTCGCCGGTTTTAAATATTCTAACTCTGAACTATCTAATTTTTTAGTGAAAGCAGGTCTTCAGGAAAGCGCTCATCAAAACAAGCTTGCATCTTATTCCAAAGGTATGCGCCAAAAAGTTGGTATTGCCATTGCACTTTCCAAAAACGCGGATTACATATTCATGGATGAACCTATTTCTGGTTTAGACCCTAAAGCCACTTTAGAATTCACTAAAATATGTAAAGAACTAAGCAATGAAGGTAAAGCAATTTTTATGGCTACTCATGACATCTTTAACGCTGTTAATGTAGGTACTAAAATTGGTATCATGAAAGAAGGAAAACTGGTACATACCTCAAACACCGATGCTATCACAGCAGAAGAATTACAGGACTTATACCTAAAAACTATCTAAACGTAAAACAAATCAATTCACACAATGAAACTTTTTAAATTATTACCCAAACTATTCTTTCTGATTTGTAGTTGTGCTGCCTTTGCACAAGTACAAGTAACAGGAACCATCGTCGATTCTCAAAATACACCCATCGTAGGAGCTACCATTTCTTTAGAAAGCAACGCAAATACTTTTGGAAAATTAACAGATGGTTCTGGAAAATTTGAAATCGATGCTCCTTCGGGAAATTATAAAATCGAAGTACGTTATTTAGGTTTTCAGGCGTATAAGAATACCATAGAAATTGGTAGCACTTCTTCATATGATGTAGGTACTATCCAATTAGAAGAAGGAACAGAACAGCTACAAACTGTCGAAGTTGTAGGGCGTGTTAGAAAAGATTATAACAGTGATTATTCGTTTTCTGCTACCAAAATCGCGATTAAAAATAAAGAACTGCCACAGGTAGTAGCTGCAGTAACCAAGGAACTTATTGCCGATCGACAGGCATTTCAATTACCTGAGGCAGTAAGAACGGTTAGTAACGTTGCTATCACTGGTTTGTATAACCATTATAACATTAGAGGTATTACACAGGCAGATGATGGCCAAGTACTTAATGGTA
This sequence comes from Aquimarina litoralis, assembly GCF_039523995.1. Classification (NCBI taxonomy): domain Bacteria; kingdom Pseudomonadati; phylum Bacteroidota; class Flavobacteriia; order Flavobacteriales; family Flavobacteriaceae; genus Aquimarina; species Aquimarina litoralis. The sequence continues at coordinate 1,030,473 of NZ_BAAAGE010000002.1, forward strand.
TGCGAACGCGTCAGTACTACTTTTTACAACCAATCACCTCTCACTTAGAACGCGTAGAAGTGATCAAGGGACCTTCATCTGTAACATTTTCTAGTGCTGATCCTGGAGGAACTGTAAATATGGTAACTAAGAAACCATTAACAGAAAATTACAATGAAGTATCTGTATCTGCAGGTAGTTTTGGAACATTAAGAGCCACTGCAGATTTTACAGGCCCTTTAAACGATTCTAAAACGTTATTATATCGTTTTAATGCAGCAATTCAGGAAGCTGATTCTTTTAGAGACATCGTAAACAATAATGCTATTTTAATTTCTCCATCTTTAAGTTATATCCCTAACGAAAGTACTTCGCTTAATGTAGAAATGATTTATAATAATGCTGAAGGTAACTTGGATCGAGGTCAGCCAATTTTTGATGCTGTTGATGATAACTATGATCCAAACAGTACACCAACTACTTTAAATCCTGGTGCAATTAACGACTTCTACAAAACTAAAGAATTCATATTTATGACGAGCTTTAGTAAAAAGTTTACGAAAAACTTTGGTTTCAATGCTCAGTATATGAAGCAAACTTGGGATGAAGATTTACAAGAACACAGAGCGGATGCATTCCGTCAGGCGTATGACATTAATGGAGATGTGGTTCCTAATCTTGTAGCTATGAGATACGCTGAAAGACAACAAAACTGGAATACTGATAATTTCAGTGGATTTTTTAATTACGATATAGAAAAAGGAAATATCACTAATAAAATTTTAGTAGGATATGATGCTTCCAGATGGGAAAGAAGAACCGGTGGAGCTAATAGTTCTAGAGATTATTTACTAAATGATGGATCTACAGCTAGATTTAGACCTGGAACAAGTGACCCTAATGATTTTCAGCAAACTGCAGATGGATTATTAGTTCCTGCCGTTCCACATTTAGACTTAACAAATCCTTTTAATGGAATAAGAAACACCAGTAATTATGTGCTTTCACAATTTGAAATTCCTGCAAACTTAACAACTTCTAATGGTGTTTACATTCAGAATCAGTTTAAGATTGGGAGGCTTTCGGCTTTAGTAAACTTACGATATGAATGGTTTAAAGATATCTTTGATTATGAAGGTGATGAACAAGAGTTTACTACTAATGCTTTTGTACCTAGACTTGGGGTAACTTACGAGGTTACTGATGACATAAGTGTTTATACAACATATTTAGAAGGGTTCCAACCGCATACCAATACAGTATCGTTATCCCCTTCTGCAGAAGGATTCTTTTGGTCTGCATCACCTGGTAGATTCGATCCATTAGAAAGTAGTTTAATCGAACTAGGTGCTAAAGGAGAATTTTTAAACGGAAAAATATTTGCCAACTTAGCAATCTTTAACATTACTCAAAAGAATATCTTACTTGGAGACACTTTTGATTTAGATAACTTAACCACAAGAGGAGAACAACGAAGTAGAGGTTTTGAGGCGGATATTTCGGGTTATGTATTACCAAATTTCCAATTAACAGCTTCTTATGGTTATACGGATGCCACCATTGAAGAAGATGCCATTGCAGAATTTGTGGGACAACGAATTGGAGGTGCTCCTAAGCATAATGCTAATTTTTGGGGTAGATATGATTTCACCACTACTCCACTATTAAAAGGAATAGGAATTGGTTTCGGTGCTCAATATGTAGATGAAAGATTTACTTGGTATAATCCTACTTATAATACTAGTAGAGTATTATTGCCAGAATATACAGTATTTGATGGAGCTATTTATTACAAGCCAAACATCATAAATATGCAGTTAACTTTAAAAGTTAATAACATCTTTAATGACACATATTGGTTAGGTGGTCTTAGTCCAAATAGATTAGGACCTGGTGCTCCCAGAAACTTTTTGTTAACCGCAACCTATAAATTCTAAAAAGATGCAATGGGCTAATATTCGATTATTCGCAATTCACTTTTGGCGTAATGCGACTACTCCCAAGACTTTTTATGTATTGTATTCAATTTTTATACTACTAACAGCGTATTCCGCTGTTAGTGGTATAAACAACTATATCACGCAAAATGAGATTCGACAAGAACATCAGGAAAAAGCGCGACAAAGTTGGGAAGCTAATCCAGATAAGCATCCGCATAGAATGGCACATTTTGGAACTTTTGTATTTCGGATCCCTTCAACATTAGGAATATTTGATTATGGATTAGAAAGTTTTACTGGGAATACAGTTTTTTTAGAAGCGCATCGACAGAATAGTGTTAATTTTTCTGAAGCTACATTTTCTACAGGAATGTTACGATTCGGCGAGTTAAGTCTTGCTCTATTATTACAATTGGTATTACCTATTATTTTATTTTTTATTGGTTTTTCTGGAGTTGCAAGAGATAAACAAAACGGAACTTTGAAAATACTATTATCTCAAGGAGCTCGCTGGAAAGAGATATTATTTGGGAAATCTATCGGTCTTTTTATGATTTCTTTATTGTTTTTTGCACCTATCCTATTATTGGTAATTATTGCTCTGTTCTTTTTAGAAAGTCCAATATCTCCAAACTATCGATGGTTACGTCTCGGAATCATTGGGCTAAGCTATTTGGCTTTCCTATTTACCTTATCTGCTATCACCATTGCCATATCTACTTCTAGTAATTCTCCTAAAAACGCACTGTTGCGTTTATTAGGTATTTGGTTACTCTTGGTTATTTTATTACCAAAATCTGCGCAAGCTATGGGAAACTATTGGTTTCCTACACCAAGTAAATTAGCTTTTCAATCCGCTATTGAAAAAGAAGTTATTAAAAAAGGTGATAGTCATAATCCAAATGACCCTCATTACAATGGTTTAAGGGATTCTGTATTAACCGTTCATAATGTTAGTAAAGTTACCGATCTTCCTTTTAACTATTCGGGTTTTGTAATGCGCGAAGGTGAGAAAATCACTTCGGCTCTTTACAAAAAACATCAAGCAAGATTGGTTGATATTTATAAAAGTCAAAATGATGTCACGAAATTTTCATCCTTTATCAATCCGTTTACTGCAATCAAATTAGTATCCATGACCATGTCTAGTACGGATTTTTCATCGTACATGGATTTTCAGGATAAAGCTGATGACTATCGATATACATTAGCGCAAACCATGAATGAATTACAGATGGAATATATCAGTCCAAAAAAAGAAAGTGGTTCTGAAGGAAAAACACATGTAGTAGATCACGAGCATTGGGAAGAGTTTGAAGATTTTAAACACGAGCCCATAACTTTTTCTAAATCTATGAATGAAGCGCTTCCTGCCCTACTATCCATTATTTTTTGGACAATAGCTGCAATCGGGTTATTGGTATTCACTTCTAAAAGAGCAAGAGCCATATGACATTATATAAATTATTATTTCAGCAATGTATTCGATCCAAAGAAGTTTGGATAAGCCTTGTACTACTAATTTTATTAGGTGTTGTAGGAATTATTATTGGAGATAAACATCTTAAGAGACAGCAAGATGCGATTACCGAAGTAAAAGAATACCAAGAGCAACACTTTGATCGACAAGTATCTTTGCATAATGATGATTTAGGTCTCTTATTATATTATGCCAAGTTTGCTTATATAAACTCATTAGACCCGCTGGCAGGATTATCCATTGGACAATCTGATGTTAATCCAACCGTAAAACGAATTACAATTAAAACTTTTGAGGCACAAAAATATGATACCGATCTCATAAATCCTATGAACCTGCAATCTGGTAATCTAGATCTTTCTTTTGTGATTATTTATCTTTTTCCGCTACTCGTAATTGTTCTTAGTTTTAATGTCCTTTCTGAAGAAACAGAAACAGGAACCTGGAGACTTGTCGCCATCCAATCTAAATCGAAACTTGGTTTTATTATTTCCAAGCTTCTGATTAGGTTCATCTTATTATCCATAGTGCTAATTGTTCTGTTTACGATTGCTAAATTAACTCTCAACCTACCATTGAATCTACATTTTTTTTGGATGTTTGGTTTATCCTTACTTTATGTTGTTTTTTGGTTTACGGTAAGTTTTTTTATTATAAGTTTTAAGAAATCTTCTGGATTTAATGCCTTATTACTTTTATCAGTTTGGTTGGTATTAATCATCCTTGTGCCATCAGGAATTAATGCCTATGTTTCCTCTAAATACCCTTTACCAGAAGCATTAAGTACTGCTATAGCACAAAGAGATGGTTATCATGTAAAATGGGATACTGACAAAAAAGAAACTATAGAGAAATTTTACAAACATTATCCTCAGTTTAAGAAGTATGGATATCCAACGGATGGTTTTAATTGGTTATGGTACTATGCTATGCAACAAATGGGAGATGATGATTCTAAAAAACAAAGAGATGCTTTTAATGAAAAAATTAAATTGCGCGAACAAACCAGTGACCAAATTGCATCTATAATTCCAAATATGCATTTGCAATTGGCATTTAACCAACTAGCAGGAACCAGTATGAACCAACAAATGGGATACTTGAATGCTACCGATGAATTTCATGAAAAATTACGTTTATTTTTCTATCCAAAGATATTTGAAGGCAAATATGCTGAGACTATAGATTGGAAGCAATTTGTTCCTGAATATTATACCACAAAAACGTCATTGAGCCCTATAAAAGGTATAGCTCCTTTACTTATTGCATCGATATTGATGATATTAATTTCGATACCCATGACAAAAAAATTGTAGCTAAGATCATTCAGGTAACACGCCTACACTCATAAGTGTTTCACCTTTATTAATCGGTGGAGTACCAATCATATAAAGGATTACTCCACTTTCTGAAGCTATTATTTTTTCTAAGGTATTACCAAAAAAATCAGTTGTATAGCCCATAAGTTCTCCTTTTTTAATAAGATCACCGGCTTTTTTTTCTGTGTAAAAGAGGCCGGTTGATTTACTTTTTAGAGTTACTCTTTTTGCAATAATTGTTGGTTTTATTTTAGATTCGGAGGATATACCATCAAACATTTGCAAATGTTTTAATAAAGAAATCATACCATCTACAATTCTTTTTGTTTCTACTTTACCAGGAATACCAAGTCGACCGCACTCTATATCTACTGATGGGATCTTACGATGAAAAGCTTCTTGAGAACAATATATACTCGGAGTTTTAAGTCTCTCTTCTTTGATATTAAAAATTATAGAATAATCAAATCCCATAGCTAACGCCATTTCTTTACCTTTTCTAGAAACTTCAGGTAACGCGTCACTCTGATACCAAGCATTATAAGCGCGTAAATCTTCAGGAGCATCTCCAGCATGCATATCCACAAAAAAGTCAGATTTAGCTATTATATCAGTCGTAATCATATGCGCGATACGTTGAGTAATTGTTCCATTGGGATCTCCTGGGAAAGAACGATTTAGATTTTTTCCATCCATAGGATTTACATAGGGACTTCTTCCTAGAAAAGCAGGTACATTGGCTAACTGGACTAAAATAATCGTCCCAGACAATTTTTGAGGGTCTATTTTCCTATTCAATTCTTGGGCTGCTAATATCGGAGGATATTCATATCCATGTACTCCTGCTGTTATTCCTAAAACGGGTCCAGATTTTATGCCATGAAATATAGTAACAGGTACAAATGTGCTATCCTTATCAGATCTTATAGGAACTTTAATATGACTTTTGGTTCCTGGATCGATTGATTTATTTTGAAAAGAAAAAGGACTTTGTGCTAAAGCATGAATATGTAGTATTACAAGTAAACTTATGGAAAATGCTCTTTTCATAAAGATATATTTTAGCATCTAAAGGTACTAGTTTTATTGGCTAAAACTTAGAAATAAAAGCGCTCATTTTTTAACATTAACAGTTGAGATAACGACCTATATACTCATAATAAAACAGAAAGATTCTCTCTATTAAAAAGAACCTTTCTTTATTAGAAAATCGAATCCAAATTGATTTATCATGTCTATTGTTTACGCTCCTTTTCCAAACATGATTAATATTACTTCTACTGCCTCATCCTTTTCATTCCACCATTTATGATTCACATTGGCAGGAATAAAAACTGTGTTTCCTTCAGACACCGTTATTCTTTCCCCGTCTACTTCTCCCTCAATAGTACCTTTAATGGTAACTCCTAACATGGGAAACGGAGCTGCTTGTTCTCTAGCATCATCTCGTACTCGTTCACCTGGTAAAATTCTGTACCATGCTGTTCTTAAACCTTTTTCATAATAAAAAATTGTAAAATTAGAACCATGTGCCTTTCTAGTGGTACTCTCTTTAAAGGGAATGATTTCAGGAAACCCTTTTGTCCAAAAATGAAAAGAAAAGGCATTAAGATTACTATCATCAATTTCTGATGGCGTAAACCCATCCATTTCTCGTACACTCATTGGTGTATAATCTCCTGCAAATGCTTTTCCTTGTGCAGTTAACGCATTGATTGCACCAATATGAATTGCTTTTAAAGTTTCAAATTCTATGGAGTATACATATGTTGGTTTTTGAGGCAAACCTTTTTCCAGAGTCACTCCCCATTTCTCTTTGGTTTTCTGACCTGTAATCTCTACGGTCCAAGAGCCGTAATCGGGTACTTCAATTCCAACAACTCTGGGTTCTGACGCATATCGATCTTTTGTATAATCGTCTACAAAAGACCTCAAAATTAATTCAGCATCATTATCTGTAATATAGCAAGAGTGCACGAGTCCTCCATTAGAAATTGAATTCTCGGTAGCTAGCAAATTGTAAACACCTATCAATGATAGTACGGTAAATAAATAAGTTTTTAATGTTTTCATTTGATTAATGATTTTAAAATTCCACAAGGCAAATGAATACAAAAACAACTGAAAAAATCAGTATTTATAGGGGTTTGTGGGGAAACTACAAGTTTTAGGGGTTAATTCGCAATAGATTTAAGATGTTCTCATAATACTTTTCAGAAACTGGAATTTCATCTTCGTAATCCAGAAGCTTTATAATAGTATTTCTTCGCTTATCATTTTTAATACTAAAGGAATTTATGTTCACTAAATATCTTCGGTGACAACGATAAACTGGTGATATTGGATTTACTATTTGATCTTCTATATTCTTTAGACTAGACCTGAAAACAACTTTTTTGCGAAGTCCATCTTCTATTTTATGAATATCTACATAATTATCATCACTTCTTATGTATAAAATCTCATTAAGACTTAGATCTAACTGTTTTCCATTGGAAGAAGTTATGCGATACGTTTCTTTTGAAGATATAGAAGCAATACTCTGACGATTGAAATAACTAAAAATCCCTACAACAAAAAAAGACACAATAATACCTATACCTAAAAGTCTGCCTATTACAAGGAAATATTCTGTAAAAGTAAAATCTCTAAAACCTCCCAAAAAACTCTTGTATAAGAACATTACTCCTCCGACAAAAAGTATTACCAAGGAATACCACAACAGTGCTTTAGCAATATTCCATTTTTTGAAAACGTTATTAAAAATCCGAGGAATCAAAAACTCTATAAAAAAAATAGCAGAGGAAAAAACAACTCCCATACTGATAGCAATAAGATTATAATACCAAATACCATTTTGATTAATTATATTAAATGGTTTAAAGAGAATAACGAATACACTGGCCAAAAATCCTATAAAAAACACCCAAATAATATTTCTGGTAGTCATTTTTGGCCTTGGAAAGGGAGTTCGAAATAATTTAAACATTAGAATTGCTATTTGCCATTTTCCATTCTTTTGCAACTTAGAATATATTTTGTGCCGCAATGAAGATAAACAACAATATATTAATCTTCCAAAAATGCATATTTTAAAAACCTTTCTTTATAATAGAACAAGCCAAATCATTTTACAACAAATAAGAGAATAATTCTCCCAAAACACATAAATCATTCTTGGCATACAAATTGGTATCATGGAGTGGTGTTATAAAATTATAACATTAGAGTTCTTATTTTAAAAAAATAAATATCTTTAACCCAGTTAAAAGACCTAATTATGAAAAAACTATTACTAGTAGCTGTTCTTATGGCCACGACTGTTGCTTTTGCCCAAAAGAGAAAAGATCAAGAAGGAAGCATCAAAAATCTAAAAGGAATTTCTGAATACACACTTGTATTTAACTATGACAACCTTAAGGTTCATAAGTTCGATACTGAAGAAGAGTTCCTAAAAGATAAAATGGAAAAAAGAGAAAAGAAACATCCAGGAGAAGGAAGAGGTGAAAAATTCAAAAAATCATGGTTTGGTGATAGAGAAGAAAGATACGAGCCAAAATTTATTGAATCTTTCAACAAACGTTTTGAAGATGGTGAAGTAAAAGTTGGAAAAGACCTTTCTAGTGCTACGCATACTATGAAGGTAAAGACAACTTGGATATATCCAGGTTACAATGTTGGTGTTTCTAGACAGCCGGCAAAATTAAATGCTACTATTATCGTTTATGAAACTGCAAATCCTGATAAAATCATATTCTCCACTAATTACATAAAAGTTCCTGGTGGAGGTGCTTTTGGAAATGACTATAACTCTGGTTATAGAATTTCTGAAGGATATGCTAAACTTGCAAAAGAACTTGCAAAATATATCAAGAAAAAGGCGAAATAAACATTTATTCGACATAAAGGAAAAGCTGTAGTAAGAGGTTACTACAGCTTTTTTTATGGCATTTTTTTGATCACTTTGTAAAAAACAATATATGTAAAATGAATAATATGTTCGATTAAAATTATTGATAACATTAAGATTATAGATCATGATCTAGCTTAGAAAAGAATATGGCTTAAAACATTTGAGTTATCACTTCTGTTATTTTAATAGCAATCTCAATTATATAATTCCGAATACATCTATAAACTCCAAAAGTCTTAATAAAGTTGAATTTTACGTTTCTTTATTTAGAAAAAAATCAATAAAAAAAACCTGTAGCACATGCTACAGGTTTTTCAATTAAATAATTATAATTTCCTACTTAATTGATCGTAGAAAATTGGATTGTTTCTGTGTTTTCAGAAGTATCACCTTTCAGTACTAAAATATAGTTCATCATTGGTTGAATGTTTGCTTGTGCCGCCATATCTATTGTAAGTGTATTACAACCAGGATCTAGACTATCAGTCATTAATGGTCCTACTGCATTACCTTCCATTGTATAAATTTCGCATGTTACAGTTTGTGCTCTATCTACTTTAATATCTACATTCATTTGTCCAGTTCTGCTAACAGGTACTGGGAATGCAGTAGCCTCAAAAGCACTACTTAAACAAGGATCTGATGTTACCGATACAGTTATCGTATCTTCTACAGTACAACCGTTTTTGGTTACAGTAACGCTATAGGTAGTTGTTTTCGAAGGTGAAACATTGATCGTATTTGTAGTCTCACCTGTAGACCAAACATAAGAATCTACATCACCAGATACCGTAGCGGTTAGAGGAACCTGAACAGTACCATAATTGATCGTAATGTCATCTCCAGCATTTACTGAGATCTCCGTTACCATAACTGCTACCTCATCAGAAGCTTCACAACCATTTTGAATAACCGTTACTGAATATATAGTATCCACTAAAGGAGCAACAGTAATAGATCGTGTAGTTTCTCCAGTAGACCATAGATATGCATCTGCAATTCCAGCATCTAACTGAACTGTTTCTTCTGCACAGATATACTGATCAGCTCCTAGATCTACGTTTGCTTCATTAACAAATACTGTTACCTCATCTGTATTTACACAGTCTGCACAATTCGAAACTGTAACTGTGTAGGTAGTATCGTCTGTTGGCAATACCGTAATACTAGAAGTTGTTTCTCCAGTAGACCATAGATATTCTACACCATTGGTTTGTATATCAACACATTCTCCGATATTGATATTAAAATCTCCAAAAGAAGTAGGATCTCCTTCAATATTAAACCATCCAGAACCTCCATAAACTGCTGGAGTATATTCGAAAGTATTTGCTCCATTTCCTAGCTGAAATGCTTCTCCTCTTCTAGAGATATCATAACTTAAAGATCCATTAATTTGAGTCACCGTACCACTTAGCTCCGTATAATACACCCAACCTGTTGGATCTTCTGTTTGACAAGAACTAGCTTTTGGACTTCCCACTGGTGGTACTGTCGTAAAACCTGTAAAAGTAGCATCTACCATAAAAGAAGTATTGGTAGAATTATATTCAAAAACTTCTCCTTTTAAAGTTGCAGTTCCATCTGCATTCTCACTCCAAAGTAAATCCACGTTTCTAAACCATAATCTCTTTCCTTGATCATTTATAAATACTACAAATTGATGATGTCTTCCCCTACAATAATCTGTGTCTTTGATACTATATCCAACACATTCTTCACACTCACCTTCTCCTGTAACTTCAGCAGTTAATGTAATTTCATCTCCTTTACACATAAATTCATCCGTACCTGCATCTACAATCAATACTTCAACTTCTTCAATTGTAAACGTACCAAGATCAACTGGGCAGTCTTCATTACCCCAACGTACCCATAAGTTATAATCTCCAACTTCTAAATCATTAAAACTATAAGAACCTGAATCATCTGGTACTTCAGTATATGTAAGACCTCCATCAATGGAAAATTGAATATGTGTACGATCATCAGTATCCTCAAAAACAAGTTGTATATTTCCTGTTGGATTAGTACAGTCTGTATTGGTAAGAATTACTTCGGCAACAGGTGCTTGTCTTACACGTAAATCTACACTGTTAGAATATACATATTCTCCACACTCTTCGCTTTTTGCCGCTCTTCTATACCATAAAGAACCTGACTCAATTCTTGGTGGTAAATAGTTTATTCCGTTTGCCCCATCAATATCTTCCCAGGCTTGTCCTTGTTCTCTTTTTACCTGCCACTGATATACCACTGTTAAACCAGTTTCTTCTGCAAGGTCAGTTCCTGTTAATTCATCTGGATCAAAAGCTTCGCAGTTGATTTGTGTTTCTTCTATTTCTCCTCCATCTTCAAGCTCGTTCTTATATGTTACTGTAACAACATCTGTTGCTTCACAATCGTTACAATTTTTAACCGTAACTGAATATTCCCCAGCTTCAGTCACAGTAATACTTGGTGTATTTTCACCTGTTGACCATAAATATGTTAGATCATTTTCATCTGTAGCGATACAATCACCAAAATTAATGTTGAAATCACCTCTATTATATGTTTGATCAGTTGTATCGAACCATCCACAAGCACCAAATTTACCTTTTTCAGCTTCTGTTTGATTTGCTCCATTACCCATTTGGAATGCTGGTCCTCTTCTGGATAAATTAACAGACCAAGAACCATCTGTACTTTTTACTGTACCTACTAATCCTGTGTAGTATATCCAATCAGAACTATCCTCATCATTACAGATATGATCTTTTGGACTATCGGCAGGTGTATTTACTACTTTTCCTGTAAATAAGGCATCTACTTCGTATGTTTTTTGTTCTAAAGTGTGATCATACACTGTTCCAGAAAGTTTAGCAGTACCATCGGCAAACTCTTCCCACTGAAGGTCTACATTAGAAAACCATCTTGGATTCGTTCCATCTGTTAACCACATCACATAATTTTCATTTCTATTACAGTGATCGGTATCTAAAATAGTGTATCCAATACAATCGCTACAATTTTGATTCCCTTCTACAGTTGCTGTTAAGGTAACTTCCTCACCTTTACAAATTTCTACGTCTTCTCCAGCATCTACAGTAATCGTTTGATCTTCAATAGTTACTACTCCTAAATCAACAGGACATTGATTATTACCCCAACGTACCCAAAGATCATAACTTCCTGCTCCTAATCCTGTAAAGGAAAAGATTGCAGAATCGTCTGGTACTGTCTTATAAGTTGTACCTCCATCTTTAGAAAATTCGATATGAGTTCTTCCGTTAGTATCTCCAAAAGTGAAAGTAATGCTACCGTCATTCTTTTCACAATTAGCATTCTTTACACTAACATCTACATTTGGCACTTCTTTTATATGAATATCAACTACATTAGAATATTTGTAAGTATTACATCCTTCTATTTTTACAGCTCTTCTGTACCAAACCGAACCAGAATCTCTAAATGGAGGTTGGTAATTTTTAGCATTAGCTCCTTGGATATTTTGCCATTGTCCTCCGATATTCTCTTTTATTTGCCATTGGTATTTCACATTTCTTTGATCTCCACTACTTACTGCAGTACCGATAAACTCTTGTGGCGTAAAACCACCACAGTTCCACTGTGTTTTTTCGATCTTACCAGCATTCAACTCGCAGTTGTTATAATGAAGAACTTTCACTTTAAATTTCTCCCAAGAACCTATTCTTGATCTGTTACAGATCATCGGTTTCTTACCATTTTCAGAAGAAACATATTTACCATTACTTCCTTTTAAGGCAATTCTACCATTTCCTAACTTAACAACTTTAAACTTTTGCCAAGCCCAAACGTTATTTACGTTGCAATACATTCTTTTTTCTCCATTTTCTGAAGAAAGGTATTTCCCATTGTTTCCTTTTAAAGCAATTTTACCATTTCCAGCATCTACTACTACAAATTTTTCCCAAGAACCAATTCTAGTTCTATTAGCGTTAATAGGTTTCTTTCCGTTCTCTGAAGAAACATATTTACCATTATTGGCAATTAATACGATTGTAGCTCCAATAGGAACATCCGTATACGTTTCAAAAGTTTCAAAAGCCTTTTCTTCGGTTTTGGCTTGTGTGGTTAAAGACACAAAACATAACAAGACTAGTAATATACTAGTCATATTACGCCTTTTTGATTTGTACTCTTCTAAAGTAATTTTCATCATAAGGTTGGTTTTTGTTAATGATTTTAAGTTAGTTTGTCTGTACATAAATTATGCTCTACATGTAAAAAATGAAGAGTAAAAAATGTAATAATGAAAATTGGAAATACAGTGAAAATCTAAAAACTAAGCACTAGTTTTTAATGTTATGCTAAAGCAATAACATAATGAAGTTTTACCCCTATCCCCAGCACAAATATTATAAATTATGATATGTCTGAGAAGAAAAAAAAACGAAAAACGTTGAATAACAGATTCCTCCTATAAAATGTTAAAATTTCTTAATAAGTGTTAAATTGTAGTATAAGACTTACTTTTCTTAAAAAGATTACACTTCATCGAAAAATATCACTCAAACATCTAACTCAAAGGTTATTATTGGACAGTCTATGCGAAAAAAGCCATCAAAACAGACTCAAATAACTACAAAAAAGAAAAAAGTGATTTGAGGTATTCAAATCACTTTTTTATCTCAAATGAGAAACCTGTATTATATTTTTACCAATTTGAAACTTCGTATTTCGCTTCCATTATATAATCTCAAAAAATATATCCCAGTTGGGTTTTTACGCATACTAAATTCGAGTTCTTGTTGTTTTGAATCTATCATTTTATCCAAAACCACTTTTCCAGCAACATCAATGATTCTATATCTAAAGTAATCATGTTCTATCGGTAGTGTTATATATGCTTTATCCAAAAAAGGATTTGGGTATATCACAATGTCCGTTTCTACATCAGAAACCTCTGATGTTCGGTTTTGATCGCATGATCCTACTATAAAATCATGTTTAGTAGCTGCGGTGTTATTTTCTCCTCCAGTTGGAAGACTATAAGTATAGTAGAAATAAATCTGCTCTCCACTAGTGGCATTGATCTGAAAAGGTACATTAGGTGTTACCAAATATCCTGGATATGGGCCTGAAGTATTTGTACTATAATACAAAATACAAATTCCATCGCCTACACCAGCAATCTCTTGTATAAAGGTAATCGTAGGATTAGATGTATCTAATGAAATTTCATAACTATATTGGTTGTTAGCAGCTAATCCGGTACAATTATCAACTGTAATTATCTCAGATTCTTTAAATTCTAGATAATTCACATTTAAACCATTTGAATCGAAAACTAACCTTAACTCATGATTCCCTTCTGTAATAGTAATATCATTTACAGAAACTGTCTCATACTGTTGCCAACTTCCTGTATTGGGCACTGATATAACATCTGTAATGGAAACACCATCAAGTTCTAAATGAAACTGACCATTCCCATTAGGTGAAGCTACACGAAAATCTATATCATAATTGGATGAAGAAGCTGTAGCAGAAACATCGTAGGCCAACCACTCGCTTGCTCGTATCCAACCAACATTATACGATCCTCCTAATACGTCTCCAGTATTTTCTATATCTACATCATCCTGCCGATATGCTCCACCGGTATTTCCTGAGGTAAGATCATGATATCCGACACCTTCTCCTCCTTCTTTGTAATCCTCTGCCTCAAGTATTCCAGGAATCATATGATCATTATTTGGAGGAACAATAATTTCATCACCATCCGTTGTTAATAATGTATTTGCCGGAACAACAAATGAATCTATCTCTATATTATCCTTAAATACAATACATGTCTGATCTATATTTTTAGGATTATACACTACATATGTTATCTTTCCACCTTTCTGAAAAGTACTACTTAGCGGTAAACTTAGTCGATAATTTGATTGTCTTAATCCAAGGTTTTGAGAATTATGAGCATAGTAATATGTTAAGGCACTTTCATTAGAATTATGAGCGACACCATATTCTTGAGATCCTACTGCACTATCCCAAAACTCATCAAACTTACTGGTAACGCCCTCTGGATCAAAAAATAGTTTAAAACCCCAACAAACATTCATCCAGTCTCCACTTAAATTCCCTAAATCACTCTCCATATTATTGATAATCGGATCTACCAAAGCATTTACTTCGTTTGTCGTTAAGAAGTCATTCCAAAAGCTATATGCTGGTGTAATTGGCAACCATTGTATACCATGAATATAAGTGTCTTGTGCACCAAAAAAAGTTCCATAAACGTATCTATTCATCTCTAAAATACCTACTATAGGTTGCTCATATCCGATTTCTTCAAATACACCACTTTCATTATACCAATAATCAGCTATGGCTCTTCCTTCCATTACATATCCATAGGCTGCAGCATCTCTCATTTCAACATTTTCAGTTATTTCTCCTGTCATAAACATTCCTGCCCAAGACTGCATTGCTTCTGAAGTAGATTCTTGATTGTTTCCAATAGCGTTTCCTAAACCATTTGCAAAAGAATGCCCCATCCAAGGACTAAAAGTTCTCAAATAAGGAAAATCTGTATCATTTCTATCCCAATTAGCATATGTTTTTATAACTTTTGTAAGCATAGGCCAATATGCATCCATTGATCCTGGTTCTGCCATTTCTAATAATGCTCCGGCATGTGCTAAATATCCATAGTGAAAATGATGATCGGTAAAAAGTCCAGAGAAAAATTCCTCGTTAAATCCTACTAATCCTTTCCACGCTGGATAGTATGCATAGTAAAAAGATGTCTCCCCTGGTGTATAAGTAAGCCAGTCATATGTTCTCTCTTTTGCAAAATTCAATAAATCTTGATAGTCTGGATGGCTGATTTCTTTGGCAATAAGAACATATTTAATTAGTTGGACCAAATATTTTCCTCCCCAATATGTGCCATCAGCAAAATTATCTCTATCTAGACGAGCATTATAATTATCGATCATTTCGATCAATTTAGCACGCTCATAAGGAGTTATATCATTATTATCAGTTATAGGTTCATTAAAATGTGGTAAAAGATTAGCATTAAACTCATAATTAAAAGAAAAACTAGTTCCTTCAGCTAATTTTAATGTTCCTCTAGGTGTAGCGCTATATTCTCTATTATTAAGAAACGAAAAATTGTTTGCGTTTCCTCTATAATGATGTGGTATAAAACCTTGTAAAACATTAGGCTGACTACCAATAATATTTGTTTTTTCAACATTATAAATAACATTTACTAAACTATTCTCTGGTTGATATTCATATGTCGCTATTGTATTCACAGGTTTTGAAAAAGCATAATCATGTAAAAAATTTAGATCTGATATTTCTGTTAATGCAGAAAAAACGATGTACTTACCATTACTATTTACTAGTTCTAGATCTCCTTCTATCCCATTTCTTGGAATGATGCTCGTACTTTCGGTAAGGTGGACGCCGTATAAATTTCCATCATATTCGATAATAAATCGATCTAGGGTTGCAGGAAAAACAAGCGTATTTCCATTAACATCGTAATAATTTCTAACACCAGTATGGATAGATTGAATAACAGCATCAAATCCATTTGGTTTTGTCCAGACAAATGGCATTCCTTGTGCTAAAGTAACATCAATGGTCTGATTATTGGTTGTACTTTGAACTTCTAAATCTACATGCCAATCAGACCAGTTTATCGCTGATGTTTTGTTAGCTGTAAAACCATTTCCAGTTAAAGTCACCAAATAATCAACACTAACACCAACACTTTCATTACCTCCCCAGTCTTTTGCGGTTCTATGACCAATTTGATATCCATTATCATTTGCTCTTGATAATAGTGGGTATGTCCACAGATTTCCTCCATTTCGGGATCCATCTGCATTTTCGTTATACAAAACACTCGTCCACCAATCATTTGTAGGTATTGGCTTTCCTATCATATCAGGACCGAGATCTAGTGTAGGGTTTAGCGCTATACTCTGAAATGTTCCATTTTCGGGATCGTTTCCTATATATTCATGAGAAGGAGGATATTCTGCATAGGATCCTGCTCCCACGGGAACTACATTTTGGGAATAAAGCTCTGTATATGGAAATACTAGATATAGTAATCCCAATACTATTTTGGTGCATATTATGGTTTTATTCATGAGTATGGTATTTGTGTGAATTCTTAATGAATATGATATCTTGAGTTTTTATGTTGGTATTCATAAATATTGCATATAGAGTCTAATCTCATCAACAACTTCTTAAAAAGTATTTTTTGATGAAACAAAGATGAATACTCCAAGAATTCGATTTTTGATAGTAAGAAAATATTAGGAGCAACTTTTAATAAAGTCGCTCCTTTTGGTAGATTAGTTTTTAACTATTTTAGAGATAAAAGGTTCTGTATTTTGACCATAAGCTTTTATGATATATACACCTTTAGCTAATGAGCTAATATCTAAAGTCAATGCCGTTGTTGTTTTATCAAGTTGTCTTTTGAGTACTGGTACACCTTTTATACTGTACAAGTGAATTTGAGATATTCCATTAATGTTGGATATTTCTAAAACATCACTAGCAGGATTTGGATACATTACAATATTTGTTTCTTTATCGAGAATATCTGACGTACGATTTTGATCGCAATCGCCTACTACAAAATCATGTTTAGTAGCTGCTGTGTTATTTTCTCCTCCAGTTGGAAGACTATAAGTATAGTAGAAATAAATCTGCTCTCCACTAGTGGCATTGATCTGAAAAGGTACATTAGGTGTTACCAAATATCCTGGATATGGGCCTGAAGTATTTGTACTATAATACAAAATACAAATTCCATCACCTACGCCAGCAATCTCTGGTATAAAGGTAATCGTAGGATTAGATGTATCCGATGAAATTTCATAACTATATTGGTTGTTAGCAGCTAATCCAGTACAATTATCAATAGTAATTACTTCTGATTCTTTAAATTCAAGATAATTCACATTTAAACCATTTGAATCGAAAACTAACCTTAGCTCATGATTCCCTTCCGCAATAGTAATATCATTTACAGAAACTGTCTCATACTGTTGCCAACTTCCTGTATTAGGAACGGATATAACATCTGTAATCGCAACACCATCAAGCTCTAAATGGAACTGACCATTTCCATTAGGTGAAGCTACACGAAAATCTATATCATAATTGGATGAAGAAGCTGTAGCAGAAACATCGTAGGCCAACCACTCGCTTGCTCGTATCCAACCAACATTATACGATCCTCCTAATACGTCTCCAGTGTTTTCTATATCTACATCATCCTGTCGATAAGCTCCACCAGTATTTCCTGAGGTAAGATCATGATATCCGATTCCTTCTCCTCCTTCTTTATAATCCTCTGCTTCAATTATTCCAGGAAGTGTATATAATGATGTATTATTTTCTAAAACAGTAATTGTAGCAGATCCAGATACGGATCCACTAGATGCTGAAATGGTATGCGTACCAATATCCGAACCAGTATATAAACCATCCGAATTAATGAAACCACTAGTAGCTGTCCAATCAACATTAGTAACAAACGGTTCTCCATTTTGATCAAATCCTTGTGCTTGAAATTGTAAAGTTTCTCCCTGATACATTTCTGAGGCGCCAGAAGAAACAACAACAGAAGACAATACTGGAGTTTGCACAACATCTTCTTTTTGTAACGATCTCAAATTATCAAAATAAAATATGTGATCACTTTCGTTATTAGGGTCAAAAAGTAATACTACATTATCTATTTGTGCATCATTCACCACTAAATCGGGTGTTGCGGTTAATACAAATTCCAATGTATGCCAATTGTTTTGTTCTTTTACTACAGCTTGGTAAACACTATGTCGTCCTGTTGGATAGTTAGCTGGAGTTGCCATTGTACTTGATTCTAATTGCCAACTAATTACCGTTCCAATCGGAGCATCAGTGTAAATATCCATTGCAAATCTTTTTTCTTCAGAAACATATGAACTAGCATCATTGATAAAATTTGTTTCAAAAAACAAAACATCATATAGTTCAACACCATTTCTAACATATCTTCCCACTTGTGCTGATGAATTAATTTCATTTTCTTCTGGATTAACCGAAGGAGCTTGATACACTCCTGTTGATCTGGAATCAAAAGTCAAATGATTGTTACCATCATAATCCTGAATCATTTCCGAAAAAATATATGATGCAGGAAGAGAAGTAATTCCATATCTAAAATTATCAAAGTAGTAGGTATCTGAAGTATTGGAGTTCGGATCAAAAAGTATCGAAATTTCATCGACGGATAAGTTAGATGTTCCTCCATCTGGTGATGCAGCATGTGTAAATGCTATGGTATGCCAAGCATTTTGCTCTGAAACTATTCCGATATACTGACTGTTTCTTCCTAAAGGAAAATCGTTTTCCGATGTTGCTTGATTTTCTAAACTAATAGTAATTTCTGTTCCAACTTCTGCTTCTGTGTAAATATCCATAAAGAAAAGTTGATCTCCTTCTTTAAAAGGATTACTATCTGTTATGATCGATGTAGAAAAGCTTACTACATCGTATTGTGATGAAGCATCTCTAACATAGCTAGCTACGTTTGCGCTATTATTTATATTATTTACGGAAGGGTTAGAAACATCCGCTGTATATACACCATTCTGAAAAATAGGATTTAACTCGTTTACTCCATCATAATTAGCAATAATAACTTCATCTATTACTGGAACTTCTCCAGCTATCATACTTCTCATATTATCTAAATAAACAATATGATTTGTATTACTATTAGAATCTATTAATAAAGCAAATTGATTTACTTCAAGAGCTCCAACGGTTACATCGGGTCTATCTAACAATTCAAATTCTAAGGTTTCCCACTGATTTTGGGTAGTAGATCTGGCAGCATATCGACTATGTCTTCCGATTGGCCAATCTCCAGAAGATAAATTTCCATTTTCTAATTGTAAAATAAACTCCGTTCCAACCGGTGCTTCTGTATATACATCTATCCAAATAGATTTCTTTCCTGATATAAAATCTAGAGCATTTCCTATATCCGAAGATTCCATAAACAGCACATCATACTGTGATCCTCCGTCTCGTTGATAGCTACCTACTAATGATGAATTGTTGGTGTTATCTGTCTCGGGATTAGTAATACTTTCTGTTAATACTCCCGAAGTAGTAGTGCCATAGATTAGGTTTCTATTTGATTCAAAATCTTCAAAAACAAAGTCTAAATTTCTTGGTGGTTCTACAGTTACACTTATGCTATACTCATTACTCCCACAATTGGCGGTATTAACTGAAACTGAGACATTGCCACCAGTATTCCCCCAATTTACGGTGATCGAATTTGTACCTTGACCAGATACAATCGTGGCATCTGATGGCACAGACCAATTGTAAGAAGCACCCTCAGTTGGTGATATAGTATATACTTTATTCGTATCACCTTGATAAACCGTATTATCTCCAGTGAGTTGTGTGTTAAGAGTTCCACTATAGACTCTTACATAATCTACCTCCATTTGTGTTGGATAATCTGCAGGTGTAGGTGCTATAAATCCAGTATATGGAGTTCCTGGACCACCAACGGCTACATTAAGAATAATATACCAGTCTCCTTGATTAAATGGCCACGGATCCACGGTATTAGCAGGTGTAACAGCATGATATAATTGATCATCTACATACCATCTTATTTCTGTTGGTTCCCATTCTACCGCATATTCATGAAACCCTTCAGAAAGGTCCAAACCTGCATCATATTCTCTACCATTAAATTGATGACCTCCATTATTATAATGTACAGTACCACCGATAGATTCGGGATTTTTATGTTGGGATTCCATAATATCAATTTCTCCAGTAAAAGGCCAACTTCCGTTTTCCGGAAGCATCCAGAATGCTGGCCATATGCCACCTGCCGACGGTAATTTTATACTCGCTTCATATCTTCCGTATCTTGCATTAAATTTACCAGAAGTTATCAATTTAGAAGAAGTATATTGTTTTCCTCCAAAGGATTCATTTTTAGTTGTAATTATTAAATTCCCATTTTGTACTGTTGTGTTTTCTGGTCTGTACCACTGCTCTTCTACATTACCCCAACCACAGAGTGTAGGGCATCCATCTCCATTATCAAAACTCCATTTGGAAAGATCTACAGAAGTACCATCGAATTCATCATTAAATATTAATTCAGAACATTGGGAATAACTAGTATTTAAGCAGCTTACAAGAAAACTGCATAGTAAAATGGTTTTAAGAAATTTGTTTGTTTTCATCATTAAAATGTTTTGTGTAAATCAGTTAGTTGTAAAATTTTTACATAATAATTCTATGCTATATGAATTTCTTCATATAGCTTTTCTTCTCTGCGTATTAACATTATTATCAATAAATAATGGATACGCTAATTATGTTTTTCCCAAGTAGTCCGTGATACATAGAAACATTTAATCGGTTTCTATTGATCTATTTCCAAGTGATATTAAAATATCGTAGTCTTAAATCTAGTTTAGCTGTACAATGAATTTATACATAACTGAAACTAAGGGTAGAATAATATATTAATCTATAAATTGGTTTTATTGCCAGATTTTGATATAATCGATTTCAAATTCTTTCGGAAAAATCGAATCATCAACTTCTGGTCCCCCAAAATTACCACCAATTGCAAGATTAATAATTATATAAAATGGTTTATTAAAAGGCCATGTTTGATCATTTTTTATTTCTGGGAAAAATGTATAAACCAGTTGGTCATCTAAATAAAATTCTATCTTTTCTGCTGTCCAAATGCACTTATATATATGAAAACCTTCTTCAATACTATAATTAACAGTTTTCTTAGAGTTGATTGTATTTCCATGACTATCCCTAGTATGTAAAGAAGTATAAATCGTATGAGGTTCCTTACCAACATATTCTAAAATATCTATTTCTCCACAGTCTGGCCATCCAATTTCATCAATATCTGATCCTAACATCCACACTGCAGGCCATAAACCTTGACCAGTAGGTAATTTTGCTTTTACTTCTATAGTACCATACTGAAACTCTATTTTATCCTTAGTTGTTATTCTCGTAGATTTATATACATCTCCTTTTTTAGTCGCTGTGATAATTAAATTTCCATTTTGTAGTTTGGCATTTTCTCTAGTATAAATTTGCCTTTCATTATTACCCCAACCGCATAAATCGGGACAACCATCTCCTAGTTGATAGTTCCAAAAAGATTCGTTTAATTCTGTTCCTTCAAAATTTTCTTCCCAAATAATAGATTTAGAGTCTTGGCAAGACACTAGGAAAAAAGAAATAATAATATAGGTTAAGAGATTTTTCAATTTATTTAAGTTCAAAAGTTGATTTCATTGTTTTGTCAGAACTCCCACCCACAAAAACTTCAAATTCTCCAGGTTCGATAATCCAGGTATTTTTATTATCGTAGAAACCAAGTGTTTCCTTGTCTAATTCAAAATTTACTGTTTTGGTTTCTCCTGGTTTTAAGGAGATCATCTCGAATCCTTTCAACTCTTTTACAGGTCTGGTAATACTTGCAAAAAGGTCTCTTATATACAATTGTACCACTTCTTTTCCTTCATAATCTCCAGTATTAGCAAGTTCAATAGACACTAATACTTTTGGATTATTATAAGACTGATTTTCTGTCGTAACTTTTAAATTCGAGTACTCAAAAGTTGTATAGCTTAATCCATGACCAAAAGCATAGAGTGGAGAATTCTTTTGATCAGAATAATGTGACCAAAAAACAATATCTGGCGCTGGTTCCGTTGGCCGACCTGTATTTTTATAATTATAGTAAATAGGTACTTGCCCTACATTTCTAGGAAAAGACATCGGCAATTTACCACTTGGATTGTAATCCCCATATAAAACTTGAGCAATAGCGTTTCCACTTTGTGTTCCTAAATGCCAAGCTTCTACAATAGCTGGTATATGTTCATCTGCCCAAGGAATGGCTAAAGGTCGTCCGTTATTTAGCACTAAAACAATATTCGTATTCACTTTATATATTGCTTCCAGTAATTCTTGTTGAACTCCTGGTAAATCTAGTTCTGTTCTACTTCTACCTTCTCCACTTTGGAAACCAATCTCACCTAATACCATAACCACCACATCTGCATCTTTAGCAGCTTTTATGGCTTCACCAAGCTCACCCTTATCAGTGGTATTAATTTTAGTTTCGGTAACAAAAGCAGTATTACCGATAGAAACATCAGCACCTTTTGCATACTTCAAAGAGTTTCCTTTATACTGCTGCATTCCTTCTAAAACGGATATAGCTGTATCATCATCTGCCGCTATTCGCCAACTACCTAGCGGACTATTTTTATCACTTGCCAATGCACCTATTAAAGCTATTTTTTGTCCTTCTTTCTTAAGAGGAAGTAATTGATTTTCATTTTTAAGTAATACTATGGATTTTTTGGCTATATCTAGAACAGCATCATTATTTTCAGAACTACCTAATACTTCTTTTTCTCTTTTTTCATCACAATATTTATAAGGATCATCAAATAATCCTAGTTCGTACTTGACTCTAAGAATTCTTCGGGCAGCATCGTTAATCAGTTTTTCTTCTACTTTTCCTTCTTTTACTAAATCTGCAAGATGTTCCACATATAAATAAGATTCCATATCCATATCAGACCCAGCATTCGCAGCTAATTCAGCTGCTTTTTTACCATCCTTTGCATATCCATGTGCTATCATTTCGGTAATAGAACCCCAATCGGAAACTATAAAACCTGTAAAATTCCAATCTCCTTTTAAAACATCTCTTTGCAGCATCTTATTACCCGTAGCAGGAATTCCATTAAGTTCATTAAACGAATTCATAAAAGTCTTTACTCCTGCATCATTTGCAGCTCTAAATGGAGGAAAAACAATATTATTTAAGGTAGAAGTACCAATGTCTACGGTATTGTAATCTCTACCAGATTCTGAAAAACCATATCCTGCAAAATGTTTTGCACAAGCAGCTATCGTATAGTTAGCAGATAGTTCTTCTCCCTGAAAACCTTGTACTCTGGCAACACCTATTTTAGCACCTAAAAACGGATCTTCGCCACCACCTTCCATAACTCTTCCCCATCGGGCATCTCTAGAGATATCAATCATTGGTGCAAATGTCCAATTAATTCCTGCTGCGGATGCTTCTAAGGCAGCTACCTCAGCAGACTTTTTAATTGCTTCCATATCCCAACTGGCAGATTCTGCTAAAGGAATAGGACTCATTGTTTTATATCCGTGTATGACATCAAAACCTATAATTAAAGGAATTCCTAATCTAGATTCTTCAACGGCAATTTTTTGTACAGCTCTAACATCTTTTACTCCTCGTACGTTTAACATCGATCCTACCCAGCCTTTGCGTAAATGTTCATACTTCTTAGCAGCAGCACCTTCTTTGGGTTGAGGACCTGTTAGATCCCAGAATCCATTATATTGATTCATTTGTCCTATTTTTTCTTCCAAAGTCATAATACCAAGCAGAGAATCTAATTTTGATTCAATAGCTTGATCTAATCCTAAAGAAGTATTTGGACTAGCTTCTGTATTTAAATCCAATGTTTTTTCTGATGAAGATGTACAGCTCATTATTAATAAACTAGATAGAATCCCTATAAATATGCTACTTCTCTTTTTCATTCTCTTATATTATTGTTCTAGAGGTCATGTAGAACTCAACAACAATCATTTGTTTGTATGTCAAATTTAATTCAGACTTGTTTCGTTATAAAAGATCTAAGCCTTTTTTTCATAATCTTTGTTTATAGGAAGGCTATGTGTGGTCAATAGCCTTCCCCACAAAAAACAATTTAAAAACTAACTTTAACTTTAGTTTTACTGATAAACCCTTACATAATCAATTTCCATTGTGGATTCTACAAAAGCAGGATCAATAGTTCCTCCAAAAGTTCCTCCCATTGCTACATTTAGTATCAAAAAGAAATCGTTATTATAAAAAGGTAAATTATTAGCATATGGAAACGTATGATATACGGTACCGTCTATAGAAAAGACTATTTCCGTTGAGGACCATTCTACGCTATACACATGAAAGTCATTTGATGCACCTGAAACAGTAGTTTCTTCAAAAATTGCATTTCCGGCACTATTTCCAGGAAAGTGAAGTGCACTAGAAACAACATCCTGATTATTCCCTACGTGTTCCATAATATCAATCTCACCACAATTTGGCCATCCCACTTCGTTAATATTTGCACCTAACATCCATATGGCAGGCCACGTTCCTCCACCTGTTGGTAATTTTGCTCTAACATCTACTCTAACATAGGTAAACTCAAACAAATCTTGTGTTCTTATTCTAGACGATGTATATCCTCCATTTTCTGCTCTCGCTGTAATTTTTAGTACTCCATCTTCGACTAAAACATTAGAAGGATCATCGGTATAAGATTGAGACTCTCCATTTCCCCACCCATTATCTCCGGTTCCTAAATCATATGTCCAATTTGCTGGATTCGGAGCTCCATTAGCATCAAACTCATCTGACCATACTAAAGTATCAAATGGTGGTTCTCCTACATTTCCAGATCCAGAATCTTCTGGAACAAAAGTATGATACCATGCTAATTGTCCTCCACCAAAATCGCTAGAGACATCCTGAATTCCTCGAATACTTAGTTTGTCTGCAGTTAATTCTATTACTTCATATTCTAAAGCTCCAGACCAGTAAGACATGGTGCTATTTTCTACACTAATAACTCTTTTCCCTTCTTCATTTTCGAAAATAACGAAACTACTATTCGTTGCTATCTGATCTGTAATATCTCTACATTCATCTACAAACTGAGTTGGAGTATCATTAGGGAAAAACCTCGGAATCTCTGCCCAGTTAATGAAAGTTTCGTTCGCATCGCCCGTAATTAATTCGAAAGTATAATTATCATTAGCGTCATAACTAAATACCAAAACATCATCATAGAGACATGAATTTAATTGGTTTGGCGAAGCAGAAAAGAATTCTGGGAAATCATTTGTAATCGGTCCCACTCCAAAATGTCCTCCTACACCACGGTCCCAAACCCATCTTTTACTACCGTCTCCACCAATCATTTGTAATGTTGCTTGATCAATAAATAACCTTACGTCCAAATCCAATTCTATCGTTTGGGAAGAAGAAGTCCCTCCTGTCCCAAAAGCTACCACGGTAATTAACACCGAATATTGACCAGATTGTGTATATCTAAATGTTTGTGATTCTCCTGGCAATGCTACTGTGGGTTCTCCATTTTGCGTAAAGAAAATATGAAAATTCAGCGCATTATCGGCCTGAGGTGTAATAGTTACGTTTCCTGTTTGTCCGTCTTCGATGATTGCATCAATCTGAAGATTAGAAGGTGGAATAATTGCACTTAGTTCCGAATCATCATCTTGACAACCAACACACATCACTAGTACAATTACTATTACTATTTTTTTATAAATCTGTATCATTAGATTACCTTTTATTATCTTTTTATTTTTTCTTTCTAATCCTCTATATCAACTCTAAAAACTACGAATATTTATTTTTTTGATATAAGAGATTAGAGACGTATTAGTCTGTATTGCCAAAATACTCCAGAACCTGCTTCAACAATTACAGACATTGTATTGACATCATGGAATGTTATATCATAGGTAATAGCTCCAGGAACTGCTACGTTAGGAAGCTCTCCTTGATTATTTGCCTTTGCTAAACCTATATAAGCTCCGGTTCCTGTAATTGTTACTGTTCCAGCACTTTGATCATATGTATATGTAGCAGGATTTGATCCATCATGAGGTGTAACAGGAGTACCACAAGCATCGGATCCTCCTTGCCATCCTTCAATCCAAGATTCGCCATTTAATACATTACTAAAAGTACCATCTGCACTAAAAACATATAAATCATTATAATAACATGCTCTTTCTGCAACACAGGCATCATCACAAGCAAACCAACTTGTATCTCCTGGAGCTGGCCCAACTCCTAATGCTCCCGCTTCTGGTGCTAATTTCCATACTCCTTCTATTGGCGTGGAATACGTTTCTCTAATTAATCTATATTGCCAAAACACACCTGCTCCAGATTCTACAATGACACTGATTGTATTATTATCAATAAAGGAAATATTATAGGTAATTGAAGAGGGCACTGCTACATTAGGAAGTTCTCCTTGATTATTAGCCTTTGGCAAACCTATATAAGCTCCAGTTCCATTTACTGTTAAAGTACCAGCTGCCTGATCGTAGGTATAGGTCGCTACGTTATTCCCATCATAAGGAGCTACAGGTGTTCCACACGCATCACTTCCACCTTGCCATCCCTCGATCCAAGTTTGATCACCAAGTACATTACTAAATGTCCCATCGATGTCAAATACATATAAGTCATCATAATAACAAGCTCTTTCAGCAACACATGCATCATCACAAGCGAACCAACTTGTATCTCCTGGAGCAGGTCCAACACCTAAAGCCCCAGCTTCTGGTGCTAGTTTCCATACTCCCTCTATACTTGCTGTCATATTCGTTGTTAAGGTTACATCATCAAATAAGTATACAGAATCATCACCTGCTACTCCAAAATCGAAGAAAATCACCACTTTTTGATATTCATTATTCGTATCAATTGCACTAAAATCAAACTCTAACTCTTCCCACTCATTGGCAATCGTGTTTACAGCATCCACTTCATAACCGATGTTAGCATCTGTTGCATTTTCAACTTTAAGTTTTACTGTAATTCCACTTTTAGGAGCAAATACTTTTACTCTAAATAATTTATTAGTAGAAAAATCTATTGGGTTTTCTAATTGCAAAAATGTTCCTGCCCATACTTCAGCTCCCGTTGGTTTTGTTAATTGTCCAACTCTGGCACTAGTATTAATATCCAATTGATTAGGATTATCTATAACCTGTGCAGTTGCATTTCCAAAACTTGTAAATCCGTAATTAATAGTAAATGATTCAAAATCTATTGGCAATGTTACTGGATCTGTAGCTGCTGTTATGGTTACTAGTTGTGTAGTTTCTGTTGTAGCTGCTCCTGCACCTCTGGCAACTACTCTTACGGTATAATCACCTGGGTTTTCATAGGTATGTTCAACCGTTTCACCAGGCATTATTATTGTTGGCTCCTCATTTTCAACATCACCAAAATACACATCAAACAAAGTAGCAAAATCTGCACTAGCACTCACTCTTACTATTGCAGGGTTAACAGTATCCTGATCTAAGGTTACTACCAAATTTTCTGGTGCTCTGAAAGATACTACTACTACTTGCGAAAACTCACTAGTAAGTCCAGTTGCTCCAACAGCTACTACTCTAGCAGTATATGTTCCTTCTTGATAAATATGCTCAGCAGTGCTTCCTGGTGATATTACAGTAGCTTCTTCATTATCCGTATCACCAAAATATATTTCGAAAGAAGAAGCACTTGTAGCACTTGGTGTAATCGAAACCAATCCAGTATCGTCTTGTGTAATATCAAAAACTGCATTTACATCTGTAGGTGCTGATATTCCTTCAAATGCGTAAGAAATATCATCATCATTACATCCAACAAAAATAGATGCAAGTATCGTTAGTATTGGTATAAATTTTAATAATCTCATTTTCTTATCATTTTATTTTTTTAGTATCCTGGATTTTGTTCCCATCTATTTCCTGCTAATTGTATTTCTATCAATGGTATTGGAAAAACCTCATGTTTTCCAGTAACGAAACCATCTATTTCTGTAGCTGCTCGTCCTGTTCTTACCAAATCAAAAAAGTGATGTCCTTCTCCCACTAACTCTACTCTTCTTTCTTGATAGATAGCATCTGCTAACGAAGTTCCTGTAGCAGTAACATCTGCTAGTTGTGCTCTTGTTCTCACTCTATTTAAATAGGTTTGTGCAATACCATCATTACTCGGAGATTTTCTATTATGTGCTTCTGCCGCCATTAATAGAACATCAGCGAAACGAATGGCTCTATAGTTATTTGGATTGGTAAGATTAGCATCTCCGGTATTCAAATCTCCCTGACGTGCAATATATTTTCTATTGTAATATCCTGTATGCTCAAAACCAATAGAGAAAGTAGCGCCTTGTGCTGCTGCCCAAGCATCAATATCCAGAATAGCAGCATCTAACCTTACATCACCAGCTTCGAAAGCATCAACAACTTCTTGAGTAGGTACATTAAAACTAAAACCAGAATCAAATAGTGGTCCTGAATAATTTCTAATTCCATTGAAACCGACTGCTACATTCCCCTCGCTACACTGCAAACAACCAAAACCTGCTCCCTCGACATCTGTATATTGAACTTCAAAGACGGATTCTATATTATTTTCACCTTCTTGTTCAAAAATGGTTTCATAATCATCTACTAAATCATACGGCCCGGCAATTACTAAGTCTAAAACATCTGCAGCTTCACTAAACTTATCCTGAAACAAATATACTTTACCCAGTAATGCTCTTGCAGCGCCTTGTGTTACTCTACCGATTTCTGATTGAACTGCTGGTAGATTTTCTGAAGCGAATAACAAATCTTCTTCTATAAGTACATATACATCTTCTTTTGGAGAGCGATCTATTTCAGTTTCTTCTCCAAATAGAATTCTTTTATCTATCGCAAGAGGAACATCACCAAACCATTTCACCAATTCGAAATAATAATAAGCTCTTAGAAAACGGGTTTGTGCAATCACTTCTTCTTTTCCCGGAAAATCTGTTTTATCCTGAAACTCCATGATATAATTAGCTCTATTTACTCCAGCGTACATCCAATTCCAAATATCCCTTAATTGCGCATTTACAGGAGTATGCATCATATCATCTATCTCTTGTATTCCTGGTACATCTGTAGCACTTTCTCCTCCTGCCAATGTATTATCGGATGCTATCTCACCTAACATGACATTTATGTAAGTAGACTGTAATAGATCATATGCACCAATTAAAGCACTCTGATAGTCCTCTTCGCTGTTAAAAAAGTCTTCTGAATTCTCATCTTCTGAAGCTACATCCACAAAATCATCACTACATCCCATAAGAACAGATCCTACTAATACTAGGGACATGATTAATTGTTTGTGATACTTTATCTTTTTCATGTTTGACTAAAATTTAAGATTAACACCTAATAAATATGTTCTTGGTACTGGATAAAAACCTTGGTCTATACCTCCACCTATAGGGGCACCGGAAGATGCTGCCGGATCATACCCTTGATATTCTGTAAATGTGTATAGGTTATTTACAGAAGCATATACTCTAAACTTATCGATACCTATAGGCTTCATATATTGATCAGAAAAAGTATATCCTAATTGTACATTTTGAATTCTTAGATAAGATCCATCTTCTACGTAAAAACTAGAGAATAAATTATTAGAATTGGCACCTGTTGTAACTCTAGGAAACTCATTAGTAGATCCTTCTCCAGTCCAACGATCTAAGAATCCTGTTCTTCTGTTCACTAAAGGCTGATTACGCTCATAATTTCTGATAATATCATTACCTAAAGATGCGAATGCATATGTTGTGAAGTCAATATTCTTATATTCGAAACCAATATTTAATCCCATCGTAACATCTGGAATAGGATTTCCAATATCTGTTCTATCATCTGAATTAATTTCTCCATCACCATTCACATCTACATATCTAAGATCTCCTGGTGCTGCATTTGCCTGAGTCGCATGGGCATCTACTTCTGCTTGATTCTGAAAAATACCATCGGTTTGCAATCCGAAGAAATATCCTATAGGTTTCCCAGCTTCCATTCTGGATGGAGGATCTTGTCCTACTCCAAATGAACCTCCCGCGATAAAACTATTATCACTGTTCACGGCTATTACTTCATTATCAATCGTCGTTAAGTTGAAACTTGCATTCAGTTTGAAGTTTTCAGAAAAACGATCATTATAACTAATCAGGAATTCATATCCTTTATTTTCCACAATACCTGCATTAATGATAGGAGGAGCTGATCCAGGAGCGGCCACTCCTAAAATTCCTGAAACGGGTGCCACTACCAGTAAATCTTCTGTACGTTTTTTGAAATAATCAAAAGTGATATCGATTTTATTATCCCAAAACCTAGTATCAAAACCAATATCTAATGTTTTTTGTTGTTCCCACTTAATTTCTGGGTTAGAAAGTTGTCCTATCGCAGTACCAAATAATAACTCATCGTTAATTACATAAGCTCCTTCTCCATTTAACAAAGAAACAAATCCAAAATCTCCGATTCTATCATTTCCTATAACTCCATAACTTCCTCTAATTTTTAGAAAGTTTAACCAACTACTATCATTCAGAAAGGATTCATCAGACATTACCCATCCTACCGACGCGGAAGGAAAATATCCGAATTTATTTTTTGGGCCAAATTTTGTAGAACCATCCCTACGCAGAACTGCAGAGAATAAATACTTCCCTTTATATCCGTACTGTAATCTGGTAAAATATGATAAAAGCCTACTATCAAATTCATTTCCTCCATTCTGAAAATTATTTACCACATCAGAGGCTTGAGAAATATTAGCATTTGAATAAGAATTGTCTATTATATCAAAACCTGTAAAACTTGTAAAAGTTCCAGTTGTTTTAAAAACTGACATTCCTAACAATACCTTTACATCATGATCATCGGCAAATATCTTTTCATACTTTAAAAAGTTATCCCAAGTAAAATCTCTAAAGAAATTTTTGAATTCCGTAACGTTACTTCTATCTACATTAAATACCTTTCCAGATCCGTAAAATACTTCTGGAGAGAATACTTTTCCGTCCACCTCAGAATAATTAAACTGAAACTTCGATTCTGCTGTGAAATTATTTAGAAAATCATAACGAAGACCAAACGTAGCTCCTATTCTATTTACTTGTGTCTTATTGAACGTGTTTTCTATCTGAGCTACAGGGTTAATAACTTCATTTCCTAAACCCTCCGCCAATGTAAAATCTCCATTCTCGTCTCTAACCGATAAGGTTGGAGCCATATTTAAAGCATTGAATAATACTGAACCTAATGTGTTTTCTAATAAAGTTTTTCTATTAGTTTGTGTAAAAATCCCAGAAGTTGTGAACTTAAAGTTTTTGGCAAAATCCAAACTATAATTTAATCGTCCTGTAAAACGATCAAAGTTAGCATCAGAACCTCCTACAATCCCATCTTGTGACAAATAAGAAAGTCCTCCTGCATATGTAGATTTTTCTCCTCCACCAGATAGGTTAAAATTAATATTGGAAATCGCAGCGGTTCTAAAAATTTCATCTTGCCAGTCAGTACCTTCTCCCAAAGTTGTAAAGTTTGGAAAAGGTGGTGTGCTACCTCCAGCTGCAAATGCTTCGTTGATAATAACCCCATATTCTGTAGCATTTAGTACGGGTAATCTTCTAGTCGTTTCTTGAAAACCCGCATACGAATCCAATTCGAATTTTAAATCTGTATTTTTAAATCCTGACTTTGTTGTTATCAGAATAACACCATTTGCGGCTCGTACTCCATAAATACCTGCTGTAGCATCTTTAAGTACATTAATACTCTCTATATCATTTGGATTTAAAACACTTAGATCCTCTATCACATTACCATCTACCAAAATCAAAGGTCTACTATCTCCATTCGTAGAAATTCCACGTATAGAAATGGTAGAACCACTTCCCGGAGAACTTGATTGTGTTGTGATATTTACACCTGCTACTTGTCCTTGCAACGCTTGCTCTACCCTAACAGGATTTAACTCTTCTATCGTTTCAGAACCAACTACAGAAACCGCTCCTGTAATTTCTTTTTTAGTTTGAGAACCATATCCTATAACGATTACTTGTTCTAGGGATTGACTATCTTCTTGCATGGTTACATTAATCTCAGAATTCTGTCCTACCTTTATTTCTTGAGTTGTAAAACCGATATACGAAAAAACTAATGTGCTTCCGATGGAAACATTATTTAGTGTATAGTTTCCATTAAAATCAGTAACTGCTCCATTAGATGTGTTTTTCACAATTACGTTTACACCTGGTAATTCTAAACCAGTTGCATCTTTTAACTTTCCATTAACATTAATTTCTTGAGCACTTATAACTGTTGTCAAAAAAACAACAATTAAGAAATATGCAATTTTCATAAGCTTTTTTCTTTGAATTACTCAAATTTAGCCACGAATGTTAAGAAATCATTAATATGAAGCCACAACAAAAAACATACAGTAATGAAGTTTTTTTTAGTAATATCGGATGAATTTATGATAAAATGCAGTAAAATCAACAGTTATTAAGGATTCGAAGACTTTTGAAAAAAACGAAATAAAAACTAGTTTGTATACTAACTACAACGTTGGAGTATAGGTAATGTTGAGGTGATTTTTAAGGATGTTGTAGTCTTAAATTTCTAAGATGTAGTTTACCAAACTATCTGAATGCTCTAACTCCAACTTTTTTCTCAAACGATACCGCTTAATTTCGACACTTCTCACAGAAATATTTAATAATGGCGCAATTTCCTTAGATGATAAATTGAGTCGTAAATAGGTACAGAATCTTAAATCATGAGGCGTTAAATTTGAATGTTTAGCTTTTAGTTTTTTTAGAAAATCTTTATCTACATTATTAAAAGCTTCTTCAAAATGTCTCCAATCGTCTTTATTATTTAAATTCCTGTCAATAATACGCTCTACATTCTTTAAACCATTAGTCTCTTGATGTGATTTTTGAAGTTCTTTTTTAATTGTATTTAAGATTTCATTCTTTTTAATAATATTCATTGTCGAAGACGCCAACTCTCTATTTTTACTTTCAATATCCTGAGTTAACTTTTCATTATTCAATTTCATGATTTTTCTCTCATTCTCTAACTGTCTAAGCTCTAATTGCTTTTTATTCTCCTCTACCAACTTCTCTTTTTGCTTAGTGTAATACCTTTTATAAGCTTTATTTATGGCAAACAAAGAAGCCAAAAATAAGATTGAATACAGTACAATGGCAAATACTGAAAAATACCAAGGTCGGTCGATAGTAAACTTATAAATCATTTCTTCAGTAGTTACATCATTACCAATTTTAGCTCTTACAACGAATCTGTATTCTCCAAAAGGCAAATTTTCAAAAACCTTGCTAGTCTCAGTTGTCCAAGCACTCCAATCCTCATAAAACCCTTCTAGCTTATATTGAAACTTTGAGATAAGATATTTATCATATTCTGGAATCGTATACGAAAAAGAAATCGTATTTAATTTTGATCTAAAAACTGGGTCTTCTTGAGCTATATCTACTTTTTCAAATTCAGTATCTTTTTGTTTGACTTCTACATTCTCAAGAATAATAGTATGATTTTCTGAGTGTACTTTAGAAATATCTAACACGATATAACCATCTGTAGTTCCCAATAAGTAAGTGTCATCCTTTAGATGCAACATGTTTTCAAAACCTATCATTTCCTTTCGCAACGTATATGGTATTGGTATTTTTTTAGCGTCCAAATTTTCTGAAAATTGACTTTGAAAAATGTAATTCAATTCATTTTCTGCAAAACTCCAAAGGCCTCCTTTATTATCTTTTACTAATCTCCCTACATTATCTTTTTGAACACCAAAAGCTTCATTAATTATGTTGGTTTTATTAAATTTTTGTTCCTTTTTGTTGTAGTGAAAAATGCCTTTGTCATGAACATAGAAAAAATCATCTTTGTACGTTATTATTCTTGAGTTCTTTCCTTTAGGTGTTAACGTATCCCTAGATACTGTTTGTATTCTAGTAAAGTTAGTATCAAGGGTTAATTGAAAAAGTCCCTTATATTCATGATTAATCCAAAACTTATCATCATAATATTCTAAAAATCTAGCAGAATAATCAAAGCCCTCTATTTTATGCTTAAGTATCCAAGTGTCATTCTTTTTTTCTAAAAGACTAAGCCCGGTATAATGTCCCTGTAATAACCAATTTGGATGATTTGGCAAGGTTCTAAATATCCATGTCCCTCCTACTTCACTAACCAATTTAGAACTACCTTTATTTATAAGAAAAGTACCGGCGTCGTGTCCGCAAAATAATGTGTTTTCATACGTAAAAAGATTCCAGACTTGCCCATTTGTTCCTTCCACAAATTTAAACTCTTCGGTTTCATCAAGTTTTTTATAAAATAAGCCTTGATTTGTTCCTAAGTATAAATAACCATCAAAAATGATCGTTGTATAAACAGTTCCTATTACTCCTTTATCGTCATAAAAACTTTGTACCGCTGATTTTATATTTAAACAATTAATCCCTTTATCTAAACCTAACCAAATGTTTCCTTCTACGTCTTCAAAAGATGATAAAACTGTATTATTACTTAAGCCTTTGGCTTGATTAATTTGAAAAACAATCTCTCCTTTCGGATCAAAATACATCACTCCTTTAGAAATTGTTCCCAATACAAAACCTCCATCTTTAAGTATTGTACAACTATAAACTGTAGTATTCTCTAATAGATTATCCGACAGTATTTCCCACTTATTTATATTATCATCAGATAGAGTAAAAAATCCTTTAGTTGCAGTAAGTAAAATGATTTCATTCTGATATTTCGAAATACTAACTATTTTATCGTTTATAATTTCAGGATTATCTATAACTAGAATTGGCCTTCCTTTAACTATCTTATAAACTCCATGTGATACATCCTGATAATAAATACTTCCATTAACATTAAATATATTGGTAATAGTAAGGTTAGCATCTATAAATGAAATACCCTCTGTATCAGTGTTATATAGATAAATTCTGTTTAATGACTGAAATAAAACCCACTCACCTTGATTGATGATATGCCAAAACTGTTCATCCTCGATAAGTTTATCTTGAAGTTTTTTTGTTAAAGAGGAATATTCTAGTTTGCCGAAGTTGTTTTTTTTCCAGTATCCAAAATCCATATAGAAACCGGTATAAATACGATCTCCTATTACTTTCACAGATCGCATGACGGTTTCATTTGGTGTAGGATACAATTCCCAATTAGCTCCGTTATACTCTAATAGTCCTTTATTATTGGCTATATAGACGTACTTATTTTCAGCCTGGGAGATTGACCAATTTTGAGTTTCTGCACCATAAACTTGGGGCAAATACACCTCTATTGGAGGTAACTCCTGACCAACTATAAAAGTCGGAAGTACATGAAATAGGATTAAAAATATGCTTTTTCTAATACTCAATTAATTAAAATAGATGTAAGTAGATATCACTATTAAACATATAACAGCTCCTACCACTTTGGTATATTTCCAAGGAGTAATATCTACTTCTTTCGTATACTGCTGTTCATACGCCTCTTCTCTAGGATACAATTTACCAATAATTAACATGATAATTATGTTAACCACAAAAAGAATCGCCATCACGTGTAAAAAATGAGGAAGTTCTTTATTTATAAAAACGAACTCATCTAAAAGTATATAAAGCACATATAATAGTACTCCAGAAACCAAACCAACTTTAGCAGCAATAGAAGGAACCTTCTTAGTAAGATATCCCACAACAATAATTGTTAAAATTGGAATACTATAACATCCGTTTATTTTCTGGAGATACGTAAAGATGCTTTCTGCTTGTGCTAAAAAAGGAGCTACTAACATTGCTAATATTGCTAAAACAACACCAAAACTTTTTCCTGCTTTTACCACTTGCTTTTCACTTGCATTTTTATTAAAATATTCTTTATAAATATCTATTCCAAAAAGTGTAACGGAACTATTTAAGGCGCTATTAAAAGAACTCAAGATCGCTCCAAATAATACTGCTGCGAAGAAACCAACTAAAGAAAGAGGCAATACTCGGCTTACTAACTTTGGATAAGCTTCATCTGCAGTAGTGAGCTCTCCTTTAAAAATATGAAAAGCGATTATTCCTGGTAATACCACAATAATTGGCCCTAATATTTTTATAAAAGATCCTAATAATAGTCCTTTTTGCCCTTCTTTTAAATTTTTTGCTCCTAAAGCTCTTTGTATAATAGCCTGATTAGTTCCCCAATAGAATAACTGAACTAACATCATTCCCGTAAAAATAGTTGCAAAAGGAATTGATGATTCATTTGAACCAACTGCATTAAATTTTTCTGGATGAGATCTCATAAGAACACTAATCCCTTCAGAAATATTTCCTTCTCCTATTTCTAATAATCCAAAAACAGGAATCATAATACCTCCAATTAATAACCCAACTGCATTGATCGTATCTGAAACTGCCACTGCTTTTAGTCCTCCAAAAATTGCATAAATGGATCCTATAATTCCAATACCGAAAACACAAATCCAAATAGATGTATCTTTAGAAACCCCCAACATTTCCGGAACATTGAACATAGTAGTAATAGCAAGAGAACCTGTGTACAATACCACTGGTAAAAAAACCACAACATATCCTGACAAAAACAGTACAGAAGTAAAAGCTTTAGTAGTTGTATCATAACGTCTTTCTAGAAATTGTGGTACTGTAGTAATTCCACCTTTAAGATATCTTGGTAATAAAAAAATAGCAGTGATCACCATAGCAATTGCCGCCAAAGTCTCCCAAGCCATTACCAAAATCCCTTCGGAATAAGAAGATCCATTTAACCCTACTATCTGTTCTGTAGACAAATTGGTTAGTAATAAGGACCCCGCAATGACAACAGCTGTTAAGCTACGCCCACCCAAAAAATAACCGTCTGAAGAAGTTTCGTCTGTTTTTCTTGTAGCTAAATAAGAAATGACCGCAACTAAAAGCGTGAAACCTACAAAAGAAATGATACCCATTTTATAATTTTAATGATTTGTTAACACCATAAAAATATCAGTTATCATTTAATACTATTAATGATTATATTAAAAAAATACGAATGTATAGTTTTTGTATAGGTCTTTTTGCGAATAACCTAATGAAATACAAATTGTTAGAAATTACGCTTTCTTGTAGTGTATTGTATATCTCCAATAAGAAAAAGCTCCTAAAACTGCCCATGCTATGAAACTATAATACACAGCACTTGGAGTTACAACCTGATCTCCACTAGCATAAGAATGTAACCCTTTTAGATAAAAATTCACTCCAAAATAAGTCATCAAAATCGATCCTACTGCCAAAACTGACATTAAATTAAAGAACCATCTACCTCTTAAACCAGGAACTAATCTCATATGTATTACAAAAGCATATACCATAATACTCACTAATGCCCATGTTTCTTTAGGATCCCATCCCCAGTAACGCCCCCAACTTTCGTTTGCCCACATTCCACCTAAGAAATTACCGATGGTTAACATCACTAACCCTATAGTTAATGCCATTTCATTAATAATAGTAATCTCTTTGATAGTTAGATCCATTCTCTTTTTATTTGATTTTGTGGTTAATACCATCAATAAAAGCGAGAGTATTCCTAGAATTGCTCCAACAAAGAATGGTCCATAACTGGCAACTATAATAGACACATGAATCAGTACCCAATACGAATCTAATACCGGTTGTAGGTTAGCAATAGCAGGATCTGTCCAGTTCTCGTGTGCAAAAAACAATATAATTGCAGCTACAAAAGCAGTTGCAGCTACTGTAAGACTACTTTTCTTACCAAATGCTAATCCTAAAGCCATAGTAGCCCAGGCGACATATATCATTGATTCGTAAGCATCACTCCAAGGAGCATGACCTGAAACATACCATCTGATAATTAAACCAGAAGTGTGAATCATAAAAATAAGTACCGTAATTCCTGTAAAAACTTGTATTAAGAACTTTACAAACTTATTCTTGTGGAAAAATATTCCAAAAATGATAATTAAAATAAATAGGACACTTGTTAATCCATAATATCGATATAAGGTTCTAAAAATATCATATTTATTAAGAGCTATTTCTGCTTGTATCTTTTCGTCTTTCGGCATTACTTCACTTCCAAACTTATTTTGGAATGATTTAATACTCTCTATATACTGTTCTGGTTTGCTATAATCTCCAGTTTTTCTTGCTTCCTGTAACGACTGTATATAGATTGGAATGATCTGTTTAGTGTATACGGAATCCATCCCCGTAAACTTGTACTCGTTTAATTGAGGTACGGAAACCCACTTATTACCTTCGTCATTAGGTACAGGAAATATTCTAAGGATGCCACCACCAAGCGCTTGATTTAATAAGTAAAACTTATCATGGGTTTTCAAAAAGTCTTTTTCAAAACTACTTGGTGTACTTGTACTACTCGCTTCTTCTAAGTAAGGATCTAATTTATACGATCCATCTTGCTCTACTAAGTCAATAAGAGAAACTCTTCTTTCTGATTTAGAAACTCCTAAAATCTTACGTATACTATCATTTTCTCTTTGAATCTCTATAATCGGTATACTATACCATATAAATGGATTCTCTAACATGGAGACAAATACTTGATCTGCTGTTAACCCTTCATACGTATCCTTTTTGCTAAGCTTTCGAAGTAACTCGGAAGAAAACGTATTTACAGGTTTCATTCTACCGCGTTCATCCTGAATAACAATACTTCCAAATTTTGCAGCATGCTCCTTACTTACAGCATTTGCTTTAATAATAGAATCAAGTTTCGCTTTACTCGGCAGCGTTTGCAAATGATTTACATGATCCGTTTGTTCTTGAGCAAAAGAAAAACTACTGGTTACCAATGCTAGTAGGATAGCTAAATTTTTCTTTTTCGACTTTACTTTATTCAGCATTTTCTCAAGATCTTTAAATCTAGATCCTCTTGTAAACAAAATAAGCATCAGTCCAAGATATAATAGCATATATCCAGCATACGTAACTTTAGTTCCCCAATAATCGTGATTTACAGATAACACCGTTCCTTTTTCATCAGGATCAAAAGACGCTTGAAAAAAACGATATCCTTTATGATCTAATACATGATTCATGTAAATATCATAAGGCTCTGGAGTTTTGTTTTCTTCTACAATATCAACCTTGCTCATAAATGACTTATACACCTTTTGAGTTCCCGGCTGTTTCTCTGCAATAAAGTCATTAAGTTTTAGAGCAAATGGTAATTCTAGTCGTTTTGATCCATAACTAAAATACATATCTAGACCTCCAAGAGAAACTTTTTGCATATCATTAGCATATCCTTTTCCTCCAAGCAGTTTCACTTCTTTTGTTTCTCCCTTAGTTGTAACATCAAAAATTAATGCATCCTGTTGCCCTTTGTCTTTTACTTCGATAGGAACCACATCATATATTCCCGTAATTACCGGATCAGGAATTACGAACTGCATTCCTGCTGTTTGATACAACGACCGCAACATCAATGGTTGTAGACTATCTTTAACTACCAAACCTTGTTTTTGATCAGCCATTCTCAAAAATGAACCATCAAAAGGAGACTCTATATAATATTCATCGTCCTTATAAGTAATGTTAATAGCACCTTTAGTAGGAACATTAAAAGCTACTAGAATGTTGTGTATGTTAGAAACCTCTCCTTCTTTTAGGTAATGTTCATGTCTACTTCCATCTCCTGCTTCTACAATCTTTAGATAATTATCACCTTCTTTAGTTTCTACTAAGCCCATTTCCGCTCCGGTGATATAATCTTTATACGTTATAGTAACAGGCTGCTTATTATAATCTGTATTTATAACAAAATGGTTGTCAGTTGCTTCTGTAAGTTCTAATTGCTCAGAAAGAGGTCTTCTTCTTGGCTCTCCATTAATTTCACCATCCAAAAAAATAGTTAGGTAAGTTCTTTCTGAAAGAAATTCTGAAGTAGTTTCTCCCTCTCGTATCGGCATCACACCTTCATAACTAATATATCTTGTGATAAAAGCTCCTAAGAGAATCAAAATAAAAGAAAGGTGTAAAAGCAATGTTGCCCACTTCTCTTTCTTATATAATTGATAACGAACAATATTCCCACAAAAATTGATCATAAAAAAGGCCATAATTGCTTCAAACCACCAAGTATTATATATCCAAATCCTTGCTGCTGTTGTTCCATAGCCATCCTCTAAAAATGTACCCACTGCCATAGCAACAGCGAAAATTATAAACAGAATTGCCATTAATCTCGTAGAAAATAAAATACTTGCTAACCTCTTTTGCATTGTAACTTTTTTAGCTCGGCAAATTTAATGTTTTTGAAAGGATAATTGTATACGATCACATTCCTATTTTGATCCTTTTAACAGAACTATAAAACTTGTCTAATTTTTGAAGTATCTTCCTTATTTTAGCCAAATGATTACAATCGTCCTTCTTGGTGCCGGAAACGTAGCTAAACATCTTTATGAAGCCTTTTTGCCGCTAAATTTAGTGAAAGTCATACAATGCTATAACCGAAAAGGAATACCTATTCACGAAAACCAAGAAGAAGTTTTCGTAACGGATAATCTGCAGAATTTAAAAAAAGCGGATTTATATATACTAGCAATAAGTGATGACGCGATTGTAGAAGTTTCTGATCAACTTCCTTTTCAAAATCGGTTAGTTGTGCATACTTCGGGTAGTGTTCCTATGAAATTTATGAACGATAAGAATATAAGAGGTGTTTTCTATCCTTTACAAACATTTAGTGCCACAAAAGAGGTAGATTTCACCAGTATTCCATTTTGTATCGAATCTGAAGAAGAAAATGAGCTTATGCTATTAAAAAATGTAGCATCTCAGCTATCAAAAAAGGTTTATGAAATAAGTTCTGATCAGCGAAACATACTACATGTTGCCGCTGTTTTTGTAAACAATTTTACCAATTATCTATTTTCTTTGGGAAATGATATATGCAAAGAAAATGATGTTCCGTTTGAAATATTACATCCACTAATTCAAGAGACTGCGAATAAAATAACAGAAATGAATCCGGATAATGCTCAAACAGGACCTGGAATACGTAATGATATACAGACCATTAACAGGCATTTAAAGCTCTTAAACAACGACTCTCAAAAACAATTATATACCGCGCTTACAGAAGCAATACAAATTAAATATGGAAAAAAGTTATAAAGAATATTTACAGCATATTACTACATTTATTTTCGATGTAGATGGTGTTCTCACCGATGGAAATGTTATCATCAATACAGAAGGAGAATTATTAAGAACAATGAACGTCAAAGATGGTTATGCATTAAAAGCTGCTGTACGTCAAGGGTTTAATTTATGTATAATTTCTGGAGGAAAAAATGAAGGTGTTAGAAAAAGACTGGAAGGATTAGAAATCACAGATATTTATTTAGGTGCTCACCATAAAATTGAACAACTAAAAGAATATATGAACAGAAAAAATATAAAGTTAGAAAATGTATTATATATGGGGGATGATATTCCGGACCTACCTGTTATGGAAATGGTAGGACTACCCACATGTCCTCAGGACGCTGTAGCCGAGGTTAAAGAAATTTCGAAATATGTTTCTTTTAAAAAAGGTGGAAAAGGATGTGTTAGAGATGTAATTGAACAAGTCTTGAAAGTGCAAGGGAAATGGATCCAAAATTATAACGCGAAAGCTTAGTCAAAGAAGACTTAGAACTGATCAATAAACGAGATTATTTATAATTCTTAATTAACAAAAAATGATGAGTTCCTTTCTGAATACCCTAATCATTAATAATTTAAAGCTGTGAAATTAGTATTCGCTACTAACAATCTTAATAAATTAAAAGAGGTACAAAAATTATTACCAAGTCATATTAGGTTAATAGGACTTTCAGAAATTGGATGTACCGAAGAAATTCCGGAAACCTCTGATACTATAGAAGGTAATGCCATTCAAAAAGCAACATATGTAAAAAAGAACTACGGATATGATTGTTTTGCCGATGATACTGGTTTAGAAATAAAGGCATTAAATGGTGATCCTGGTGTTTACTCTGCAAGATATGCGGGAGAAGCTAAAGATGCTGAAGCCAATATGAAAAAAGTGCTAGAAAATCTAAAAGATAAGAATAATCGTGAAGCACAATTTAAAACGGTAATTTCATTAATAATCGGTGAAAATATGAATACATTTACCGGTATTTGTTCAGGAAATATTATTTCAGAAAAAAAAGGAACTCATGGTTTTGGGTATGATCCAATTTTTCAACCAAAAGGTTATGATCAAACTTTTGCTGAGCTAACCTTAAGCGAAAAGAATTTAATTAGTCATAGAGGAAAAGCGATCAAACAACTAGTAGAATTTTTAACTAATTAATCCGCCACGGGAAAAGCAAGCATTTCCCCCATGCCAACAGTAAAAAGCCAATTCCCATAGATAGCATGTTCTATAGATACTAGTGTGGTCGATTTTGTTCTTTGATATGTAAATGCAAATAATAAGCCACCAATAAATGTAAGTAATTGCACTAGAAAACTTCTTAGAAAAATATGTGCTAGTGAAAATAATATGGCGTTAATAAATATAAATAACCATTTGTTCTTTAATAACGCTTCGTACCTATCGTAAAAAAAAGTTCTATAAATAATTTCTTGTGGCCATACAGACAAAAACGTGTAAATAAATAAGATCATTACCCACGTTCCAGGTTTTTTTATTAAAAAAGCAAATAGCTTATCCGGTGCAATCCAAAGTACATAGAGGCTTGTAACAATTATTATAATGGCTAACTTTATGATTGTTTCTTTCCAGAATGGCTTCCAAGTAAGTTTATTCGGTTTCTTAAGCTCTAAAAGGCCTGATCTCCTAAGATGCAAAAGTATATAGATGAAACCGACAAGCGTGATTCCAACTTTTATCAAAATATGATAATCAAATAGAAAACTAATTGGTAGCAAAACAAATAAAAAAAGTAGCTCTAAACCTCTGGCTAAAGTAGATGACATTATTTCAATTTTGTACTAATTTCAGCATAAAATTCGAAACAACTTATTTTTTAACAAATAAAAAAGCCTCCGGGCAAGAGGCTTTTTTGAAACAAATCAAATTTTGGGAAAATATTTAATTACTGAGGGTAATTAAAATTAGTATTCAACAATACTTTAACAACTAAATTTAATTTATATCAATCTTAAACAACACTTCAAATATACAGGATAAGTACATATAAACCTGAAAATAAACGACAAAAAACACTAAAAATGTCGATTAAGTGCTTTTTTATATCGATTAAGTGCGGTTTTCCAGTAAGTTTGCTATATATTTAGTTTGTTTTCCAAGCTTTAGAAAAACATGAAAAGAGTTTATGCATAAAAAAAAGCCTCATGGGGTACGAGGCTTATTGGCTATTGGGGCGAAATAAATTTGGGGCTAAAAAAGGTAGTTCGATAGGTTCTGAAGAACCTTTTTATAATGGGGTAACATTAAAACTAATTCAAAAAAACTTTAATTATTTCACACTTCAAATTTACATGACACATCAATATTTAACC
This sequence comes from Aquimarina litoralis, assembly GCF_039523995.1. Lineage (NCBI taxonomy): Bacteria > Pseudomonadati > Bacteroidota > Flavobacteriia > Flavobacteriales > Flavobacteriaceae > Aquimarina > Aquimarina litoralis. Next base: position 1,074,461 of record NZ_BAAAGE010000002.1, read on the forward strand.
GATTATCATATATCAATATTTATTAAAACATCGATAAAAAGCATTTTTTATCGATAAAAGTAATTTTTAGTATCAAAAAACCAACTTATTCCTATAAAACCTAAAAAAGACTTACGCTCATTTAACTTTGAAATATGTGCAAAAAAAAAGCCTCATTTCTGAGGCTTATAATTTTCAAATTTAACTTAAGGGGGGATTAAATTTGTTAGGGACAAAAAAACGTAACAATCAATTCCAATTTTTCTCTTTCGGTATATTTTAATAAATCAATTCTCTTATTTGATATTTCAAAGGTATTTTAAATACTCATATATCACCGAAATGATGATTCAAATATAAAACAAAATATCGACAAAAAACAAAAATAACCGACAAAAAACATATTTTATTTCAATAATGAATAGAAAAGTAATTTTTATCCTGAAACAAAAAGATTACGTTGCATAAAGTATATTAATATCGTAACATTACATTCTTAAATTTTGAATACAATTTATGGACAGTCAGCAAATCAATCCTACCAATCCCCAAAACGAAGAAATTATTGAAAATAAAGAATTGAATATTTGGGAAGCCTTAATTCCGATTATTGCTTTAGTAGGAATGTTATTCTACAATGTTTACTACGCTTTCGGTGATGATGCGTTAAGTGGTAGTAATCAATTTATTTTACTTTTAGGAGCTGCTGTTGCAGCTATTGTTGGTTTCTTTAATAAAGTATCCTACAAACAGATGATGGAAGAAGTAGCCAGAAATGTAAAATCTACTACAGGTGCATTGCTTATTTTGTTAATGGTAGGATCTCTGGCTGGTACATGGCTTATTAGCGGTATCATACCAACCATGATTTATTATGGTTTACAAATTCTAAGTCCTAGTATATTTTTAGCTGCTTGTGTAGTTATTTGTGCGATTATATCGATCGCTACAGGAAGTTCTTGGACTACTTCTGCTACCGTAGGAATTGCTTTGATTGGAATCGGTGATACCTTAGGAATCTCTTTAGGTATGACGGCTGGAGCTGTAATCTCGGGAGCGTATTTTGGTGATAAAATGTCTCCTTTATCAGACACAACTAACCTAGCTCCTGCAATGGCAGGTGGAGAATTGTTTTCTCATATAAAATATATGACTTATACTACGGTTCCAACGGTTATTGTAACACTAATTGTATTTATTATTATTGGTTTTACTTTAAACACTTCGGGAACTCCAGAGATTGATCAACAATTGCTAGCGATAGACAGTGCTTTTACCATTTCGCCATGGTTATTTATTGTTCCAATAATCGTAATAGGTTTAATCATCAAAAAAACACCACCTCTTATTGCCTTATTAGCAGGAACATTGTTAGGTGGAATAGCGGCTATTATCGCTCAGCCAGAAATCGTTATGAATATCGCTGGTAGTGATACATTAACTTTGAATTCGGCTTATATTGGTGTTATGAAAGCGATGACCGTAGATACCGCTGTAGAAACTACTAGTAAAGAATTAAACGATTTATTTACTGCAGGAGGTATGTCGGGTATGCTCGGTACCATTTGGTTAATTGTTTGCGCTATGGTATTTGGAGGTGTAATGGATGCAATCGGAGCATTAGCAAGAATTAGCAAAGCACTATTAAGTTTATTCGATTCTGTATTTGGTCTTTTTGCCAGTACTGTAGCTAGTTGTTTAGCTTTAAACCTAACCGCCTCTGATCAATATTTAGCGATTGTAGTTCCTGGTAGAATGTATGCACAGGCATTTAAAGATAAAGGACTTGCTCCAGAAAATTTAAGTCGAACTTTAGAGGATTCAGGAACTGTAACCTCTGTTTTGGTTCCTTGGAATACTTGTGGAGCATATCAAAGTGGTGTTTTAGGAGTACCAGTCGTTGATTATTTCTTTTTTGCCATATTTAATTGGCTGAGTCCTTTTACTACATTGCTTTTTGCTGCTTTTAGAATTAAAATAAAGCAATTAAACAGTTAGTTTTATACTAGTAAAATCATGTTTTTTTTGAGTACATGTACCCAAAAAACATAAGGTTGTTGAGTCTATTTTTGCCCGAAAAATTAACTCAAAAACTTTAAAATGATTTTTTTAAAACAACAAAAAAAGATTGCTAAATGCATTATTGGTTCAATACTTTTATCAAGTATTCTTGCCTCCTGTGAAAACGAAAACCTTCAGGATGATTTTTTAACAGAACAGCCTTCTAACAAAGTGCTTAGTAAAGAAAAAATCAATCATTTTATTTTAGAAACTACAGACCAACAACAAAAGTCTTTTGATTGGAATATGGCTACTGAAGAAGTACTTTGGAGTGCTATAGTGCATTCTAATTACGAGGTTATGATTGGTTACAAAAAAGATGGATGGAATGATAATGAAACCAGAGACTATATGTTTAATTACAAGAAAAGTCTTGATGAAGATATCGTATATATAAAAGACAATATGATTGCTAATATATTGGAGTCTAACCAAACTTCAATGAAAACACTAAAAGAAGAAGCAATTATAGAAGAAGCAGACAATTTATTAAGTATAACTGCTAAAATTTCAGATCTTGAAACTCTAAAAACATTACTTTCCTCTCCTAATTTAAGATATCTAGAACCTATGTATGACATTTATTACAATAATCATACAGAAGATTATGATGCTAAAGACAGTGGAGACTTGGGATGCGGAGAAGATAATCCAAGATATGATTTAAGAGTAAATTATGATTATATCAACCTACATCCAGGCGGAAAAATGGGTTGGAATTTTAAGTACCACAAAATTAAGGAAACTTGGGATTGGGGTGGAATTACCACCAAAGGAACCGGAAAAGGAATAGGAGTTGCCATTCTGGATACTGGATTAAGCCATAGACAAGAACAACTAATTGATGGTTTTTCTCAAGGAAATCAATACATGTTTAATGAAGGATTGGTTTCTAATAGAATCATTAGATTTTCTGACCAATATGGTTCTAACGGTTCTTACAGAATTGATGATTGTGGTCACGGAACCGCTTTATCTGGAGTAATAGCATCGCCAAGAGCGAAATATGGTATTCATGGAGTGGCTTACGGATGTAACTTGTACAACTATAGAGCTAACAGTGATGTATTTATAAACGGAACCAGAGATATTACTGCAGTAGCTAACTCTTTTATTTCTGCAGCAAATACTAGTAATGTACGAATTATTAGTATGAGTATGGGTTCTGTAAGCAGATCAAGCAGAATTGCAGATGCAATAGTATATGCGTATAGAAAAGGAAAATTAATATTCTCTGCCGCAGGAACCATAGAGCTAGGAAGCTTTGTTTCTGGTCAATATCCGAATCTTGCTAATATTGTATTTCCAGCAAACATGACCGAATATAACGGAGATGTAGTGTATGGAGTAACAGGAATAAGAACTAACTATACGGCTTGTACCAAATGTGTAAAAGGTAAAAATGTTGATTTTGCAGTAGTAATGGAACAATTAAATGGTACACAAGCGCTTGCCACTGGAAGAGGTGGATTATACACAACTACTATTGGAGGATCTTCTGTAGCTACAGCAACAATGGCTGGAATTGCTGCTTTAGTATGGGGTAAAAACACCACACTTCCTAGAGCTGATTTGGTTCTTGCATTAAAACAAAAATCAGACTACCCATTTAGAACCAATCCAATCTTTGGATATGGAAAAGTAAACACCTTAGAAGCATACAAATATTTTGATCTATTTGGTGGATTAGGTTTATAAACATTATAATATCAACTACCCTTTTGTATAATTATCACGAGGGTAGTTGATTCCTACTATACTATTGGTGTTGGTTTTTTATCATTATCGATGGCTACAAACTTAAATAATCCCGAAACTGCTATCTCTCGGTCATAACTATACATTTCTTCCTTATATATATCCACTTTTACCATACAACTCGTTCTTCCTACCTCTTGAACTTTAGCAACCAATTCAATAATGGTACCTTCTGGAATTGGTTTTTCAAAATCTATCTTACCGGTAGAAATGGTAACCACTTTTTTTCTACTAAAACGAGTAGCACAAATAAATGAAACCTCATCCATAAGCTGCAGCGCAGTTCCTCCGAATAATGTTTCATAGTGATTTGTTGTATTTGGAAAAACAGCTTTGAAAATTCTTGTTTCAGATTTTTGAATCAATTCTTCAATAGTATTCATATAATAGTGATATAGTTTTTTCTTATTAGTTTAATCCATAAAGATACCTCTTATAGCTGTATCTTTGCAGCATATTTTTAAAATTCTAGAATGGAAATTATAGAAAGCTTACAATGGCGCTATGCGACAAAAAAATTTGATAATACTAGAATACTACCAGAGGAAAAAGTCAATATACTTATCAAAGCATTTAATCTTACTGCTACCTCTTATGGATTACAACCTCTAAAACTGGTCGTATTAAAAAATAAAGAATTACAGAAAGAACTTACCGCACACTCGTGGAATCAACAACAAGTTGCAGATGCATCACATGTATTTGTTATCTGTATTGAAAAAACAGTTGGGGAAACGTATATCACCAAATACTTTGATCACGTAAAAGCTATCAGAAATACTCCCGAAGAAATATTAAAACCTTTTAGAGAACAACTCATAGACTCGTTTAAAACCAAGGAGGCAGATGAAATTGCTAATTGGGCAGCTAAGCAAGCCTATTTAGCTATGGGGAATCTATTAACAGTTTGCGCAACTGAAAAAATTGATGCATGTCCTATGGAAGGTTTTATTCCAGAAAAGTATGATCAAATTCTAGAATTATCAAAACGAGGACTTACTTCTGTATTGGTCTTACCAGTCGGATATCGTGCTGAAGATGATATGTTTGCTACCTTAAAAAAAGTAAGACGTACAATAGACGAAACAGTAATTGTTTTATAACCATATCCTTGGCAAGATATTTGGTATATGAAAATTATTATAATTTTGTAGTATCTAAAACTTTATAAAAATGAAAAAGATCATATCGTTTTTAATATTCATTTTTGTGATATCATCATATAGTCAGGAATCAAAATTAAATTGGTTAACCGATTTCGAAACCGCAAAGGAAGTATCAAAAGAATCCAAGAAACCTATATTAATGTATTTTACTGGTAGTGATTGGTGTGCTCCTTGCATTATGTTAGAGCAAGACTTCTTTTCTACCGAAAAGTTTAATAGACAATCACAATCCGTGGTTTTACTTAAAGTAGATATTCCAAGAAGAATGGATATTCTAACGGAAAACCAACTAAAAGCAAATAAAAAATTAGTAAAAGTCTATAATAAGGAAGGTGGTTTTCCTAATATCATTGCGATGAATCATAAAGGTAAAGTAATTGACACAGAGGGTTCTTACAGTGCTTCGCTTAGAGATCCTAGTAGATACTTTGCTTTTGTTTCTAAGATTATCGATAATTACTAGTCAAAAAGATAAGATATCCTTTATATTTTCAAAACTCTTTTCGGTATTTTTGCCGAAAAGAGTTTTTAATTTTAAGACTATACCTATGCCAGGATTTGAGCTATTTGGAACTGAAGAACAAAAGGAAGTGCAAGATGTATTAGACAATGGAGTTTTAATGCGATATGGTTTTGATGGAAATAGAAATGGACACTATAAAGCATTAGAACTAGAAAAAGATCTTGCCGAAAGAATGCAATCAAAATATGCTCAAGTAGTATCTAGCGGAACAGCAGCATTAACAGTAGCTTTAGCTTCTGCAGGTGTTGGTTCTGGTGATGAAGTAATCATGCCTACTTTTACATTTGTAGCAAGTTTCGAAGCCATATTATCGGTTGGTGCTACTCCTATCCTATGTGATATAGATGATACTTTAACTTTAGATCCAGAAGCCGTAAAAGCTGCAATCACAGACAAAACTAAGGTAGTTATGCCTGTACATATGTGTGGTTCCATGGCTGACTTGAAAAAATTAAAAACCATTTGTGATGAGCACAATTTGATTCTATTAGAAGACGCATGTCAAGCTATCGGTGGAACATATGATAATAAACCACTGGGAAGTTATGGAGATTTAGGATGTTTTTCCTTTGATTATGTAAAGACGGTAACCTGTGGAGAAGGTGGTGGTTTGATCACAAACTCCAAACAATATGCAGATCATGCTCATAAATATCAAGATCATGGACACGATCATATAGGAAACAATCGTGGAGCAGAAACACACCCTTTTCTTGGATATAACTACAGACTTTCAGAGCTTAATGCTGCAGTAGGGATTGCTCAATTAAGAAAACTGGATAGTACATTAGCACTGCAAGAGAAAAACTATACTATACTTCGGAATGCTTTATCGGAAATTCCAGAGGTTACTTTTAGAAGAGTTCCTGAAACAGGAGTAGAAAGTTATGCTTTTCTAAATATCTTTTTACCTACTGAAAAACTGGCTAAAAAGGCGCATACTGCATTTGGTGAACATGGAGTAGATGTTTGTTTTTATTGGTATGATAACAATTGGCATTATTATAGAAAATGGGAACACCTTTTAGAACCTACTTCATTAAATAAACTTTCTCAAGAACAATTAGCAGGTTTACAAAAAAACAATAAATCTTTTGATGCTAGTGATGCTTGGATGGGTAGAACAATCTCTTGTCTAATTAAAGTAGGTTGGACAGAACAAGAAGTAAAAGAAAGAGCTTCAAAAATGATTGAAGCTCTGAAAAGTATTTTATAGTTGTATTTTTAATAATTTACGTATTCTAAGATCTCTAACCCATATCCTATCATACCCACTCGTTTTTGTTGGATACTATTAGATATCAATCGTAATTTATGAATATTTAAATCATGTAAGATTTGTGCTCCAATTCCAAAATCTTTGGAATCCATAGCCATTTTTGGTGCTTTTACCACCTCATCTCCATTTTGGGCTTCGCTTAAAGCTTTTAACCTATTTAACAGGTTAAAAGACTGACTTTCTTGATTAATAAAGACAATAGCTCCTTTTCCTTCTTTATTAATAGTGGTAAACATCGCATCTAAACGTTCATCCGCATTGTTTGTTAAAGTTCCGAGAATATCGTTATTAAATAAAGTGGAATTTATTCTTGTTAATACAGGTTCGTTATCAGCCCAACTCCCTTTTGTTAATGCAATATGAATTTGACTATTGGTAGTTTGCTTATAGGCTCTTAATCTATATTTTCCAAAACGTGTTACAATATCAAAATCTTCTTTCTTTTCGATAAGAGAATCGTGTTGCATGCGATATGCTACTAAATCCTCTATTGAAACTAGTTTAAGATCATATTTTTTTGCTACTTCTACCAATTGAGGAAGACGTGCCATACTACCATCTTCATTCATGATTTCTACAATAACTCCTGCTGGTTTTAAACCTGCTAGTCTTGCAAAATCAATCGCTGCTTCTGTATGACCTGTTCTTCTAAGTACTCCTCCTTCTTTTGCTTTCAAAGGAAAAATATGTCCAGGACGTGCTAACTCGTGAGACTTAGTATTTGGATCAATTAACGACTGAATGGTCTTAGCACGATCGCTTGCAGAAATACCTGTAGTAACACCATTCCCTTTAAGATCTACAGAAATTGTGAAAGCTGTTTCCATAGGATCGGTATTATTATCTACCATCATATTCAGCTTCAAATCCTTACAACGCTGTTCTGTTATTGGAGCACAAATTAACCCTCGACCATGTGTAGCCATGAAATTGATCATTTCGGGCGTAACTTTTTCAGCTGCAGCTAGAAAATCTCCTTCATTCTCTCTATCTTCATCATCCACAACTATAATCACCTTTCCTTGGCGAATATCATCAATAGCTTCTTGGATGGTATTTAGCTTAACCTTGTTTTTAGTGTCCGTAATTTGTGACATATGAATCCAATTCTTTATTAAAAAGCAAAGGTACTTTATATAATTCTTAAATGGAAAGTATCGATGAATTATCTGATTTTTCTTATGTCTTCTTTAATCAAACGGCGATAATGAAAATAACCTAAAATATAAAAAGGCATCCCTAAAAGAAAAAATATCAAGCTAGGTCGATCAGTTCTACTCTTTATTAATTCATAAAACCTACTATGGTTTACTAATGATATTATAAAAAACACTAAATAAGTTATATTAATTAACACATTAAAAACTAACAACATCACCTCCGTTTCAGTTGGTAAAGATTCTGCTGAAATTATTTTCACAATTAGATTCACAAAAATTGAGAACAAAGCTATCGTGATTGTCAAAATAGAATATTCATTAAAATCTCTGTAATATTTTTCAGCTTTATTAAAATCTATATTATCTAATTCTCCACGTAACCTCAGGTCATTTATAGAAATTCCTCTCTCATCTAATATCTTCAATGATGCATTTCTATAAGACTCATCAAAATCATATTGTCGATAATTTTTTACAATATCCTTTAATTTATGAGTATCGTAATCTAATAGCAGTTCATACTTGGAAATATCAACATCTTTTTCAAACCGTTCTTCATTACTAAAATTCAAAGTATCCTTTACACCCTCCTTTTTGTCTTTCTTCTTTGATATTCTAGCAAAGAAATCACGAATAGGTTGCATGACAATATCAAAACTTACAAATCCTCTATCTCTTGTAGCTCTATAAGTAAGGAAGATACTCAAAGGAAAAATTATGAAAGTAGACAACCAAGAACCTACAAATGGGGGAATTCCGCCTTCTTCTGCTCCGTTCTTTGCAAATATTCCTATAAAATGATATGAAAGAAATAATACTACTCCAATAACGATAGGCAGTCCTAAACCTCCTTTTCTAATAATCGCTCCAAGTGGTGCTCCCACAAAAAACAATAGTACACAAGATATTCCTAATGCATACTTGTCGTGTAATGACATCTCATACTTATTAAGAGCTCTCTTCTTTACTTCTACTGCTCTCTTAGCCGTTTGAATTCTTCTAATTGCTCCATCTACATTAGAAAATGCAAGATTATATATTTGAGATTTTTGTTTAGTAGTAAATCGATCTTTAATTAAATCTAGTGTGTCTTTTGTAGCTTTTTGTAAGGTATCTATTTTTAAGTTTCGATTTAACTCTTTAAAACCATTCCTTCTATTCACATCATCACCAGCAGACTTATACTCTGTATTAACCTGTATTGATAATGTATCTATTTCATTTTTAAGCCCGTTCACATTTAGCATATTATATCCTTTACTATACTGTTGTGCATCCATATCAACATTATCTAATGAAGATAAATCGATATTTAAAACGTATTGCTTAAAATGTGTTTTTGCAAAAGGTAATTTCTTTCTTTGTTTAGGAGATTTTTGTTGAATCTCATCATAATAATTACCATCATTAAGAACCAATGTAATAAGATCAGAGTCTATACTTCCTTTTAACTCACCATCGGTAGCCTTAATTACCGTAAAGTTTCCAACTCTAGCAGCTTTTTTATGGATAATCACATCTTTCAAAAACTGATCGTTGTCTCCATATTTTTCCGAGACTCGAATATTAATATCTCCTAAATCATTAAACTGATTAGGAGTAATAACCATTGCTGGCTTGACCTTTACTATATTTTTCCGAAGATTTACAAACTTTCTCTCGGAATTAGGAATCACAGTATTAGAAAACAAAAATGCCCCAATACCAACAAAAAATATAAATACAGATAATGTCCTCATGGCTCTTTGCAATGAGATCCCTGATGATTTCATCGCTGCGAACTCATAATTCTCAGCAAAATTACCAAAGATCATAATAGAAGTAAGTAAAATAGTAAGTGGCAAAACCATAGGAATTAACCTAGGCGTAGCATAAGTTAAAAACTTAATAATTACCGAAAAATCTAAATCTTTCCCTGCTAATTCTGATATAAATAACCAGATGGTTTGCAACAAAAGAATGAACATTATAATGATAAAGAGCGGAAAAAAAGTCTTTAAAAAAGTTGTAAGAATATATCTGTCTAATATTTTCACCTATTCGTATATATAAAATATAATCCCGAATAACTTCGGGATGTTTATGATTTACTAATAATGCCTAAATATATAATTAATCTAAACGATTGATGTAATAATTAGCATACTTTGATTCATCAAATACAAATAATGTACTGGACAAAGGCTGATTTGTCTTAAAACTATTTACAGTTATAGTAATATTAGTTCCATTATTTTGCATTAAAATCAATTTATAAATATGTTTTGTCTGCTTATCAATTCCTAATAATATCTCCTTAAGGTCGCTATTAGAATCTATAGGATTTAATTTCACAAACTGAATTTTTCTTCCTTGTACATTTTGTACAATATCCATTTTTGAAGTATATCCATCTTCATAAAATGTCAGCATTTTAGAAGGTGTAACACTGGCTTCATCTTCGGGACTTTGCGAAGAAATATTAATTTCTTCATCTTCAGGAATGATAATATGCAATTTATTTCCGTCATACATTTGTTCAGTTCCCATAAGATTTAATCGATACTTCTCTCCTAATAAGGTGACATCTCCTCTTGTCTCTTGAGATACATTTTCTGCAGGATTATTTAAAGCATACTTAAATCCAATTACAATATTATCGTAGCTTCTTACTTTTGCTGACACTTCATCCAAAAGCTTTTTAGCATCTTGGGCCTGTGCATTTGTTATAAAAAGTGTTGCTATTGCCAAAAAAAATATTCTTCGTATCATTCTGTAATCTTTGTGTAGTTTAAATTTAAATCATTACTAAGTTTTACTCAGCGTCTAATAATTGTTTTAGAGCGACCAAATCTGTAACTAAAACTTGTCTCGCTTTACTTCCTTCGAAAGGTCCAACAATTCCAGCAGCTTCTAATTGATCAATCAATCTTCCTGCTCTATTATACCCTAATTTTAGTTTCCTTTGTAATAAAGACGCCGAACCTTGTTGTGCTGTGACAATAACTTCTGCAGCTTCATTAAAAAGCTTATCGCGATCTTTTACATCTATATCAAGACTTGTGCCACTTTCTTCTCCGGAATACTCTGGTAATAAATGTGCTTCGGGATATGCTTTTTGACTACCAATATACTCTGTGATGCGTTCCACTTCTGGTGTATCTACAAAGGCGCACTGTATCCTAACCAAATCATTACCTTGCGTATATAACATATCTCCTCTACCAATTAATTGATCCGCTCCTCCTGAATCTAAAATTGTTCGAGAATCGATTTTTGAGGTAACTCTAAATGCAATTCGAGCCGGAAAATTTGCTTTAATCATACCTGTAATTACGTTTACAGATGGTCGTTGTGTAGCAATGATCAAATGTATTCCAATCGCTCGGGCTAACTGTGCTAATCTAGCAATAGGTGTCTCTACTTCTTTTCCTGCTGTCATGATAAGATCTGCAAACTCATCCACAACTAATACGATGTAGGGTAGAAACTTATGTCCATTTTCTGGATTTAGTTTTCTTGCTTTAAATTTTGCATTATATTCTTTGATATTACGAACCATTGCATTTTTCAACAAGTCATAACGTGAATCCATTTCAATACACAAAGAGTTAAGCGTATTGATCACCTTATTATTATCCGTAATGATAGCTTCCTCAGCATCGGGTAATTTAGCTAAATAGTGTCTTTCTATTTTATTAAATAGCGTAAGCTCTACCTTTTTAGGATCCACCAATACAAACTTTACTTCTGCGGGATGTTTTTTATAAAGTAAGGAAGTTAAAATAGCATTTAGTCCAACGGATTTTCCTTGTCCCGTTGCTCCTGCCATTAATAAGTGGGGCATTTTAGCCAAATCAACCACAAAAGTCTCATTTGAAATTGTTTTCCCCAATGATAGTGGTAATTCCATTTCTGCTCCTTGAAATTTAGAAGAAGCAATTGCCGACCTCATAGATACAATGGTAGATTTTTTATTAGGCACTTCGATTCCGATAGTTCCTTTCCCTGGTATTGGTGCTATAATTCTAATTCCTAATGCTGCTAACGAAAGTGCAATATCGTCCTCTAAATTTTTGATTTTAGAAATACGAATACCAGCTTCAGGTACAATTTCATATAGTGTTACTGTAGGTCCTACAGTTGCCTTAATCTGAGCTATTTCTATTTTATAGTTCTTAAGCGTTTCTACAATTCGGTTCTTATTTTCTTCTAATTCACCCTGATCTATTGTAATACCACCATTCTGTGCAGAGTAATCTTTTAGTAATTCTATAGTTGGAAATTTAAAATTTCCTAACTCTAACTTTGGATCGAACTCTCCAAAATCTTTTACCAGCTTTGCACTAAGGTTTTCTACCTCTTCTTCTTCAACCACAGTTTCAACTTCCATCGCAATATCTTCCGGATTATCATCAGATTTTATGATTAACTTCTCTGGAATTTCGTTAGACTGATTATCAGGATTGCCATAGAATTCATTGACAGTTGTTTTACCAGATGTATTTGCTTTATCCAGGACTTGCGTTGATTGAGATACATTAGCATTAACTAAAGGCTTCTCGATCGATAAATCTTGCGTCTCACCAATTGATAATTCTTCTTTTTCTTCGACTACTGGCTTTTCCTCTGTCTTTACTTTTTTTGCTCCATTCAATTTTTTAGCTGCCTGATAATCCTTCGTGATTTCAGTTTGAGTTTTCTTTAAGGACGCCGATATCTTTTCTGGCGTATATCGTAAACGAACTACAATATATACTATTGCAAAAAATGCCAGTACCAAAACGGTTCCAATAAACCCAATATAATCCTGCATAAAATCATTTACTTCATAACCTATTACTCCAGCGAATAGACCGCTTTCTTTTTGTACAAAACCAAAAACCACAGATATCCAAAGCATTACCAAAGTTCCCCAAAACCAGAAACCTGCTAGCTTTTTTCTGTTTAAATCAAAAAATAAGTAAACTCCTGTTAACGAAATTAAAACGGGTAATATTAAGGCTGATATTCCAAAACCTCTAAAAATAAAAAAGTCACTAACCTTAGCCCCAGAAATACTGAGCCAATTTTTCGCAGATGCCGTTCTGTTAGGGAACTGAGAAATTTCACTCTGGTCTATTTTCCAATTGAAGAAAAATGAAATAAAAGAAAAGAATAATGCGATACCTAAAAAGAACAAAAAACTTCCCAAAATAACCTTTTGTTGTCTAGACAATAAAAGTCTTTCTTTTAGAGGAGTTTTAGTTTTTTTAGTGGTTTTTCTTTTTGTTGTTGCCTTTTTTTTTGCCATTTTTTGGATATGTTATCGCAAAAATACGAATATCTATATTGGAACGTAAAAATGGAAAAAAAATTTTCTATGACAAGTAAGGTATATAGATGATACCTCCAATAATTACTGCCGTAATCGCTGCAATAAAAACAGCTCCAGCTGCGATATCTTTAATAAAACCTATCTTATTGTGAAAATCCGGATGAATAAAGTCTGCGATTGCTTCTACCGTGGTATTTAATCCTTCAATACTCATGACCAATCCAATCGCAAAAGTTTGTAATATCCATTCAGTAGCTGTAATATTCATATAAAAACCTAAGGCTGTCATAATAATTGCTATGACAGCCTGTACCTGAATACTTGGTTCTGTTTTAATCAATATCAATGCACCTTTTAATGCATATCCACAACCTCTTATTCTGCCAAGTATAAACTTTGAGAAATTACTCATATAGCTAATTATGCCAATGTTTTTAGTGCATTTTCATAATTAGGCTCCTGAGCAATCTCCGGAACTTGTTCTGTATACATCACAGTCCCTTTTTCATCAAGCACTATAACCGCTCTAGAGTGTAACCCTTGTAAAGGACCATCAACGATTTCTAAACCATAATCTTTGCCAAATTGACCTTCTCTAAAATCAGATTGATTGATTACTCCTTCTAATCCTTCTGCTCCACAAAATCTTTTTTGTGCAAAAGGTAAATCTTTAGAAATACACAGTACCTTAGTATTCTCTAATTGACTAGCTTGTTGATTAAATTGTCTTACCGATGTAGCACATACATCTGTGTCTATCGAAGGAAAAACATTAAGTACTACTCTAGATCCTTCATAATCTGATAATTTTGCTACTGATAAATCAGTATTAACCAATGCAAAATCCGGAGCTTTCTCTCCTACTTTTGGAAGTTCACCACTGGTATGTATCTCGTTTCCTCCTAATGTGATTGTAGCCATTTTTTATGTGTTTTTAACTTTAGATTTAAGCCGATTTATTTCTACTTCAAGTTTACACATTAACCAAGAAATAAAAAAATTTTTAGGGTTTTAAAGAGAATAAATGTTTTAAAAATAAACAAACCTTAATCGTCATGAGAAAAAATATCATTACAACCATCACCCTCTTACTATTAACCTATTTTTCAAATGCTCAACAAACTCCAGATCAAATAGCACGAGAATGGATCTCTAAAAACAAAAGCAATCTAAAAACTAATTCTGATGAAAATCTAATGCTTAAAGCTTCGAGAAAAGGATTATCAGGTCATACAATGCGATATCAACAGACTATTAATGGAATTCCTGTTTTCGATACAGAACTAACAATTCATGTATCTAATAAAAATCAAGTAACTCATGTCGAAGATAATTCTAATGAGAATATTGTTAAGATCAATACCGCACCAGCTGTTCTTAAAACATCAGCTTTAGATATTGCTAAAAGACACATTAAAGCCGATGGTTATTTTTCCAGAGAGGAATCCAAACTATACGTATACAACAAAACGGGCACTACCAAACTTGTTTATGTAAATAAGATTAGAGCAACTACTCCTATTGGATATTGGCAGGTAATTGTCGATGCAACTACAGGCGAGATAATTGAATCAAAGAATATTGATATAGAGCATAATTTCAAAATAAGAAATAAAGAAAGAAGAAAATCTACCGCACTGAAAAAAAACACCCAAAAACCAAAAACCGTATCAAAAAAGCTTATACATGAATTCGAAAATGAAGCAATTGCCATGAAAGTTGATGGAACAGGAATGGTATTTGACCCAGATCCATTATCTGTAAGTGGTCAGACGTATGGAGGAAACTTCTCAGATAACAATGATGCCACTAACGCTGAACTTGATGCTGCAAGATCTTCTGTTGTTTTAAGAGATATTACCTTTGCTAATGGTGTTTACAGACTACAAGGTCCTTATGTAGAAATAGTAGATATTCAAGGTCCTTCCAAAGGTTTATTTACTCAAGCAACATCAGATTTTAATTTTAATAGAAGTGATGATGCTTTTGAAGCTGTAAACTGTTATTATCATCTTGACAAAAGTTTGCGTTATATTAATGAAACGCTTGGTATCAATTTAGTTTCTTTATTTAATAATGGCGTTTTAGAATATGATCCAAGTAGTTTCAATGGTGCTGACAACTCATCCTATGGTGGTGGTCAATTAAATTTTGGTGAAGGTGGCGTAGACGATGCTGAAGATGCCGACGTTATTCTTCATGAATTAGGTCATGGACTACATGACTGGCTAACCAATGGTTCATTATCTCAAGTAAACGGATTGAGCGAAGGTTGTGGTGATTATTGGGCACAATCTTACAAAAGAAGTCTAGGACAATGGCAATCTTCAGAAGCATCTTATCACTTTGTTTTTGGATGGGATGGGAATAATGAATTCTGGCCAGGTAGATCCACAAATTACAATGCCAACTTTCCTGGAGATCTTTCTGGGAGTATCCATAGAGATGGTCAAATATGGGCTACTTCATTAATGAGAATATACGATATTATTGGAAGAGAGAAAACAGATAAAGCATTTTTAGAAGGATTAGCAATGACTAACAGTGCTACCAATCAAGAAAATGCCGCCATAGCTGTAAGACAAGCTGCTATAGATATGGGATATGATTGTAGTGACGTTAATGTTTTTACCACAGAATTTACAAATACAGGTTATAATATGCCAGCTATTAACTTGGTGGTAAACTGCCCCGGAGACCAAACGGTTTCTGTAAATTCTGGAAACTCTAATTATATTGTTGAAGATTTTACCTCTATGGCTAATGCCATCAATACTGGTTGTAATGCAACGATTACTCAGGATCCAGCAATAGGGTCTACGTTACCTCAAGGAGTTCACACCATAACTTTAACAGCTACAGGAACAACTTCGGCATCTTGTACTTTTAATTTAACTGTGGACAATGTACTAGGAACAGATGATTTTATAGAACAATCTAAAATTGTTTTATATCCAATACCTGCAAATGAAAATATTATACTACAAGGAGATTTCGATACTAAAGAAACTTTAATCATTCATAATTTAGTTGGGCAAAAGATTATGACGGTATCTATTTCGCAAAAAGTTACAAATATCAACATCGCTCAACTTCCTAAAGGAGTATATTTTGGATCTTTTGAAGGTAAAAAAGGAAACTTAAAATTCATTAAGAATTAAGCGTAAGTAATATCAAATTAAAATCTGCAAAAAGTATTTTATAAAAAAACCGAAACAATATTGTTTCGGTTTTTTTATAGTGTATACTCCTTTGTGTACATATAATTAGGAATCTTTTAAGTATCGATGGATCCCATAACTCGTTGCATAAAACCATTTAAGGCTTCCTTTTTTGGAGTGCCTTCCTTTACCATTTTATTTACTTCAATGGCACCGTACATATTAGAAATAAGCTCTCCGATTACATCTAGCTCCTCATCCTTTAAAGAAGGAACTTCTGTGAGTGCCTCTAAAGTTTCTATTGCCTCAACAACAAAATCTTCATCATTTTCCTCTATAAAAGACGTTAAATGTTTAATTATTGGTAACTTCATTCACTAAATCTTTTAAAACTTCAAACTTATTAGTCTGTACCTGATTCACAAAACCTCCATTTTTAAAAGTAGCAAAAGTTGGTAGATTATCTACCGTGGCCATTTTTCTGGATTCTGGATTCTTTTCTGCATCAACAATTACAAAAGTTGCATCTTCATTTTCAGAAGCTAATTTTTTAAATTTTGGCTTCATAATTCTACAATTACCACACCAAGTAGCAGAATACTGAACGATAACTTTTTCATTAGCTTGTACTAATTCAGAAAGATTATCTGTTGTTAATTCTTGAATCATAATCTATTTTTTTTTGATAAAAAAGAAACTTCTCTTAGATACTTTTAGTAGTTAGAGAAGTTTCTTATAACACTATATTGATCTGAATTTTTAGTGAGAAGCTAAATAAGAAGCTACTCCGTCTCTATTTGCAGACATTGCTTCTTTACCTTCTTCCCAATTTGCAGGACACACTTCCCCGTTTTTCTGCACGTGCGCGTAAGCATCAATTAATCTTAAAAACTCTGCCACATTTCTTCCTACTGGCATATGATTGATCCCTTCGTGGAAAACAGTTCCTTCTTCATCAATCAAATAAGTAGCTCTATATGTTACGTTATCTCCTTCTACTGTTACAACACCAGTTTCTTCGTTATAAGTTTCGTTAGTAATATCTAAGATCCCTAATGTGCTAGCAAGATTACGATTAGAATCTGCTAATATAGGATACGTTACTCCTTCGATACCACCATTATCTTTTGAAGTATTTAACCAAGCAAAATGCACTTCGGGAGTATCACAAGAAGCACCGATTACAATCGTGTTTCTTTTTTCGAATTCTACTAGTGCCTCTTGAAACGCGTGCAATTCTGTTGGGCAAACAAAAGTGAAATCTTTAGGATACCAGAATAAAAGTACTTTTTTGTTGTTATTTTTTGCTTCTTCCAATACATTTAGTTTGAAAGTATCTCCCATTTCATTCATTGCGTCAACGTTAAGATCTGGGAATTTTTTACCTACAAATGCCATTTTTTGTTAATTTAAAAAGTAATTAATTAATTTTTGAAGTGGCAAATATACGCTGCATATACATATATAAAGAATACAATAATTAGATTTTCTTATATTAACATAATTTTTTCTAATACTTAAGTATCCTCAGAATAATACTTCAAAAATTCTTACAAAAAAATAAAATACCTTACATAAATTACGGATAAATTGTTCTTTTTATACGATGATTTGCACATTGTTAGATCTATTTTTGTATTTTCGCTTCATATAATTAGCCTCTAAACCAAAAAGTTGAAGAACTTTATAAAACATACAATCTATTTATTTTTTACTTGTATTTCCATAAATACATTGGCGCAATCATCTCTAGATAGAGATAGTATCCAAATACATATAGAACAAGCCGAAGTATTCTTAGAAGAATTTAAGTATCAACAAGCTTTAGAAAAAGTACAAATTGCTTTAAAGAGTGCTACCTACAATAATGACGATAGAAGTAGAGCAAAAATACGTTTTCTAATTGGAAAAATACATGAGCTAAATAGCCAAGATAGCGAAGCAATTACCAATTATATAACTGCTATAACCTATGCATCTACTTCAAAAAGTAAAGAAGTACAAGCGAAAATAACTTATAATCTTGGTAAAATATATCTAAAAAACGATAATACTGTACAAAATGGTATCAATCGCCTCGAATCGAGTTCTAGAATAGCTAAAGAGATTAAGGATACTACAAAGATTATTAAACCTTGGTTAAAACTTGCAGAACATTATATAGATAATAGAGATTACCAAACTAGCGACAAATATCTAACAAAGGTTAGAGCATTAATAGGTTCTGATTTTGATTTAGCTCCAAGTGAAAAAATTAAACTAAGTAATTTATTAGGAAAATATTTCCTAAGGGTACGAAGGTATGAAAGAGCCGATGAACACATTGATAATGCAGTATCTTACGCCAGTAGTGAAATAAATAATATTGAAAACAACGAATTAGTAATTTCTAATTCTTACCAAGAACTAGCCACAGCATATTATACTAAACATAGGGTTTATAGAGCTAAAAAAGAATTTGAAAAGGCTATTCCGTATTTGGAAAAACATTACAACAATCTATCCAAAGCAGAAGAGATAACCAGAAAAATAGAATTGATCAAAGCTGAAATTGAGTTTGATGTAAATCAAATGAAAGATAAGGTTAAAAAAGCTGATGAAAAAGACGCTAAAAACTACTCTAAAGAAATCAAATGGCAAATCATTACTATACTTGGTGTAGTATTAATACTAATTTCTCTGGCTTTCTTAATTAGTTCTTACAAAAATAATTTACAAAAGAAAAAGCTGAATAACGACCTTATAGAGAAAAATAAGGAGTTGGTTAACGCAAAGGAAACTGCGGAACAAGTTTCTACACTAAAGTCTCAATTTATCTCTACTGTAAGTCATGAACTAAGAACACCACTTTATGGGGTAATTGGTCTTACTTCATTGCTTATGGAAAATCCAGAAGAAAAGAAGAAAAATGAATATTTAGAATCTTTAAAGTTTTCTGGAGATTATTTGCTTGCGCTAATAAATGATGTACTCCAATTAAGTAAGATAGAAACTAATGAAGTAAAACTAGAAAAAGTTTCTTTTGATCTTAGATCTTTAATTGAAGGAATCGTAAACTCACTACATTCTAAACAAAAGAACAATAATAATACAGTTCATATTGATATTGATAGAAATATTAAAACTACATTACTAGGTGATTCTGTAAGACTATCTCAAATATTAATAAATCTGATTGGTAACGCATTAAAGTTTACCAATAATGGAAATATCTGGATCAAGGTAAAAAGCCAAGCATCTGAAGGCGATAATTACAATTTACGTTTTATCATTAAAGACGACGGTATTGGAATCCCGAAAAGCAAGCAAGCAACCATTTTTGAAAATTTTGCTCAAGTAAAAAATGAAAATCAAGAATACGAAGGAACAGGTCTAGGACTAGCGATCGTGAAAAAGCTTATCCATCTGCATAAGAGTGAAATTTTTATTGATAGTGAAGAAGGTGTAGGCTCCGAATTTACATTTGATTTAGTGTATGAAAAAGCGGTAAAAGAGCAAGATATCTCTTCTCAAACTGGAGAAAGTATCAGTATTGGAACTACCAATTTTAATATTCTTATTGTTGATGACAATAAAATTAATCAAATCGTTACTCAAAACATTCTTAAGAAAAAAGGATATACCTGTGATTTGGCAAGCAATGGAATGAAAGCTATCGAGATGGTTAAAACCAATGCATTTGACCTAGTCCTTATGGACATAAACATGCCTGAAATGAATGGTTTAGATGCTACTACAGTAATTAGAACTTTTAATACCCATATCCCAATCATAGCACTTACTGCAGTTGAAGAAGGTGAGATTAGAGATCAAGCTTTATCTGTAGGCATGAATGACGTGATTATCAAACCTTATGATACGCAGCAATTCTTCCAAACAATAATGAAGAACATTTCCAAAGTGAAATACATCAATTAATTCTAGTTCTTTCTTATTTATTAATTTATTCTGTTAAAGCTTATTCTCCTTAATCTTTTATATAGTATTTTTAGAGCTCAATTTAAGCTTAGAACACTAACATGAACTCAAAAGACACTGGTTTTAATACTATTTGTACCCATGTGGGAGAAATAGAAGATAAACAATTCAAAGGAGCAATTTCTCCTATTTACCTCTCTACATCTTACGCTTTTGAAGATGTAGATATTAAAAGATATCCGCGTTATTTTAATACTCCAAATCAAGAAGCGCTTTGTAAAAAAATTGCAAAACTTGAAAAAGGCGAGGAATCACTTATTTTCGGAAGCGGAATGGCAGCTATTAGTACTGCTTTACTTGCTTTTTTAGGAAAGGACGATCATATCGTATTACAAAGAACACTTTATGGAGGTACTGCTAATTTGGTTAATGAAGAATTTAGCAAATATGGTATTGAATACTCTTATGTAGATAGTCAGGATGTGACAGGGTTCGAAGAAAAAATCCAAGACAACACTAAAGTAATTTATATAGAAACTCCTTCTAACCCATTATTAACCATAACTGACATAAAAGCAATAGCATCACTAGCAAAGGAAAAGGGTATTATTACGATGATAGACAATACGTTCGCTTCTCCTGTTAATCAAAACCCTATAGAATTAGGCATCGACATTGTAATTCATTCTGCTACAAAATATTTAGGAGGACATAGCGATATTCTTGCTGGAGCCGTAGTTTCTTCCGAAAAAAATATCGAACAAATTTTTCAGTTAGCTAAGAATCTTGGCGGAAGTTTAAGTGATTTTACGGTATGGATGTTAGAAAGAAGTATAAAGACTTTAGGACTTCGGGTAAGACAACAAAATAAAAACGCAAAAAAACTAGCCAAATGGTTAGAAAAACATGACGATATCCAAGCGGTATATTATCCTGGTTTAAAATCGCACCCCGACTATGAAATAGCAAAAAGACAGATGAAAGGATTTGGGGGAATGCTATCATTTGAATTAAAAGAAGGGTTAGATGCTAGTAAATTTCAGAAAGAACTAAAGCTTATAAAAAGTTCCATGAGTCTTGCGGGAGTAGAAAGTACCATACTCTCTCCTACATTAACTTCTCATGCCCTATTAACTGCAGAAGAAAGAAAGCACCAAGGAATAAATGATGGATTGCTTAGGTTTAGTGTTGGTATTGAAGAAAAAGAAGATTTGATGATGGATATTGAACAAGCACTTCAAAAAATTAAAGTCTTAGAATTAGAACACTAATATGAAACTAGACATACTAGCTATTGGAGCGCATCCTGATGATGTAGAACTAAGTTGCTCAGGAACACTTGCTAAAGAAATTGATCATGGTAAAAAAGTAGGTATTCTAGATCTTACTCGTGGAGAACTAGGAACTCGAGGAACTCCAGAAACTAGAGATCAAGAAGCAAAAGATGCTGCAGAAATTCTAGGAGTAACTGTTCGAGAAAATCTAGGGTTTAGAGATGGTTTTTTTAAAAATGATGAAGCACATCAACTTGCTATTATCCAAATCATACGTAAGTACCAACCAGAAATAGTGCTTTGCAATGCTATTGATGATCGTCATATAGATCATGGTAAAGGAAGTAAATTAGTTAGTGATTCGTGCTTTTTATCAGGATTACGCAAAATAGAAACATCTTTAGAAGGAACGAAGCAAGATGCTTGGAGACCTAAAAAAGTATATCACTATATCCAATGGAAAATATTGGAACCAGATTTTGTAGTAGATATCACTGGATATTTAGATAAAAAAATGGAAAGTGTAATGGCCTATAAAACTCAGTTTTATGATGCAGACAGCAAAGCGCCTTCTACTCCAATTTCTAGTAGGAATTTTATGGAAAGTATTCGCTATAGAGCTGCTGATTTAGGTAGAATCATCGGAGTAGATCATGCAGAAGGTTATACCGTAGAACGCTATGCCGCAGTAGATTCCATATTTGACCTTATATAATTTCATTTTTTTCTTTGCAGAAACAAAGAAATACCTTATTTTTGCAGCCGAAATTAAATGGTGGTTGTAGCTCAGTTGGTTAGAGCGCCTGATTGTGGTTCAGGAGGTCGTCGGTTCGAGACCGATCTTCCACCCTTTTAAAAAGAAAGACTCCGTAACTACGGAGTCTTTTTCGTTTTATATCACATATCGTAAGACTTAGCTTTTCCTGATTCTATTCTTTGCCAATACCATCAACAATTAATCTTTCTTCTTTATTAGCAATCTCCCAGGCTGTATAAAAAATTAGTTTAGCCCGTTTTGTCATCAGATCGTATTCTATTTTGTCTGCCGTATCCGTTGGCTCGTGATAATCCTCATGAACACCATTAAAATAAAAGATGATAGGAATATTATTCTTTGCAAAATTATAATGATCACTTCGGTAATAAAATCTATTCGGATCATCCTTAGCGTTATAGGTATAGTCTAGGTCTAATTGAGTAAACTCCTTATTTATTTCTTCACTTAAATTATGTAACTCTGTACTCAACCTATCACTACCTATTAAATAGATATAATTATTCTTTTCTGGACTCTTATGATTTTCATCAATTCGACCAATCATATCGATATTAAGATTAGCAACAGTCTTTTCTAGTGGAAAAACTGGATTCTCGGTATAATAGCTAGATCCGTACAACCCTTTTTCCTCTCCTGTTACATGCAAGAATAATATAGTTCTTTTGGGACCATAACCGTCCTTTGCTGCTTTCGCAAAAGCCTGAGCTATTTCCAAAATACTTACAGTACCTGATCCATCGTCATCAGCTCCATTATATATATTTCCATTAGAATCGACCCCTACATGATCATAATGTGCAGAAATTACTACTATTTCATCAGGCTTTTCAGTTCCTTTTATATACGCTAAAACATTTTCAGATGATTTAATTCTTCCTCTAAAATAACTTTCATCTATTTCCTGGAAATAATCTTCTCCTCCAAGTGGAGAAGGAATTCCCATTCTAATATACTGCTCTTTTAAATACTCTGCCGCCCTCTTTTGCCCAGGTTCTCCTGTATCTCTACCTTCAAATTCATCCCCTGCAAATTTGTATAAATACTTCTGAAGTTCCTCTGAAGTTATTGTCTCTGCATACGATATGATATCTGCTTTTTTGTTATTACCAGGCTTGTTAGATGATTTTTGTGAGCTTCCACAAGAATACAAAAATACTAAGCCTAGAATAGCGATTAAAATACTTCTCATTTATTTCTTTTTATAACACTACGCAATATACTGATTTAGCTGCAGATGATTTTATGAATGTTTTCATCTGTTTATATTTTTATTGGTTTTTTATATAGTCAGATGTAATCGCCATCTAATCATATCGGTAGATATCAACTTATTTGTTATGGCTTATTTCATAAAAAATCCTTCAAAATTTATTTAAAAAAACTTTTATAGATTTAAAAAAGGTTGTTATATTTGCACCCGCATTCAGGGAATACCTGATGAGACTAAACACTGGAGAAATGGCAGAGTGGTCGAATGCGGCAGTCTTGAAAACTGTTGAGGGTCACACCTCCGGGGGTTCGAATCCCTCTTTCTCCGCAAAAAGCCTTGTAATCTTTTGATTTACAAGGCTTTTATTTTTTAGTTGACAAAATCGTTGACAATTCATCCAAATTAAGTATTTAATATTTGAAATATTATCCTGTTAGCTTTGACTTTTTTATTTATAGATGAGCAGGGTAACAATTTACTTTGTTCCATATCATTTATCAAATCCATAAATCTAACGTAGCTTGGTTCTAAATTAACATTAGAAACAAAACAGAGTCTGTAGTTATTTCTATTTTCTAAATAGAATTGCCATTCACGTTTTGTTAATAGAAACTCTTTGCTATCTGATGCTGTACCTTTGCACTCGTAATAAAGAATTTTACCTTTGTTTGAGACTTTAAAATCATAGGGTAAAAATTGTTCTGTTTCTTCATTCACCCATACAACTTTCTCCCAATTTTTCTTTAATAATTCAGTATACAGATACTTTTCTGCTTTACGACCAATTCTATTATTATATTCTTCATTTTCGGCCAGATCAGTAATTTCTTGCTCTCCAACAGATTCATTAGATTTCAGAAGTTTAATTATGTTATCCAATTGGTTAGAAATAAGCAATAACGATTGAGTGTTCTTTTCAACACGCTCTTCTAAATTACTATTAAAAAACTTTTCTTCTTTTTTTGCTAAATCCACAGATTTACTTTCGCCGTCTTCTTCAACTACAATCGAATTAGTTGGCAATAACTCAATTTGTTCTTTAATTACTTGCGAAGTTATATTAGATTTTATAGTAAATAATAGACCATCTAGTTTTGAAGCATCATAATTAATGGAATCTAAATTTATATAAACACCTTTAGTTCTAATACATAATTCTTTTGATTTAGTTTTCGCAACATCACCTTGTGCAATACCTATAATGTGAATCTTTATATCCCTTTTTGAATCAATTATTCTTTTATACACAGCATTATGCCAATCAGTATCTGTTTTTGAATCCAAATAACCATCACCATCTGTAATTACAATGATATTAGATTTATTAGATGATAAATTATGTATTTTATTTAATAAAGACCAACGCAATGGTGTGCCTCCTGGCTCTGGATTTGGAATAGTATTAATTTTTTGGACTATTAAATCTCTATTATAATTGCCCTTATAATGATTTATATTTTTTGGGTATTCTAAGTACTTTTTATTCTTAATTATAGGATTACCATTAATATCACGCTTTTTTAAATTTCTAAATCTATCAATTTGAAGAGAAGTACAATAGCTTATTTTGGGAATTAAATGATTAATTAAAATCGACTTTACTAAATCAGTCCTTGTATACTTAGCATCAATCAAGTATTTGTTTTCGTGCTCTTTACCAGCACCTTTCATATAACCCATACTACCCGAGGCATCAATTAGTATATCAATATGCATCTCCCCTTAAGTTTTTAAATATTATTCTTTACAAAATTACTATTCAAAATATAGAATCATTTTACCCAGTTTGTATCAAATTCCGAATTACTGTTTTTCCGATTAAGCTTATAATTCCGCCTTTCTGTACATACATTGGGTCGTCCAATTTGTCCCATAAGTCACGTTTTATATATTCGTCTTTTACTTCCGATTGTACTCTTGGTTCAGCACTTGTTTTTAAATAAACTTCATTATTCTTATTCGCAATCACAGTTTCTTTCGTGCTTGTTGTTTCAGAGACTTCTTCTACAATTTCTTTTATCAAAATTGCATCTTCTTCGCTAATTTGAAACTTTTCTTTAATTTCTTTTATAGCAGATTCAATAGTTGTTCTCGGTATTTCGTGACCGCCTTTTCCTGTTTTTAAACCTGTTTTCTTTTTTGGCTTTCCAGCAACAGTTAAATTGGTTTTAGTTCCTTGAAATTTCACAGCTCCTTTGCTTAGTTCAACTTTCTTTAAAAACTCTTTCATTTCTGAAGCTTTGCCTTTTCTGATTAAGATTTCTCCCATTACTTCTGCAAAGACAATAAATTCGTTTAGTTCTGATGTTAATTCAAAAAATTGAGCGATAAAATAATATAACTTGGTATATCTTCTCAATAAGGAAACATAGCTTTTTTGTGCTTCTAGTTCTGGGAGTTTCTTTTTAAATGTATTTCTATAATCTTGGTTTAGATTACTTAAAATAGCATCAGCAGTTGAGTTTCTTTCTGTAGCTTCTAATTCTGCATCAATAAACGCGTTTACATACAGTTCTATTTCTTCTACGGTAAATACATTCAGATTTACAATTTCTTCGAACAAGTCGACTAAAACTTGTTTTTCAGGTTGCTTTTCTTTGTATGGACTTCCTTTTCTGTGCTTATTAAAAGCATCAAATATATTTTGAGCATTATTGGTAAAATCAATCACCAAAATATCTTCTTGTTCTTTGTCTTTGTGTTTTCGGTTTAAGCGAGAAACGGTTTGTATGGCATTTACTCCGTTTATAGATTTATCTAAAAACATTGTAGAAAGCAAAGGTTGGTCAAAACCTGTTTGAAATTTATTGGCTACTACTAAAATGCGATTACCTTCTTCTGCAAATACATCTTCGATTAGTTTTCCATTAAGTTGGTTGACTGTGTTTTCTTCTATTTTCCCTTTTGTAATTGGATGAGTAAAATCACTAAAAGCATAAAGCACTTTCCATTCAGATTCTTTGTCTTCTAAAATGGTTTTTAGCGTATTAAAATATTTCAAACCAGCAATACGAGAAGAAGTAACTACCATTGCTTTACCTTGTCCTTTGATACTAGGTACTACTTTTTCTTCAAACAGTTTTACAATTACTTCTGCTTTGTATTGAATAATAGCATCATCTTCGTAAGCAATATTTTTTAGTAGTTTGCTTACTATTCCTATTGGAAAATCCTTTTCTGGAATAGCTTCTTTTAGTTTTAAATTGTATAAGGTTTCGTAAGAAATTATATTATGAGCAACATCTAAAATGTAACCTTCTGCAATAGCTTCTTCTTCACTATACACATCAAAAGGTTCTCCAAAGAATGAAACGGTTTTTGGTGTTGTAGTCGCTGTAAAAGCAACAAATACTTGATTGCTTATGTTTAATTTTTGTAATTCTTTTAGTGTTTCGTCTTCATCTGTTTCAGAAGCTTCTGCTTCATCATCATTGAAGAACTTACGCATTGTTAATGCCATTTTTCCATCTTGCGAACGGTGTGCTTCATCTATTAAAAAAGCGACATTTCTATTTTGAAGAATTTTATCGTTTTCTAACTTCTCTTGAATGTGAGCAAACTTATGAATGGTAGTAACAATAATATCTCGGTCTTTTTCCAAATATTCAGCAAGATGTTTTGACCTTTTGGCAAAATTTAGTTTTGTACTCAAATGAGTGAACATTTCTAAATCGTCTTTTACGTTTTTGTCTAAAGCATTTCTATCGGTAAGGATAATAATATTGTCAAAGACCTTTTTGCCATTACTGGTGTACAAACTATCTAAACGGTCTGCCATCCACGCAATGGTTAAGGTTTTTCCTGCTCCTGCTGAATGATTGATTAAATATTTTTTACCAAGACTTTGCTTGTTTTCTACAAAATCCTTTACATCCTCTGCTAAGCTTTTGCTAGCTCTAAACTGGTGATATCTCGGAAAAATTGTAAATGAAGCTGTGGTTTGCCATTCTCCATCTACTTCTTTTTGTTTTGCAGGAACAAATACCAAATAATGTTCTAGATAGTGACAAATATTCTCTGGTGATAAAGCATATCTGTACACGTGTTCTACAGGATATTCGCCTTGTGTTTCTGCTTTGTTTTGTAAACTTGCATTAAACCATCTGAAGTTTTTTTCCGAACTTGGATTGGTAGCAATTTTGGCTTCTGTATTGCTTAATGCTACATACAAAAATGGATTTTTATAAATAGGATTTTGTAAATCTCGGTTTAGAAAACTTTCATAAATAGCATCATTTACATCTTGTCCTTCGTCTTCGTGTTTTAGTTCTAAAACAATAATTGGTAAACCGTTTAACCAAATAGCAATATCTATACGCTCTTGATTGTTTGGGTTGTAGTAATATTCTTTTTTATAAGTAAACGTGTTTTTAGCGTAGTTTTCTGCTTGTGCTGTATTGGTTGCAGACCTTGGCTTTTGAGCATATAAAAGCACTTTTGTGCCTTTTACTGTTAAGCCTTCTCGTATGACTAACCACAATTCTTTTTTTGTAATGGCAAGTTCTAAGGCTTTTATAATTTCTCGGTCTGCATCTGTACCAAAGTTTTCTTGTAGTTCTTGATATTTATGTTCTTGGGTGTTTTTAATAAAAGCAATAAGGTCTTTTTCTATAATATGATTGTCATTTTTAAGCCTTGAAGCTTCAAATGTTTCATATTGATGCTCTGTGCTTAAAAAAGCACACAAATGGTCTTGAAAAAGCATTTCTTTATTGCTAGGCATAGGCTTTGGTTTTTATTGCAGACGTTACTTGCTTTTTACCTGTAACACACTCGTGAATTAAACTTTTACGATAGGCTTGTAAGGTTTCTATTTGGGATTTTATGTTTTTTAATGAATCATTGAATTTAAATTCAATGTCTTTTAATCGTTTTACAATCTGCTCTTGCTCACTTATTGGTGGTGTAACTATATAAAAGTCTCGAATTTTATCTAAGTGTAAATTAGTAACAGTAATTTGTTTACTTCCATTTTTTATTTGGAAATCCATTATTTCACTTTTAAAGAAATAATTAAGATAATCTACATTTAATTGTCTATCAGGTTTTATTAAACAGAGACTTACAAAAATGCTAAAATCCCAATCCCAATCAACAACTTTTGTAATTCCTATCGTACCATTTTTCGATAATAGTAAATCTCCTTTTTCTGGGTTACATCTTTTAATCAATTCATTGTGTTCTTCAACATCGATAAACTTGGTTTTGTTTAAATCAATTTTTTCTACTTGAACATCTGTAACTCTCAGAAAAGGAATACTGTTTTTATCAGGATTATCCAAATAGTTAGGTGTGAAATGAGCACCATCTGTAATTTTGGTAGTAATGTGTTTTAGTTTCTGAACTTTATAATGTATTGGAATTTTTCCAATAAAATCTTTCCTGCTTTCTTTTAGTTCAAAATCTTTAACTCCTCGTTTTATTATTTCGTTTACTTTTTTTCCCAAACTCGCCTCCATCTTCATCAACTGCTCTTGTTTAATGGCAATAATGCGGTCTATTTTAGCGGTGGCTTTGTCTAAATACTCGGCTATGGCTTTTTGTTCTTTTGGTTTAGGAAGACTGATGTAAATTGTTTTTAAATCATATACATCAAACCTGAATACCTTTATGCCAGTAGCAAACTTTTTTAGTCCATTACCGAACACTTTTGAAGCGTAAAATAAATATTTACCGTCTAAAATATTCTTGTTAGGTTTTAATAAAATTTGTTCACCACCTATTAAGCCAATATCATTTCTATTGTAAAAAACGGAATGACCTAAATCTTCCATTGTTTCTGAAGTTGAAACAAATAATACATCTCCATAATTTACTATTTGAGAACTTTTATAAAAATTTTCATTTACGTAATACTGAAATTTCTCATTAACTTCTTCTACTTTATATGTTTTACCATATTGTAATGCCACATATTTCCCTTCTGATAATAAATCGTTTTTCTCAAAGCCAGAATTACCTCTAATAAACTCACATATATTAAATAGCCTTTTAGTTTCCCAATGCTTTGGAATCTTACCAAGCCATTCAATTCCACAATCTTTATAAGTGTACTTTTCCATCTTACAAAGCTTTTATTTCGTTGAGTAAATTGGTAGCTTCTTCTTCTAATTCCCAAAACTGTTCTATGAGTTTATCGCTACTTTCTGGCTCTTGGTATTTATAAAAATATTTGTTGGGTAATATTTCGTAACCTAATTCTTTGTATTCTTCCCAGTTTATAATTTGGTAGTCTATTTCTTTGGCTAAAAAAGCGTTTATATAGGCTTCCTTATCCGTTTCAGTTCTGTCAAATGGTATGTACTCGTTATCTACTATATAATGCCTGTGGTGATACGTAGCAGTCTTTTTTTGGTTTTTAAACCATTTTTTAATGTCGTTTAGCTTTTCATCTTTCAGTTCTGCCACCTTTTCTTTTAGTTGGTTGGCTACTAAGGTTTCAAAAGCAGTTTCGCCATCATAATGTATTTCAAAATCTAAATCATTAACTTTTAGGTTTACCGTAAAATCACCATACAAATCAAATTCTTTTTTCATATTGGCATTATTAATCTGTTTGGTAAAATCTTCAGTAATCCACATTTGTTCGCCATTCTCATCTTCTTGCCAAAAGGTCACTTTCACTTTATGAAAAGCAAAGTCTGTAATATGGAATTTTTTACAATCTTCATTTTCTTCCCAACTGGCAAATTGGTTGTTAATCCACTTGCGATTTGTGTCAGTTATTTGGTTACGTTTGTTACCAAATGATTTTGGTTCTTTTTTAGATTGCTCGCGAGCATTAATAATCAATACAGTTTCCTCTTTGTGCTTTGGCTTATTATTGCTTAAAATCCATATATACGTATAAATACCAGTGTTGTAAAACATTTGGTCTGGCATCATTACAATGGTGTCTAGTAAATCATTTTCTAAAATATAACGTCTTACTTCACTTTCACTTTGTGTGGCATCACCATTGCTTAAAGGCGAGCCGTTAAACAAAATTGCAATTTTTGAACCACCTTTACTCTGAGGCTTCATCTTTTCAATCATTGTTAATAGAAAAAGTAAAGCACCATCATTGGTTGGTGTAATGGTGTATTGTCCTTTTTTGCTAGATTTTTCAGTAGCACCAGGTTGGTATCTACTTCCAATTAGTTTTTCTACGTGACTTTTGTAATCGCTCCAATCTACACCAAAAGGCGGATTAGAAATCATATAGTCAAATCGTTTTCCAGAATGTTGGTCGCCATCATCTTCAATACTTTCTATGTGAGGAATTAATGAGTTACCGTGTGTAATATTAGCTTTTGTTTCGCCTTTTATAAGCATATCAGCTTTACAAACCGCATAGTTTTGAGCCAGCATTTCTTGTCCGTTTAGTAGAATTAAATCCTCAGTATTGGCAATGCCTTTTGGTGTTTTGGCTTTGTCTATTAAATGTTCTTTGGCAATAGAAAGCATTCCTCCTGTTCCGCAAGCTGGGTCGTATAAAGAAATCGCTTTTGTTGCTGTTTCTGGGTCAAAATCAATTTCCATCAAGTCAACCATTATTCTAATGATTTCTCTGGGTGTAAAATGCTCTCCTGTGTCTTTGGCATCATCTTGCGAGAATCTTTGCAAGAGATTTTCATAGACATAACCCATTTCAATATTAGATAGTCGAGTAGGGCTAAAATCCTCTTCGGCAACTAATTGAATAATTTGAGACAATCGTTTTTCTTTTACCATTTTGGTAACCATTTGTCGGTACTCAAACTTGTCTATAATTTCTTCTATGTTTTCGCTAAAGCCATTTAAAAAACTACGAAAGTTGTTTTCGACTAAAGTACTACTATCAGCAAGAATGCTTTTAAGCGTCCAATTGGTCGTATTGTAAAATTCAAGTTTCGCTTTTTCGTATTGTTTTATTCTTTTAGTAAGCTCAGCTTGTTTTACTTTTCCTTTTTCAGCATCTTTCTCGTAAAGTGCTTTTATATTTTCATCATCAAAAGAATCGTCTTTAGAAATGATAATTGATTTGAATTTGGCTCTATTTTCTTCGAGTACACATTCAATTCTTCTAATCATAATCATTGGAAGAATAACAGAAGGATAATCTTTAGCTTTAAATTTTCCTCTTAATTTAATTGCACCCTTCCAAACTTCGTTAGTTAGGTTTTCTAATCTATTTTTATTTATCATTATTAATTATTCTCTTTGTTTGATATGATTAATTCTTTTATATCTGTGCTAAAAATAGCATTTTAACACCAACTTTTACAAGAATATTTTTTCCCCTATAACCTACAAACTCTTTTTTATTCCTAAAAACAATAAATAGAAGGTTTTACCGTATACATACATCATAGATATACTTTTATATTTGTACTTTTTTACACATAGGCATATATGAGTTTTACAGCAAAACTGCTCTTTGATGACAAAGAGATAAATATTCTTGATTTTTCTTATACTTTTAGACAAGAGAGTGATTATAATGGAAACCCTTCTTCTAAACCTCAATTCGCAGGGTTATCTGTGATCATAGAATCTACAAAAGATGCAGAGTTGTTAGAATGGATGATCAATCCTATGTTAACAAAACAACTAAAAATTCAAATAGCACCAAGAGCAATGAATGGTAGAGGAAGAACACTTGAATTTATAGACGCCTGTTGTGTTAATTATGCTGAGCAATTTACTAGCGATAGTGAAAATCCAATGACCATTAATCTAAATATTACCTCAGCTGGAATGAAAGAAGGCACTGCGGAGTTCTCAGAATACTGGAGAGTCACCTACCCAAATACCGCAGCGGTTTCTAACAACGAAGAATCAGATAATCAACCAAGAATTGTAGAGTATTATATCACTGATACTAATAATAAAAGAATAGAAGAAACGGTAGTAGGTGAAAACATTTTATTAAATATAGATTCCAGAAATTTAATCGGTGAAAAATTAACGATTAACCTAGATGATCAAACGGTAGACTTTAAATACAATGGCGAAATACTAGTTAATGATACCTTAACCGATTATGAAATTTCTAGTAACCACGAAAAAATCGAACTAGAAGTAATAAAGCAACAAAACTAATGGGAACGAATACTTTTAAATTACAGGTTGCAGGAATCACTAAAACTGCTAGTATCGAGGTTGTAGAAGATATTACGTTTACGGTTCATTTTGAGCGTAAAAAAGACTATGATGGTGAATTTGGCTTTGATTGGATGCGTGAGAATTATAGTGAGATTTCTAATAATTACGAAGAACTAAAAAAAGAATATAAAGATGCTCAAATTAATGGTTCAGAATATTTCGTACCCTATTTGAGTATGTTGCCAAATCAAGAAGGGGTTATTTTCAATTTAAAGCTAGAAGTCCTCGACGGAAAAGCTCGTAAAGATGATATTATAAAATTTCCTGCTAAGGATGGTATAAAATTTGAACCAAATGAAATATCTCTTAAGGATTTGCAAAAGGAACAAGAAGCAGTCGATGATGAAAAAGCCAAAGGTTATGATGGAGACGTTTCTTCTATAAGTCGAACCGAGGTAAAAGTTATTTGTGAAAATACATTAAGCCAAGATACAAGTATTGAGCTATTGGATAAGAATGATAATGTAGTTGGGGAGATTATTGTGATAAAAAATGATGAGGTTTTAGACTTATCTGTTCATTTTGTTAGAGTTAAAGGGAATGAACCAAATAATACATACAACAACCGTACTTTTAATGGATTTAATGAAAATAAAATAATTGAACTATTATCCAAGAAATCTTTAAACCAAGCATTGATAAATATAACGTTAGATAATGTTTCAGAAATAGTTTTGGATGTAGAAGATTTAAAAGAAAAAGGAGTGTTGATGGATTCTGGAGGAAATATTCCTAGATTTTATGAAGAAAAGCATGATTTTCGTAAAACAATAGATGAGTTATTCAAACAGCAAAATCCTAATTTTAGAGGTGCTGTATATTACTTAAGTGCAATTCCTCCCGATGGTAGACAAGGAGGGCATGCAGCAGTTTATCCTAAGGAATCAGATTCAATAGTAGTTGCGCCCGATCAAATAGGTATCAATGCAAAATCAACATTTGTCCATGAGCTTGGTCACTTATTAGGTTTGTTACATTCTTTCAAAGAGGGAACTAAGGCTAAATATGACAGACTAATTGCAAGTAGAAAGGCTAAAATTGAAGAGTATCGTACTAAAGAAAACGTTAAAATTCGATATGAAGGACAAGTAATAACCAGTTCTGAATATATTGATATTTTACAAAGACAAATTGATCAATTGAATAGTATTGTAGAGAATAATGAGTTTAAATTTAAGCAATCTGGAACTGACAATTTTATGGACTATTATAATTCAAATCCTGTTGCATTCAACAAATGGCAATGGGATATAATGAGAGAAGAAATAAAACAATACCATGGTTAAAAAGATCACATTTCTTTTAATTTTAGTAGTTACGCTACAAGGATATTCTCAAAACAAATTCCCAGAGCGTTTTACTACTTTAATTGATTTTGAATTTAATGATATCGTAAGTGATACTACTAAAGGGCTACCAGATGGTAGATATTATACTAAAAAGCAACTTCCAGACGGTACAGTAGCATTCATAAAAACAATAGTGTACAAAAACAACAAAAAACATGGTGAGGCACTAACTTTTATGAAAGGACTAGGAATCATGTTTCTTGCTAATGTCACCAACTATTGCAAAGGAAAAAAAGACGGATATTACTTTGAAACTGATAATCATACATATTCAAAACAAGGATATTACAAAAAAGATAAAAAACACGGTTATTGGGAAATAAGTGAAAATGACACACACGAAAATATCAACTATAAAAATGGATTAAAATCTGGTGCTTATTCTAGTGAAGACAACTTGTCTGGTATTCATATTAAAGGACAATATAAAAAGGGCAAAAAAGACGGTGTTTGGATCATAAAGGATACTACTATTGAAGAAGTAACTAAAGAAATTTATAAAAATGGTAAACTAATTTCATCAGAGGACTAAAGATGAGGTTATTATTCATAATTATCATATATAGCCTCACTTCATGTAAAAATAATACAACAATTGATCCTCCACCAATTGAGAAAATTGAAGAGACTATTGAAATCCAAGATGATTACGAACAAATTGGTAATGAATTTATTACAGGTAAGGTTATTCATAACGATTCTACCACAACCGATTTAGTAGCGATTAAACTAACCGTGAATGATTCTGTATGTGTTAACTCTTATGGAAATTTTGATGGTGATTTTTCTTTTAATTATGATAAAAGTTTGATTAATGAAAGGACTAACTTTCAGTTTGTATTCCGCGATTATGCAATTAAAAAAATCTCTTTTGTTAATTTCTTAAACAACAAAACAATTCAACTGGATAAAAATGGTGCGTTAGTCACATACGAAGAGTACAGAAGATTTTATGAATCCATTAGAAACTGTACGAGATAAACTAAAAGTTTTCAAATTCAGCATTAATGGCGTATACCCAATCTTTCCTCGATTTCAAAATCATGTAAACGATGAACCTCTCCAAATCCGATTTCTCCAGTCGCTAATGCTTTATCCAATCGAAAGCTCCAATAAGAATTATAAGACCCTCCTTTTAACCAGATATCAACAACTTGTTTATTGCTATGAAATGTATGCTCAACCTTGTATACATAAAAATATTCAATATTGATTTTAGCTTTTAGAAATGAAAACTTTACCGTCTCCCCTTCTCTAGGAATATATTGCAAATTATCACATCTAAAGGAAGCCCAATTTTTTAGATACTCTGCATTGACATAAATCTCAATAGAAGGAAAACTAAAAACATGCCCTATTTCATAATCAAAAAGATCTTTATACATTTCATTTAATAGTTTTCTAACCTTTTGACTGGATAATCCCGTTCCCACCTCAACCTCTTTTAAAGTTGGATAAGGTAAATCATCATCATTAAAATAATCCTTTGCACAAATGAAATCTACTACCTTCTTATACTTAATATTATCTTTAAAGTATTCCTTTATTTGCGGTTGAATTGAAATAAGGTCAATAAGAATTCTCTTTATAGATAGTTTCTGTTTCATGATTGATTATTAATGGTTTATAGAACTATAAAATACAAACCATTTCTTAATCAATTGAATCATTAATATTATTTGTTAGAAGGGCAATTAAAGGAGATGGTATTTTATACCCTGTAAGTACCTCAGTGGTATAAACATTTACCCAATCAGTAGTATCTATATTATATTCCCATTCTTCAAAATGACTCAACAACTTTACCTGTGGCTTTTCTATATTCCTTTCGGGAAGATCAAATCCGAATCTATCAAAAATACGTGCACCCTTTATAGCCTTAAAAATATTATAAAGTGCTTTGGCATAGACTTGAGTGGTAGTGGTTTCCTTAGCTCTTTTCTTAAGATCAGGTTCAGTAAATATTTTACTTCCGTATTTAATAATTTCGACTAATGCGTTCTCTAAGTTCCAGATCTTCTCTGTTTTTTGTGCCTTCAGACTTACATACCCCTTTTTACTCCGTGAATACCATTCAGCAACTATAATATCTGCCATTTCTCTGTTAGCTACTATGATATGAAAGTGAGGATTATAGGTTCTTCTTTCTGGATTAAAATTAGATTCTAAAGATTTGATTCCTATTAGCTTTTTACCCTTCCCGCGCTGATCTTGTTTTTTGTACTTATTGATAATTTTCTTAAATGTTCCTTTTAAAGATTTTATGTATGCTTCTAGTTGATGTTCTTTGCAGGATTTAACTGTTATCGTGACAAAATGTGGATCTTCCCATTTCTGTATGGTTGGTAAATACCGATTAATTATGTCTGCTTTTCTAATACTACAGCATATTGTACAAAATCTATTTTTACAATAATTCCCATAAAGTTTTCCGTCGGCAGTTATAATATTCTGTTGACAGTAGTATGTATTCCAAAATGCTTTCTCCAGTTCTGGTTCTCCATCTTCTTTAGCAATATCGATCAATCTCAACATCAAAGACTGTGTTATAATTTTCCTTTTTGCCCTTCCCTTTAATGCTTTATTATTGTTGAGGTCAGAGCCATTTCCGTTAACTATTAAGTGTTTTTGACCTGATTTGTTTGTCCCACTTTCTGCTAATGTATAGATGTTATTCATCTTCGAAACTTATTTGACGTTAATAAAAAAAGGCTAAGTCCTCTTATATTTAAGTGACTTAACCTCTTTTAGAGAATCTTCTACATCCGTTCTTTTTATCAATAAGATTCTACCTACTTTTTGAGCAGAAAGAAATCCTTTTTTAATGTAGTTGTGTACAGATTGTTCTGATACTTTTAGAAACTCAGCAGTTTCTTTTACGGTAAGATTTTCAGATTTTTCTTCTTCTATTGGTTTGTGTTTTATTTCCAATAGAAGGCTTTCGATATTTGACAATCTTTGATTGATTGTCTCAAATGGGTTATTCATAACAAATCATCTTATAATTTGCTACGAACCTATTAACAGATTGATGAGGTAACTATAAAGTAACAGTTACCTCTTATAGTTACCTATTCTTAGTTTTGGCTTCTTCTAAGTCTGATAATGCTATTTTTTGAGCTTTTGGAAATTCCTTAAGCATTGTATTTGCAACA
Organism: Aquimarina litoralis; assembly: GCF_039523995.1. NCBI lineage: Bacteria > Pseudomonadati > Bacteroidota > Flavobacteriia > Flavobacteriales > Flavobacteriaceae > Aquimarina > Aquimarina litoralis. The sequence goes on from NZ_BAAAGE010000002.1 coordinate 1,111,654, forward strand.
AAACCTATATTCTTAACTTGATTTAGCGCCACCCTATTTGTCTTGTGATTTGCTATCTTATTATACCTAAGCTGAAAGTATTTTTGAGTTGTATTTAGATTGGCATTTTTTATTAGCTCCTCTATAGCCCTGACTTTTCCTTCTGGATGGTTTTCAAAGTGCGGAAAATCTTTACTTTGCTGAAGGTAATAATAATACAAAGCATACTGTAGAATCGAAGGATTCTTTCTTACCTGTTTTTCCTTTTTGGGATTTTCCTTTTGTAAGCGTTGATTATCTTTCTCTTCTAAATAAAGTTCTTCTTTGAAATACCTCAACTTATTTTCAAAAAACTCTTTTTGTAAATCTAAATAATTCTCGTCTTCCCTTCGTAAGACTTTATTTTGTAATTCTTCTTCATTTAATTCATCTAAAGTTCTATTAATTATCTTATACGCATTGAGTTTTTCTGAATTAGCAAGCATTTGAGACAATGTTAAAAAACCTGAATTTAATGTATATCGACACATTTGCTCCAACTCAAAATACATTTTACCCTCATTTTTGATAAAGCGGAGACAATCGAAAAACTTAACAGTAAGTTTTTGAAGTTTAGGTTTGTCATTATAGATGTATTTATTCTTAAATACTAAATTTATGAACTCTGAAGCAGCAATAATATAAGTCAAATCCATTTGCAAATAAAACTTTTGGCAAGACTTATCCCCTATTTCTTTCCCTTCACCCTTACAAAACTTACAATTCTCTTCAATATTAAATGGTAAAGATTCTCTCATTGCTTTTACAAAAGTATTATACGCTATATCATAATTCTTTTTACCTCCTATAAATTCAGTTAAATAATAAGTATGGTTTTTCTCAAACTGTTTTTTGAAATATTCTTTAAGCTCTGGAGAAGTTTGTATTTCGACAATTCGATCTCCTTCCTCCAAATCTATTTCAAATCCTATTATGTCTTTACTCATCTAATTCACTTTTTTTAACGGAGCATCCTCCAATTTCCAAACTTTTTTCATAAAATCTTTCTTATCATCATTGTTAGGCTTATAGTACTTATTGAATACTTCTAAACTACGATGTCCTGTATACCCCATGATTACCTTGTCAGGTATCTTCTTATTTTTCATTATCGTAATAAAGCTTCTGCGTGCCGTATGTGATGAAATTCTTTCATACATGGGTGTGATTTGCTCCACAAGCTCCTTCCCTATTTTTATCGTTTTCTTTACTTTCTGATGATACCCCATCAACTCAAATACTTCCTTTATATAATCATTGAATTTCTGATTTGAGATTTTAGGGAGTTTATAATCATATTTTTTTAATAGGTAGAGTGAAAAGTCATTCAATGGAATTTCCAGAGACTTATCAGTGTTCTTTTGATCTCTGACTTTGATAAATCCATCTTGTATATCTTTCTTTTCAATCTTAGAGTAATTACTTATTCTCATTCCTGTAGCGCAGCCAAAAACAAATAAGTCTCTTACTTTTTCTAATCTGGGATTATTTGTTAAATCGAACTGAAAAACTTCCTGAACCTGATCCAATGTCAATGCAACCTCATCAGTTTGCTGAGCTTTCGGAGCTTTGAATTTTTGAAAATCTATTTTATACGTATGCCCATTTTCATTAGCCCAATACAGAAAAGTCTTTAGCAATCCTACATTTCTTCTTAAGGTATTCGCTGAATGTCTTTTCTCATTAACGCAATAGCTTACAAATGAATTATAGAAAGCATTATTTATTTGATTGAAATGTAATTTCTTACCTATGAAAGATTGATAATCCTCTAATAGCCTTTTATTGTACTCATAACGCTTGATAGTTGTTTCAGAATTTGCTTCATCTGTATAATCCCTCTTCTTCATTTCCAAAAACAAATCATATACGCTGAAAAACTTATTGGATATTGCTTTAGTTCTTTTGAACTCAATATCAAATTCATCCTTAATATTAGATATAATCAATTCTCGATTAGACAACTTATAGTTCCCTACTACATCAGAAAAGAAATTAGAGTACCTATCTAACTGTCTCTTAACAATTCGAAGTTTTTCTGCCTTAGTAGTTCTTCCGTTGAGGTTTTTGGGATGTTTATTTTCAAAATCCCAATCATCTGGATGAATTAATTCACCTGTAGAGTAGACAAACTTACGTCCTTCATTCTTAAAATATGCAGAAAACAGTATTAGGGTATCCCCGTCTTTCTTAGGTTCTTTAAGATTAAATGTACTTCTCATAACTTTTTTATCAGTTGACAGAATCGTTGACAGTAAAGTTATGATTTAATACTATTTTTAGATACTATCAATCTATAGAGTTATCCCCAAGTTATTGACAATAAAGTAATTTATAAAAATTAGCTATATCAAAATATCAAAGGTTCAAATACCTCTTTCTCCGCAAGAAAAACGCTTTAACTTATGGTTGAAGCGTTTTTGTTTTTAAGGGTATGAAAGAGGAAAATACTCTATATATTAAATCCAATCTCTATGTAGATTTTGTAATTTAATAATTGAACTTAAGCGAAATATTCATTAAAAACATAATAACAAAGTATTACAGATACAGAAACCATCCTTAATAAAGCGTTATGATTTTTTTTGTTCTTTAGAAACAGATTAAGGTTATATCCTATTCCTAAAATCCCTGCTATCATTACTATAACAAAACTCATTTTGTTAAATTTATCGTTTATTTAGACTTTTGGTTTACTATTTCACACGGAAAACATTTCCGCGCTATCGGGTGCATTTAACTTTATGAATGAGCTAGTATTTAAATTTTAATAAAGCCCACCATTGCAAAAAAAACAGGTCTTTGTTTGAAACTTATAATCTTACGCAATCAAAAAAGCGTATCAAAAAAAGGAAAACAACATAATTACTGAAAAACAAGTAACACTAACACACGAAAACATCAACAATAAAAGTGAATTAAAAGCTAGCGATTATCCAAGAGAAGATAATATACTTAGTATTCATTTGAAAACCAGAAACTAGTTTTCTTTCCGAAAGAAATGAGAACACACTAATTCATGCAATTAACTTACAACCGCTCCCACATTTTATCAGCATTTAATCTAAATGTTCCTAGATGATCAAAGCTACACTCTGTTGGAGCAATTATAGACAAAAAGGGTTCTTCATTAGAATTACGATATAGATGATACGTTTCTCCCACGATAGGTTCAAAAGTAAACTTAGCGTTATATACTAAATTGTTATACTCAAATTGCTCCATCAATACATCATACTGCGCTTTTAGCTCATCGTATTTTGCCTTTACCTGCTTATTTACCTTGTGTACGTTTGTATTTTTCCAAGCAACCGTATCTGGAATGGTAATTGACGGTGCTCCTACATCCGTAGCATAAGGTTTTAAGGCAGCGTCATACCTTCCTTCATCTTCGTTGTATACTACTTGGTCTGGTTTCTTATCGCTCATTAGTTCCTTTTTGAAATTTTGTTATGTGTAATTTGTTTTTGACGAGAACATTTAAATCTACCTTCTTCAAAAGTACGTTTTTTTGAATGCTTCGTTTTTCTTCCTTGCACCCTTTTTCTCCACATTCTAAAGCTCGAAGGCTTCATTTCTCTCCGCATTAGATTGATCACCTCTTGCTCTTTTAATCCAAATTGCATGAGGATGGCATCGAATGGAGTTCTATCCTCCCATGCCATTTCTATAATTCTGTCAATATCACGTATGGATAATTCTTTTTGCATGTACTGTTAAATTTTTCTGTTTGGTAATGTATGTTTTTTTAGGATTCGATACCCTTCTCTTTTCACCAATGCATCATCGCGCATTTTCCAGAGTGTATCGCTTGCTCTTTTTCTTGTACTATTCATTTCGACAATAGGATATGGATAATCTTTTCCTAATTCGAAATCATGAAATTGCTGTTCTAGTGGTGGCATTTTATAAGGTTCATGTATATAAGCGATTGGCAAATTGCTTAACTCCGGAACCCACTTTTTTATAAAAACACCTTCTGGATCATGGTCAATACTATTTTTTATGGGATTATAAATCCTAAGCGTATTAATTCCCGTTTCTCCAGCTTGCATCTGAAGCTGAGGAAAATGAATACCTGGTTCAAAATCCAAAAACATACTAGATAAGTGAGCACTCGCCTCTTGCCATGGTTGCCAAAGATTATGCGTAAAAAAAGACACTACCAACGCACGCATTCTAAAATTTATATACCCAGTTTCCTTTAAACATCTCATACAAGCATCTACAAGAGGATAACCTGTTCTTCCCTCCTTCCAGGCAGCCTTGTATTCCTCTGATATTTGTTTTTTTAATTTTCGATATCCTTTATTAATACTTTCGAACTCCATAATATCTTCCATCTCAAATTTTTGTACAAAATGAACTTGCCATTGTAATCTGGAAGTAAAGGCATCTATTTGTTTTTTACTATCAGATGTAGCTCGTTGTTGAATAGCATATTGCCATACCTGTCGGATAGATAAGTTTCCCCAAGCCAAATATGGAGATAACCTACTACAACCTTTACGGGCTAATTCTGGTTTCGAAATATGAAAGCTATAATTCTTATACCTTCCTTTAAAAAAAGAAACTAAGTATTGATATGCTTTATTGGTACCTCCTTGTTGAAAATTAGTATCTGGTATCGTATCTAGGTTCTCGATATGAAAAACTTTCTCTAATTCGCCTATCTTTTCTAGTGAAATAAAACTATCATGTTTCGGATTAAATTCAAATTGAGGTTGATTCATGTAATGCTCACAATCGTCTCTCCAACTCTCTCTGTTTTTAAGACCTCTGTGAATACCATTATTATTGTTTTCTACCCATTGAATCAAATTGTTTTTACAAAATCTCGAAAATGCTTTATCTCTTTCATATGTCTTTCTTATTCCAGTTTCTTTATGAGAAAACACCTGATCTATTTTCCAAAATTGTTGTAATGTTCCGATTGTATGAATAACTTCAGAAGAAACACATAGCACTTTTGTATCATATACTTTTAACTGTGTATTCAGATCAACTATAGACTGTTTAACAAAGTTCCAATGACGTTGACTATAGTGTTTATCTTCTTTTAAAGAATTCTCAAAAACATACAACAACAACGTTGGTGAATCCGTCGCAATTGCGTTATAAACTGCCTCGTTATCTTGTAAACGAAGATCTCGCTTAAACCAAACTATATTTACATGCTCTTTATTAGTACTCATCAGGATTTGCTATTATATGATTAGCCCTGGTTTTTAATTTGTGTAACTTCTCTTTATCCATTTTATGCAAGAGATTCAACATCATAGACATACGCTGGTTATTTTTAAAATACCCTTGCTTCTCATCTAAAAAATTCCAGTATAAAGCGTTAAAAGGACACGCATCATCCTCATGTTTCTTAGATACTTTATACTCGCACGATTTACAATAGTTACTCATTTTATTGATATAACTACCACTGGATACATAAGGTTTAGTGGCTACCAAACCTCCATCTGCGAATTGACTCATTCCCCGAGTATTGGTAATTTCTACCCACTCGATAGCATCTATATAAATTCCTAGATACCATTGATCCACTTCATCTGGATCGATCATGGTTAATAAGGCATAGTTTCCCGTAATCATTAATCGCTGAATATGATGTGCATACGAGTCATCTAAACTTTGCTGAATTGCAGAACGTAAACAATTCATTTTGGTATTCGCTGTCCAATAAAAATCAGGTAACTTGTTTGTATTCTGAAGTTCGTTTAGGTTTTTATAGGCTGGCATTTGACTCCAATACATTCCTCTCATATATTCTCGCCAACCTAAAATCTGCCTCACAAACCCTTCGACTTGCGAAATATCAATTTCATCTTGTCTATCTCTCCAATATTCAACGACAGTAGTAATTACTTCCATTGGATGTAACATTTTGCTATTCATTGCAAAAGATAACCTACTATGAAATAAGTATTTTTCTTCTACATGCATTGCATCCTGATAGTCTCCGAAATACACTAATAAGTTTTCACAGAAATAGGTAAGTAACGAAAGACATTCTTTCCTGGAAGTTGGCCAATTAAACTGTTTCGGGTCAATATTTCCAATAGTACTAACTTCACAATCATGAATTAGTTCGACAATCTTACTTACATCTTTTTTGAAATCTTTCTGACTAGGTATTTCCGGTTTTCCATTCCATTTTTTTCTATTACTATGATCAAAGTTCCATTTACCGCCTTCTGGGTCTTTTTTGGTAAGCATCATGATATCATATTTCTTGCGCATATCACGATAAAAATATTCCATGATATACTGCTTTTTACCTTCAAAAAAGTTAGCAAAATCGGTTCTGGAAGTCAAAAAGTGTTCCGTATCAAATACCTCAAACTGTATGGATAGAGTTTCACAAAACTCTTTTAACTGCATATCTAATCGATACTCGTCAGGGAGTTGATATTCGAATTTAGTGATCTCATTATCCTTCATTATCTGCTCTAAGTTACCAACTAAGTCTTGTTTATTTTTTTCATGATCTAGTTGGTAATAAACCACCTGTTTCCCTTGCTCTTTTAGCCAAGAAGAAAAGTTTCGCATACTGCTAAAAAAACCAACAACTTTTTGAATATGATGTTTGGTGTAATCGGTTTCTTGCCTCATTTCCGCCATAAAGTAGCAAACATCATCTTGCACAGCTTCTTTGTACCAAGAATGCTCGTAATTTAACTGGTCGCCAAGTAGTAATCGTAATATCATGGGTTAGAATAATGTAGGTTGAAACCAAAGATTTTGAAATTTTTGTTGTGGATCGTAACGTTCGGATTGGAGTTGGATATTAAATTTTCGATCTCTGGGGTCATTACCTACTCCTGCCACATATTGCCAGTTTCCGTAGTTACTATGTACATCATAATCTATTAAGGAAGATTCGAAATAAGAAGCTCCTATTCTCCAATCTAATTGTAATTCTTTTGCAAAATAAGAAGCTACGTTTTGCCTCCCTCGATTGCTCATCCATCCCGTATGTAAAAGTTCGATCATATTTGCATTTACAAAAGGTTCTTTAGTTTCACCTTGAATCCATTGCTCAATCTTCTCTTGATTTTGAGACCAAGAATATTCTTTATGAAGTATGCCATTTCTCTTAAACAAATCATTACCATGTTTTAGAGATACATACTTAAAAAAATCTCTCCAAATCAATTCAAAAATCAGCCAATACGTACTTTGATTCTTTTCGATCTCCTTCTCATAATCACGCACCCGATGATAAATAGTACGAGCAGAAATAGAACCATTAGCTAACCATGCAGAAAGTTTAGAACTATAATCAGTTCCCAATAAACCGTTTCTGGTTTTCTTGTAATATGAAAGCTTATGGGTTTTCCAAAAATAGGATTGTATCCTTTTTAATGCTGCACTTTCTCCTCCAAGAAAAGGAAATGCAGTTCTTGAGTCAACCTCAAAAGTTTCGAATCCTAGATCCTCCAAAACCGGGATCTTGGTTTCATTTTCTATTAAATTATCTGGTTCCAATCCTGAAATATCAATTTCACTTGCAACCTGCACATATTTTTCACATTTTTTTCTGAAGACAGTAAACACTTTTGGAACTGACTGAATATCAAAAGGAATATCCTGTGGATCAAATAAAAACTGATCGTAAGAAGTTACCCAATCTACATCTGGACTTTTAGCCGCATTCCTTACCGTTTCGTATGTATCTGTTTCTTCTGCTGTCCACTCCTCTTGGCTATAAATTGTATTTACCTCATAATCTTCAATTAAACTAGGCATTATATCTTCGGGTTTCTTGATATAAACCAAAAGGGAAATATTTTTTTTAAGTAGATTTTCTCGTAAATCACTCACCGACTCAATAAGAAATTTAGCACGATATTTTCCAGATTTCTTGAATCCGAATTGACCCACCTCGAATAATCGTGGATCAAAACAAAAGATGCCGATTACACGATCATTTTCATTAGTGGCTTTATGCAAGGAGGTGTTATCAAAAACTCTTAAATCATTCCTAAACCAAACCAAACCTGTTCGTTTCATGTATTCCTTTTGTTTTTTAACCTTTTACTTTATTTCTATTATTTCTACAGCGCACACTACAATATTGCACCTCTTCCCATACTTTTTCCCATTTCTTTCTCCATGTAAATGGCCTTTCACAGACCTTACAAATTTTTGTTGGGAGATGAGATTTTTTCATATAAATATTTTGTTTAATAAAATTACAAAATACTTAAACAAAAAAATAATTAGAATACAACTTTAACAGGATATAAGGAAATGTTTGAAAAGACTAATTAAATTTATTTTGGAGATTGAAAGAGAGTACAAATGAATATGCATGTCCACACAACTGTTCTGAGCCAGTTGTTTCTAATCAACTTAACTATTACCTCATCATTGCCTGTATTATCAGCAATTTGATTGTGCATTGGTACAAATTGAAAAAAAGTAGAAAACCACACTGATGTCACTAACAGTATATGAAAAATATTTAGCAAAGAATAAGGTCCTAGCAACCTAATAAAGCTAATCACAATTTGCCCCAACATTAGAGGCATAACGATCATACCAATTCTGAAGGCGTAAATCCTATGCCAATTAACAAGATTATTAATGTTGTAGTATTTAAAACTAGGATAAACTATTAACTGCACAATCCATATAAGAACTACTAATCCAAAATCTAATAATAATTGAATTTCGAGAAGATTCATTTAATTAAAATCAGGCATTTCTGAAACTCTTACATAAGGAAACTCTTCTATTTTATTCAGGCTGTAATAAGAATTCAACCCAGAAATACCAACAGTATCCATACTACTTAAATCTAGGTCATCGTTATGTTGAAATGTCTCCTCTGGAAGAATAAGATGATCTATTTCTCCTATCATTAAAATAGTCCCATTAATAGCAATATCAATAGACTCCACAAACCGCAATCCAATTTTTAGATTACTTTCCTTTACGAAAGGAGCCTTAAAATCATTAATAAACTCTTCGGTTAAACCACATCTATCAAATTCTGATTCTGTACTATCCAATTTTGCCGAAGTATAATGTGCATTTTTAACAAAAGACTGATGCACATGATTAATAGTGTAACATTTATTTTGTAGAATATTATCGTAGGTGTTTCTAGGAACATCACCAACAGGCCTCATAATAAACCCCATTAATGCAGGATCACTCCCTAAATGCACTACCGAACTAAAAATAGCAACATTACTTACACCGTCATCACTTATAGTACCTATTAAATTTGCAGGTTTGATTCCGGATACAGCATTTATTATTTTTAAACGCTTTACGCGCTCCATTGTCTTAATTTGTTCCTTTGTATAATGCATATGGATAGTTATAAAACCGAATTTTAAACCTGTTTAATTATTTAGATAATTCTGAAGCTCTGCTATTTTCTCCGGACTATTAAATGCACCTCCATAATACGTTGTTACTGTTGCAGAGGTATCATCTTTTACCCCTCTAGAAGAAACACAAAGGTGTTTTGCATCAATAATTACAGCAACATCTTCAGTTTGTAAAACTTCCCTAAGCTCCATAGCAATCTGATTTGTAAGACGCTCTTGTACTTGTGGTCTTTTAGCATAATACTGAACAATTCGGTTTAATTTTGATAAACCAATAACTTTTCCTGAAGAAATGTATGCAACATGAGCGGTTCCTATGATGGGAACAAAATGATGTTCACAATTAGAGTAGAAAGTAATATTCTTTTCTACAAGCATTTGCTCATATTTATACTTATTATCAAACAACGCTACTTTTGGTTTGTTTTTAGGATCTAAACCTGAGAAAATTTCTTCTATATACATTTTAGCAACACGATCAGGAGTACCTCGCAATGAGTCATCAGTAAGATCTAATCCCATTACCTCCATTATTTCTCGAAACAAATAGGATATTTTTTCCTTCTTTTCTTCATCTGTAATATCAAAAGCATCTTCTTTCATTGGAGTTTCCATACCTGTACTGATATGATCATCTCCAATTTCGTCAATGGAAAATCCATTTAAACCATGCCCATTTGTCTCTATCAATGTTTCTACTCCTATTTTCATCTAAATTTTATAATGTTTACCGAAAATAAAATAACATGTGTATGCATCTATTTTCAAATTAAAATTTCTTTTTCATTCAAATTTACAAAACTGTTTAACTTTTGCAGCTATTTATTAAACAATAATTAACATATATTTTTATAACCTACAAAAATTAAGAAAATCTTGTGATTCGTTTGATCTTATCCTATTCAATTTTCGTGCCTTTAATTTGTGCAATTAAGAGTTTGTTGTATTTTTGACATCTGTTTTTGAATAAATTATCATGATTTATTTATTTCCAGAGCCCCAGATATATTTAAAACTTCCCACCTAACATTGGCAATAATTTATATTATTTTTGCCACATTTAAACGCATGTATCTTTTAACCAAAAACTCTTTTAATGAAGTCTTTTAGATTTTTCTTTTTTCTTTTATTCCTATTCTGTATTACTTTCGGCTATTCTCAAGTAAGAAATGAATACCAAATTTCTTTTGATAATGCTGTACATCATGAAGCTGAGATCAATGCAAAATTCACAAATTTAGCAAGTGGTACAATTTCCTTAAGAATGAGTAGAACATCTCCTGGAAGATATGCGCTTCATGAATTTGCTAAAAATGTTTATAATGTCAAAATAACTGACAGTAAAGGTAAAGATGTCACCGTAACTAGACCTAATCCTTACCAATGGGATGTTTCTGGACATGATGGCACCATAAACCTGTCATACACCTTATTTGCCGATCGTGCTGATGGCACATACTCACAGATAAACGAGACACATGCGCATCTTAATATGCCCGCTACCTTTATGTATATCCCTACATTAAAAGATAGGCCAATAGAAGTAACTTATTTGGTAAGAGAGGATCTAAACTGGAAAGTTGCTACCCAACTAATCCCATTAGGAGGAAACAAATTCCTAGCACCTAACCTACAATATTTTATGGATAGCCCTGCTGGAATTAGCAATCATACAGTCAAAGAATTTAAAGTACCAGCTGCCGGGACTGAATACACTATAAAATTAGCTCTACTGCATCCGGGCACAGAAGAGGAAGCTGATCAATACTTTGAACAAATAAAAAAAATCGTAGAACAAACAAAAGCTATCTATGGAGATTACCCGAATTTTGATTATGGAGAATACACTTTTATTGCCAGCTACATGCCTACTGTTTCGGGTGACGGAATGGAACATCGTAACTCTACAATCTTAACTAGCACTAGAAGCCTAGCAGATGGAGGTATGGAAAAAAACATAGGTACAGTAGCTCATGAGTTTTTTCATGCTTGGAATGTGGAGCGAATTCGTCCAATTTCTTTAGAACCTTTTGATTTTGAAAATGTAAACATGTCTGGTGAACTTTGGTTTGCAGAAGGATTTACAAGTTATTATACCAATTTAATTTTATGTAGAGCAGGTATTATCACTCCGGACCAGTATATTGATAGCTTAAGTAAGACCTATAATTATGTATGGAACTCTCCTGCACTTCAATATTTCAATCCAATAGAAATGAGTTATCAGGCTCCTTTTGTAGATGCTGCAACTTCTGTGGACCCAACCAATAGAGAAAACACATTTGTATCCTATTATTCTTATGGAAGTATGCTTGGATTAGCTTTAGATCTTTCTCTTAGAGATAAAGACGATCTTAACTTGGATGACTACCTAAAACTTGTCTGGACAAAATATGGAAAAACAGAAATTCCGTATACTATAGAAAATCTATTCTTTACCTTAAGAGAATATGCAGGAGAATCTTTTGCTGATGATTTCTTTGAAAAGTATATTTTCGACAGTCAGATTCCAGATTTTAAAAAATTATTAGGTTCCGTAGCCATATACCCAAAAACCAATAGCAAGAAAGCTTATCTGGGTGTAGACGTTACTTTCGACACTAATGACAATGCAGTAGTTTCTAAATATGTAAAAAAGGGCACACCAGCTTATACTGCCGGAATAGCTAAAGGAGATGTGATTGTAGCCATAGACAATAAGTCATTTTCTGATCTGGGAACTTTTAATGATGTTATTAGTAAATATAAACCAGGAAAAAAAGCAACAGTCATATATAGAAGACTTGGTGAAGAGAAAAAAGCATTGATCAGATTTGGTGTCGATCCAGAAGTAGTAATCACTCAATTTTCGAAACCAAGTAAAAAAGCTTTATTAAAACGAGAAAACTGGCTAAAAGCAAAATAATTTTCTTTTAACTTATAAAAATAAAAAAGTCGACAAACTGATTGTCGACTTTTTTTTATTTTATGATTTCTATAGATTTTTATCTTCGTGAAGCTCTGCAACGATCCAAATCAGTTCTAGCTCGATCTAACTGCTCTCTGGTTTTTTCTAAAGCTTCTTTATATTCTTCAAACTCCTGAAACTCTTTTTTCTGTTTTGCAAGCTCTGCTTTTAATTCTTTAATCTGTCTATACGAAGTTACAATGTTTACGTACATTTTATATCTATACGTTGTATCTTTTTGATCTATAGCCTCGTTTAGATCACCTATTTCAGATTCTAAATTTCTGTTGATATAATATAAATTATCTTCTTTTCCTGGTCGGTCTAAAGAATCGATTAGCTTCTCTATTTTAAACATTCCCTTAGAAAAATCTTTTTGAAATTTAGCATCTTTTTCCACGATCGCAGTGCGTTCTCTTAATACTTCATTTTCTTTAAGAGGCACTCTATCAAAATCAAAGAAGAAGGCAGTAACGATTAAGGCCGCTGTAAATAAAAATAATAATGCAAATTTTAAAACACTGTTTCTTCTTTCTTTACTGTTTTTTGGTTTCATTTTCTTAAAATATTATTTAAACACACATTAATCTAATAAAAAGCTTCTTCTACTTTTTACATCTGGTTTTGCTATTACTTCTTCTTTTACAAATATATTAGAATCGGATTTTTTACCAATATAATCCAGCTCGTTTAGTTTTTTAAATAGCGAAAGCATCAATTTTGTAAAACTAGATACATTGTGCAATGCCTTGTTAATATCTGTATGCTGATAATCCAAATCCATCATTTCTATCAAAACATTTTCAAATGCTCCTTGATTTAGATCACACCAATCAGAAAGATAATTTAAAAGTTCTTCCTTACCAGTTCCCGCATATATATCCATACTATTTTTAATAACTCTCGCAAGAGACATTAATTTAGTAATCATTGTTACTGGTGGTAAATGACGATCATACAAACGGAATTCCGGTAACATACCACCTAAATACTGCAAAGAATTTTGGGTTAGTGTAAGTACCATAGTAGCCAATTCATTAGACTGCTTCTTTTGGTAAATCTTTTGAATAATGTTCATAGAATATTTTTCTATGGCATTAAAAAAAGTATGTATCTCTGTATAAATATACCTAAGATCCTGATGGCTCTGAATAGAAACACATGGTGGAATAAAATCTTCCGCTAAGGAAGCCACACCATCGTTAAACTCTATCTTACCTATAGTTATATGATGTCTACCAAACTCTTGCTCATTTGCTTCAGCTAAATTAATAACGTGTAAACTATATTCTGGCAAAACATAAGGATGTCGTGGTGGCTCTTCTTCTGGATCAGCATCACCTACAGGTACCCTACCGTAAGGATCAACACTAAGAACAATATAACATTCTTCATCTGTACTATTAATTTTATATTCAGTGCTTATAATGCTTCCTATTTGTTCTAAAGCAGAGGATATTTCTGGTGTAATATTGATAATAAACCCTCCTTTGGTTACAGCGATGCACCTATTTAGTTGTACTTTAATAGTATCTTGACCATCCATTGAAAAAACCATATCAACAGCTTCATCTCCTGCTAAATCTGGTAATAAACCGTAATTAATCGCATTAATATCTTTCGCTCCAATAAGTTGCGAAAAATTAGTAAATGCATTATCTGCCTCAATAAAATGGTTTTTATTAATCTTCATGCCGTCAATCCAGTTGACACGATGATGATTTTTATTTGATAATTCCATCTTTGATATTTCTTAATTATTAGAAAAGACTATTTTTTCTGTAATCTATCACTATATTCTTTATACAGTTATTTTCCTCATGAGTTAACTTCAAATCTTTAATAGTAATATTTTTTCCTTTAATTTTTTCACAAAATTCGATAAAGGTAGTTCTCTTTTTCTTCACGATAATTGGTAAATCTAAATTACCACATAAATAGTCCTTGAAGTCATTTGCGGTTAATTTTTTGGTAGAAACTAGAATCACTTTAGCTTTAAACGATTTTTCATTGATAAAAGGCGCTTTAAATTCGTCAACTGGATCATCTGCTATAGGATCTTGTCCTATAGGATCATCAGGGATTGTTGATATATCACGAACAACAACATCATCATTTCTAATCGGGTCTTTCTTCTTAGGTAATACTTCTATAGTTTTTGTGGTTGCATATTTTAACTCTCCATTGACGATTAATGTAATTGTCTTTTTACCTGAGGTACTATAGGTATATTCAGGATTCTGCTCTTTGGAAGTTGCACCTAATGCGTTCTCAAAATTCCATTCCCAAGTTGTTGCATTAAGGGTATTATCTTGTACCTTTAGTTTTTCTCCTACACGTATTCGTGGTGTTAGAATCTCAAATTTCGCTTTCTTAGATGGATCTAAGATTTCTTTTTTCTCCAGTACAGAAATCCTTTTAACTTTTGGACATTTTCCATTAACGATTAAAGAAACCGTATAATCCCCAGGTTTTTTATACGTGTGATATGGCTTTCTTCTAGTATCCACTGTTGTACTATCTCCAAAATCCCACTTCCATTCCAAAGCTCCAATAGTCATATCCTCAAACTGAATTGGATCCCCTACTCTAACCTCGCCATCTTTAAAAGAAAAATCTATTATTTCGCAAGGTGTGTAGTTTACATATTTAAAAGCAAAAACAGTAGCTGTAACTAATATTGTTACTACAAAGAACAATATTACGCTTTTATCTAAATGATAATTTTTTGTGTTATTCGATGTTTTCATTAGTATCTGTTTTCTAATCTAATTAACTTATTACTATTATTTTATAAGGAAAAACATTCAATGATTGTTGTTCCAAAATTGACAAAATATTACTTTTTAGAGAATTCCACTCTATATCAGAAGTTATTTCTTCCTTATTTTCTATTAACTGTACTTCTATACAAGGAATAAGACCTTTAGAAACATGAATATCTGTCTTAAACCCCTTCCCTACTTTTACTTCTTGAACCTTTGTACTACATAATTCATAGCAAAGCGCTTTTACATCTTCTCTAGTTACAATTCTATTTCTTGATAACAAAGCTCTCCGGTAAGCACTCAAACGCTCTTCCATTCCCAGATTGTTTTTTCCCTGGAATGTTGACGTTAAAAACATACTTCCTTTTTGTTTTAGATCACTCCCTTGATAAATACTTAAACTATTACCAGACTTTATCTGGTTGGCATCTTCTCCATTTGTAACCCAATACTCCACTAGCAAGGTATCTTTTTTCTTGTAAGGTTTAACCGAAACATAATTAGTCTCTTCCGAAGACTTTTTCATATCAGATACCTTTTTTTCTAAAAGTGAAATATTCTGATTAAGTTCATTAATGTTAGACTGTAGAAAATCATTTCCAAAAAACGAAAATGATGCACTCTCATCTTTCAACAATTCTATTAAATGAATCAAATATTCTCTCGCTTTTCTGTAATCTAATTTACTTACATTATCTCTTCGAATAACATAAGTTCCTTTATCATCCGTGGCAGAATCATTTTCTCTTAATCTATATTCCTTACCAGATGTATTAGAAATACCCTTAATATCTAAAAATAGATCTTGTGTACTAATAGGAACTATATCTATATAGTCTTTTAACTGATAGGAAATACTTTCCCATTTTCTATTCAATGCAGGAAACGCATTAAAAGTACAATAAACACTTTCTAAAATAGTATCATTAACAATTCTAGGAAACTCTATTTTTATCCAGTTATAATCCGTTAAATCTTCATGAACCTGCTGATCTATAAATTTAGAGAATTCTTCCGGCAAATTCCCTTTTGGTCTTAGAGAAATATCGGATTTAATTGAAACAAAGTGTTTTTTGTATAATTTATTTATTTTTTCCTCGATATTCCTTGTTTTATTTGGCTTATAACCAAATATAGATTCTAAATTCATTCTACGGGAAATATCACTATTAAAATACCCGGGAATAGATTTAAATTCTTTTTCTTCAAAGAAAAACTTTGCATTTTTTAGATGATGATAAAACAATTCATTTTCCTGAACATCCAGTAACTCAAAATAAAATGACACATCTTTCAATGATACATTATCATGCTCTGTTTTGATACCTAAATATAGGGTAGATGGTGACAATCTTTTTGTATCATTTAAAGACAATGAACTAGCGGTTTTTCTCTTACCCTCTAACTCAAATAACTTATCGCCAGAGATCATTCGACCAATTGTAGCATCGACCAATTGATTTTTTTGAATTGGCGAGAAATATATATTCTTTAATTCTGTACTAGCGTTTTTTGTTTTAATTTTCTTTTTAAAGTACAACAAATGTTCTGGCGTAATTGTTGTTTTTTTCTCTATGGGTTCTGCATACACAATTCCATGAGCTGGTCTAGATCCATATAATGTTTCTGGAGTCATTAACTGAATCAAACGTTCTGTGATACGGGTTTGAGAATTATCTATTTCACTAGATATTTTTTCAATTTCAGAAGCACATGCACCTATTAAAAGAGACACAACGGGATCAAAAGAACTTTCGATTTCGTTTGGAGAAACTCCCCAAAGCGAAGCCGCTTTTTTGATCATTCTATTTTTTATCTGAACCTTATTTTCTGTACTCATAAACTCTTTTAAAACGATAATGGGGCTATATAAAATTGTTCCAGACAAGAAAATTCCTCATTTGTCCGGCTAACAACACCATTTACTTTTATATCTACCCTCTTTTTAATTCTATTTAAACTTCCTCTGTTTTTAAATTCTTCTTGTTGGATATTTACATCCACAGTAACTCTTCTAAGTCTTCGTTCCTGAGAAGCGATACTTTCTACCAACGATTCAGAAATCGTGTTTCTTAATTTATTTGTACTTGTCAGATTATCAAAATCTACATTCCAAATGGAACAGCCAAAAGTCTCATCAAAGGTACATTCTCCGAAATACGAAGTTGTAATAAGATGAATAAAACCAACTATAGATTGTTTCAAATCACAACTATCGATATCTTTATTCTTAACAATTCCAAAAGTATCTAAAGGCAACTTATAATAAGAAGAATTCATGTATACTAATTTGTGTGTTTAATACACCTTAAAACCAATTGCAATTTACTAAAGATTTTATTTACGAGCACTTGATATTACAATAAACTAATTAAAAATACAAGAATCCCTAATTTTATGATTTTATTTTATTGTTATCCCTGTATATGGGGTGGAAAATAACCATAAGTTTTTTTATATTTGTCTAAATTTTAATTGACGCATGAATACACTTTATAAAACGTTTTTCTTATTAGCAATCATTATTGGGGTAATGAGTTGTGGAGGTTCTAAGAAAGCAGAACAAGAAGCTCTTGCACAGGCCAGAAGAGATTCTATTGCTTTAGCAAAACAAAACGCCATATTACCTATCCAAAAGAAATATGGAGCAATTTTGGGAATTCCTCCGAAAAAAGTAGAAAATGTCGCTTTGTTTGAATTTATAGATGAATGGATGAACACTCCTTATCTCTTAGGAGGAAATACAAAGAAAGGTATTGATTGTTCGTATTTTACCCAATACATATATCACGATGTTTATGGAAATTTAATCGAGCGTACAGCAGAAAAACAATTTAAAGCCGACGATACAAACAAATTTAAAGGACTACACAACTTAAAACAGGGAGATTTGATCTTTTTCAACAAACAAGGTTCTGAACATAGAGAAATTACCCATGTTGGTTTCTATCTTGGTAATGATAGATTTGTACATTCTACCTCTCGAAGAGGAAACTCTGGTGGTAATGGCGTACAGATCAGTATTTTATCTGAACAACCATGGAAAAGAATGTTTGTAGCAGCTGGAAAGAAACCTAAATATACCAATAACAAAACCGCACAAAACAAATAATTCCATTCATTTACACCAACTAAACGAATGAACAACGAAGAGGTACAGGTTGTCTACGAAGAATTGATTTCAACTTATCAAAATTTAAAAGCAGAAATTTTTGTTACTGAAATTTTAGAAAAGTCGAGTCTAGATCTTACGGATATTGATATATTCAACAGCAGCACCTTTTCAAGGTCTTATAGAAGGGATGTTATTGACATCAAACTAGACACCTATTCACGAGATAAAGACAAATTACAGTTGCACTTATCTAGAAATGGCCTTTATGATACACTTCCAGAAGGTTTTTTTCATGAACCGGTAAAAGCAAAAAGCGATATTTCCTTTACGGAGCTGCATCAAAAGCAAAAAAAACAAGAAAAAGATGCCAGGTCGTTCTTTTCACCTTTAGAAAATGAATTTTTTACACAGCGTGTAAATATTGAGAAAAATGAACGACAGCTTATAAATGAGTTTGCAAATTTAAAAACGGATTTTCTCTTAAAATTTTGGAATTTAGATCCAGAAATCCCTTCTGATTATAGCATAAAGCTATTGCAACTTCTTCCTTATGTGCACAAAATCTCGGGTGAAATTGAACTAACAGCATTAAGTTTAGAAAAGATAATCGAAGAAAAAGTAACGATTAAAAGAAAATATCACACATTAGAAGATGCTGAAGATGAAGACAATGATAGCAAAAATCAATTAGGTGTAGATTTAGTTTTAGAACTAAATGAAACGGTCATTTCTTATCCTTTTTGGGAAATTAATATAGGTCCAGTGGACCAAAAAAATATCGATAAATATATAATTGGGGGAGCTACTAAGAAATTTATTAGTATCTTTTGTGACTATTTTATCCCTATGGAGATAGACACAACAATTAACGTAACATATTCGAATAAAGAAGAGACATTTGTATTAAATGAGACTAACAGTCCCAGAATGGGTCTAACCACTATGATATGAATTTAACATTACAAGCTGCAGCAGTAAATGCTGATTTTTTTAAGGTAGGAATCTTGTTATTAGCAGTTAGTGCTATATTAATGGGAGTAGTTGCTGGATTAAAAAAACTTTTTGTTAAAAATAAAAAGAAATTCTTGCTATATATGCTAGTAGTTTTACTTGTATTTGCAGGTACAGCTTTATTAAGCAATGAAAAAGTACTTAATAATATTCCTTTAAATAGCTTTATAGGTTTTCAAATTATCTTTTTATGCCTAGGAACACTGCATGTATTAGCAATGAGAAAATTTTTCCCTAATTTATTAGATGATGATCTTACTAAATTTTGGCCCGAATTTCTGTACACGGTAGTTACTGTTTTCATTGGTTTAATTACTTTCCTATTTGTGGTAGAAATATACAAGCCTGATTATAAATATATATTTGCCGCTTCTTCTATTTGCTTTATTATACCTATAATGGTAGTAAAACTATATGAATTTGCAATTTCAATACCAGTGCCGATCTATAAAAAGTGGTTCTACCCTATCGATAAGAAAATGAAGGATCCTAAAGATGATGAATTAATCAACCCACTAGTAATTTCATTTGAATTTAACAAAGGAGAAACTACAGACGAGTTAAGTAATTTTAGACTAAAAGCGCCAGAAAAAATGGAATTTGGCAAGCTTTTTTACTTCTTTATTAATGATTATAACGATAGACATCCTGAAGGAGAAATTGAGTTTTTAGACGATAAAAACAATCCATATGGTTGGATTTTTTACACTAAACCTAATTGGATAGGAATGCAATCTCATATCGACTTTACCAGAACGATAGAAGGAAATGGAATTAAGGAAAATGACGTTATTATTTGCAAAAGAGCATAAAAAATATCTGTTAAAATTTTGTTAAAAAAAGATCTCAATTTTCTCGTTGAGATCTTTTTTTTGCTAGATGAATTCCACGATAAAGTGCAAATTCCCCGAAAACAGTGTAGTCCTTTTCTTTCTAAAACAACTATTTTTAAAGCACTTAACAAAAGCATAATATACAGATTACCACATATTTTGCTATCTTTACATCGTACAAGTTACATTTATTATATTCAATTATTATTATTATTTATTAATTAAAATTTATTTATTATGTCTTTTAAAGCAAAATTAAAAGTTGGTGGAAACGAGTATAACGTGTTAAACTGCAATTACGGATTAGCTCAGGAAACTGACGCAACAGGACGTCCTTCTTCTGTAACAAGAGGAGGAATGATTACTATCGAAGTAGAGTCTACTTCTGACACTAGTTTATCAGATTGGATGTTTAATAACTTCGAAATGAGAAGTGGTTCAGTTGTATTCTTAAAGAGAGATACTGAGGCAACTTCAAAAGAATTAAATTTCGTTGACGCTTATGCAGTTAAGTATATGGAGAATTTTGATGCTACTGGAAAAAATCCAATGATAGAGAAGATCACTATCTCAGCTAGAGAAATTTCTATCGGAAACGGAGAGCACGTGAATGAGTGGGTATAATTTCCCCATTTAATATAGTATTAAGTAAAGGGAGTGTTTTTCACTCCCTTTCTCATCTTACAATATCATTTCCATTTTTTTTCACATATCTGAAAACAATAATGGAACTGATACAGTAGTTATTCATTTTAAAACTATTACTCATGTCATTTTTAGCAAAACTAGATCTTGATGGAGAAGAGATGAACATTCTGGATTGCTCATTCTCCTTTAGACAAGATACCGATTATACAGGAAGACCTTGTGCAAAACCGCAAGGCGGACAAGTAAGCTTATTAATAGAATCCACTGCAAGCGCTGATTTTTTAGATTGGACGATCTCTCCTACAATTACTAAAAATTGTAAAATCACTTTTTTCAGAAGAGATAACATGTCCAGTCTTAAAAATGTAGAAGTTAAAGATGCTTACTGCATAGAATATACCGAACATTTTAATGCAGAAAGTGCAAAACCTTTACAGATACATTTAGTACTTTCAGCAAAGGAGATCACAATTAAAGGTACTACGTTTACCAATAATTGGCCTTCGAAAGCTTAAAACTGAATTTTCTGAGTTTCATAATATCAATTATGCATAGTTTCTATATCCATATAGGGACTATCCTAATTGGTAGATGATTTTTGGTCTTTTATTTCTTTTTTAAGTAGTAAAAGGAGTATCATTCGCAGATAAACTTACCTGATTTAAAAACGAGAGTACTTTAATGATTCTTGATAAGAGTATGTATCAATTATAAATTCGGTAACTTTATTACAATTAAATACTATTAATGATATTGATAGTACCCCTAAAAATATAATACTATGGCGTTACAGTCGAAAACACAAATATTTATTGGAGGAACAGCTATAAGTGCCTACAAGAAGTTAATGTTGCATCAACAAATTGATTCACATCATATCATGGAATTGGTCTGTAGAATGGATGTCTTAGAGAATTTCACAGGAGATATCGCC
The DNA here is from genome assembly GCF_039523995.1 of Aquimarina litoralis. Taxonomy (NCBI): domain Bacteria; kingdom Pseudomonadati; phylum Bacteroidota; class Flavobacteriia; order Flavobacteriales; family Flavobacteriaceae; genus Aquimarina; species Aquimarina litoralis. The sequence goes on from NZ_BAAAGE010000002.1 coordinate 1,133,284, forward strand.
TCTCAGACTAAAGATTATCTAGGTCAGATTATTACCATTCAAATTTCTTCCTTGGGTACGTTCTCTGGATATAAGGAATTTGAATTTAAGGGAGTAGTTACTTCTGTCAATAGCACAATGGGATTCCATCAACAAAATGGAGATCTAGTAACGATTAAGGCTCATAGTTGTAGTATTATAGCAGATGATGGTCCTCATTATAACTCTTTTAATGATATGGATCTTGCTTCTATCTTAAGCAACACCTTTCAGGGATACGATCAATCTAAATTAGAAACTATTTTCAGTCCATCAGATACCGAAAACATTCATTATAGTGTACAGCACCAAGAAAGTGCTTTTCAGTATGCCAGTAGATTGGCTGCTCAATATGGGGAGTGGTTTTATTATAATGGTAGTGCATTAGTTTTTGGAAAACCAGAAGATGAAGATGAAGTAGTTCTTACGTACGGTCATGATCTACAAGAGTTTTCTTTGGATTTAAAACCATCATCCAATAGTTACAAATATTTCACCAACGATTATTTAACCGATGGACAGCACGAAAAAGCTACTACAGAAGTAAGTTCTGGTGTTAATGGATATAATGGTTTTACCAGCAACAAATCTGATGAAATCTTTCCAAATGAAACCAATATCTACCTAAATTCTTATAACGATCCTTCTTTAAAACAACGAATCGATGGCTATGTTGAAAAACAGAAAAAAGCCGAAGAAATAAAACAAGTTATCCTAAAAGGATCCAGTGATAATCCAGGAGTAAAACTTGGTCAACTTATAAATATCAAAAGTGACAACGGAGATTACGGAAGTTTTCGTGTGATCAAAATAACACATACCAATACCGAAAATGGTAGATATCAAAATAATTTCGAAGCAGTTACTTCAGAATTAGATGCATATCCGCATACCAATATGATGGCGTTTCCAAAAAGTGAGACTCAGGTAGCCGTTGTAAAAGAGAATAGCGATCCTGATGGTATCGGTAGAATAAGAGTTCAATTCCCTTGGCAAAAAGAAACTGGTGAGTTGACTCCTTGGTTACGAATTGTAACTCCACACGCTGGAGGAGAAAAAGGATTTCACTTTATTCCAGAAATTGATGAAGAAGTTTTAATAGGGTTTGAAGGAGGAAATGCAGAAAGACCCTATGTATTAGGTACTTTGTATACAGGAGGAGCTAACCCAGCAGGTTGGAACACTGCGAACAATGATGTCAAAGCATTACGAACCAGAAGTGGACACACTGTTGAACTAAACGACGCTGATGGTTCTGAATTTATCATGATTACTGATAAAAATAGAAATATCATCCATATCGACACTGCTAATAATGATATTACCATTTCTGCAGGAGAAAACATGACATTGAATGCAAAGAATGTCGAAATTAATGCTTCTGAAGAAGTAAAGATAAATGCAGGTACGAATTTGATTACTAGAGTAACGGAAGACCTATCGATATCTGCAAAGAATGCTACAGAAAGTATTGAAGAAAATAAAACGCTCATTGCCAAAGAAATACTAGATAATGCAGAAAAAGTTAGAATCGAAAGTTCCAAACAAAACATGGAACTTGTAAGTTCTAAACAAGTGGATATTCAGGCAGATGATAAAATAAAATTGTTTTAGTAGTACTAGCGTAGAATGGCTAAACTAGATATTGGCACTGGTATTATAGAAGATAACCAAAAAAAAGTTGGATCTTTTAACTATAATCCTATTGGAGTTGCAAACACGTATGGGGTTATACTTGTTTTTGAAGATGATAAGAAAAAAAAGCTGCAAATACATTACGAGATAGATGTAATTTGTATTGATGAAACAGATAACAATCATTTTGAATTTGAAGTTTATAAACATCAAGTTTTTATTAACGAAAAAGCTCCTGATATTCTGATAGATGAATTATCAGATAGATGTGGAAAAGTATTATACCCATTACGATTAAAAGTAAATAGACAAGGAAAAGCTGTTTCTGTTTTAAATCAGAATGAGATTCTCGAAAGGTGGAAAACCGAAGAACAAAATATCAAACAATCCTATAAAGGAAAGGAAATAGATCTTCTACTAAAAAATATGGATCTTATTATTAATAATGAAAGCCAACTTACAGATCTTATCATTCGCAGAGATTGGTTTATTTCACTATTTTTTTCTTCTGTTTATGGAATTGAAGAGATTAGCAAAAAGCAAAAACAACAATTGTTACCCTTTATTCCTTATGCTCCTAGTGTGCCTTTCCAAATAAAAAATAATATCGGCAATCATAAGCATAAGGAAAATGACGTTGTTATAAAAGTTAAAGGAAAATGTATAGATAATAGAAGTGAAAAAGATATCTTAAGAGGAAATCTTATTTCTATTGATAAAAATAAAAAAGTTGTAAAGGGTTCAATAGATTTAAAATATCAAATCTATAAAAACTCATTAATAGCAGATGCTATAACTGGAGTATGTTTGTTAGAGTTTCCTTCTGGAAAATTTAAAAAAACAACTGTAGAGATGTATAGTTTAAAAAACAAAACACCTTTATCTTCGAGTAAAAGAGCAGCTCTTTTCGAAATAGAAGAAGATAAAGAAGTTCCTAAAAAGAAGAAAAAACGTTTCTTTTTCTTTGGGAAATAAATATAGAGTATCATTAATAGATAATTATATATGAGTACAGGACATGTAGTAGTTGATGGAGCAATGTGCAAATGCAAATTTGGTACAACGCCAGATACTTTAGTTGTATTAACGCAACAGAAAGAATATATTAATGATTCTGGTGGGAGTAAAAAACTAATTGCAAATACCATGGATATTGGCATGCCTTTAAAAGCCAAAACTTTCGGGCAATGTAAACTACAGCCAAGTTCTAGCGGATATTTACCTTGTGTTCCTGCAATTACGCAGTGGCAGGATTTTTATGACAAAGTGATATTATCCAATCAAGGGCAAATTCTTACAGAAAAAAGTAAAGCCATGTGTGCCATATCAGGTTCGCCAAGTGTAGAATTTACATGGCATGGCCAAACCGCTGCTGCTGGCAGTAGTAGTGTAGAACAAGCTGATGAAGAAGTACAAAGTCAACTAAACCCATTAGTTAATGTAAAGAAGATGGTAGAATCTTTAGACAATGATCTAGAGGTCGAAGAAGAAAATTGGGTTCGAAACGAAGAAGAAAGAGTCGTATCAGTTACCACAGACTTATATATTAAGAGTACTGATGACTTAAAAACTCCACGTTTAAATAGTAAAGATCAATTACTTTTCGAAAGTTCTAAACCTTTTATTTCAGGGTTAAAAGCTATTTTTGGAGATGACATTAAACATCCTGTTTTAAAAGAGTTTAAACAAAATCTTGAAAAAGGTGCTATTCCTCCCCCATCTTGGGAAGTAGATCGTTCTCTTAGTGATAATCGTGGAGGTTACTATACAGACAAAACCATTTACTTAAATGAAAACCTTGTTTTAAAAGCAGAACAAGACCCAGAAGCTTGTTGGTTATTATTTAGAGTAATGATAGAGGAAACAGGACACTATATTGATGATTTATTGCGAAATGAATATGATAATATTGGAGGTGATGCCGCTGGAGATGAAGGAACGTTATTTGCTGCTGATTTTGTAATATACAATCAATTACTTTTTAAAGATTTTCAATTTGCAAGTTTCAAGATAAAAGGGGCCGATGGCAGTATTAGAGACTTTGAGGCTAAGGTCCTTACAAGTTCCCCTAATAAAGATAAAAAAGGAAAAGATTTGGTGTATGTCGAAGACAAATCTGACGATCACGGAACCATAACATTAAAAAATGGAGAACAAAGAGAAGTAGAATTCTTTAAAATTGAAGGTGGAGGTGCAGTACATGAAAGCATTACAAAACAAGCTGCAGAAATTGCTAGCAAAAGATTAAACTGTAAGATATATTTTGACGAAAAACTGGATAAAGGAGTAGCATGGCCAGATGTACCCTGTGGTAATGAGAACTCGGTGGAGACCTGTTATGGTGATATGCTCTATGTAATGGCTCTCAACAAGACCAAAACATCTCGAAAATGGATTGACAAAAACAGCATTGTGTACAAAAGTCATTTTGGAGAATATCAATTTTGGCATTCTATGGCTCCTCCTGGAGATTTTACCAATCAGGAAGTGGTAGACAAAATCGTTGAACAAGCAAAAGAATGGTATACCAAAGCTCAAGAAGTAGAAAAAGCTAATAAAGACAAAGCTAAACAACTAAATCTATATCACTACTATGGTTTATTTCATGTAGGAAAGATTCTGCATATGGTACAGGACTCTTATTCTGCATCTCATGTTCATAGAGATGAAAAAACCGGGGGTATTTTACAAATACAATCCTATACCGAACAAGACGAACATAAGCACGGTGAACCTGATAAAGCAGATCCACACGGTCATTCTAAACCAATAACAAGAGCGATAGAAGCATCCGCATCCATATTAGTTTTATTTGGTAATGGCAGATCTAGTGATGAATTAGAAAAATATTTGAGAAACACTGTGTATAAATTTGGTGTAGATAAAAAAGGAGTTAACACAGCTAATAAAAAAGCTGGAGGTAGCTTAGAAGAATTTAAACCTGATCCAGAATAACGATCATTTCAAAACGTGTTGTGATGAAAACTTTAAAAAAAATGGGACTTATATTTTCGGGAATAGTATTAATCGTAGTACTGCTAATTTTTTACTTACTTTTTAAAAGAGAAACCAAAGAATGGACAGAAAATATAACTGTTGCTCCAAACACTGAAGTATCAGTGAATCTTATGAGTTCTCAACGTGGATATTTTGGAGGACATGGTTTAGGATGGGGTGGCGGACATCAGAAAAATGCTATTGATTTTGAATATGCAGGAATATCCTATAAACATAAAACTCCATATATTCCTATTTCTATAAAATATGAAAATCAAAGTTTCTACATTATATATTATGATAGAGAAACTGACATCAATAATACTACATTTAAATTTTTTAAATCTGTTGAAAATGGAGATTTTGAAGAAATAAACACTTCAGATTTCCCTAAACATTTAGCGATTCAAAATCGATGGTTTGGAGGATTGAATTCTAATGAAGAAGATCTAGAAGGTCTAGATTCAGAAAAATTAGTAGGAACCATGACTGTAGATATATGGTATATGATAGAAGGTAAAAAAACTTTAGATGGGTATGATGCTACAGAAATAGATTTTATCAAGAATTATAAAGAAAAATATATAAAATGATAGCAAGGAATCTGACAAGGCAAAACGTAATTTTTCCTCTTATACTCATACAGATCATTAGTTGTATATGGTATTTACTACCTACAATAAGTCACACTCATATGCCAGCTGGGTTTATTAGAATGCTTATTTTTGGAGGAATTGCTATCGTTCTACTGATCTTATCTATCATTTTATATTTTATATACAAGCCAACAGGATTATTAACTAAAATTCCAATAATAATATCTATTGGAATGATTTTACTAGCCTGGTTCTACAGTAAATAAGGCTCTAAAAAAATAGTTGAAGTATGACAACCAAAGATTATATAAAAGTACACAATCCTGCAACAGAAGTAGCTGTTCACGATTCTGATAATTTAATTACATTAGATCCAGGAGTAAGTGTTACTTTAGAATTTACTGATACTGAAAAATATACGGATGAAGAAATAAAAAACATCCAATGGATTGCCAACATGTTTCATGGCAGACCTCAAAATTCAACTTTTCATAAAACCCTTAAAGGTCCTAAAGCTAAATTTAGAGTACCTACGGTGTATTCTGGTGGTGGATTAGGATGGGTAGAACCCGTAATACCAGGGCATGATCCCCAATTTAAACCTCCTTTTGGATATTTTATCAATTCAATTGGTGAACGTAAAATTGATAAGATAGAATGGAGAGATACTCATGGAAACGAAATAAGTGACTCTAAGTTCTTTACTGAGGCAGTACAATTACACATTTATACCACGGGATTATATGGGCACGAAATACAAGTAACCTTATATGATAAAGATACTATAAGTAAAAACGATCGTTTAGAATTAGATGAAAATGTACATGACAACGACACAAGTAACCTAGCAAAGTATTTTAATCGTGAAGTAAAAGTATTGCAAGATGCTGACGACAACACCAGTAAAGTACAAAAAGTAGTAATCGATATACGCCTGGAAAAAAGATGGGCGGAAACCGAAGAAAGCGAGATAGAATTAATCGCTGAAGTACTTTGTAAAATTGATGGAGGTGTAAAAAAACTGTTTGATCAAAATGTTCTAATTGTAAAAACTCCAGAAAAAGGAGAGGAAAACAAAGTAAATAATGCTACTAAATCTGGAAATAAACCAACAATCATTGGAGATATCGTAACCGATGTAGCAGAATTTAAACCTTGTTTTTACACTAAGATAGTTGTTGAATATGGAAAAAATGATAAAAGCGTATCCACCGAATATTTTAACAAGGAAAAAGCAATTGATTGTACCGACGAACCTATACAAATATTAGCAGGTCCACATAAAACTCCTGTAACTGTCAGTTTACCTGATATAGATACAAATGATTGTATTCACAAAGGTAATTCTCTTGATCATACCGATAAAGTAATAACTCTTAAAAAAAAAGGTGGGAATTTTCAAGTTGAAGAAAAAACAGATAAGTCACTTAAATTTAAACAATCTTACCCTTCACCAAGTATTATTGAATTTGCCAAAATGGCTTGGTTACCAAACGCTATCCCAATAAAGCATATAATTCAATTGAATACTTGCCGATATAATAAAGAAATTGACATTGAAGTATATCCAATGCTCCAATATGAATTGTTTTTCAAGTATAAAACTGATAACCCTTTTGACACTAGAGAAACTAAAGCTTATACGGATAAGAAATATCGTGGAGGTAAAGGTCTTTTTACAGGTAAAGAAAAGAAAAAAGAAAAAAAGAAAAGAAAAAAGAATCGAAGACAAGCGATTAATGATAGAAGAAACTCTTACAACGAAGAACGAAAGGCTATAAAAGAAGGATCCCTTTTTAATTACACTTCATTTGAAGCGGGATTGGAATATGCTTTTGGAGATGAAGGAGAAACAGGTTTTACAAAAAACACTATACCAATAGAGGGAGACGGACCTGTTATCAATGCTATTGAAACCGGTATGTGGATTATAAATAAGCTTAGTGCACTTTCGTTTAAAAAAGAATCTGAAGATGCAGAGAAAGAAGCTGAAGAACTAATAGAAAATCCTAAATCGGTTAAAGACAGAAAAAAAGCAAAACAATTAAAAGGTAGAAAAAGAAAAAGAAACAAATACTTAAAAAAAGTAGATAAAGTTGGAAAAAAAGCAGGAAAGATTCTGCCTTTTAGAATTCAAATTGATCAACCTGTATTTGCTGGTGCTATAGCATGGAAAATGGCCCCAAGTACTAAATTTCCTGCAAAAATAGGAAAAGAATATGCCTTAAAATTTAAAGCCGATCCTTTAATAGCTATAGAAGGACGTCTTGATTTATTATTTATAGCAACAAAAATACCATATATCGGACAAGCAATTAAAGCCATAACAGCAACAGCAGATGCAATTGATGGTTCAGACGATTTCTGGAATTGGTTAGTAGATACTTTTGGTGGAGATGATGATGACAAAATTAACATTGATGTTGATTATCATGTTGATCTTTTTGCTAGTGGAGAACTTAAAGTGGAAGCAACCGCTACAAAATATCACACGATTGATGGTTTCACAAGTGATGATATAGAAGTTAAATGCGAATTCAAATTTGGTATTGATTGTGAATTAAGAGCAAAATTTCAAGTCAAAAAGATAACTAGTGAAGCAATTATCGGCGGGCAAGCATTTGCAAAATTTACAGTTGCTAAAAAACCAGAAGGTTTAGAATGTAGTTATGATGGGCTTTTTGCTGTAGTATATGCAAATTTTGATTTAGATATGGATCAAAACAATGGATTAGATAACCGGAAGGATAAGAAAAAACCAAAAGATAAATTTAAAATACACGATGGTTTTAAATTTATTAATGAGACCAAGATCGCTTAATGGCAAATAATAAATAATGAGATACTTAATTTTTTATTCAATAATACTAGTTGTTGGATGTAACAAAAAAAATGAAAATAAAAAAATGCAAACAGCTGAAAACTTAAAATTAAAAGAAATTGCATTAGACAAACAATTCACCTACGCAATATCGGTAACAACCTATATCCCATATGAATTGTATATTAATGATATAGCAGCGGAAAAAGATTATGATTCAGGATCAAATGCTGCAATAGAGATGAATCCCTATTTATTGGGTAACGGAACACATACCATAAGACTTAGACTGTTACCACAGATGGGAAAAGAAACAATTGATGTGGAATCTTATGAAATGAGTCATTTTGAATTAGTAAAGGTAATAAAAAACCAAAATGGAAAAGGTTTAAAGTATGATGAAGAAGTTATGAAACTACCTTTACCCCCAATGACAACACCTCTACCCTTTATAGAAATGAAATGGGAAGTAGAAATTGATGACTTACCTTATCAACTAGAAGGTTGGAGCAAAAGTAAAGCTTTTAAAAAAGAAGATTCTTTAGTTATTATGAAACAAGTAGTAGCTTATTATGAGGAATTGAGAAATATTCTAAATATCGGAGATGATAAGGAATGGTTAGAAAGAACCAAAAAAAGAAGAGAGGAAACCTGGAGCTTGATGTACAAACAAAAGGATAAGATAAAAGAGACCCTCAAAAAACTAAAAAAGACCGTAACTGATGAGTGTAGGAATAATATGTTACCACTAGAGGATTATGACCTCTTTTTTTATGCAGAAGGTAAAATATTATCTTTAGAAAGAAGAAAAACTGAAGAATTTGAAGGTTATGATGCTAATATAAAAGGATGGAGCCCTCTAATTTATAATGACGATGGAGGTGTATATGATATGGGAATAAAGATTCATATGCCTTTAGGTAGTGATACTTTTGAGATTATAAGAAAATAATAATTGTTTACTTAAGTATATTATTTAATTTTTCATGCACTCTTTTGGATTACCTCAATCGCCTGATTATATTATCTATATAATCTATGGAATACTTATTACTTTTACCATCCTAATTTTTAAAAAAGTAAAAAAGAGCAAAGATCAAAAAAAAGGGTATGGAGTTTTCCTATTTCATATAATCGGAGTTACTCCTTTTTCATATTTTCTTTTAGAATTGACTTTTAGTGCTTTTTTTGCATTATATGGTATAGTATCTTACCCGGAATATGAAGCAACAACTGTAGATAGTGTTTCCAAGTATAATGGACGAAGTGATCTTGGAAGAGAAATATACCTTAACTATGCAGTTCTTGAGTTAGAAGATAAAAAAGGAAACATAATCCGTATTGATAGTAATGAAGGAACAAATGAAAAAATCATTATCGGAGAAAAAATAATTGTTTCTTATAAAGACAAAATCCTAATAAAAAAGTCATTTTGGTCTATCTTTATGTATATCGGATCTATTTTAGTTTCTATAATTATAATAGGAGGATTGCTGTTTTTGGTTTATTCTAGAATATGATAAAGCATTAACAATTCGCTAATAGAATATATGCATTCTGTGATTGTAATTGTAATGCGAAACTATGTAGTGCTTACATTTAATTATTTATTAATAATATAATTCATATTTTTTCCATGAAGTATATTTTCTTTTTTACTTTTTTGTTTTCTTTTAGCTCTTGGGATATACTATTTTTTCTATTAATAGCAGGCATGCTTTTATATCCTTTGCTTAAAAAGAAAAAACCAGGTCTAATCGAAACTCTTGAAGTTTCCAAAATAGAAACACTTTCTAGCGGATTAGTTAAAATTAAAGGGAGATTAAAAGCAGTAGATCATGTAAAATCTCCTATCACAGAAACCAAATGTATCGGTTATAATTATAGTCAGCTTGCATACAGATCTGCAGGAGTAAGAAGAGCAAAAGGGAGTAAAAAATGGCGGACCTATAGAACCGAATCTAAAAGTACCGATTTCTACATCCAAGATGATACTGGAAAAATAAAAGTAAATACTAAAGACATTTCGATACAAATAAATGTAAATCGATCAGAGAAAAAGCTGTCAAGAACGTTACTAGATGTAGAAAATTTATTGCTAGAAGATGATACAGAATATATCATTACGGGTACGGTCGTCAATAAAAATAATAGTGTTGAAATTATAAAAGACGAAAAAGATAAAGAGTTACGTGTTATGGATATAGCTTTTTATGAATTCACTTTTGAAGATATCCCTTTTATGAAAAAGAAAGTTGGTTTTTTTATAGTATTTCTAGTCATTGGAATTCTGTGTTTTGTTATTTACAAATCCTTTTCTAACTAACATGGGATTAGATGAAATAGTCAAATGGGTTGATATTAATAATATACACAAAGGATTGCTTGTAGCTTTTTTCATCTTTGGCAATATGGGTTTAGCTATCATTTTAAGCATCCTTTGTTATATTCTTAAACCGATTAAGATACTTTATAATACTTTGGGTACTATTTCTGCAGGTGCGTTAATGGCTACTTTTGTAAATCTTCTTTTCTTAGGTATACTTCTTTGCATAGATATAACCACAGAAATTATTTTGTAAAGTGGTCTTTTTATCTCAGTTGCATGTTATGCTTTCTGTCTGCATTATGCCGACAGATTATGGAAAATCGGAAAAGTTTCAGAGAAAAAATAAAGAAATGGCTATAATATCTACTTATTTTTATGTATTCTTCTAACTAAATAAACTTATATAAAGTTTAAGGGTAATAACAACAATTTAATTTATGAAGTGGAAAAAAGACAACAAGAATTTCTCTAATAAATGAGAAATAATATTACGTAATACACAAGCAAATACAGGTTTTAAGTAAGAATTGAAAATTACATAATTTGCAGTTTATAAACATTAAGAAATAATGTTTGGCAAAAAAGTTAAACACAACATTAGTGCTAATTCTGGAATTAATTCATCTAAATTTAAATCATTCGATTTAAACTTTATTGAATTAGATCATACTAAAATGATTCTTGACTTTAGTCAAGACATGAAATATAATCCATTAGTTAGCGGAATCATTATCTGTTCTATTGCAATATTTCTTCTATTCTTTTCTTTTCAAGAAAACATTTTATGGACTATATTTTTTTCTTTTGTTGTATGTATAGGTTTACTAGTAATTATACGAAGTTTTAGCGCCTCAGAATATCATATAGAATTGGATAGACAGAATAACACGATATCTTTTCCTTTAACTCTATTAAGAATAAAAAAGAAAGTTTGTTTTAGAAACATTAAAATAAAGAGATTACGATTGATGGATACAGAAGGAAATCCTGATCCTGATTTCTGTTATCTATCAATAACCAATTATGGTTTCTTTTTCAGAACAAAGATTTATAAAGACCTAGAGTATCCAAGTCAAGAAAATTTACTGTTAAGTATCTGGTCATTCTACGTATGGTATATGGATAAAAATAGGCCATTACCACCTGTTGATGTCTTCGATCAATTCCGACAACAAGATTATGAACGTCGCAAAGCGTCTGGGTTTCCAAAACCTCTATATCCAAGCGATATCAAAACTCCAGAAACCACTAAAGAACAACAAAAAGAACGAGAAACAATCGGTGGTTGGTGATTTCGATGGCTAATAATTCACAAATAAAAGTTGATAAAAACAATACATATCACATTATTTTTAATCGCATTACTTTCAACTGTTTGTGAAAGCAATATAACTCCTCAACCAACTGATTCCTTAATAAAAGGAGATGCCATTTTGTTTCAACAACCTGAAGTTGAATATTTATCTGAAACTTTATATGTAAACAGTAAATATCCGTTTAAAGGAAAACTAGATACCTTAAAGTCTTTTATAAAAACACCCGACACTATTCAAAAACAGATAGATGATTGTGGAGCAATTATCGAAGATTCTGATGAATTATGGCAGTATTTGCATTGTGAAATTGAAGTATCAAAAACTGAATATGCATTTAGAAAAATAGATGTAGAGCTTTCGAACTTTACCATTAAATATAAGAAAGTTATTTTTTCAAAAAATTATACATTGTTAAATTTCAAAGAAGATTTTCCTGTGTCTTTTATGAAAAATAAAGATGATGAAAAAAATGGAATTATTACTATTCTTATGAAGACTCATACCCTATCTGATGATCTCTATATCTTTACCTTTCATAACAAAAAATTAAAAGAACTCCGTTATTTCTTTCCATGCTAATCATTACTTTTTTAACATCAAAGGATCTTAGATTATCCAAGATGAAAAAACAATACAATGTATTTTAAAAAGTAGTGTGCAAAAAGAATATCTTAGTGATATGAATAGGACTCGAATTTTTAAAACACTTATAATAACTTCAATATCAGTAATAACTATAATTTCTGGATGCAAAAAAACCACACAACAAAGTAATCCAACAGGTACAGATAAACCAACAGCTCGTTTAGAAATATATGTAGATAGAGGAGCTTTTGAGTATGATAGTTTTAGTTTAAGGGATACCATACTTACTTATCATCCATCCGAAGAAGGTTTTGAAAAAGATAGTACTTACTCCAAAAAAATTGTAAAACATATATCCAAAAAACAAAAGGATAGTTTGTTAGCTTATATGATTACACATAACGTATTGAACAGTTCTGATCACTACAATAATGAAACAACAGATAACAGTCTTTTGCAAATTACTATTATATATAATCAAAACACCAAAAGAATATCCTGCGACGATTTTCAAAGAGGTTGCCCAGATAAAATTCAATACTTCGAGGAATTATTTATCCAATGGATAGAAGTAGATTTAAGACGAAAACTATTACCTGGATAGAATGTAATCTCCACTCTATCATTATTTATCCCATATATTATACCCAAATATCATTTTCTTTTCAAAAAAGGGTAACAATTTCATTACCATTTGTATCTAATAACAAAGACGTAATCTAATGGGGAAAAACACCCATTTTTATGTAGGAAAACATAAAAATAACATAGGTAACTACATCACTCTTAAAAAATTAAGTATTTTTATATGAGAATAGTTAGGTACTATTTTTGATAACATAAAGAAGTCTATTATACGGTTCGATGTATCAATTTCTTCCCCAAATCGATTGAACCGTCTAAAATGTTAACTCAGTATACCAATCGTATACTAATATATAAACACGATAAAGAAAATTTCGTTAGTAGTATTATAGAATACAACCAACATAAATAACTAAATCATGGCGCTGCAATCAAACACTCAAATTTTCATAGGAGGAACTCCTATTAAAGCTTACAAAAGATTAATGCTTCATCAAGAGATTGATGCGCATCACGTTCTGGAACTAATCTGTAGAATGGATGTATTAGAAGGTGTTTCAGGAGAAATTGCTTCGGAGAGCAAAAATTACCTGGGAGAAATCCTAACCATTAAAATAGCCTCTTTAGATACTGCTAATGGATATAAAGAACTAGAGTTTAAAGGTATTGTAACTTCTGTAAGCAATACCAAAGGGTTTCATCAACAAAATGGTGATATGGTTTCTATCAAGGCACATTCTTGTAGCATCATTACTGATGATGGACCACATTATGATTCGCATAGCGACGTTGGACTATCTGAAATATTAGATAAAACATTTCAAGGCTACGACAAATCAAAGTTGGAAACTACAATCAGCCCTAACAATTCAGAAAGCCTTCATTATAGTGTGCAGCATAATGAAAGTGCTTTTGAATATGCTAGCCGACTGGCAGCCCAATACAGTGAATGGTTCTTTTATGATGGAAGTAAATTAGTATTCGGAAAACCGGAAGATAAAGAAACTGTAGAGTTAAATTATGGCCATGATTTACAGGAGTTTTCTATTAATCTTCGCCCTACTCCTAATAACTTCAAGTATTTCACGAATGATTATCTCACAGATGAGCAACATGAAATGACTACCGCTCAGGTGAATTCTGGAGTAAATGGTTTTAATGGGTTTACCAGTCAAAAAAGTGAAGCGATTTTTGCCAAAGAAACTAGTATTTATGTAAACTCATATTACGATCCACAATTAAAAAAGAGATTAGACACACACGTAGAACAGCAAAAGAAAGCTGCCGAAATCAGACAAGTTCAGGTACAAGGTGTAAGTGATAACCCAGGTGTTAACATTGGACAGGTTATCAAAATTAAAGGAGACCAAACCGATTATGGCAGTTTCAGAATCATTAGTGTTTCTCATAGTTCTACAGAAAATGGTAAGTACCAAAATAATTTTATTGGCGTTACAGCCGATTTAGATGTCTATCCAAATACCAATATGATGGCTTTTCCAAAAAGTGAATCTCAGGTAGCCACTGTTATGGATAATTCGGATCCTGAAGGAATGAGTAGAATAAAAGTGCAGTTCCCTTGGCAAAAAGCAAGCGGAGAAGAAACGCCGTGGTTACGTGTACTAACACCTCATGCTGGTGGTGGTAAAGGATTTCAGTTTACACCAGAAAAAGGAGAAGAAGTAATCGTAGGATTTGAAGGCGGAAACGCCGAGAGACCATATGTGATGGGAGCTTTGTTTACAGGAGGTAGCAATGCAGGAGATTGGAAAACCGAGAAAAATGATATCAAAGCAATCAAAACGCGTGGAGGTCATACCCTATCCTTTTCCGATGAAGATGGAAAGGAAACGATTACTATAACCGATAAAAATGGCAATTCTATCATTCTGGATACTTCTAAAAAAGAAATAAACATTAGCGCTCCAGAAAAAATTAATTTTTCTTCTAAAGAGATTAATATCAATGCAGAAGAAACTGTAAATATTGATGGCAAAAACAATGTAAACGTTAAGTCCAAAGAAATTCTAAACGATGGTAGTTCTAAGGTAACTATCAATAGCGCTGCAAAAGTAGAAGTAGGTGCCCCTAGTACACTAGTAGAAGGAAAAGCAGAACTAAAACTTACGAGTAAAGGGATGACCGATATTGATGGTACTACCATGACCAATGTAAAAGGAGGATTGTTAAATCTTAATTGTGGGTAATTAATCATGAATAATGAACACAATCCTATAGCACAATTGATTACTACCATTCAACAAAAATGGATAGATGAGGTAACTCCAAATAATCATATACAGCTTGTACGATGGTTAATCAAACCTGATCAAGCTAGATTATATGAAGGGTTTCTGCGTTTAGAATCTACTCCCAATGGTGGATTACCAGATATTCCAATTGTATTACTAACAGCTTTTGAAAATAAAGAAACTCATAGTAGAAATCTGATCAAAGATTGGATCGAAACTTTTAAAAAGGATAAAGAACTACAGAAAGAACTTAATGCACGAGATTTAAAATTCGATTGGAATATTTCTGAATATGAGACCAAACTAGAAAATGAAGATACAGATCATAATTTGCTATTGCTGGAAATGTTAAGTACGTTCCAAAAAGCCATGCCGAATCCTCAATTGCATCTAGCATTGTCTTTGTATCCATATTCTGTAGAAGAAACCAAAGATTATGGAAAATGGATTGACCATCTGATACAGCTAGGCTTACCGGATAAGGTTAGGATTATGTTCTTTGATTATGTAGAAGAACGATATTTTGACAATCTCGTCAAAACACACTCAGATATTACTAAGTCTTTAGCTGTTCCTTTAGATTTACAAGGAGCTATTAATAAAATCGCTGCCGCAGGAGATCCTAATGATCCCGAAGTTCAATTTAGGCAATGTATGATCGAAATGTCTAAAAGCGTTACCAAAAAGAATTTACCACGACTTCATACCTGGGGAAAGAAAGGACTAATGATCACTCAGAAATCTGGTAGTAAGTCTGCATTTGCAACAGCGCATGTGATTTATGCAGGTATGCTTTTTAATTTTAAAGAATATCATGCTATTGATGAACTTTTGCAAAAAGCAATGGCTATCGCAAAACAAGGACTGTCTGGTGGAGAAGATAATTGCAAACCTATTATCGTGCAAACCTATGGATATCAAGCTAGCTGTAAGCAATTACAAAAACAAAAGGATCTAGCAGCTGATTTATTTTGTAAACAAGCTGAAACTTCTATAGAATTTGGCTTTGGTCCGCAAGCATTAACCGCTTGGTGGCTAGGATATAATGTGATTAAAAAAAGAGATAAAAAACGCTATGCAACTGTTGTTACCGAAGCGTATCAATACGGAGTTTCTTTAGCTCCAGAATTGATAAAATCAACTTGTATGGCCTATATCGCAGCAGATTATTACAATCTATGCGAAAAGAACAGAGATCTAAACGAATGTGAATCTATTGATGTTTTTATGAAAGAAATCGAAGGAGAACAATGGAGAACAAATGTAGAAGCACATCGTAAAGAAATGGAAAAAAAGAGTCTTTCAATTTTAAACTGGTTTTAGGTATGTTATTAGCTAGTAAACATTTTACTCCTGTCATCGGAATCGATATACATATCACAGTACTTCCACCAGGAATTCCTACCCCACTACCCTATCCATATGTTGGAATGGTAATAGATCCTATGGATTATGTTCCTATTATTGGGTCTACGGTAAATGTAAATTGTGTACCAAAAGGAAACAGTGGTACTGCTGGTATGATTGGTACTGTAATCCATATACCCATGGGTGGTCCTTTTGCCATGGCTCCTATGATTGGGCATGATTCCATGAACTTTTTCGGAAGTACCAAAGTAAGTGTAGAAGATTCCTACTTCACTCCTGCAGGATATATGACCATGACCTGTAATGATATTGGAATGCCTTTATCTGCCACTCCAGGAAAAAAAATGAAACCTGTTCCTAGTTTATACCTGCCGTCATCAATGAGCGTTCCTATGCCCATGGGAAAACCTGTAAATGTTGGTGGACCCTACGCTCCGGATTTAATGGGAATGCTAATGGCACTAGTGATGTCTTATGGTTTTGGTGCATTGATGAAAGGGGCTGGAAAAGGTTTGAAAAAATTAAACCATAAAGTATTAAAAAAGTTTCCTGCCACACAAGGTCTTAGTAAAAAGATGTGTAAAATGGGATTCGAACCTGTAGATCTGGTTACAGGTCGGATGGTGTACGAAGGAGAAGACTTTAGTATTGCTGGACCAATTCCTATTCGTTGGGAACGAAATTGGTACTCAGATTCCGCATATGAAGGTATCATGGGATATGGAATGCATTGCAATTATGACCTTGCCTTGCACGTAGACTATGACGAAGATAGTATTGTAATGCGTTTACCAGATGGAAGAATTACTTCTTTCCCAATGCTACTTGCAGAAAATGAATCTTCTTATAACAGAACTGAAAAATTAACACTCACTTTCATCGATGGTCGCACCTATGAGGTTACAGATCATCAGACCCAACAAACCTATACGTTTACAAAATATACTGACACGCTATATAAACCTACTAGTTTAAGAAATCCTGAAGGTTTCGAAATTCAATTTGTATATAATGCAGTTTATAAGTTGGAGCAAATCATTGATACTGCAGGTAGAAGGATTGTTTTAAAATTAGATGAAGACAATAGAGTTACCGAAATAACAGCAACACACCAAGGAGAAACGAGAACACTAGTTCGATACAATTATAACAAAGAAGGAGATTTAACCGAACTCATTGATGCATTGGATCAAAAAACGGTGATGGAATATGAAAATCATCTAATGATTAAGAAAACAGACCGTAATGGTCAAGCCTTCTATTGGGAATATGATGGAAAAACCACGGGAGCTAAATGTATCAGAACTTGGGGAGATGGTGGTATTCTTTCAGGAAGCATTGAATATCATAAAGGATATAATATCGTTACCAATTCTTTAGAACAAGAAAGCATATATTATTTCAACAATCTGAATCTTTGTACGCAAGTAACAGATCCAATGGGAGATCATATTTTTCATGAATATACTCCATATATGGAACCGTATCGGGATATTGATGAGGAAGGAAACATTACAGGATATAGTTATGATGAACGTGGAAATCTAACGGGATTACATCAGCCAGATGGCTCTGTAATTGGATTTGTATATGACGAAAAAGACAGATTAGTACTTACTAAAGATCCAGCTGGTGGATCGGTAGTAAAAACCTTTGAAAATGATCGCCTGCATGCCGTAATTGGATTGGATGGAGGGGTAACTTCCTTTGATTATAATGAGCAAGGATTGATTAATGAAGTAAGAGACAATGCTGGTAATAGAACTAAACTTACTTATGATGAAGATCATAACTTACACAAGTTAACACTACCTAATGGTGCTGAATCTCATTGGGAATATGATGCTTGGGGTCGCTGTTTACACACTAAAAATTCTGAAGATCACCAGCAGCAATTCTTCTACGATGAATTAGATCGTATCTATCAAATAAGACAAGCAGATACCAATCTAGTAAAACTAAAATACAATGCTTATGATGAAGTAATACAAACCATTGATCAAAAGAAACGTGAAGTGAATTTTGACTATACGCCAATGGGAAGCCTTAAAATGCGAGAAGAAAATGGCAGGAAAGTATTTTTTAAGTATGACACAGAAGAACAGTTAAACACTATTACCAACGAGCATAATGAATACTATCGTTTTTCTAGAAATGAAAAGGGAGAAATCATTAGAGAAATCGGTTTTGATGGATTGACCAGAAAATATGATCGTGATCGCGCAGGAAAAGTATTAAGAGTAAATCGACCAGATGATAAATATACGGAGTATGAATATGATTATAACGGACGAATTACGAGAGCAGAACATAGTGATGGTACCTGGGAAACCTATAGTTATGACCTAAACGGTAATTTAACAGAAGCTATCAACGAACATAGCCATGTACAACTCATTAGAGACTCTGCAGGAAGAATCATTGCAGAAAAGCAAGACGGTCATATTGTAGAGAGTGAATACGATGCACTAAGCAATCGTACAAACATTACCAGTAGTCTAGGTGCTAATATTGCCCTAACTAGAAATAAACTTGGCTTGATTGAAGAAATGAATGCTGCTGTTTCTTTTAAAAGCTTCTCTCCTTCCGAAGGAGAGATGTCCACCCAAAGTGGACAGAGAGGTTCTTGGACCGCACAATTTGCGCACAACAGTTTGGGTATGGAAGTAGAACGCATACTTCCTGGTGGTATTACCAATCATATAGAATATGATCATGCTGGTAGACCGATACAACACAAAGTAACTGCTGGCAATAGAGAAATGCGCCATCGTACCTACACTTGGAATGTAAATGACCGATTGACCAAAATGGTCGACGAATTAACTCGTGGAACGGTAGCCTATAGTTATGACGAATTTAATAATCTGGCTAGCGCTCGATATGAAAACAAGCAGTTTGATTACAAATTACCAGATGAGGTGGGTAATTTATACAGAACGGAAGGCAAAGGTGATCGAAAATATGGAACTGGTGGACAACTTTTAGAAGCCGATGGAAATACATTTAAGTATGATGCTGAAGGAAATCTAATTACTAAAGTAACCAACAAAGGAAACTGGGACTATGATTGGTACGGAAACGGGATGCTACGATCTGTAACCGATCCTAAAAATAACACTACGCAATTCGAATACGATGCTCTAGGTCGCAGAACTGCCAAGATCGCCGATGTCAGCCTGAGCCTGTCGAAGGCAAATAAGCAAATCACCCGATGGGTGTGGGACGGCAACGTCCCTCTCCACGAATGGAGTTATGATCTCAAAGACAGACCCGAACTAGTAGTAGACGAGTTTGGAATGCTGGCAGAAAGTAAACCTGAACCTATTGAAAATCTGATTACTTGGGTATTTGATGAAAGTACGTTTAAACCTGCTGCTAAAATTACAGCAGAAGACTCCTACTCTATCATTACAGATTATCTGGGAACTCCCGTAGAAATGTACAATAGCAAAGGCGAAAAAACCTGGCAAGTAGAGTATGATATTTATGGAAAAGTACGTAAACTTGTAAAAGGTTCATTGAATGATTGTCCATTTAGATATCAAGGCCAGTATGAAGATGTAGAAACTGGATTGTATTATAATAGATTTAGATATTATTCGCCTGATGAAGGTTTATACTTGAGCCAGGATCCTATTGGATTATGGGGATTAAATCCAAATATGTATGCTTATGTTCCAGATACAAATATATGGTTAGATATATTTGGTTTGAATAATGTTCAAACCGGAGCAGGTCGAGATCATGTCACCTATAGAGGTACTCGTAACGGTAAAGCATATACTGGTTATGCAAGTGCCCCTAGTAGTGAAGGATTAACTCCAGAAGAAATAGTAAGTCGTAGATACGGTGGAAATTTTGATAATTTTGGAGGTGTTGCTCCTACTCCAGTTTACAGTGGTTCAGGAGTCGAAGGAAAACATACTGCAAGAGGTCTTGAACAAAGATATTTTGAACAGGATGTGGCTGACTTAGGAAGAACTAATGTGGATAATGCACAAAACCCTGTTGGGCCAAATAATAAAAATAGACAAAGCTATCTAGATCATGCAGACAGACACTTATCTGGAAATGTAGGATGTTCTTAAAATAGTCTTAATTTAGAAAATTGAAATAATAAATGAGCAGAATCACTTGGAAAGAAGGTAAAGTAATTAGTATTGAACTAAAAGATGGAATACACTGTATAGCACAGATGACAAAATCGCCGTATTTAGTCTTCTTTAATACATTTAATGAAGGTTCAGATTGGAAAAATATTAATTTATCCGAAATTCCAATTCTATTTGTTCAAGCCGTTACAAAACAATTTATTAAAAAAAGTAATATTCAAGAAGTAAAAATAACTCCTGTTAAGAATATAGATATTCCTAACAGATGGATTCATTCTGATACTGGTATGAGAAAAGTTATTATCTGGGAAGGGACTGAATATGAAAAAGAGTTTATTACTTTGGGCAAAATGGGAGCAAGTCTAGTTGAAAAAGATATTCTAAAAAAAGAAAAGTATGAACATCCTAGTGGTATTTTTGATAAAATACTAATTCAATCTATTGACAAAAGCGATAATGATACGATTGAAAATCACGAGTTAACAAGTGTTGAAGTATATCCAAATCTTAATGAGCGGTTATATCTTTGTTATAAGTTAGGTAAAAATGTTAATCCGCAAAAAGAAATCCTCTTTGACAAAAAAGATTTACCAAAAGATTATAAAACATTCGTAGACATTATTTCGGGCAAAGTTCAATTATCTGATATTGGTTATTAGTTAAATTAAATGGAAATAACATTAACCTCTCAAATCGGTGGTTCCGATGCAGGAAGTAAATTTAGAAAACCAATAGTAACACTGAGAAAATCTTTAAAACTGCTTTATGATAAATCATATTCAGAATCTATTGAAAAAATAAAAGTATTTCTTAGAATTAGTGGTGAAATAGAAAATTACAAAGAACCTACGGGTGTTTATAATTATAGATTAGACAAGAAAAATAAAACTGCTTCTGCAGAAATAATTATATCAAATGAATCATGGAAACAGAGCACTGATATAGGGCATCTTCTTTCTGAATTGACTACAGTTTTTTTTAATTCTTTATTAGAATATTTAACAGAAAAAGATACAGAAATCAACAAAGAGTCCTTACTAAAGGATATTGAAAATATTGTTATCGTTAACAATAATTCTATTGACTAAGGTCTTGTTTTTATTATTTATAACACAACAAAATAATCTAAATTCAGGAACAAAAAACAATTCTTAAACTAAGTATGCCCAAACAGAAAAAAATAACATTAGAAAGTGGTGATGTTTTAGGTATCGATTTAGGAAATAGTGAGTATGCTTTTGCACGAGTACTATCTAAAGTAAGTATTGGGCATTGTATAGAAATCTTTGATCATATTGGGAATAAATCAGATGACTATAAAAATATCAACTTTGATTCAAGGCTATTGCAACCTCAGATAATTGATTCACATTCTCTATTTTGGCTTGGTAAAGAAGGGAATTGGAGCGTATTAGAAAAACAAGAAGATTTTAGTCCTTCATCTGATGAAAAAACTAAATTTGAATACGGAGATAAAAGTAATCCCACTTTAATTGATATTTTTGGTAACAAAGAGGAAAAAAGCAGTGATGACGAAAACCGATACCCTCCTTACATCCCGAAAGGAGATATTCAAATCAAAAAAAACATCAAATTTTGGAGGGCTAAAACTGCTTCTTAATAAAACTTTTAAATGAATTATGTTTTTCACTACAATTAGCAATAAAAATCAAATAATAGCTAAAGTAAAATGTAATTAAAAATATATGTTATCTGAAAAAGTAATTGATCATTTAAGAAGTAATAACTGGTGGTATGATGAACCATCACAAGAATATGCTGATGCTTTCATGAATATGAATGTTCCTTTAGAAAGTGATTTTTCAAAATTTTATCTTCATGCAGAAGATTCTCCGAATTTTAGTAATGGAAATTTAGAATTATATCAAGTGGGATGGTTTATTTTAAATTCAAGTTATTTAGATCAGACTAAAAACATACAAAAATCTCTCAATATTACTGAAAATTATATCCCTTTAAATTCTTTCGAAGCAAATCAGGGATATTTATACAATAAGAACGACGATTCAGTTATATATATTGAAGCAGGACAAAAGTTAAAGAATTTTCATGATGGAATAATTGATACAAAATGGAATAGCTTTAATGAATTTCTTGAATGGTATTTTGGACTTAATTGAATTAATTAGACTCTTTATCATTATTTAGAAGAAGATATCTTTTTTGTATTAAGAAATAACCCAATATTTAAAAACATTATAGTATATGTCTTCCGACTACGATGCATTTGAATTTATAGAATCTCCAAATATAAATAATGCTATATTAGAAGGATATGCATTAATATTAGAAAATAGTAATAGGGTAAAAGTAACTCTAGATATCGAGAAAGAAACGTCGAATATAGAAGATTTTCGACCTCTTGCTAACGTTTCTTGGGATATAATATCCCGTCTAAATTTAGAACGTTTAGAAATCCTAAAAAAAGAAATAGCCGATCAGATTACAACATCTTCTTACAGTCAATCAGAATATATTCCAAAAGAAAAAGACTTCAACTCATTACAAAACGAATTAAAAATAGATCAGATTAATTTTTATTTAGAAGATTTCACCTTACTCTTCTCTGCAAAGAATAATTTCCCTAATTCGACGATTTATATTCAATTAAACGATGCATTCGAAATAGAAAATATTGAAGTTTTACATCAATAACATCTCAACCATTTTCATTTTTACACAGAAGCTAATCAGAACATCACCAACCTTCTTTTTAAGGTATATTTCATTTTCTAATCTTAGTTCGATATAGTATCTTAGAAGCATTAATACACCAATCATGAAACATCTTAAAATCTACCATTTATTCTTCCTTATACTATTCCTGCCAATTATGCTGATTGCTCAAGATGCTACCGAACCAGAGTACATAGAAACAGAAGCAATCATTAAAGAAATTAATTTTAAAGTAAGATCTAGAAGATCTTCCGCTACTGCCAAAGTATCGTATCAGACCAAAGAAGGTGATAGCCTTACCAGTACCGTAAAACTAATGCATATCCCGTTTATTGGTCCCTTAGATAGTGAAGGGGATCGAATAACTGTACTCTACAATAAGGAAACTCCACTTTTATTAACTACCAAAAGTGGTTCGTTCTGGCAATCATATGGGTTATATATCCTTATAGGTTTTGGGATCATCATACTTGTATATCGTTTCATAAAACGACCTAAATAAGCTTTTTTTTTAATATGTTTTTATTAAACATGTAACACAAAAAGTATTTCAACAACCTCTATATGAGAATACAAAAACATTGAAACTAATATTTTATTAATTAAAAATGGGGAAATATTAGTTTATACTAAACAAAACTGAACTATTCTTGAGTTTTATTTATTTTGAAGAAAATTTCTTTATCTCAATCAATTTTGTAACTTTAAAAAAAGAACTACCATCTACTACTTATGACATTAAACACAAACGAATTTAGTTTTTTCACTGAAAAAACACTTTTGTTTCTTATGATTTTTGATCAAAAGGGAAACGTTTGTGAGGTGAATAAAAGATGTGAAGTGATCTTTAAACTTCCTAAAGATGAAATCAAAGGGCAATCCATCTATAATTTTCTTTTAGATGATGAAGAGTCTATATTTAGAAATACAATTTCTCTACTCTATCAAAACAAAGAACAAATCAGTAAAACTTTTGGTTTTGCCACGTTAGCTTCAGATGCTATTCTATATATTAAGTTCGATTTGATCTATAGTGAAGATAGAATATATGCATTTGGTATTGATGTAACCCAAGAGCATGAAGAACACAGGCTTCTTAAAAGTTTATCCAGTTTAACCAAAACTGGAGCTTGGCATTACGATCCTATAAATGATAATGTATATTTTTCCGATGAATGTTATCACTTACACGACTTGGAAGTTGGTACTTCTCTAAATATGTTAGAAGCACTTCATTACTATCCCGAAGCCTCTAGAGAACGTATAAAAAACTATTGGGATAATCTCATCGATCATGGAATTTCTTATGATTATGTAGATCAGATAATTACTAAGAAAGGAAATAAAAAGTGGATCAGAGTTATAGGTGAAGCCATAAAGCACAAAGATAAAGTCATATTCGTCAATGGGTGCTTCTCGGATATTACCGAACAACAAAATTATGTAGAACAACTCAAATACAACGAGGAAACTAAGAAACTTGCTCTTAAAGGAATACGATCAGGATTATTTGATCATGAAATAAAAACCAACATGGTTTTTTATAGCAAGGATTTCCGCAGAATGCTAGGGTTACCTATAGACACCGATTTTGTTCCAGAAGCAGCTTTTAGAAAAATGATTCATCCTGAAGATGCTCAGGAAGCGATGGAAAGACATAAAGCTAATCTTCAAAAAACAGGATATCATTATTTTAACCATTACCGTCTGAAACATCTCGATGGACAATACAGACATTATGAAGTATATGGCTATCGTAAAAAAAATAATGAAGGTGAGACTATTCGAATGATTGGAAATCTGATTGATGTACACCAGAAAAAAATAAATGAACGCACCATCATCGAAGATAAAAGTAGATTGGCCGCAATGGTAAATAATGGTTTTTCTTATACCATTTTACTTAACACAAGTGGCGAAATTTTAATGGCAGATGAAGACTCTATTAACATTATCAAAAGGGATTTTAATGTCGATCCCACAACTACCACATGCCGCTTTATAGATGTGATGCCTGTAAATTTTAAAAATACTTTTGCCAATGAGTTTAATGAAGCCCTAAAAGGTAATACTGCTAAAAAAGAGATAGAAAGAACAACTCGCAAAGGAGCTGTACAATGGTTAGAATCAAAATACACTCCAATAAAAGATGAAAACAATAGTATTAATGCTGTTTTAGTAAGTTTTCATGATATCACAGAACAGAAAACGGCAGAACTCGCCATTAAAGAAGCGCATCTAAAAGAACAAGAACTTAGTAATCTAAAATCAAACATTCTTTCGAATTTTAGTCATGAAATTCGCACACCACTAAATGGTATTATGACCATATGTAATATGCTATTACTAGAGGAAGAAAACCCTGGTGATCGCAAAAAACTAAGTGCGTTTTTGGATGAAAGTAAAGAACGTTTGCTTGCTACCATCAATAATCTATCTCATTATAGCGAAATCGAAACCATACAAAAAAATCTGAATTATGTGGAAGTAGATATGAACTATACAGTAGAAACTTCGTTTAGAGAATATCGCCATTTTGCGAATTCTAAAAATTTAGACTATATTTTAAAACTCGATGAACGTTGTCCTTCTGCTAATATAGATGAGGATATTTTTAGCACAGCACTAAACAATATCATTCACAATTCTATAAAATATACAGATACGGGCAAAGTGATGGTAAAGGTGAAGGATGAAAAGTCGACAGTAAAAATATCTATTAAAGATTCTGGGATAGGAATAGGGAAAGACAATCTAAAAAAGATATTTGATCCCTTTATACAAGAGAGCATTGGTTTAAGTCGAAAATATGAAGGTACAGGTATAGGTTTAAGTTTATCTAAAAGATATATTGAAATCTTGGGAGGAAAAATTAAAGTAACTAGTAAATTAAATGAAGGAACTAAGTTTGTGATTACAATTCCGAAAAACATATGAATATACTTTACGTAGAGGATAATAAAATTAACGCAATGGTTATGAATAAGATGCTTACCAAAAATGCATCTAATGTGGTTATAGCCGAAAATGGGCCATCTGCCCTAGAAATTGTTAAGAAATCCTCTCTAGATTTAATCCTGGTAGATATCAATTTAGGACTTAATCAAATGGATGGGTGCGAGTTATTAAAACGATTCAAAAAACTAGAATTACTTAAAAACACACCCATATATGCTGTTACGGCCTATGCTATGCCTGGTGATGCACAGAAGTTCTTAAAGCTTGGATTTGACAAGTATTTTTCGAAACCCGTAAACTTCGAAAAGTTATTATCGGCTATTGCCAAAGTACAATCAAAAATGAACAATAAAAAAAGCGAACATTAATAATAACATTCGCTTTTTAAGAAATATGATTTAGTAGTATTTTCTATTTACTGCTGCTCATAATCAGCATCCCAGTCCGTTCCATCATCACCTTTTTGACCATCCATTTTGATCATAAAGTTTTTAGCCGGGAAATAAGGTTTCATATGAATATCTAGATATACTCTATCCTTCTGATTAGGATCTTGTTCGAAACGCTTGATAGAAAAGTCTTCAATTAACTTGTCTGGACCTGTAATACCATCCAAAAACTTCACTATTTGTCCCATAAGTTCTTTACGAGTTCTAGCATTAAAGTTTTCAAAAGCTCTTCTGTTTAAGAAGTCCATTAAAACTTTGGTTACGTAATCAAACACCCTCACTACAGAATATGTTTGTAATCCTAGATTATCGCCATTAAATAACGTCTTAGCAGAAAAAGCCATAACTTTCCCATACTCATTTACCATAGGCACTAACCCAAGCTTTTCTAACTGTGCAATTTCACTCTTCTTAAGATCAAAACGAACACCATCTACCTCGTTAATTCCACCATGTTTCTTACCAGCAGCTACCTGAGACATTAATGTTCTATATACCTGACCAGCTAATGCACTAGATGGTGGCACAAAAAGATCATCTTCCTCTCCTACCTCATCGTGCTTTCCACGTCCTACTAACCAGTTACAGGTCATCATTACATTAGATCTGTACTTATCTCCACCTGTAAGATTCGCAGCTTCAAACATTTCCATTACATCATCTGGCTCATCAAGATGCTCAAAGTCCGTAATCATCATTACCTTATTCTCATGAGCAATTTTAGCCCATTTCTCTACAACCTTATTAGAGCCTAAATAACCTGGTATCACTAGAATACCATAATTATCTCTAAGATCTAAACGGTCATACCCTTGAACTAGCTCTTCCTGAACTGCATCAATAAATCTAGTATTATCCAGATCTTTCAGCTGCTCAAGCTCAGCATTCATTATATTGATATTTTTTACTTTCTGCGATTCTGTATTCTTAAAGAATAAAGCAACTGATCTGTACGATTGTTCTAAATCTCTTGTCTGCTCTAAAGCAGCTCCTAAATTTCTTTCTAAAGATTTACCAGCAATTTCAGAACGCTTTTCTGATTCTTCTACCATTTCTGATAAATCATCCGAAGAAGAAAGAACATCTCTCCAAATTTCTAAGGTTTTTTCTAATTTGGCTCTTTCTAATTTTTTTGTAGACTCAGTAAGAAAAATCTTTTTACGTGCCTTACGATCTGGGTTCATATTCTGAACGTCATCTATACATGACTCTAAAAGATCAAAACCACCATATCTAGCTAATTTCTCTTCATTTATTTTTAATTCCTTTGCTGGATTTTCTATTTTAACACTCTCTTGAGCTTGTTTTCCTGCTGCCATAAAATGATTTGTTTATCCTTTTTAATCTTGTTGTAACTCTGCTAATAATGATTGTATCGATCTAATTAACGCTGCTTTTGCATCTGGATCTGCCAATGCCGTTTTTAAGATCTTATTTGATTTTAGTTGTTTTACAACCTTTAGATACTGATCTTTTTCTGTGTCTAAGTCATTAAGAAATTTACTTTGATTGGTTATTCCTTTTTTACCAAAATCTCCTAAGTTATTGAATTTCAGCATTTCTTTACTTTCAACACCATCAGCGTCTTCAAATTCTACCTCTACCTCGGGTTTATAATTCTCGAATACGTGATCTATAGAAGTTAATCCACTTACTATCTGTGGTTTTATTGGTTGATCCTGAGTTAATTTCTGAACAAGAAGCGTTTTATTCTGTCCAATTTCCAATATCGCTTCACTGGCATCTGTTTTTACCTCTGTTCCTCCTAATCCATATGTGTTATTGCTCATACTTTCTCTGAATAATGATTGTGAATTATAAATATACTAATTTTATCGCAGGATACGATTTTTATTCGTATGTCCACTGCATTTTTTCGTCTTTTATATCTAACTTAACGTTACTTCCTTTACCTATCTTTCCTGTAATCAGCATTTTAGATAAAGGACCTCTTAAGTCATTTCTAATCACCCCACGCAATGGTCTTGCTCCATATTTGGGGGTAAATCCCTTATATGCTAAAAATTCCTGAGCTGCTTCTGTAAGCTCCAAAGTAACTTCTTGCTTATTCAATGCTTTGTGCAGATCCTTTAATTGGATATTGAAGATCTTCACTACATTCTCCTTAGTAATAGGAGCAAAAGGCACTATTTCAGTCAACCTTCCCAAAAATTCAGGTCTAAAATGTCTCGACATGATTTCTAATAAATCAGAGGATGCAGGAATTTCTCCATCTGTGAAAGATTTCACCACATGTTCACTTCCTATATTAGAAGTAAAAAGGATCACAGCATTCGAAAAATCTCCGGTTTTACCTAGCCTGTCATTTAACTTACCTTCATCCAAAATCTGAAGAAAAATATCAAATACAGAAGGATGTGCTTTTTCTATCTCATCAAACAATACTATCGAATATGGTTTTTGTCTGATCTTATTTACTAATAAACCTCCTTCTTCGTATCCAACATATCCTGGAGGTGCTCCATATAAAAGTGCTGCCGAATGTTCTTCTTTAAATTCTGACATATCGAATCTAATAATAGCATCCTCTGTCTGAAATAAGAACTCTGCGAGGGATTTGGCTAATTCGGTCTTACCCGTACCTGTTGGCCCTGTAAAAAAGAAAGAACCTATAGGAAGTCCTGGTTTGCTTAAACCTGATCTTGATTCCAGTACAGCTTCAGAAATTGTTTTAATAGCATGATCTTGTCCAATCACCCTTTTCTTCAGGTGATCTTCCATATTCAATAAACGTTCCTTTTCATCTGCCTGAAGTTTCCCTACTGGAATACCTGTTTTATTAGCAATAGTAGCAGAAACATCATTCTTATCTATAAAGGTTTTTTCTTCGGAAGCTTTCTTAAAAAAGCGATCCAAAATAGAAACTACTTTAGTTTTGTAATTCTCAAAAGTTTCTTCGCCTAATATCATCTCTTCCTCTCCTAATTCGGTAAACAAAAGATAACTGAACTTACTTTTGAGATTATTATACATCCAACTTATAGAATTTACCTTATCGGATTCTTCTGTCTTGTTCTCTCCTATCTCCTTAACTTCCTTTAACAAGGATTCTACATTATTAGCTGTAGTTTCTATCATATATCTTGAGGCAGACATAGTCCTATCTATAAGATCTATTGCCGCATCTGGAAGACTTCTATCTTTATTAAATCTTTTAGAAAGTCTAATAGCTTCTGCAATAGTCTCGTCAATAATATCTAATCCATGATGCTTTTTATATTTATCAATAGTATTAGAAATCATGGTTAGCGCATCTTGCTCTGAAGGTTCATCTAGCGCCACAATTTCAAATCTTCTGGCAAGCCCTTCATCGGTTTCAATATGCTTTCTAAAAGCATCATTCGTTGCTGTAGCAATAAAGGTAACTTCTCCTTTAGCCAATTCAGACTTTAAGATATTTACTAAACCTTGATTACCACTATTTTTATCTGTTAAATTATTGAGTTCATCAATTAATAAAACTGGCTTATCAAACTCTTTCAGTGCAGCTAAAATCTTTTTAAATCGATCTTCTACTTCACTTTTATAACTAGCTCCTGAAACCAGATTTATAAAATCTAATTCATATATCTGAGTCTCTTTTAATCCTTCTGGAACATTACCATTAATAACAGCCTCCGAAAAACCATCTAAAAGAACGGTCTTACCAACTCCTGGTTCTCCAGTAATTAATACATTAGGTTTTGAATGTCTTCCAAGGATTTCAGTAATCATTTTCACTTCTGCATCTCGACCAAACACATCGTCTAATTGTTTGTTTTTAGCAGCAAAAGTTTTATCGATACAATATTCATCTAATATTCCTGCCTCAACTTTTTTACCACCCGAACCTTCTAATCCATTTTTAACAACCTTATTTCCTGAAGTTGATTTACCTTGTGAAGCAGCAATTAATACTTCATCTGCTTTCAATGGTAAGGTCTTTAATTGCTCATATGAGAACCCTACTCCTGGAGTACATAAAGCGATTAAGACAGCATGTGGAGTTATTTCATCAGTTCCTAACTTAAGCTTTAATGTATCCGCTTCATTAAAAACTGCTTCTATCGATTTATCGCCCTGTATTGTATCGGGCACATTTACTACTCGTGGAAGTGCTTCAATTCTAACCTCTGACCATTCTTCATAGTAGTAAATATCACCATCGATTTGATTAAAAAAATCTTTTAAACCTACATCTTTATGTAAAAGTGCTTTTAATAAATGAGCAGCATTATATTCATCATTATGATATTCTTTAGCGATCGATTGCGCTATGTGAATTGCGTTATCAACTTTTGATGACAATTTGTAGTCTAATATTTGCATGAAGTTGGTTTTTCGTAAAGTAAATAAATAACCTAATAATTAGCAAAAAATTATCTCATTGCTGGCTCTAAATTATCGTATTTACGTAATACCAGTTAATATTTTGTTCAAAATTAAACGATTATTTACAATACGAATCAAAAGTAATACATAGAATAAGAAATATTTACCTCGTTTTTGGGTAAGTATTGCCCCCTGTTTTCAGGTATTTTATAAGATAATTTAACGAATTTGAGTAAATCTAATCCCTAGTTTTTTTTCAAGCTCCCTAATTGCTTTGATTTCTTGCTTTACTATTAATGCTAATGATAAGCCAGTTTTACCAGCTCTGGCAGTTCTTCCACTTCTATGTGTATAATACTCTATTTGATCTGGTAATTGATAATGCACTACAAAAGCTAGATTTGCCACATCTATTCCTCTTGCAGCAACATCTGTAGACACCAATAATTCCATAGTACCTTTTTTAAAAGCTCTCATTACCTTATCTCGGTCTTTTTGTGTCATATCACCTTCTAACAAACCAACTTCATAGTTCTTTGCTATTAATTGTTTTGATAGCTTTCGTGCTGCGGCTTTTGTTTTGGTAAAAATAATACCTCGTTGTTTTTTATGAGATTTCAAAAAATACGTTAAAGTATCCAGCTTATTTATTTCTTCCCCAACAACGAAGTGATGGTCAATACCTTTATTTACTGCATCTTGTTTATCCACCGAAACTCTAATCGCATCTCTACTTACATAAGAATTAATAATTTCGTTAAGCGCAGCTGGCATTGTAGCAGAAAAAAGCCAAACATTTCTTCGTCCTTTGGTTTTACTAAGAATTGTTGTAAGATCTTTTTTAAATCCCATACTAAGCATTTCGTCTGCCTCGTCTAAAACGACTGTCTTTATTTTAGAAATATCAACAGCTTTGCGCTCCATAAGATCTATTAATCTACCAGGTGTAGCTACAATAATATGAGTAGGTCTTTTTAATCTGGATATCTGTATTTCTATACGTTCACCTCCATACACAGATTCGCTATAGATTTTTTCTGTATACTTAGTAAATTTAAATAACTGCTTAGCTATTTGTTGTCCTAATTCTCTGGTAGGAGCTAAAATAAGAGCTTGGACCTCTTTTTTGTTAGGATTAATTCCCGCCAATAATGGAATACCAAAGGCTGCCGTTTTTCCTGTTCCGGTTTGAGCCTTACCGATAAAATCAACATCTTCGTTAATCAATACAGGTATCGCTTGCTCCTGAATTTTAGTGGGAATAACAATTCCCATCTCTTTCAGACCTTTATTTAAATTTTTGGGAATACCTAACTCAGAAAACTTCATCCTATTTTTTGACTACAAAAATAGATGAATATATTCATTGCCCAACAAAATTGATAAAATACCTTTTGATTAGTTAAAGACACTAACAAGAAATACTCATAAAGTAATTGAATAATTGTTTCTTAAGAGTAAGCCCTCTTTTATGGAAATGAGACTCATCCATACAGAAACCACCAGAACAGTTAAAGTCTGCTCCTTCATCTGAAGAAATAATGTCTATTAATGTAAAACTATCTGAGTGTAAATCACTTTCATGGTGCTCATGACCCTCATGCTCATGGGAATCACTACAAGCCTTGTAGGAAAAAACTTCTTTTTGTGAAAAATTCGCGAGTGGTACTAAAATGGATTCATTTAAATCAACTGTATGAGCTGTAAAAGGACTATCCTTTTCTTTTAAAAGATCTTCCTGGGACCAGATATGATTAGTGGTAAAAACAAAAACAAATAATAATGCGAAGTGTAATAGTTTAGTCATAGGGGCGATTTAGGTTCGTTAATACAAGTTCAAATTAAAGCATTACCTCAGTGTTTTGTCGGAAAATCTTAACAATAATCCTTAAAAACATCGGCAAAATACACAAAAACAAGATTAAGTGCAAAAAATATTAAAACTTTAACACTATTTTCTACAACTTTTTATCAACACAAGAAAGTGAAAACCGTAATTCTAACAATAATTAGAATAACGTAGCTCCCTGAGAAGAGTGATTCGGTAAGGGCAGTTGGCTTCCTAACTCTTTATTTAAAAGCTCTATAAAGTACTTAGAGAGTAATGGAGATTCTTTTTCCACATTTTGGTGCACAAAAAAATGAATATCCTCTATACCTTGTTCCTTCCAGGATTTTAGTCTTTCGACCCAAACATCTAATCTTCCGTAATCAGTTTCATGATTAGCTCCTACATAACGAATAAAAGCTTCTTTATTAGTAAGTCTCATATGTAGCAAATCTCTTCTACCTGCAGAATCGGTAATGATGTTTGCTATATTATTATCTTCTAATAGTTGATATAGTTCATGTGCTGCTACATCATCATTAAACCAATCGGTATGCCTAAATTCGATAGCCAAACGTAATTCTTTAGGCCATCGCTCTACAAAATTTACTACTCTATTAAAATATTTAGGTGCAAAATTACTATGCATTTGTAGAAAAATAGTTCCTAACTTTTCTTTTAAATGAATTGCGCTACCTAAATATTGGTCTACATAAGGTTGTACATCATCATTTAACCTTTTCAGGTGTGATATATTTTGAACCAATTTAGGGAAGAATTTAAAATTCTTTGGTGTTTTATCATACCATTTTTTAAACTGATCTTCAGGAAAAATTCTATAAAAAGTTGCATTTAACTCAATAGAATTAAACTGTCTGGAATAGTATTGCAACTCATCTTTAGTACCTCTGGGATAAAAACCTTTTAAATCTTGTTTATTCCATTTAGCACATCCAACGTAAATAGAGATATCCTTAGACTTTCCTTTTTCCAAAACTCCTCTGGTATCCTTATGATCTTTGGGTAATACAAAATTGATTTGCTCTGGATACTCTACTCTACCAAACTTCATAATTATATTTTTAAAATATCATTTAATTAAGTGTAACAAAAATAAGTTTCGAATGACTAACATTACAGTAACAATAATAAAAATTTAACAATGAATACTTTAAAATCACTAATTGTAGCTTTAATTATTGCAATTATTGCGCCTGTAAATGGGCAAACCGCAGATGAAATTATCAATAATTATTTAGAAAATACTGGAGGTGTTGAGAATTGGAAAAAACT
This sequence comes from Aquimarina litoralis, assembly GCF_039523995.1. Classification (NCBI taxonomy): domain Bacteria; kingdom Pseudomonadati; phylum Bacteroidota; class Flavobacteriia; order Flavobacteriales; family Flavobacteriaceae; genus Aquimarina; species Aquimarina litoralis. The sequence continues at coordinate 1,167,458 of NZ_BAAAGE010000002.1, forward strand.
TACAGGAACTAAAATGGTAGCTCAGGTAAATCAAGGTGGAATGCAAATTCCTGTTACAATATTTTCTGGTAATAAAGGAGAACAGGCTGTTGTCATAGAGTTACAAGGTAAAACTATTACTCAGTTTGCTTTTGATGGAGAAACCATGTGGTCCACAAATTTTATGACTATGAAAGCAGAAAAAAGTGATAAAGAAACTACTGATAACATGAAACTTTCTGCTAACGATTTCCCTAACCCTTTTATTGGTTATAAAGAAAAAGGATATAAAGTAGAATATTTAGGAAAAGAAACAAAAGAAGGTACAGAGACTTTCAAAGTGCAATTAACAATGGAGCCTGTAATGGTAAACGGAGTAGAATCACCGAGTATTAGCTACTACTATTTTGAAACTGAAAATTATGTACCAATCCTTATAGAAACTACTCAAGGCGGTAATAAAACTACAATTACCATGAGTGATTACCAAGAAGTAGATGGATTGTACTTTCCTTTTGCATTATCTCAAGGGCCACAGCCAATTGAAATAAAAGAAATTGTATTAAATCCAGAAATAGAATCTGACTTATTCAAGTTTCCTGAAGAAAAATAAAATGTTTCAATAAAAAGCCTCATAAAAGTTTGAGGCTTTTTTTAATCACACAAATTATTTATGATACGACAATATATAAAAGCTTTATGCTTTCTATTTTGCATAAATTTTAGCTTGCAAGCTCAAGAAATCTCTTTAAATGGAAAAGAACTCTTCGGAGATATAAAGGCTCGTCAAATTGGTCCTGCATTAATGAGCGGAAGAATAATTGATTTAGAAGCTCATCCTACCAATGCGAGAGTGATCTATGCTGGAACAGCAGGTGGTGGAGTATGGAGAACATTAAATGGAGGAGCTACGTTCAGCCCAATTTTCGATGAGCACGCACAATCTATAGGAGCAATCGCTGTAGATCCAAATGATCCTGATAAAACTATTTGGGTAGGAACTGGAGAGATCTGGACTAGAAATAGTGTTTCTATTGGTGATGGGTTATACAAATCTACAAATGGAGGAGATACTTGGAAAAAAATAGGTTTTGAAAAATCAGAACGTATAAGCAGCATTGTTATTAATCCAACAAACTCTAAAGAAGTATATATTGGAGTTTTAGGTGCTTTATGGGGTGATAGTGATGTCCGTGGAGTTTATAAAACTACAGATGGAGGTGAAACTTGGGACAAAATACTATACACCAATACTTCTACCGGAATTTCAGATCTTTTAATGGATCCTAAAAACCCAAACGTTCTTTATGCCTCTATGTGGGAATTTAGAAGAACTGGATGGTCTTTTAATTCTGGTGGAGCCAACAGTGCTCTTTATAAAACTACTGATGCCGGAAAAACTTGGAATAAAATTCATAATGGTTTTCCCGAAGGAACATTAGGACGTATAGGAATTGCCATAGCTCCTTCAAATCCTAAAACACTATATGCTGCTATTGAAAGTGAAGATGACAAAAGTAAAGGACTATATCGGTCAGATGATTCAGGAAATAATTGGAAACAATTAAATAATGATTTTGAGCTAGTGGTTCGTCCGTTTTACTTTTCAAGATTAGTAGTTGATCCAAAAAACCCTGACATTGTTGTAAAAGGAGGATTTCTTGGAGCCATCTCAAAAGATGGGGGAAAGACCTTTAAGAATCTTGGTAACATGCACGCAGATATTCACGATATTCTTTTCGACATAAAAGATAGTGATAGAATGTATGCAGGTACTGATGGTGGAGTCTATAGAAGTTGGGATGGTGGTTCTACAATGGAAATAGTAGAAAACATTCCTGTTTCTCAATTTTATCAAATTAGTCTTGACAATGCAGAACCATACAATATCTATGGAGGATTACAGGACAACGGTTCTTGGTATGGACCTTCTTCATCTGTAGGTGGTATAGAAGCGCGTGATTGGAAAAGAATCGGATATGGAGACGGATTTAGAGTATTAAAACATCCCACAAAACCTATTATATACTCCGAAATGCAAGGAGCTCAAAATGTATGGAGAATTAATACCGAAAAAAATACTACCAAAAACGTAGAACCTGTACCTGATGGTGATGAAGAACTTCGCTTTAACTGGAATGCTCCAATGGCAATTAGCGAACATCAACCAGATCGTTTTTATATGGGAAGTCAATATCTTCATAAATCTGAAGATATGGGAAATAATTGGGTAAAAATATCACCTGATCTTACCACAAATGATCCCGCAAAACAAGACAAAGAATCAGGAGGATTATCAAAAGACAAGTCAGGAGCAGAAACTCATACGACCATATTTACCATTGCGGAATCCCCTATAGATGAAAAAGTTATTTGGGTAGGAACTGATGATGGAAATGTACAGGTTACAAAAGATGGAGGAAAAAACTGGACCAATACAGTTAGTAACATCCCGAATTTACCAGCAAACACTTGGGTTTATCATATTGAAGCAAGTGTTCATAATGCAGGTACCGCTTATGCCGTTTTTGATGGACACACATCTGGTGATATGAATACATATGTATACAAGACTTCTGACTATGGAAAAACCTGGAAATCCATAGTAACAGATGAAATCGTAGGATTTGCCAGAAATATTCAAGAAGATTATGTACAAGAGGATTTATTATTTGTAGGAACAGAATTTGGGCTTTTTGTAACTATAAATGGTGGTAAAAACTGGGCGCGTTTTACAAACAATATGCCTGCTACAGCAGTTCACTTTATTGATTTACAGAAAAACACTAACGATCTCGTTTTAGGTACTCACGGAAGAGGTGTAATCATACTTGACGATATTTCTTCATTACGTGAAATAAATCAAGATGTTTTAAATAAAAATGTTCATTTTTTCAATACTAAAGCAGGTATTATGAAAGAAGATAATGCATTTGGAGGTGGTAGCACCGAAACACAGTTTGTTGGTTCAAATCCAAGCAGTAGCCTCAAAATTATATATTATTTAAAAAAGAGGCACACATTTGGGAAAATGAAAATGGAAATTCAGGACCTAAACGGAAATAAAATTACAGATTTATCTCCTGGAAAAGCAAAAGGTATAAATATAGTTCGTTGGAATTATAGAAGTATTTCTCCAAAATCTGCATCAGGAAAAACTCTATCGTTTGGATCTCCTCCAAGAGTGGCTGCTGGAAAATATAAAGTAGTACTAACTAAAGGAAAAAACACTTTCGAACATAGCATAGAGGTTCAACAAGATAAGAATTCTGAAATAACGCCTTCCGAAAGAGCATTACAAAGAAAAGCTTCTCAAGAACTATATACTATGGTTGAAGATTTAGCTTATTTAGTGCATGAAATTGATCAAACAGTGAAAAAAGCAGAGTCCATTAAGGAAAAATCTCCCAAAGTTGCTACACCAGTTATCAATGAATTAACAAAACTAAAAGAATCTTTGGTAGTTACTACAGGTGATAACTATGTTCAAGAAGCAGAGCCCGAACTAAGGGGAAAAATTACTGATTTATATAACTCGGTTACTAACAGCTTCGAAAAACCTTCTGCAGCACAATTAAAAAATCAAAAAGTTCTTCAAGAAAAAATTGAACAAGCCAGAAAGGATTTCCAAAAAATAAAGGATAAGAGAATTTCTAAACTGACAAAATACCTAGAGAAAAATGAAATGAAACCGATAGATATTAAATCAAAAGAAGAATTTCTTAAAAAATAAATTTTCAATACAGAAAGGCTCCCAAGAAAAGGGAGCTTTTTTTTGATAAAAATTCAATAATTCTACGTAGAATCAAATGTTCATAAATGGTTTAAAACTATAAGTGTTATTATGAATTTTGGATAAAACTATTCTGTATTTTTAGTAAACGCTCTTTATTATGGAAAACAGGGAATCAAATTTACTGGCGATTAGGCCTCAAATTTTAAATGCCAGAGTGACTGAAAATATGTCAGAAGACGAACAATTTCAGAACAAGACTATTCGGCCCATTATTAAATTACAAAATGAATTATTAATTGAAGTGTTTAGAAATTACATAAAAAAAAGAAAAAACACTTTTTATGAATTATCCGTTGAAAAAAGACTGATTTATATTGAGAATGCGGTTCAAAAAGATATGAAATTCAGAAATAGCCTTAAAGGAATGATCATTGGTCAATTTACTGTAGATGAATATTTGATATACATAAAAAATTCATCGGCATTAAATAAAAGAATGATGAATATTGTTAGAGAGAGGTTACAAAGTAATCTTCAATTATTGGAAAAACCTATAACTGTATAAAAAAAAGAGCGAATCTTACCAATTCGCTCTTTTTTTATCCATAAAACTTTACAAGGGTTTAGTTGCCTCCTTCTAATGCTTTTAATTTGCTTTTCATATCCTCTGCCTTTGGATCATCTAATTGATAGAAGATTTGCATTAGCGTTCTTACTGCTTCTACGTTATCTGGCTTAGATTGTAGAGCACCTTCTAAATAAGGAACAGCTTTTCTATATAAATCTTGTTTTTGTTTCTTAAGAACGTCAAATCTTTTATAGTCTGCTGCAGAACCACCAAGACTGTTCATTTCTTCATTTAACGCTGTTTCTCCGCTTAAAATAATAGCAGCAATATTAATTTGCGCAGAACTATAATCAGGCTTTATCTCTAATGCTTTCTCATAATATTGGATAGCTTGTTCATTATCTCCTAGACGAGAAGCACTAACTCCTAAATTATATAAAAGATTAGGGTTTTCCGGATCATTAGCTACAATTGCTTGCATAAGCTCCTGATACTTTTCTAAATTACCTAACTTATAAAACATGTTAGCTTCCTCTTGCATTAAAGCTGGGTCATTCGGATTCTGAGCCTTAGCTGCTTCCATTGCCTTTATTGCTTCCTCATCTTTACCTTGCGTAATATATATAAGTGCAATATTTTTAGTAATTTCTGCCTGTCTTGATTTTGTTTTGGTAACTTCAGGTTTAATGTGAGTACCTCCTTTTACAGAAAAATCTCTTAACTCTTTAGAATCAAAAGTATCTACCTCACCAGTTTCTTTATTAACTGCTGTATACTTATTCTCAATACCTTTGTAACCAACCTCGATTAGTTCGTTATAATATTTCAATGCATTATCATAATCTTTTCCATTTACAGCATTAGAAGCTGCAAAATAAAGATACGCTGTATCTTTTTTCTGAGTCTTATACCCTAAATATAATTTTTCAGCCGCTGCCAAATTATCTCCAGCATTTTGATCCGCTACTGCTTTCTCAATCAATGATTGACGTAACGTTTGTAATCCTGTAGTTGCTTCTGCTGAAAATTTATTTGATCCTGAAGCCTCTTCAATCTCTACAACTTTGGCATAAGCGTTAGCCGCTTCTTCAAATTTAACTAAAGACTTATCTGGAGATGCTGCAGTAGCTTGTCCTTTTAATAAATAATATTGCGCTTTAAGCTTATCTTCCGCCGTTTCTATTTGCCCTTCTGCCGCTTTCAGCGCCTCGTTGGCAACCTCTAAATTACCAGACTTAAGAGCCTTTTTTGCAGCATTTAAAGCTTTCTTTTGTGAAAATCCTAGTGCACTAACTGTTAAAAAAAGTGCCAAGATAAATTTAGTTCTCATTACTCGTTTTTTTATGGGATTCTTTGTTATTCTTCTTTTGTTTCATCAATTGCCGTGCCATCATTGGCATCGTTTCCATTTTGCAAAGATATATCAATTTCTTCAATATTCTCATCAATATTATCAACATCCTCTTCTTCCTGCATAACTTTTGCTACCGCTGCAATAGAATCTTTCCCTTTAAGATTAATTAATCGAACTCCTTGAGTGGCTCTTCCCATAACCCTAAGATCTTCTACAGAAAGTCTTATAGCAATCCCCGATTTATTGATAATCATAAGGTCATCGGCATCTGTTACATTTTTAATGGCAACTAGTTTTCCGGTTTTATCAGTAACGGATATTGTTTTAACACCTTTTCCTCCTCTATTAGTTATTCTATAATCTTCTAAACTAGAACGCTTTCCATAACCATTTTCGGAAACAACAAGAATATTACTTTCCATATCGTTTACAGCCACCATACCTATTACTTCGTCAGTATCATCTGCTAAGCGAATTCCTCTAACTCCAGACGCACCTCTACCCATAGGTCTGGTTTTCTCTTCTTCAAAACGTATAGCTTTACCAGATTTTACCGCAAGCATTACTTGGCTTTTACCATTTGTTAGTTTCGCTTCAAGTAATTCGTCATTGTCCTTAATAGTAATAGCATTAATACCGTTAGTTCTAGGTCTAGAATATTGCTCTAACAAGGTCTTTTTAACTTGACCCTTTTTAGTTGCCATGATAACATAATGAGAATTAATATACTCCTCATCTTTAAGATCTTGCGTACAGATAAAAGCTTTTACCTTATCATCATTTTCAATATTAATTAGATTTTGGATAGCTCTACCTTTAGAAGTTTTACTTCCTTCTGGTATTTCATACACGCGCATCCAGAAACATTTTCCTTTTTGAGTAAAGAATAACATATATTGGTGATTCGTACCAACAAAAAGATGTTCTAAGAAATCTTCATTACGCGTAGTACTACCTTTTTGACCTACTCCTCCTCTATTTTGTTTCTTATATTCAGTAAGAGATGTTCTCTTAATATATCCAGCATGAGAAATTGTAATTACCACTTTCTCGTTTGGAATCATATCTTCTATACTAAGATCACCTCCAGCATATTCTATTTGAGAACGACGATCATCACCATACTTTTCTTTCACCTCAAGAAGTTCTTCTTTGATGATATCCATTCTACGTTCTTTCTTATCGAGAATATCTTTAAGATCTTCTATAGTCTTCATTAATTCCTCATACTCCGCACGCAGCTTATCTTGCTCTAGTCCTGTCAACTGACGCAGACGCATTTCAACAATCGCTTTCGCCTGAATTTCGGTCAGCTTGAATCGTTTTATCAACTTTTCTCGCGCTTCGTCTGCATTTGACGATGCCCTAATTAATTTGATTACTTCATCAATATTATCTGAAGCGATAATTAAACCTTCTAGGATATGAGCTCTTTCTTCTGCCTTTCTTAATTCATATTTTGTTCTTCGCACAACCACATCGTGTCTGTGTTCTACAAAATAATGAATCATATCTTTTACATTCAATAACTGAGGCCTTCCCTGTACTAGTGCGATATTATTTACACTAAAAGAAGATTGCAAAGCAGTATACTTATATAAAAGATTTAATACTATATTAGGAATCGCATCTCTCTTAAGAATGTATACAATACGCATACCTTTTCTATCGGATTCATCTCTAATAGAGGAAATACCATCGATCTTCTTATCGTTAATAAGATCTGCTGTTTTCTTAATCATGTCTGCCTTATTTACCTGATAAGGTATTTCAGACACAATAATACATTCTCTTCCATTCACCTCTTCAAAACTTGCTTTGGCTCTCATTACGATTCTGCCTCTACCAGTTTTAAAAGCTTCTCTCACTCCATCATAACCATATATAATTCCACCAGTAGGAAAATCTGGTGCTTTTATATGTTGTATGAGTTCGTCAATCTCAATATCATTATTATCGATGTAGGCTATCGTTCCATCTACAACCTCGCTTAAATTATGTGGAGGCATATTTGTAGCCATTCCTACTGCAATACCAGAAGCTCCATTAATTAATAATCCAGGAACCCTACTTGGCAATACCGTTGGCTCCTGTAAGGTGTCATCAAAGTTAAACGTATGATCTACCGTTTCTTTTTCGATATCCGCAAGCATATCTTCAGAAATCTTTCGCATTCTAGCCTCTGTATATCGCATTGCTGCTGGGCTATCTCCATCAACAGACCCAAAGTTTCCTTGACCATCCACTAACATGTATCGTAAACTCCATTCCTGAGCCATACGAACCATTGTGTCATATACCGAAGTATCACCGTGTGGGTGATATTTACCTAGTACTTCCCCTACTATTCTGGCTGACTTTTTATGAGCACTATTTGCTCTTACACCTAACTCATACATACCGTAGAGAACTCTCCTATGCACAGGCTTGAGTCCATCTCTTACATCCGGAAGTGCTCGTGATACAATCACAGACATTGAATAATCAATGTAAGCAGACTTCATCTCATCTTCTATGTTGATAGGTATTAGCTTTTCTCCTTCTGCCATAAAAATTATTTTATTCTAAAATTGATTTTATTAAACGCGCTAATTTAAGTAAATTAAGACGGTTTTAACAGCATATAGTCTTTGTAATATACGTAATTTATTAACAACTTAAACGACCCAAATGGTTAATAAGTCAATAAATATAGATTTTGATTATTAATCCTTTTTTCGTCTATTTACTCGGAAAACAAAAAAGTTTTTTGTCATTTTCTAAAACTTGACATATTAAAATATCTTTTTTTGAAAAAAGTATGACACAGGCTGGATATTATGTCAGCTTATTTGTAAAGTATGGTTAAAAGGAATAGTTTTTGACAAAGTAATTTTAAAAATTACTATATTTAGTAATAAAGAACACAGAGAAAAAGAAAGAAGCTAATTATATGGATGATAATTTTTCACCAAGAGTAAAAGATGTTATCGCTTATAGTAAGGAAGAAGCCTTAAGACTAGGGCACGACTTTATTGGAACAGAACATCTTATGTTAGGACTGTTGCGAGATGGAAGTGGAAAAGCAATTAGTATACTTGATGCGTTGGATATCGATCTAACGAATTTGAGAAGAAAAGTTGAAATTCTAAGCCCCGCAAACCCCAATGTAGCAATAGCTACTAACGAAAAAAAGAACCTACATTTAACAAGACAGGCTGAAAGAGCTTTAAAAACAACCTTTCTGGAAGCAAAGCTATTTCAAAGCTCGTCTATCAATACAGCGCACTTGTTGTTATGTATTTTAAGAAACGAAAATGACCCTACTACTAAGTTACTTAACAAGCTTAAAGTAGATTATGATAATGTTAAAGATCAATTTAAATTTATGATTGCTAACGAAGACGAATACACAGAAGATCCAAAAGCTGAATCATTTTCTGATGATGATGATATGGCAGGAGATGCTTCAAAAGAAAATCCCTTTAATTCACCAACTGGCGGTGCTAAAACCAACAAAAAATCTAAAACGCCTGTATTAGATAATTTTGGAAGAGACCTTACTGCTATGGCAGAAGAAGGAAAATTAGATCCCGTTGTTGGTAGAACGAAGGAAATTGAAAGAGTTTCTCAAATACTCAGTAGAAGAAAGAAAAACAACCCTCTTCTTATTGGAGAACCTGGTGTTGGAAAATCAGCTATAGCTGAAGGATTGGCGCTACGAATAGTTAAGAGAAAAGTTTCTAGAATCCTTTTCGATAAACGTGTAGTTACTTTAGATTTAGCTAGTTTAGTAGCTGGTACCAAATATAGAGGACAGTTTGAAGAACGTATGAAAGCGGTTATGAATGAATTAGAGAAGAATGATGATATTATTCTTTTCATAGATGAAATTCATACCATCGTTGGTGCAGGAGGCGCCACTGGAAGCCTTGACGCGTCCAATATGTTCAAACCTGCTTTAGCTAGAGGAGAAATACAATGTATTGGTGCAACTACCTTAGATGAGTATAGACAATACATCGAAAAAGATGGTGCCTTAGAAAGACGTTTCCAAAAAGTTATAGTTGAACCTACTAACATTGAGGAAACCATAGAAATACTTAATAACATTAAGGAAAAATATGAAGAGCATCATAATGTAAGTTATACGGACAGTGCTATTGAAGCTTGTGTAAAACTTACGAATAGATATATGACTGATCGATTCTTACCAGACAAAGCAATTGATGCTTTAGACGAGGCCGGTTCGCGAGTTCATATTACTAATATCGATGTTCCTAAAAAGATATTAGATCTAGAAAAAAAGTTGGAAGAGGTTAGAGAGCTTAAGAATAGCGTTGTCAAAAAACAAAAATATGAAGAAGCTGCTAAGCTAAGAGATGATGAAAAAAATCTAGAAAAAGAATTAGCACAAGCACAGGAACAATGGGAAAAAGACTCCAAGCTTCATAAAGAAACTGTAGATGAAGAAAATGTAGCAGATGTAGTTTCTATGATGACCGGGATACCTGTAAATAGAATCGCACAAACGGAAAGCAACAAACTTGCAGAATTACCAAATCTAATAAAAGGTAAAGTAATTGGTCAAGACGAAGCAGTTTCTAAAGTTGTAAAAGCTATTCAGCGTAATCGCGCGGGCCTAAAAGACCCTAACAAACCAATAGGTTCATTTATTTTCTTAGGTCAAACAGGAGTAGGAAAAACGCAATTAGCAAAAGTATTAGCCAAAGAGCTTTTTGATAGTGAAGACACGCTAATCAGAATAGACATGAGTGAATACATGGAGAAATTCGCAGTTTCCAGACTTATTGGTGCTCCTCCAGGATATGTAGGATATGAAGAAGGTGGACAACTTACAGAAAAAGTGAGAAGAAAACCTTATGCAGTTGTATTACTTGACGAAATTGAGAAAGCACACCCAGATGTTTTCAATATGATGCTACAAGTACTTGATGATGGATATTTAACAGATAGTCTTGGACGCAAAATTGATTTTAGAAATGCCATCATTATTATGACCTCAAATATCGGAGCGCGTAAACTTAAAGATTTTGGACAAGGTGTTGGTTTTGGAACTACAGCTAAGAAAACACAATCTGATAGCTATGCAAAAGGAGTTATTGAAAATGCTTTGAAAAAAGCTTTTGCACCAGAGTTCTTAAATAGAGTTGATGATGTTATTGTGTTCAATGCTCTTGAACGAGAAGATATCCATAAAATTATCGATATAGAATTACAGAAACTATACGGAAGAATTAAAGGATTAGGATACGATTTATCTTTAAGCGAAAAAGCTAAGGATTATATTACCGAGAAAGGATTTGATAAGCAATATGGAGCTAGACCATTAAAGAGAGCTATCCAAAAATATATTGAAGACGCATTGGCTGAAGAAATTATCAATGCTCAATTACAAGAAGGTGATAGCATTTTTATGGATTTGGATGATAATTCTAATGAATTAACCATAAGAATAGATAAAACAGAGGAATCTACCGAATCTTAATAGCATTTCTATCCAAGAAGGAAAAGAATTGAACTATAAAAATTATACTTATAAAAAAGACTTCTTTTAACAAAGAAGTCTTTTTTATTGATTGGTAATCGCCGAAACTTATAATTCTTTAAAACTAATAATTGAAGCAACTTAAACACTTCATAAAATTTTCATCCTCTCATCGAATTACGGAAAAAACTTACTGTTTCATACTTTAAAAACATATCTTTACTTGAAACAAACAAAAACTAATGATTACCTTTTATAAAACAGATTTTGGTCTGGCAGAGATATACGATGATTACATGAGAGTGGTCATTAATGAAGGAATCACAGTATCCCCTGAAGATAATAATACACTTTTAGAAATGGTCGAGAACCATTTCAAAAACAAACCTTTCGTATATATTTCTCATAGATTACACTCCTACTCTATCAATCCAACGGTATATTTTGAAACAGCAAAAATTAAAACATTAGTTGGCCTTGCTGTAGTCTCCGATAGTCCTCTTCAAATAAACCAGACGCAAATCGAAAAAACGTTCTTTAATAAAGAACTTAAGCACTTTCATGATATGAAATCTGCATTAATCTGGAAAGAGGAACTTCTTAAAAGACAAGATTAAAGCATTTGAAACAACCGTAAAAAGATCATCAAAAAAAAGAATCCAAACAAGGGAAAAATCCCAAAATTTTAATCAAAAAACTATAGTTTTTAATTCCTAAACTATATATTTGCTCCACCAAAAATACCCCTAATGATTGCCACCTATCAACTAAATTTTGGGCTTATCGAAATTTATGAGGATTATATTAAATCTATTATAAATGAAGGAATAACTATAACCCCAAAACACAATAATGTTTTACTAGAAATGGTAGAAAAGCATTTCAAAAATAAACCATTTTTATACATTACTCATCGTATTAATTCTTATGCCGTAGATCCTACCATATATTTAGAAACCGCAAAAATCTGTAATTTACTGGGGTTTGCTGTTGTATCTAAAGATCCTCTACAAGAAAAACAAATTAAACTTGAACAAGTTTTTTTTAGTAAAGAATTAAAAAGATTTGATGACATAGAATCAGCTTTAATATGGAAAGACGAATTACTACAAAATTATTCAAAACCATTAGCTTAAAAATTCCCTTGATTTCTAGAATACAAAAAACTTAAAATTTTTATAAGTAATAGTTTTGTTGTAAATTATACTAAATTAACCATACTTAAATAATAGTTTTGAAATGAAATATGACAAAATACTATGATTTAGGTTTCGCTAGAGTAGAAATACATCAAGATTATCTTAAAAATACAATTTCCGAAGGCTTTTTAGTCATGCCTGAACATAATAACCTACTATTAGAATTTGTTATAAAATACTTTAACAATAAGTCATTTATTTACATCTCTAACAGGATAAACAATTATGCCGTTGACCCTACCGTTTATCATGAAACTACAAAAATTGACACATTAAAAGGCATTGCAATCGTATCAAAAAATCATAGACAAAAAAAACTAACAGAACTCGAAAGTAAATTTTTTAATAAAGAAATAGCATACTTCAATAATATAAAAGATGCTCTAATATGGAAAAACAAAATATTAAATAGTTTATGATTTAAGAAAATAATTCATTTATTTTATACAACATTGAGAAAACTCCCCATATGATTAGATCTTACGAATTAGATTTTTGTGACTTAGAAATACATGATGATTATGTATTGGCCACAATGCACGAAGGAATCGTTGTTTCGGTTGAAAATAATGCTATCCTAATAAGAATAGCTGAGAAACATTTTAAAAACATTCCCTTTGTCTATATAACAAACCGAATTAATTCGTATTCTGTAGATCCAATTGTATATATCAAAACCGCAAAAATTCCTTCTCTTTTGGGGTTTGCGGTGGTATCAAATGATCCAATTCAAAAAACTCTAACCAAATACGAAAAGAAGTTCTTCAAAAAAGAATTTAAGAGATTTGATGATTTGGAATCAGCTTTAACTTGGAAAGATCAATTGATAAAAAAACATCCTTACAAAACTATAACTCCAAAGGACAAACAAAAAAAGAGCATCAAATGATGCCCTTTTTATAATTTTGTGCTTTTTTACTTTGCTATATTTACAGCCCTAGTTTCTCTTATCACTGTAATTTTAACTTGCCCTGGATAGGTCATATCCGTTTGTATTTTCTGAGAAATTTCAAATGATAAGCTAGCCGCTCTTTCGTCATTTACCTTTTCACTTTCAACAATTACACGTAACTCTCTACCAGCTTGTATCGCATAAGCTTTCTTAACTCCACTAAATCCAAATGCTATATCCTCCAGATCCTTTAATCGTTGGATGTAAGAATCTAAAACTTGTCTACGTGCACCCGGTCTAGCACCACTAATGGCATCACACACCTGAACAATTGGTGATATCAATGCTGTCATTTCGATCTCATCATGGTGCGCACCAATAGCATTACATACATCTGGTTTTTCTCCATATTTCTCCGCCCATTGCATTCCTAAAATCGCATGAGGTACTTCTGTTTCTGTATCTGGTACTTTACCAATATCATGTAATAGACCGGCACGCTTAGCTAATTTAGGATTGAGCCCTAACTCAGCTGCCATTACCCCACAAAGTTTAGCCACTTCTCTGGAGTGCTGTAACAGGTTCTGTCCATAAGAAGAACGGTATTTCATTCTTCCAACAGTTTTTATAAGTTCAGGATGTAATCCATGAATACCAAGATCGATAACGGTTCTTTTACCCACTTCTATAATTTCTTCATCGATCTGCTTTCTTGTCTTCTTTACTATTTCTTCAATTCGTGCCGGATGTATTCTACCATCAGTAACTAATTTATGTAAAGAAAGCCTAGCAACCTCTCTTCGTACAGAGTCAAAACATGATAAAATAATTGCTTCTGGTGTATCGTCTACAATAATTTCTACACCTGTAGCAGCCTCGATAGCTCTGATGTTTCGACCTTCACGTCCAATAATACGTCCTTTCACATCATCACTTTCTATATTAAAAACAGACACACAATTCTCAATAGCTTCCTCTGTACCGATTCTTTGGATTGTATTTATAATAACTTTCTTAGCTTCTTGTTGTGCTGTAAGCTTAGCTTCTTCTATGGTATCTTGAATTAAAGCCATAGAATCTGTTTTAGCTTGTTCTTTTAAAGATTCTATAAGCTGTTCTTTCGCATCATCAGCAGACAACCCTGATATTACTTCTAATTGCTGTACCTGACTTTTATGAAGCTTTTTCAACTCACCTTGTTTTTTCTCAAGATAGTCATTCCTATGATTATAATCTTTAATCTTCTGCTCTAATTCTGCGTTTAGCTTTTTGCCTTTAGAAAGTTCATTAGAAACCTGAGATTCTTTATCCCTTGTTCTTTTTTCGGCTTCTGCCATCTTCTTATCACGAGATAAAATTACTTTTTCATGCTCTGATTTAAGCTCTATAAATTTCTCTTTTGCCTGAAGAATTTTATCTTTTTTAATTGTTTCTCCTTCGCTTTTAGCATCTCTAATAATACTCTGTGAAGTCTTCTTTGCGTTTTTGACAATTTCTGAGGCTTTATTGCGCTCCAATACTTTAGCGATAATAAAACCTATCACTAAACCTGCAACCGCAGCAATAATCAAAAATATAATGTTATCCATAATTTTAGTTAGTGTTTATATATAAAAAAAGCCTGCACTAGTTTGGGTTTTGTATAAACTCTGTAAAAACAGGTTTAGGGCTAACAAGCTGGTCAAGGATCCGTGAAACTGAAACAATCAGCACGGCATGCTTTTACAACTTAAACTCACCCTTTTTAAAATAATTCTTGTTGAGTTTATCAAAAAATAACAACTAGTGCAGGCAGTAACCTTATTTATTTTAATGAACGTTTATGATAGGTGATCTTGTAACAAATCATTTAAGGCATTGAGCCTTCCTGTTACATTTATTTCATCACTATCTTTATCTATAACCTTTTGTTCTACTTGTGCAGCAAACTGTAAAGCACACATTGCTAATACATCCTGCTTATCTCTAACAGCATAACTTTGCTCAAATTGCTTTATCATGGCTTCAATCTTCTTAGCAGCTTTACGCAAACCTTCTTCCTGATCTGGCTTGATTGTTAATGGATATACTCTATCCGCAACTGATAATTTGATTTTTAATTTGTCTGCCATATTCTTTTATCACTCGGATAGCTGTGCTATACAGACATCTATCTCTCTTATTAAGGCATTTATTTTGAGCTTGGTTTCCCTTTTATATTCGTCACTGCCGAGCATTGCGTTAGCATTTTTGAGTGCACTGAATTTTTCTTCCCACTGCTTTAATTGATCGTTCTGAACTTCAGAATTAGATTCCAAATTCTTTATTTTTTCCTTAAGATTGGTATTTTGCTGCTTCAATAAATCGTATTTATGGAGCAGCTTACTAATCCTATTCTCAAGAGAATCAACAATTTCGATCAAATTACTCATTATAATTTTACGCAATACTTCGTTACACAAAGTTAACATACCAATTGAAAAAACCCAATAGTTTTTAAACTAATTTTAAAGGTCAAAGATCTGGTGAATCAAGTAATTAATTTATAGACTTTTAGTTTTTCATCCACCATCACTTTAATTTTAATCCTTAAATATTTACATTTACCTCCTATGCGAGTATTTACATTATTATTGACACTCAGTTTTACCATTGGGCACGGTCAAAAGAACATTCCTACCGATTATTTTTCAAATCCTTTGGATATTCCTTTAGCTTCTTCTGGTACTTATGGTGAGTTAAGATCTAATCATTTCCATTCTGGTTTAGACCTAAGAACTAATGGAGAAGAAGGCTTACCTGTATATGCAGCTGCCAGTGGTACTGTTAATAGGATAAAAATTTCTCATTTTGGATATGGAAAAGCAATTTATATCTCGCACCCTAATGGATATACTAGTGTATATGCCCATCTTCAGAAATTCGCACCAGAAATAGAAGCTTATATAAAGAAGCGACAATACGCAAAAGAATCATACGAAATAGAGCTTTTTCCAAAAGCTGGCACCTTGTCGGTTACCAAAGGTGAGGTCATGGCTTATAGCGGAAACACGGGAGGAAGCGGAGGTCCACACTTGCATTTTGAAATAAGAGATGCCAAAGCTCGTCCGATGAACCCAATGCTATTTGGAATAGATGTTAAGGACACTAAAAAGCCTACTATAAATAGTCTTTGGCTTTATAGTCTAGATAAAAATGCGCATATTAATGGAACTAAAAAACCCACGAAACTCAGATTAATTCCTTTAGAAAATGGAAATTTTAAAGCCGAAGGTGTTACTGCCATTGGAAAACTTGGTATTGGAGTATCCACGATTGACCAACAAAATCTTGCTGCTAATAAAAACGGAGTTTATAAAATCACTACCGAAATCAATGGTCAGGAAAACTTTTCAATGGAAATGAAACGGTTTTCTTTTTCTGAAACACGCTATATAAATCGATTAATAGATTACACCCATTACAAAAAGAACAAAAGCAAAATAATAAAATTATTTATTGAAAAAAACAATCCACTTAGCATTTATAATAACACTATTGACAAAGGTATCTTTCACGTCGAAGACAGCTTATCCTACACTGCAAAGGTATTTGTAAAAGATTTTAAAGATAATACTACCCAAATTAGTATTCCTATACAAGGAAGACAAATGGAAAAAATTATTGAAAAAGAAACTCCAAAAACTCCCTACCTTGTAAAGACTTCTGAAAACTTCACGCACAACTCCGGCATATTCGACCTATATATCCCCAAAGGTAGTCTATATGAAGAAGCTTACTTGGATATTAGTGTAAATGGGGACACTATTAAAATCCATGAAGATGAAATTCCATTGCATAAGAATATGACTATAGTATTTGATGTTTCCAACTATAGCGAAACAGATAAGAAAAAGTTATACATAGGAAGACTTGGTTATAACGATAAACATTATCATGTAAAAACAAATAAGAAAGGAAATCGATTTTCTGCCAGAACAAGAACTTTAGGAAGTTATTCATTATTCGCAGATACAGAAAAACCAACTATCGTACCTATTAATGTTTCTGACAAAAAATGGATATCAAAAGCCAATTTCTTGAAAATTAAAATCGATGATACAGATTCCGGAATTAAAAGTTATCGTGCCACGATCAACGGTAAATTTATATTAATGGAATATGATTACAAAACCGGAATGCTCGTTTATGATTTTAATGATAAAATAATTTCAGAGACAGAAAATAAATTCAAACTTATCGTGTTAGATAAAGTAGGAAATAATACTACTTTTGAAACAACATTCTTTAGAAAACCGTAAATACAAATACTCTTTGAAAAATCTACCCGTTCTTTTTGTTTTTCTTCTTGTTATTTTAAGTCATTCCATTATAGCGCAAGAAGCTGTTGTAAAAGGTGTGGTTCTAGACGAATCCAACAGACCTGTTGCTAATGCAAATGTATCTTATGAAACATCTGGCACCAAAACTGATGAAAATGGTGTTTATATATTAAGTATTCCAGCCAACAAAGATATTACCATCAAAATTAGTCACGTTGGACTCAAAGACATCACTTTTACTATTAACTTACAAGAAAACCAAGAATATGAATTGAATCCCGTGTTAAAGACGGAATTCGAACAAATAAGTGAAGTAATTATTACTGGAAGAGAACGAAAAGCCGTAGAAGGCATCACAACATTGGATCCAGAAACTATTCGGATTACTCCTTCTGCTAACGCTGGTGTAGAAGGACTTCTTAAAACACTGCCTGGAGTAAGCTCCAATAATGAATTAAGTACACAATATGCCGTACGAGGAGGTAATTTTGACGAAAACCTAGTTTATGTTAATGAAATTGAAGTATATAGACCTTTTTTAATTAGATCTGGACAACAGGAAGGTCTAAGTTTTGTAAATACTGATTTGGTAAGAAATGTAGATTTTTCAGCTGGTGGTTTCCAGTCAAAATATGGAGATAAATTATCATCAGTGTTAGATATTACCTACAGAAGACCTACACGATTTGATTTATCTGCTGATTTAAGTCTACTTGGAGGGAGCATATCTGCTGGAGGCATTACAAAAGACAAGAAATTTGCTGGTGTGGTTGGTGTAAGATATAGAGATAATAGCTTACTTGTTGACGCTAGACAAACTGAAACCAATTTTAGACCTCGATTTGCGGATGTACAAACCTATCTTTCTTATAACTTATCAAAGAAGTTTGAACTTGGATTTCTAGGAAATATAGCTATAAATAGATATGATTATGAACCACTTACCAGAAGAACCAATTTTGGGCCTATTACCGATCCAATTGCGTTAACTGTTTTTTATGATGGACAGGAAAGAGATCGTTATCAAACATACTTTGGGGCTTTAAAAGGAACCTATCAAGCGAATGAGAATTTGACATTGAAATTAATAGGGTCAGCATACCATACACAAGAACAAGAGTATTTCGACATATTTGCAGCTTATTTTCTCGGGACCGTAAATACTGATATTGGAGGTGAAAACCTGGGAGAAGCAGAATTTAATCAAGGTGTTGGATCACAACTAACTCATGCCAGAAATGATCTGGATGCGTTAATTTTTAATATAGAGCACAAAGGTACTTATATTGCTGATGAGCATCAATTTGATTGGGGTGTAAAATATACTTCGGAGGATATTAGAGACAGAATTCAAGAATTTGAAGTGATCGATTCCGCAGGGTTTTCGATCCGCCCACCAGGGACTTTTGTGAATGATCAACCTTATAATCCAAATGCAAGTCCTATTGTACCTTTTAGCAGTGTAAGAGCAACTAATATGGTAAATATTGACCGTTTTTCTGGATATGCTCAGTATAGTTTACGCACAAACGTTAAGGATCACGAAATTTGGGCTAATATAGGAGTTAGAGCTCATAATTGGAATGTATCAGGTGAAGGAATTAGCAGTTCTTCCCAGACAGTTTTCAGTCCTAGAGCACAAGTTGCTATCAAACCTGATTGGAAATCAGACATGATATTTCGACTTTCTGGAGGATGGTATCATCAACCTCCTTTTTACAGAGAATTAAGAGATCTCCAAGGAACTGTGCAACCCGATGTAAAGGCGCAACAGTCAATTCATATTGTTGCGGGAAATGATTACAGTTTTAATTTATGGAAAAGACCTTTTAAGCTTACAACGGAACTTTATTATAAAAAATTAACAGATGTCAATTCATACACTATAGAAAATGTTCGTATCCGATATAGAGCAAACAATAATGCCGAAGCTTATGCAGCTGGTTTTGATCTAAGATTAAACGGAGAATTCGTTCCAGGAACAGAAAGTTGGTTTAGTTTAGGCTTATTAAAGACTGAAGAAAACTTAGATAACAGAGGTTATATTGCTAGACCTACCGATCAAAGGATTAAGATTGGAGCATTGTTTCAGGATTATGTCCCGACGATTCCAAATCTAAAAGCGTATCTTAATCTCGTTTATCAAACTGGAGTACCAGGCGGCTCCCCTACTAATGCAGACCCTTATGATTTCCAAACACGTTTACGAGATTATAGAAGAGCAGATCTAGGGTTTTCTTATATTATAGTGGATAATAAAATTAGAAGAAAGGAAGGGAGTTTTTTCAATAACTTCAAAGACTTAAGTATTGGATTCGAAATTTTTAACCTTTTTGACAATCTAAATTCGATTACAAATACGTTTGTTAGGGATGCTGCTTCTCAGCGTCAGTTTTCGATTCCAAACTTCTTAACACAACGTGTTTTTAATGTGCGCTTAGGAATGAGGTTTTAGAATCTAATCTCAAAACACCTCTTTAACAAAAAATTAACTTTTACTAATAATAACAAATAATAATAATTGGAATGTTTCTATAGACAGGAATTCTCAATGTCTATAAAAAGTGGGATATTCTAATTTTATTAAATTTTTATTATGCAAAAGTTATTAAAGAACAATAGTTTTAAAGCTATTAGCAAAGCCTCTCAAAAATCTATTAATGGAGGTAATCTTAGCGCATGCGAGCAAGCAATTTCATTAGATGGCACTCTTTGTCTTTGCATTGGATTTGTACCAAAAGGTAATATTTGTGTTGCGGGCCCTGCATTATAACATTTTAAAAACAAAAAGGAGCGATGAGTCGCTCCTTTTTAATGTTTATTGTTTTTAAAAATTATTCTTCTACAAACTCTTTTAAAACCTCTATCACATAATCTACTTCCTCTTTGGTGTTATATTTAGAGAAAGAAAATCGGACGGAAGGCTTTTGCATATCTTCCTCTGATAAAATTTCTGCCAGTACATGAGATCCTTTTCCACTTCCACTTTGACAAGCGCTCCCTTTGGAGCAAGCAATTCCCTTAATATCCAATTGAAACAACAAAATCCCAGCTTTTTCTTGTGAGATAGGTAAGCATACATTAATTAAGGTATATGTACTATGTTCTAAATCACAACAATTCGCATTAAATTTAACCCCTAGTATTTGTTCTTTTAATTGATCAACAAAGTATTGTTTAAGATTTGAAACATACTGTTTTTCTTCAACCATATGTTCATATGCCAATCTTAAAGCTTCGTCCATTCCAACAATATTATGCACTCCTTCTGTTCCTCCACGATATCCTCGCTCTTGTTCTCCTCCGTAAATCAATGGCTTAAGTCCTGAATTCTTTTTTATATAAGCAAAACCTACTCCTTTCGGACCATGAAATTTATGTGCGCTTACCGCTGTAAAATCTACTTCTAACTCCTGTAGATTTACATCTAAATGACCAATAGATTGTACCATATCACTATGAAAAAGAGCTTCGTTAGCTTTGCATAACTCTCCCACCCTTTCAATATCCAAAATTGTTCCTACTTCATTATTCACGTGCATTAAGCTTACTAATGTTTTAGCACTAGCATCTGACAATAGTCTTTCTAAATGATCATAATCAATACTACCATCGGATTTTATATCCACATAACGAACATCTATAGCTGTATGAAGCTGTATTTCTTGTACAGTATGTAACACTGCATGGTGCTCAATTTTAGAAGTAATTATACGCTGCACTCCTAAATCTCTAACAGCACTATTTAAGGCAAGGTTATCAGCTTCTGTACCTCCAGATGTGAAAATAATTTCCGAAGATTTTACACCTAGATATTTAGCTATATTTTTTCTAGCCTGTTCAATGTGATTCTTTGCAGATCTACCGAATCCATGTGTAGAAGATGGGTTTCCATAATCTTCTCTTAACACGGTAGTCATTTTCTCAATTACTTCCGGACGTAATTGGGTAGTTGCAGCACTATCAAAATAAACCTTTTGCATTAAATTTAAAAATTTAGTTATTGACCAATAGAAAAATACGATAACCATACAAATAAGGACATCATTTTATCATATCCCTATTTTAAACAGCACAAATCTAATTCAAATAAAATTATTTTCCACACTGCTCGTTATAATCTTTCAATTACTTTATTTTTGCTCAGGTTTGTAAAAAATTAATCAAATCAGGAACATCTAACTATTTTAATCGTCTTTATAGCAAGTTCGTCAATTGGATTAAATATCTCAGACGTTTTAAAAAGGTTATTAATTCTAAATATTTAACGTGAAAAAAATTCTATCAGTTTTTATCTTTCTATTCATAATTTCTTGTGATGATGGTGATATTATCGTTACTAGTTTTGAATTTGATGATGTTAACCTACAACTTTGTGAGGGATCAGAACCTAACGAATTTGTATTTTTTAAAATAAACACTTCTGTTAATGAGGCGATTGCTTACCGTTTTATTAATGATACTTATTCTCAAACAACAGAAACGGAAAATGATATTATCATTGACCTAGATTTAGATACAAATAACGATCTTATTTATAGACAATTTAACACTGCTATTACTGCGGATTACTACTGTAATAATATCCCAAACAGCAATATTAGTGTTACTGATGAACTTATTGGAACAGGAGGACAAGCTATCATAACCAATGTGATTGTTAGTGAAGATGATAATGATGGTGTAGAATCAAATTTAGAAAGTCCTGACGGAATTGATCCAGAAGCTGATCCTGATGGAGATGGAGTACCTAATTACTTGGATGATGAAATGAATGACCCCGCAATCAGAAATGAAAATGCAACAGCCGATTCATTAGGTATAGAAGATAATTATGATTCTGACGGAGATCAGATCCCAGACTTTAGAGATCAGGATGATGATAATGATAACGTACTTACTAGTGTAGAGTTTCGTAACACAGATCCTAATAGCACTGAATTATTTGAAGATAGCGATGAAGATGGAATTCCTAATTATAAAGATATTGATGATGATGGAGATGGAATTTACACGATAAACGAAGACGTAAATGGAGACGGAGATCCGAGGAACGATGATACAGATGGTGATGGATTACCAAATTACTTAGATAAAGATGATGACAATGATGGTATAGATACAATTAACGAAGGGGCTAATCCAGATAATAACGGTAATCCTGTTAATGCTGTAGATACAGATGGTGATGGTTTTCCAGATTATCTGGATGATAATACTAGCGATCCAGTTATTGGCCAGGTAAACGTAAACGATGAGAATCTACCTGTATTAGACAATACGGTAGTTACCATTTTTAGAACTACAGTTACCATTACCAATTTAATTCTTAATGAGGAAAATGATCAGTTTACTGATGAAAATTTTTCTTTTGGTTTTAGAGATGAAACCGTATCGATAACTACTCCAAAAAATGATTAAAACAATGATTAAAAAAATAGCTGTATTAGTTTTAGCACTTGTTTTTATAGGTTGTAGCGAAGGAGATATTCTGGAAATTCCTTTAGACATTTTTAGTGACGACGAACTCCAAAATTGTTCAAACGAAAATGATAATACATTTGTTTTTTTCGTAATAGATGGTGACACAAACAGATCTCTTTCGGTAAATTTCACAGATTCTAATTTCGAAATCGAACCTGCAACTATTGCAGATATTTCGGTAGATGAGCCAATAGTTATAACTTTAAATACAACAACCAATCAATTACTGTACAGAGAATTCGACACAGTAATTGATGGCGACGATTATTTTTGCAATAGCGTACCGGTAAGCAATGTAAATGTAACACAAGAATTAATTAGCTCTAATGGAACCGTAGAAATCAGTTACACTCTTCAAAACACAACAGGTACCGAAACCATATATGAAAGAACTGTTACTCTAAATGATGTTACTTTAGAAGGTAATGGCATTGCGATTCGTAGAGAACTTTTAGTATTAGGAACTGACAGTGTCACAATAACAAACTAGAATTAACTTCTAGGGTTTTGCACAATATAAACTTCCATCGCTCCCAAACCATATTTTTTATAATCAGCATCGGAAATTCTAAGATTATCATAACGTCCAAACAGATATCGTAACTCCTCTTTTAGTACTCCTTGGCCTACCCCATGAATAAATACAACATTCGGGATACGTTTACTAATAGCAAAATCTAATTGTCGTTTCGCTGTATCTAATTGCAATGTGACCATATCATGATTTGACATCCCTTTAGTTGATTTCACTAATTTATGAATGTGCAAATCTACCTCCATAGCTGGAACATTTTTTTCTTTAGGCCTTGTTATATTCCTTTTGGGCTTTTTTCTATAGACCTCTTTATGCTGAAGATTTTTTTGAACCTCTTCGTAAGATGGCACTAAGGAGTTATCTGATTCTTCTAGAACCAGTTCATTCTTCATAAAATGCATATTAAATCCATCAGTAGAAGCTATCGTAATCTGATCTCCATTAATAGAAATTACCTTACCACTAATAGGTTCATCTAAAACCGATACAAAATCGCCGATCTTTATCATACTATTTTATTCTTCTTCCTCTGATACTTCCAATAATGTTCCATCTATTTCTTCAGACTTGCTAGAAACAGCAGTATTCACAATAAACAAACCAGTCATTAAACATACAATTCCAATAGCTTGCAAATAATAGTTCTTTACAGAAGATGCTAATTCTAAAATTAAAAAAATAGCTCCTCCAAGAATCAACACAATACTAAAAATTCTTTTAAGTTTTGTTTTATCCATATCGCAAAAGTATCAAATATTAGATTTTTTACACACATTAATTTATGGAATACTCAAATTGTGTATATTGTAGCTCTGAAACATTCGACACCCCTACGTTCTAAGTTTGTTTTTAATAAAATACTAATTATTAATTAAGTTTATATATATGGAAGCTAATCAACCAAGACCTAACAACCACCTAGCACTAGCAATCATTTCTACAATTTTGTGTTGTCTAATTACTGGTATTGTGAGTATTATTTATTCAACTCAAGTAAATACGAAATATGATGCTGGAGATTACGAAGGCGCTGTTAAAGCATCAAAAAATGCAAAACTATGGGCATTAATCGGCATTGGAGCTGGAGTAATATTCTTAGTTATATATTTTGCAATTTTTGGAATAGCTATCTTTACTGGAGCAAGTCAAGGTGCATTTTAAATTACCAAATAAATATTTAAAATATGGGTACTTGTTAGCGCTGGTACCTATATTTTTTTTGGTCAGATATTATCAATCACACGACCCAGAGGTTAATACTGGTGAAAGCTTTTTTCCTAGTTGTATTTTTCACTCTCTTACGGGGTATCATTGTCCCGGCTGCGGAAGCCAAAGAGCTATTCATGACTTATTAAACGGTCGTATACTAGCAGCACTAAAACACAACCTGCTTTTTATAATTCTTACTGTCGTTTTAGGAATTAAGGGATATTACTACATTTCCAAAGCTTTTTTTAAAAGAGAAGTAGTTGATTGGACCTATAATAAATACTTTTCAATTACTGTTTTTGTTTTGATAATTTGCTACTGGATCTTAAGAAACATAGCAACTCCTCCTTTTTGTCATTTAGCACCTTAAAGAATCATCTTTAATTATTTCGTAGTTGCACTAACTAAAAAAATCCCACCTTATGATGGGATTTTTAAAATTTAATAATAATGCTTTAAACAGTAACATTTTCTTTGGAAGATGCAATAACGGCTAAATTATAAATAACTAATCCAAAACCAATTTTATTGATCGCATCACCGATATTATAAACCACATCCATTGCTAGACCTCCAAAAATCCCTTCATACCATCCTGGAGTACCAGCCATATATCCAATCGGATAGATTGCCCAACCAACTAGCACGAACCAACATAGTGTCTTATGGGCTGCTAATACAGCACCACCAGCTTCTTGAGCTAGTTTCTTTGCGCGTCCTAACCAAATATCATATACAATTACAAAATAAGCTACTCCGGAAACAAGTCCCCATAACCAAGCTTGGTCTCGATAAACCGCTTCTCCGAAATAACCTGTAACTAACATAATTACTGAAAGAAATATCAATCTCCACATTAAAGATTTTTTAGCCCCAGCTGCCTTCAAAATGAGATAAAACTCCACGCACATCAAAGGTACCGTAAGTATCCAGTCTACATAACGGAAGAATGTTGGTGAATTTCCATGGGTATACCAATAATCCCTCATATACCAATAATGCACCGCTGCAATAAAAGTGATTAATGCAGAAACTAAAATGGAGGTCTTCCACTTTTTATCAAAGTTATTCATAGAAAAAAAGAAAAATACTGATGCTGCCATCATTGCCATACATCCAACAAAGAATGTAAAACCGACATAATCATCAGTTGCAATTTCCGGAGACAAAAACAAAGGTGTTAAAAAGTTTTTCATAGTATAATTATTTATTTTGTTTAACTAAAATTATGAAACATTAAACAAAAAATGTTTAACTTTATGAAAATTTTATTAAACAAAATGAAAAAATATAGCCGTTTTTTTACTGATATGAGAAATTTCATGTTAATTCTCACTTTTTTCTCTCTTTGGATTGCTACTTATTTTAGAGAAGAAATAGAAAACCTATTAGCATTTATATTAATAATGTCAATTGGCATATTACATGGTACTAATGATATAAAACTGATTGAGAAGGGGTCTAAAAAAAAAGTAAGTAAGAAGATTCTATATTCTTATTTATTATTTCTTTTGATAGGTGTTCTGCTTTTTTATTTCATGTCTCAATTTGCTTTATTGGTATTTATACTTTTCAGCGCCTACCACTTTGGGGAACAGCATTGGACTTCTAAATTTATTAAACGATCCCCTCATAAACCTTTATTATATATTTTTTATGGCATGGTTATTCTTGGAGTACTTTTTTTAAGTAATAATGTAGAGGTAACAAAAATCATTCATAACATCACAGGGATTAACATTTCAAAAAATGTGTATCTATATACATCTATGTTTTCCTTTGTAATATTTTTCGGGACTCTTATTACTTGCCTAAGGATGAAATTGATAAGAGTCAATATTTGGGAAGAATTGTTTTATTTATTATTATTTTACGTGATTTTTAACACTGCTTCTTTACTGTGGGCTTTTGCTATTTACTTCATTTTTTGGCATAGTATTCCATCATTAGCAGATCAAGTATATTTTTTATATGGAAATTATAAAAGGGAAAATTTTATTAAATATTTAAAATCCTCCCTTTTACAATGGACATTATCTATTATCGGTTTAATCACTATTTTTATAGCTTTTCAAAACCAAGATCGCCTTTTTATTTCAATATTCTTTACCTCAATCGCCGCAATAACATTTCCACATGTATGGATCATGTCAAAGCTCAATAAATAGAAAAGATAAGATATTATTCGAATTCTTTAAGTGTATTCTTAATGATATCAACACACTCCAGCAATTGCTCTTCATTCATTACTAACGGTGGTGCAAAACGAATAATATTACCATGAGTTGGTTTTGCCAATAAACCATTTTCTTTAAGTGCTACACAAATATTCCATGCTGTCTCACTTTCCTCATGATCATTAATTACGATCGCATTTAACAATCCTTTACCTCTAACTAAGGTAACTATATTTGACGTTTTGATATACTCGTTCATTTCTGTTCTGAATAATTCCCCTAATTCAAAAGCATTCTCCGCGAGTTTCTCATCTCTAACTACTTCTAAAGCTGCTACAGCTACTGCTGCAGCCACAGGATTACCACCAAAAGTACTACCGTGATTACCTGGCTTTATAACTTCCATAATAGTATCGTTAGCCAGTACACCTGAAACAGGATACGCTCCTCCACTTAGAGCTTTCCCTAAAATTAAAATATCCGGTTTTACATTTGGAGTACCTGAACAATTTTTATCACTACAAGAACAATTACCACAAGTTGCCAATAACCTTCCAGTTCTTGCGATACCCGTCTGTACTTCATCTGCTATGAACAAGACATTGTGTTTTTCACATAATGCTTTAGCTTTAGCTAAATAATCTTCTGACGGTACGTAAACTCCTGCTTCTCCTTGTATAGGTTCTACTAAAAAACCAGCTACATTTTTATTAGCCTCCAAAGCTTCTTCTAATTGCTTCAGATTATCATACGCTATCTTTATAAAACCTGAAGTATAAGGTCCGAAATTCTTTCTTGCTACCGGATCATTAGAAAATGATATGATAGTAGTAGTTCGACCATGAAAATTATTCTCACAAACTATAATTTGCGCTTCATTTTCATGAATACCCTTTTTCTCATAGGCCCACTTTCTACATATTTTTAAGGCAGTTTCTACAGCTTCAGCACCCGTATTCATTGGTAATAGCTTATCGAAACCAAAAAACTCTGATGCAAATTTTTCATATGCACCTAATTTATCATTATAAAATGCTCTCGATGTTAGGGTAAGTGTTTGTGCTTGTTCCATCATCGCTCCCACAATTTTTGGATGACAATGTCCTTGATTTACTGCAGAATATGCACTTAAAAAATCATAGTATTTCTTTCCTTCGACATCCCATACATATACCCCTTCACCTTTACTTAATACCACAGGTAAAGGGTGGTAATTATGAGCTCCATACTTGTTTTCTAAATCGATTGCTTGTTGAGAAGTTAATTTTTCTAAAACAGCCATTTTTAATAATTTAAATTGACAAAATAACCATTCCTTCTATACCTTTATCCTTTCGAAAAGACTCGAAAATTCAGCGTGGGAGAGAAATCATCCCTAAGAGAAGCGCAAATTACTAAATCTTTATGGATTATTTAATTTTCGTGTATCTACAGCATACAATTTTTAATTATTCAAAATAATAGATGATTTCCATGATTATTTTTTAATATCATCTTTTGAGGAAATACCATTCATTTCTTATTAGCTAAAGAAGAAATCTGTAGTTCTAATCTTTTAATTTCTCTAATCAAAGCATTCTTGTCTATTTGTAACCAGGAATATATTTTAAGCATTGATGCAACCATAATACTCAGCAAACCAGCTACACTCCATTTTATAAGCTCGTTAGTATTTTCCGTTTCTAAAAACTTTACAATACAATAAATAAATAGACCAAATGCAATCAAGTTAACGATATTCATTACGACAATGATCCACCTATTTTTGGTCTTATATAATCCTCCTATCATTTCAAAAATGGTTTGTTCGTCTAAATCATCATAGAATTTAGCTTCTTCCTCTGTAAGCATTTCTTTTATTAATTTATCAATATCTTCCATATCAGTATTCATTATTTTTGGTTTTTAAAATTGATTTTAATTTTTCTCTTGCGGTGAATAAGCGTGATTTTACAGTTCCTAAAGAAACCCCTACAATCGTACTTATCTCCTTTATACTATACTCTTCTTTGTAAAAAAGATTTAAAATCATCTGTTGTTCAATAGATAACTTTTTAATTGCCCTTTTCAATAATTGTTTCCTATTTTCAGATTCATCAATTATCTCATATTCCAAAATTGGAGTATTTACTTCTTTCGAATAGGAATCTAATACTTCTTTCTCTTTCTGATTTTTACGTAGCCAATCAATAGATTTTCTGTTTACTATAGATAATGCCCAGCTACCAAAACTATTTGTATTCTTAAGATCTGATATTTTTAAAAAAATCGTGTTCCAACAATCTTGGGTAATGTCTTTAGAAATATGCATATCTTTTACATACCAATTCGCTTGCTTACACAATCTCTTATGCCACCTTTTTACAAGAATTGTAGCCGCCATCTTATCTCCTGATTGACATCTCAAAACCAATAAGGAATCAAATATTTTATCAGCATCTTTCATGGTAACCTTTATACTATAGACGTAGAAATAAATTTTAGGTTCATTTTTTTTAATCTTTTTATAAGATATGTTGAATATTTAATAAGTATATGGTTTCTATTCTTATTTTTGCGCTATGGCCAGAAAGAATAGAAAGAAGGTTTTTGAAAACATAGAAGTGATCGATGCTGGTGCAAAAGGAAAAAGCATCGCCAAAGCTCCAGACGGGAAGATTATATTTTTAAACAATGCAGTTCCTGGAGATATAGTCGATATTCAGACTATCAAAAAACGAAAAGCTTATTATGAAGGATCTGCTACAGTTTTTCATAAAAAATCTGAAAAAAGGGTTACTCCTGCTTGTAAACATTTTGGAACTTGCGGTGGATGTAAATGGCAATTCATGGCATACGAACATCAATTAGCCTATAAAGAACAGGAAGTGGTTAACAACCTAACAAGATTAGGAAAAATTCAACTACCTGAAGTTACCCCTATTTTAGGGTCTGAAGATCAATTTTTTTATAGAAATAAAATGGAATTCTCCTTTAGTGACAGCAGATGGTTAACACTAGAAGAAATACAAAGTGATACAGAAATTGAAAATAGGAACGCATTAGGATTTCATATTCCTGGAATGTGGGATAAAATCTTAGATATAGATAAATGCCACCTACAAGAAGACCCTAGTAACGCTATAAGAAATAAGATTAAAAATTTTGCTACGCAAAATGACCTTACTTTTTATAATGCCAGAAACCAAAAAGGGTTTTTGAGAACCTTAATGATGCGTATAGTTTCTACTGGTGAAATAATGGTATTAATTCAGTTTTTTTATGAAGATATAGAAAAGAGAACCTTATTACTAGATTATATTATTTCGGAATTTCCAGAAATCACATCGTTACAATATGTTATTAATACTAAAGGCAATGATACTATTTATGATCAAGAAGTGATTTGTTATCACGGAAAAGATCATATAGAAGAAGAAATGGAAGGACTTCGTTTTAAGATAAATGCTAAATCATTCTATCAAACGAATTCTAAACAAGCCTATGAATTATATAAAATCACTCGAGATTTTGCTGGTCTTAGCGGAGAAGAATTAGTTTACGATTTATATACAGGTACAGGAACTATAGCTCAATTTGTAGCTAAAAAAGCTAAGAAAGTTGTTGGTGTGGAGGCTGTACCCGAGGCAATTGAAGATGCTAAAGCAAATGCAAAACATAATGGAATAGACAATGTAGAGTTTTATGTAGGGGATATGAAAAAGGTATTTACAGCTCAGTTTATTGCAGCACATGGACAACCGGAAGTTGTAATCACTGATCCTCCTAGAGATGGGATGCACAAGGATGTCTTAGGACAATTACTAAATATATCACCAAATAAAATAGTATATGTAAGCTGTAATAGTGCAACACAGGCAAGAGATCTGTCGTTATTAGATAGCATGTATAAAGTTACCAAAATACAACCTGTAGATATGTTTCCACAAACACATCATGTGGAAAATGTGGTTTTATTAGAAAAAAGATAGAAATGAAATTATATAAAACTATTACTATAATAACTTGCTGTCTTAGCATTATGCATCTCTGTTCTAGTTGCGAACGTGATGATATCTGTGCAGAAGACACACCTACTACTCCTTTCTTGATAATCAAATTTATGGATTTCGATACTCCTACCGATATTAAACAACCCGATGAACTTCAGGTAAAAGCAGAAGGTTTTGAGAATATTATCACCTATGAAACAAATCAAGATTCTATATTGATCCCACTACGTACAAACGCTTTATTAACCAATTTTGAATTAACTATTAATTCCGATACTGAAGATGGCGGTGATGATCCGAATACAGATGTAATAAATATTGTTTACGCACCTGTAGAAGAGTACGTTAGCAGTGCTTGTGGTTTTAGAGTAATATACAATGAACTTGGAGAAAACCTAATACCAGAAGGTGATCAGAATTGGATTAAAAATATAATAATAGAAGAACCCGATGTTATCGATGAAACAAATGCGCATATACTTATTTTTCACTAGCATCCTAATTTCAGGTATTATTTATTGTCAGGAAGAACCGAATCTTACTGCAAGAGATACTTTGCCTCCATCAGAAAAATATGGTTTAAGATTAGGCGTAGACATAGCCCGATTTATAAGAACTGCTGTAAATGATGATTATTCAGGATTTGAAATCAATGCAGATTATAGAGTATATAAAAATTATTATATCGCTGCTGAAATAGGTAATGAATCTCTACTAAGAGATGAAACTAATATAAATGTAGAAGGATCCGGAAGCTATGTGAGATTAGGAATTGATTATAATACTTATAAGAATTGGTATGGCATGCAGAACAGTATTTATGCTGGGCTTAGATATGGATTTTCAACTTTCGACCAAACACTTAATGACTATAATATATTCACTGGTACTGATTTTTTTGATACTCCTGATAATCTAGAAAACTTCAGAAGTGAAGGAAGAGAGTCCACGGGCTTAACAGCAGGCTGGATCGAATTGGTATTAGGTCTTAAAGTAGAACTATTCAAAAACATTTATTTAGGTGCGAATGTATCTTTAAGAAGAATTGTAAATGAACAAGATCCCACAGGATTTGAAAATTTATTCATCCCTGGATTTGGAAGAACTAATGATTTCAGTGAATTTAATGTTGGATACACCTATACAATTAGTTATTTAATCCCATTTTATAAAAAGAAGAGGTAATCTAGTTTATATCTATTTTTGGAATTTTGCTTTTTTACTCCCGGCATACATTTCATATTTCACCAAGCGAGATTCTAATTTACCGTTAAACACCTTTATTTTTCTCGAAGGTCGAAGTCCCACATATTTTAAAGCTTCGAGATTAGAAGTAATAAACCAAGCATTGGTATTTGGATATTCTTGTTTTAATGTATCCCCTATTTTACCATAAAATTCTTCTTCATTAAGTTCTAAACGTTCTCCGTAAGGAGGATTAAAAACCATATGCAATTTATCTTCTACTTCTTTAGAACTTTCAAAGAAGTTTTGATTTTCTATAGTTACAAAATCCGAAAGATTAGCGTTTTGTACATTCTTTATTGCTTTTCTTAATGCAGAAGGTGCTTTATCAAAACCAACAATTTTATGTCGAAACTCTCTGGTCTTATTTAGGCAAGCAGCTTCTATTTTTTCAAACAAATCCATATCCCAATCCAACCACTTTTCGAAAGCAAATTCTTTACGGTTTAGATTAGCGGGAATATTACAGGCTATCATAGCGGCTTCTATAACAAGTGTCCCACTACCGCACATTGGATCTAAAAAATCAGATCTTCCATCCCATCCGGAAAGCAATAACAAACCAGCTGCCAACACCTCATTAATAGGCGCTATATTTGTTGCCGTTCTATATCCTCTATGGTGTAATGATCCTCCAGAACTGTCTAATGACACAGTACATAAATCCTGCTGTATGTGTATATTGATAGTTAAATCTGGATAATCTGTATTTACATTAGGTCGTTTGCCTTTTTCCTTTCTAAATTTATCTACAATTGCATCTTTAGACTTTAGGGAAACAAATTGAGAATGTCGAAAAATCGTTGAATTCACCGTAGTATAAATTGCAAAAGTATCATTTTCATTCAAATATTCTTCCCAACGAATAGATTGTATAAAGTTATATAAATCTCTTTCATTCCGAATTTTTTTGGTGCCGATTGGTTTTAAAATTTTTAACGCAGTTCTCGAACAAAGGTTTGCCTTATACATAAATCCTTTATCACCGTAAAAACTAACCATTCTGTTCCCTACTTGAACTTTTAGAGCTCCAAGATCCCTAAGCTCCTGTGCTAATATTTCTTCAAAACCAAAGAAGGTTTTGGCTACCATTTTAAATGAATTGCTCACTATCTTCTAATTCGCTATTATTAAACGGCAAAAATACATTAATTTTGCGCCCTATGCTAAAAGATTCTACAATGTGGTATGCATCTTGGTTTGATACACCATATTATCATATATTATATAAAGATAGAGGTCATGAAGAGGCGCAGCAATTCATGGATAACTTAAGTAATTATTTAAATCTAGAACCTGGAGAAAAATTACTTGATCTTGCCTGCGGAAAAGGAAGACACAGTATCTATCTGAACCAATTAGGATATGATGTTACAGGAGTAGATCTCTCAAAAAACAGCATAAAATATGCTTCTAAATTTGAAAACGAAACATTGAGATTCAGAGTTCATGATATGTCTAAACCTTATCATGAAAAGTTTTCTGGAGTTTTTAATCTATTTACTAGTTTTGGATATTTTGAAAAAGAAGAATGCAATCTAAATACAATTAAAGCTATAAAATCAAATTTAAACGAAACTGGATTTGGAGTAATTGATTTTATGAATGTAGAGTATGTTATTGATCATCTTGTTCCGGAAGAAACTAAAGAAGTATCAGGAATTACCTTTCATATAAAAAGGTATGTAGAAAAAGGATACATCCATAAAGAAATTAGATTCGAAGACAATAATGAAGATTACTTCTTTACTGAAAAAGTAAAAGCAATAACATTAGAAGATTTTAAAGCATACTTTAGCGAAGCTAAAGCAGATTTAATTGATATTTTTGGGAATTACCAACTCCAAAAATTTCACAAAACTAATTCTTCTAGACTCATTCTTATTTTTAAATAGTGTATCACCACATTTTTTCCATATTAGCAGTTTTTGTAGGGTCTTTAATTGTATATATATTTAAACCCAGTAATCAGAAAAATCTAAAATTACTTTTAGCATTTAGTGGAGCTTTTTTATTAGCAATTACTATATTTAATTTATTACCTGAAGTTTTCGAAGATCATCAGCATGCCAAACAAACAGGGGTTTGGATTATGATAGGGATTCTACTTCAAAAAATATTGGAGTACTTTTCGAAAGGAGCAGAACACGGACATATACACCTACACAAAAAGACAACAAGAATCCCTAAGTTATTATTTATAAGTTTGGGAATTCATGCACTTCTAGAAGGTTTTCCTATTCATCACACCGAAGGAATACTTGTGGGAATTATAGTTCATAAAATCCCTATTGCTATGATTCTAACCACCTTTTTAATTAATACTCAAATAAAAAGAACTACTATAATCGGCTTACTTTTTATTTTTGCTTTAATGACTCCTTTAGGAACATTGATTTCAGAACATTTTGAAGCCGTACAAAAATATTATAAGGAAATCACTGCTCTTGTAATTGGTATTTTTTTGCATGTATCTACAACCATATTATTTGAAAGCAACGAAGGCCATAAATTTAATATTACCAAATTAATGGTTATTTTGGCAGCAACCGCTAGTGCTTATTTCATTTAGGATGTTTAGTAAAGAAGAATCAAAAAAAATAAGACAAGAATTTTGGACCACTTTTGGTACCGAATATCCTAGAAAATGGTTATTATATAATACCAAAATCAAAGACGTAACACTAAAGTTTACGTTTACTACCAAAATCGCTCAAGTATCTATTGACATTGAACCCTATGATGATCTTATTCGGGTATATTATTATGATAAATTTTTAAGTCTAAAGAATATTCTTAAAGAAGAATATATAAGTAACATTATCTTTGATGAACGATATATTCTAGAAAACGGTAAAGTAATTTCTAAAATATATATCGAGTTACTAGGTGTAAGTATTCATAACAAAAAAACATGGGAAACAACAATGAAGTTCCTAAACACTTACATGGACAGACTTGAAAACTTCTTTTTAGAATACAAGGATATTATCCAGGATTAGCATTATAATACTTTTACACCTCTTTTTGTAACAAATTTTAATTTTTCGTGCTAAAATTTTAATAAATTATCATTTTAGAAAGTTTTTCATACCTTACGAGTAACTAAAACACAAACTCAATAATTATGAAAAACTATGTTAACTCCATAGCAATCGTGCTATGCTCATTTTTATGTCTTCAATGTACTAAAGAAAATAGCTCTCCCGAAGCTCAAGAAATCGGTCTAGAAATACAAAATGAAGATATGCTATCTGGTAAGTTAGACACTAACAATAGCACTATCGAATATTCTGTAAAAGCAATATCTGAGCTCGAATTTAAAGTATCAATATCTATTGACAAAAAGAATATTGAAGCTCTTATTAATTTTGGTAACGAAAATATGAGTATAGATGGACACGACAATAATTTTTCTGAATCTCAAAAAGAAGCATTACTTAATACAGGAAAAATCATCTCCGAGTATTTACTAGATTCTAAAAAAGGAAATATTTCAATGACAGAGTATACCTTGCTAACATTAATGGAATATTGGGGTAAATCACCTGTTGGGTATATCTATTCAAAAAGGAGTATTCAATCACCATCAAATTCTATGAATCTAAAAAATAGAAATGAAGGAATCACTTGTATCCGTAAAAACACATATGTAACCGCAGAATATGATGATTCTAGCGGTAGTCATAGAGATCGTGTAAAAGTCGGAAGTAAACCAAGAAGAAACTATGGTTGCATGGGAAGATGCGGAGCTGATTGTGGAAGATGGTGGATTC
This sequence comes from Aquimarina litoralis, assembly GCF_039523995.1. Lineage (NCBI taxonomy): Bacteria > Pseudomonadati > Bacteroidota > Flavobacteriia > Flavobacteriales > Flavobacteriaceae > Aquimarina > Aquimarina litoralis. Next base: position 1,203,393 of record NZ_BAAAGE010000002.1, read on the forward strand.
CTAGTGCCTGGACAAAAGATTGTATGGATCATGATCAATGCAGTAATGTGAATAACGCAAGTGGTGGAAGCAGTGATCGTAATTGTGGTGATGAGTTTAATGAAGCAGCCGATGATTATGTATTTGGTGTCATTCGAGGATGCAGAGGATAAACTTCAATTATAAAATACTATTACTATATCAGGCTTAAATTTGCCTGATATAGTGCTATCTTAGATAACGAATTTCCAAATAAACATGAAGTGAAAAACGCTTCCAGCCAAAACAAAAAAATGCCAAATCACATGATTATAATTTAGCTTTTTAACCGCATAAAAAATGATCCCCACAGTATAAGCTAAACCTCCGTAAATCAAATACATGACTCCATTTTTACCAACTATTTCTGTAAGTTGTGAAAAATCTATTACAATTAACCATCCCATTAACAAATACAGAAGAACCGATACAACTTCATATTTACCTGTAAAAAATAATTTCAAAATAGAACCCAATACAGCTAGTGACCAAACTAAGATAAAAAGCAGCCATCCCTTGCTACTTATCAAGGCTATTAAAGTTACGGGAGTATAAGTTCCTGCGATTAACAAGTAGATCCCAATATGATCCATAACTCTCAATTTATTCTTGAGATTAAGATCTGTTATATAATGATATAAAGCGGAGGAAAAATAAAGAACAATTAAAGAAATACCATATAGGTAAATTGAAAATCTGCTGAACTGTGTTTTACTATTGTCATAATATATTAATACAAAGAGACCTAATATTGCCATTATAAAACCTAAACCATGGCTAAGCCAATTCCACCTTTCTTCTAAATCAGATTGCTGTTTCATTAAAACAAAAATAAAAAAGTGATTTGTACTTACTCAAATTTATTACTTGTAAATAATGATTTAAAATGTAAGAATATACCTATTTTAAGGATATCAAAACGTAATAAAATACACTTTAACCGTATTTAATTAGTATTTAAACCGTTATTTTGTTTTTTTTAACTATATTTGATTGCCCCAAAATCTGTTATAAACAATGAAAAGTACTAAAATAGCTCAGTATTTTATATGTTTCGTATGTATTAATCTATTTCATTCTGCCCTATACGCAAATCAATATGAGGAGATGTCATTTTCCGAACTTACCTGTATCATTACAGATACCGAAGAACATTTAAACTCTATTGGAAGGGCTAATGGTGTAATGATAATTGAAAGGATTATCGATGTTTCTTCTAAGTTCAATAGTCAACAAGAGTATTATATTAAAGGGTATGCTTACAATTTATTAGGTAATATCTATTATTCAAACAAAGAATACAAAAAAGCCCTAAAAGAATACAAAGTTGCTGAATTATTTATAAAAGAATTAAAAGATAATTCTGAACTTACCATAGAAGTAAACAACAATCTTGCATTAGTATATCTCGAAGGCTTTAATAAACCAGGTAGAGCACTAAAAAGAATCAAAGAAATTTACAAATATTCAGAAGATTTAGACATGCATTCTTTGCATGTAGTGGAACTTAATTTGGCAAACATTTATCTAAAGACAAGAAATTACCGAAAGGCGTATACTCTATTAGAAAAGTGTCAAAAATACTTTAAGACCAATTCTCAATATCCAGTAAACCTGCTAACCACCTACACAAGGTTTGGAGAATATTTTGTAATTCACAAAAATTATAGTAATGCTATACGTTATTTCGAAATGGCCGCGTCCATTGCCGAAAAGAATAAAATGTTTAGACAGGCTATGACTGTTTACAAAAAATATGAAGAGTTGCTGGTTAAACTAGGAAGACAAGATAGGGCTTACGCTATTCTTAAAAAGTATACCACGCATCATGAAACGGCATTAGAAATAGAAAAATTAGAAAATAATGAGTTTAAAGAAAAACTAGTCGTTAGTAATAAAAATAATACCATACAAACCCAAAAAGCAAAACAGTCCCAAAACATTTCAATTTTTACATTGTCTTTATTAGTATTATGTCTTATTCTATTTTGTTTCTTTATCTATAATCATAGAAAAACAAAGGTTTTAGGTGAATCATTAGCCATTAGGAATAAAGAACTTAAAATTTCCAAAGAAAAGTCCGACAGATTAGCCGCTGTCAAAACAAAGTTTATTTCTACTGTAAGTCATGAGCTTAGGACTCCGTTATACGGTGTAGTTGGTTTATCCTCTATTCTTATGGAAAGAATTAAAGATGAAGAGAATCATAAATTCATAAAACTCATGAAATTCTCAGCGGATCATCTATTAAACCTTATTAATGACGTGCTACAAGTAACAAAAATGGAATCTTATGAGATTACCTTAGACAAGACTAGCTATAATATAAAAGGATTAGCAGATGATATTAAAAACTCATTTGAATATCAAGCAGACAAAAACGGAAATACACTACACTTAAATTTTGATGAAAACATTCCACATCATTTAATAGGTGATCAAGTAAGATTATCCCAAATTTTTATTAATCTTATTAGCAACGCTAATAAATTCACAAAAAATGGAAACATATGGCTAAATTTCATCAATCCGATTGTAAAAAACAACAAAGTATCAATCAAATTTGAAATAAAAGATGACGGAAGAGGTATTCCATTAGACAAACAAGAAATAATATTTGAAAAATTCTCACAAGCAGATGCTAAAGATCATACTACAGGTACTGGTTTAGGTTTACATATTGTGAAAAACTTGGTTAATCTACATGGTGGTGATATAAAAATCAAAAGTACTCCAGGTGAAGGTACTACGTTCTACTTTACCGTTGATTTTGAAATTGATACCACTAAAGAAAATGTGAGCCCTATTGATAAACAGAAAGAATGTATACCACTTCTAAATAAAGAAGATTATAAAATCCTTATCGTTGAAGACAATAAAATAAACCAGATTGTTACCAAAAATGTTCTTAAAACAAAAGGATACCCTTCGGAGATTGCTGACGATGGTCTTATTGCCACACAGATGGTTAAAGAAACCCATTACGATCTAATTCTTATGGATTTAAACATGCCAAATATGGGAGGTATGGAAGCAACAAAAATAATAAGAACATTTAATCCTACAGTTCCTATTATAGCATTAACAGCATCTGATACACAAGACACCGTACAAGCCATATTAGACTCCAACTCTGGTTTCAACGATTTCCTTAGAAAACCTTATAAAAATGAAGAATTCTTTCACAAAATTGAAACAAATCTAAATGGAGAGATTTCTAAAGCCTCCTAAGTTATATTATAATCGCTTCAAAGGTATTAGCTACTGGTTAATATTCTCTTTTAAAAGTCCAAATTACATTACAATTTGGGCTTTTATTTTTGAATAAAAATCATACCTATATTAAGCACACTACAGTATTCTAATTTAAATTGATAGCTATAAAATATAAACCATACACTCTTTAATTTGATTAAAAAATGTTGTTTGTTGCTATTAACAGTAGGTATTATTTATTCTCTAGAGCTTCAGTTTACTTCATAAAAAAACCCTTCATTGTTATAATGAAGGGTTTTCAAGGAAGGCGGCGACCTACTCTCCCACGATTGTAGTACCATTGGCGCTAACGGGCTTAACTTCTCTGTTCGGAATGGTAA